>NZ_CAJHOG010000042.1:0-1408 GCF_905120495.1 Sphingobium sp. S6 | reverse complement strand
TCGGCGCAGAGCGACAGCCTACCTCTGACTGCCGCCAATCTTTGCAACAGAGCCAAAAATGTCGTCGCTCATGTCGGTCTCTCCTATTGTCCTGCGCGGGTGATCGGCGTCGCCGCGTCTGTGGTTTGTTCGGATCTTAGAAAATGAGCCGGTTCCGGATTATGCTGGGCGCAATCGCCGGACAAACGCCGCAATCGCCGCGCCAATCTCGTCCGGACTGTCCTCCTGGATGAAATGGGCGCCTGCGACCGTGATTTCGGTCTGGTTTGGCCATGTGCGGCAGAAGTCGCGCATTCGGCCCGTGGTCAGGGATCCCGGCTCGGCGTTGATGAAGAGTTTCGGAATCGGGCTTTCGCTGAGCCAGCCGGCATAGTCCCGGACGATCGCGACCACGTCGGCCGGGGTGCCTGCGATCGGGATTTGGCGAGGCCAAGACAGGGTCGGTCGACGGGCTTCGCCGGCGGCGAGGAAGGGCTCGCGATAGGCGGCCATCTCCGCTTCGCTTAAGGGGCGCAGGATCAATCCGGGGAGAACTTGTTCGACAAAAACATTGTCCTGCAACACCAATTCTTCGCCCGCCTGCGAGCGAAAGGCCTGAAACAGATCGCGATCCTGTTCGGGAAAATCCGCCCATTCCATCGGCATGGCGACCGCTTCCATATAGGCAATCCCCTGTACACGCTCGCGGTGGCGGCGGGCCCAGTCGAAGCCGAGGACGGACCCCCAGTCATGCACGACCAGAACAACCCTGTCCCCGAGATCGAGCGCCTCCCACAGCGCGTCGAGATAGTCACGATGCTCGGCATAGGCATAACGCTCGGGCCCCGACGGATCGAGCTTGTCCGAATCGCCCATGCCGATCAGGTCACAGGCGATCAGCCGTCCCAGCCCGGCGCAATGCGGCATGATATTGCGCCACAGATAGGACGACGTCGGATTGCCGTGCTGGAAGAGGATCGGATCGCCGGTCCCTTCATCGATATAGGCCATGCGCCGGCCCTTGATCTCAATGAATTTCTTCTCGCCAAATGGCTTTGCGCCGAGGCTCATCGATATTCTCCTTGAGCGATTTTCTGGTCTGCCCGGTCGGCGATGCATATCGCATGATGAATATCATGTCAATCGAGGAATCGTTCTAGCCATTGCCGTCGAGCGGAGAGTTGCTGCCGGAGCATCGATGGATGACGGCGTAGGCCACGCAGGCGCCTCTCAGGCGGTAGCTTTCCTTAGCCCCGGGCGCATCCGAAAGATCGAGGAAGGTTTTGTGAGTCGGATACCAGACCGCGAGAATCTCATCGATATGTTGAGTGCCCACGGCCTGGCCAAACACGGGCGTGCACCACAGGATCCGCGCGCCGGCTCTGTTGCAAAAATCGTGAAGCTTGAGCATGCTTGGCGGAGATTGGAC
>NZ_CAJHOG010000041.1:0-1676 GCF_905120495.1 Sphingobium sp. S6 | reverse complement strand
TCACAGCTTGCCAGTCAACTCCGGCACGACCTTGAACAGGTCACCGACCAGTCCGATGTCCGCCACCTGGAAGATCGGCGCGTCCTCGTCCTTGTTGATGGCGATGATGGTCTTGCTATCCTTCATCCCCGCCAGATGCTGGATCGCCCCGGAAATGCCCACCGCGATGTAAACTTCCGGCGCCACGATCTTGCCCGTCTGCCCGACCTGATAGTCATTCGGCACATAGCCAGCGTCCACCGCCGCACGCGAAGCGCCGACCGCCGCGCCCAGCTTGTCCGCCAGCGGATAGATCACCTCTTCAAAAGTCGGCCCATCCTTCAGCGCACGGCCACCTGATACGATGATCTTGGCAGAGGTCAGCTCCGGACGCTCCTGCTTGGCGATCTCCGCGCCGACAAAGCTGCTGAGACCCTTGTTACCGGTCGAAGCAACCGCTTCCACCGCGCCCGAACCACCCTCGCGCGCCGCCTTTTCAAAAGCAGTGCCACGAACGGTGATGACCTTCTTCGCATCCTTCGACTTGACGGTCGCGATCGCGTTACCCGCATAGATCGGCCGCGTGAACGTGTCTTCGCTTTCCACCGACAGAATGTCGCTGATCTGCATGACGTCCAGCAGAGCCGCCACGCGCGGCGCGATATTCTTGCCGTTGCTGGTGGCAGGCGCGACGAACGCGTCATGATGGCCCATCAGTTCGACGATCAACGGCCCGACATTTTCGGCGAGCGCATGACCAAAGGCCGCGTCATCGGCGACATGGACCTTGCCCACGCCCGCAATCTTCGCAGCAGCCTCGCCCACGCCGCCGACGCCAGCGCCAGCGACCAGCAGATGCACTTCACCCAGCTTTGCAGCGGCGGTAACGGCGGAAAGGGTCGCGTCCTTGACGGCGCCGCCCTCATGTTCAACCCAAACGAGCGTCTTCATGCTGCAACTCCCAGAGCCTTGAGCTTCGCGACCAGTTCATCGACATCGGCAACCTTGACGCCAGCCGAACGCTTGGCGGGTTCGGTGACCCTCAGCGTCTCCAGGCGCGGCGCGATATCGACACCATAGTCGGCAGGCGTCTTCGTGCTAAGCGGCTTGCTCTTCGCCTTCATGATGTTGGGCAGCGAAGCATAGCGCGGCTCGTTCAAACGCAAGTCGGTGGTGACGATCGCCGGAACGTTCAGCTTCACCGTCTCCAGGCCGCCATCGACTTCGCGGGTCACGCTGACCTTGTCACCCTCTACCTCGACCTTCGAAGCGAAGGTGCCCTGCGGCAGGTTCAGCAGAGCGGCCAGCATCTGACCAGTCTGGTTGCTGTCATCGTCGATCGCCTGCTTGCCCAGGATGATCAGGCCAGCGCCTTCCTCTTCCTGCACCTTGGCGAGCAGCTTGGCCACGCCCAGCGGTTCAACCTCGTCATCGGTCTGGATCAGGATCGCACGGTCCGCACCCATGGCCAGCGCCGTGCGCAGCGTTTCCTGCGCCTTGGCAACGCCGATCGACACCGCCACCACCTCGGTCGCCACGCCCTTTTCCTTCAGGCGGATGGCTTCTTCGACCGCGATCTCGTCGAACGGGTTCATGCTCATCTTGACGTTCGCCAGATCGACGCCCGTCCCATCCGCCTTCACCCGCGGCTTCACATTATAGTCAATGACCCGCTTCACGGGCACAAGGATCTTCAT
>NZ_CAJHOG010000040.1:0-1694 GCF_905120495.1 Sphingobium sp. S6 | reverse complement strand
GGGGATAAGTCAGTGAACGCATTGAATGCAGATTATCTGTTCGTCTTCATTTTGGCGGCTTTTCTTGGTTTTCAGCTGATCAAGAAGGTGTCGCCATTGCTGCACTCGCCGCTGATGTCGCTGACCAATGCGATTGCGGCGGTGGTGATTGTGGGGGCGATCACGATCACGGGTGAGGAAGGGGCGACGCCTCTTGCCAAGACCTTGGGCTTCATCGCGGTTTTTTGTGCGACGGTGAACCTGGTGAGCGGGTTCATGATCACCGATCGCATGCTCAAGATGTTCAAGCCGCGGGGGAAGTAACAGATGGACGCCTTCGTACCTTTCGCGGCGATTGCCGCATCGGCCCTGTTCATCCTGTCGCTGATGTGGATGAGCCATCCCTCGACGGCCCGGCGCGGCGTGCGCGCGGGCGAGATCGGCATGGTCATCGCCATCATCGGCGCGCTGGTCCAGCATGAGGTGGTCGACTACAACCTGATCATCATCGCGATGATCGCGGGCGCGGCCGCGGGTATCCCGATGGCGCTGCTGATGCCGATGACGGCGATCCCGCAGCGGACCGCCATCTCCCACGCCTTCGGCGCGCTTGCGGTCGGCCTCATTGGTGCTGCCGAATATTACAAGCATGCCCATGCCGAATATGCCGGCGGCTTCATCATGTGGGCGCTGATGTTCGAAATCCTGCTGGGCTTCCTGACCTGCACGGCCTCGATCATCGCCTTTGCCAAGCTTCAGGAACTGATGGGCAGCCGCCCGGTGTCCTTCCCGGGCCAGCGTATCGTCAATGGCGCGGTGGCGCTGGCGGCGGTGGTGATCGGCGTCACGCTGGCGCTTGATCCGACGCAGACCTGGTTGTTCCCCGTTTTCGCGGCGCTCGCCCTGCTCTTCGGCATCCTGCTGGTGATCCCGATCGGCGGCGCGGACATGCCGACGGTCATCGCGCTGCTCAACAGCTATGCCGGTCTTGCCGCTTCCGCCATGGGCTTTGCGCTGGGGAACAAGCTGCTGATCGTGGCAGGCGCGCTTGACGGCGCGTCGGGCTTCATCCTCGCGGTCATCATGTGCAAGGCGATGAACCGCAGCTTTGCCAACGTCATGTTCGGCGGGTTCGGCAATGTCGTGGCTGGCGCCGCTGGCGGCAAGGACGACCGCGTCGTCCGCTCCGCCTCGGCCGAGGAAGCCGCGATGCAGCTGGAAAATGCCGGCACCGTGGTGATCGTGCCTGGCTATGGCATGGCCGTCGCGCAGGCGCAGCACAAGGTCAGCGAGCTTTACCAGGCGCTCACCAAGAAGGGCGTGGACGTCAAGTTCGCGATCCACCCGGTGGCGGGCCGCATGCCCGGCCATATGAACGTGCTGCTGGCCGAAGCCAATGTGCCTTACGAGCAGTTGGTGGACCTGGACGACATCAACCCGGAACTGCCGCAGGCGGATGTTGCGGTGATCATCGGCGCGAACGACACGGTGAACCCCTCGGCACGCGACGATCCCCAGAGCGCGATCGCGGGCATGCCGATCATCGAGGCGGACAAGGCCAAGTCGGTGTTCGTCATCAAGCGTTCGATGAACGCAGGCTTTGCCGGGATCGACAACCCGATCTACTATAACAGCAACACCCAGATGCTGTTCGGCGATGCCAAGGACATGGTCGGCTCCATCGCCAAGGAACTGGCAGGCGGCGGAAGCGGCCT
>NZ_CAJHOG010000039.1:0-2435 GCF_905120495.1 Sphingobium sp. S6 | reverse complement strand
TACCGGATTTGTTCGCTCTTAGCGTGCAGATACGTCACTTTCGTGTAGTCACCCCGAAATCGTCGAAGCCATTTTCTATCTGCTACGGGCAGGATGTCCCTGGCGGCTTTTGCCCGACAGTTTTCCGCCATGGCGCACGGTATACCAGTGGTTCTGCACCTTGCGCGACGATGGGGTATTCGAAAGCCTCAATCATCATCTCGTTCGGATCGATCGCATCCGGACAGGGCGAGAACCAGCACCATCCGCGGCAGTCATCGACAGCCAGAGCGTGAAGACCACCGAAGCAGGCGGACCTCGTGGTTACGACGCAGGCAAGAAGACCATGGGACGCAAACGCCATGCAATGGTCGATACCGATGGTCGCGCCCTTATCATACTGGTCCATCCTGCCGATGTGCAGGACCGCGATGGCGCGGTGCCCTTGCTCCAGCAGTCTCACCAGCGGCATCCCTTCGTCGCGCGCGCCTATGCCGACAGCGCCTACAACAGCGATCGCGTCCGGGACGCCACCTCCATTACGATCGAAATCGTCCGCAAATTCGCCGATCAGACCGGCTTCGTCGTCCATCCCAGACGATGGATCGTCGAACGCACCTTCGCATGGATCAACCGCAATCGCCGTCTGGCCAAAGACTTCGAGCGGACCATCAAATCCGCAACCGCGCTCCTCTATGCCGCCGCTGCCATCGTCCTCATCCGACGCATCGCTCGTTACCCATGAGATTCAAGACAGACTCTTAACAAAATTTCGTTACTTGACGGATTTCTTGGACTTAGGGTTGCAGTGCGCCGCATGTAGATGGCTGTTCGTGGAGAAAGACAACGTGATACGTATGTTGGGTGAATTTTGGCCAGATATATTCGTGATCTTACTGGTCTGTTCGCTCGTATCATTTGCAAACCAAAAATTCGGAATATTTGTCGCTACTCCGATAACATTGGGATCGACTGCATTAACGCTATTGCTCGGAGCCGCTGGGGCGACATGATTCTACTCTTATCTTCCTTTTGGCCTTGGCTTGTTCCAGCAATTGCGTGGATCGGATTTTTCACCGGTCGCTATTTTAGAAGAAAGAGCATAGCGAAAAACACATGATTGCCGCAACTCTGGCGGCTTCGCGCGCCTACGCCGGGCCGGGTTACTCCCGGCCGTGAAAGCGGCATCCATCTGCGGCCTGCACGTCAAGCGTGTCGGCGCTCCTTCGCAGCCGCCAACATCTCGCGCCGAAGGATTGCGTTCATGCGAGCCTGATAGCCCTTGCCCTGGGATTTGAGCCAAGCAAGCACATCGGCGTCGAGCCGCGCCGTTACCTGCTGCTTGATCGGCTTATAGAACCGTCCACGCTCGGCGGTCTTCCAGAAATCCTCTGTCAGCGTCGGGGCATCACTATAGTCGATACCGCTATCCGGCATCGCCTGCAGGGCATCCAGCTCGGCCTTCTGTGCCTCGGTCAAGGGGGGCAGATTGCCCGGATCGAGCTGGAAGCGGACGGTATCAGCGTCTTTCTTCTTCATAACGTCGTCTTTCCTTTCGATCGGCTTTTCGGGCCGAAATGATATGGATGATCTCCACATATTCGCCGTCGTCGTCATCCTCAGCGACGGTGTGGGCCACCAGCAGGAGTAAATGTCCTTCGACCAGGCCCAAGGTCTGCCATCGTTGCTCGCCGCCTTCGATCCGATCATGCACGCTAAGCGCAAAGGGGTCTGCGAAGGCGCTGGCGGCCGTCTCGAAACTGATGCCATGCTTTCTCAGATTGCTCTCGGCTTTGGCTGGGTGCCAGGAAAAGCGCATGGATAACATGACGGGAATATAATTATATTTTTGTCGTTATTCAAGGCGTATCCTTGACCGGCGCTGACCACCCGATCCGCTCCAACGTGTCCGTCAATGTTGATCGCGGCACGCTGAACGTGCGAGAAACCGACGCTTTGCTGGCCCCATTGGACAGAGCGGCAACTATCAACTGCATCTTTTCCGCGGCGATCGTCGGCGGTCGTCCACCTTGTCGGCCCCGCCGCTTTGCGGCGGCCAGGCCCGCCATGATCCGCTCCCGCGTCAACGCTCGCTCGTATTGGGCGAGCGCGCCGAACAGCGAGAACAGCAACTCGCCATGCGGCGTGGTGGTATCCATCTGTTCGGTCAGCGACCGGAAGGCGATGCCGCGTTCCTTGAGGTCGGTGACGATCGCCAGCAGGTGCGGCAGCGAGCGGCCGAGCCGATCGAGCTTCCAGACAACCAGCGTGTCGCCGGCGTTCATGTAGTCGAGGCAGGCTTTCAGGCCGGCGCGATCGTCGCGCGCACCGGAAGCCTTGTCGGAGTAGAGGTGCCGTTGATCGACACCAGCGGCCGTGAGCGCATCGCGTTGCAGATCGACCGGCTCTGTTGCAAAAATCGTGAAGCTTGAGCATGCTTGGCGGAGATTGGACGG
>NZ_CAJHOG010000038.1:0-2664 GCF_905120495.1 Sphingobium sp. S6 | reverse complement strand
TACCGGATTTGTTCGCTCTTAGCGTGCAGATACGTCACTTTCGTGTAGTCACCCCAACAACTCACAGAGTAAGGACCTCTTCCAGCGGCGGCGCGTATTCAGCGCGCACCGCCGTCAGCTGGAGCGAAGCATCCGCCTATGCACTTGACCAGCCGGTCATTTTTTAGCATTCACGACCATTGGCATCGGCGCCAAGGCGCTTGGTTATGAAAGAAGGGAATGAGGTGACGACCCCGCGTAAGAAAACGCAGACCGACACTCCGCGGTTGCCGCGCGCCGAACGCGAGCGGCTTATCGTGGAAGGCGCCGTGCAATTCTTCGCGGAAGTAGGGTTTGGTGGTGACACACGCGAGCTAGCGAAGCGGCTGAACATCACGCACCCTTTGTTATTTCGCTATTTTGCCAGCAAGAACGCACTGATTGAACGCGTGTATCAGGAAGTATTCATCGGCCGGTGGAATCCATACTGGGAAATTGTAATCAGCAACCGCAATGTTCCGTTGCGAGAGCGGCTGGTAAATGTATACCAGGCGCTCGCCCAGACAGTGCTTAATTATGACTGGGTCCGCCTATTCATGTTCGCAGGTCTTAAGGGATCCGACATAAACGGTCGCTGGTATTCTTTCATGCAAGAACATCTCGTCAGGCCGGTTTGCGCCGAATTTCGTCACGATCTTGGCCTGCCTACGATTGAAGAGATGCCTCTCACACAGAACGAATCCGAACTCGTGCTTGGCGTCAATTCGCGCATCTTTTATCTCGGCGTCCGGAAATTCATATATGGGGTCGACACGCCTGAAAACGTCGATGCCTGGGTAGAGATGGAAATTATTCTGTTTCTGGATGGGGTCGTCAACATTTATCCCGGGCTGGTGGCTCCTCCCCAGCGCCGCGTCCGCAAGCCACGACTGGCCAGGGCCACCAAAAAAAGGCCTTCTCCCCTTGATGTAGCGTCGATAGGCTGAACCCGGCAAAACTTCCTGCTTTCAAATAAGTTAACGGCACGGCCTCGGCCCCATTGGGCCGAGGCCCATGCATATCGGGTGCCAAGCTCTGGAGGCGCAGAGAAGCTATCTTGACACGTTACCAGTTGGTCACTTAGTTAGGGCAATGATAGCGATGAGGATGGGCGCCACGGCGCGACCGTCCGGCCGCGGCTCTAATTAAGCGAGGGAGGGCAAGGGTAATGGTGCAGAGGCTCGACGTAGAGTTCCAGTCCGAAGGTGATACTGTTCGGGGTTGGCTCTACACACCCGACGAAGGCGGGCGTCGGCCCACTGTCGTGCTCGCTGGCGGCTGGTGCTATGTGCGTGAGGTCACGATGCCGACCTATGCGCAGAAGTTCGCTGAAAATGGCTTTAACGCGCTCATCATCGACTATCGCAACCTCGGGGTCAGTGGCGGCGACAATCGCCAGCATCTGGATCCCTGGGCGCAGATCCGGGATTATCAGAACGCCATCAGCTTCCTCGAGCGCCACCCTGCGGTCGACCCCGACAAGATCGGGGCCTGGGGCATTTCCTATTCCGGCGGCCATGTCATCATCCTTGCAGCGATCGACGAGCGGGTGAAAACGGTCATCAGCCATGTTCCCGTTATCGACGGATATGAGAATATGCGTCGTATCCATGGCGTAAACGGCTGGCGCCAACTTCTGAAGCTGATCGCCGATGATCGCGCGCTACGTTATGAAAAGCCCGGTGAGCAACTCTATTTGCCGCACGCCACCATTGATTACGTCAATGACATTCCTTGCTGGCCGGTGCCGGAAGCGGAAATTGTCTTTAACGAGATCAAGAAAAATGACGCGCCGCTCTATCAGAACAAGAGCACTGTCGAATCGGTCGAATTGCTCCTAAATTACAATGTGAACAGCTTTGTTGGTCGCGTCATCAACACACCTGTCATGATGGTGGTTGCCGAAGGGGACGATATTACCCTATGGGATCTTGAAATCGATACGTTCAATGCCATTCCTTGCCCCCGCAAGGAACTTGTGGTGTTGCCGCACACGACCCACATAACGCTCTATTCCGACAAGGCGAGAGGCATGATGGCCGCCGAGGCGGGACTGAGGTGGCTCAACGAGACGCTCCGCTAAGGCGAACGCTTTTCACGGCCGCCTGCGGGGTAGCCAAAGAGATATCCTCTGCGGAAAACAGGACCGGTGATCATGTCCGAAGTATATCCTCTCCAGGACCGTATCGCATTGGTGACCGGCGCATCGAGCGGTCTTGGGCGCCATTTCGGACTGCTGCTCGCGGCGAACGGCGCACATGTCGCCCTCGCGGCGCGCAGCATCGACCGGGTCGCGGACACGGCAAAGGCGATTACCGACCAAGGCGGCAAAGCACTTGCCGTAGCGCTCGATGTTACCGATCGGGCCAGCGTTGATGCGGCCGTCGCACGGATCGAGGACGAGCTCGGCCCGATCCAGATCCTTGTCAACAATGCCGGCGTCGCGGCGACCGCGCCTTTTCTCGATATGACGGAACAAGATTGGGCACAGGTTCTCGATACCAACCTGACCGGCGTCTGGCGCGTCGGCCAGGCCGTTGCCCGCCGCATGGCCCCTCTTGGGCGAGGCAGCATTATCAACATAAGCTCAATGGCTCTGTTGCAAAGATTGGCGGCAGTCAGAGGTAGGCTGTCGCTCTGCGCCGA
>NZ_CAJHOG010000037.1:0-3136 GCF_905120495.1 Sphingobium sp. S6 | reverse complement strand
AGCAGAAATCCGCGCTGTTTGCGAGCAGAGGCCAGTATCTTTGCAATCGCCTACACCTATCCGGCCCTCACCTTCACTCAACTCATCTGATAGTCTGCTTGAGCAGACTTCGACACTATTTGGTAAAATGCGCCTATCATTTACGCCTGATCCACGAAGGGCGGCGCCAACGGCGCCGCCCCAGCTCGGACCTACGGAAAAGGCCGCGCCCCGAAAGGGGCGCGGCCGACATCCACACGAACAGGATATGCGAACGCGGAGGAAGAGGATCAGAGCATCGCGGCGTCGGGACGTCCCTCAGACGCGGCGCAAAGTCGTTCGGTCGCCACCTCTTGCCGAGAACCATCGCCGAAGATCACGACAACACGCGGGCCAAGGACAAGACGCGCGGGACGGCCATCGACTTCAACGGCAAGGCTGGCCTCTGGCGTTTGCTCCCCTGGTCGCGCGACTGGCTCAGTCCCTGCCCGCGGTTGGGGACGGGCGACGGTCACCGCCGCGGCCTGCATCGGCGCTGCCTCAATGCTGGGAACGTCCGTCTTACTCTTCAGCCCGGCAATGAACCGCGCGCCTTCCGCCAATGTCGCGCCGCTCTCATCCCAGGCGCCCACATAGGCCTCGACTTCCGCAGGATAATCCCTGGCTGTGCGATGCAGGTCATAGAGCAGCCGGATCGGCGCGCGCGGGAGCACCTCCCTGAGATAGGCAGGCATGTCACCATAGGCTGCATAGAGCGAGACGAACTGCTTGGAGCGGCCCAGCGCAGCGGCGATTTCGACCTGGCTCATGCCGCCCTTGAGCATACGGGCAATCGCATGAGCGAGCTCGACCGAAGACAGGTTCGCACGCTGATCGTTCTCAACGATCTGATCGGCGAGCAGATGGGTTCCCTCCCCCTCGGCCACGACGATCGCCGGGATCGTCACCCGGCCCGCGAGCTGGGAGGCACGAAAGCGCCGCTCGCCCAAACGGATGCGATGCAAGCCGGCGGCGTCGGCGGGCGCAACCGTGATCGGCTGCAAGACCCCGCGGGCCGCTATGGAGGCCGCAAGCTCGGCCAGGGCGTCATCGTCGAAACTGCGCCGGGGATTGCCGGGGTCGGGGATCACCCGCTCCAAAGGAATATCCTCGACCCGGCGCGCCATTTCATGCGCGCCGACGAGCAGGCCAAACTCCTCGATGCGTTCATCGAACTTACCCATCAGGTGGCGGCCGCTGGCGCTGAACCAAGTCGCCGTTCGATCTCGGCGAGGATCGGCCGAATTTCCTCGGCCGCCGCCTTGGCGCCGCCACCACTCTCCATCCAGACCGGTCGATGATTTTCCGCCGCATGCTTGTAGGTCGGTCGCGCCTTGATGAACGCAGGGAACATCAGCCGCTCGCCCACCGCGTGAGCGAGCTTGACGGCATTGTCTATTTCGCGCCGGTCGAACGGGTTGACCATCGATGGCAGCAATCCGAGGAAATCGATCTTGCGCCCTGCCCTCGCCGCCTCGGCCTTGCGCAGCGCGGTCAGCAGCATCTTGGCGCATTCGACCGAATCTTCGGCGACCTGGACCGGCGCGATCACTGCATCGGCGACCGCGAGAGCGCTCAGGGTCAGCTCATCCCATTTGGGACCGGTATCGATCACGCAGAGGTCGAAATGGGGCGCAAGCGCAGGAAAGCGGCCGAGAAAGTCGCGCACATCCTGCGCCGACTTGATCATCTGCAAACGCTGGTCGGCGGCGAGCAAAGTGAGCCCGACCCGGCCATCGGCGGCAAACGCCGCCGATGGATCGAAGAGATCGGCCGCGAAGCCACCCGGCCGCTCGCGGGCCAGACGGCGCGACGAACTGCCTTGCGGGTCCAGGTCGACGAACACGACCCGGCGTCCTGCCGGTTCGGCCAGATACCAGGCGAGATGCGTGGCGAGGAAGGTCTTGCCTACCCCGCCCTTGAGAAGGCTCACGGCGATCGTTCTCATCGGTGCGGCCAGCTCAACAATAGTCGTCCGGACCATCGCGTAGATTGCGCTCATAATGGTCACGCGATGACCAGTCGCCGCCACCGCCAATGCCGGGACCGACATAGCGGAACAGGTAGACGGTGAGCGCAAAACAGCCGAACGCAAAGAGGATCGCGTGATCGGGATGGGCGGCGAAATAAGCGGACATGACGGTAGCTCCTCAAACGGTCTGATCCCGCGTCGGCTCACAGCTTTGCACTGGCCGCACGGGGGCGACGCTCCAGTGCGCCCTCCCCTCCTCAAGCGCGCTTGGCGCTTGGAGATCCTTTGCGCGCAGTCTGCTCAAGCAGACTTTTCACGGCCATCCCCCCGGTCAGGGGGATGGCCGTGCCGATCAGTATTCTTCGGCGAGTAGGATCGTCAGAACCCGAGTGGTGACGTCGGGATTGGCTGGATCGGGTGAGCCCCAGGCAAGCTCGAGATCATAATAGTCGATCTTCCAGTAGAGAATGGCGCTGCCATATTCGAAGCGACCAAAATCATGCTCGCCCAATGGATCGTTGTCGGAATTGAAGCTGTCATAGTTTCGCACCGTGCGCAGGATCTCAGCGCGTCTGCGAAATCCGCGGAAGAGGGAAACATCCCCGACCAGCGCGGCAACGCCCGCGGTCATGACGATCTGGTTTCGGCCAGGGCTGCAAATAGATCTCCGCAGGCTGTCATTCAGTGCGGCGATGCGGTCGATCCGCTCGGCTCGGTCTGCCGATTGTTGAGAAGGCTGCGGCATGGCTGTGACTCCGGTCTGGATCAGCCCCGCCCATCGGGGCCTTCCGACAGGCGCCCCAAGGGCGGCGTCATAGCGGGGTCGTGCACCCGGAGGGTCGCAACGCAGTGGAGAAGCCCGCTATGCGGGCTTGCTCGGCCCCGCGCGCCGACCAGGAAGCCGACAACGGACAAGGAACCTGATGGCGTTGCTCCTTCCGGTTGCACCCAGCAGACAGACGCTGACCATCGCCGAGCCGAGCGGTCCATCGGCAGCGACAGAATTTGTCACCCATGCAAGCTATAATAGCCCCACCCAGGACGACGAAGGATCGACTCGATGAATTTCCTGCATGCCCGAACGGTCCGGGAGGCTCTGTTGCAAAGATTGGCGGCAGTCAGAGGTAGGCTGTCGCTCTGCGCCGA
>NZ_CAJHOG010000036.1:0-3332 GCF_905120495.1 Sphingobium sp. S6 | reverse complement strand
GCACCGGACGTTTGACGCGTTTTCTCGCGAACCAAAATGACCAGAGGGTCAACGTCCCCAGCAGCCCCAATGCCAGTCCAGCGAAGGTCATTACCAACCGATAGCTCAGGCCTCCGACCTTGGCGGCGTGAAGCGGGTAAAGCATGTTGTAGATCTTCACGACTTGGGGCAGGCGCGCCGCATCCCGGGCCTTTATCAGGTGACCATCGTTCGCCGCGAACCACAAGGTTGTGCGCCCGTTTGGCAGCCATTCGTCCGGCCGCTTCATCCGCAAGGTTACGAGGCCGCTGCCTTGCCGGGGGAGCGACAGGCTGCGCACTTCGGCGCTTGGGAAATGCGCCCGGGCCTCCTCGATAAGAGCACGCCAGTCAGGCTTTGCCGCAAGCGGAACATGCGGAACAGAAGGCGCCTTGAGACTGGCGTCGATCTGGGCGGGGGCGGCGGGTCCCAGAACAAGGGCCGCCATCGGACGGAAGACCAATATGGCGCCGGTCAGCAGCGCCAATATCAGTAGCGGTGCCGCGACCACCCCCAGATCACGATGATGGCGCAGGATTGCCGGCCGGCTCATCCGCTTGGGCAGAAGGCGGAACTCGAACGTCTTGCGCGTGCGGATCCACAGGATGATGCCCGAAATGATGAAGAACAGCCCGGCGATTGCGGCGATGCCGATCACCGATTCTCCCGTGTCGCCTGCAAACAGATGATGATGAAGGTCGAACAGCCAGAGTTCCGGCCGCTCCCATTGGCTGTTCCAGCGCGCAACCAGATTGCCCGCTTGATCGGTATAGGCGCCACGACCATCCGCGAAACGCAGCCGGTTGAGGCCGAAATCCTGTCCGGCAAAGGTGATCATCTCGGGACGGGTGGCAGGATCCGCCATGATACGTTCGACGGCCGCAGCGATGGCGTTCGTTTCCTGCACCTGGGTGTCGGATGCATGCGGCAGCAGCACCCAGGCGTCCTTATGCACCAGCAGAGCGCCCGAAAACCCCAGCACTGCCAGAACAAGGCCGATCAATCCGCCAAGCCAGCGATGCAGGAGATCGAGCGTCTTCAAAAGCTGTAATCCCAACTCAGGGTGAAGGTGCGACCGCGTCCCGCGAAATAAGCAAGATTATCGGTCGGCAGCCGCGTGTCGCTGCTATAGTCGATGTAGAATTTGTCGAACAGGTTCTGCACGCTCAGCCGCAGCCCGCCAAAGCCGGTCTGATAGCGGAGGCTGGCGTCCGTGACGTGATAGCCTGCGAAATTGTTGCGCCGGTCGGGCTGCGTGAGCCCCGGATCGGCATGAAAGGTGCGCGACAGGAAATACTGCGTCTGGACAATCGCCGAAACCGGCCCGCGATTGAATGTAGCCAATAGGTTGACGCGATCGGGTGAGATGTTCACGCCATCGAGATCGGTATCCACCACGCCATCCGCGTTATTGTCGTAGCGCCCCTCGATATGAGCGTAGCCGATGCCGAGCTTCAGCCCTTTGATCGGTGTCTCGCTGCGCAGATTGACTTCGATGCCTTCGATCTTGATGCGCTGACGTTGCACGTCGAAGTTGCGCCCGAGGCCCGGGACCAGAAGCTGCCCCTTGTCGCTTGACGACCAGAAATAGGTGGCCGATGCGTCGATCGGTCCGCGCTTCACTTCAACGCCGATCTCCCGGTTGTTTGACACTATCGGTTCAATGGCAAGGTAGCTGTCGATATCGACGCCGGGAAGATTGACGGAGCGCGCGATGCGGCCCACGTCGGGGGCGGTATAGCCCTCGGCATAGCTGGCATAAGCGCGGATGCCTTCCCATGGTTCGATGATGACGCCGCCGTTCAGCAGAAGATCGTCAAATTTCGGCTTGCCGCCCGCAACGGCGACGCCGCCATAGGTCGACGTGCCGCAAGGCGTGCCAGCCGGCAAGCTGGCCGAGCAAGCGACAAAGGTTGTTGACGCCAGCGTGTGATAATCGTCGATCTTGATCTGGACATTTTCCCAGCGTGCGCCACCAGCGATGCGCACCAGACCATCGAACAACTTGAGATTGGCCTGGGCGAAGGGGGCGAGGCTCCGGAACTCGGCCGGGGGCACCCAGACGCGGTCCGTGGCGATCAGCCGCTGCTCGGTCTTGTCCCAGAGAGCGTCGAAGCCAAGCGTCGCAGTCAGCGCTTCGAAGCCCGGCATCGCGCGCTCATAGCTGAACTTCGCACCGACTTTGCGCGAGCGGTTTTGCGACTGGTCGAACAGCGTGTTGACGGGCGCGAGAGCCGGGTCCTGGAAGGTCGCGATGGGCGCTATCTCGCCGCCGAACGTATCGCGCGAGCGGTTGAAGAATATCTGGCTGATGAAATTGCCGCCGAGCAGCTCAGTGTCGGTGTAGGACAGCGCGATGCTTTCGGTGCGGCTGGCCGCCGGATCGCCCGGAGGAGCGCCGCGGACCGCACTGGTCGGCAGGCCGGCGTTGCGGTTGCCCGCGACCGCTACGAAATCCCCGCCGCCCTTCAGCTCGAAGCGGCTGGCGATCAGGTCGATCCGGCCGGTCGCTGAAGTCGCGTAGCCAAGGCGCGCGAAGAAATTGGTCGTGCGCGAGTCTTGCGTCTCGCCCTGCGTCAGGTTCAGGCCGACGCGACGTTCCTGACCGTCATAGAATACGCCGCGCTTTTCATAGGTAGCGCCGATCGTCGCGTCGAAATCCCCGGCCTTGTACTGGAACAGGCCGCCGGCCTTCCAGCCGAGCCCGTTGGAGTGGAAGCTGTTGTCGGACGTGGCCTGCAACAGAACCCGGCCGCCTAGGCCTTCTGCGGTCGGCGCGCCGACCGTGACCTGGTTAACGATGCCGCCGGTGCCGCCGATGCCCTGTAGCGCGTTGGAGCCGTAGATCAGTTCAACCCGGTCGACAAAGAAGCCGTCGATGGTGAAGCCGTCGCGGGCGCCGTCGCGCAGCGGGGTCGATTGTGGGATGCCGTTGATCGCGTAGAGAGGCGAACGACCACGCAGGGTTTCGCCCGCGCCGGAAAGCTTCTGGCGGGTGGGCGAGAAGGACGGGGTCAGGGTTGCTATAGCGTCGGTCACTGAACCGGAAATCGCGAGCTGCTGGTCGAGCGTCTCCTTGTCGACCACGTCGATCGTCAGCGGCAGTGCATTGACAGGAAGGATGCTGCGAGCCGCAGTGACAACAATCGGTCCTTCGGCCTCGGCTTCAGCAGACGCGGGTTGCGCGTTAGCGGTTATGGCCGACAACAGTGTTGTCGTGGAGAGCAGAGTAGAACTGATGATGCGCATGAACAAACCCCTAGCTTGCTGCGCTCGCTAGTGGATCAAATATACTAATGCAAGTCAGTCGCAGC
>NZ_CAJHOG010000035.1:0-4614 GCF_905120495.1 Sphingobium sp. S6 | reverse complement strand
GGGGTGACTACACGAAAGTGACGTATCTGCACGCTAAGGGCGAACGGATAGCGAACTTCACGCGGCGAGCAGGGAGCTGACGGCGCGCAGCGGCCGCAAGGCATCCGGATCGGGCCGATCTTCGACATTCCAGCTATAGTCCCCCGTCAGCGAGATATGCTCCCAGCCCAATGGCGCGACGTGGCGCGCGATCTCGTCGGGCGTGCCGATGTCAGCCAGCGCCATTTCGAGATAGCGAGTGTTCCACAGGATGATGGCGGCGACGAGCAGGTTGAGGCCGGAGGCGCGATAAGTCTGGTTTTCGAACCGCCGATCACGCAATTCGCCGAGCTGGTTAAAGAAGAGCGCGCGGGCGAGCGCGTTGCGGGCTTCGCCCTTGTTGAGGCCCGCCTGGGTGCGCCGGCGCAGGTCGATGTCGCGCAGCCAGTCGAGCATGAAGATCGAGCGTTCGAGGCGGCCAAGCTCGCGCAGCGCGAGGGCCAGTCCGTTCTGTCGCGGATAGCCGGATAGCCGGCGCAGCATCGCCGAAGCAGTGACGGTGCCGGTGCGGATCGACGTGGCGAACCGTAGCAGTTCGTCCCAATGCGCCGCGACATGGCCCAATGCGATCGGTTCGGTCGTCATGCCGGCGAGCAAGGGGCCGGATTCCTGGCCGGGAAGGAGGTGCAAACGACGCTCCTTAATGTCGCGCAAGCGCGGCGCGAAGCGGTAGCCGAAGAAGGGCATGAGACCGAACACATGGTCCGATGCTCCACCCGTATCGGTGTAGTGCTCCTCGATCGTCATGCCGGTCTGGTGATACAGCAAGCCATCCAGGACATAGGGCGCTTCGCCTGCGGTCGCCGCGATCACCCGGCTCGCAAAGGGATCATATCGATCCGAGACATGGGTGTAGAAGGCGACGCCCGGTTCGTTGCCGCTGCGCGCGTTGATGTCACCGATCGCGGCCCCACGACCGCCGGCATGAAACTGCTGTCCGTCGCTCGACGAGGTGGTGCCGTCTCCCCACAGCGCGGCGAGCGGCATGGTGCGATGGGCGTTGATCAGCCTTCCCAGCGCCTCGCCATAGGCGGCCTCGCTGATGTGCCAGTCATGCAAGTGAGCAAGCTGGCGCAGACTTGCGCCCCGGCAGGTTTCCGCCATGCGCGTGAGGCCGAGATTGATGCCATCGGCGAGGATGACGGTGAGAAGCGCATTGCGATCGTCGGCCTCCCGGCCCGAACGTCGGTGGATGAAGCATTCGCTGAACCCGGTCCAAGCATCGACCTCAAGCAGCAGGTCGGTGATCTTCACCCGTGGCAGGCGATCATAGGCTGCGCGACGGGCAATTTCGGTAGCGGGCGGCGTTGCCGCCTTCAGCGGCGAGATGATGAGGCCGTTTTCGTCAAGCCTGACCTGGGGCAGCTCGCCTTGTCGCGCGAGGACCGTTACCTGTTCGATGGCCGTGTCGAGCCTGGTGCGCCTTTCCTCAATATGGCGCTCGAAATCCGTTTCGATGGCGAGCGGCAGTGGTCCCTTCTCGCGAAGCGCCGCATAGGTGGCCGGTGGGATGAGGTAGCTGTCGAAATCGCGAAACTGGCGGCTGCCCGCGACCCATATGTCTCCCGCTCGCAGCCGCTCACGTAGCTGCGACAGAGCGCATAGTTCATAGGCGGCGCGGTCGACGATGCCATCGCGCAGGATGAACGGCCGCCATGCGGACGGCACAAAGCGCAGCGGCACGCGATCAGGCAAGCGCCGTTTGCCGGTCCGGTATAGCTCCGCGATAATGGCCAGCGCCGACAGAAGTCCCTGCACCGCACCGGCACCGCGAAATTCGAAGGTGTTGAGAAAGGCGCCGGCAAAGAGCTTTACCGTGCGATGCCGCTCAATCAATTCAGCGGTGCGATCGACGGTTTCCGGTCGGCTGAGCACTTCGGCTTGCTCGACCGACACGGCGAAGCGCTGCCAGTCCAGCGCCTCGATCTGCGCCAGCGAGTCCACGCCGTTGGTTCGCGCGTCGATGAGGATGCGGCAAGACCCTGTGAGCGTCCGGAGATGACCCTGCAGCTCGCGCACCGTCTTGAGGGCTTTGTCGCGGGTCCGGTTTTCGGCGCGGCGCACCATGCTGCCCAACAGCTTGTCGAACATCGTCAGGGTTGCGTCGGTCAGGTCTTCCTCAAGGCGGATGCCGGTTGCCGCCAGCGTCGCATGTCGGCGCAGGGCATTGAGTTCGCCAAGATGCTGGGGCGTGATGCGGCTGCCCTCGTCCGCGAGCCTGTCAAAAGTCGAAGCCGGAATCATGTCAGCCCGCCCGCGATCGAGGCCCAGTGCGCGGACATAGGCGAGCCGTTCGATCAGGCGCAGAATGTTGCGCGCTGCCGGCGATTGTGACGCATTGCGAAGCCAGGATAGCCATGTCGCGGCTTGCCCCGTTCGTCGGGCCAGCAAATCGTCCAGGTCCTGAAGGGTGTCGGGCCGCAGACCGTTTGTGAGCACTTCATAGGTAAGCTGTTCGGCTTGCTGGCGAGCCCGCCGCAGCACCGCTTCTAGAATCGAAGAAGAAGGTAGGAGGATCTGCCGACGCCGGAGTTCGTCGACGATGACGCCTGCCATCTGGCCGGGGTGGATGATGGTCTGTGCGATAGGGATCGAGAAGGCGACGACTTCGCGGAATGCGTCGCGATCGAAAATCCTGAACCCGTGCGATCGTCGGATTTCGACAAGATGCTCGCGGCGGGTCTGATCCCGACGAGCATAGTCCGCAAAGGCGTCGGGCGCGACGCCGAGTTGGCGGGCCACATAACCGAGCACAGGGGCGGGCGGGACTTCGCCCGCTTCCAGCGCACGGCCAGGCCATCTCATGGTGAGCAGGAGCATCGCGAAACCGAGCCGGGTGGCATCGCCGCGACGGCGACCGACAATTTCCAGGTCGTCACTGGTCAGCGTATAGTGACGTGCAATCTCGCGCTCATCGAGCGGCGCGTCATAATGCCCCGCCCAGATTTCCAGGCTCACCAGTCGCCGCCTCGCCAAGCATCATCTCCTTCGCTGTGCCTGTCCGTCAGACGGTCCTCTGGCGGCCAGGATGAATATGTCCGTCAACTCTGGACCTGTGATGGCGATTCGGACAAGATCGCAAAATGATGGGAAAACGGACACGATCGGGCAGCATGTGGCGCTGATCGGCTATGCGCGCGTCTCGACCGCAGACCAGAAGCTGGCGCTCCAGCTCGACGCGTTGAGCGCTGCCGGTTGCGATCGCATATTCGACGATTATGCATCTGGAGCAAAAGCCGATCGGCCCGGCCTGGCCGAGGCGCTCACCTATCTGCGTACCGGCGACACGCTGGTGGTCTGGAAACTCGATCGTCTTGGGCGTTCGATGAGCCACCTGATCGAGAAAGTCGGCGAGCTGGCGGCGCGCGGCGTGGGTTTCCGCTCGCTCACCGAGCAGATCGATACCACCACGTCAGGCGGGATGCTGGTATTCAACATCTTCGGCTCGCTTGCCCAATTCGAGCGCGATCTGATCCGGGAACGCACCCATGCTGGCCTGCGAGCCGCGCGCGAGCGCGGTAGTCAGGGCGGTCGCCGCCCTGTCGTCACTCCCGACAAGCTGCGCAAGGCGCGGGCGCACATCGCAGCGGGCCTAACTGTTCGTGAGGCGGCGGCTCGGCTCAAGATCGGGAAAACCGCCCTGTACAAGGCTCTGGAAAGCGCATGAAACCGCTGCCGATCCAGAACTCGTGGGTGCTGGTTACAGGGGCCTCAACCGGTTTGGGCAGGGCGTCAGCCCTCCGTTTGGCGGCATCGTACCAGGCCAAGCCCCTGATTGTTGGGCGAAGGCTCGACAACTTGCGGGAGCTACAATCCGAAATTGGCGAGCGGTTTAATGTCCCGTGCGAGATCATAGTGGCCGATCAACGTGAAATTGAGGGCAGGGAGAAGATTGCGGCCAAGGTTATAGAATTGAAAGTCAATGCGGCTTTCTTGGCTGCCGGGCTGACGAGCGCCGGTCCGTTTGATGCTAGCCGTGCCGACGCCTATGCCGAGGTGATTGGAACAAACGTAGCCGGCTTCACGGATTTGCTGGCCCGCCTGATTGCGATCTTCCGGCAGCAGCCGTTTGAATCCTCAATAATCGCAGTGTCGAGCCTGGCGGGCGAAACATCCGTACCCTTCCAAGCGGTCTACGGCGCGTCGAAGGCCTATGTGAGTACCCTCATGCGGGCACTTTCCATCGAGCTTGCCGGGACGGGTGTGAGCGTTGGGTCTTTTGCACCCGGTGGCATTGACACCGACATGGCTGCCCTCAGCGATTTGAAGTGGGGAAAGTTGGGCTTGATGAACGTTGATCGCTGCGCGACCCTTGCCGTCGACGCTCTGGTTCATCGGCGATCCTTCGCCATACCGGGGATGGGCAACCGACTCACATACTTGGCGAGCAGGGCTCTACCTCGATCGTTGGTGAGCCGGCTTGCGGCACTCCCATATCGGCGCCCGCAATGATCGACACATGCTCAAAGGATAGGTTGAACACGCCGTTGAGTACCTACAGGTAGCCTCTGCTGGCATTGTACCGGATTTGTTCGCTCTTAGCGTGCAGATACGTCACTTTCGTGTAGTCACCCC
>NZ_CAJHOG010000034.1:0-4720 GCF_905120495.1 Sphingobium sp. S6 | reverse complement strand
CGTCCAATCTCCGCCAAGCATGCTCAAGCTTCACGATTTTTGCAACAGAGCCCGCGACGGAGACGTCGTCGTCGTCTGGAAGCTTGACCGGCTGTCGCGCAGCCTAAAGGATATGCTGCACATCATGGAGCGGATCGAGCTGGCAGGCGCGGGCTTCCGCTCACTGACCGAGGCGATCGACACCACCACCGCGGCAGGGCGGATGATGATGCAGATGGTGGGAAGCTTCGCCGAGTTCGAGCGGGCCATGATCCGCGAGCGTACCAGCGCCGGCCTTGCCCAGGCTCGCGCAGAAGGACGGATCGGCGGGCGTCGGCCCAAGCTCGGCGACAAGCAGCGCCGCGAAATCGCCGAGTCCGTCACGTCCGGCCGCAAGTCCGGTGCCGAGATGGCGCGGCTCTACGGCGTCAGTGAACCCACCGTCTCGCGCATCGTCGCCGCGCACCGCCAGCAATTCAGTCAGCAGCAGAGGGAACAGGCATGAAGCGTGGTCACGATCTGTCCGGCGTCATGAAGTTCGCCACCTCGCCGGCCTGGGGCGAGCATCTGGGCGAGGCGCTCGGCGATCATCTCGGGCTGGCGATGGAGGAGTTCGACTTCGAAGCGGACGAGCTGGCGGACATCGTCGGCGATCATTGGGCCGGCGTGTTGTGGGGATGCGCGTTCGAGGATCTGCTGACGCGCACCATCCAACCCGACCGGAACATCGTCGATGACTATATTCGGCGCCGGGGCTGGAATGAGAGCGGCCCGACCAAAATCTACCTGCGTGCCCTTCGATCGTCAGTGATGAGCCTCCACGAGGTCAGCGAGGTCGAGCCCGGCAGCGGCTTCCTCGTGCGCGACCTGATCCGGGGCGGCGAGCCGCTTCGAGTATCCGAGCGCAGCGCCTCGCAGACGCTGAAGCAATGGGACAGGATCGGTGCCCGCGTCGTGCAGGTCGGAGGCAAGCACCTCCTGTCGGGCGGCGTGCTGTCGTTCACGATGGAGGCGGCCGAGGCGCTCGTCGCCGATCTACGGCGCTCGAAGGGCAAGCGCAGCCCGCGCACCGCGTTGAACCTAGACGCCGACGATCTGGCTGCACTTCCGGCCCTCATCAGCACGGCATGGCTGTTCGATGTCGTTCCCAAGACCATGGGACCGGCGCCCATCCCCACGCTGCACAACATTGATGGCGAGGAGGTGATGTTCCACCGCGTGCGCTTTCCCTTCGCACGCGGCGTGACCCAGGCGCTGGTCGGCGAGCGGCTTGATACTGTCCCTGCGCTTCAGCGGGAAACCACGCACTTTTGGAACTGGCTGGGCGAGAAACCGAACGGAAAAGCGAAAAGCACCGGGCGCATGGCGTGGGGTGTGACGATGGCGGACGGCACCCCGGTGCTCGGCAATGTCGAATTGAAAGGCCGCGCCCTGATGCTCGCCGTCACCTCGGCCGAGCGAGCGAAACGCGGCACCGCGCTTATCAACGATGCGCTCGCCGGGTTGGTCGGCTCGCCGCTGACCACGATTGAGACGGTCGAACAGGCCATGGCGGCGCGGGCCGAGGGGCTGACATCATCCGAACCGGCACCCGCCATTGCGCCAGAGGTTGCAACCCCGCTCATCCATGCCATGCTCGACCGTCAGTACCGCGCGACGCTCGATGAACCCGTCGGCATGCTCGGCGACATCACCCCGCGCGCAGCCGTTCAAACTGCCGCAGGCCGGCACCGAGTAGCCGGGTGGCTCAAGCATCTCGAAAACCGCAGCAGCAGCCAACTCGACGCGAACGACCCGATGGCCACCTACGACTTCACTTGGATATGGCGCGAACTTGGCATCGAGAACCTGCGCAAATAGTTCGCTACCCCTGACGTCGATGCCTACCGTGAATCCGTGTCCCTACAATGCACAGAGGCCGTTATAGCAAGGCACCCCCCTTCGTGTGGAGAAATGATTCAAAGGCGATTCTTGGGGTCCGTCAGGATACTATGCGGCCGAGCGGTTTCGCGCTCGGCCCGCTCTCTCCAATCGAAATACCAAACGATGGAGAACCACACCCATTACCTTTGCTCAAGGATGTGGCGGGCGGACTCGACGGTATGCTCTGGGTCGGTAATAGCGGGCTGGCCTTGGCCGAATTTGGAACAAAGGGTAACTATTACCGCCCCGAACATGACGATCCGACGCCGACGCTCGGCATTGTCGACGGCCGCAGAGGCAAGGTGCTTCAGACCGTTCCGATGCCGCTCTCGCAAAACGGAAAGCCGCCAACCCTGGTAGGCGATATCGACGCGCGGCTCGATCGGCAGGGCAAGATCTTTGCGTTGTTTGTGCTCAATGGTGGCCGGTGGTTTGAGTGGCAACAGGGCAAACTGCCCCGCGAAACGCTGCTCCACCCCGGACGCAACGGCTCTTGGAAGTTTGCGCTATCCCCGAACCTGAAGACAGTATTGATCGCGCACGCCTTAAGCGCGGGCGGCGTGATCTGCGAGCATTACGGTGGCACCCCCCGCAGACCGGAATGTGAGGAGCGTACGCCGCAGAGTGGGGCGGTTGCCGATCTCTGGGACGTCCAGACCGGCCGTAGGCTGTGGAGTATCGCCGGCACCGCATACGACTTCTCGCAGACCTACCGGCCTACGATCAGTCCGGATGGGCGCTATGCGCTGGTATCGATGCCGGTTGGCAAGGGTTCGGTTCGGGAAACGATCGCGCTAGTCTCCATGGCCGACGGGAGCGAAATCCAGCGGTTCAACAAACCCGAATCCTACGATTTTGTCCTGCGGTTCGGCCCCGATGGTCGTTCCTTCTCGATCGACGGCTCACTCGCTATCCTCACCTATCGGCTTGCTGAAGAGCGCCAGAAATCGTCTTTTTCGCAATGAGGTAGGGCCGTGATGGTCATTTAGCTGAGGTCTCCGCCGCCGGCGTTCAAGCGAACGTTCTGTTATCCACCAATCATTGCCATTCCGCTTAAGGTGTCATTTCGCCCTCAGCCGGAACTGACCCCTCGATGTTTGTTTGAAGGGGGAAGGCGGTCCCGGCCGCCTCTCCCCCGCAACGGGATTAGACGGGGCCGTGCCTCGCTGCGCTGCGGCCGCTCCACCCCCATCGAATCCCGCTGCCCCCCTCTCCCGCCGGCGTTCTTGGGCGTCCGTGTTCCGGCCGATGGCATGGCCATCGCCGGACAGGCGATTTGAAGGGAGTAAGGACGATGACCCACCAAACCCGTGAAAGCTGGCTCAATGCGGTGGCGCAGGGCATGGCTCCGCTGTTCGAGGCGCTGGACGCCCCCCTGCCCGACCGCGTGCGCGTGGCGATCGGCTTCACCAGCAGAGGCGCGAAGGGCAAGGCGATCGGCGAGTGCTGGGACAACCGCTTGAGCGCGGACGGACATTTTGAAATCTTCATCCGCCCGGACCTGGCGCACGCGCCCGACGCGATGCCGGCGCAGATCGCGGCCATCCTCGCGCATGAGCTTGTCCATGCCGCAGTCGGCATCCCGGCAGGGCATGGGAAGGCGTTTAAACGAGTCGCCCTTGGGCTGGGCCTAGTCGGGCCGATGCGCGCCACCACCCCCGGCGAGGCGTTCCTTGCGGCCATCGCGCCGATCTTGGAGAGCGTCGGCCCCCTCCCCCATGCCCGCCTTGATACGGATGGAGAGTCGACCGCGCCCAAGAAGCAGAAAACCCGGATGCTCAAATGCGAGTGCGCGACGTGCGGCTATACCGTCAGGACCGCGCGCAAATGGCTTGAGCAGGCCGGAGCGCCGCTTTGCCCGATCGAGGATCACGGCCAGATGCAGCATGAACCGCTGGATGATGACAGCGAGGATGAAGGCGGCGACGCGGAAGCCTGACATACCAAGCGGATAAACCACTAAGCGACTAAGCGATTAATGGCGTGCCTTGCCTACTAAGCGACTAAGCGATATAGATCGCATAATCGCTTAGTAGGGAGCCATCATGCAAACTTGGGCTATCATCGCGCAGAAGGGCGGCCAGTCGAAGACGACCATCGCGACCGCCTTTGCCGTCGAGGCCGCCCGCGAAGGGGCGGCGGTCGTGATCCTCGATGCCGACGATCGGCAGGGGTCCGCGCTCTACTGGTCAGAGCGGCGGGATAGCGACGATGTCATGGTGAAGGATAGCAGCGTCGCAGGCCTGCCGCTGCATGTCTCACGCGGCCGCGATAGCGGCAAGGTGGACCTTATCATCATCGACACGCCGGCGAACTCGAAGGACATCGCCATGCTCGCGGCCGAACAGGCCGATTTCGTGGTGATCCCGGTCGCGCCGCGCGGCCTCGACGTTCATTCGGTCCTCCAAACCGTCAAGCAGGTGCAGCAGGCGGGAACGCCGTTCGCCGTGATCCTGACGCAAGTGCCGCACCAGGGCGGGGAGGGGGACGAGGCGCGCGCCGGCTTCGCCGCCAAGGGCGTTGCCGTGTTCGATAGCGTGCTGCATTTCCGCAAGGACTTCTACAAAGCGACGCCGATCGGCAAGACCGCGATCGAGCTGGACCCTGACAGCAAGGCGGCAGCAGAGTTGCGCGCGGCTTACGCCGAAGCTAAGCGACTAAGCGGTTATGCGAATAAGCCACTAAGCGAGGTTGCGTAATGGCCAAGAAATCGTCTGCCCTGGCCGGGATTTTCGATGATCCGGAAACCGAGGTTGCGCCGCCGCCGGCTCTGTTGCAAAGATTGGCGGCAGTCAGAGGTAGGCTGTCGCTCTGCGCC
>NZ_CAJHOG010000033.1:0-5238 GCF_905120495.1 Sphingobium sp. S6 | reverse complement strand
GCAGAAATCCGCGCTGTTTGCGAGCAGAGGCCAGTATCTTTGCAATCGCCTACAAATATGGCATGACCGTGCGCTTCAAGTTCCAGTAATGAAACCGGAACGCCGATAAGAAACTGTTGGAGGGATAGATGTCTGATTTGAGCGGCAAGACGATAATCGTGACGGGTGGTGGCAGCGGCATCGGGCGCGCCACCGTGGAATTGCTGGTGGCCAGTGGTGCCAACGTCGCGGTGGCGGACATCAACGACGAGGCCGGTGAGGCGGTCGTCGCTGCGTCTGGCGGGAAGGCCGCCTATTTCCGGTGCGACATCGCACAGGAAGAGGACGTGAAGGCACTTGTCGCGCAGACTCTGGCGGCGTTCGGCGGGCTTGACGGCGCGTTCAACAATGCGGCGATCCCGCAGGCCGGACTGCCGCTTGCCGAAGTGTCGCTCGAACGGTTTCGGCAGAGCATGGATATCAATGTAACCGGCACGTTCCTGTGCATGAAGTACCAGATCCTTGCGATGATCGAGCGCGGGACGAAGGGATCGATCGTCAACACCGCATCCGCCGCTGGCGTGGTCGGCGTGCCGATGCACGGCGAATATGTCGGCGCGAAGCATGCGGTGGTCGGGCTGACCCGCGTGGCGGCGGCAGACTATGGCAAGCACGGCATTCGCGTGAACGCGCTTGTGCCCGGCGCGGTGCGCACGCCTATGCTGCAGCGCGCGATGGACAATGATGCGGGCCTTGAGCCCTATCTGAACTCGATCCACCCGATCGGCCGTTTCAGCGAACCGCACGAGCAGGCCCAGGCCGCCGTATGGTTGCTGTCCGACGCGGCTTCGTTCGTCACCGGCTCCTGCCTTGCAGCAGACGGCGGCTTTACCGCGATCTGATCATTTTACGGAGCAGCCTCCATGCACAGCATCAAGATACTCGCGACGATCCCGCGCCGGAAGGACATTTCGGAACAGCAGTTCCACGATCACTGGCGCCATCCGCACGGCACACTCAGCAAGAAGATCGCGTGCCTGCGCGGCTATGTGCAATCGCACCGGATCGTCTCTCCGCTGCTGCCTGATACACAGCTGGCCTACGACGGCATTACCGAGCTGTGGTATGACAGTCTCGACGATGCGCTCAACATGGGCAAAGATCCCGCGCATCGCAAATACAACATCCCCGACGAACCGCTGTTCGTCGACATGGACGGACTGAAGTTCACCTTCTTCGAGGAGGACATTATCCGCTCGCGACCGGCGGTGGACGATCCCGATGATGCGGCCGTGCAGTGGTCGCCCACCGAATGGTCGGTAAGCGTCAAGATCCTGCAACTGGTCAAGGCGGATGGCAATCCGGCCTGGGCAGGCGATCAGGACAAGGCGCTGGGCGATCGCATCGGCGCGTTTCGGCATGTCCGCTCGTTCGCGATAGACGCGGTGCACAAGGGCACCTCGCCGTTCATCGGCGCGCGCGAACTGTGGTGGCCGACGCTATCCGATTTCGAACGCGGCGTGGCGGGTGATCGCGCGGCGTTCGATGCGCTCCTGGCACAGGCCGGCCAGCATTACACGATGCTGGCATCGGCCGAGCGGGTGATCTGATGCCGGCCCCCGCGCTCGACGAGGAGCCCGTGCTGCCCCCCGGCTTCGAGGATCTTCTCGAATTCGTGCCGCACTGGATCGGCGAGACGGCGCAGGAACGATGGGATATCCGGGCGCGCGCGACTATGGCGGAGATAACCCGCTTCTACGATGTGCTGCTCTCCCGTTCGGAAGCCATCCTCGACCATGTCGAGACCTTTCCGCTCGACGCGATGCCGGCGCCGACGCTGCGCCTGTTCAGGCTACAGCTGGCGCTGGCTCACGCGGCGATGTCCGTAGAATTGCACAAGCAGCCGCGCGCGCACAATTCGCCCTATCCGCACCAGGTCCGCATCCTGCGGACGGCAGAGCCAACGCTGTAAAGGAGTTCGTCGCATGAACGAGATGACCGAGCTTGCCAGCATCTGCACCAGCGATCTGACGCAAACCGCCGGACTGGGCACCGGTCCAGTCTCCTGCGAGCCTTATCGTTCACCCGCCTATTTCGAGCGAGAACGCGAAAATCTGTTCAAGCGCGCCTGGCTGACCGTGGGCCGGGTGGAACAGCTTCCCGAAAAGGGCAGCTTCTTCACCAAGACCATCGAGATCTGGAACGCGCCGATCGTGGTGACGCGCGGCAGCGATGACAGAATTCAGGCGTTCTACAATGTCTGCGCCCATCGCGGCAATCAGGTGGTGTTGACCGAGCGCGGCCGCGCCTCGCGCTTCTCCTGCAATTACCACAACTGGGTCTACCGCAACGACGGCAGCCTGATGGGCGTGCCAGACGAGGCGAACTTCTTCGATCTCGACAAGAAGAAATGCGGCCTCGTGCCGATCGCCACCGATGTGTGGGAAGGCTGGATATTCCTCAACCACCAGAAGCAGCCCGAAGTCAGCCTGCAGGAATTCCTTGGAGACTTCGGAACGCGGTTTGCCGGGGTTTCTTGGGAAAATACGGATACGTCACTCTATTTCGAGGCGCATCTCGATGCGAACTGGAAAGTGCTGGCCGATGCCTTTTCGGAAACCTACCATATCCCTTCGATCCACCCGGCGACGATCGGCAAGACTTTCGCCAGCGCGGTCAATCCGCATTCCCGCCCGCTCGATGCACGCTTCTGGGGACCACACCGCCAGTTTTCCACTTTCGGCAATCCGGACTACGCTCCGCCCGAAGATGCGATGGTCGAAAAGATGGCCTATGCGAACCGCGATACCGGCAACGTGCTGGGTGCCGCGGAAACGGCGGGGATGACCGAGTATCTCGATCATCCCGCGATCAATCCCAAGCAATCGAAACACTGGGCGCTGGACATCGCCGTCGCTTTTCCCACGCTGCACATAAACCTTTCGCCCGGCGGTTTCTGGTCGCACAGGTTCTGGCCGATCAGCGTCAATCGCACGCGGTGGGAAGCCGAGTTTCATGTACCCAAGCCACTGACCGGGCGGGAAAAGCTGCAACAGGAACTCTATATCACGCGCATCGCGGAAATCCTGCTGGAGGACGTGACGAACACCGAACGCACCCAGCGCGGCATCGAGGCCGGCGCATACGATACGATGCAGTTGCAGGATGGCGAAGTACAGATCCGCCACAACCTTCACCACGTCGATCGCTGGGTGAACGCCAGGACCGTGCGCGAAGCGCTGGGCATCTGACAGGCAGCGCCCTTCACTTGCCCGTCAGTCAAAAATGGGGTCCTCAATGTCCGGATTGGAGCAACGCAGCTATATCGTGACGGGCGCAGGCGGCAGTATCGGCCGCGCTGCCGCCCTTATTCTTGCCCGTCGGGGCGCGAATGTGGTTGTCGCCGATATCGTCGAAGCCGCAGCCGAGGAAACGGTCAGACTGATACGCGCGGAAGGTGGCAACGCCGTCTACAGCCATTGCGACGTCAGTATCGAGGACAACGCGTGGTCGACCGTGGAACTCGCCATCACCGAATTCGGTCGCCTTGATGGCGCATTCAACAATGCGGGGCTGCCGCCGGTCAACGTGCCGCTTCATCAACTGACGAGCGCCGATTTCCAACGATCCCTGGATATCAACGTGCTCGGCGTTTTTCATTGCATGAAACATCAGATCGCAGCGATGCTGAAAGCGGGGAGCGGCGGTTCGATCGTGAACACGGCGTCGGTTGGCGGCACCGTCGCGATCCCCGCACATGGCGAGTACATCGCAGCCAAACATGCCGTTATCGGGCTGACGCGGATCGCTGCCGTCGATTACGGGCAACAGGGAATCCGCGTGAACGCAGTTCTACCGGGCGCTATCCGCACTCCGATGCTGATGTCGGTGATCGAGAACGAGCCTTCGCACGCGGAATTCCTGAAAACCGCCCACCCGATCGGTCGATATGGCGAACCGGCGGAGATCGGCGAAACGGCAGCCTGGTTGCTGTCGGATGCCTCTTCGTTCGTCACCGGCGCCGCCATTGCTGCCGATGGCGGCTACACCGCAATCTGAACTGCCAGAACCGTTGGGAACCGGACTATGAGCGCAATACGAATGATGGCGGTCTTCGCACGGAGAGTGGGAATGACGCCTCAGGCGTTTCACGATCACTGGCGCTATCCCCACGGCTCGCTGGGACAAGGCATCCGGATTATCAAGCGCTATGTCCAGAGCCATCAGGTCGACGTCGATTTCCTCGATGCCGATCAGAACCGCTACGAAGGCATCGCCGAAGTCTGGTTCGACAGCGAAGCGGACGCTGCCGCCTTCGTGACCGATCCTGATTATGTGGCCTATGCGCTGAAAGATGAGCCGAATTTCGTCGACATGGACAACTTCTTTGCCGTTTTCGCACGCGAAGAGGTTCTCAAAAGCCGCGCCGAAGCGCTGCGCGGTGACGAGGCGGCCTATAACTGGTCGATCGACCGACGACCGAACTTCGCCAAGCTTACCCAGGTGGTGTTCGAGGAAGGCGGCACGGCCTGGGCCGGAGACGACGATTTCGCACTTGGCGAGCGTCTTGGCGCATTTCGCCATACCCGGTGCCATCCGATCGAAAAGCTCGTCCTCCCCGGCCCCTCGGTGATCGGTGTGCGCGAACTTTATTGGCCGACGCGGACATTGGCAGAACAGGGCATAGCTGCAGCAGGTGACGCTTTCCATGCGCTGTTTAGCCGAGCGCCAAAGGCACAAACGATCTTCTCGATAAGTGAGCGCTACGTCTGACGGTGCAGGTTAACCGCCCCTGCGCCTCAAGACGCTTCTCAACCAGACGCCGCTCCTGCGCAGCCCATGGTAGAGCCAGAATGCGATCCATACCGAGCTTCAGCGGCCCTTCCAGGCGCTTCTGCAAATAGCGGCCGATCTCGAACGGGTTAGTCTTCGCCTGCCCTTCCACCACGGTCTTGCCGTCGGGATCGAGAACACAGATGCTCGTGCTGCGCTGGCTGACATCCAGACCCACGCTGTATGTTGCTTCGTGCCGGATAGGCGAGCCGTCCGATCAGGCGCAGGATGTTGCGCTCTGCCGGCGATTGTGGCGCATTGCGCAGCCAGGATAGCCATGTCGCGGCCTGCCCCGGTCGTCGGGCTAGCAAATCGTCCAGACCCTGAGCCAGCCAGCGCGGACGACGGCGATGCTGGCCGATGCGCGAAATGGGGTGACTACACGAAAGTGACGTATCTGCACGCTAAGGGCGAACGGATAGCGAA
>NZ_CAJHOG010000032.1:0-5633 GCF_905120495.1 Sphingobium sp. S6 | reverse complement strand
TGTAGGCGATTGCAAAGATACTGGCCTCTGCTCGCAAACAGCGCGGATTTCTGCTCAGATTTGCTGACAGCAGGTGGGCCATGCTGCTCACGCTATGCGACAATGTGCTCGCCATCATCCGCGCCTGCTCGCAAACGGAGAAGGCCTGTTCTCGCTTTCTGCCAATAGCGAGGAGTGCCGGTGAGCGGTCTGGCAGCGATCGTTCCCGCCGGGTTTGCCGTAAGCATCAGCGCTCCCACTTCCTCAGGCTAGCAACGGATTGATCGTATAATGCCTGGAGCGAGCCGACCTGATTGTCTCGGAAGTGAATCGTCAGCACGAGATTGTCATACGGCAGATTGGCCGTGCAGAGCCCCGGCCGCGAGCCTCCGCCCATGGCGGAGCAACTCGCCAGCGATGGAGGACGCTTCTGACCTGCTTCGGCTGGCAACTGGTATGTCCAGAAAACACCATCACTTACCTTGCGCAGTGTTCGGCCGCGCCATGAAAGCGGGCGACTTGCGCAGACAGTCGAGTTGACAAGCGCCTCTGTTCCCGCTGCGCGGGCACACATCCGCTTCTTGCTTGCCACGCCCACCAAGTTTCGCTCCGGCAAGCTTGCGCTCGGATTTAGGTAGAACGAGAACCCGTCGCTGGGATCGAGCGCTGGTAGAAAGAACGGCTTATCATTGTCGGATATGTCGTTGGCTCTCGGGATGTCGAAGACTCGTCCCTCCAACCTCCTCTCGGCCGAGGCCGAGCACGCGCTGAGCAAGCTGACGATCGATAAAGAAGCTGCGGTAAGATGCCTGTTCATGCCGGCAGGCTATGAGAGAAGCGCAACGTCCACAATCGGTGGCACAGACGACATGCGTTGCGTCCGCGTGCGGGAGATACCAAGGCGAGGACAGCCAGTATCATATCGGCACACCGGCTTCGCGGAGCCGCTCGGTCAGGTCGCGGGTGTGTTCGGCGTCCAGCGTTCCGGCGAGGAACGCGCGTATGTCGGACGGCCGGGTGTTGAGCTGGCTGGCGAGCGCGCCCGCATCGTAACCGTTGCGCGTCAGCGTGGGTTCGAGGTCGTCAATCGCCCGCGACAGCACCTGCTCGACGATCTCGGCCGTGACGGGCTTGGCAGCGAAGCGGAAGCCCTGCTCGAAGGCGAGTGTCAGGTGCATCTCGATCTGGAGCGGGGTGCGCAGGCGCTCGGCGATGAGGTCGATCGCGTCCTCGTTCATCAAGTCGGCAACCTTGACCCCCTCGGCCGCACAGGCGCCGAGCAGCCAGGCAACATAGTCGCGGCGTTCGGCGCCGATGCCCTCATAGTCGAAGGTGGTCGTGCGGTAGCCGATCTCTTCCATTTGCGGGCGGCGCAGGTCGTTGCGTAGCCGAGGATGGCCGACCAGAAGGACCGACAGCAGCACGCCGGCATCAGCCACCACCTCCATCAACCGCTTGAGGCCGGTCAGCGTCTTGTGGTGCAGGTCATGCGCCTCGTCGACCACCAGTACGACCGGGCGCTTGCCCTTGCGCATGATGTCGCGCAGGTCGCGCTCGCGGCGCTCGGCCTGCTTGGGAATCTTCACCTGGGCACGGTCACCGGGCGAGAGATCGTAGAACAGCGCCTCGATCAGCGAGGGCAACGAGGTGCGGCGCTTGTCGACCGCAAGCGACTTGGCGACGGCGACCTTGCCCGCCCGGGCCAGCTCGTCCTCGATGCGGCGCAGCAGGTGCGTCTTGCCCGATCCGACCAGGCCGGAGACGACGATCAACCTGCCGGTCTGCACGGCCGCACAGACCTCGCGCACGAGGTTGCGCTGATGCTCTGTCTCGAAGTTGCCGACGCCTTGGAACGGGCGGGCGAGCCCGTAGCTGGATTGAACGTCGGCGAGCATCAGCTTGTCCCCCGTCTTGACTGGAACCGCTCTCGGATGCGGTCAGCGATGATGGTCTTGTCGAGCGTTTCGCCCAGCAGCGCGTCGATGAAGGCGCGGTCTGCCTCAGGCAGCGAGCCGAGCGGTCGCCGGAGCTGGTCGACGATGGCGTGGCGCGCCGCGAGCCCGGTCGGGTATGCCGTCTCGACCGCCGGCTCCGGAAAAGGTGTTTGCCGCACCGCGAGCCCTGCGGTGGAGGGCGGCAGCGACGGCAGCGGCCGGTCGCCGCCCGTCACGGTCGCGCGGGGCAGCCCCAGCTGGTCAGCGAGCCGGACCACCTTGTCGAGCCGCTCCTCGGCGCGGCTCTTCTGATACTTGCGATAGCGGTAGAGCGGCACGGCGCCGCGCGACGGCTCGTAAGGGCCATGCCGCTTGCCGTCATGCTCCACGAAGAGCTGCTGGTCGAACAGCCCCCAGAGCAGCGTCACCGTCTCGCCGGCGAGCTCGGGCTCGACCTCGTAGGAAGCGCCCTCAACCGAGACGGTCGCGTCGCCCGCAACGGTGCGCCGCTCGGGCTCACGAGCGAAGGCGCAGAACCGCTCCCATGAACACATGGCCCGCACGCCATCGCCGGGCAGGTGCCGCAGCCAGTGCTCGATCCGCGCGTGTGGCTCGGAACGATGGTCGCCGTTGTTGTAGGTGACCAGCGCACGCCGCATCCACAGATTGGCTTCCGCCTCGTCCTTGGGTTTGTGGAAGTGGTACAACGTCTCGTGCACCTCCTTCACCGTGCGGAACGGCCGCTCGACCTTGCCCTTGGCGCGGGCCGCGGTGTGCCGGTCGTCGGCCTTCGGCGGCAGATGGGTGAGGACGCGCACGCCGAGGCTGCCCATCACCGACTGGAACACGCGCGACCGGCTGACCGGGCCGTTGTCCATGTAGATCGTGACCGGCAGGCCCTGGAACGGCAGTTCGGGCTCAGGCTTGGCGGCGAAGGCGTTGAATAGAAAGCGCAGCGCGGACTCGGCATCCTCGCCATAGACGCTGCGATATTCCTGGTAGACCACGCCCGAGCAGTCATCGACGGCCGAGAACAGCATCAGCGTGGGTTTGCCGCGACCCTGCTCGATCCAGAGCGGCGCCTCGACCTGCTTGAGGTCGGACGGGCTCATGTCGAAGTGCCACAGCTCGTTGGATCGCCGCGCCTGAAAACGAACGGCTGCGTGGGGGCGGGTCACGCGGGCATAGTCCAGCCCTGATGAGCGGAGCAGCCGGTCGATGGTCGCCCGCTTCAGCAGGCCGGGTGCTACCTTGACCAGGCCCTCCGGCGTCTCGACGCCATCGGTTTCCAGGAACTCGATGGCGCGGGCGGTCGAAACGTGCCGGCCCTTCTTGTTGGTGGTCCTGATCTTCAGTGCGGCGACGATCTCGGCGTAGCGCTCCATCTCGGCCTGCGGGGCAACCCGCGTCGCACCATGGTCGGACCGGCGCACCGACTTGGGGCGGTTCAGCTCGCGCAACGCCCGGTAAAGGGTCCAGATGGAGATGCCATAGGCCTCGGCCGCACGGGCGATGATCTCGGTGCGACCGGGGTCGCGTGGGGGCAACAGCGACAACCGTCGGCGAAGATCGATCAGCGCCTCTCCAGGCGGTCGCTTCGCCCGGTCAGCCATGGGCTGTTGCAGCCTCCTTGATCGATGCACCGCTGCCGCGCTTGCCTGCATAGCGATAGAGGGTCGCGACCGACACGCCCATGCGCTTGGCGATGTCGCGCACCGGCAACGTGCCCTCCTTCATCATCGCCCGTGCCGCGGCGACGTCGCTCGGGCGCATTGCCGATGGGCGGCCACCCTTGCGACCCTGCCGGCGCGCCTCCACTAGCCCCGCGGTAGTTCGCTCGCGGATCAGGGCACGCTCGAACTGCGCGATGGCGCCGAACACGTGAAAGGTGAGCATGCCACCCGGCGTTGTCGTGTCGATGCTCTCGGTCAGCGACACCAGCCCGATCTTCTCGCGCTCCAGATCCTCGGCCGTGGCGATCAACTTCTTGAGCGAGCGGGCGAGGCGGTCGAGCTTCCAAACAACCAGCGTGTCGCCTGCGCGCAGCACGTCTTCCAGAATGCGCGCCAGTTCGGGCCGGTCATCGCGCGCGCCCGACGCCTTTTCGGTGAACACCCGCTCGCAGCCGGCCCGCCGCAGCGCATCGAGCTGGAGCTCGGGGTTCTGGTCGCTGGTGCTGACCCTGGCATAGCCGACCCGCATGAGCGTCTGATCTTCTCCAAACTCGTGCGGGGCATACCGTTTTGCGACGCGGGTTTCCAGAACAGTTTTGACAAAGTGCGGCCCGCAGATTTACGTTGCCGGCCCAGCAAGGCGATCGGCTCGTCAGAAACGGTCGTTTTGCAGAACCGCTGAGGAGCCGGGTTCATGCAGGTGCTCGATACGGTTGGCTGGGTCGGTGATGGCGACGACACCGACTTCTTCCTCGCAATCGAGCGCACCTTCGATCTGCGCCTGCGCTCGAACCTGCCTTGGACAACGTTCGGCGAGGTGCGTGACCATGTCGTCGCGCATGTCGCAGCCTACAGCGGGGGCGGCACGACATGCGCCACGCAGATGACGTTCTACAGGCTTCGACGCGCGCTCGGGCTTGGCCGGCACGTCGGGCCGGATGCGCCGTTGGCGCCGCTGATCGGTGGGAAGCTGCGCCAAGCGTTCAGCGACCTGGAAGCCGATACCGACCTCAAGATGCCGGCGACGCGAGCCGGATGGCTTGGGATTGTCAGTGGTCTCTGCTTCGCTGTCGCGGTCGCGATCCTCGCCTTCACGACGCTGGCACCTCCCCTTCGCATCTTCGCTGCTGGAGCGAGCGCCTACGCGGGGCTATGGTTACGGCACCTCGACCGCCGGCGATTACCTCGGAGGTGCGACACTATCGGCGATCTCGCCCGACTGGTCACGGAGCAGAACCGTGGCAGGCTTGCCCGCGACGGCGCGCGCCTCACCGCCCCCGAGATTTGGCGGATCATCCAGCAACTGGCCGCCGAGGAGAGCGGGATCGACCCCGATCTGATTGGGTCGGAAACGACCTTCTTCCGAGCCAAAGTGCGAGCAGCCTGATCAATGGCTTACTGGATTGCATAGATTGATGCCGAGACACGGGACATTGCGTGGCGTCGGACTGACGGCTTTGGGTGCCGTTGTCGTCGCAGGCTCTTTCGTCGCTCTCGGATTGCGACCGGATGGGATCGCCAGCTACTATCGCGATACGCTGACTCCGGCAGGGTTTGCCATTTGGTTCTGCGGCTTCGTAGCCGCCACACTCGCTCCACCCGCCATAGCTGTACTCTGCTGGTTTGGCGCCATGCGGTTCCGCTACGGGTGGCTTCTCCACATCCTGCTTGTTCCTGCCACCTACGCCGCTGTGCGAGGATCAATCGCGCTCATGCTCGCGGTAGCAAGTGAGCCGGACAGCGATGGCCCAACGAGATGGGCTACCGATCCAGCAGTGATGCTGATGGTGGTTTGCCCCATCGTGTACTTTCTGATCTTGGGTTCCACAAAGCTGCGTGAGCATCGCGCATCAGCAAATGACTGCTAATCTCGACTTTGTAGTTGGCAGATACCATGAGCGGCCCTTTGCCGTTTGCGAGCAGACGCGGATGATGGCGAGCACATTGTCGGATAGCGTGAGCAGCATAGTCGGCTCGTTGTCAGGTAATCTGGGCAGGAAAAGGCGCTGTTTGCGAGCAGAAGCTGCTACGGTTGCAAGCGCCTACA
>NZ_CAJHOG010000031.1:0-5673 GCF_905120495.1 Sphingobium sp. S6 | reverse complement strand
TCGGGGTGGATGTGGAGGACGCGCTCACATTGCCGGAGGGCACGGAAATCTGAGGGTTGCCTAGCGCCTCGCCGATGCGAGGAGCCAAGACCTAGTTTGCGGCTGCTACGCGCCAAAGTCGCTTATTCCGCTTGGGAGTGCGCGAACTCGCGAGCTGCCGTTCGTTCATCTTACTCTGGCGAAATGCGGAGAATGGCCGACGCAAGAGTCGTTGGCGTCTTCGCCCAAACGACAAGTGTGAAAAGCAACCGGAGCCATTTGCGAGGCGTGCCAGAATCTCAAGGCGCCGCTGTTGTCTCATCCAAGGCGTCGGGATAGCGCCCTCGTTGCCGATCGATGGTTCGCATCACCGGTGTCACGGTCAATCCGTGCAGCAGGATTGAGAGCAGCGAGACAAGGCCGACGATCGCCCACAGGCGCTCAGCTTCGGCGAACGCTGCGTGATTGATCGCATAAGCGAGATAATAGAACGATCCTACGCCGCGGATGCCGAAAAAGGCCAAGGTCAGCTTTTCCATTCGCTCAGCGTGAAAGCCGGCCAATCCCACCAACCCTGCAATAGGCCTTACCAGCAGGATGATCGCGAACGCAGCCGCGGCATCTGCCCAGCCTAGCGGTGCGAGCAGACCATTGACCAGTGCGCCGCCGAAGAGGATCAGCAGCACCATCATCGCGATTCGCTCCAGCTGTTCGGTGATGTCGTGCATCTCGCGCTGAAACTCGTGATCACGGTGCGAACGGCGTAATGTCAGGGCGGTGATGAACACGGCAAGAAAGCCATAGCAGTCCAGGATTTCGGTCACGCCATAGGACACGAAGGTCGCTGCGATGGCAATGAGGCCGTCACCCGTCTGCGCGAGCTTGCTTTCGGCCGGAACGTGAAATGTGAGCCAGCCGAACAGCTTGCCGATCGCCCAGCCGCCGGCGACCCCCATGCCGATCTCCCAGGCTACGTCGTGCAGCAGCCAGTCGCTCGCCCAAGGGTCACCGGTCTTAGCTGCAAGTGCCAACGCGATCGCAAGATTGACAAAAGGAAAGGCGAACCCGTCATTCAGCCCGGCCTCGGAAGTCAGGCCGAAGCGGACTTCGTCCTCTTCGCCGCTCTTGGGCGGGCCGACCTGCACGTCCGACGCGAGCACCGGATCAGTCGGTGCAAGGCTGGCGCCCAGCAGCAGCGCAGCGGTCCAGGAAAGGCCGAGGCCCCATCCCCCGATCAGTGTGATCGCGGCGACAGAGACCGGCATCGTGATACCGAGCAGCCGCCACGTGACACTCCAGTGCCGCCAGCTGAAGATCCGATCAAGCTTCAGACCGGCGCCCATGAGGGCGATGATTACCACCAGTTCGGTAAACCGCTCGGTGATCGTCGGATAGGACAGGGGCATCGGTCGCAGCGAGACCGCGGGCAGCAGAAAGATGACCGCGCCGATGGCGATGCATATGATCGGGAGCGAGAGCGGCAGCCGCTTTAAGGCCAGCGGCAGCCACGCGACCAAGGCTATCAGAACCCCGGCGCCCGTAAGCCAAAGAATGTAAGGTTCGGGCGAGGAAAAGTCGGGCATGCGTCGATAACCGTCGGGCGCGAAATGCGTTCATTGTTATCCGGTTCAGCCGGCGGTCCGCTCGACCTTCGACGGGCTCGCGGTAGGCGCTCGTGACAGCATTTTGAAACGAATCGGCGCGCCGCTTTCGAGGCTTCGACAGTTCGAAACGATCGGCGGGCTCGGAGCCTCCGTTGTGCTCGCAACAGAACGGGTAGAAGGGGCGCCAGACCTACCTGTGATGATCAATGCTCGCCTTGTATTAGGTGTTGTCTACGCCTCATAGGTTGCCGCAATTCAGGGGCTGGCCCGGTTCTTCTGGATATTTATTGGAAATGCCGGGCGGTTGGCCGCTAGCCTTGCTCATTCATGGGCCGATAATGCAGCCGCACGAACGTCGGGTGTCGCCGAAACCCGTCGTTAGCGTTCGTCCTCGCGAACGGCGGCTTAGTCCCAATGTTAGTCCCCTGACCCATTCAATTTTAAGATTGGTTTTCCGGCATTACGCGTCACATGTAAGCGTCGAAGAGCGGCACTGTAAATGCCGTGTCACCATGCGCGGGGTTGTACAACATCCCTTTCGCGATCAGGCTGTACCTTGTCGGAGCGACGCTGGATACCTTTACCTTCGTGGCTTCCGCCACATCACCAGAGCGATGCGGGCCGGGCCCCAGGCGAGGCAAGATCAATCCGCACGCCCTGGGGCGTTACCGCCCGCGTCCAGAGGACGAACAGGCGATTGTGCCCTTGCTGGATGCCGCCGCGATATTCGCCAAGAACGCGCGTGCCCTTTTCCATGAGTACGACGCGGCCATTCTCGGAATAGACGTCCCGCGGAATCAGGCAGGACGTGTAACCGGGCTGCGCGGAATTGATGGCGGTTTGCAGGATACAGAGGATCAACGTGGCCGCCATGATCAAAAAGTTGCGGTTCGGCAGCATCGATGCCCGCGCTTCCCCGATTGACGCGCTTTGCCGCAGAAGATCGAGCGCGTTGGGTGCCCTGCCCTCGCCGCTCTCTAGCGCTCCGGCAGCGGTGTCCGGCGCATCGCCGGCAGACCGATCGGATTCGCAAGCAGGGCAATTGAATGCGTTGACGATCCAGGTGCCTGCAAACGCCTCGCCCGCTCTCGGTAGCAACAGGATCGCGGATTGGGATCCCGGCGTGGATTTTCGCAATGATGACCGCTTTTTCCAGATCGCCCTGCGCGGTGACCTGGATGTGACTGACCATATCACGCTTACGTCGATCTCAGCCTATGAGGATTACCGACAGGACGCCGTCCGGGACATCGACGGCACGGCGCTTCAGATCCTCCTGCTCGGCACGCAAGGCAGGATAAAGAGCTTCTCCCAGGAACTGCGCCTGGTAGGTGACTCCGGTCCCCTGAAATGGATCGTCGGCGCCAACTATGCCAAGGACAAGGCGAACGAATTCCAGTCCTTCGATATCCGCAACCAGACGAACAATCCAATTTTCGGGATACCGAACGTTGGCGCAGACCTGACATCAACTCAGAACTCGAAAACGCTAGCAGCGTTTGGCAATGCCGAGTTTGAGATTACGCCGGATCTCACCTTGCAAGCCGGCGCACGCTACACAGAGAACCGCCGGTGGTTCAACACATGTTCGCTGGACAATGGCAACGGTAATATCGCGGCCATAATCGGCGTTGTTCAATCCGTCGCAAAGGGTGCCTTCGGCCTGCCTGCAGGTCCCGTTCCGCAAGTTGGCGGATGCTTCAATCTCGATGCGAATTACGATCCGGGTGAGTTTCGTTCGCGGCTCAACGAGAACAATGTGTCGTGGCGCGTCGGAGCCAAGTACAAAATAACTTCTGATGCGCTCATTTATGCAAATGTCAGTAGGGGGTATAAAAGCGGTCTATTCCCCACCGTTCTTGCATCATCGAATAATCAGTTCGCTCCGGTGAAGCAGGAGAAGCTGACGGCCTACGAAGCGGGCGTGAAAGCATCATTCCTTGACAGGACCGTAGATCTCACGGCCGCCGTCTTCTACTACGACTATCGTAACAAGCAGGTCCGCTCTCATTTCATCGATCCCATCTTCGTTGTCCTGGAATCCGTCGCCAATGCGCCAAAATCAGATGCCATTGGTGCCGAGGCGCAAGTAGTGGTTCGGCCATTGCGTGGACTAACCTTAAATCTCTCGGGCAGCTACACAGATTCGAAGATCAAGGATTTTATCGGTGTAAATCAGTTCGGCGCCGTCGAGGATTTTTCGGGGACGCGCATGCCATTCACACCGGAATGGCAAGGCGTCGGTGATGCTGAATACCGATGGTCTCTCGGCCCGTCCCATGAGGTATTCGTCGGCGGAAGCCTGTCCTACACTGGCGCCTCGAACGCGTTTCTCGGGGCCGACTCTGTTGGAAAGATGGTTGCGCGCACGCTCGTTGACTTGCGCGCCGGTGTCTCTGGGCCGGGCGACCGATGGAAGGTCTATGTTTGGGGACGGAACGTTACGAACGAGAAATATCAGAACTATGTCATGAGGATTACTGACACTGTAATCGGATATTCTGGCAAACCGGCAACTTACGGCGTTACGCTGGCAGTGAATTTTCGGTAATATGTTAACCAGCTAAGCAAAACGAAGGCTGTAACACGCCTCAAGGAGGAGACCCGGATTGGCAAGGGCCGGACCCTTGCGAGAGCTCTCTCCTCTTCGAGGCGTGTCACCACAAGTCACCTGCCATATCCGAGCATAGCAATTCTCGAACATATTGGGAACAGGGATGTCCGTCCGCAGGCGCAGGCGCAGGCGAGGTAGCGTTGGTCGGAAAGCTAAAGTTCGACGGCGATTTCAGGCGCGATCTGGGCTGCCACCTCAGCATATCATTCACTGCCCGGTGCAGCCCGGATGCTGGCGATGAGGCTGCAGCGCACTGGTTCGCCCACGTACCCTTGGGCCACATTTCCCTCCACCAGCCGCCCGTCGGGTAGACGATGATCGCATCGCAAGCGGCAAGCTCCGTCGTCGTGCCTTCCCAGATATCCGCGTGCAGCGATCCTCGGTTGCGCAATTGCGGACCGATGCCCCAGCCAGTGTCCGATGCCGCACGCTTCGGCGGTCGAGCACCTGCTTCGGAAGTGCGTCACCGCAGGAAGGTGCCGAGCGAGTCGTCCGCATGGTTGAGATCGGATCGCAGACCATGGCTCGCATAGACATGCCGCCGCGACAGTCCGCGCTCGCCGGGGTTCGGTTCGATGCAATAACTCAAGGTTACGCGCAGCTGGACGAGCGTCGCGGGATCGAGCGCCAACAACGCTTCGCGCGGCCATGGCAGCTGATGAACCGCCAGCTCATCGGTGACAGCTGATCCACCCTTCATCTTGAAGGGAACAATCTCGTCCTAGCTGACGAGTGTCACATCGTGATCGAAGCTACCGAGCGCGCGAACCAGCGAAGGGACGCCAAAACCGTAGCGCCGCACGAAGGCAGGCTTGCCGATGGAGCTGTGATGGGCGCGCATGGCAGCGGTCCATTCTGCGGAATGAACGATGAGGCCGCGGACTGATTTCGGGCCACAAGGCCGGCTTTTCCACCAAGATCTGTGCCGCCATTCGTGCGGCGAGCGCGGTGGCCGCGCTGGTATCGCCCGTCGTCGTGAACGGCCGCTCCGCGATCGCGCGATAGGTGGTTAGCAATGCGAGATCATCGACGTGGTCGCCCTGCCCCGTCGCCGGGTCGTACCCGATATTGCCGCCTTCGAAAACGACATCAGGCTTGATCGGCCACTCGCGGATTCAGCTCACCGAGGTACGGCTTCGCGGCATGATGTCGCCGGCCGCTCCTAGCGCACTCCAACCGGCATAGGTCGGATCCGAAATCACCATTCGCTCGGTGAAGGCGCCCACCGTGAGCACGTTCCAGGCCTGTACCGGGCTCTCGACCGGGCCTGGCGCGTCTGCGAGATCGCCTCCTGACGCCGGAGATCGTCAGTCGCTTCGCAAGCGAGAACTGGATGCCCAGATGCGGTCCGCGCACAGCCGCCGCGACGAAATGGAAGAAAATCTGATCGAGACACGCCGCCGGATTGCCAAACCGGTGAAGCAGATGGAGAAAGACGACGATCTTCCCCGCTCCGTCATGACGCGCCTGAAGGAT
>NZ_CAJHOG010000030.1:2500-5979 GCF_905120495.1 Sphingobium sp. S6 | reverse complement strand
GCAGATGGAGAAAGACGACGATCTTCCCCGCTCCGTCATGACGCGCCTGAAGGATCTGGAGTGCGAAGAGGACCGCCTTTCCCAGGAGCTTGCCAACCTTCCCGAACGGACGGTCGTGCGTCTCCCGGCGAACTATGAGGCAGTCTATCGCTCCGCCGTTGCCGAACTTGAGCATCATCTGGTGACGCGTGACGCGAGCGGCTCGCGCAACGCGATCCGTACCTTGATCGAAGCGGTTGTCGTGCCGGTGACGGCCGTGATGGCAAGCATCGCCGTCTGGAGTTGCGGGGTGATCTGTCCCGGATGCTGGAGTTTGCCGACGCGCCTGCGAACGGCGGAAATGCGATCGTGCAGAAACGACAAAAGCCCCAGTCTGGTGAGACTGGGACGTTGAGCCGTACACCGTTGGTTGCGGGAGCAGGATTTGAACCTGCGACCTTCAGGTTATGAGCCTGACGAGCTACCGGGCTGCTCCATCCCGCGCCACCAAAGGTAAAAGGGCGGCTTTATGGGCCGCCCTTTTATGAACTATGTGAATGGGTTTTGTTGTTTCAAAGCGCGAGCTTCAATGCCTGGCGACGCCCTACTCTTCCGGGGCTTGAGCCACAGTACCATCGGCGCAGACTGGTTTCACGGCCGAGTTCGGGATGGGATCGGGTGGGTCACAGACGCTATGGTCACCAAGCAATGAAGCTTGCGCTTTGGGTTTTAATCGATGCCGTGCACTTTTGATATGTATGTATCTGGCTTGAGGTGATCACCACATCGCTGACGCTGTTTTCCAGCATTGTCATTGATGGTGGGACTCTCAGGCGCGATCAGAGCAATTAGGACCGGTTAGCTCCATATGTTACCACACTTCTACATCCGGCCTATCAAGGTCGTGGTCTACGACCGCTCGAAGAAATCTTATCTTGAGGGAGGCTTCCCGCTTAGATGCTTTCAGCGGTTATCCCGTCCATACATAGCTACCCTGCTGCGCCGTTGGCACGACGACAGGTACACCAGAGGTATGTTCAACCCGGTCCTCTCGTACTAGGGTCAACTCCTCTCAAATTTCGACGCCCACGGCAGATAGGGACCAAACTGTCTCGCGACGTTCTGAACCCAGCTCACGTACCACTTTAATTGGCGAACAGCCAAACCCTTGGGACCTGCTCCAGCCCCAGGATGTGATGAGCCGACATCGAGGTGCCAAACGATTCCGTCGATATGAGCTCTTGGGAATCATCAGCCTGTTATCCCCGGCGTACCTTTTATCCGTTGAGCGATGGCCCTTCCACGAGGGACCACCGGATCACTATGACCGACTTTCGTCTCTGCTCGACTTGTCAGTCTCGCAGTCAGGCGGGCTTATGCCATTGCACTCTAACAGACGGTTTCCAACCGTCCTGAGCCCACCATCGCGCGCCTCCGTTACTCTTTAGGAGGCGACCGCCCCAGTCAAACTACCCGCCACAGAGGGTCCCTGCACCGGATAACGGTGCGAGGTTAGACATCAGAAAACAACAGGGTGGTATTTCACCTATGGCTCCACGACAACTGGCGTCATCGCTTCAAAGCCTCCCACCTATGCTACACAGTTCTTTCCTAATGCCACTCTGAAGCTGCAGTAAAGGTGCACGGGGTCTTTCCGTCTAACCGCGGGTACTCCGCATCTTCACGGAGAATTCAATTTCGCTGAGCATATCCTGGAGACAGTGGGGAAGTCGTTACGCCATTCGTGCAGGTCGGAACTTACCCGACAAGGAATTTCGCTACCTTAGGACCGTTATAGTTACGGCCGCCGTTTACCTGGGCTTCAATTCAGAGCTTGCACTCCTCCTCTTAACCTTCAGGCACCGGGCAGGCGTCAGGCCCTATACGTCGTCTTGAAGCCGACTTAGCAGAGCCCTGTGTTTTTGCTAAACAGTCGCTACCCCCTGGCCTGTGCCCCCCACAAAAAGTTGCCTTAATGTGGGGCCTCCTTCTTCCGAAGGTACGGAGGCAATTTGCCGAGTTCCTTCAGGATACTTCTCTCAAACGCCTTGGTATACTCTACCATTCCACCTGTGTCGGTTTAGGGTACGGTCTATACGGAGGGGCTATTTCCTGGGACAACTTCACAGCCTGGACCAATCCAATAAGGCCAGACCATTTACGCCATCCGTCACACACCTCCAGGCCCACGAATATTAACGTGGTTCCCATCGACTACCCCCTTCGGGCTCGTCTTAGGGGCCGGCTTACCCTGCTCAGATTAGCTTTAAGCAGGAACCCTTGGAATTTCGGCGACAGTGCATCTCACACTGTTAATCGCTACTCATGTCTGCATTCGCACTTCCGATACCTCCACGGTCGGTTACCCTTCCGCTTCAACGGCCTACGGAACGCTCCGCTACCGCTCAGTCAAAGACTGAACCCTAAGCTTCGGTGCACGTCTTGAGCCCCGTTACATCTTCGCCGCAGGATCTCTTATTTAGACCAGTGAGCTGTTACGCTTTCTTTAAAGGATGGCTGCTTCTAAGCCAACCTCCTGGTTGTTTTGGAAATCCCACATGCTTTCCCACTTAGACGTGACTTGGGGACCTTAGCTGTAGGTTAGGGCTGTTTCCCTTTTGACGACGGACCTTAGCACCCGCCGTCTGTCTGCCGGACTAGACTCGTTGGTATTCGGAGTTTGGTTAGTATTGGTAGATCTCGCGACCCCCGCAACCATCCAGTGCTCTACCCCCAACGGCAATCATCCGACGCTCTACCTCAATAGATTTCGCGGAGAACCAGCTATTTCCCGGCTTGATTGGCCTTTCACCCCTAAGCACAACTCATCCGATAATTTTTCAACATTAAACGGTTCGGTCCTCCAGTGCGTGTTACCGCACCTTCAACCTGGTCATGCATAGATCGCCGGGTTTCGGGTCTAATGCATCGAACTCATGGGCGCCCTATTCAGACTCGCTTTCGCTGCGCCTACACCTAACGGCTTAAGCTTGCTCGATACACTAAGTCACAGACCCATTATGCAAGAGGTACGCTGTCAGGCTTCAAGAGCCCTCCAACTGCTTGTAGGCATCCGGTTTCAGGTACTGTTTCACTCCCCTCATCGGGGTGCTTTTCACCTTTCCCTCACGGTACTGGTTCGCTATCGGTCATGTACGAGTATTTAGGCTTGGAGGGTGGTCCCCCCATGTTCAGACAGGGTTTCACGTGCCCCGCCCTACTCAAGTCCTGTTGTTTCGCTTTCGCATACGGGACTGTCACCCGCTATGGTCAAACTTTCCAGAATGTTCTGCTAACTAAACAACAGGCACTGGCCTGGTCCGCGTTCGCTCGCCACTACTAACGGAATCTCGGTTGATGTCTTTTCCTCCAGGTACTGAGATGTTTCAGTTCCCCGGGTTCGCTTCACCAAAGCCTATTTTATTCAGCTTAGTGATACCTCTCCCATTTAACGCCCGCCCAGCTCGAAAGCTGGAAAGACCTTAAATGGTGAAGGTGGG
>NZ_CAJHOG010000029.1:0-6113 GCF_905120495.1 Sphingobium sp. S6 | reverse complement strand
CCAATCTCCGCCAAGCATGCTCAAGCTTCACGATTTTTGCAACAGAGCCCGCTGGCCCAAGACCTTCACGAAAAAGTCGATGTCGCCCTGGGCTGTGCCGGTGCAGATGGTGATATGATGCAGGCTGGTGATATGGTTCGTATCCACGATCGCTCTCCAAGATCAAAATATAGTCCGAAAATCGCGCCTCTGCTTTTCGCCTGGCGGCGAGGAGCGGGACCTCCATTGAAATAGCACTCCAAAGCCGTTTACTCCACGCGGGTTCACGAATATCCGGCATTCGAAAAGCGAATGTTCCTGGCCATGCAGCGCTTTACGCAATAGCAGGGTTTCCGGTGCTTTCTCATTCGGAAACCGGAAATGGCGCAATGATTTCCTTCATGCATTTGACTGTGTTTCAGGCCCTGATGCGGGCGAAAAGCGTGGGGGTGGCGGCGGAGATGCTGGATATGCCGCAGCCCACGCTCAGCCGTCATCTCAAACAGCTCAGGGAGCATTTCGGGAACCAGCTTTTCGTGCGGACCAGCCGGGGCCTGGAGCCCACGTCCCTGGCCATCACCGCCGCGCCCGCCGTGTCGCAGACATTGGAACTCTATCATTCCCGCCTGAGCGGCGAGCCGACATTCGATCCCGCGACTTCGAACCGCGATTTCCACATCGCGGCTTCGGATGTCGGGCATCTGCTCGTCCTTCCCCGCGTCCTGCAATGGGTGCGCGATCTGGCGCCGGGCGTGCGGTTCAAGGCCATTCCCTTGGGAGGGGAAAAGCTGATCGCCCGGCTCGAGACCGGCGAGGTCGACATCGCGATCGGCAGTTTCCCGGCGCTCTATGCCGGCGTCGTCGAACAGACGCTTTTCCCGGAGGAATATGTCTGCGTCGTGCCGCGAAGCTATCTGCCCGCCGGGCGCCTGACCATGAACAGGTTTAAGGCCGCCCGGCACGTCCTGGTCGACGGCCGCCACCTTGGCCACATCCATGAGGATGTGGAAAAGCTGCTTCGCAAGATCGTGGGTCCATCGAACATCACCGTCATGGCGGAGAGCTTCCTCCTGAGCGCCCATATAGCCGAGCAGTCGGAACTGATCCTGACCACGCCCTCCCGCCTTACCGGCTTGCTGAACACCAAGAGCGTCCGCATTCTCAAGCCGCCCGTCGCCCTTCCAGGCTTCACCGTAAAGCAATATTGGCATGAGAGATTCCATGACGATCCCGGCAATCGCTGGCTGCGCGGAATTCTGTCCCGCATGCGCGGCCTTTCGGAGGAGGGCGAAGGCCCGTCCTTGCCCGAATTCGCGGGCGGCGCGGCGGAGGGCGATGGCGCTTCGAATCCGGATATTCGCAATTCGCTCCATGAATAAGTGCCGCGCCGCGCCCCGCCGGAAGGCGAGCCATGCGGCCGGCGAGCCAAGGATGGGGCGGGTCGGGAAAAGAAAAAACACTATAAAATCCATATGCTTGCGGGAATTTTCCTCATGTCCGGACCGGCCCGTTCCGGTCGTTGCGACAGCCCTGCCGAACAGGGGGCGGGCGGCTCCCGCACCGGCATGGGCGGGCCTGGCCCCTTGTGCGTCTGCCCGATTTCCCCTTTTATCGGTCGACTTGGCTCATGGCGAAGCGCTGGCAGCAGGCAAAGATCCTCTGCCCCGGATATTCGCCAATTCTAATGAGATAGAGAGGAAGCGTGATGCAATTCGTTTATGATCCCCTACCCTATAGGGTCATCTTCGGCGCGGGTTCGGTGCGGCGGGTGGCTGACGAGCTTTCGCATGTCGGCAGCCGCGCGCTGGTGCTTTCGACGCCGGAGCAGGCCGGCAGCGCGCAGGAGCTTGCCGCCACCCTGGGCGACAAGGCCGTGGGTCTGTTCAGCAAGGCGGTCATGCACGTCCCGGTCGCGACGGTCGACGCGGCGGCCGCCGTCGCCAGGGAACTGAACGCCGATTGCACGGTCGCCATCGGCGGCGGGTCCACAGTCGGGCTGGCCAAGGCGCTCTCGCTTCGGCTCGACCTGCCTTCGCTCGTCGTTCCGACCACCTATGCGGGTTCGGAAGTCACCCCGATCTGGGGCCTGACCGAAGATGGGATCAAGACCACGGGTCGCGACAAGAAGGTGCTGCCCAAGGTGGTCGTTTACGACCCCGATCTCACCCTGTCGCTGCCCGCCGAAATGTCGATCGCAAGCGGCCTCAACGCCATCGCCCATGCGATGGAGGGGCTTTACGCCTTCGACGGCAATCCCATCGTCTCCCTGATGGCGGAGGAAAGCATCAGGGCGCTCGCCAGGAGCCTGCCGCTGATCAAGGCCGATCCCACCGATGCGAAGGCGCGGGGCGATGCGCTCTATGGCTGCTGGCTCGCCGGCAGCGTCCTGGGCGCGGCGAGCGTCGCGCTGCACCACAAGCTCTGCCACACGCTGGGCGGCACCTTCGACATGCCGCATGCGCAGACCCACACTGCGGTGCTGCCCCACGCGATCGCCTATAATGCGCCGTCGGTGCCGGAGGCGATGGAACGGGCCAGCCGCGCACTGGGCGGCGGCGACCCCGCGACCAAGCTGTACGAACTGGCGGTGGGCCTGGGCGCGGAAATGTCGCTGGCGAAGCTCGGCATGCCCAAGGACGGCATCGCGAAGGCCGCCGCGCTGGCGGTCGCCAACCCCTATCCCAACCCCCGTCCGATCACGGAGGAGGGCATCGTGCAGCTTCTGAGCCGCGCGGTGGAGGGGCTTCCGCCGATCACCGCATAAGCCAAGGCCTGATCCTGGAACAGTGCCGGCCGCATCCGATCATTTCCGGATGCGGCCGGTTCTCGATCATCCGGCGCTCCCGTTCGGCCATGGCCAAGGACGGGACGAAATTCAGCGGCTTTCCGCGCCGAGCCAGCCCTGCACCGCCGCCTTGATCGGCAACGGCAGTTCATGCCCGCCTTCATAAGGGATGAAAGTCGCCCGCGCCCCGCTGGGGCCGGAGAGATAGGCTTCCGCCTGCTCGAACTTGTGGCGCGGTATCACATCGTCGAATTGGCCCCGGCAGAAGAGGACCGGCTTGTCGAGCAGGCCGTTGTCCGGCAGGTCGCCGTCCTCCACCGCGAAGCAGCCGCCGATCATGATGAGGCCGCTATAGGCCCCCGGATTGCTGAGCAGAAGACTGGCGGCCATCGCGGCGCCGTTGCTGAAACCGCATAGCCAGGGTCGTTGGCGGCCGGTATCTGCGGCGATCCAGTCGCCGACCTTCGATGTTTCGCCCGACAGGCTGGAGGGCAGGGCGACGCCGATCCCGGCATTTTCGAACCAGGCGAACCCCGGCCCCTGGGGAAGCGGCCCGCGATAGGAGCGAACATTCGCGCGGCCGAAAAGGGGCAGCGCGAACCCCGCTTCCCTTTCGGTGCTGCCGCGGCCGTGAAGATATACGATGTCGCGGCCGGACGGAATGTCGGGATTGTCGTATCGCATGACGATGGCATTGTCTCGAGACATGTTCGCTTCCAATTCCTGGCGATGCGAAGCCGAAGCGGCGTCCGGTCCGAAGGCGTCGGCCCGGCTGCTCCGGCTTCCTGTTTTAGCGGGCTTTCCGGTCGGCGGATATTCCGCCTGCCGGGAAATGCTCAAGGCGACCATAGCATGCGATGGCTGCTTTCAAAGCGCGGTCGCTCAATCCCCATGACCGATTTGTGGGCAGTTGGCCCCGTTTCGATCAAATCCGTATCTCGAATATTCCTAATTCATTTGCAGCAATTTCCTCCGCAGGCGAAAGCTGCGATCCTTTCCGGACGGCCCGATAAGCATAATAATCACCGACGTGCCGGATAAGACAGGCGCTGATCCATAACAGCGCATGGAGAGGATATTCCTATGCTTCGATCTCCGGGCAATGCGCGGCGCGTCCGTCGCAATCCGCTCCCGGCCTCGACGTCCGCTGGCCCGCTCGCTGCGTGTCCGGCCCATGCGCAACATGGTCCAGGGGGAAACCCCGCCGCCTGTTTTCCGGAACGGCGGGAATGGCCCGATGAACTGCGCGGGCAGGCAAGTTGCGACCGTGCACCGGCTGGAATTCGTCAGTAGGGGAAGATCGAATGCCTAATGGAATGCGCTGTTTGGATCCCTCGATCGCCGATCGGATCACATCATTGTCGACGATGAGAAATAATGAGGAGATATTCGAAACATTCGGCTTCAGCTATAACACGCTGAGAAAAGTCTCGAACGGCATGCCGCTTCGCAGGTCACTTGCGGATCGGATTGAGGAACGTGCCAGAAAGGTTTTCGAAGCCGATGGATTTTTGAACATTTCGGCCTGATCGCATCGGATGGAATGCTCCGGCCTGTCGTTTCGGAGCGTTTTCCGACCGGGCGGATGATTGCTTCCGTTCGGGGCGACGCTCCGGTGCCGAACATATGCATTAAGCCATTTTTTGCCCAGTCCGCAGGAGAATTGCAGGGACATGTTGAAGCTCTACTACAATCCAGGTTCATGCTCATTGGCGTCCCATGCCGCATTGGAGGAAGCCGGCCTTCCTTATGAGGCGGAGCTGATCGACCTGACGCAAAACGCCCAGTTTTCAGACGCCTATCGTCAGAAGAACCCGTGGGCGCGGGTGCCCGCGCTCCAGATCGGCGATGATGTCCTGACCGAAAATATCGCCATCCTCAACCATATCGCGGAACTCGTGCCCGAAAAGGCCTTGCTGCCCACGGAAGGCCTTGCCCGCGCCCGGGCCCTGGAATGGCTCGCGCTGCTGTCCAGCACCGTCCATGTCGCCTTCCGCCCGATCTTCCGGCCCGGCCGCCTCGCAGAAACCGCGGAGGGCCAGAAGGATGTCGCCGCCACGGGGCTGACCAGCCTGAAAAGCGTGCTTGCCCTGCTGGACGAACGCCTCGGCAAGGGGCCTTATGTGCTGGGCGACACGTTCAGCCTGTGCGACCCCTATCTTTTCGTCTTCGTCTTTTGGGCGCGTCGCCCGATCCTCGAAGGCAAGCTCGACCCGCTTCCGAATCTGGATGCCTTCGCGGAACGGATGAGGGCTCGTCCGTCGATCAGCGCCGCCCTGGCGCAAGAGGGTCTTGCCTGACCGACGGAAATCCAGTGCGGCTTGAGGGCGGGCGGCATGTCCGCCTGATAGCCTTGCGGCATCGGAGAGGGCCGGCGGAATGTCCGCCGGCCCTCAAATGTTTAAGCCATGAATTTACGGCCCGTTCGGCAACGTTGGATCCCGGTGCGGGCATCGGCCGCCCCGGCATTGCAAGAGATGGCGGCTATTTCATCGTCCCTCGAGGGGATTTGGAACGCCATTCACGACACGGGAAGGCGATCCTTCAGGCCGTCACGGCTTCATCGGAAATGAAGACATCGTCGCGGCGCGCAATGCCCGCCGATGAGAATTCGACGAAACCTCAATCAAAGTGAATGAATAGAATTCACAAACTGGAATTGCGTCTTTCCTACGGATTACCATACGATCTCAATCAAGCCGGCGCCGAAATCGGAGACCGGGGGAATCGCGGCCGCAAGCCGCTTGGAGAGGAGATGAAAGAATGAAGCGCGCGCATATTCATCGGGCGGGGGGAGTGAAGTCCAGCTCGCGGAGGATCGCCGGGGCAGCGTCCCTGCTGATGGCTTCCACGGCCGCCTTGTGCAGTCCCGCCTTTGCCCAGCAGTCCGCTGCCGCGGACCAGTCCGCCACGCCGGTCAACCAGATCGAAGACATTGTGGTGACCGCCCAGAAGCGCAGCGAAAATGTGCAGAAGGTACCGATCGCCATATCGGCGCTGGGCGGAGAGGCGCTGACGAACAGGGGTTTCGACAGCCTTTCGACCTTGACCAAGCTGGCGCCGTCCATCCAGCTCAGCAATTTCGGGCCCATCGCCTTCGTCACCCTTCGCGGCATCGGCAATGAGAACAGCACCGCCGGCGGCGATCCGGGCGTCGCCTTCCACTTCGACGGCGTCTATGTGGGGCGGCCGGTCGGCACCCTCTTCTCCGCCTTCGACAGCGAGCGCGTCGAGATCCTTCGCGGGCCGCAGGGCACGCTGTACGGACGAAACGCGACCGGCGGGTCGATCAACTGGCTCTGTTGCAAAAATCGTGAAGCTTGAGCATGCTTGGCGGAGATTGGACGGA
>NZ_CAJHOG010000028.1:0-6465 GCF_905120495.1 Sphingobium sp. S6 | reverse complement strand
TACCGGATTTGTTCGCTCTTAGCGTGCAGATACGTCACTTTCGTGTAGTCACCCCTATGGGCCTGATGGCCGGTTACGGCATCCAGCTCTGGCCGATCTTGCAGGACGTTCACCAGCTCCGCGCGCTCTACGAGCGCCGCGCCGGCACCTTCCTGTCCAACGCCGGCGTCTTGCAGATATTCGGGGTCAACGATCACGACAGCGCCAAGCTCGTCTCCGATCTGCTCGGCCAGGAGACGGTCGTGTTCGAGACCATGAGCCGCGCGATCGACGCGGAGGAAACCGGCATATCGTTCGGGTCGCAGCATGTCGCGCGGCCCCTACTCACGCCCGATGAGGTCCGCACCATGCCGGCCAATCTGGAATTGTTGTTCCTCGCGGGGCAACGCCCGATCGTCGCGACCAAGCTCGCTTACTATGCCGATCGCGAGTTCGCCGGGAGATTCGACAAACCGTGAACCGGACTATCGAGCAAGGGGATAGGCCGATTGTTGTATAGTGTCAGAACCGCCGCCAAGGGCGGAAGGATAGGATATGGATCAGCGCGTCATTGATCTTTGGGACCGGCTCATGGCCTATGGAGAGAGCGGTTCCGCCCCTCTCCCCGCGATCCGCGATGAAGTGTTGGAGCTGCACGCGGCGATTACCGATGAGGAAAGCCGGCTTGGCCTCATGCGGATATTCAATCTCGTTTGCGACCTGGTGGCCGTGCATCTCCAAGAGACGAACGGCAATGTTGAAGCCTTCGCCCAACACCGCCAGGGCCAGATATGGATGTTCCTGCGCGCGGAATGCCTTGTCGATGGCGTGCTGGACCGGGACCGGCTGCGGTATGTGACCGGGCGCGAGGTGCAGGCCGGTCGCATGACGGAGGATGATCCGCTGCGCCGCTACGCATTGGGCGATGACTCCGCCTTTGATGGGCTTATGGCAGCGCCGCCGCCACAGAAGCGGACGCGCCATTAGGACCGGCTCAAATTCTACGCGCTAGATCCTCTGACCCCGCGAGGATCTAGCTTTCCAAAAAATCAGCCGCCTGGGAAGCCCGTAGAGCGCCATGCCGGCCGAACCCTCCCCGACCTTGCCGAACGTCTGAAATGAGGCCCAGCGGCCCGGAAATCGCGCCTGTGGCGACATTTCCGCCTGCCCTGCCCTCTCGGATTGATCGCTGTCCTATCCGCCTGGCTTTTCTGGAAAGCCAATTGCGACGGTGCTGCTGGCGCTGTGGCTGCGATGGAGGCGCAGCGTTTAAACGATCCCCTTTCTAACAAAAAGCGTGCCGGCGAAGCCGGCTCATCATGGGGATGCCGGGTGGGAGGATCGCTAAAGCGATCCGGGGCGGCCGAAGGCCGCGAGCCGGCGGGGCGAAGCCCCAAGAGGCGGTGTTTTTCTTCTTTCTGATTGTGCCTGAAGCGCGGCGCTGGTGAGTCGCGCTGCCGTTGTCCCGATTTTCGGGACAAGCTGTCCGATCTGGCGGGACGCTGGTGGGTGAAACCACGATGATCCAGCCTCTCGTCATAATCTTCCGCTGAAGTTATCCACAGGTCAGCCTAGTGTTAAAATATGGGTTTAGTGATGTGTTACGGAAATTCGGCCTGCCCGGAAAGGCGCAGAAATCCTCGCTTTTTTGGCAGAAATTTGCCGCGCGGTGAATCCGCTCTGACGAAAAAGCGAATCCAGAGTGACGAAAAGGCGAATCCACTATGACGATAGCGCCAGGCCTTCCCTGCCGCGCTCAAGCGTAATCGAAATGACGATAGCGCGGCGGTGAATCTGAAATGACGATAATCCGCTTGCGTATGTGAAATGACGATAGTAGCCCTAGCGTTAGTGAAATGACGATAGACCCCTCCCCTTCCCTGTTTGACGCGCCGATCGCCGCGCCGGTCTCGGCCGTGGACGGCGACGATCGCACGCCGCTGCTGCCGGTGCGCCATCCCAACCAGGACTTGTTCATCTGCGACGTGCTGGACGCCATCCCCAAGGATGACATGGCCTCAATGGAGCATCCGGTGTTTTCGCTCTCGACCAAGCCCGACAACCGGACGCGGCGCTACGAGCATAACGGCAACGTCATCGAGATTATCCCCTCGGGCAAGGGGCTGGCGACGATCCACGACAAGGACATATTGATCTACTGCATTTCGCAGCTCGTCGCGAAGATGAACCAGGGCGAGCAACCTAGCCGCACGGTGCGCCTGCAAGCCTATGACATGCTCGTCGCCACCAACCGGCAAACCAGCGGCGAAGGCTATCGACTGATGGCCGACGCCCTCACCCGCCTGCGCGGGACCACGGTGCGGACCAATATTCAAACGGGCGGTGTCGAAGAAACGCGGATTTTCGGCCTGATCGAAGAGGCCAAGATCACGCGCAAGACGTTCGATGGCCGGATGCTTGATCTCGAAATCACCCTGTCGGATTGGGTCTATCGCTCGGTCATCAGCAAGAACGTCCTGACGCTCCACCGCGACTATTTCCGGCTCCGCAAGCCGTTCGAGCGGCGCATGTATGAACTGGCGCGCAAGCATTGCGGCGTGAAGGACGAATGGAAGATCGGCCTAGAGTTGCTACAGAAGAAATGCGGCTCGAACAGCCCGCTCCGAGTGTTCCGGGCCTTGGTCAAGAAGGTCTGCGAGCATGACGCCGATCACGGCCATTTCCCCGACTATGCGGTGACGATGGATGATGACGTGATCTTGTTCCGCAACCGCTCGGGCCTCAAATCCAAGCCCGATCCGGTCGCCAGCGCCGGCGACGATGCGCCCTATATCGACCCGGAAACCATGCACGACGCCAAGACGGCCGCGCCAGGCTATGACGTGTATGCGCTCTATGACGAATGGGTGTCGTGGTGGCACGACATGGGCAAGCCCGAACTCAAAAGCCCTGCCGGGGCCTTCCTCGGCTTCTGCAAGAAACGGCACGAACGCAAACCACTACGCTGATCCCCTGCTCTATGCGGGCAAGCGGCCATGTTTACTTACCCGCATGTTTGCATGTGGACATGCTCACTTGCCTACAGGGCTTTCCCCCATCTTGCGAAGCCAGTCGTTGAACGCCTCGGCCATCGCGTCCTGTAGGCTCATGCCGTGCTTGCGGGCGGTCATGTGCATGGCGAAGGACATTTCCGGGCTGAAATAGCCCGTCATGGCCTTCTTGCCCTGACGGCTCGGCGCAACCGGGTTGCTGCTCGATCCGCTGCCGGAGCCTGCGCCAGTGCCACGGGCGATCGGCGCGGCCGCCCTCCCCTCCGGCTCGACCATCGCCGGCGCTGGCGCTGCATCGCGATCCCGCAATGCGAGCAATGATCCCTTCCGGCTCATGCGTTGGCCCTCCGCTTCCTAGATGCTTGCATGTTTACATGCTCGCATGTCCACTTGTAAAGCTGGCGCACCTCATCGGCCGCCTTGCCGCTCGGCTCGATCTCCATCGCCGTCTTGCCCTCGGCCGCCGCGTGGCGAAAGGCGGCGCGATCCGCGATATGGTGGGGGCAGGCGTCAAGCCCATAATCCTGCACGAGCTGCGCGGCTTCGTCATACATGCGCGGCGCGGTCGGGCTTCCCGCCGTGAAGATCACGAAAGCAGGCTTGCCGCGCATCTTCACAAGGCTGGCGGTCGTCTTGATCGCCGCCAAATCGAACGCGCTGGGGCGGCAAGGGATCAACACTAGGTCGGCCGCCTCGACGGCGGCGCTGGCGGCGCTGTCGGCGTGGGGCGGGGTGTCGATTACGATGAACGCCGCGCCCTGGCCCGTCGCCTGCTCGATCTTGGCGGCAAGGCGAGGGGGCGCGCTGTCGATCACGACCGGGGGCGCATCCTGTCGCCATGCCGCCCACTGGCTCGCCGTCGCCTGCGGGTCGACGTCGATCACAAGGGCGGTATGCCCGGAATCCTCGGCGGCGGCGGCCAGGTGCAAGGCGAGGGTGGTTTTCCCCGCGCCGCCCTTCTGGCTGATGATCGCGATTGTTGGCATGTGAATATCCTTACATGATCGCATGTTTGCATGTGGTCATACTGGCTTGCTCCGGTTGCGTCAACGAAACCCCGAACTGGCGCGCAGCGTCAATGAAACCCCGAATTGCGGGGAGGGGAGGGCGGTCTAGCCGTCGTCGCCGCCCTCATCCTCGCTGCCGTCGTCCAGCGGCTCATGCTCCATGCGGCCGTGATCCTCGATCGGGCAAAGCGGCGCTCCGGCCAGCTCAAGCCATTTGCGCGCGGTCCTCACGGTATAGCCGCACGTCGCGCACTCGCATTTGAGCATCCGGGTTTTCTGCTTCTTCGGCGCGGTCGACTCCCCATCGGTGTCGAGACGGGCATGGGGGAGGGGGCCAACGGCGTCCAAGATCGGCGCGACGGCCGCAAGAAACGCCTCGCCGGGGGTGGTGGCGCGCATCGGCCCGACGAGCCCCAGCCCCAGCGCGATCCGTTTAAACGCTTTCCCATGCCCTGCCGGGATGCCGACGGCGGCATGGACCAGCTCATGCGCGAGGATGGCCGCGATCTGCGCCGGCATGGCGTCAGGCGCGTGCGCGAGGTCGGGCCGGATGAAGATTTCAAAATGCCCGTCCGCGCTCAGCCGGTTATCCCAGCACTCGCCGATCGCCTTGCCCTTCCGGCCCGAGCTGGTGAAGCCGATCGCCACGCGGATACGCGCGGGCAGGGGAGCGTCCAACGCCGCGAACAAGGGGGCCATGCCCGCCGCCACCCGATTGAGCCAGCTTTCCCGGTTGTCCTGTTCCATACCTTCTACTCCCTTCAAATCGCCCTGCGGGGCGATGGCTGCGGCCATCGCTCCCGAGTTCGCGCGGAGCAGCCGGCGAGAGAGGGGGGCAGCGGGAATCTGCGGGAGTGGTGCGGGCGGGCGCTTCGCGCCAACCCGGTCCCGCTGATTGCCGTTGCTGGGGAGAGGCGGCCGGGACCGCCTTTCCCCATGCGAACGAACATCATGCCGGCGCACGCCGGCACCATGCCCGAGATCCGCTTGCGATCTCGGCCCCGCCATGTGGGTCGTCACCTTCGGCCAAGACCGCTTGCGGGCTTGGGGAGCGAAGCGAGTAGAGCCACGGTGCCGCGCAGCGGCAGGCGCAGTCTCCTCGCCTAGATTGAAATTGTTGCTCAAATGAGCTACATCGTTCGTCTGACTAGGGAGATTCCAATGGCTGCTACCGCGTTCGTGCGTGCGCGCATCGACGAAACATTGAAGGATGAAGCCGCCGCCGTCCTAGCCGAGCTGGGGCTGACGGTTTCCGATGTGGTCCGCATGACGCTTACGCGGGTCGCCAAGGACCATGCCTTGCCGTTCGAGCTGAAGGTGCCCAACGCCGAGACGCGCGCCGCGATCGAATCGTCCCGCGCGACCATGAAGGCGCGTCGTGCGCGCTTCACCGATCCCAAGGAACTGTTCGATGCCCTCGACCAAGAAGCCCGCCAGCAGTAAGCGGGCTTCGTTCCCAAGAGAGGCATCCTACGAAAAGCGGTTCGTCAAGGATTGGGAGCGGCTGTCGCGCAGCGGCCGCTACAACATGAACCAGCTCAAGGAAGCGATGATGCTGCTCATCGCCAACGATGCGCCGCTTGGCCCGGAATGGCTGGACCACGCCCTCAAGGGCGATTGGAGCGATCATCGCGAGTGCCATATCGGCGGCGATTTCCTGCTGATCTACACGATTGAGGGCAATCTGGTGAACTTCGTGCGCGCGGGAACCCATTCGGAACTGTTCGAGTAATCGGCTCGACGGCCGAACGTTTGGAAGGCAGGGCAATGAACGCCGACGACATGAAGGTCGAAACCTTCGCCTGCGTCTTTGACGCAATCGCCGACACGCCGGAGGAGGCGACGGAGTTGAGGACGCGCGCGGACCTGATGCGGGGCATCACCGCGCGGGTGAAGTCGTGGGACGTGCCGCTGGGCGAGGCCGCCAAGCGGCTCGGGCTGACGCCGCCCCGCCTCAACGACCTCCTGCGCGGGAAGTTTAACAGATTCTCGCTGGATGACCTGATGACCGCCGCGACGGCGGCGGGCATCGCGCCGCCGGCACCGCGCAAAAGCTCGTGGGATGACCTGCGCGGGATAGTGAAGGGCAACGGCGCGCGGTTCACGATCGAGGAAATCAACGACGCCATCGCCGAAGCCGGCGCAGCAGCCGGCATGGCCGGGATGAACGACCATGACGGGGACTGATCGAAACGGCGAAATCCTTTATCCACCGATGGAGGCGGCCGAAATCCGGCGGTGCGCCAGGAGAGCGGTTTGAGCCAGGCCGGGTTTGCGCGCTTGCTGTGGGCGCACAAGCGCACGGTCCAGCGCTGGGAGGCCGGCACGATGCGGCCGACTGGCGCGGCGCTCGCCTTGCTGACGCTGGTGAAGCGGCGCGGCATCCAGATTCTCACCTAGAAGGATTGATAGATGTAGGCGATTGCAAAGATACTGGCCTCTGCTCGCAAACAGCGCGGATTTCTGCT
>NZ_CAJHOG010000027.1:0-9150 GCF_905120495.1 Sphingobium sp. S6 | reverse complement strand
TCCGTCCAATCTCCGCCAAGCATGCTCAAGCTTCACGATTTTTGCAACAGAGCCGACAGGCTCGCCCCTGGTGCCTGCAGCCCGGCATCAGGGGCGAGGTGCGCCTTGTGGAGAGAGCTTTTGGCATTGGGCCCTCGGCGCTGACGGAGGCCATGGGCATGCTCAACCACCATTTCGCAGCAGCCGCCTGATCGGCGCAGAGCGACAGCCTACCTCTGACTGCCGCCAATCTTTGCAACAGAGCCTTTTTTGTTACGCGTACTTCGAGAAGTGTTTGATCCATATAAGAAATCCATGCTCGTCCTGGATTCGAGCGCTGTTGAATGGTCTCGGCCCTGCCGGACGACGCGTTCAGGGCATGGACCGCGTCGCTTGCGGACGGCGCGGTGGTTGCCTTTAGGCGTTGCTCAGGAGATGGATGACATTCTCGCTCGGCGGATGGCCGGGCCACTGGATGATCGCATCCTTGACGGAGGGCCGCGCGAAGAGCCGATTGGCATAGGCCTCGACACGGGGCTTGCCTGCACCGTCTTTCCAGAAACCCGAATAGCCGAGCCAGAGGAAGCGGTAGAGACTGACGGCCCAGAACAGGTCGGCGAGCGTGAAGCGGTCGCCGAACAGCCAAGGTCCGGTGGACGCCCCGAGGTCGCGATCGAGATCGGTAACCAGCTGCTCCGCCTTCGAGATGGCGGTCCGCATTTGCGGCTCGTTGATGACGAACGAGGCGGCGGCTTCCTCCTTCACAATCTTGTGTTGGTAGGCTTCGAGGAGAAGCGGGTCGCCGTCCGCGAGCGGGATATTGCGGCGCACGGCGTCGATCTTGTGTGCGTGGATGCCGGGCATGACCGCCTGCATGCTTTCGGGCCGACGATCACCGTCCGGATCGGCGCCGTAGAGCAGGGCTACATGGGGCGTCGTGTCAGCGAGCTGGACCTGCTTGAGCACAGCCTCCCGTATGTCGGCGGGCAGAAGATCGGTACCGCCGGACAAGGCGTCGCAGAGGTAGAGGCAGATTGCCTTGGAATCGGCGAGGATCCGGCCGGTCTCATGGTCGACGAGGGTCGGTACGACGAGCGGGTCGAACCCTTCGGAATCAACAGACGACTGCCCAGTGAACGAGCTGACAGGACGGTGCTTGGCTGCGGCTTCCGATCGCAACCGCAGCCGGACATATTGCGGACAATAATTCTCATTCTGCGGGGGAAGGATCGTCAACTCGTTGGAGCCGAAGGTCACGCCCTTCTCCATTAGGGTGCCGCGCACCTTTTGCGAGCAGACTGAGAACACGAAGTGGAACAGTTCGAACCGCGGTTCGACCGTCGCTTCGCGGCGAAGGAGGCTCGGTGACTGTCGATCCGGGCTAATCAGAGTCGATTGCTCAGGCTTGATAACCTCTTCACGGACTTTCCTCGCCAGGGTTTCTGTATCAGCGCTCATATTTTTATGATCCTTTTGCCTGGAACTGAGACGTTCGGGGATTTTTGCGGGCTAAATCGTCATGTAGAATGAGTGTGTTCCGCCGGCGGCCGGATGGCTGGTGAACTTTCCCGGCGCTCCTGCCCCACGCAGCGCGCAAGGCCGGTAAGCAGCGGCAGTGCAACATAGGTCGCGGCGGGCACGACAAGCCCCACGACCAAGAAGGAGCGCAGCAAAACGGGAAGATGGGCAATGGTGTCGCCCAAGAGAATGTTGACGAGGGCCACTAGCGGCGCGAGCGTGGTGATCAGCAGCAACACTCTGAGATGGCGTGTGCGGAGCGAAGGTTGGGGCGCAGCGCTCACCCCTTCCTTATTCAGACTTTGATGCGCTGCGTCTTGTCTCTCGACGTTCGCCCCTTGCCAGGGGTATCGCCGATCGAACCCGCCCATCCGCCATTCAAGAATGTCGATGCTTTGACGTGCCCCGGACACGGTCATGGGGTCTTCGGCGATGAAGGCCCGGGCTGCGTTCCAATCGTCGACATCAACGAGATATGTCGATCCGACCAAATCGCCGCCTTCGGCGAAGGTGGTCCCCACTGCCAAAATGCTTGCGGTGTGCGACGCAAGATAGGCGCGGTGTGCCGGTATGGCTGCTGTGCGCTCTGCCAGCTTTTCAGGCGAGATGGTGGTTATGACGGAGAACAGCATGGGACGTTCAATCCGTCAGACTTGGCGTGCTTTGCGGCACGAGCGGCTGATGTCGCGGCCCGCGCGTAGGGACCGGCGGGTTCAGCTCGAAGCGTGCGATCAGGGTGTCTCGCAACAACGCGATCTCGTCCGCCCCAATTCCATGGTCCTTGATCGGTTGAATATACTCGCCGACATCAGCACCAGAGAGTCTAAAGCGCTCAGCTGTCTCCCGCACATGCTCTGCCTTGACCCAATCGTCGTTCAGACCACCTGTGAATATCGCCTTGAGACCGGTAAACCGAGGCTCAACTGGCGCGGTTGGGAGCTCAAAACCCGGGAGGCTTCCGGTCAGCGAGCCCAGGAACCCCATTTTCGCAGCGCCGCACCACATGAAGTGACTGGCGAGGCAGGCACCCTGGCTGAAGCCGACTATGCCCTGACGGTCTAGCGCGACCCAGGCTGCTTCCAGCCGCGAGGAGATCTCAGCCAAGGCGGTGCAGGCGTCAGCCACAGACCTGTCGCCGTCTGGATCGAACCCGTCATATTTGGGCGAGTACCACGCCCCGGCGGGCGCTTGCAGGGCAAGCCAGGCGACAGAGGGCAGATCGAGCTGTCTCGCAAGTTCCAGCATCGCTTGCGCACGCTGGCCACGGCCGTGCAGAAGAATGATCGCAGCATTTGCCTGTTCGACAGGCGGGCCGGTCACGATTGTCCCATAGGGTCCTTCAGGGGAAAACGTCATCGCGGCGCTCCAGCAATATGGCGGCATAGCCGGTCCGCAAAGGCGACAGGATGCTGCATCGCGACCTGGTGCGCGGCACCCGTCACAACTTCGAATGCGGCACCTGGAATGAGAGCGGCGGTCGCGCGGACCGCCTCCGGTGGCACGGCGGCATCGTTCGCACCGGCTATGACGAGCGTTGGCGTTTCGACCTGCGGAAGAAGGCTTCTCGCGTCATGGCCCTTGATCGCTGCGACAGCGCCGGTGAATCCGGCAACTGTCGTGGCCAAGATCATCGACTCAGCAAGATCCAGCAGACCTTGGTCGACCGCTCCGGAAAACCATGCCGGATACACGATCGGCACCTGCGTAATGAGCCCGCCGCTGCGCACTGCGGCCACCCGCTTGTCCCAGATCGGCCAAGCTGGCTCTGGAACGAGAGAACCTGCTGCCACGAGTGTCAGCGAGATAAGCCGGTGTCCCGCCGTGGCGCCAAGATATTGCGCGACCATCGACCCGACCGACGTGCCAACAAGATGAACTCTTGCAAACGCGAGGTTATCCATTACATTAAGCACGTCGGCCGCCAGTTCGGCTAGACTGTAGTCGCCGGCACTCGGCGAACTCGTTCCATGACCCCGCAGGTCCATCGTGATCGCATATACCCCTGAAGGTAAACGACCGGCCACGTCATTCCAGGACCGCCAGTCGGCCAGCAGGGAAGAAAGGAGCAGGATCGGCTCACCGCTCGGCAAGCCAGTGGTATGAACACCGATCCGCGCACCATTTCGGCTATTGACTGCCCGATGTCGCCACATTCTCTTCACCCAGCCTGCGGAGTCATCCTTGCGATCAAATGACGATCGGATCGTTCATCGTCCGGAGGAGCTCGTCCTTTACACCTTCGAGCTGCGGCGCGACCTTGACCTCGCTGCCGAGCTTCTCGGGGCTCTCGTCATGGGTGAAACCAAGCGTGACCGAGGCTTCGAACAACACGCCGCCCGGCGTACGAACGTAGATCGATTCGAAGTAGCCGCGGTGCTTGCGATCTGAGAAATCGGTGTAGCCGAGGCCTTCCACGTCAAATTTGAGCGCGGCCTGCACGTCGAGGTCGGCGACTTCAAACGCGGCGTGATGAACTTGGCCTTCGCCAAGCGCCCAGGTGCCGGGCCTTTCGTCCTCATCGATATAGACGTCTAGCACCTTGGCCGCACCGCCATTGCCGAAAGCGTAGCGCTGGTAATTGCCGTCGCGTCCCTGGGGCTTCAGGTTCCAGGCATTGCGCATGAAGGAGTCCATCTCCTCATTGCGATTTAGGGTGGCCGTCCAGCTGTGAAAGCCCCGCAGCGCGACCTCCTTGGGCACATAGGGAGAGTCCCAGGGCTCGAACTGGCCGTCCGTGTCCTGCTCGATGATTTCGAAGCCGACACCGCAGTCGGGGTGCTCGAACGACAGATATTTCTGCCCGAACCGCTCACGCACTTCCGAGACGGTCACAGCGCGCTTTATGAGATGCTCCTGCCACCAGGAAAGCGTACCGACGGGTGCGTTATAGGAAACCGCCGATATCTGCCCTGCACCACGCTTTCCGGTGTAGCCAGCCTGGCGAACGGGGAAAGTGGTGTACAGCGTGCCCGGTTCGCCAAGCTCATTGCCGAAATACAGATGATAGACCGGCCGTGCGCCGTCGTAGAACATCGTCTTCTTGACGAGCCGCTGTCCCAGCGTCTTGACGAGAAGATCCACGTCGCCTTGCGCGGATCCGGTCGCGACGGTGATGTGATGAAGTCCTTCGACGCGTTCGGGCAGTTGCATCATGATCGCTCTCCACTATTTTCTGCGATTGCGGATCGTCTCTTCAAACCTGCACAACGATCGCTGCTGCAGCCTGTTTGAGGGATCAGGGAGTATTTGACAATTGGCGGACCTTCATAGATACAATTCAGATTGTGAATATAGATGACCTGGATTTTCGGCACTTGGTGCTTTTGGATGCGCTGTTAAAGCGGCACAGCGTCAGCGCCGCTGCACGAGAACTCGACCTACCGCAGCCCACCGCCAGCCATGGGCTGGCGCGCCTGCGCAAAGCATTGGGCGACCCGCTTCTCGTCCGGGCGCGCGACGGCATGGAGCCGACACCACGTGCCGAGGCGATCGCCGGGGTTGTTCAGCAACTGCTGGAACTGCGTCGCGACCTGGCTGAAGGCGGGCAGACATTCTCACCTGACCGTCTCAAGCGCGAATTCATCATTGCCGGATCGGACATCGCCCATCTTGTCGTTTTGACGGCGTTGCATTCGGCGGCGCGGTTCGAGGCACCACACACCAGCTACCGCGCACTCACGCTGAGCGGCGATGAAATGGTGAGCGCGCTCGAGACCGGGCATGTCGATATCGCCGTCGGCGCCTATCCGAGCCTTGTTGCCGGCATCAAGACGCAACGGCTCTACCAGGAGGAATATCTGTGCTTCGGAAAGGAAGGTCATCCGTTCATCAAGTCCGGTGAGACCGATGACTTCATGGCCGCAGATCATATCGTGGTCAGCACCAAGGGTATGGCCCATGCCCATCGTGCCGTCGAACGCGCTCTCCTCGACAAGATCCATCCCGATCGGATCAGGATCGTCGCGAGCAGCTTTCTCGTGGCGTTGGCAGCTTGCTTCGAGTCGGACCTTATTCTTACCGCTCCGGCTCGCGTGATTGGTCGGCTCGCCGAGGTCTACGGACTCCGGGCCGTGCGGCCGCCAATTCTTATGGAAGCATTTGAGGTCAGGCAATATTGGCATGCGAGGAACCAAGACGACCCGCCTCACCGCTGGTTGCGACAGCTCCTGCACAAGGTGCTGTCCGCGCGGATGTGAGAAAGCTGCCATCGACCTAGCAAAGAAAGCCCGGCCTAGGTTAAACCCGGGCCGGACAGATAGGAGCATCCGGAGTGGGATCAGTCCGGGTCGATCAGAATTTAAACCTCAAAGTCGCATAATATTCAGACGGCCTGTTCGGCACCGCGCTCAGCAGGCCAGCTCCATTGAGCTGATTGACGCCATTTGCGATGTAGCGTTTGTTGAAAACATTGTTCCCGCCAATTGCGAGAGACCAGTCGTCGCCGGGCGCGCTGTACGTGAGCGAGGCATTGACGAGGCTGACATTCCCACTGAACAACTCGGGCGTGTTTTCCGCATCCGCCGCCATGGTGGACTTGTAGGAATAATCCGCCCGCAGTGTGACCCGACCTTCATTGGCCAGGAAAACGTTGAACTCGGGAGATAGCGTCGCGGTCCACTTCGGGACACGCGGCAGCCGGCTCGCCAGCGTGATCGTGCCCGACGGATCGTTGATCCTCCGATAGTAAGCGTCAATGTATCCCGCCGACGCGCTCACGCGGAAGACGCGGCTCGGCGCGAAGATCGTCTCGACCTCGAAACCCTTGATTCTGGCGTTGCCGGCGTTCTCGAAGGAGGCACCGATGCCGCGCTGGATCTGGATCTGGATGCCCTTGTAGTCCGTGTAGAATGCCGCAGCATTGACTTGCAGCATTCGATCGAAAAGCTGCGACTTGAAGCCGATCTCGAACGTGTCGGCTTTCTCCGGATTGAAGCTCGGCGCCTGCTTGTCCGCAGGCTTGGTCGGATCCGGCGGGACCGGAGCGGCGACGCGGGTCGTCCAGCCGCCCGACTTGAACCCCTTCGAGAATGATCCGTACAGCATTATCCGCTCGGTCGGATGGAGTTCGATGCCGACGCGCGGCGAAACATTGCTGAACGAGAGCTTCTGCTCCCCTGTCGGGTAGAATTGCGACAGGTCTGTCGGATCCGGGAACAGAAATGCCGGAGTACCGAGTTTGGTGAGAAGCATATTGAGGTCCCGCTGGCTTCCAACGAGCGTCTTATCTTCCTTGGTATAACGTCCGCCCAGCGTGATCCCGATGAGATCGTTCACACGGTAGTTGAGGTGCGTGAAGAGCGCGTAGGACTTGGTGTTGAACCGATAGTTTCCGACGATCTGCAACAGACCGCCGGGAAATGCGACATCCTCCGATTCCCTACCACCTTCTGAGAAATAATACGCGCCGACGAGATAATCGAGTTTGTCATTGAACGCCTTGCCCGAAAGCTGCAGCTCTTCGCTGAACTGATGCTGCTTCACCCGGAATGAGCCCTCGAACCCCACGACCGGTGAGTTGTCGAGATCCTGTCCGAAACGGGTGTCGAGATTGCGATAGGCGGTGATCGACTTCAAGGCAGGTCCACCCAAGTCGATATCGACGGTCCCTGTGAATCCGAAATTGCGCGTGTTGGTAAAATTGATACCCGTGCCGTAACCACGGTTGAGGCTACCGGTAACGAAGCGGTTATCGATCGGAAGCCGACTATTGGTGGGATCGGCGTCCGCGTTCGCGCCGGCGATAGCCGGGAGGCCGCCCGCACGCGGGCCACAGGCGCCGCCGAGACCAATCGCGCCGAGCACTGACTCCGGAAGGCTGATGCAGGTATTATAGAGGCCGGCCAAAGTGGAGTCCGGGACGCCGTTTCCGTCCGCATCGACTGGCGTTCCGGCCGGTGACAACACAGTTGACCGTGTACCGAGAAGAGTGCTTGGCGAAGCGCTCGTTTCCGAGTTGAGATAGTCGCCCTCCAGCGTCACATCGATCGCATTGGTCGCGTTCCATAGCAATTTACCGCGAACGCCCTGTTCGCTGATGCCGCCTGCTGCGGTCCGCGAGGTATAATCGATCTGCTGGAAGGCTTCTGAAGGATCCGAAGCAAAGCCTGCAGCTCCAGGGAACGGGATCCGTTTCTGCCAAGCGTTCCGGTTCTTCGACGAGAAGGCAATGCTGCTCTTGAGCTTGCCCTCGACGATCGGGATGTTGATGACGCCACCGACATCGATTCGGTTGAAGCGACCGCCCGAGACCTGACCCATCACGCTGAAATCGTCTGTCGGTTTGCGGGTGACGACGCTGATCGCGCCACCGATGGTGTTGCGTCCGAACAGCGTACCCTGAGGGCCCTTCAGGATCTCGATGCGTTCCACGTCGAGAAGATCGACATTCGACCCGGCGGTACGCGCGAGGTAGACACCATCGACATAGGTGCCGACGCCCGGGTCGAAGTTGAGTGCGAAGTCGTCCTGGCCGATGCCGCGGATGAATCCGGACAACATCGATGGCGAACTGAAAATCTGCGACGTGGACGATAGCTGCACGCCGGGGGTGAGGTTCGCGAGCTGCGAAACATTGTCGACGCCTTTTTCCTGCAGGGCCGCACCGGAAAAAGCTGCAACGGCAATCGGGACCTGTTGGACATTCTCCGCGCGGCGCTGCGCCGTGACCACGATGTCCCCGATGCCGACATTGGACGCGGGGTCTGTGCTTTCCGCCTGAGCAGGCGCCACGGCTTGAGGCAGCGCCGGAGCAATCTGTGCCTCAGCGGGGGCCTGCGCGTATGCCGGGGTCCAGCCGAGCGCACCAGCCGTGCCGAGCATCAGCCCAATTTTGATGCGGTTTTTCATATTGTACCTCTCCCTCCCTCTTTATTTTTCGCAAGCTGGCTGGCTGCTTTGGCAGCCAGTGGCACTTGCGCGCTTTCAAACAGCGTTAATGCAAGAAGTCATCACACCTGACTTTCAACTCACGTGCAGACTGGATCTCGCTAGACTTACGACAGAAGCGACAGTCAGCCAGGAAACAGGCGGACTGAATCCTAAGCGTCCACTGACTGCTTCTGATCGCTCGCCTCTTCGCCGTTGGATTGCTCCTGCGCGATAAGTTTACGCAGCATGCGACGAGCGCGCACCGCGCCAGCATCGCCAGCCAGGAGCACAGGCCGCATGGACATGATGTCCCGATCGCCGACTTGCGCCTGTTGGAGAGCGATCATCGGCTTGTCCTCTTCCTCGAACGCATATTCGATGCCGGCGCGCAATTTTGCGGAGAACTCCTCATTGTCCGGATGGATGTCGCGCCCGAAAGCCCAGAAATAATGTGTGGTGTCCGGTGACTCCGGCGTCATCACGTGGATGGACGTGTGCATATGCCCGTCCTCCTTTGGCGTGCCAGGCTCGGCATAATAGCTGAGCAGCGACATCGACCCGGGCGCTGTCCACTGAACGTCCGTCCATGCGTCGAAGCGCTTGCCATGCGAGTTGAACATGTTGTTCATGATGTCCGAGATGAAGTCGTTAGGATGAGAGACATTGCTCCACACCGTGTCGCCATCCTGGAACACGTGCCTCTTGCCGATGGTGAAGGCCGGCGCGCTTAGATGTAGGCGCTTGCAACCGTAGCAGCTTCTGCTCGCAAACAGCGCCTTTTCCTGC
>NZ_CAJHOG010000026.1:0-9229 GCF_905120495.1 Sphingobium sp. S6 | reverse complement strand
GCAGGAAAAGGCGCTGTTTGCGAGCAGAAGCTGCTACGGTTGCAAGCGCCTACATGTAGCTGAGGTCGCTGCGGCACGAGCAGTAATCAGGCCTTTGTCTCTAACTTAGCACTACTTTGGCAGAAGCGTAAGGTGATCGGCGAGTGCTGGGACATACCGTCAGGACCGCGCGCAAATGGCTTGAGCAGGCCGGAGCGCCGCTTTGCCCGATCGAGGATCACGGCCAGATGAGCCAGAGCCGCTGGACGACGACAGCGAGGATGAGGGCGACGAGGGGGAATAAGCGCCCCAATCAAATGTATATCCCTTAGCATTACAAACCATGCTACAGCGCAACCATATTGCCAGCGGAGCGAGAGCAGAATGATATTGGCAGTCGGAAACACTAAGGGCGGTGTCGGCAAGACGACCCTTGCCGTCAACCTCGCGGTGGCGCGCGCGCTTGCGGGCCGCGACCTCTTGCTGGTGGACGGCGACGAGCAGGGGACCGCCCTCACCTTTACCGAGCTGCGCGCCGATCGACTTGGGCAAGCTGGCTATACCGCCGTTGCGCTCACCGGCGCGGCGCTTCGCAGCCAGGTCCGCCAGCTCGCGGCCAAATATGACGATATTATCATTGACGTGGGCGGCCGTGATACCGGCTCGCTGCGCGCCGCGCTCACCGTGGCTGACACGTTGCTGGTGCCGGTGCAGCCGCGCAGCTTCGACGTGTGGGCGCTTGACCAGGTTGCGGCGCTGGTGGCCGAGGCGCGCGAGATCAACGAGGGCTTGCGCGCCGTCGCCGTGCTGAACGGCGCGGACGCGCAAGGGGCCGACAATGAGGCCGCCTTGGAAATGATCGGCGACATTGAGGGGATCGAGGTGCTGCCCACGTCGATAGTGCGGCGCAAGGCGTTCCCGAACGCGGCGGCCGAGGGCAGGGCGGTAGGGGAGCAATCGCCGCGTGACGCCAAGGCGATCGACGAGCTGGCCGCATTGGTCAGCGCGGTATTTGTATAGCATAATGATAGCGGAGTGAATTTCGATGGCTATCGCTCGTAAACCGAACAGCAAGCCCAAGTCGCCGATGGATGAGGCGGCGGCCGATGCCTTCATTGCCGGGGCGGCCAAGCCGAAGGCCGAGCCGATCGCGACCGAGGCCGACGAGGCGGGGCAGGGGGCCGAGCCGCGCAAGTCGCCGGTGATGCTCCGTTTCGATCGCGCGTTGCTGGCGAAGGTCGATGCAGCGGCCAAGCGGCGCGGGATCAGCCGCAGCGCATGGATACAGTTCACGGTGAGCCGTGCGCTCGATGCCGGCGAGGGGTAGGGCCGGCTAGGGCGAGGCGGCCCCGGCGCGCGAAAAGTGAGTTTTGGGGTAGGGGTTCACCTTTGGGCGGCGGGCGCGCTGAAATCCACCAGCACCGGCATTTCGGGTATATCGCCGCGCAGTTTGGCGCGGCGGACGATGCTATGTTGGTCGATCAGGTTTTGCGCGTCACGACGGCCGCTCATGGTTTTCGGGAGCCACATCATAGAAACCCGCTCGACCTTGCGCCCCTTCTTGATCGGGGTGAACTCGACCCAGAAGGGGCAGAGCTTGTTGATTTCCTCCTGGGCGACCTTGAGGCAGTATTTGTTGAAATCAGCGAACCGTTCCAACTTGCCTTCCGGCACGTTGAGCAGGCCGCGTAGCTCCGCAATCGTGAACTCTTCGCTTTGCTTATATTCGAGGCCGATACGGCGTTCGATCATTTCATAGAGGCACAGCGCGTATTTCGACTCGAAACAATACATCACTTGCGTCTTAAGTCGCGCATAGACCTCGCTGTTACGCAAAATCTCAATCAGTTCTTCGGGGATGCGGTAATGCAGGAAGCCGTCTTTTTCGAGGCTTTCGTCGCTGGAGCCGAGAAGCTGAACGCGGCGCTTGTAGCTCTTGCCGCCCTTGCGGATCGTGACGATGGCGATTGTGCCCATCAGGCGCAGCAGCGAGCTTTCTATGCGCTCGTTGCCTTGGTGCGTGCCCTTGAGCGCGGTTTTGGCGATGCGGTGAATGACCGGCTCGCTGATCCGCTCCCAGGCGTTGGCAATCAGCAGATTGTAGATTCGGCGATCGGCGAGGGTGAGGGGGGACAGCTCGACAATATCGACCAGCTCGCCGGGTTTGACGATTTCCCCGTAATTGGCGGGATCGAACGGGTTTCCGCGCCCCTTTTGCGAGAGGGTGAGGGCGGTATCATCGCCTAGGGCAATCTTTGCCTTTCCGTTATTTACAGGTGAGCTTGCGCGAGTCATGTCCTCACTTTAGCAGCAACGGTGAGCTAGGCAATTCCTAAAGCTCCCCGATGGAGGGTGGGGAGGGGATACCCCAAACCTCACCGTTGATTTGGCGGCTACCCCAACACTCACCGGACTCGACCCCAAAACTCACTTTTACCGACCCCAAAACTCACCGAAGGCTACCCCAACACTCACGCGACTCGACCCCAAAACTCACTTTTCGGGGCAATTTTTCTTGGTTTTCTGCGGGTTTGAGGCACCCTGAATCTTGAATCTAAGAAGAATCTTTGAATCAGAACGCGAACGGTGAGTTTTAGGTGAGTTTTAGGGTAGCCCTGCCTGTGGATAACTCCGAACTCGCCGCATCGTCAGACCCGAAGAAGAAGAAGAAGAACACCGTCTCCTGGAGCTTCGCCCCGCCGGCTCGCGACCTTCAGCCGCCCCGGATCGCTTTAGCGATCCTCCCACCCGGCATCCCCATGATGGACCGGCTCCGCCGGTACGCTTTTTGTTTGATTAGAAATGTTTAAACACCACGTCCCTACCGCAACGACAGCGCCAACGGCCAAGTAGCAAATTGGCTTTCTTGGAAAGCCAAACGGATAGGGTGGTGATCCAATTGAGAGGGCGGAGCAGGCGGAAACGTCGCCCCTGGTGCGATTTCCGAGCCGCTGGGGCGCATTTCGGGGTGGGGGACAGGAAATGAGGTTGGAGCAGCAAATGCGCTTTACGGGCTTCCTGGGCGGCCGATTTTTTGGAAGCTAGATCTTCGACCTTCAGGGGATCATCCACCGCTGCGTCGATCGCTAATGGTGAGGTCATACCCCAAACCTCACCTTTAGAACGCCAGTAGGCGATTTTCCGCGCTTTCGAGCGATTTCTATGACCAGGGAGGGATGGCAGAGCGCCATCATTCAATATCGTTTGTATATCGGAATGATGCCGCTTCGACTACGGGGCCGTTTAAAGACTTCACGCCTTGTCGAAGCGGCCCGCGAACTCGCGATCGGCATAGTATTTGAGCTTGGCGGCGACGATCGACCGTTGTCCCGCGAAGAACAGGAACTGGTAATCCTCGCGCAGCGAGCGGACTTCATCCGGCGTGAGCAAGGGCCGCGCAAGATGCTGCTGGCCGAACGATATGCCGGTTTCGTCGCTGTCGATCGCGCGGCTTCCTCGCGCAGCATGTCGAACAGGGCGTGTTCGCCGGCGTCGAGCGCCATGCCTTCGATCGCGAGATTGGCGCGCGCGTCGGCATCATCCTCGCGCCGCATGGCGGCGTCGGCCGGTGTGCCGCGCGTGAAATCGAGCGCGCGGACTTGGGCGCGGATTGCGTCCACGTCGAGCATGTTCATGGTGCGCTTCTCCCTTCCGTTTCCGCGTCGAACGCCCGCCAGATCGCGCGAGGCCCCATGTTAGGATTCCTCCCTTTCGATTGCGGCGCGGACGAACCGCACACGTTCGGCGACAGAGGCGAGGGGAAGCGTCACCAGCTCGTAGCCAAGGCCGGAATAGACCGCGACCATCGCCTGATAGGTCGCCTGCGCTTCCGCGAAATCCTGTTTTCTTTCCGCATCGGCCGCGAATATCTCGCGCCAAGGGGGCGATGAACACGCGGGGTTGATAGCGAAACAGGTCCGCCGCTTGGCTGACATGAGCCGGGACGGGGAGGCCGCACAGGCGCAGATAGCCCGCCACATCAGGCACGCTGCGATCGCAGATCACCGGCCCTGCGCGATCGTGGGCCTCATGCCATGAGCGCAATTCCCAACCCAGCATCAATTCCGCGAAGGCGGCGCGATCGGCCCAGGGGAGGGCCGCGCCGCCGATCGCGACCTGATCGCGGATGATGGCCCGACCGGCTTCCGGCATGTGGTCGAAACCCTCCACCGCCAACGCTTCGATTAGGGTGCTTTTGCCGGAGCCAGGCCCGCCGGTGATGACATGGAAATCGGGCCGATCAGCCATTGCCCGCACCTTCCGCTTCCGCGTCGAACGCGCGCTTGCCCCGCCGCTTCCAGAGCGCCAGCACATTGCCAGCGTCGTCGCCTTGAACGCGCGCTGTACAATCGAGCAGCGCGCCGTAAAGGGTGGCGCGATCATCGTCGGCCAGCTCGACCAGACCGGCTTTCTGGACGAGGCCGCCCAGCTCTATGAGATGGCGCGTGCGCTCGCGTCGGGCCACGACCCATCCTCTCGTATCGGTGCGGCGCGCGGCGGCTTCAAGCCTGTTCCTTGCCTGCGCCAGTTTGCCTTGCGCCTTCACCGTTGCCGCCAGTGCGTCGGCCAGCCTTGCGACCGCGTCCTTGAAAGAAGGCCGCGCCCCGCGAGCGCCACGCCTCCTTTTCGTTCGCGTCGGCCGCTTCCACAGCGGCGAGCAGCGCACCGGCGAGCGTGTCCAGATCGAGCGCATCGGCCCCGGTGGACGTGACCAGCTCGCCGAGTTGCTGGACCTTGCGGGCCTTCAAAGCCTTGGCCTTGTCGTTCAGCGCCCGCAGTTCCGCGTCATAGTCGCGCACCTTTCGCATCTTCTCTCCCTCGCGCCCATGAATGGAGCCGCAGCGTAGCACGATAGCGCGCGCGAGGAACCGTTCCGATCAAGAAATGCGGCGAAGTCAATCACGCGAACGGCAGAGAGTGTGAGTGCGCGCTTATACATCGTTGCCGACCTGCGCTAAGAAGGGCAGTATAGCGGCCGTTATGGCGATCTACCATTTCTCGGCCAAGGTCATCAGCCGCGCCAACGGATCGAGCGCCGTTGCCAGCGCGGCCTATCGTGCGGCGGAACGGCTGCACGATGACCGGCTAGGGCGCGACCATGATTTCTCAAACAAGGCCGGCGTCGTCCATTCGGAAATCTTGGCTCCCGAGGGTGCGCCGGAGCGTTTAAACGATCGCGCGACCTTGTGGAACGAGGTTGAGGCCGGCGAGAAGCGCAAGGACGCGCAGTTGGCGCGCGAGGTGGAGTTCTCGATTCCGCGCGAGCTGAACCAGCAACAGGGCATCCAGCTCGCCCGCGATTTTGTCGAAAAGCAGTTCGTCGAACGCGGCATGGTCGCGGACATGAATGTACATTGGGACATGGGCAAGGACGGGCAACCCAAGCCGCACGCGCATGTCATGCTGTCGATGCGCGAGGTTGGCCCGGAGGGCTTCGGCCAGAAGGTGCGCGAGTGGAACAGCACGGCGCTGTTGCAGGAATGGCGCGTGGCCTGGGCCGATCATGTCAACGAGCGGTTGGCCGAGCTGGATATAGACGCCCGCATAGATCACCGGACGTTGGAGGCGCAGGGCATCGACCTTGAACCCCAACACAAGATCGGGCCGGCGGCGTCGCGGATGCCCGAACAGGGGCTTGAGGCCGAGCGGGTCGAGGACCATGCCCGGATCGCGCGCGAGAACGGCGAGAAGATCATCGCCAGGCCGGAAATCGCATTGGACGCGATCGCCCGCCAACAGGCGACGTTCACCCGGCGCGACCTGGCGCAGTTCGCGTTCCGGCACAGCGACGGCAAGGATCAGTTCGACCAGGTGATGAGCGCGGTGCGATCCTCGCCCGAGCTGGTGGCGCTGGGGCGGGACGGGAAGGGCGAGGATCGGTTCACGTCGCGCGACATGATCGCGGCCGAGCAGCGGTTGGAACGCGCGGCCGAGGGGCTGGCGATCGACCGGGGGCATGGTGTCGCCGACGCCCATGTGACCCGCGCGCTGGCGTCGGCCGAGGGCAGGGGGCTTGACCTGTCGGCCGAGCAGCGCGGGGCGTTGGCGCATATCACCGGCGACAAGGGCCTTGCGTCGGTCGTCGGCTATGCCGGCAGCGGCAAGTCGGCGATGCTGGGGGTCGCGCGCGAGGCGTGGGAGGCGCAGGGCTATCAGGTGCGCGGCGCGGCCTTGTCGGGCATCGCGGCCGAGAATCTGGAAGGCGGGTCCGCCATCGCGTCGCGGACGATCGCGAGCATGGAATATCAATGGGAGCAGGGCCGCGAACTGCTAGGCCCGCGCGACGTGCTGGTGATAGACGAGGCCGGCATGATCGGCACGCGCCAGATGGAGTGCGTGCTGTCCCATGCCGAACAGGCGGGCGCGAAGGTCGTTCTTGTCGGCGACCCCGAGCAGTTGCAGGCGATCGAGGCCGGGGCGGCGTTCCGGGCCGTGACCGAGCGCCACGGTTGGGCCGAGATCACCGAGATACGCCGGCAGTGCGAGGACTGGCAGCGCGACGCGACCAAGGCGCTGGCGACGGGCCGGGCAGGCGAGGCGATCCATGCCTATGAGGCGCATGGCATGGTGCAGGCGGCCGAGACGCGTGAGCTGGCCCGCGCCGATCTTGTGGACCGCTGGGATGCCGAGCGCATCGCCGCGCCGGATCAGTCGCGGATCATCCTCACCCATACCAATGCCGAGGTGCGCGATTTGAACCTGGCCGCGCGCGATCGGCTGCGCGACGCCGGCGAGCTGGGGCCGGACGTGCGCGTGTCGGCCGAGCGCGGCGCGCGGGACTTCGCGACCGGCGACCGCATCATGTTCCTGAAAAACGAGCGCGGGCTAGGGGTGAGGAACGGCACGCTGGGGAAGGTCGAGCAGGTATCGCCGGAGCGCATGGCGGTGAAGCTGGACGATGGCCGATCGGTCGCGTTTGACCTGAAAGATTATGCCCATGTCGATCACGGCTATGCCGCCACCATCCATAAATCGCAGGGCGTGACGGTCGATCGCGCGCATGTGCTGGCGACCCCCGGCATGGACCGCCATTCGGCCTATGTGGCGTTGTCGCGGCACCGCGACGGGGTGCAGCTCCATTACGGCCGCGACGACTTCGGCGACGATCGCCGGCTTGTCCGCACGCTGTCGCGCGAGCGGGCGAAGGATATGGCGTCCGACTATGGCCGCGACCGGGATGCGGAGATTCGTGCTTTCGCCGACCGGCGCGGATTGTCGGGCGAGATCCGATTGCCGGAACGGGCGGAACGCTCGCCGGTGGAGATCCTTGGCCCGCGCGCGGGAACCATGCGCCAGATGGGCGAAGATCCACGCACGGTTCGCGATGCCGGCGACCGCGGCGCTGGCGCGGGACAAGCCGCGGCCGAGCGGCAACCGCGGCGAGGCATGTTCGACGGCTTCCGGCCTGCCCCGCAGCGCCCAGCGCCGGAATCGACGCCGGCAGGCGAGCGCGAGAAGGCGGCCCCCAAGCGCGGCATGTTCGACGGGCTGAAGCTGTCGGCCGCGCCGCTGAAGGGCGCGGAGCGCGCGCCGGTCCCTGCCGATCGCGGCCAGGGCCGCGACTATGCCCGCGCGGTCGAGCGGGCCTCGCGTTCGGCCGAGGCGGTGTTGCAGGCGCGGGCGTCGGGCGCTCCGGTCCTTGAGCATCAAAAGGTCGCGCTCGAGCGCACGACACAGGCGCTGGACCAGATCAGGCCGGGAGCCTCGCGTGACCTCGCATCGGCGATGCAGCGCGATCCCGCCTTGCTGCGCGAGGCGGCGGCGGGGCGCAGCGGCCCGATGATCGAGGCGATGGCCCAGGAGGCGCGCGTGCGGGCCGATCCGAACTTGCGCGCCGATCGGTTCGTGGAACGCTGGCAACAGCTCTCCCAGGACCGTGACCGGCTTTATCGCGCCGGCGACATGACGGGCCGCGAGAAGGCGGGCAAGGAAATGGCGGGCATGGCGAAAAGCCTTGAGCGCGATCCCCAGGTGGAATTGGTCCTGCGTAATCGCACCCGCGAGCTGGGGCTTGAGATCGGCATGGGCCGGGGGCGCGGCATGAACAGCGGCGACCTTGGCCGCGAGCTGGCGCGGGATTTAGGGATAGGCATGGGGCGCGGAATGAGCCGGTAAGGAGAGGATGATGGACGAGGATAATTATCGCAACAACGGCAGGGCCGGCGACGATCCGCAGGCGGCGTTCGAGCAGTTGCGCGGCGAGGTGGCGCTGGTGCGCCTTGCGGTCGAGGGGTTAGCCCGCGCGCGCGAGTCCATCGAGATTCCCGATTATCAGCCGACGCTCGCCAACACCGAGAAGATATTGCTGGCGCTCACCCAGCGGGTCGATGTGATCGCGAAAAGCCCCGCGATGAAACTCACCCCGGAGACGATGGGAGAGCGTGTAAACGCTTCGGTGGCGAGTGCGACGGGCGAGCTGCACAACCTGGTGAACAGCACGCGATCGGACATGAGCGAGGCGGCGCGGGAATTGCGGGGGCTGATCGGAACGACGCGCGCGCGCTGGCAACAGGATCGGTGGCTGTTTTGGATCGGGTTGGGCGGCGTGGTGCTGGGGATATTGCTCTATGCGCTTCTCGCCGGCCTGATCGCGCGCGCCATGCCCGATAGCTGGCAGTTGCCGGAGCGCATGGCGACGCGGGCGCTTGCCGAACCGACGCTATGGGATGCCGGCACGCATCTGATGCAGCGCGCATCGCCGGCGAGCTGGGAGGGGATCGTCGCGGCCGCCAATCTGGCGCGGGACAATCGCGAGACGATCGAAGCGTGCGGCGCGGCTGCCGCCAAGGCGAAAAAGACGGTGCGCTGCACGATCGAGGTCAAGCCGGCGAACAATGACCGCTGATCGGCGCGCGCGGCCAAGCTCAGCGTCATGCCTTCGCCGATCGCGTAGCGGCCGAGCGCCATATCGCCGCCACCCTACGCCGGCGCGGCACTGCCGAGGGGCGTATCGGCGTGCCCTATCGGCCTATAGGGGCTAGGGGCGAATCACGGATTTCACCTGAATCCCGTCATGCCGTGGCGCAACTCCTGACGATCTCCGCCGCGCACGCTATTGCGCGGCCTCTCTGATCCCGCATAATGTCCGAAAAACACTGTCGGATTGTAAATGTGTCCGACAACATGGTTTTGGGGGTTTTCCGTCATGCTCGTTGGCTACATGCGCGTATCGTCAACCGATGATCGGCAATCGGTCGATCGGCTCTGTTGCAAAGATTGGCGGCAGTCAGAGGTAGGCTGTCGCTCTGCG
>NZ_CAJHOG010000025.1:0-12541 GCF_905120495.1 Sphingobium sp. S6 | reverse complement strand
TCGGCGCAGAGCGACAGCCTACCTCTGACTGCCGCCAATCTTTGCAACAGAGCCTGTTCTTCGTGCCGATCACGGGACTCGCCATTGCGACAGTCAATCCCGATGAGACGGCGAACGCTGCTGGCATGTCCAACTTCCTAAGAACGCTGGCCGGTGCGTTCGCAACATCGCTTGTCCAGACCCGCTGGGCCAACGCGACGCGAGAAAACCAGACCGAACTGGCCGGCGCCATGCACCAGGGACAATCGACCCTGGATGGCATGATCGCGGGCGGCGCATCCCCGGAATCGGCGAGGGTCATGCTGACCAATATCGTCGAAGGGCAAAGCGTCATGCTGGCAACCCTCAATACGTTCGCGGCGATTGTAATGTGCTTCGCCGTCGCTGCCGCCCTCATCTGGCTTGCGCCCAAGCCCAAGGGACCGATCGATACCAACGCGGGTCACTGACAGGGGCCAGGAGGAATTCGGTTTGTGAAATGGAAGAAACCTATGTCGAATAAGGAGGGAGCGGCGATCCGTCCGGTCGCGCAAAGCTCCAGGCGTGCGGAGCGGAAGGAAGAGCGGCGGCGCCTGCTTATCGCCGCAGCCCGCTCGGTCTTTCACGAAAAGGGATTCGCCGCAGCCACCATCGACGACATCATGGCTCGCACCGGTGGGTCGCGCGGAACGCTCTATGGCCATTTCGACGGCAAGCTCGCTCTTTTCGAGGCGATTGTCGAGGAAGAGGCCGAGCGCTTCGCGCAGGCCGTCACCGAAACCATCGCGCCCGCCGCCAGCGGCGATCTCGATGCCATGGCGGAACGGTTGATCGCCGTCGCCACCAGCGAGGAAACGATCGATCTGTTGCGGATGGTGATTGCCGAGCGGCAGCATTATCCGGGTATCGGGGAAATCTATCGCCAGATCGTACCCAGGATCCAGGCATGGATGCGCCGTATGTTCCGTGAACAGACTGGTGCCTCGTTCTGCCGTGACGAAGCCGCGTCGGATTTTCTGGCGGACATGTTCCTCGCCATCGTTCTGGCCGACACACAAATGGGTATCCTGACCGGAATAACCGGCGACCGGCTCGACAAGACGCATCTTATTCGAACGCGCCAGCGTCTCAAGGCCTTGCTCGCCCTGCGAGATCATTTGGGCGCGGACAGGCTGTCCGAGCTCGCCGCTCTCGCGCAACAGGACATTGAAGATGGCCGATGAATGCATCGCGGACTGGGAAGTAATCTCCGCCCGCATCCATGATCTTTGGGTGGACCGCCTCGACAACTATGATCGCGCGATGCGGGGCGATCTTCATGATATCGGCATTCTTGTCCGCGACGAGTTTGCCCTTGGTGATCGGAAGGCCGAACAGGCCATCACCCGATGGACAGCGGAAAATCGGCCCCGATCCCTGCTCAACGCGCAATGGCAGCGCTTTCGCACGGCGATGCAGGATCGGTGGGAGCCTCAAACGCCATTCGATCCGGACAACCGCGATGACCTGAATGCCGCGCGCAATCTCGTGATCCACGATATCGACGAGTTGCTCAACCGGATGATCGAACACTATCGTCTCACCGAGACCACCGCCGCTGTCCAGGTCAATGACTGGCTCAATCTCGTTCGCGTCCTCACCGAGAACCAGCCTCGCAAACGCCTCTCGCCGCGCTGGACCCGTTCCCCGCAATGAATGAAATCAAGGAGCCTGTGATGAATATTTCCGAAACCGTGCCGATGGAACGGCGCAGAGCCATTGTTGTGGGCGCCGCCGGCGGGATCGGCAGTGACATATGCCGGCGCATGGCGCTGGAAGGGTATCGCGTCGTCGTTGCAGACTATAATGAAGACCGAGCCCGTGAAGTCTTGCGCACTTTGGCGGGCGAGGGCCACGACGTAAGCGTGTTCGATGTCACAAAAGATAGGGCGGTGGATGCCGCATTCGATAGCATCGAGGCGGATGGGCCGGCCAGCGTGCTGGTGGTGGCGTCCGGCGGCGCTCCCGTGAACCCGGATAATCCTCATCCCAATATTGCGACGACGGCCACCGAGGACTGGAACCGGGGTATCGCTCTGAACCTCAGCGGGGTTTTCTTCTGTATTCGCAAATTTGCCCAGTTGCGTCTGGCCCGCCCTCTTGAGCACAGCCGGATCATAACGATGACCTCGGGAACCGGCCAGCTTGCGGTAAGCCCGGCCAACCCCGCCTATGTGGCGTCAAAGGCCGCGCTGATCGGCCTCACCCGTCAGGTCGCCTACGATCTGGCTCACGCCAACATCACCGTCAACACCATCGCTCCAGGCGTGGTCGGAACACCGGAATTCTACCGCAATACGAGCGAAGAATTCAGGGCACAAACCGCGCGATCTGCATTGCTCAACCGTTTGGGGACGCCCGAGGAAGTCGGCTTTGGCGTCGTGTTCCTGGCATCGCCGCAGGCGTCCTACATCACTGGAACCACGCTGGATATCAATGGCGGCGCACACATGCACTGAAGCGCCCGGCGGCGATCATTGCTGCCGGCCAGGTCAGAAGGATTGAAACGATGAGCCCGCGCAAAAACATCCTGATCGTCGGTGGCGGTGTGGCCGGACTCGACCTTGCGGGCCAACTGGCGGGCGCCCCGGCGAAGCGGCTGGGCCTTGACATACGCCTCATAGATCGTGAGCCGGCCCATGTCTGGAAGCCCATGCTCCATACGATCGCGGCCGGAACGGCCGACACCGGCGCCAACCAGACCGCCTATCTGGTTCAGGCTCAGCAGCGTGGCTTCCGTTTCGAGATGGGCGAAGTGATGGCCGTCGACCGCGCAGCGAAGCAAGTCCTTCTGGCGCCGCTCGTCGTCGATGGGGCGGAGATTCTCCCCGCGCGCAGCCTGCCCTATGACAAGCTGGTGCTGGCTGCGGGAAGCCGAGCCAACGACTTCGGCACACCCGGCGTCGTAGAGCATTGCATGACGATCGATTGCCGGCGCGAAGCCATTGCCTTCAGCGAGCGGCTGCGTGTCGCAATGCTTCAGGCGATCGCCTCGAACGACCATCTTTCGATTGCTATCGTTGGGGCTGGCGCGACCGGGGTAGAGCTTGCCTCCGAACTGGTGCGGCTGGCCGATGTGCTGGAACAGCATGGCGCTTCGGGAGCGCGAAGCGGGCTGAAAATATACCTTATCGAATCTCAGCCGCGCATTCTCGGCCCCTTTCCCGAGCGCGTAGCGCATGCCGCGCACACGGTCCTGGAGTCGCTGGGCATCGAGGTGTTGACGCAGGCGCGCGTTCTGGCGGGCGATGCCGATGGGTTCCAGCTTGCCGATGGACGCAGGATCGAGGCATCCATCAAACTCTGGGCGGCCGGGGTGCGTGCGCCCGAGTTTGTCGCTGCGATAGATGGCCTGGACCACAGCAGGCTCGGGCAGGTCATCGTAAACCCGAATTTGGCGACACCCAATGACCCCGATATCTTCGCGCTGGGCGACTGTGCGAGTGTCATGCTTCCGGACCGCGAGAGTCCATTGCCGACCACGGCCCAAGCAGCCTATCAGCAGAGCGTTTATCTTGGCCGCACTTTGCCTACAATATTGGAAGGAAAGCCCGTGCCGCCATTTCGCTACCATGACTTCGGGTCATTGGTGTCGCTCGGCGGTTATGACGCTTATGGGACGCTTGGCCGCTTCGGGTTGTTCCGGGGTGGGTTCCTGCACGGGCGCATGGCGCAGCTTGGGCATGCGCTGCTCTATCGGCGGCATCAGGCGCGAATTTATGGACCGGTTCGCGGTAGCCTGCTGTGGCTTGCCGATACCCTCGACACCTCGGTGCGCCGGCGCGAGCGCCTGGCCTGACATGGGCCGCCTTCACCAACGAAGCTGCCTGATCCTCGGTGCATTCTGGCTTGTTCTTCCCGGCACCGTGTGGGCTTCACCGCCCGACATGGAAGTTCTACTGACCGGCCAGGTAGAAACCGATGCCAGTGGCGAACAGGTCGTTGCACTGCGCTTTCTGAACCGGACTGACAGACAAGAAATCCTCGCCCTGCCGGACAGGATCGAAGCGAAAGTCCGGCAGGAGAATCGTGAACGCACGCTCCTGTTGGCGCGCGCTAACGATACAGAGCCGCATCTTGCCATCGACGCGCATGGATTTGGGCAGGCCCATTATCGCCTGCCCGCAAATGAACCCCTCGTCAGAGCCATGGTCTCCATTCCTGCCTGGTCAACTCAGGAGGTGGTGCTTGCGCCCATTGTGAAGACCGCTACGCATGAGGCCGAAAATCGCTCGAATCCGAATGCACCGATTCTTCCACCGCCACCTACCGACAGAAAAGCCGGCAACGCCTTTGTGGACAATCTCGACCTGTATGAACCCATCTATGCCGTTTACGGGCCAGGCACCGACAGCGAAGCTCGCATTCAACTGAGCTTCAAATATCGCCTGTTCGGAGCCTCGGCGAACAGCCAGACGTCTTCCAATTGGCGAGACGGGCTGTACCTCGCCTACACCCAGAGAATGTTCTGGGACCTTGAAAGCAAATCCTCCCCGTTCCGCAACATCGATTTCCAGCCCGAACTTATCTACATCACACCGACAGTTGGCCTTACCGGCGACATCGCCATGACCGTGCAGGCGGGTATTCGTCATGAGTCCAACGGGCGGGACGGTCCCCAGTCGCGCAGCATCAACAGCATCTACATCGCTCCAATGGCAACCCTTCCGATCGCCGGCGATTACAGGCTAACATTCGCCCCCAGGCTTTCCCTGTATGTCGGTAACAAATCCGACAATCCGGATATCGTCCATTATCGCGGACATGCCGGATTGTTCATGGAGGTCGGAGAGGATAATGGACTGCGCCTCTCCACCTCCACCCGTTTCAACTTCGGTTCGGGCAAAGGGGCTGTCAATGCCGACCTGTCCTATCCGTTGCCCCGTCTCCTCGGCGGTGGTCCCGATCTCTATCTCTTCGCCCAGTCCTTCTACGGCTATGGTGAAAATCTGCTCGATTATAACCGGCGCACCCGCCGGTTACGTATAGGCGTTGCTCTCGTGCGATAATCTTGAGGCGACGCCACAGTCTTTCTCTCGCAGAGTTCATGCCGGTATCACCTTCCGCCATCGGGCCTGACCTCGATCGTGCAGCGCACCGGCTTTTTCGCCTTGTCAGCCTGCTCGCGGCATTTCTGCACCGCCTCGCGGTTGCCATCGACGAGCGGCGAGGCCGCGACGATCAACGCCCAGCTCTCGGGCGCGGCGGTCTGCATCAACCGTTGCCCCGCATCCCACATCGTCGGTTCGCCAAGCGCGTGCATCGCCCGCCGCTCGGGCCAGTGCCAACTCGCCGGCATCATCCGCGCGACCGGGCCGGCGAGCGCCGCATAGAGCAGCATCCCCAGCGCCGCGCCCCCCAGCCCGGTCCCGATCAGCCAGCGGTTTTGCACATCGCCGCGCCGTGCGGATGCGAGCCGGTTGCCGACCTCGCGCGCGGCCTGGTCCAGTCCTGTCCGGGCTTCGGCGATCAGCCGTTGATCCTCGCGACGGGCATGGAGCGCCGCCGATACGATCTCGCCCGCCATGTTGTGAGGCGTCATCGACAGGAGAGGACTTTTGGCGATGGGGTCGATCTGCTGCACCAGCACCCCCAGCACCTTTTCGGTGCGGGCCAGCGTCGGCTCGTAATCGGGTATCTCGATGGACTCGCGCGTAGCAGCCAGCCCCGCGATCGCGGCGCGCAGCAACCCGACCTCGCCATGCACCGACGCCAACCGATCCTCGACCCGCGCGAACGCCAGCGCCGGATCGTCACCAGCATCGGGTTCGCGATATTCATCCTCGTCCATCATCCTCTCCCTATCGGCTCAATCCGCGATCGTGACTGATCCCCAACCCCCGCGACAGCTCGCGCCCAAGCTCGCGGCCCGGACTCATTCCGATCTCAAGCCCCAGCTCGCGGGTGCGACCGCGCAGGATCGATTCCACCTGGGGATCGCGCTCAAGGCTTTTCGCCATGCCCGCCATTTCCTTGCCCGCCTTCTCGCGGCCCGTCATGTCGCCGGCGCGATAAAGCCGGTCACGGTCCTGGGAGAGCTGTTGCCAGCGTTCCACGAACCGATCGGCGCGCAAGTTCGGATCGGCCCGCACGCGCGCCTCTTGGCGTATCGCCTCGATCATCGGGCCGCTGCGCCCCGCCGCCGCCTCGCGCAGCAAGCCGGAATCGCGCTTCATCGCCTCGGCCATATCGTCCGAAGCTCGCGGCCGGAGCGTGTCGAGCGCCTGAACCGCGCGCTCGAGCGCGACCTTCTGATGTTCCAGCACCGGCCCGCCCGACGCCCGCGCCTGCAACACCGCCTCCGCCGAACGCGAGGCCCGCTCGACCGCGCGCCGGAAATCGCGATCCTGGCCCTGCTCGGCCCGCGCGGGCAATTCCTTCGCCGGCTCCGGCGTCGGCGTGCGCTGGGGCAGTTTCAGCCCGTCAAACATGCCCCGCTTGGGAGCCGGCTTTTCCTTCGCACCCTGTGCTGGCTCGGCCGCCTTCACCGGCGCGGCCGACAGCTTCAAGCCGTCGAACATACCGCGCCGCGACTGACGCTCGGCCGCGGCCTTCGCCTCGCCGGCACCGCGGTCGCCGCCAATATCGGGCGTGCGGGAATCCTCGCCCATCTGGCGTGAAGTTCCCGCGCGGGGCGCGAGGATCTCCACGCCCTTCCGCTCGGGTGCATCCGCAACGCGGATCTCACCCGACAGCCCGCGCCGATCGGCGAAGGATTGCGCCTCGGCATCGCGATCCCGATACATCGGATAGTCGGACGCCATATCCTTCGCCCGCTCGCGCGACAGCGTGCGGACAAGCCGGCGATCGTCGGCGAAGTCATCGCGGCCGTAATGGAGCTGCACCCCGTCGCGATGCCGGGACAGCGCCACATAGGCCGAATGGCGGTCCATGCCGGGGGTCGCCAGCACATGCGCCCGATCGACCGTCACGCCCTGCGATTTGTGGATGGTCGCCGCATAGCCATGATCGACATGGGCATAATCTTTCAGGTCGAACGCGACTTGACGGCCATCGTCCAACTTCACCGCCATGCTGTCGGGCGACACGCGCTCGACCTTGCCCAGCGTGCCGTTCTTCACCCCAAGGCCGCGATCGTTCTTGAGGAACATGATGCGGTCGCCGGTCGCGAACTCCCGCGCGCCCCGCTCGGCCGACACGCGCACGTCCTGGCCCAGCTCGCCGGCGTCGCGCAGCCGATCGCGCGCAGCCAGGTTCAGGTCGCGCACCTCGGCATTGGTATGGGTGAGGATGATCCGCGTCTTGTCGGGATCGGCGATGCGAGCGCGATCCCAGCCCTCCACAAGGCTTTCCCGCGCAGCCTCGCGCGTCTCGGCCGCGTGGACCATGCCATGCTCGGCATAGGCATGGATCGCCTCGCCGGTGCGGCCTGTTGCGAGCGCCCGCGTGGCGTCTTTCTGCCAGTCCTCATGCTGCCGGCGAACATCGCTGATCTCGGCCGCGCCGTAGCGCTCGGCCAGCGATCGGAACGCAGCGCCAGCCTCGATCGCCTGCAACTGCTCGGCGTCGCCGACAAGGATCACCTTGGCCCCTGCCCGTTCGGCCTCGGACAGCACCCGCTCCATCTGGCGCGTGCCGATCATGCCGGCCTCGTCAATCACCAGCACGTCGCGCGGACCTAGCAGCTCGCGGCCCTGCTCCCACTGATATTCCATGCTGGCGATCGTGCGCGAGGCGATACCGGAACCGCCCTCAAGCCCCTCGGCCGCGATCCCCGACAAGGCCGCACCGCGCACCTGATAGCCCGCCCGCTCCCATTCGTCGCGCGCAACGCCCAGCATGGTCGATTTGCCGGTGCCGGCATAGCCGACGACAATTGCCAAGTCGTTCTTGCCGGTGATATGCGCGAGCGCGTCCTTCTGCTGGCTTCCCAGCGCAAGGCCAACCCTCTCGGCGGTGTCTCGCCCCCCCATTTTAGACGCCGCCGGGAGACCATGCCCGGCCCGATCCGCTAGGCCGTAGCCGGCGCGCTCCAACCGCTGCTCGGTGTCGATCATCTCGCGCGACGTGAACCGGTCCTCGCCGCGTCCGTCCTTCCCCAGCGCTACCAGCTCGGGCGAGGTCCGCACCGCGCTCATCACCTGATCGAACTGGTCCTTGCCGTCGCTATGCCGGAACGCGAACTGCGCCAGGTCGCGCCGCGTGAACGTCGCCTGTTGCCGGGTGATCGCATCGAGCGCGATTTGCGGATTGGCGATGATCTTCTCGCCATTCTCGCGCGCGATCCGGGCATGGTCCTCGACCCGCTCGGCCTCAAGCCCCTGTTCGGGCATCCGCGACGCCGCCGGCCCGATCTTGTGTTGGGGTTCAAGGTCGATGCCCTGCGCCTCCAACGTCCGGTGATCTATGCGGGCGTCTATATCCAGCTCGGCCAACCGCTCGTTGACATGATCGGCCCAGGCCACGCGCCATTCCTGCAACAGCGCCGTGCTGTTCCACTCGCGCACCTTCTGGCCGAAGCCCTCCGGGCCAACCTCGCGCATCGACAGCATGACATGCGCGTGCGGCTTGGGTTGCCCGTCCTTGCCCATGTCCCAATGTACATTCATGTCCGCGACCATGCCGCGTTCGACGAACTGCTTTTCGACAAAATCGCGGGCGAGCTGGATGCCCTGTTGCTGGTTCAGCTCGCGCGGAATCGAGAACTCCACCTCGCGCGCCAACTGCGCGTCCTTGCGCTTCTCGCCGGCCTCAACCTCGTTCCACAAGGTCGCGCGATCGTTTAAACGCTCCGGCGCACCCTCGGGAGCCAAGATTTCCGAATGGACGACGCCGGCCTTGTTTGAGAAATCATGGTCGCGCCCTAGCCGGTCATCGTGCAGCCGTTCCGCCGCACGATAGGCCGCGCTGGCAACGGCGCTCGATCCGTTGGCGCGACTGATGACCTTGGCCGAGAAATGGTAGATCGCCATGACGGCCGCTATACTGCCTTTCTTAGCGCACGTCGGCAACGACGTATAAGCGCGCACTCACACTCTCTGCCGTTCGCATGATTGACTTTGCCGCATTTTTTATCCGGAGCTGCTGTCCTGTCACCGCGACCGTGCTACGCTGCCACTCCCGATCATGGGCGCGAGGGAGAGAATATGCGTAAGGTCCGCGACTATGACGCCGAGTTGAAGGCGCTGGGCGACAAGGCCCGCGCCCTCAAGGCGAAGAAGGTCCAGCAGCTAGGCGAGCTGGTCACATCCACCGGGGCCGATGCGCTCGATCTCGATGTGCTGGCCGGGGTGCTGCTCGCCGCCGTCGAATCTGCCAGCGCCGACGAAAAGGAGGCGTGGCGCGCGAAGGGGTCCGCCTTCTTTCAAGGACGCGGCCGAAAGGCTGGCCGAAGCACTGGCGGCAACGCGGGAGGCGGAAGCAAAACTGGCGCAGGCGAGACGCAGGGTTGAAGCCGCACAGCGCCGCACCGATACGAGGGAATGGGCCGTGGCTCGCCGCGAACGCACCCGCCACCTCATAGAGCTGGGCGGCCTGGTCCAGAAAGCCGGCTTGGTCGAGCTGGCCGACGACGATCGCGCCACCCTCTACGGCGCGCTGCTCGAACTGGCCGCCAAGGCGCGCGAGGACCGCGACCGGCTCATGCTCTGGAAGCGGCGCGGCAAGCGCGCGTTCGACGCGGAAGCGGAAGGGAGAGACGCACCATGAACAGGCTCGATGTCGAAGCGATCCGCGCCCAGGTCCGCGCGCTCGATTTCACGCGCGGCACCCCGGCCGAAGTCGCGCTATGGCGCGAGGACGATGCCGACGCACGCGCCAATCTCGCGATCGAAGGCATGGACCTCGACTTGGCTGAACACGCCCTGTTCGACATGCTCCGCGAGGAATCCGTGCCCCCTCCCCTCGCCACCGCGATCGTCCTCAAGCTCCTCGATCATCCCGACGCCGACCCGACGCTGGCGATCTCGCCGGCGACGATCGGATGACGATGCGGACCGGCCTCGACCATCTGCCCGCCGTCAAGCGCCGCGAGCTGGAACGGGTCGCCCGCGTCCTGTTCGATGAATTTGAGGATGCCGTCAAAACCAAGCTCTCCGACAAACGCAAGGGCGGCCGCATCCTCAAGCTGATCCTGTTCGGCTCCTACGCGCGCGGCGATTGGGTCGAGGATCGCGCCAGCGGCTACATCTCCGACTATGACCTTCTCGTCGTCGTCAACTCCGAGACCTTCACCGATCTGCAAACATGGTGGGCGGTCGCCGACGATCATCTGGTGCGCGAGCTGACCGTCACCCGCCATCTCTCAACGCCGGTCAATTTCATCGTCCATTCCCTGATGGACGTAAATGACCAGCTCGCGCGCGGCCGTCCCTTCTTTGCCGACATAGCCCGCGATGGCATTGCCCTCTACGAAGCGCCGGGACAGGGCCTCGCCATGCCGCGCCAGCTCGACGCGCAGGAACGCCACGCCGAAGCCCTGCGCCATCGCGACCATTGGTTCCCGCTCGCCGCGCACGCGCTCAAGCTCGCCCAGGACAGCATCGCCGACGGCGTGCCGCGCGATGCGGCGTTCATGCTGCACCAGGCCGTCGAGCGGGCTTACAATGCCGTGCTGCTCGTCCTGACGCTCTACGCGCCCAAATCGCACCGTCTCGGCATCCTGCGCTCGCTCGCCGAAAATCTCGATCCCCGGCTGATCGAAGCCTGGCCGCGCGATACCCGCGCCGCCCGCCGCCATTTCGCGCAGTTGCAGCGCGCCTATGTCGAGGCCCGCTATTCCCATGCCTATGAAATCACCGCCGACGAACTGGCCTGGCTCGTTGACCGCGTGAAGCATCTCCACACGATCGCCGGCGCGATCTGCGCCGAACACCTCGCCGGCGACGACACCCCCGAGAAAAGCCCCGCCGATGAATGAGCATCCCATATCGGACGACGAACGCGCCCGACGCCAGAAGGCGATCGATTTCGCGCGGACCAATATCGAGCTGTCGGGCTTCGCTCTCTCGCCGGGAATGGCGGCGCTGGGCGTCCGGTTCGTCGCCGGCGAACTCTCCGAAAGCGAATACATCGCCGCCGCGCTCGCTCATGCCAACAGCCTGCCCGCAAGCGCGCCGGCGCAGGACTATTTCGCCAGCCTCGCAGAACTCGAAGCCGCATGGGAGGCCCGCGATCGGCCGTGATCCGCGCCGGATATTGGGAAATGACGATGGGAGGGAGTCCTGATGATGGAATGGTTCCGCCAGCTCGGCCGCGCGATCCGTAACCTTGCGCGCATCGCGCGGACCAACCCGATATGGGCGATCACCGCCCTTGTGGTCAGCCCGGTCGCCCTCATCCGCCATCTGTTCGGCGTCCTGGTGCTGTTCCTCATCACCGCCCTGGTGCTGGGGCTTGGGGTGCCGCTCATCCTCGGCAAGCTGCTCGGCCTGCCCCGCGATTCCAATATCTACCAGATCGTGATGATGCTGACGGGCCTGGTCATCTTCCTCGTCACGCTGCGCGCCCTCTTCCAACCGCTGATCCTGCGTTATGGCGGTCCTGCCGGCGACGACACGCACGGCTCGGCCCGTTTCGCCACCGATCGCGAGACAAAGCCCCTCGCCCAAAATGGCGACGGCCTGCTGATCGGTCGTGATCGCAAGTCGGGCAAGCTGCTGCGCTACGCCGGCCCCTCCCATCTGCTGACGATCGCGCCGACGCGCACCGGCAAGGGCGTGGGGACCATCATTCCCAATCTGCTCGACTATCCCGGTTCGGTCATCTGCATCGACCCCAAGGGCGAGAACGCCCGCATCACCGCCCGCCATCGCGCCAGGTTCGGCCCGGTCCATGTCCTCGATCCCTTCGGGGTGACGGGCATCGCCTCGGCCGCGTTCAACCCGCTCGATCGCCTCGACCCTGCCGGCCTCGATCTCGCCGACGACGCGATGACTCTGGCCGATGCGCTGGTCTATGACGCTCCCGGCGAAGCCGGCGAGGCGCATTGGAACGAGGAAGCCAAGGCGCTGATCGCCGGCATCCTCCTGTGGGTGGCCTGTGACCCGCAAGCGCAAGGCCAGGATCGCACGCTGGAAGCCCTGCGCGACTGCCTCACCTTCGCCCCTGATAATTTCCAGCGGATGCTGCGGGAAATGTCGCGCAGCACGCAGGCGCGGGGCCTGATCGCGCGTGCCGCCAACCGCCACCTGGGCAAGTCCGACCGCGAGGCAGCCGGCGTGCTGTCGGCCGCGCAGCGCCATACCCATTTTCTCGATTCCCCGCGCATGTCGGCCGTGCTGGGCCGCTCGGATTTCACCTTCGCCGATGTGAAGGCGCAGCCCACAACCGTTTATCTGGTGCTGCCGCCCGATCGGCTCGCCACCTATGCCCGCTGGCTGCGCCTGATGCTGGCGCAAGGGCTGACCGATCTGGCGCGCGCACCCGCCTCCCCTGCCCGCCCCGTCCTGTTCCTGCTCGATGAATTTGCCGCGCTCGGCCGCCTCGAACCTGTCGAGCGCGCTATGGGGGGTGACTACACGAAAGTGACGTATCTGCACGCTAAGGGCGAACGGATAGCGAA
>NZ_CAJHOG010000024.1:0-12793 GCF_905120495.1 Sphingobium sp. S6 | reverse complement strand
CGGCGCAGAGCGACAGCCTACCTCTGACTGCCGCCAATCTTTGCAACAGAGCCCCCTGCCGGGATGCCGACAGCGGCATGGACCAGTTCATGCGCGAGGATGGCCGCGATCTGTGCCGGCATGGCGTCGGGCGCATGGGCAAGGTCCGGACGGATGAAGATTTCAAAATGGCCGTCCGCGCTCAGCCGGTTATCCCAGCACTCGCCGATCGCCTTGCCCTTGGCTCCCGCGCTGGTGAAGCCGATCGCCACGCGCACCCGGTCGGGCAGGGGAGCTTCCAGCGCCTCAAAGAGCGGGGCCATGCCCGCCGCCACCCGATTGAGCCAGCTTTCCCGGTTGTCGTGGGTCATCGTCTCTATTCCCTTCAGATCGCCTGTCCGGCGATGGCCATGCCATCGGCCGGAACACGGACGCCCAAGAACGCCGGCGAGAGAGGGGGGCAGCGGGAATCGACGGGGTGGAGCGGGCGCAGCGAGGCCCAGCCGAGCGAGCCACGGCCCGTCTATTCCCGTTGCTGGGGAGAGGGGGGGCGGAACGTCCTCTCCCCACTGAACAAACGACATGCCGGCCAGCGCCGGCACCTTGTCCCCGAGATCCGCGCACGCGATCTCGCCCGCCATGTGGATCGTCACCGAATGGCCAAGACCGCGTGCGGGCTTGGGGAGCGCAGCGACTAGAGCCACGGTGCCGCGCAAGCGGCAGGCGCACAATGGTTGTAATTGTAGCTCAGTTGAGCTACATCGAACACGGATCACAGGAGGTTCTTATGGCCGCTACCGCTTTCGTGCGTGCGCGCATCGACGAAACATTGAAGGATGAAGCCGCCGCCGTCCTGGCCGAACTGGGGCTGACCGTATCCGATGTGGTCCGCATGACGCTCACCCGGGTCGCGAAGGATCATGCCTTGCCGTTCGAGCTGAAAGTGCCGAACGCCGAAACACGGGCAGCCATCGAAGCCTCTCGCGCCACGATGAAGGCCCGCCGCGCCCGTTTCACCGATCCTCAGGAAGTCTTTGATGCCCTCGACCAAGAAGCCCGCCAGCAGTAAGCGCGCCTCGCTCCCCCGAGAGGCGTCTTATGAAAAGCGGTTCGCGAAGGATTGGGAGCGGTTGTCGCGCAGCGGGCGCTACAACATGAAGCAGCTCAAGGAAGCGATGATGCTCCTCATCGCCAACGACGCGCCGCTTGGCCCGGAATGGCTGGACCACGCCCTCAAAGGCGATTGGAGCGATCATCGCGAGTGCCATATCGGCGGCGACTTCCTGCTCATCTACACGATCGAGGGAAATCTGGTGAACTTCGTGCGCGCCGGCACGCATTCGGAACTGTTCGAATAGCCTGCCGCTTCCTGGCGAACACAAGAAAAGCAAGCGAAGCGCTACTGTTTGGCTATCTTTTGTATATCGCTTGGATAGCGCTCGCCAGCAATGAAGGGGAAGCCATGAAGGCCATATTCATCCGCCACGGCGAAAGCACCGGCAATGCCGGCATGCCCTGTCACGATCTGGCGACGATCGAGGCCACGAACAGACGCGCCAGGTTACCGCGAGCTTGCCCGAAGCCGACCCCGCAGTATCACGTCACCTATACCCGCACCCGGCAGAGCGCCGCGCTGCTGATCGCGTTTCCCCGCCGTGCGGGTCGAGACGTGGCCCATAGGAGAGAGCTTTAAAACAATCCTGCGATGCAGCGATGGACGCCTCAGTTCACCTGACGCCGGTGCTTGCCACCATACTTCTTGCCGCAATAGTCATCCAGTTCCCGCATCTCGTTCACGGCGGCGGCGACCAGCGCGGTGGCGCAGGACAGACCGCTGTCCGGTGTAGCCATCCGGGCCTCCACGCGATTTCGCAGTTCCTCGATGTCGGCGCGCGACAGGACGTTCTTTTCTCGCAAATAGCAGATCAGGCTTTGCAACAGGATCATTGCCTTGTCGCCGGGGGCCACATTATCGTTGTTCATCATCTTTCCGGTATCCTCTGGAGCGACCGTATTCCTCGGCCTGTAATGAGAAGATGATATGATGCTGAACAATTGTCCAGTGCCCGGGGACCTTCAGCTCACCAAAATGCCAATCGAGCTGCGCCAGCCTTGGTCCGCGCGCACTGAGCAGGTCCTCAATTGCACATTGCGGCGAGTTCCCGGCGGAACAGCGACGCCATGTAGTGGCGCAAGATTTTGTGGTCTCGGTAAGGAAACAGCTCGGCCCCCGCTACCATTCCCCAGGACATGGTGATGATGAAGTCCACCACCGTTGATCTGTCCTGTGGAGATGCGCCCGGCGCCAAAGAGGCCAGCGCCGCTCCCAGGCTGGTGCGCAGCCGGACATCCGCCTTGCGATTGATCTCGGCGATGATCGGGTTACACCCCACTGTGGCCACGAATTCGCACATCATGCGGCGATTTTCATGCGATGGCTCATCGATGGCGATTCGCTCGATCCAGGCGAGGATACCTTCGCGATCCCCCACCGCGACCGCCGTCTCCAGCGTCTCTTCCTCGAGCCATTCAGCAAGGTCGGCTTCGCAGATGGCGGCAATGATCGCCTCCTTGTTGGCAAAGTCCCGATAGATCTGCCCCACCGCGATGCCGGATGAACTGGCGATTTGGGCCATCCCGGTCTGATGGAATCCGCGTTTGACGAAGAGATCGCGGGTCGTGGCCAATATATGCTGCCGCCGCGCCGCAGAGCGGGGTCCCCGCACTCTTGCGACCGAATTGTTTTTTGCCACCATACCTCCCTAGTGGATTGATCGGAACGAATGGGTAGTGTGCGTGAAGTTCTGCAAAATCGCTTGAGGAGCGAGGCGGTCATGGCAGGCTGGTGATGTTCAACGTCACCGAGGAGACCCGCCATGACCAGGACCGAGATTAAGCCTGCTGTATCCGCTGTCAAAGAGTTGCTGGCGCAGGAGCCGGATGCGCTTCGCGAGATTGTGCGCAGCGTGATGCAGGCGATGCTGGAAGCCGAGATGGACGAGGCGCTGGGCGCGGGCAAGAGCGAGCGCAGCGATGCGCGGCTCGGCTACCGTTCGGGGCATTACCCGCGCACGCTGGTGACGCGGGTCGGCAAGCTGGAGCTGCGGGTGCCGCAGGACCGTGCCGGGCGCTTCTCGACCGAGCTGTTCGAGCGCTACCAGCGGTCGGAGCAGGCGCTGGTGGCGACGCTGGCCGAGATGTATGTCCAGGGCGTTTCGACGCGCAAGGTCAAGGCGATCACCGAAGAGCTGTGCGGCCATGCCTTCTCGGCCTCGACGATCTCGGCGATCAACAAGAAGCTCGATGGCAGCCTGGCGGCCTTTGCCCAGCGCCGCCTCGACGAGCCGTTCCCTTATCTGATCCTTGATGCCCGCTACGAGAAAGTGCGCGAAGGCGGCGTGGTTGGAAGCCAGGCGGTGCTGATCGCGATCGGCATCGACTGGGACGGCAGGCGGCAGATACTGGCCGTGGAGATGGCCAATCGCGAGAGCGCCACGTCATGGAAGGACTTCCTGCTGCGCCTGCGTGACCGGGGCCTGCATGGCACCGAGTTCGTCGTCGCCGACGATCATGCCGGCCTGCGCGCGGCGATCCGCGAGGTGCTGACCGGCGCCGCATACCAGCGCTGCTACGTGCACTTCCTGAGGAACGCGCTCGATCACTTGCCAAGGAAGGCCGACGACGACTGCCTGCAGGAACTGCGCTGGCTCTACGACCGGCGCAACCTCGCCGAGGCCCGCGCCGATCTCGCCCAGTGGCTCGCCCGATGGAGCGCCAAATATCCCAGGCTCACCGACTGGGCCGAGGAGACGATCGAGGAGACCTTCTCCTTCTACCGGCTGCCACGCAGGCATCACAAGCACATGAAAAGCACCAACATGCTCGAACGCTTCAATGAGGAAATCCGGCGGCGAACCTATGTCGTGCGGATATTCCCCAACGCCCCCAGCTGCCTGCGCCTGGTCCGCGCACTCGCCGTCGAAACCCACGAAAACTGGCTCGAAGCCAACCGCTACCTCAATATGGACGAACTGCGCGAGCAGAAGAAAACCGAACTACGCAAAGCCGCATGACCAGCACCATGACCGCCAATTTGCAGAACTTGACGCACACAACCAACGAAGGTGCCGTCACGGTTGATCGGGCATCGACTGCGTGTGCGCCTCTACGATGATCGGCTCGATCTGTTCCTGGGCGGCAGTTATCTCATGACCCGGCCACGCGGTCGCCCGAAAAGCGCTACCGAACATGGCTATGTGGTGGATTACCGTCACGTGATCCATAGCCTCAGGCGTAAGCCGATGGCCCTGCTGCAGCTGACCTATCGCGACCAGTTGTTCCCGCGCGAGGCGTACAGGCTCATGTTCGAACGGCTGCTCGAAGCCATGTCCGAGCGTGACGCTTGCCGCAAGATGGTCGAGTTGCTGTCCATGGCCCATGAACGGGCCTGCGAGGCCGAGCTTGCCGATCTTCTCGCCCAGGACCTTGACGAAGGCCGGCTGCCTGACATCGCCGCGTTGCGAACGCGCTTCTCGCCCGATCCGGCCGCGCTGCCCGAGGTGGTGGTCGAGCTTGGCCCCCTGACCGACTACGATGCCCTGCTGCTGGGAGAGGCCGCATGACCAAGGCCCATAACGTCGATGCCCAGCGCCTGAGCTTCATCCTCAACGAGTTGAGGCTTCCTGCCATCAAGGTGATCTGGCCCGAGTTTACCGAACGTGCCGACAAGGAGGGCTGGCCCGCCACCCGACTGCTCGCTGCACTTACCGAGCATGAAATGGCCGAACGTGACCGGCGTAGGATCGAACGTCATCTGAGCGACGCACGATTACCACCGGGCAAAACGCTCGACAGCTTCGCCTTCGACGCCGTGCCGATGGTCTCGCGGGCGCAGGTCACGGCCATGACCTCGGGCGACGGATGGCTGGAAAAGGGCGCCAATCTCATCCTGTTCGGCCCGCCGGGCGGAGGAAAGAGCCACTTGGCGGCAGCCATCGGCCTGCAACTTGTCCAGAATGGTTGGCGCGTGCTGTTCACCCGCACGTCCGAGCTGGTCCAGAAGCTTCAGCTCGCGCGCCGCGAACTGGCGCTCGAATCCGCCATCGCCAAGCTCGACAAATACCACCTGCTCATCCTGGACGACCTCGCCTATGTCGCCAAGGATCAGGCTGAAACCTCCGTGCTCTTCGAGTTGATCAGCGCACGCTATGAGCGCCGATCCATGCTCATCACGGCCAACCAGCCCTTCGGCGAATGGAACCGGGTCTTCCCGGATCCCGCCATGACGCTCGCGGCCGTCGACCGTCTCGTTCATCACGCCACCATCTTCGAGATGAATGTCGAGAGCTATCGTCGCAGGGCCGCCCTCCAGCGACAGACAGGGGCTGGAAGGACCCCAAAATACGCGACAATCAAATCCATCGAGAAAATGTCGATCAGCGACAATCAGAGCGAAGAATCGCCCTTGCCAGCGACAATCTAACCCGGCACCATGAACCCGCCGCGACAATCTGTTCTCATCCTGATAGTCGCTGACCTCTCACCCAGATCGTCGCGCTATAACTACGTCTCAAATTTACCTGCCGACGCCACCCTCAAAATGCTCGCCGCGACGATCAAGGCGAGATGGATCTGCGAGCAAGCACATCAGCAGCTCAAGGAAGAACTGGGCCTCGATCATTTCGAAGGCCGCTCCTGGGTTGGATTACATCGACATGCATTGATGACAATGATCGCATACGCTTTCCTTCAAGCCCGCCGTCTCAAAGCAGCGGGGCGGAAAAAAAAGAGTCGGGGGGCCGCCGCCACAACCGAGCATGCCAGCTATCCGACAGGCGATCTTGAACATCTTCATAAGGCCTCCGCCACTTCGGTGCCCCCATTGTGAAAAGCTCCTCGTAGACAGGCCTGAACAAAAACTGCCAAAGTAGTGCTAGTCACCTGAATCTGAAGTTCGGCTCATTGTTTTTTGGCAGAATCGTTTGACGGCGGCGAGGATTTCGTCGGCGGATTTGACCCATTTGTAGGGCTTGGGGTTTTCGTTGTGCGCCGCGATGAATGCGGTGATGTCGGTCTCAAGTTCAGCGGTTGATCGGTGGACACCGCGCTGCAACTGCTTGCGGGTCAGTTCTGCAAACCATCGTTCGACCTGATTGATCCAGGACGCCGAAGTCGGTGTGAAGTGAGCATGCCAATGCGGGCGGCGTGCGAGCCAGGCCTTGATCTTTGGCGTCTTGTGGGTCGCATAGTTGTCCATCACGAGGTGGACGTCTGGCCCCTTGGGGATCGCGGCGTCGATCCGCTTGAGGAAGTCGAGGAACTCGGTTGCCCGATGGCGCTTGTAGCATTTCCCGATCACGGCGCCGGTGGCAATGTCGAGCGCGGCGAACAGGGATGTCGTGCCATTGCGGACGTAGGTATGGGTGCGCCGCTCAGGAACCCCCGGCGCCATGGGCAAGACCGGCTGCTCGCGATCCAGCGCCTGGATTTGCGATTTTTCATCCACGCACAGCACGATCGCCCGGTTCGGCGGCGACATGTAGAGCCCGACTATGTCCTGCACCTTGTCGACAAATAGCGGATCGGTGGACAGCTTGAATGTCTCGGACCGGTGCGGCTGCAGGCCGAACGCGCCCCAGATCCGGCGGATGGTGGTGTGTGACAGCCCGGACTTGGCGGCCATGGAACGGATCGACCAATGCGTGGCGTCCTTGGGGGTCGTGTTCAGCGTACGCTCGATCACCTGAGCTACTTGCGTGTCAGATACTGTTCGTGGCCGACCCGCACGATATTCGTCAGTCAGTCCTTCAATGCCAGCCTGCACGAACCGGCGGCGCCATTTGCCAACCGTGTGCTCGTGAACGCCCAGGCGTTCGGCGACTTCCTTGCTCTGCAGCCCTTCTGCACAAAGCAGGACCATCCGGCATCGATCAGAGAGTGAACGCGGCGCTTTGTGGCGGCGGACCTGAGCTTCGAGAAAACGCCGGTCATCTCCGCTCAAGACAACCAAATCCGCCCGTCTGCCCGCCATCACATTAACCTCCGTCTGATCTACAAGGGCTTATACAATGAAGCTTACTTCAGTTCCAGGTGACTAGATCAACACCCGTTCCACCTCATCGAGCGTCACGTCATCGGGCCTCCGATCGTAGAGCTGGGTCGTGCGCGTGGAGCTATGGTTCGCCATCGTCGCGGCCGTCTCCAGCGTGCCGCCGTTCTTCAGGTAAGTGGTAATCCCGGTCGCGCGGAACGAATGGTTGCCGATCGCCGTGCCGATCTCGGCCGCCACCGCGCGTCGGCGCACCATCGCGAACGCATTGGCCTGGGGCAGGGGAGTGTCGCTTAGCCGCTTGGTCCCGCGCGCGATCGTGCGGAACAACGGCCCCTTGGCTTGCGCGCGCAGCTCACACCCGTCGATATAGGCGGTCAGATAGTCCTCAAGATTATGGTGGCAGGGCATTTCGTGCTGCTTGCCGCCCTTTTCGTGCAGCCGCACCCAGAGACGGCGGTTCTGCATGAAAACGTCCTCGACACGCATGGAGAGCGCCGCGCCGATCCGCGCGAACGAATAGACCATCAGCCCGATTAGCGCGCGGTCGCGCAGACCCGCCGGCCCACCCACGTCGATCGTATCAAGCAGCCGCCGCGCCTCGTCGGGGGCCAGCACCGGCGTCTTGCCGCGCCGCTGACTATGCGCCGGCCCGCGCACCGATGCGGCGGGGTTCACCGGCATGACCTGGCCTATCACCAGCCAGTCGAACAGCCGACGCACGCCGGCGAGCTGCTGCTTGACGCTGGGCGCGCTCATCTCGCCTCCCAGCGCCTCGATCCACGCGCCGACGTGGAGCGGCTGCACGGCCCCAAGGGACGTGACCCCGCGCGCCGCTACCCAGGTCAGGAAGTCGCCAGCCGCGCGCGCATAGGCGCGGCGCGTATGCGCGTTGCGGATGGTGACGGCGAAAAACTCCAGGAACCGCAACCGCGCGCGGTCGTCGGCCGACGCGATCAGCGCCGGCAAGGCCAGCGTGGGCGAGGGAAGGGGGGCGAGCTGAGCCATTACCCCTCTCTCCGCCAGCGTGCGGGCGCGGCGCGCGGTTCGACGCGACGGCGCGCCATCTCCGCTTGCACCTGTTCATGGGGAGTGCCCGGCCTCGGATCATCGACCGCCGCCTGCAACAACCGGCGCAGCAACGCGTCGCGCAGATCACGATGCGGCTCCAGATCGCGGAAGTTGCCGACGATCGCGAACACCGCCTCCGAAGGATCGGCGAACATGCCGCGCTCGATCGGTTCCAACAGCCAGTCGGCCAGCGCCGGGGGCAGATAGGCCTCAAACCGCAACCCGCCCGCGCGGGCCTGCTCCCGCAAGCTCTCGGCCTGGGCGCGGGACACGGGATTGTCATACGGGTAATCATCCTCGTCGTGCATGTCGGGGACACCGCCGATCTGGGTCATGGCCGGCCCCGGACATGGGCGGCGGGATCGATGATCGTGATGGCGTCGCGCGAGCCGTTGGCGACGGCATCGGCGATCCCGAAGATCTCGACGCGACCGCCTTCGTTGTAGATGCGTCCCGCCACCGTGCCATGGATGATTGCGCGCGCGCCGGTCTCGATCGTCAGGTTGCCCGTAATTGTGCCGTGGAGGATGAAACGGATGCCCCGATGCAGCGTCGCATCGCCAGCGACCATGCCATAGAGGGCGATATTCTCCTCGATGGCGAAGGGGCCTTCGATCTTGTCGTGCACCGCGCGCATTATGCCGCCGCCTCTATGTCCGTCAGGGCAAAATCATTGCCCTTGAACAACAGCGGCTCGTCGGTCGCCTTGGCCAGCGCATAGGAAAAGCAGTCGCCAAAGTTCAGGCCCGCTTTGTGGCGGCCCTTGCCGAAATCGAGAAACGCCTGTCGCGCCAGTTCGCCATGATCGAGCGTCACCGGTTCGATCGTGATGCCGGCGCGGCGAAAGAAGGCTTCGGTCTGGCGCATCCCTTCGGGACCGAGCTGGCGTTCGATGACCATCGACAGCTCGACATAGCTGGCGACGCTGATGCGGCAGGCATCGGCATCATGGATGGCTTGTGCGAAGGTCGCCGCTTCGGGTTCGCGATAGAGGATCGCGACCAGGGCCGAGGTGTCGAGGATCATTTCGGCAGGCCATTATCGTCATAAAACAGTTCGGCATGATCGACATAGGGGCGCTTCACATGCGTGGCGGCGCGATCGGCGATCGTTAGCAGTTCCGCGACGCTCGCCTTGCTTTTCTGACGCTCGATCCTGGCGAAGCGCTCGCGCAGCGCCTCCGTCACCACGCGGGTCATGCTCTGGCCGGTCGCTTGGGCGATGGCCTGCGCAAGCCGATGGGCTTCAGGGTCTTTAACATTGAGGCTCATGGTCCGCCTTTCTAGAAAATTAGCCACCTTTCTACCATGCAGCGCGCCTAAGGGGAAGAGTGTATGATAAAGAACATTATCATATATAGGTCAGGGAATTTATCGGCGGACCGATCTGTAGGTTGTCATGATCAATAGCCAAGGCCCGTCGGTGGAACATTACCACCATTACCCTTGCTGGCCGCCGCCCAGAGCGACATACAGAGAGACGAGAGCATCCAGCTCGGCGCGACGCAGCTGTATCAGTGTCTGTTCCGCGATGAACAGATTCCGTTCGGCATCGAGCACTTCAAGGTAATTTGCGACGCCCTCGCGGTAGCGAGTGCGGGCAAGATCGGCGATCGCTCGCTGTGCCGCAGTGGCACGAACCTGCGCGGCGACCTGTTCAGCAAGCCAGCGGCGCCCGGCAAGGGCGTCCGCAACTTCGCGGAAAGCTCCCTGAATGGTGCGTTCGTATTCGGCGATGGCAATATCCTCACGTGCCTCAGCCACGCTCAGATTGCCCTTCCTCGCACCCCAATCGAAGATGGGTAGGCTGATCGAAGGTCCAAAGCTCCAGCTCAGTCCTTCGTTTCCGATCAAATTCCCAAGATCAGTTGAAGCGAAACCGATACTACCGGTTAGTGAGATGGATGGAAAGAAGGCTGCCCGAGCAGCACCGATATTGGCACGCGCTGCCCGCAGTTTCTCTTCTGCCGCCAATATGTCCGGTCGAGTCACCATCAGCTCGGAGGGTAATCCGGCGGCAATCACCGTTCCGTTTTTCTGGTCAGCCAGCGTCAGCGGCACCGTGAGCCCGACAGGAACGGGTCCGCCCAAGAGTACGGCCAGGAAGTTCTCACTCTGCGCCTCGGCCAAGCGCAGGCTGGCCAACTCCGTTTCGGCTTGAGTCAGTAGCGACTCCGCCTGTCGAAAATCAAGAGCTGAAGTCACCCCGGCTTCAAGGCGACGCTCGGCTATGCGGAGGCCTTCCTGCCGGCTGCGTACCGTAGCTTCGGCAAGGGCGATCCGCTCGTCGGCTTCCCGGGAAGCAAAATAGGTCGAGGCCACATCCCGGATCAACGCGAGGCGGAACGCCCGTTCAGCCTGCACGGTTGCTAGATATTGCGAGCGCGCTGCGTCAGAAAGGTTGCGCACCCGGCCCCAGAAATCGAGCTCGAATCCTGTGACGCCAACGCCGATCGAGTAGCGGGTATCGGTGATCGCACCCACTTCGGGAATGCCAATCGCCGAACCTGGCGTGCGGCTGCGAGTCACATCGCCGTTGGCGCCGAGCGCAGGCAGCCGTTCGGCACCCTGGATTCGATAAAGACCACGCGCCTCCTGTATCTGCGCTACGGCAACGGCGAGATCGCGGTTCCGCTCGAGAGCGGTGGCAATGAGGGTCTCCAGTTGAGGATCAGCGAAGAACTCCCGCCAGCTGATTTCCACCGCCCGCCGACCGAGCACCCCGTCGCCCGCGTAGGAGGTGGGGTAATCCCGAGTGGTCGGCAGCGCTGGCCGCGCGTGAGGCGGGGCTAACTGGCACGCGCCCAGAAACGATGTCAGAGTGAGCACAAAGACTCTACGCATGATTGGGCTCCGGTTGCGCCTGACCGGGAGCAGCAGGCCGCTTCTTACTGAGCCAGCGGCGTATCGACAGATAGAAGAGCGGAATGAAGAAAATTCCGAGCACAGTGGCAGCCAGCATTCCGCCGACAACACCGGTCCCAACCGCGATTCGGCTCGCCGCACCGGCACCGGAAGCAATGAAGAGCGGTATCATGCCACCGATGAAGGCGAGCGACGTCATGATAATGGGGCGCAGGCGCAGTTTCACAGCTTCGAGTGTCGCCTCAAGCGGGGTCTTGCCCTCCGCTTCTTGCTCGATCGCAAACTCGACGATCAGGATCGCGTTCTTGGCGGCCAAGCCGATGATCGTGATGATGCCAACGTTGAAATAGACGTCGGCGGACAGTCCCCTCATCACCGTAAAGAGGACGGAGCCAAGTACGCCGAGCGGTACAACCAAAAGCACGGAAACAGGGATGGACCAGCTCTCGTAGAGAGCGGCCAGCAGCAAGAATACAACAAGTATAGACAAGCCTAGCAGCATACCGACCTGTCCGCCGGCCTGCTGCTCCTCATAGGACATTCCCGTCCATTCATATGCGAAGCCCTCCGGCAGTGCATTGGCGAGCCGTTCCATCTCCGCCATGGCCTCGCCAGTCGACTGGCCCGGGGCAGCGTTCCCGGAAATGGTCATCGAAGGATAGCCGTTATAGCGCTGGAGCTGCTGCGCGCCCGATGTCCATTCAACCTGTGTAAACGAGCCGAAGGGCACCATTTCGCCGGCTGCATTTCGAACCTTGAGGTCGAGCACGTCCTGTGGCGTCATTCGGTGAGATGCTTCGGCTTGCAGGAGCACCCGCAGGATCCGCCCTTCACGGTTGAAGTCATTGGCATATGCGCTGCCGAAAGCGATCGCGAGCGTTCCGTTAACGTCGCCAATCGAGAGGCCGAGGGCGCGAGCCTGTATCCTGTCGATCATGACCCGCAGCTGAGGTGCATCTTCCTGGCCCTCCGGTCGAACACCGGCAAGGATCGGGCTCTGGCTCGCGGCGGCAAGCAGCTGATTGCGCGCGTTGAAGAGCGCTTCAGCACCGTTGCCGCCGACATCCTCCAATTTGAAGGTAAAGCCGCCGGCGATGCCAAGTTCGGCGATCGCGGGGGGATTGAGGGCAAAGACCATGGCTTCCTTGATCGATGTGAAGAAGCCCATCGCCTTTCCGACCAAGGCTAGCGAGCTATTCTCCTCGCCGGAGCGCTCCTCCCACGGCTTGAGCATCGTGAACATCATTCCATTCGCTTGGCCTTGGCCGAAGAAGCTAAAGCCTCGCACCACAAACACGCTCGTCACAATGTCTTGCTGATTGTAAAATTCCTTCACCTGACGCACCGCTTCTTCAGTCCGCTCACGGGTCGCGCCGGGGGGAGCTTGTACAACAGTGATGACAGTCCCCTGGTCCTCCTGCGGGAGGAATCCACCGGGAAGGCGCGAGAACAAGATAACCGTCAGGCCGACCAACGCGATGAATATGGCGAGCCAGCGCAGAGGCCGCGACAATATCCGAGCGACGCCGCCTTGATAACGATCAGTCGTACGTCCAAACCAGTTGTTGAATCCAGTAAAAAAGCGACCGGTTCGCCGCGTGAGCCAATTCTCCTTGCGATGGTTTTCGGGTACGTGCGGCTTGAGAAAAGTCGCACACAGCGCGGGAGTGAGCGTCAGCGCCAATAGCGCCGAGAACCCGATCGAGACGATCAGCGTGACGGAAAACTGTCGGTAGATACCGCCCGTCGACCCGGGGAAGAAGGCCATCGGCACGAAGGCTCTGTTGCAAAAATCGTGAAGCTTGAGCATGCTTGGCGGAGATTGGACGGA
>NZ_CAJHOG010000023.1:0-15009 GCF_905120495.1 Sphingobium sp. S6 | reverse complement strand
CCGTCCAATCTCCGCCAAGCATGCTCAAGCTTCACGATTTTTGCAACAGAGCCCCAGCACTTGCTCGGTGCGCCCCAGCGTCGGCTCGTAATCGGGAATCTCGATATTCTCGCGCGCGGCGGTCAGCCCCTCGATCGCGGCGCGCAGCAACGCCACCTCGCCATGCACCGACGCCAACCGATCCTCGACCCGCGCGAACGCCAGCGCCGGATCGTCAGCGTCGCCAAAACTATCATCCTCTTCCCGCATCGCCGCCTCCGTCCGTCTATATTTGACAATTTTTCACAACATCCAACGAAATCAAATGATAAGGCGGCGCGCGACCCGAAAGTCTCAATAGCGACTCTCTTGAGACTTACTGGCCTGCCAGTCGTGGGACTGGCAGGCCATTTTTCCGGTCGGCCAATTACCGGCTAAGGCCACGATCGCGGCCAATCCCAAGTTCGTGCGTCAACTGGTGGCTAAGGTCGCGCCCGCGCCCCATGCCCATCTCAAGCCCCAGCTCGCGCTCACGGCCGCGCAGGATCGATTCCACCTGGGGATCGCGCTCAAGGCTTTTCGCCATGCCCGCCATTTCCTTGCCCGCCTTCTCGCGGCCCGTCATGTCGCCGGCGCGATAAAGCCGGTCACGGTCCTGGGAGAGCTGTTGCCAGCGTTCCACGAACCGATCGGCGCGCAAGTTCGGATCGGCCCGCACCTTGGCCTCCTGCGCCATCGCATCCATCATCGGGCCGCTGCGCCCCGCCGCCGCCTCATGGAGCAAGCCGGGTTCGCGCTGGAACGCCGATGCCATATCGCGCGAAGCCCCCGCCCTGATCTGGTCCAGCGCCTCGGTCGCGCGCTCGAGCGCGACCTTCTGATGCTCCAATACCGGCCCGCCCGATGCGCGGGCCTGCAACACCGCCTCGGCCGAACGCGAGGCCCGCTCGACCGCGCGCCGGAAATCATGGGTAAGGCCCTGCTCGGCACGCGCCGGGGCTTCCTTCGCCGGCGTCGGCGTGCGCGACGACAGTTTCAGCCCATCGAACATGCCCCGCTTGGGAGCCGCTTTTTCCTTCGCGCCCTGCGCTGGCTCGGCCGCCTTCGCCGGCTCGGCCGACAGCTTCAAGCCGTCGAACATGCCGCGCCGCGGCTGTCGCTCGGCCGCGGCCTTCGCATCCCCTGCGCCGCGGCCCTCGCCGATCTCGCGTGGGCGTGGATCTCCGCCCATCTGGCGCATGGTGCCAGCACGCGGGCCAAGAAGCTCCACACCCTTGCGCTCGGGCGCATCCGGCAATCGGATCTCGCCCGACAGACCGCGCCGATCGGCGAACGATTGCGCCTCGGCGTCGCGGTCCCGATACATGGGATAATCCGACGCCATATCCTTCGCCCGCTCGCGCGACAGCGTGCGGACAAGCCGCCGATCGTCGGCGAAGTCGTCGCGGCCATAGTGGAGCTGCACGCCCTCACGGTGCCGCGACAGCGCCACATAGGCCGCATGGCGGTCCATCCCCGGCGTCGCCAGCACATGCCCCTGATCGACCGTCACGCCCTGCGATTTGTGGATGGTCGCGGCATAGCCATGATCGACATGGGCATAGTCCTTGAGGTCGAACGCCACCTGTCGGCCATCATCGAGCCGCACCGCCATGCTGTCGGGCGACACGCGCTCGACCTTCCCCAGCGTGCCGTTCTTCACGCCTAGCCCGCGCTCGTTTTTCAGGAACATGATGCGGTCGCCGGTCGCGAACTCGCGCGCGCCCCGCTCGGCCGAAATCCGCACGTCCTGCCCCAGCTCGCCGGCTTCGCGCAGCCGATCGCGCGCGGCCTGGTTCAAATCACGAACCTCGGCATTGGTGTGGGTGAGGATGATCCGCGTCTTTTCGGGATCGGCAAGCCGCTGCGCGTCCCATGTGTCGATCAGCTCGGCCCGCGCAGCCTCGCGCGTCTCGGCCGCGTGGACCATGCCATGCTCGGCATAGGCATGGATCGCCTCGCCGGTCCTGCCCGTCGCCAGCGCCCGCGTGGCGTCCTTCTGCCAGTCCTCATGCTGCCGGCGAACCTCGCTGATCTCGGCCGCGCCGTGGCGCTCGGCAAGGGACCGGAACGCCGCCCCGGCCTCGATCGCCTGCAACTGCTCGGGATCGCCGACAAGGACCACCTTCGCGCCGGCCCTTTCGGCCTCGGACAATACGCGCTCCATCTGGCGCGTGCCGATCATGCCCGCCTCGTCGATCACCAGCACGTCGCGCGGGCCTAGCAGCTCGCGGCCCTGGTCCCACTGATATTCCATGCTCGCGATCGTGCGGGACTGGATGCCGGAACCGCCCTCAAGCCCCTCGGCCGCGATGCCGGACAAGGCCGCGCCGCGCACCTGATAGCCGGCGCGCTCCCATTCGTCGCGCGCCACGCCCAACATGGTCGATTTGCCGGTGCCGGCATAGCCGACGACGATTGCCAGGTCGTTCTTGCCGGTGATATGCGCCAGGGCGTCCTTTTGCTGGCTTCCCAGCGCAAGGCTTCCACTCTCGGCGGTGTCTCGCCCCCCCATTTGAGACGCCGCCGAGAGACCATGCCCCGCCCGATCCGCAAGCCGATCGCCGGCCTGGCTCAACCGCTGCTCGGTGTCGATCATGTCGCGCGACGTGAACCGATCCTCGCCGCGCCCGTCCTTCCCCAGCGCCACCAGCTCGGGCGAGGTCCGCACCGCGCTCATCACCTGGTCGAACTGATCCTTGCCGTCGCTGTGCCGGAACGCGAACTGCGCCAGGTCGCGCCGCGTGAACGTCGCCTGCTGGCGCGTGATCGCGTCCAGCGCGATCTCGGGCCGCGCAATGATCTTCTCGCCATTTTCGCGCGCGATCCGGGCATGGTCCTCGACCCGCTCGGCCTCAAGCCCTTGTTCGGGCATCCGCGATGCAGCCGGCCCGATCTTGTGTTGCGGCTCAAGGTCGATCCCCTGCGCCGCCAACGTGCGATGGTCGATCCGCGCGTCAATATCCAGCTCGGCAAGGCGCTGGTTCACATGGTCGGCCCACGCCTCGCGCCACTCCTTCAGGAGCGCCGTGCTGTTCCACTCGACTACCTTCTTGCCGAAGCCGTCCGGGCTGATTTCACGCATCGACAACATGACATGCGCGTGCGGCTTGGGCTGGCCGTCCTTGCCCATGTCCCAATGCACATTGAGGTCGGCCACCATGCCGCGTTCGACGAACTGCTTTTCGACGAACTCGCGGGCGAGCTGGACGCCCTGCTGCTGGTTCAGCTCGCGCGGAATCGAGAACTCGACTTCGCGGGCAAGTTGCGCGTCCTTGCGCTTCTCGCCGGCCTCCACCTCGTTCCACAAGGTCGCGCGATCGTTTAAACGCTCCGGCGCACCTTCGGGCAGCATGATTTCCGAATGGACGACGCCGGCCTTGTTCGAGAAATCATGATCGCGCCCGAGTCGGTCATCGTGCAGCCGCTCCGCCGCACGATAGGCCGCGCTCGCAACGGCGCTCGATCCACTGGATCGGCCAATGACTTTCGCGGAGAAATGGTAGATTGCCATGACGATACGAAACTTACCTTTCTTAGCGCAGGTCGGCAACGACCTATAAGCGCGCACTCACCACTCACTGCCGTTCGCGTGATTGACTTCACCGTATTTCTGTTCGGAACCGCTGTCCTGCCAGCGCGATCATGCTACTGTGCGGCTTCTGTTCGACGGGCGCGAGGGAGAGAATGATGCGAAAGACGCGCGACTATGACGCCGAATTGCGGGCACTGAGCGACAAGGCCAAGTCTATCAAGGCGAAGAAGATACAGCAACTCGGCGAGCTGGTGACGGGGACCGGGGCCGATGCGCTCGATCTGGACACGCTCGCCGGTGCGCTGCTCGCCGCCGTGGAATCGGCCGACGCGGAGGAAAGGGAGGCGTGGCGCTCGCGGGGCGCGGCCTTCTTTCAAGGACGCGGGCGCAAGGCTGGGCGACGCGCTGGCGGCAACGGCGAAGGCGGAAACCAAGCTGGCGCAGGCGAGGCACAGGGTTGAAGCCGCCAAGCGCCGCACCGATACGAGAGGATGGGTCGTGCAGCGTCGCGAACGCACCCGCCATCTCATAGAGCTGGGCGGCCTCGTCCAGAAAGCCGGGCTCGTCGAACTGACCGACGACGATCGAGCAACGCTCTATGGCGCGATGCTCGATCTGGCCGCCCGCGCGCAAGGCGATGGCAACGCCCTCGCGCTCTGGAAGCGGCGCGGCAAACGGGCCTTCGACGCGGAAGCGGAAGGACAGGACAACGCGGAAGGAAACGCCCATGACTGACACGTCGCGCCTCTCCTGGCAGCTCCTGATGGTCGGACCGGGAATCGACCGGATCACCCCCGACATTCAGGACAAGCTCGCCTCGCTGCTCGATCTGCTTCCCGCCACCGCGACCATCAATGTCCAGACCGATGCCGGCTATGTCACCGTCTCGCGCGACTGGCCCAGTCACCGCATGGAAACCGTCGATAGCCTGGTGGACGAAATCGCCGCCGCTCCGGGCATCACCCATATCGCGCTGCCGGCAAGCGAAGGACAGGAACCGTGACGCGCGCCCTCGACATCGGGGCGATCCGCGCCCAGGTCCGCGCGCTCGATTATGTGCGCGGCACCCCCGCCGAAGTCGCGATGTGGCGCGAAGGCGATGCCGAAGCCCGCGCCAATCTCGCGATCGAAGGCATGGACCTCGACGCCGACGAACACGCCCTGTTCGACATGCTGCGCGCGGAAGCTGTCCCCCCTCCCCTCGCCACCGCGATCGTCCTCAAGCTGCTCGATCATCCCGACGCGGACCCGGCGCTGGCGATCACGCCGGCAACGATCGGATGACGATGCGGGCCGATCTCGATCATCTTCCCGCCGCCAAGCGCCGCGAACTGGAACGGGTCGCCCGCGTCCTGTTCGATGAATTTGAGGATGCCGTCAAAACCAAGCTCTCCGACAAACGCAAGGGCGGCCGCATCCTCAAGCTGATCCTGTTCGGCTCCTACGCGCGCGGCGATTGGGTCGAGGATCGCGCCAGCGGCTACATCTCCGACTATGACCTTCTCGTCGTCGTCAACTCCGAGACCTTCACCGATCTGCAAACATGGTGGGCGGTCGCCGACGATCATCTGGTGCGCGAGCTGACCGTCACCCGCCATCTCTCAACGCCGGTCAATTTCATCGTCCATTCCCTGATGGACGTAAATGACCAGCTCGCGCGCGGCCGTCCCTTCTTTGCCGACATAGCCCGCGATGGCATTGCCCTCTACGAAGCGCCGGGACAGGGCCTCGCCATGCCGCGCCAGCTCGACGCGCAGGAACGCCACGCCGAAGCCCTGCGCCATCGCGACCATTGGTTCCCGCTCGCCGCGCACGCGCTCAAGCTCGCCCAGGACAGCATCGCCGACGGCGTGCCGCGCGATGCGGCGTTCATGCTGCACCAGGCCGTCGAGCGGGCTTACAATGCCGTGCTGCTCGTCCTGACGCTCTACGCGCCCAAATCGCACCGTCTCGGCATCCTGCGCTCGCTCGCCGAAAATCTAGACCCCCGGCTGATCGAAGCATGGCCGCGCGATACTCGCGCGGCCCGCCGCCATTTCGCACAGTTGCAGCGCGCCTATGTCGAGGCCCGCTATTCCCACGCCTATGAAATCACCCCCGACGAACTGGCCTGGCTCGTCGAGCGCGTGAGGCATTTCCACACGATCGCCGCCGCGATCTGCGCCGAACATCTCGCCACGATCGACACCAAAAACGACCCAGGAGGATTGCCATGAAACCAGCCCTGTTCCTCACGCCCCTGCTCGGCCTCGCCGCCTGCACCCCCGCTGCGCCCGACCCTCGCGGTGTCGATCGCGACGAAACCGTGCTGACCGTCACCGGCACGGGGCGCGCCGAAGCCACCCCCGATCAGGCGTTGTTCACTGCCGGCCTGTCGAGCATCGCCGCCGACGCGCAGGCCGCCAGCGCCCGCAACGCGGAAACCATGAACAAGATCACCGCCGCGCTCGCCAGGCTCGACATTCCGGCGCGGGATATTCAGACCCGCAACCTCTCGGTCAACCGGATCGACTATGGCGCGAACAAGGGCCGCTATGAGGCCAGCAACAGCGTCGCCGTGCGGGTCCGCGACAACAAACGGGTGAGCGAAGCTCTCGCCGCCGTCACCGCTGCCGGGGCCAACATCGTCTCCGGCCCCAATCTCTCGGTCGCCGATCCCGAAAAGGCCAACCTCGGCGCTTATGGCACCGCCTACAAGGCCGCGCGCGCCAAGGCCGATGCCTATGCCGCCGCCGCCAACCTGCGCGTTACGCGCGTGCTGGCGATCAGCGATGGCGGCCAGGGCGGCTATATGCCGCAAATGGCCGACATGGAGGCCCGCATCGCCGCTCCCCCGACAGTCGTGCCACAGGCAGCGCCCCCGGTGATGGCGGGGACCAACATGAACATCGTGACCGTGCGGGTGGATTTCGCCCTGGCGGCGAAGTGATCCGGCATGGAATGGTTCCGCCAGCTCGGCCGCGCGATCCGCAACCTCGCCCGCCTCGCGCGCGAGCAACCGATTTGGGCGATCACGGCGCTGACCCTTAGCCCGCTCGCGCTCATCCGCCATCTGTTTCGCACCGCGATCCTGTTCCTGATCGTCGGCATCGTCCTGGCCGGCGGGATGCAATTCGTCCTCGCCTCCCTGCTCGGCCTGGCTCGCGATTCCAATCTCTACCAGCTCGGCATGATGCTGACGTTCCTCGTCATCATCCTGGTCACGCTGCGCGCCCTCTTCCAACCGCTGATCCTGCGCTATGGTGGCCCTGCCGGCGACGATACCCACGGCTCGGCCCGCTTCGCCACCGATCGCGAGACGCGCCCCCTCGCCCAAAATGGCGACGGCCTGCTGATCGGCCGCGACCGCAAATCGGGCAAGCCGCTGCGCTATGCCGGCCCCGCCCATCTGCTGACGATCGCGCCGACGCGCACCGGCAAGGGCGTGGGCACCATCATCCCCAACCTGCTCGACTATCCCGGCCCGGTCGTCTGCATCGACCCCAAGGGCGAGAACGCGCGTATCACCGCCCACTATCGCGCACGCTTCGGCCCGGTCCATGTCCTCGATCCCTTCGGCGTAACGGGCATGGTCGGGGCCGCGTTCAATCCATTGGATCGTATCGACCCTGCCGGCCTCGATCTCGCCGACGACTGCATGACGCTGGCCGACGCACTGGTCTATGACGCCCCCGGCGAAGCGGGCGAGGCGCATTGGAACGAGGAAGCCAAGGCGTTGATCGCCGGCCTGATCCTGCATATCGTTTGCCAGGAGCCGGCGGGCACACGAACCCTTGCCACGCTGCGCGACCGGCTCACCCTCGCTCCGCAAGCCTTCGCCGCCCAGCTCGAAGCCATGCAGGCGCAAGGCGGCCTCACCGCCCGCGCCGCCAATCGCCACCTCGGCAAGTCCGATCGCGAAGCCGCTGGCGTGCTGTCGGCCGCGCAGCGCCATACCCATTTTCTCGACAGCCCGCGCATGACGGCGGTGCTGGGGCACTCGGATTTCACGTTCGCCGATGTGAAGGCGCAGCCTACCAGCGTCTATCTGGTGCTGCCGCCCGATCGGCTCGCCACCTATGCGCGCTGGCTGCGCCTGATGCTCGCGCAAGGGCTGACCGATCTCGCGCGCGCGCCGGCCTCCCCTGCCCGCTCCGTCCTGTTCCTGCTCGATGAGTTCGCCGCCCTCGGCCGCCTCGAACCCGTCGAGCGCGCTATGGGCCTCATGGCCGGCTACGGCATCCAGCTCTGGCCGATCCTGCAAGACGTTCACCAGCTCCGCGCGCTCTACGAGCGCCGCGCCGGCACCTTCCTGTCGAACGCCGGCGTCTTGCAGATATTCGGCGTCAACGATCACGACAGCGCCAAGCTCGTCTCCGATCTGCTCGGCCAGGAAACGGTCGTGTTCGAGAGCATGAGCCGCGCGATCGACGCGGAAGAGACCGGCATATCGTTCGGATCGCAGCATGTCGGCCGCCCCTTGCTCACGCCCGATGAGGTCCGCACGCTGCGCGAGGATTTGCAGCTCCTGTTCCTCGCGGGGCAACGGCCGATCGTCGCCGCCAAGCTACGCTATTTCGCCGATCGCGAGTTCGCGGGGAAGTTCGACAAGGTGTAGAGCGTTTAAACCGTCTCAAACACAAGGTATTTCGACCATGCCTAATGAACGATTTGAGGAATTTGCCGATCGATTCATGAAAAGCATCGGCGAGCCGGGCTGTGACCTACAAGCATTGGTCGATGAGCTGATAGAACTGCACGCTGTCGAGCGCGACGAATTTAACCGTGTCCGCCTGATAAGTATGCACATTGCGTTGACCAACATCGCTGCCGAAGGCTTGGCCAAGGCACAAGCCCCAGGCTCTCAGATCATCGGCTTTCTGGCCGATAACCTTTCGACTTACCATCTCATGCTCCGCCAGGAGAGTTTGGTTGACGGGCAGATCGACAAGGCCGTGCTTTTGCGCGTGACCGAACGCGAAATCACCGCTGGCCGCATGAAGGGCAACGATCCTCTCCGGGCATTTGCCGAAGGCGGCGAGTATATTCGCGACAATCCGATGGAGGGCCTTTTCCACGCTGATCCATCGGCCGACGACAAACCCGTCCTGAATTGAAGCGATAGCACCACGCGCCACAGGGCGCGAATGTATAGGCGTATACAAATATACAAGTTCGCCGTCTGTTCGGCCTGGGCGTTGTTTAGCGGACTTTCCGCGCCCTCCCCTGCCGGTTCTTAGCGTAGGATTCCGCCCTCTCCCGCAACGATGATCGGGCCAGGTTCGCGAAATCGTTGTCTGGCGCACAAATCTTGAAGCTCGCCGCGCCGATCGCGGCCGCTCGGACCCGATGTTGCCGTTTTTCAGCCCTAGCGTCCATAAAACGCACTTCCGTGTCGTCGCGCGCGATCGTGCGAGGATCTAGCTTCCAAAAAATCGGCCGCCTAGGAAGCCCGTAGAGCGGCATCGGGCGCTCGACCTCTCCAACCCTGCCGAACGCTCAGAATGACGCCCAGCGGCCCGGAAATCGCCCCTGCCGCGACGTTTCCGCCTCCCCTGCCCTCTCGGCTTGATCGCTGCCCTATCCGCCTGGCTTTTCTGGAAAGCCAATTGCGACGGTGCCGCTGGCGCTGTGGTCGCGGCAGGGGCGCAGCGTTTAAACGATCCCTAATCCAACAAAAAGCGTGCCGGCGAAGCCGGCTCATCATGGGGGATGCCGGGTGGGAGGATCGCAAAGCGATCCGGGGCGGCCGCAGGCCGCGAGCCGGCGGGGGCGAAGCCCCCAAGAGGCGGCGCTTTTCTTCCCTCTGACCGTGCTTCAAGCACTGCGCCAGTGAGTCGCGCTGCCTCTGTCCCGATTTCCGGGACAGGTTGTCCGATCTGGCGGGATGCTGGTGGGTGAAACCACGTCGCGGCAAAAGTTATCCACAGGGCGGCCTAGTGTTAATATATGGGTTAAAGAGTCGTGTTACGGGATTTTGGCGTCTCCGTAAGATACTGAATATAATAGTGAAATCGGCCATTTTTTGGCCTTGGGCGTCAACGGAACCCCGAATCCGGTGACTCCAGAACCCCGAATCTGCGTCAACGAAACCCCGAATCGTCGGCGAGCGTCAATGAAACCCCGAACTTTTTCGTTGCGTCAATGAAACCCCGAATCTACGGTGGCCGTCAATGAAACCCCGAATCGAGCCTGACCGTCAACGAAACCCCGAACTTCCGCTTGCCGTCAACGAAACCCCGAACGGCGCGGAGGGTCGCCCTCCCCTGTTGCCGGTTCGCTATCCCGATCCCGATCTGTTCATTTGCGATGTTCTCGACGCCATCCCCAAGGATGACATGGCCTCGATGGAGCATCCGATTTTCTCGCTCGCGACCAAGCCCGATCGGCGCGTGTTCCGCTACGAGCATAACGGCAACAAGCTCGAAATCGTCCCCAGCGTCAAAGGGCTGGCGACGATCCACGACAAGGATATTCTGATCTACTGCATCTCCCAGCTCATCGGGAAGATGAACCAGGGCGAGCGGCCGAGCCGCACCTTGCACCTCACGGCGCGCGATCTGCTAGTGTGGACCAACCGGCAAACCGATGGCGACGGCTATGACCGACTGCGGAGCGCGTTCGAGCGCCTGTCGGGGACGCGGATCACCACGAACATCAAGGCCGATGGCGAGGAAATCACCGAAGGGTTCGGCCTCATCAACGAATGGCGGATCGTGCGGCAAACCCGCTCCGGCCAAATGTCGGAAATCAAGGTCACGCTCTCCGATTGGCTGTTCAAGATGGTCGAGGGGCGCAGTGTCCTGACGCTGCACCGCGACTATTTCCGTCTCCGCAAGCCGCTCGAACGGCGCATCTACGAGCTGGCGCGCAAGCATTGCGGCGCGCAGGAAAAATGGTCGATCTCGGTCGAAACGCTACAGAAAAAGACTGGCGCGAGTAGCCATCTGCGCGTGTTCCGCTCGATGCTGCGCGATCTCGTCGCGCACGATCATCTGCCCGACTATGCCGTGGAAATGAACGGCGATACGGTCACGTTCCGCAATCGCGAGGCGCTGGATACGGTCGAGGCGATCGAGGCGGAACCCGAACGGCCCTATATCGACCCCGAAGGCTTCCACGACGCCAAGAGCGTTGCGCCTGGCTATGACGTGTATGCGCTCTATGACCAATGGGTGTCATGGTGGATCGACAGCGGACGGCCGGAACTGAAAAGCCCCCGCGCCGCCTTCATCGGCTTCTGCCGCAACAAGCACAAGACCGCCCCCTTGCGCTAGTATAGGCGTATACAGCTATACACCTATACTAGCTGGTGATGCGCCCCCTCCCCTTCTTCACGAACAGGTCGTCCAGCGCCTCGCCTAGCAGGCTTTGAACGGTCGTCCCTTCCTCGGCCGCGATAATACGAAGCTGTGTGCTGACCTCCGGGGGGAAATGCCCGCCAATCAACTTGGTCCCCTGTCGGCCGCTCGGCGGGGCCTTGCGGGACACGTCTACCGGCTCGATCGCCGGCGCTGGTGCCGGGGCCGCGTCTCCGTCCGCCTTGGCGCGGTTCAGCACCGCTTGCAGACTGTTTCCGCCCTTCGCCATCACGCCGCCTCCGCTTCATTGTATAGGCGTATAGTTGTATACTCGTATAGCCGGTGGATTTCGTCGGCCGCTGGTCCGTGCGGCTCGAACTCCTGCACGGCCTGGCCTGCGGCTTGGGCGCGGAAAAAGGCTTTGCGGTTGCCGATCGTCACCGGGCAAACCGTCGCGCCCAGCTCCGCCACGGCCTGAATCGCATCGCCGGTTTCCTGACCTTGTGGGGGCACGAAGGTAAGGACCACGGCAAAGGCGCGGTCGAGCTGGCGCACAACGTCGAGCGTGTGCGTCATGCTCATGGTGTCGAATACGGCCGTCTTGGTCGGGATCAGGATGAAATCGGCTTGGCGCGCTGCCTCATAGGCCACGTCGCGCGCGACCGCCGCCCCGTCGATCACGACAAGATCGGTGCCGGCATCCTCGCAGGCTTTGAGCATGGCGGGCAGGCGCACCGGCTGAATCGACGCCACGGCGGGCGTGTCGAGCTGGCGCACGTCTTTCCAGAACGAGGCCGTCGCCTGCGGGTCCAGGTCGATGATCGCAGCGACCTTGCCGGCCTGCTCGGCCGCGACCGCCAGACAGGTGGCGAGCGTCGTTTTCCCGACGCCCCCTTTCTGTGAGAGAATGGCGAGAACCTTCATGCTACACTCCTACACGTATAGTCCTATACTTGTATACGCGGTGAACCGAGAGGGAAAGCCCTATCGTCGCTGAAATGACGATAGGGCGGCGCTGAATCTGAACTGACGAAAGCGCGGCGCATCATTCCTCCGGCTCGGCCTCGTCATCGTCCAGCGGCTCATGCTGCATCTGGCCGTGATCCTCGATCGGGCAAAGCGGCGCTCCGGCCAGCTCCAACCATTTGCGCGCGGTCCTGACGGTATAGCCGCACGTCGCGCACTCGCATTTGAGCATCCGGGTTTTCTGCTTCTTGGGCGCGGTCGACTCTCCATCCGTATCAAGGCGGGCATGGGGGAGGGGGCCGACGCTCTCCAAGATCGGCGCGATGGCCGCAAGGAACGCCTCGCCGGGGGTGGTGGCGCGCATCGGCCCGACTAGGCCCAGCCCAAGGGCGGCCCGTTTAAACGCCTTCCCATGCCCTGCCGGGATGCCGACTGCGGCATGGACCAGCTCATGCGCGAGGATGGCCGCGATCTGCGCCGGCATGGCGTCGGGCGCGTGCGCCAGGTCGGGCCGGATGAAGATTTCAAAATGGCCGTCCGCGCTCAAGCGATTATCCCAGCACTCGCCGATCGCCTTGGCCTTCGCGCCTCTGCTGGTGAAGCCGATCGCCACGCGCACGCGGTCGGGCAGGGGGGCGTCCAGCGCCTCGAACAGCGGAGCCATGCCCTGCGCCACCGCATTGAGCCAGCTTTCACGGGTTTGGTGGGTCATCGTCCTTACTCCCTTCAAATCGCCTGTCCGGCGATGGCCATGCCATCGGCCGGAACACGGACGCCCAAGAACGCCGGCGGGAGAGGGGGGCAGCGGGATTCGATGGGGGTGGAGCGGCCGCAGCGCAGCGAGGCACGGCCCCGTCTAATCCCGTTGCGGGGGAGAGAAGGCCGGGACCGGCTTTCCCCCACAAGGCAGACGACGCGCCGGCGAACGCCGGCACCTTGGCTAGCGAGATCCGCTTGCGATCTCGCCCCCGCCATGTGGGTCGTCACCTTGGGCCAAGACCGCTTGCGGGCTTGGGGAGCGCAGCGAGTAGGGCCACGGTGCCGCGCAGCGGCAGGCGCAAATCCCAGCCTCCGAACGCCCAAGGCGAAGGAGCTTGAATTAATGTCTCCGTTTTGATACACCCAGCCTCATGAAGCCGGTAGAGTGGTTGGGAAGTAGCAAGGCCGATGTTCGCGCCTTCCCCGAAGATGCGCGAACAGATGCCGGTTGGCAGCTTGAGCTTGTCCAACGCGGCGACGATCCCGACGACTGGAAGCCCATGAAAACCGTGGGGCAAGGCGTTCGGGAAATTCGCATCCGGGAAGCGTCGGGCGCGTTCCGGGTGATCTATCTGGCGACGTTGGAAGACCGGGTTCTGGTGCTTCATGCGTTCCAGAAAAAGACGCAGGCAACGGCAAAGAAAGACCTCGAACTCGCGGCGCAAAGGTTGAAACGATGGAAGGCGGAGCAATGACATCGGAAATCTATGAGAACGTGTGGGACGCGCTCGCTGATACCGAGCAGGAGGCCGCGAACCTGAAACTGCGCTCGTCCTTGCTGTATGAAATCCGCAAGGTGGTGCAGGGCTGGAATGTCTCACAGGACGAAGCGGGCAAGCGGCTTGGGCTGACACGGCCCCGGACCAATGATCTGCTGCGCGGCAAGCTGGCCAAGTTCTCCCTGGATGCGCTCGTCAACATTGCAGCGTCGGCCCATCTGCACGTCGAGTTGACGCTGAAAGAAGCGGCCTGAGCGACGGGCAAAATGGCAGGCCATCGCCCGTTTCGCGATCTTGTGGCTGATCGCATGAAGGATTGGAGTCCAGAGCGCCGCGCCCAGTATGAGGCGCGCAAGGCGCAGTTCGAGGCCGAAATGGCGGCGACGGCCGAGCTGACCGGCCAAGCCGCGACGCGCGCGGCGATCGAGGAACTGGAAGCGGGGAAGGGGGCACGCTTCCCCAGCGTCGATGCGCTTATGACGGATTTGCATGATGGCGATTGATCGGCCGCGCAAAGGGGAAACGGCTGCGGAGTTTTTCAGGCGGCGTTCCAAAGGCTCCACATTGGATGGTCTTGACCGCATCTTGGCCAAGGTGCCCGATCGGCCTCCCGAACCCGGCGACGAATTGCCCGAAGGCTGGACGCCCGATCGGCTCCGGGACAACCGGCTATGAGGGCGATTTTCATCCGCCACGGCCAAAGCACCGGCAACGCCGGCGTGCCCTGCGATGATCTCGGCGCGATCGAGCTGACGGAGCTGGGCCAGGAACAGGCGCGCGAAGTCGCGGCGAGCTGGACGCAAGCGCCCGCGCTCATCGTCACGTCGCCCTATACGCGCACCCGGCAGACGGCCGCGCCGACGATCGCGCGCTTTCCCGGCGTGCCGGTCGAAGTGTGGCCGATCGAAGAGTTCACCTATCTGCAACCGGCGCGCTGGAACGGCACGCGCAGCGCGGAGCGGATGCCGCACCTCGAACGCTATTGGAGCGCGGCCGATCCTGATTATTGCGACGGGGAAGGGGCGGAGAGCTTCGCCACCCTGCTACGGCGCTGCGAGGCCGCGCTGGCGCGGCTCGCCGCCATGCCGGCTGCATCGCTGGTCTATGTGTTCGGGCATGGGCAGTTCATCCAGGCCGCGCGCGCGATCGTCGCTGACGCCCATCTGGACGAACGGGCCAAGATGCGGGCGTTCTGGCGCAAGGGCGAGCCGCCCGCGATCGCCAACGCGCAGCGGGTAGGATTTCATTGGGAAGGTGGCCGCTGGTCCTGTGCGCCGGCGCTGGCCGGCACGGCCTAAAACTGCGCGGAAAGCCGGGGCCACAAAGCCTGAAAATCTGCTTGCAGCGTCGCCCAGCTCGCGGAGTCCAGAAACTCGCCCTGGTCGTTATCTTCAAGCCGGTGATATTGCATGACGGCCGCCTCGGCTTCGGCCTGGTGCGCCGCAAGCCATGCCTCCATCTCGCGCACGATCTCATGCTGTTCCGGCCTCAACAGCTTCGGATTGACGTAGGTTCGCACAACGAAATTCGTCGGGGTGGGGTAAAAGACGGTGTGATTCCGCATACAATATTTGTTGAAGGTCACATGGCCGCCTGAATTGTCGATCTTTGGTTCGGCCTGGAAGCGACCGAGTAGCAGGCCGCCGGCGAACGGTATGGCGAGCGGCGATCCGTTCGCCGGCTCTGTTGCAAAAATCGTGAAGCTTGAGCATGCTTGGCGGAGATTGGACGG
>NZ_CAJHOG010000022.1:0-15980 GCF_905120495.1 Sphingobium sp. S6 | reverse complement strand
TCGGCGCAGAGCGACAGCCTACCTCTGACTGCCGCCAATCTTTGCAACAGAGCCGTTGGGATCATAATGTTGATGTACGCGCGCACGGTCATGGTAATTGCGCTTCTCGTTGAAGACACGATTCCCATAGCGATTGACAATGAACATGCTGTCGCCCGGCGGAATCCATACGTCGCTTGGCACGCTTACATATTCCAGCGCCTCTTCCAGCACGATCTCGGCGCGCCAGGCGCTTCCCATATTGCCAAGCTTCGCTCCAACAGCCCCGGCAATCGATACAAAGTCGCCAGTATTGGTCGGCACCCCGCAACCGCCATAGACCGGCCCTGTCTGATGGAGATTGAGCATTTCGCGATTATAGGTGAACCCGCCCGTTGCGAAGATCACGCCTTTGCGCGCGCCAAAGGAAACCTCCTTCCCGTCGTTCAGCGCCTCGACGCCGAGCACCGCGCCATCCCCGTCGGTAACCAGGCGGACAACCTGGTGGCTGGTGAGCAGGGGAATGCCATAAGCGTCGATGCGCGCCTTGATCTGGCGCATCAACTCCGCGCCGAATCCTGGCGACCCATCAGGCTTGATGGGTCCGAGGCACCGTCCGCGAGGCACCTTATTGTTGCCGTCGAGCACGCCATAGTCAGGCAGATCGGTTCCCTGGCCGTCGGGAAGGACATGAAAGCGGCCTATCTCGGCTGCCTTGATTTCCCGCAACATGTCCGTCATCGGCGACGCGTTGTCGTAAAACGCCTCAAGCAGTTTGTAGACATCCTCACCCAGGCCGAGCGTCGGTGAATTGCTGTCGAAAAGATGCGGATATGAATAGGCAGCGCAATAAGCCAGGAGCGAAGCCTTTGGATCCTCGATCCCCCGCTCCTTCAGCCTGAAATTATTGGGCACCCAGAAAGCCCCACCGGATTTCGCGGACGTACCGCCATATACCGGCGCTTTTTCCAGCATGAGGACCTTCGCGCCGTCCTTGGCAGCCGCAAGTGCGGCAACCGAGGCGGCCGCGCCGCTGCCGACCACGACTATATCCGCGATTTGGGTCCACTGCCGGCCCACCGCGGCAACAGCCGGAGCAGATGCCGCAGCACCCAGGGTGGAAACCGCCAGCCCCGCGCCGCCGGCCTGGATGAAAGCGCGGCGAGATAACCGCGATCGCTCTGCCGATTGCTTCAAGAATGCCCTCCACCGGTCGAACGACCCAAAGCCGCCGACCGTCTCTCCTGCGTCGAAGTCAATGCTCCGCCCTTCTTTTACCGAAGCGAGATCACGTCGCACCTCGATACAAGGAAAGGATAGATTACCAAATGGTCACATGTCAACCGCGCCTGATCTCCGCATCGGCAAGCACGAGAAGGCAAATGGGGCCATCCCGAAACATCTTTCGATGGGCGGCGCTCATGCTTCTAACGGACCAGGCGGGCGAAATTGCAAGCCCGATCGGCAATGCTGAATGGGGGGCCACCATTCGGCGCCAGGTGCCCCGGCGTGACTCATCTCCAATCGCGAGTCGCGTTGTGTTTGAGTTCTCCATCCATATAAAATTGGGCATCCACACGACAAGCGTCATGTGAATGCCCAACTAATCACTTGTATATATAAGATTATGCGCCGGACGGTGCGAAATGAATGCCGGGCGGTGCGAAATGAATGCCGGCCAGCGGGGTGAAATAGTTCGTGCATGCGTTGCGCTTAGAGAACTTCCACACCCCGTCACGGCGCTCATACTCATCCGTGAAGACCGCAGCGATAAGAATCGACTGATTACCTTCGACGAGATTTCCAAGGAGAAGGACGTCGCCAATACCATTTACCTTGTCCGCGCTCACAAATTCCAAGCGCAGATTGGTTCCATAATGAATACATTCGTGAAACATTGGCCAGAGTACGTTATTGGCCAAATCGAGGGCGCCTTCCGGGCCCTTGTAGGTGCCGATTCCCTCAATGGTCCACTCTGCATCATCCCACCAAATAGAAGCGAGACGGCCCTCTTGGCGCTTGTCTACGGCAATGAGCTTGTCAGAGTAGAGGTCCTGAATCGCGGCCCGGCTTGCAAGTCTGTCTAGATCACTCATTTTGTATCTCCTAGTTGAATATAATCCCGTAATCTTAGCAGGATCGAGGGCATCAAGGATTTAGGCCGCAGAAGACCAGCCGCCATCGATGAACAGTTCCGTTCCAGTAACATATTTAGCTTCGTCTGACAGAAGATATAGCGCCCCATAAGCGATATCGTTCGGCTCGCCAAGATCGCCCATCGGGATCTGCGCTTTGTACCATTCAACCTGCTCGGGCGTGACGTTCGCCTGCATCGGCGTCTTCATGCCACCAGGAACGATGGTGTTCACCCGCACCCCTTGCCCGACATATTCCAGCGCAGCCACCTTGGTCATCGCGCGTACCGCAGACTTGGTCGCCGCATAGCTGATCAAGCCAGGCTCACAGATGACGCTGACGAGCGAACTGATGTTTAGGATCGCACCATTTCCCGACTTCGCAATTTCCGGCGCAACCATCTTCAGGCCCAGGAAAAGCGCAGTCTGGTTGACCGCGATCATCTTGCTCCAGCCTTCGAGCGTCTCGTCCTGGATCATCGCGCCGTGGATGATGCCCGCGGTGTTGTAAAGCGTCGTGAGCTTCCCAAAGGCCCCAACCGCCGCCTCGACAGCCCCCGCCCAGCTCGCAGCATCGGTGATATCCAGCCGCACGATAGGGCCTCGCCCCCGCTTTCCTGAATCTCGGCCACGACCTTGTTGCCCATTTCGACATTCAGATCGGCGACGACGACCTTGGCGCCCTCCTTGGCAAAAAGCCGAGCCTGCGCTGCACCCAGGCCGCTCGCCGCGCCCGTTACGAGCGCGACTTTTCCTGCCATTCTGTTGCTCATCCTGTGCCTCCTAAATAGCTTGAGCGCGCAATTCAGACCCGCGTCGCTGAGGGTTCTTTTTTCCGATGCACAACAACTGGGCCGATCACCGGACCTTGATCCAAGCACAATTACCAGTTGGTAGTCAAGCTGGATTCTGAGGAACCGGACCGAAAAGTGAGACTAAATGTCCAAGTCCCCTGGCCCGCTAATGCTGCCCCTTTGCGCGCGGCACGCAGCCGCGCGCTTTCACTTTCTAATGCTGTGTTTTCACAAATAATATCAATGAGTTCAAACACCCACGGACCAGCCTCCGTCAATCGGCAGATCCACGCCAGTAATATATTTCGCCTCGTCAGAGGCCAGAAAAAGCGCGCCGTTGGCAATGTCGATCGGGTCACCGAGCTTTCCCATGGGGATCTGGCTTGTCTGCTGCTTCAGCACGTCAGGGGGGACATTCGCCGTGATCGGCGTGTTCATTCCGCCGGGCACGATCGTATTCACCCGAACGCCGCGGTCCACAAACTCCAGCGCCGCCGCCTTGCTCATGATGCGCACGGCCGCTTTGGTGGCACAGTAGCTGGCATTGCCGGCGGTGGGAAACATGCCGATCAACGAACTGATGTTGATGATCGAGCCATTGCCCGACTTCACCAGCTCGGGGATTGCCGCCTTGATTCCGAGGAAGATAGCAGTCTGATTGACCGCCACCATCTTGTTCCAGCCTTCAATGCTCTCCTCCTCGAAGCCGCCAGGATGAATGATACCGGCAGTGTTGGATAGAGTCGTAAGCCCGCCAAAAGCCTCGACGGCAGCGGCAATCGCATTATTCCAGCTCGCCGCATCGGTAACATCCAACCGAATGAAGAGCGCATCGCCACCAGCAGCCCTGATTTCGGCTACGACGCCCTTGGCCATCTCTTCATTGAGGTCGCCGATTACGACCTTGGCGCCTTCTTCCGCGAAACGCTTCGCCTGAGCGGCGCCGAGCCCGCTCGCTCCACCCGTGATGAGCGCAACCTTGCCTGCGAGTCTGTTAGCCATTCTTCATCCTCCGAAAATGCTCAACTGCGCGAATTGACTTCGCTTCAGCCTTGACCACATCGCCAGTGGCCCCATGTGCCTGGCACCAGCCTGAAAGATCAGAGCATACTTACCACATGGTTACAAGCCTGCTTTGCGAGAGGACGAAATGCCCTCTTGTCCAGCCGGGGCGAAAGGCGCTGGTTCATACTCTATGTTCTACAATGGCTTCCTTTACAGCGTTCGCGGCCTGCAATCTCCGACTCGAAGTGAAAAAGCCTACGCAGATGGCGCATGCCCTCCTTTTATCGAATCGCTTGGATCATGCAGGGGTTAATGATAATTACCATGTGGTCATCATGCCCATGGGCCAGATAAGGACTGCAATATGAATTTCACGATGTCGCCCGCGGAAACCATGTGGCGTGATCGGGTCCGTAATTTCATGAACGATGTGGTTCGGCCCCATGATGAGACCTATGCCGCGCAGCAGGCTAGTGGAGAGCGGTGGAAGACTCTGCCGATAATCGAGGAATTGAAGGAGCGCGCGAAAGCGGACGGCATATGGAATCTTTTCATGCCGCCGCTGGCCGGCCACAATCCCGTCGACAGCAGCTTCGAGTTCGTCGCTCCGGGCCTTACCAATCTGGAATATGCCTCCTGCGCGGAAGAGATGGGCCGCATCGAATGGGCGTCCGAGGTGTTCAACTGCTCCGCGCCCGATACCGGCAACATGGAGGTCCTGCACCGCTATGGAACTCGCGAGCATAAGGAGCGCTGGCTCCGGCCGCTGATGGAGGGGAAGATTCGCTCGGTCTTTCTGATGACCGAGCCGCGAGTCGCATCCTCTGACGCCACCAATATCGAAACCTCCATCGTTTGTGACGGCGACCATTATGTGATCAACGGCCGCAAATGGTGGTCTTCGGGCATAGGCGATCCTCGATGCTCGGTCGGCATTCTCATGGGAAAGACCGATCCTGATGCCCCGCGCCATGCTCAGCAGAGCATGATCCTCCTGCCGCTCGACACGCCGGGGGTTAAGGTTCTGCGAATGCTTCCTGTGTTTGGCTATGACGATGCGCCTCATGGTCATGGCGAAGTCGAGCTGAAGGATGTTCGCGTTCCGGTCGAGAATATGCTGCTCGGCGAGGGGCGCGGCTTTGAAATTGCTCAGGGGCGATTGGGGCCAGGCCGAATCCATCACTGTATGCGCACGATTGGCTTGGCCGAGGAAATCTTGAAGAAAATGGTGGAGCGGCTCCTTTCGCGCACTGCCTTTGGGAAACGCCTAGCAGAGCATTCCATCTGGGAGCAGCGGATCGCCGAAGCACGGACGTCACTTGAAATGACCCGCCTCCTATGCCTCAAGGCCGCCGACGTGATGGACAAGCTTGGGGCCAAGGCAGCACAAGCGGAAATCGCGATGATCAAGGTGGCGGGGCCGCATATGGCGTTGAAGATCGCCGACGATGCGATCCAGGCGCATGGCGGCGCGGGCGTCGCCGACGACTTCGGCCTTGCGCGCGCCTATGCACATCTCCGCACAATGCGCCTGGTGGATGGGCCGGATGAGGTTCACAACCGCGCGATCGCTCGCCTCGAAATGCGCCGCTATCGTCAATAGTTGAATTGCCGACCCTGTTATTCGGTCGCAATGACCAGCTAACGGCCTGCCGGTCGCGTTCAGGCGAACGGCAGGCCAAGCGCATGACCGACGCAGCGCCCAGGCGCATACGTCGGTAGCTGGCAACCCAAGCCCTACCGCATCAGCACCAGTTCCTCGGCCATAGAGGGATGCAGTGCTACGGTATCGTCGAACTGGGCCTTGGTGAGCCTCGCCTTCACCGCGATCGCGGCGGCCTGCAGGATTTCAGGCGCGTCGGGGCCGATCATGTGGATGCCGACCACCACGTCGGTCTCAGGATGGACGACCAGCTTGTAGAGCGCGCGCTCGTGGCGGTCGGCGAGCACATTCTTCATCGCCCGGAAGTCGGAGGTGTAGACCTTGACCTCACCGAGCTTGTTGCGCGCCTCGGCCTCGGTCATGCCCACGCCCGCCATCGGCGGATGGCTGAATACGGCGGACGGGATGCAGCCATAATCGACCCGGCGGGGATTATTGCCGAACACAGTGTCGGCAAAGGCCTGGCCCTCGCGGATCGCGACCGGCGTCAGCTGCACCCGGTTGGTGACGTCGCCCACCGCATAGATGCTGGCGCAGCTCGAGCGGTTGTCGTCGTCCACCTTGATCGCGCCCTTGGCGTCGAGTGCGACGTCGGCCGTCTCCAGCCCGAGATTTTCGGTATGCGGGCGTCGGCCGGTGGCGAATAGCAGCATGTCGGCCGGGATCGGCTCATGGCCGGTCATGTGCACCAGCAGCGAGCCGTCCGGTTGCTTGTCGACCTTCTCGAAGGCGACGTGGAATTTGAACTCGATCCCCTTGGTCATCGAGATCTGGAGCAGCCGGTCGCGGATCTGCTCGTCATAGCCGCGCAGGATCACGTCGGTGCGGTTGACCAGCGTCACATGCGCACCAAACTGGTGGAAGATGCCGGCAAATTCATTGGCGATATAGCCCGCCCCTGCGATCACCACGCGCTTGGGGAAGGTATCGAGATGGAACACTTCATTCGAGGTGATGCCATGCTCGGCCCCCGGAAAATGGGGTACGATCGGCCAAGCGCCGGTTGCGATCAGGATTTTGCCGGCGGTGATCGTCTGGCCCGAGCCGAGCAGCACCTCATGCGGCCCGGCGACGGTCGCCCGCTCGCGGATGATCTCGACCTTATTGTTGCCGAGCGTCTCGGTGTAGAGACCTTCGAGCCGCGAGACCTCGGCGAGCACATTGTCGCGCAGCGCCGACCAGTCAAATTCGCAATCGGGCACCTTCCAGCCAAAGCGCCGTGCATCCTGCAGATCCTCGGCGAAATGCGAGCCATAGACGAGCAGCTTCTTGGGCACGCAGCCCCGGATCACGCAGGTGCCGCCCACCCGATGCTCCTCGGCGACCGCCACCCGCGCGCCATAGGCTGCCGAAACCCGCGCCGCGCGCACTCCGCCCGAGCCCGCCCCAATGACGAACAGATCATAGTCGTAGGTCAACATCCAATAATCCCAACCAAGTAAGTGTTGTTTTTCTACAGCTAGAGGGCGCGCGCATCGAGTCGTCCGCCTCCATCCCCGAGCAGACCGCCGACTCCCATGCCGGCGATCACATCGCTATCCACGCCGAACCCAGCGAAGAGCCGCTCCAATATCAGATCAACTCCATTACGCAGGGGGCTACGTGCACAACCCGGCAACCCAATGACAGCCCGCCTGCGCAACCAACCGAGGCACAGGAGATTGCCGGGATCGACCGGCATTCCCACCCGCTCCACGCGCCCGCCCGCTTGTCGAATGGCCGCGGGGACCACATCTTCGCGGTCGGCCGTCGCCGATGCCGCCATGATCAGCACAAGATCCGCCTCCGAAGAGTCCGCGAGCAAATTGGTTAGAGCCGCTTCATCATGATCGCAGATCCACACATGATTCAAATGTCCGCCAAGCCTCTCGACTCGCTGCCTTATAACGGTTTCGGTCTTGGCGAGAAGCTTGAGGCTTACGCTGCCTAGACTGGTTTGCACGAGATTGACCGAGAGGGGCCCGAATGCAGCTATACGGACCTTGCAACCATCCGCGACTTGCCCCGCTGAGACAAGTTCGGCTCGGGGCACCGCATAGGGAATTATCTTGACGGTGCCTACCACGTCGCCCGCGCGCACCGGCGTCATCGGCGCGACGGCGGCGAATGTGATCGCCTCCGTTGCCCGATTGAGCTTGCCTATGCCGTCGGGTGCATAAACGAGAAGGCCGTTCGTCTCGGCGATCAGATCAGCCCGCCCATGGACGGGAGGTTCGGCGCGGACATGATCTCCGGCCAGCCTCTGCGCAATCGCCATCGCGACATCATTTTCACCAATATCGTCCGTATCGAGCCGAGCAACGGTGAGCGCTTCCAATCCCGCATGCCGGACCGCCGCCAGATCATCGCAATCGAGCACGCGCCCTTTTGGCAAGCGGCGTCCCGGAATCGAGAGGCTATGGGCCAGGATCGCACCCTCGGCCTCTTCCAGCGATACCCGTCCAAACCTCACTTCGAGCTCCGCAAGACTGTCGTCATCTCGGCCAGGATGGAAACGGCGATCTCGGCTGGTCCCGCCGCACCGATTGGGAGCCCTGCCGGCCCATGGATGCGGGCGAGCTCCTTATCCGTGAAGCCGGCGGCGCCGAGCCGCTCGAGCCGGGCAGCATGTGTTTTTCGTGATCCCAATGCGCCGATATAGAAGGCCGGCGAGTTCAGAGCGCGCGCCAGCGCCGGATCATCAAGCTTTGGATCATGCGTCAAACTGACTACCGCGGAGCCGCCGTCCGGGCGCCAACGATCAAGCGCTTCGTCGGGCCAATTCTCGTCTACAGGTTGATCAAATCGGGCAGCCGCCGCGAACATGCCGCGCGGATCGATAACGGTTGTCTCATAGCCCGCAAGGCGCGCCATCGGGACGAGCAGCTGGGCGATATGAACCGCCCCCACGATCGCGAGACGACGGCGCGGAGGATAGAGATTGAAGAACCATTCCTTCAGAGGGGCCGCATTCTCGCGGGTCGCACCGCTTGTCAGATCCGTCGCCAGACCCAGCGGCAAACCCTGCGCCCGTGCATCAACGATACGCTCGATCAGCGCAGGCGGAAAATGTGCCCCATCGACGGTCTGTAACAGGATGGAGATTCGGCCGCCGCAAGCAAGTCCCACCTCCCAGGCCTGCGCGTCAGCCACGCCATAATCCAGGCGACGAAAGCCGCCCCCTGCCGCAATCAATTCGAGAGCCTGAACGATGACGTCGCCTTCGACACAACCGCCGCTGACGGAGCCTTCGAAAATTCCGTCGTCGCGGATCACCAGATGGGATCCCGCCCGCCGAGGCGCCGACCCCCAGGTCTCGATCACTGTGGCAAGCGCGACATGACGGCCCGCCGCAAGCCATAGCGCCGCGGCATCTATCACGACATCCAGGTCATCCGCTGCCTCAGCCATGATCCCATTCTGATCCAAAAAATGCTGAACTTAAAGGATTACGGCCGGAGCGTCCGAAAAATCGGATGCTCCGGCCGTATCCATTCAATGCACCACCGGCTTCATGCCGGCAGAGGAGGGGAGATCCCAGGCCAATCTCGACAGACCAACCCAAGATCCTCCGATCAGCTTTAGAAACGGAAGCTGGTCTTTACTCCGTAGGTGCGTGGCATGGCCGCATACCGAACCGCCGTATCGTACAGGAACGCTACGTTGTTCCAGTAATATTCGTTGGTCAGATTCTTCACCCAGAACTGGACCTGCCATGCATTGTCCGCATCCTGAAGTGCAATGCGAGCATCAACGGTGGTAAACGGCTTGATGTAGGTTACCGCCTTCGTCACCGCATCATGACCGATCGCAGCCTGCGTGCTGCTGTTATAGGTCAGGCTGGCACCCAAATTCACTGCCAGGCTGGCGCCAAGCGGAACGGTATAGTCGGCGTTTGCACTCGCATTCCATTTCGGAGCGAATGGCACCCGGTCGCCGGCAAAGTCAGTAAATACCCCGTCGGAATTCAGATCGGAGTATTTTTTGATCTTCGCGTCGACATAGGTCACCGCGCCACTGAGGTTGAGGCCATCGACCGGCCGCCATACGATGGCCAGCTCACCGCCCTTGACGGTGGACTTAGGCACGTTGTCGAGTGCGAACACGATGCCGAAAGGCGGATTATCGAAGAAGCCCATCAGCTGCTTGTTGCGGTAGTCATAGTAGAAGCCAGCACCGGTGAGCAGCACCGAGCGGTCGAACAGCTCCTGCTTGAAACCCGCTTCGTAGGCAATGACCGATTCCTGAACGACCGGACGATATTGACTGACAGTCGCCGCCCCAACCGTTGGGAAGCTGCCTGCCTTATAGCCCTTGGTCACGTTCGCGTAAAATAGCGAACCAGCCACCGGCTTGAAGTCGACGCCAACCTTCCAGGACAGATTATCCTCATTGAGGTTGGTATCGCCGAGGATGCTCTCAAAGGCATCCGGCCGTTGCCCATTCTCTACACCGATAAGTGGATTGCCGTTGGCATCCGTCAGCGGGTCGATCGCACTGGTGCAGTCACCCGGCTGCAGGGGGGTCGATGCTCCCAGGCCCACCAGGGATCTGGCGAACGTGTGGATAATGTCGAACAGCCTGCGCTGGGCGTCGTCGCCATGTATCGGGTCGAAATTATTATCAAAGGTACAGCCGACGAAATGGCGCTTGCTGTTCGTATAGCGAAGGCCACCCTTCACCGTGATGGTGTCTGTCACATCGAAATCGACGTTTCCAAAGAACGCATAATTTTCGATCGTCTGCCGGCTGAAATCCGATGCTCTGGAAAATGGCACCGGCAGCAAAGTGCTCGTCCCGTCTATCTGAGAGAAATTCGAGACGATGCTATCTCCATAGGAAAGCTTGCTTAGCTCATAGACTTTGCTGTGCTGATAATTAGCACCGACGGTGACCCGCATGCGCGATGCGGCGTCGTTCGACAGGCGCAATTCCTGGTTGAAGTCACGAATATATCCGTCGTTGGCGACATAATCATAGTCTTGCACCGCAGTGCCGTCATTCGCCGCCCGGCTATTACGCTTATAGTCCGAATAAGAAGTGATCGAGGTCAGGGTCAGATTATCGGTCACGTCATAGTCGGTACGCAGCGCGGCATTATACATTCTGTCGTCACGGAAAGGTTCAGCATCCGCGGACCAATCGGCGGCGCGCGCCTTGCGCGGCGCATATGGCGTCACCAATGTACCCGTTTCGAAATTATAAAGCTGAGGGCTCAAAAATTGCTCCTGCCCCGCCGTGGCAGGACGCAGGAAGATGTACTGCCCGATCTGCGGCTCGCTGCCGTCATGCCAACCACTCAGGCTGGCCATGAAACTGAGTCTATCGGTGGGCTTCCAGTCTAGAGTGATACGGCCAGCGAATTCCCGCCGCTTCCCGAACTCGTCACCTGGACGAGAGAAGTAATTTTTCTGCCACGATCCCGCATAAGTGCTGCGGCCAGCGAGCCGTATATTGAGCGTGTCGGTCACAGGTCCACTGATGAAAGCTTCGCCTTCAACCGTGCTAAATCGTCCATAGCCAAGGCTGAACCCGCTCGTCAGAGTGTCGGTCGGCTTGTTGGCGATGTAGTTGATCGCGCCGCCGGTGGAATTCTGGCCGAACAGAATGCCCTGCGGACCTTTCAGTACCTCAACACGCTCCATGTCCAAACCGACCCCGATGCCGGGCAGCGCGGAGAAGCTGAGAGGCGCCTGGTCGACATAAACGCTAACCGCAGGCGATGCCGCCAGAGCGGTATCGAAATAGCCGACGCCACGCAGCGTGAACACCGGGGTGCCGAATGCCGACCGCGCATAGGTCAGACCCGGGACGGCCTTGGTCAAATCCTGGACGCTGCTGATACCCTGCTTGACGAGCTGATCGCCACTGACCGCCGCAATCGTGAGGCCGACCTTGTTGATCGATTCAGCGCGCTTGCTGGCGGTGACGATGATCTCGCCGGCACCCAGACTTTCACTCTGCGGCGCTTCGGCGGCTGCGGATTGGGCAGCAGGCTGCTCCGCCGGAGCCTCGCTCTGGGCGAATGCGGGCGAACAGAAGCAAAGAAGCGCGACGCCCGATGCGTATAAGTTAATGCCGTGCCGTTTCGTTGTGCTTTCTGGTCTGACAATCATAACCATCCCTCCCTAGATATGACCGAAGTATCGTTTCGCGCTCTTAAACATTTTTTCTTCGGTCGCGTTGAAAAACTATCCGTGTCTCCTGCCCACTTCACTCCGGTGTCAGGACAATTATTTCGTTTCTATTCGGCAGACTGCCGCTCCAACAGCAGCATCATCACCTTCAGAAACCAATATTTCAATGAGAGTTCCATCGCACGGGGCTTCCACCTCGGACGTCACCTTTTCGGTTTCCACCTCATAAAGGATGTCACCGAGAGCAAAGTCTGCGCCCAGCTGTACGTGCCAGCGAGCGATCGTGCCTTCTTCCATGTTCATGCCAAACATCGGCAACTTAAGCGACATCTTCATGCAACGTCTCCATCGCGTACAGCCGCGCGGATCGCAGCCTCAACCATAGCCTCATCAGGGATCACCGCATTTTCGAGATGGGGCGCGAACGGGATCGCCACATCCTGCACGGTGACCCGGCGCACGGGACCACGCAACGAAGCAAAACCCTGTTCGGCGACGATAGCGGCAATTTCACTTGCGGCGCTGCATGTAGCACGCGCCTCATCGAGGATTACTAGGCGCCCGGTCTTGCGAACCGAGGCCAGGATCAGCTCCTTATCGAGCGGGAAGAGCGTCATCGGATCGACAACTTCGACCTCGATCCCCTCTTCGGACAATGTCGCCGCTGCGCGCATTGCATGACGCACCATCACACCGATCGCGACCACCGTGACATCGCGACCCTCGCGCTTCACCGATCCCTTGCCGAGCGGCACGACATGATCGCCATCGGGCACTTCTCCTTGCTCGCCGCCGCGGCGGGTGGGCAGCAGGAAGAGGACCGGATTATCCTCACGGATGCTGGCCTTCATCAAACCCTTGGCGTCGGCTGGCGTGCTGGGGATCACGACCTTGATGCCGCCAAGGTTCATAACGCCTGGATAGGGTGCATCGGAATGCTGGGCGCCAGATGAGCGGCCGGCACCTGTAGATGCCAGGTAAACGAGCGGCAGCTTGAGCTGGCCCGCCGTCATATAGCGAAGCTTGGCGGCCTGGTTCGCGATGGAGTCAAAGCCGGTATAAAGGAAGTTGCCATACATCATGTGGCAGATCGGGCGATAGCCGGCCGCTGCCATCCCAACCGCCATACCGGTCATGACAACCTCGGAGATTGGCGTGTTGATCACCCGCTTGCCCCCGAACTTGTCGAAGAGGCCGCGTGTATCGCCGAACAAGCCGATCCTGACATCCTCGCCATAGAGGATCACACGATCGTCGCGCTCCATTTCTTCATGAAGCGCTTCGTTGACAGCATGGATGAGGCGCCGCTTAGCCATTGGCGAACATATCCTCAAAAGCACGGGAGACAGGGGGAAGAGGATCATTCAAAGCATCGGTGATGGCGCTTTCGGTAACGCCCTCGACCCTGGCCCGGATAGCGGCCACGTCCTTTTCCAGATCCTCGGAGACGAGAAATTCTTCCAGCCGGCTAATCGGATCGCGCTGCTTCCAGCTCTCGACTTCTTCCTGGGTGCGATAAGGCGCTGCAAGGAAGCTTTCTTCGGATTCGACATGAGTCCGCCAGCGATAGGTACGAGCCTCGATGAGCGTGGCCCCTTCGCCTGAGCGCGCCCGCGCAACCGCCTCGCCAACGACCCGCCATACGGCGTGGACGTCATTGCCGTCGACCAGCGCGCCGGGCATGCCAAACGGTTCGGCGCGGCGCCAGATATCGCCAGCGTTCACCGTCTCATAAGGGGAGAATTGAGAAAATCCGTTATTCTCGCAGACCAGCAACAGTGGAAGCTTCCACAGGGCGGCGATGTTCAGCGCCTCGGAAATGACGCCCTGGCTGGACGCACCGTCACCGAAAAACACCACGGCAACCCGGCCCTCGCCGTCAAGCTGCGCGCCGAGTGCCGCACCGACCGCGAGCCCTACGCCACCGCCGACAATGCCGTTGGCGCCCAATATGCCCTTCGAGACGTCGGCAACATGCATCGAGCCGCCCTTGCCGTGGCAAATGCCGGTCTCTTTGCCCATGAGCTCCGCCGCCATAGCGCGCGGATCTCCGCCCTTCGCCAGGAAGTGACCGTGCCCGCGATGAGTGCTGGCAACCCAGTCGCTGTCGTCAAGATGTGCGCAGACGCCGGTGGCCACCGCTTCCTGGCCAATATAAAGATGCACATTGCCAGGAAGTTCGCCGGCTTTCCCGAGGTCACCAAGCCGCTCCTCCATCCTGCGGATAAGCAGCATGCGCTCAAAAAGCCGTAATGACCGTTGAAGGTCCGGACCATTCATAAGGACGCCTCCGTGGGCTGAGCCTGCGCAACCAGGCGATCACGCAGGATATTCTTCTGGACTTTGCCCGAAGCCGTGCGCGGAAACGCGTCGACCATCTCCACGCGCTCCGGCCATTTCTGTCGCGCTAGCCCTTGCTCCCCGAGGAAGCTGCCAATGTCGGCGACGGAAACGGGCGCATCCGCAATCACATAGGCGCAGACCCCTTCACCCAGCCTTCCATGCGGCATCGCCACCACTGCGACGTCGGTGATTGCAGGATAGCGATGCAGCGCATCTTCGATTTCCTGAGGGCTGATATTCTCGCCCCCGCGCACGATAACATCCTTTTTACGGCCGCTCACCGCCAGGAAATCGCCAAATTCGATCCGTCCGAGATCACCCGTGCGGAAGAAGCCGTCCTGATCGAACGCATCGTCCGTCAGCGCTTGATCGGTATAGCCCAGCATCACCTCCGGGCCGCGAACAAGGATCTCTCCTTCCGCCCCCTCGCCCAGCAACGCTCCCGTCGCTTCGTCGATGATCCGCACTTCATTGTTGACGATGCGCCCGTCCGTGGTCGCGCCAAGCTCAAGCTCTTCGACGCCCCGGACACCCAGCGTGACCGTTGGCGCCTCGCTGCTTCCGAAGGCGCGCGATATGGCGCACCCCGGGATCGCCTGCGCCGCCCGGCGCACAAGTTCCGGCGCAACCGGCGCCCCGCCGCAGATAAACAAACGCATCGTGGGGAGCAGAGCCCCGGCCGACACGACCGTATCCGTAAGTTCCCTGAGGAAGGGAGTTGCGCCAACGCTCATCGTTACGCCGTGCCGCTTGATCAGCTCGACCGCCTCAGAGGCGTCCCATCGCTCCATCAACACCGCGGCACAGCCGGTGACGAAACCCATTTCGAGCGCGTAAAGATAGCCGGTTATATGCGTAACCGGCGAGGGCATCAGCACCACATCGCTCGCACCAAGGCCCCAATAGTCCCGAGCGGCAAGGAGCTCGGCCATTAAGCTATTGTGGCTGTGCAGAACGCCCTTGGGATGGCTTGTCGTGCCCGATGTATAGAGCAGCAGCTTGACGGCATTGGGATCGGGATGGCCGCTTGCCACGTCAGGCGCGTTTGAAGCGAGAAGCTCCTCATAACCAAGACAGCCCTCCGCCTCACCCCGGACGGTAACGATGGTGGCAAGATCGGGAAGGCCCGCCTGAAGCGCGCGCGCCATATTGACATAATCGAAGCCACGGAAGCTCGTCGGCACGAACAGAATCTTAGCACGGCCGTCGCGCAGGATGTAGCCGACCTCCGCCTCGCGATAGATTGGGATGATGGGATTGCAGACAAAGCCGCCGATACAACAAGCCAGGTTGATTACCGCGGTTTCGAGCCAGTTGGGAAGCTGGAAGCTTACCACATCGCCCGGAACTAGGCCACGCGTGGCAAGTACCGCAGCAATCTTTCTTGCCTTGGTAACAAGATTACCCAGATAAAGCGAGCGATCGCCCTCAATAAATGCGAGCATGTCAGGCTTTTCGATCACCAGACGCGCAGCGATATCGGCGATCGACTCATTCCGCCATGCGCCTGAAGCTGTGTAGTTGTCGATCATCGCGTCGTTCAGACGGGTGATCCAACCGCTCACGTCCTTTCGCACGTCTATCCCCTCACTCGCGAAACACACCGACCACGAGCTTTCCCGATTCGTCTTCCGTACATGGGAAACTAGCCTGCCAACCCGCTCACGCAGGCCCCTGGCAGCATCCGATCCATCCGTTCAGCATTTCCGGCCGGATGGCCCCAACTTGCACGGCGCTTATCGTCTCTGCGTCTGTTTGAAACTTTAGGTCACCGTTTGGTCATTTGTCAATAGCCCTATGCGCCACAAACATCGCCAAAAAGAAGCTACGTAACGACCAATTCCCAACTCCTGCCCGCCGGCCACAATGCTGCAAGCGCACATGCAACAAGGGGTGACTACACGAAAGTGACGTATCTGCACGCTAAGGGCGAACGGATAGCGAA
>NZ_CAJHOG010000021.1:0-16943 GCF_905120495.1 Sphingobium sp. S6 | reverse complement strand
CGGACTGGTCGGTGACCTGTTCAAGGTCGTGCCGGAGTTGACTGGCAAGCTGTGAGGCTCTCCATCTCTCCGGCGTCTTTGAGCCCTCGTTTCTGACACAAGGGCTCAAAGGCAAAGCCTCAGTCGATTCAAGCGGCAGGATCAGCCGCTCTTCCGGCCTTAGCTTAGCCCCTCAAATTCCTCGACCATCGCCTGCCGGATCAGATATTTCTGCACCTTGCCCGTCACCGTAGTGGGAAAAGCATCAACGATCCGTATGAACCTCGGTATCTTATAGTGGGATATCCGGTCGGCGCAGAATGCCCTTACCTCATCTTCGATCAGGCTTCTGCCCGCGCGCAATTTTATCCATGCGCAGACCTCCTCCCCCATGCGCATGTCTGGAACGCCGACAACGGATACGTCTTCGACAGCGGGGTGTTGCCGCAGAAAATCCTCGATCTCGCGGGGGTATATATTCTCCCCACCGCGAATGATCATGTCCTTTATCCGGCCGACTATGCTGCCATAGCCCGCGTCGTCCAGGACGGCGAGATCACCGCTGTGCATCCATCCGTCCGCATCGATGGCTACCGCAGTCTGCACGGGATCATTCCAATACCCCAGCATCACGGAATAGCCCCGTGTACATAATTCGCCTGGCGTCCCGCGCGGTACGATCGCGCCGTCGGCATCGATGATCTTGCATTCGAGATGCGGTTGGACCTGACCGATGGTCGTAGTCCGCCGCCCGATGGAATCTCCAGGTACGGTTTGGAAACTAACCGGGCTGGTCTCCGTCATCCCATAGGCGATCGTGACATCATGCATGTTGAGACGATCGACAACGTCCCGCATCAAGGGTTCCGGGCAAAGCGCTCCTGCCATGCACCCCGTGCGCAAGTAGGACGTGTCGGCACCATCCGTTTCCAGCCGCGCCAGGACCGCGATGAACATCGTCGGAACGCCATATAGGGCGGTACAGCGCTCTTCCGTCACCGTGCGCAGCACTGCGGCGGGATCGAACGCGCTCGATGGATAGATCATGACCGATCCATGCGTGATGGCGGCCAGATTGCCCATGACCATTCCGAAACAATGGTAAAGCGGCACCGGTATGCAGATTCGATCGCCGGACATCAGGCCCATGGCGTTGCCCACAAAATAGCCGTTGTTGAGGATCGACCGATGGCTTAGCGTCGCGCCCTTCGGCAATCCTGTCGTGCCGCTGGTGAACTGGATGTTGACGGCGTCATCGGGCCGGATTTCCGGCTCGATCGCACGGAGCCGATCAAGGGACGGTGCCAGCGATAGCAGGTCGTCAAATCGCAACCAGCCCGGACGCGGCTCTTTAGTGATGAGGATGGCCGCCTTGAGGGTCGGCAGGCGCCCTGCCTCCAACTGCCCGGGCAAGGAGCCTGCCAGTTCTGGAGCCAGCGCCTCGATCATTTCGGTATAGGCACTGCTTTTGAACCGCTCGGCCGCGACCAGCGCCCGCAGGCTGACGTTATTTATCGTATATTCGACTTCAGACAATCGATAGGCAGGATTGATGGTGACCAGGATCAGGCCGGCGCGCGCTGCCGCGAACTGCGTCAGCGTCCATTCCGCGCAGTTGGGGGACCAGATGCCAATACGGTCGCCAGGCTGTAAGCCAAGTTCCAGGAACCCCGCCGCCAGATCGTCGGCAAGAGAGAGCAAATCCCGGTAGGTCCAGCGAATATCCTGCTCCACGGAAACCAAAGCTTCGCAGTCACCCCAGCGGTCGGCAGCGTGCGCAAGGGCCTGGCCGATCGTCAGGTCCATCAAGGGAGGATCTGTTCTGCCCTGGACGTAGCTCAGAGCACTCACTGTCCCAATCCCCTCAACATCACTGGCCTATTCCTCTCAGACGTCGCTGCATTTCGCAGCAATCGACCTGATTGTCGCGGAGGCCACCGGCTGTGCAAGTATGCTACCGTTAGGCCCGTGCCTGCAAGCCGCCTCACCTTTCCGTTGCTTTACGACGAAAGTCAGGCAATGCTCCTCAATCCGGGCAAGCATAGACACCGGGCAAATGGCGGAGAGGTAACGGTGACAATGAGCCGATCATCCATTGACGCGTCCAGCGTTCCCGCTCCTGGCGAACAGGAGATGCGGGCGCATCTCAATCACGTGTTGATGAGCCCTGTATTTGAGCGCTGCCCCCGCATGCGGCGATTTCTGCGCTATCTGTGCGAGGAAATGTTTGCCGGGCGCGGATCGCTGTTGAAAGAATATAATATCGGGCTTGCCGTCTTCGACAAACCACAAGATTTCGATCCCGCTACCAGTGCCACGGTCAGGGTCGAAGCAGGACGCCTCCGCCGCCTGTTGGCGAGCTACCAGATAAATCATGGACAGGCCGACACGATTTCGATTGTCATTCCCAAGGGAGGATATGTCCCCAGTTTCGAGCGCAAAGCCGAACAAGGAGCGGCACTTGCCGATAGGGAGGATGACTCGGTTGTAAACGCTGTGACTGCCAATGCGCTCTCACATATGGAATTCAGCAGAGTGACAGCTCTGTCCTGCTCTTTCCGGTTGAAGGGTATTTCGCAGCTAACCGCTGAATTCCTTGAAGAGTTCAGCCGCTTTCGCGCTTATTTTTCCTCAACTGTCGCGCAGTTGGGCGGAGTCGTCGAAAGCAGCGCGACGGTTCGACTGACCGTCTATTTCGGCTGGCCCGCCTCATTGGAAGACACTTCCGGGCGGGCGATGACGGCAGCAACGCAGATCATGGCGTATGCGCGGAATGAGTATGGCGACAATTGTGACATCCGCATCGGTATCGATACAGGGCAGGTTCTTTCAAGACCCTGCCTGGACCAGCCGCTGATATTAGGCGAGGTGCCGGCCATCTCCCTGCAGATGATAGGACATGCACAATCCAACACCATCGTGGTTTCCGAAGAAACTCGTCGACATGCCCGCACCATATTTGAAGCCATTCCCGCTGGAGCGATCTTAGCGGAAAACGGCCAACAGATCCCGCTTTGGTGCCTGCTGAGCCCTAGATCGACGACAAGTTTTCTAGCGAAGAAGGACGCCGCATCGGCTGACATCATCGGAAGAGGTGCTGAGTTAGACCTCTTATGCAACCGCTGGCTTCTCGCATCCACGGGCGAAGGGCAATCCGTCCTTGTCGAAGGCGAAGCGGGGATCGGCAAATCCTGCCTGTCCGAAGCGTTGATTACAGGATTGCGACCCAAGGGCTATCAGATTCGGCTGCAATGCTCGGCGCATCATAATAACAGCGCTCTCTATCCCGTTATCCAGTTTCTCCGGCAGTGGCTCGGAGGAGCGGATCCATCCAACGCCACATTGAACAGATTCCTCGACAAAGTCGGTTTGGACGAGCCTGTAAACAGAGCGGTTCTTCAAATGCTCCTCGCTCAGGCGGATTTGGAAGAAGATGCAGCTCCCGCCTTCTCATCAGCCAGCGAAAAGAAGGAGAAGATGCTTCAGCTTCTGATCGCTATCCTTTCCGCCTTATGTCAGCGAAATCCAGTTGTCCTTCTCGTCGAAGATTTGCACTGGGCAGATCCCACGACGCTCGAACTGATTGGATATGCTGCGTCGGCATGCCAGGATCTACGGCTTTATCTAATCATGACGGGCAGGTCCGGCTGCTCGGCGCTGCTTGGCCCCGGACAGGCGGCTACCGTCCTGCGTCTCAACCGATTATCGCACCAGGATTGCAGCCGGATGATCGATGGCATAGCGGGAGATGCAGCCTTGCCAGCCCTGGCTCGAGACGCGATCATCGGCAAGGCCGATGGAGTGCCGCTCTACCTGGAAGAACTAACAAAGCTGATGCTCGCAGGCGGCGATCTCTCGACGGTACCTGACGGCCTCAATGATTTGCTGGCATCTCAACTTGGCTGCATGGGCTTTGCACGCCGCGTCGCGCAGGTGGTTTCCATCATAGGCCGAGACTTTCCAGCCGAAATGTTGAAAGCTCTGTTCAGCGACGAAGAGTCTCGGGCCGCCGACGCCGTGGAGCAGCTGCTGGCCGCCGGCATCCTGACGCGTAGCCGCCCCAATGGCAAAGGTCGATACGCCTTCCGCCATGCGCTGCTGCGGGACGCGGCCTACACATCGATGATGGATGCGGATCGCAACGACCTTCATTCACGCGCTGCCGATATACTGATCGACTGTTTCCCGGAAATCGCAGCAGATCATCCCGAAGTGATCGCCGGACATATGCGCCAGGCGGGACGCCTGGAGGAAGCGGTGTCCTTCTGGCTGGACGGCGGTCGTAGAGCGGCACAAAGATATGCGCTGGCTGAAGCTGGCGCCAACTATCGCGCTGCGATCGATGCGCTGGGATTGATTGCGCCCAGCCGGAGGCGAAGCGAGCGAGAACTGGACGCCCTGTTGGAGCTAGGCACGACTATTCGGGAAGCAGAAGGCTATTACGCCCCAGGCCTGAAGGAGGTTTATGAGCGCGCGCGTATGCTGGCGGAGGAAGTGGGACAGCCTGAAGCGCTGGCGGCGAGCCTGCATGGCATCTGGACCGTCGCGGCTGGCCAGGGGAAATGGAGGCATGCCGACCTGTTGGCGCTTGAATTCAACCAGTTCATTCATTCACTGGAACCTAATGCCCGCCTTGAGGCCGAAGGGGGCCGCTTGCTGGGTGCCGGCGCAGCTTTCCGAGGAGACTTCGCCGAAGCCAGAACGCACTTCGAGCGCGTGATCGCGATCTATGATCCCGCGCGGCATGGCCGCAGCTTCGGCTATGATCCCGGCGTGGCGTCCGCTGCCTATCTTTCCTGGGTACATTGGCACAGCGGTAATTCCGAGCAGGGCAGACGGGAGGCCGAACATGCATTGGCCATGGCAGAAGCCCTTGGCCATCCACCGACCTTGTCGCTGGTGCTTGTGTGGCTGCTCTTCCACGCGGTCTGCGAAAGGGACTATGGCCGTATCAAAAGCTATAATGACCGGCTTCAGGAGCTTTGCTCGCAGCAGCTCTGCCGCTTCTGGCAACCTTTCGGCCGGGCATGTCTGTCCTGGGCATCCTTTCATTTGACGCGCGACCCAGCTCACCTGGATGAATTGCTGGCCCATACCAGGGCCTTTTCCGAACGCTATCTTACCTCCTGCCTGCACTTGCTCGCAGCGGATATTTGCGATGAAATGGGCTATTATGAAAAAGGGCTGCACCATACAGGCTTGGCCGCGACGTTCATGGCGGAACATGACGAGCGTATATGGGAAGCGGAATATTGGCGCTTGACCGGACAGCTGCACGCACGTTGGGGGCAGAACATAAGCAAGGCCCAGCATTGCCTGGAACAGGCGCTCGCCATAGCGCGCGAGCAAAAGGCGGTAATGCTTGAACAGCGCGCGTTCGCCGACCTGCGCGCTCTGCCGAACTCGGACATCAGCCTCGTTGCATGACCTGCCTACAGCCTGCCAGGACGAGGTGAGGTCGGATGTTTGTGAAGCGCCGTTCAGCCGCGGACTGATCCTTGATCAGCCATAAGGCAGCTGAGACAACGACATCTCTATCGGCGGCAACTCCTCGACGGGGATGGGCCGGGTGTAAAATCGTCCACTGGCGCCCGAAGGAAAAGGCGTATCAATCCATTGCCTTGGCCGGTGGGCTGGCACGATGGGCAACTCGATCGCCGATGGCCGTGCCGCATTGTGATGGATCGTCTGGTGCGCTACCCGATAATCTTTGGGCGTAGCAGTGGAAAGGTCGATGAAGTCCTGCGGATTGACCTCGCCGTTGGGATAATCGCTGCTCGAAACAACGATGCCGACACGGTGCTCCTTCTTGAACAGGTTGCTGGTCGGCGCGAGTTCGATCTCATAGCGCTCGATCGCATCGGGCGTCAGCGCTTCTGGGGCTGTGCGAGAATTCCGATAGCGCGCCCGCACCATGCCGCTAGCCAGATTGTAGGAACGACCGTCCGGGAACACGTCGATCAGTTTCACGATCCAATCACAATCCGTTGCGGATGATTGTGCGTGCAGCGTGACCCGCACCACACCTGTCACTTCCATATCCTCTTCCAGCGGAGCCGTCGTGTAGACGAGCATGTCCGGCCGATGGTCATTAGGCCGTTGGTCCGCAGGCCCGCCATGCAACGAATGTCCTCCTAGCGAAGGGATGGGATTGCGAGGGTCGCTCACATAATTGTCGGCGGGTTCGTCCGTGTCCGGGGCAGCCAGGGACAGCATCCCATCCCCGGCGGCACCGTTTGCGTGACCCTCGCTATGCAAGTAGAATAACGTCGGCTCGACATCAGGGAGAGGCCAATCCTGCTCGGCCCGCCAACGATTTTCACCCATCACATAGAGAATGACCCGATGGTCCTCCTCTTCCCCCGGCACCCCAAGGAGATGGCGATCCATCCACGCCGCCATCATAGCGACGTCGTCGACAAGGGAATTAGGAAAATGACATAACATACCATCAGCAACATGGCCCCACGGCCCGATGATTAGCCGCTGCCCCTGACGCGCTGCCTCCGTAGCGCCATGTCGAGATATATTTAGGAATGCCTCCAGCGAGTTGCGATTGAACAGGTCGTACCAACCGGTGAAATGCAGGACGGGCGTCTTCACCCGATTATATCGTGATGCCGCCTCATTATCGGCGAAGTAATCTGGATTATCCCTATTATCGAGCCAGGCGTTCCAGAATGGAAGGTGCCGGTTGATGGGCATATCCCTCAAGGCATGTCCCCGCGCGATCTCGAACGCAAGGTTGGCAGACGACATCAACATCTGCGGCGCAGCAACACCCATGGGCAGGCCCGCCACTTGGGCATCCGCACTAATCGCCGCTACCACATCCTCTCCTAACCGCGGCGCGGCGGTGAACGCCATTCCCATGGTCCAGCACAGAGCCGTGCCGTCCATGCTACCGCCCTTGTAGACCCATCCATTGTTGAACTGACTGACTGCGGGAACCTGAACGAAGGCAGCATCCACCTCATTGCCATCGGTCTGGAGGTGCAGCAACTGCGTCCCGCCCATGTAGGATTGGCCGGTGGTGCCCACCCTTCCATTGCACCAGCCCTGCTGCTTGATCCAGCCGACGGTGTCGATGCCGTCCTGCCGTTCTCCCCATCCCTCGTTCATCATCGGGTCAAACACCCCGCCCGATCCGTTCGTGCCGCGCACATCCTGCACCACGACCGCATATCCCCGCCGCGTCAGATAGGCGGGCGTGCCGAACGAACCCTGCACGAACAGCTTATTGTAAGGGGTGCGAACAATGATCACCGGATAGCGGGCATCCGGCTTCACTTGCCCCGCCTCTATCGGCAGGTAAAGGTCTGCTGCCAGATCGACGCCGTCGCGCATGGGCACTTTCAGGTCCCGAAAAACGGCTGTTTGCGCGGTCGTCAGATCCGATTGCACAATGTCACTCCATTATCTGAAGGGCGCAGCTGTGTCCCAACAGATCGGCCCGAATAGTCTCGATATAGCCGTGCCGGACGCAATTAAAACATGCAAGTTCGCTTTCTAACGGTATGCTACCTATCATTAATTGGGGCTTTGGGAGAGCCTTACAGAAAGGCCCGGAAAACGAGGGCAAGATATACCTAAAGACGCATTGGAGGGGAGTTTGAACATGTCTATCGGAAAGTGGTCGCTGTTGGCTACCGCGTCGCTGTTAACGACCGTCGCCCACGCCCAAGCCCCGCAACCGGGAAGCCAAGCTTCCAATTCCGGTACGCTGGAAGATATCATCGTCACCGCCCAAAAGCGCGCCGAACCTCTCCAGTCCGTCCCTGTCGCCGTCTCCGCCTTTAACAGCGAAACGCTGGAACATGCCCGTCTGGACAACCTGACCGGCCTTCGTGGACTTGTGCCTGGGTTCACCATCAACCGTTCCGGCGCATCAGTCGATGTTCCCCAGCTCAGCTTGCGCGGCATGTCCATCCAGGACGTACTGCCTAGCCTTGAATCCAGCATCGGGTTCACGGTGGACGGCATACCGATCGCATTCCAACGCGGGTCGCTCATGGACGCCTATGATATCCAACGTATCGAAGTGCTTCGCGGCCCCCAGGGTGTTCTGAATGGTAAGAACACAACGGGCGGCACAATCAATGTCATCCGTTCGCGGCCCGATCCCTCGGCTGATACCACCGGCAAGGTCCGCTTCACCATCGGCAGCTTCGGCGAAAATGACTATGAAGGTGTCATCATGGCGCCGATCGTCAAAGACATATTGGCGGTCAAGGGGGCCATCACGGTCCGAAAGAATAACGGCCAGTTCAAGAACATCGTGACTGGCGGACGCAACGGAGATCGGGACGCCCGCACGTTCGGATTGGCTTTCGTCGCTACGCCGAATGACAAGCTAAACATGTATCTCGCCCTGGACCGGGTTGAAAATGACAGCGATTTGCCGCCCTATTCCCAATTGCTGACACCAAATTTGATCACCTACAAGGTGCCGGGCTATTTTGGCGGCGCCAACGCGCCTTGCCTCAATCAATATACATCCTCAATCTGCACGCCACTGACCAAGGATCGGAATGTCGTGGAATCGCGGCCATTTCCGGGCTCGTTGCGGCTGAATGCTCTGACCGGCGAAATTTCCTATCAAGCAACGGATGATGTGCGGCTGGTCAGCCTTACCGGTCTTCGCGAATTCAAGGAATTTACGCTCGGGGATTATGACTCCACGCGCTTTGCTCTGGCGCGCAACAAGAGCAAGTTGAAGGCGCACCAATTTTCGGAGGAACTGCGATTCGAAACATCGTTCGATGGCCCCTTCAATCTCGTTGGCGGCTTCTTTTACATGAACTATGAATATACGCAGGATACCAACCTGTCGGTGGATCTCGCCGCCCTGCCCCCGATTGCCACCGGATTGCCTGACTGGCTGCCGCCCGGCTTTGCCTATCTCAATTCAGTCGACGCCTATGTCACCAATCAACATAATCGATCGACGGCGCTTTTCTTCCAGGCGGATTACGATCTGACCGGCCAACTGCGCTTGACTGTGGGAGGACGCCAGACCTGGGATCGCAAGAAGACCCACTATATCCTTTATTCGGCCGTACCGGGAACGGTGCGGGACATGGACGTTCTGGGACCGCTGGTAGGCGATGTATCCGCTGCTGTAAGCTTCCAGAAGTTCACGCCCAAGGTCAACGTCCAGTATAAGTTCAATCCCGATATATTGGTTTATGCGACGTACAGCCGTGGCTACAATACCGGAGGTTTCAGCGGCCGCACTGGCAATATCATCACCGCCGTCCAGCCCTATGACCCTGAAGTGATGGATGCATTTGAATTCGGGTTCAAAAGCGAACTTCTGGATCATCACATTCGCTTCAATGTCGCCGCGTTCCACAATATCCTCGACAACAAGCAAGAGAATGTCCTGCAGGTTGTCGGATCCCGCCTGTTGTCCAGCACGTTGAACGTCGCCAAGGCAGAATATACGGGCGTCGAAGCGGAACTGACCCTCGTCCCCACCCGCAACTGGACGATCCTGGCGACGGGTGGTTATCTGCACGCCAAATATTCGGAGTTCACCGGCAATCTGGGCCAGGGAGAGGCCGACCTGTCGGTACTGCGTCTGCGCCGCACGCCCAAATGGACGGCCGGTCTCGTTTCGGACTATAGCATCGATACAGGAAGCGGAAAATTGGGCCTGAATGCTGCTCTATATTACACGTCGCGCTACGAAACCGACGCGCTGAATGACCCGCGGGGATCAATTCCCCCAGTTGCCCGGGTGGATGCGGCTATTCGCTATGAACTTCCGGTTGGCGATTCCACCAAGTTGGAAATTTCCGGCTTCTTGAAGAACATCACGAACAACACGACTTACGATGGCATCACGTCTGGCGAGAGTCCCGGCTCATTGGTGGAATTTGCGAACCCGATCACCGGCCGGACATGGGGCGCTTCTCTGTCCGCGCGGTTCTGAGACGGCGCGGTCTTGAGGCTCATGCGCCTTGCCCCGGGTGGAGGGAGGTCAGCCCATCTCGTGAGCGACGCCATCTGGCATAGCGTCGCTCAGCCAACCCGTGCGTCATTGGTGGTAGCAGACATGTTGGCATCATCGACCAGCGCGAGTTTGACAGCAGCACCTGCATTATCGAGGGACTTCAGCACATTGCGCATGCCTTTCACCGGTTCACCGTATGATGCGGCACCACGTCGGAGCTGCTGCCGCCCGACCCCATTGGCTCGCTGGGAGGTGATCCGCCAGCCGCGGCCTGCTGCGCATAGAGCTGCGATGCCTTGAGCGCTTAATCATTGGCGAGATCACGAAACTTCGAATTCTCCGGCAAGACTCTCAGCTTCGGCGGAAGGCGCGACCCATAGCTTGAACTTGCCGATTTCGACAACAGGCTTCAGATCCACACCAAGGAAGGCGAGATCAGCCGCAGCCAGGTCAAATGTGACCTGCTGCGAGCGGTTCGGCGGCAGATCGACGTGCTTATATGCCTTCAACTCCCGGATAGGCTGGGTTACACTTGCAACGACGTCCTGGACGTATAGCTGCACCAATTCCCGGGCAGCGTATTTCCCGTCATTCTTGACCGTCACGGTCACGCGCAAGCTGCCGTCCTTCGGGATCTGCTTGGAGGACATGGCAAGATCGGCATAGCTGATTTCCCCGTAGGTCAGGCCATGTCCGAAAGGGAAACGAGCGTCATATCTAGATGTGATATATCGCGCGTTGGCCGGACGCCCGGGCCGGCGATGCGCGTAATAATAAGGCACCTGGCCTGCTGAAATCGGGAAGCTGACCGGAAGGCGCCCCGACGGACCTGTGGCGCCGAACAGGATATCGGCCACGGCATTGCCCATTTCCGAACCCAGGAACCAGGTGACGAGGATCGCCGGTGCATTAAGGATCGCGCCTTCCAGCGCGAGTGCGCGGCCGTTTCGCAAGGCGACGATCATCGGCTTTCCGACAGCGGCTACCGCCTCTGCCAGGGCCTGCTGCGGGGCAGGAACCACGATCAAGTCGCGCGAGGCCGCCTCGCCCGACATCGCTTCGCGTTCGCCCACGGCAAGGATAACGATATCCGCTGATCGCGCGGCTGCCACGGCCGCATCGATGCCGCCCTCGATCGGCGCTGTAATCTCGCTACCTTTCACCACGCTGATCAGCGAAGCGTCACTGACCGCCGCTCGCACGGCACTGGCAAGATCGACCGCTTCCTTATTGTCAGCAAAGAGCGTCCAAGGCCCGTGCAGATTGCTGGGTCCCTCCGCAAAGGGGCCGATGATGGCGATCCGCTTGCCCTCGCGCGGCAAAGGCAAAAGGTTGCCGTCATTCTTCAGCATGACGATAGAACGTTGGGCCGCCTCGCGTGCGAGCGAGAGCGCCGGCTTGGTGCGCATGCGCGCTTTTTGCCGCTTCAGGTCCATGCGGCGGAAAGGATCCTCAAACAGACCGAGCCTTTCCTTGAGCGCGAGGACGCGGCCGACCGCCTCATCCACCCGCTCCATCGGCACTTCGCCAGCCTGCACCAACGAAGGCAGATGATCGCGGTAGATGCCGCTGGCCATGCTCATGTCGAGCCCTGCCATGATGGCGATCCGCGCGGCGTCCCTTGCGTCGGCTGCAAGGCCCCGCGCGGCGATTTCAACATCGCCATTATAGTCGCCGACGACCAGCCCATCGAAGCCCATCTCACCGCGCAATATGTCGGTCAGGAACTCACGGCCGCCATGGATTGGACGGCCAGCGATATCCTCGAACGCGGCCATGACCGTGGCGCAGCCTGCATCCACGGCGGCCTGGAACGGTGGCAGATAGACTTCGCGCAGCGTGCGTTCCGAAATGTCCGCCGTGTTATAGTCCAGCCCGCTTTCCGCAGCCCCATAAGCCACAAAATGCTTCATGCAGGCGGCAACCGAAGCGTCGTCGGCAAGAGAGCGGCCCTGGAATCCGCGGGTCCGTGCACGAGCCATGTCGCTCGACAGCAGCACATCCTCGCCCGCCCCTTCGACCGTACGGCCCCAACGTGCGTCCCGTCCTATGTCCACCATCGGCGCAAAGACCCAGTCGAAACCGGTTGCCGCCATTTCTTCGGCAGCCGCACGGGCCGTGCGCTCGGCGAGGTCAGGGTCAAAGCTTGCCGCTTCCCCGAGCGGCACCGGGAAAACCGTGCGGTACCCGTGGATCACATCGCCCGCGAAGATCATGGGAATGCCAAGACGGCCCTTCATCGCTGCCGTCTGAAGCTTGCGATGCGCCTCGACCCCGAAACCGTTGAACACGCCACCGAGTCGCCCGGCCTGGGCATCGCCCGTCAAATTCTCGATGTTGCGCAGGGCCGCTTCCGGATTGATCTTGGCTGCTGCTGCTGATGTCCAAGGCGTGGGCATAAGCGTCAGCTGCCCCGCCTTTTCTTCGATTGTCATCTGAGCGATCAGCGACTTGACCCGGCTGGAAAGCGGACGGCGAACAGCGGCCATCGCCGCCGGGATACCCGAGGCCTGCCATGCGAAAAGGCAGGCGGAACTGATCAGGAGAGACCTGCGGGTCACATCGGCCTCATGCAACATTGTCCGGCAACTCCAGTAAAACGACACCAGATCTATGGACCGCGATAAGGCAACGATCTTCAGATACTGGCAAGGCATAGCTCATTATCAGGAACGAAGTAAACAGTGTCGTTGCATTAATTTGACCCTCTAGAGAGTTCACTGGTCAGGCTGACCGAATTCGGGCTGGATAAGGTGGGTCACAGGCGTGATAGCCTTCAAGCAATGAAGCGTACGCTTCAGATACCACTGCTCGCCGTGAAGGTATCTCATTTGATAACTGCTCCGGCGACACGTCCGGGAGCTGGTGTGCCGTCAGCCGACGCAATCTCGAAATGTTCTCACCGTATTTCTTGATCCCACGGCACCGAACGCAGTTCGCTTGATTGTCACGACCGCCTTGGTACGTATCAGGCTGGTGCATCGACAAGTTCGCCACCATCAATGGCATTCAACACAGAACCGTATCATGAACCCGCCTAAAAGCAGTTAAGCGGCTAGTTCGATCAACGCCACCCCTTCCGGCGGCAGGTCGAGCGTCAGCACACTCTGCCCATCTAGACGCCTGAGTTCGGGAGACGCGAGTTCCGCCGCCTGCCGAATTTGCTCGATCTCGTCCTTCTTGGGATATTGCGGAGAACCCAGTTCGCGCCATTTGGGGAGAGGCGAGCCCCGTTCCTGATCGACATAGCTCACGCGCACACTCTTTCCCGGAGGTGCGCCCTTCAGCTTCACCGCGATTTTCTTGCGCTCTCCCTTGACGATCCGCTCGTTGCTCATGCCCGGAATGCCCGAGGGTTGCTTCACCTCCGCCAGGTTCCATACCAGAGCAGCCGCGCCGTTCTTCGTCCTGCTGGCAAGAGCCGGGCCAGTCGCTGCCAACCTGCGCTGACCCAGCCGGTGCAGCAGCTTATAGGTGTTGAACGCGGGGCGTGCGATGCCACGCTGGGCCAACATGCCCCAGCCGCCGTCCCCTTCCTTCAAGATGAAGTTGGGGAAGTTGATTTCCTCGAACACATTGCTGATGCACCATTGCGACATGGCGTGGCAGTAGGGCAGGCAATTGCTGATGATGTGGGCGATCATCGCCGGACTATCTGATGACCATTCGGATAGCCACAGTTCGGCGCCCTTGTAACGCGTTGCGTCGATCTGGCTCCGAACCTTGGCCATGGCTGCGGGAATCACATCCTTGTGAGGATATTTATTGGCCTCACCGAACAATTCCTTCTGGTCGTCACCTGCATAGATATGTGTCGATACGAAATCGACGGGTAGATTTTCCTGCGCGCAGAAACCCAGAAACTCCGGCATCCACTGCGCCGCCGCCGTGGAGGGGCCACCCACGCGCAGCTTGGGGTCTACCGCCTTGATCGCGCGGGCCGCAGCCTTGTACATGGCGAAATAGTCGGCTTGCGTGCCGCTGAAGAACCAGTTGAGGTTGGGCTCGTTCCAAACCTCGAAATACCATTGGCGCACTTCGGCGGGGCCGTATCGGTCCAGTAGGTGCCGTGTGAAAACGCCGATAAAGTCGCCCCAGGCATCAGGAGATGCGGGCGGCGTGATATTGGCGTTGTAGGTGAAGTTGAGCTTCGTGTTCCCGCTGGCCAGCTTCCTGGGCATGAAGCTCAATTCCACGAAGGGCTGCACGCCGCGCGCCAACACGCCGTCATAGACGTCATCGACATTCTGGAAATTGGGGTCCTTACCGTTCATGCCGCCGGGCCAGACGCCCAGGTCATCATTGAAGATGCCATGAAAACGCACGCGCTCCAGCCCCGTTTCCGCACGGAACCGCTCCAGATCGTGCCGCCAGCTCTCACGCATCGTGGCGGACGCCCGATCCGATCCCGCGCATCGGGACCAGATATGATCGAGCGCACCGGCGTCGCTGCGCAGATCGATCTCCACATGTTCAGCGGCGGTCTGGCCAAACGCAGGCCTGCCGAAAGCAGAGGCCGCCAAAACTGTCGCACCAGCGCCTATGATTTCGCGACGGTTCCACATGATCGCATTCCCTAAAGACCGGTCAAGCGACCGTGAGTTGTACCGACTTCAGATCGGCCGAGTTCCGTCCGGCATGGATCGTGTAGGCCCGGCTCGACGACATAATCCATATCTATGTTCCATAAAGCGAGATTTTCTTGATCAAGACTGACGTTCACCGTGCGTTTCTAACCCGGCTTCAACGTCACCCGCTCAAAACCGCACAGCTTCAGAACCGGGCGTGGAACCGAGCTGACTTCATCGCGAACATAGAGCTGGACTACCTCGTCGCCAGTCCTGAGCCAGCTATTGGTGGACATCGACTTCCACGATCGCGGTTTCACCCCCGGCCATGTTGACTTGACCATGCGCGCGCGGATACCTCGAATGTGGTGTAGCTGAGCCTGTGTCCGAAGGGTAATAGCGGCGTCGACTTTCCCTCTACATAGCGTTTGCCGATCTTTGCCGAAGATACTGGTTGTAGAACATCGGCAGGTCACCTCGCGTCCGGTGATCGATAGAGCCCCAAACCGTGGAACATGGCAGGGCATCCATCTGTTCGAGCATCGACGAGCGGCTCACGCGTGGCGGCTTATGCTGCACCTCATGGGTGAGTGAGTAGCGGGCGAAAACCGGAGACAAGTTTATGGCCATATGAGCGATGTTCGAAACAATACGGCGGAAGGCCGTTATGAGCTTGCCATTGACGGACAACTCGCGATCACAGTGTATGAACGGCGCGATGGCGCTTTGGTCTTTACCCATACTGAAGTGCCCCAGACGCTCGAAGGGCGGCGTGTGGGCAGTCGTCTCGTCAAAGCTGCACTTGCCGACGCGCGCGAGCAGGGCATGAAAGTCGTCCCCATCTGTCAGTTTGTAGCCAGCTACATTGAACGTCAATCAGTACATATGCTAGCCGCTATTGATCGAAAGGGTGCTCCCAGTGATGGGTGCGGCTTCTGACGCTATTGCGCGCGTTCGCGCAGCATCAGCAAAGGCAGCCGTCCGAAGCCCAGCTGTCGGCCGCCTCAGATCACACTGGCGTAAAGGGTCCGGCAGAGCCTCCGCCATCGACCGGGATGAGAGCCCCATTGATGTATCCGCCAGACACTGAGGATACAAAATCGACCAGATTGGCCACGTCATTCACCTTAGCGAAACGGCCCAACGGCACCGCCTTTGCCGCTTCATCGAACGCCCAACCCTGTTCCGCCAACAATTGATCGAGCATGGGCGTTTCAACATAGCCCGGACAAATGGCATTACAGCGAACGCCTTTGGCGCCATGATCCAGCGCCATGCTCTTTATGAGTCCCGAAACGGCGTGTTTCGACGCGCAATACGCGGCGTAACCCTGAAAGCCATTCAGGCCCGCGTCCGACGCGATGGCGGTGAAAGTTCCACCCCCATTCTCCAGGAATGGGATGATCGCTTTCGCGAACAGGAACACGCCTGTAAGATTTACATCGATCATCTTCCGGAAAAGCTCGGCTGTAGTATCTACTACCGTGCCCGTCGCAGCGATGCCCGCACAGGCCACTGCGGTCGAAGGCCGTCCGAAGTCCTTCGCGACGCTTTGTATGAAATTGGCAAGTTGATTTTCGTCGGTCACATCAACAGTTGCGGCTATGCCCTTTCCTCCGGTGCGTTCGATCTGCTCAAGCGTCTTCTTGACACCATCGTCATTTCGGTCGGCCAAGGCGATGAAGCCCCCGCGTGCGGCGAGCTTCCTGGCCACGCCAGCGCCAATGCCGGAGCCGGCACCGGTAACTACTGAAATTTCCATTGAGAACCCTTCCTTTTCTCAGTTCGAGATCGAGGAATCTCGCGCTCCACGTCGCTGATCGTGCGGGCGCACCATGCTCCGCGCCGTGACTGGAGCTGACGACATCGCGCCCGAACAGAACGGCGATAAAATTGAACATCAGGAGAGATCCGCCGGCCGATACAAAGCCGAGCGTGTAGAGCCCCGTGCTATCGCGAACATATCCCAGGACGAGCGGATAGATAACACCCCCGCATATCAGTCCGGTGCCCATGATACAGCCCGTTGCCATTCCGGCCAGTTCGAGCCCAACGGCATCAGTCGCAAGGCAATAAGCGAGCGGCAAGCCGCCATAAGCGAACAATCCGCCCAGCGGTAACGTCATCGCCAGCACATCATATCGATGCTGGGCAACCGCCATAGCGGCGCCCATGAAGGAGAGCACCATCCCTATACCGGAAATCAGCATAAGCGGTTTCCGATGGCCCAGACGATCCGACAGCAGACCAAAGGTAACGGCCGACACGACGCCGGCAAATGGATAAAGCGCACCGGCGAACCCGGCGGTGGCTTCGGACCAATGACCTTCCTCGATCAGAAGCGTGGGCACCCAATAGATGGCGACTGAATATGTGCCCCATACTTGTAGGCGATTGCAAAGATACTGGCCTCTGCTCGCAAACAGCGCGGATTTCTG
>NZ_CAJHOG010000020.1:0-17227 GCF_905120495.1 Sphingobium sp. S6 | reverse complement strand
CCAATCTCCGCCAAGCATGCTCAAGCTTCACGATTTTTGCAACAGAGCCCGCTGGTCTATGTGTTCGGGCATGGGCAGTTCATCCAGGCCGCGCACGCGATCGTCGCCGACGCCCATCTGGACGATCGAGGCAAGATGCTTGGGTTCTGGCGCAAAGGCGAGCCGCCCGCGATCGGCAACGCGCAACGGGTCGGGTTTCAATGGCGGGGGGGGCCGCTGGGAATGTGCGCCGCCGGTCGCCGCCTAGATCAACACCCGCTCTACCTCGTCGAGTGTCACGTCATCGGGCCGGCGATCGTAGAGCTGGGTAGTGCGGGTCGAACTGTGGTTCGCCATCGTCGCGGCTGTCTCCAGCGTGCCGCCGTTCTTCAAATAGGTGGTGATCCCCGTAGCGCGGAACGAATGGTTGCCGATCGCCGTCTCGATCTCGGCCGCGACGGCGCGACGGCGCACCATCGCGAAGGCATTGGCCTGGGGCAGGGGGGTGTCGCTTAAGCGCTTGGTCCCGCGCGCGATCGTACGGAACAGCGGCCCTTTGCGGTCCTCGCGCAAGTCGCAGCCATCGAGATATTCGGCCAAATAATGCTCAAGGTTGTGATGACAGGGCATTTCGTGGCGCTTGCCGCCCTTTTCGTGCAGCCGCACCCATAGTCGCCGATTCTGCACGAACACATCCTCCACGCGCATCGCCAGCGCCGCGCCGATCCGGGCAAACGAATAGACCATCAACCCGATCAGCGCCCGATCGCGCAAACCTGCCGGCGTCGTCGCATCGATCACATCCAGCAGTCGCCGCGCTTCGTCGGCGGCCAGCACCGGCGTCTTGCCGCGCCGGACGCTGTGCGCCGGCCCGCGCACCGACGCGGCCGGGTTCGTCGGCATGACCTGGCCTGTCACCAGCCAGTCGAACAGGTGGCGCACGGCCGCGAGCTGCTGCTTGACGGTGGGCGCGCTCACCTCGCGTCCCAGCGCCTCGATCCAGGCCGCGACATGAAGCGGCTGCAAGCCGGCGAGCGATGTGATGCCGCGCGCCGCTACCCAAGCCAAAAACTCGCCCGCTGCGCGCGCATAGGCACGGCGCGTATGGGGATTGCGGATGGTGACGGCGAAGAACTCGAGGAAGCGCAGCCGCGCCCGCTCATCGGCCGACGCGATGAGCGCGGGCAGCGCTAAGCTGGGTGACGGGAGAGGGGCGAGCTGGTTCATCGCCGACCGCGAACATGGGCGGCGGTGTCGATGACCGTTACGGCGTCCGGGGAAAGGTCTTCGACGCCATCAACAAAGCCGAATATCTCGGCTCGCCCGCCCTCGTTGCAAATACGCCCGGCGACTGTGCCGTGGATGATGGCGCGCGCTCCTGGCTCAAGGATCAGGTCGCCGGCGATTGTGCCATGCAGGATCAGCTTGATGCCGCTGCGCAGCGTCGCACTGCCGATCACCATGCCGTACAGAGCTAGATCCTCCTCGATCGCGAATGGGCCTTCTATCTTGTCGTGAACCGCCTTCATGTCCGCCCCGCATTAGTATGTGATAAAGAACATTATCACATATAGAGAGCCAAAGGAATCGACTTTGAGGATGAACGGGTAGCTCGTTGGTGCAACGGTCGCTGCGAACGATGGGCTTGCCAGGGCAAGCGTCGCCAATGCGACAAGCATGGCGCGAACCGCCATTTTCATGGATCTCTCCTTTTCAGGTCGTGGGGCCGGTCCTCACGGTTATCCGGCTCCCGTTAGCGGGGTCATTGCCCGCCCCTGAAAAGTAGCCCCAAGGATGGGGACGACGCCAATCAACTTGTCGTGGTCGCTCGGTTGCGGTCGCTGGCGCTCAAGCTCATATTCTGGCGATTGGTGAGGAAAACGTATGGGTATACTGGCAAATTCAGTGAAGATAGGCGTGCTGCTCTCAGCAGCAGGGCCGGTTGCCGCGCAGTCTGCGAGAGAACAGCCGCGTGTCGTCACCATGCCAGATGGCCGAACCGTGTATGTCGTGCCAGCGCAGCGAGGAGATACCCGCACGAAGCAGCCGCCGGTGCGTACCGTGGTCGCGCCGGATGGTCGCACCATTTACGTGGTAGAAGAGCAGCCCAAGGACACGCGCACGCAAAGGCAGCGCTGTCTGGATGAGGAAGTAGCGGCCGAAGGCGGATCGCCTTCACAACTAGCAATGGGCGCGATCGACCTAAAATGCAGCCAGCGTTGAAAAGTAGTAGGTGATGAGCATGGCCATGCTCCTGGACCTCAGGCGTCGTTCGCTAGCTCGTCCTGCCCCTGATAGTCATCCGGGTCGAACCCGAGCTTCTCGCGCATCAACTCTGCAGCCTTCTCGACTGGATCGAAACCAAGGCGATCTATCGCGCGCTGTCGGGCCTCGGGGTCTCTCATGAGATGCAGGAGGTACTTTGCAGCTGCCAAGCGGCGCGCGGTGGCATTGCCTTCAAGGCTTCCATCGTCATCATTGGAAGGCGGCGGGCGGTCCATCCCGTCACGCTATCGCATATCTCATCTGCTGGCAAAGGCCAGAGGCTGCGAGCAAAGAGCCGAAACCTTTAAGCGGCACGCCGTAGACCGCACCGAGATCATTGGTCTTTGCCAACGGGCGACAGGCCCTAGCGCCAGAGCGCAGCAAAGCGGCGGAACTATTCCCTAGCGCTTGGGTTTTTGATATAGGTTCGGCAATGCCGACTGTCCTGCGCATAGATGGCCTGCGGGTCGTGATCTATCCGAACGATCATCGTCCCGCTCATGTCCATGTTAAAGGGGCGGACGGCGAGGCGGTTTTCATCCTGCATTGCACCGATGGTCCGCCGGAGTTGCGGGAGAGCTACGGTTTCAAACTGCCGGCGCTAGGCGGCATCAAGGATGCCCTACAGGCGGCGCTGGCAGCCCTGTGCGCGGAATGGAGTGCTATTCATGGCAGTTACTGAACAGGAGTTCGATCAGGCCGAAAAGCGCATGACTGAACTGCGCGCCGCTGGCCATGCCGTCTCGGCGCGCTACGATCGCCGCCGCGCGCGCGTAGTGGTGGCGCTGAATACGGGTGTCGAGCTGACATTTCCGGCGCGGCTCGCCGAAGGCTTGGCCGACGCTCCCCCCGATGCGCTGACCGACATTGAGGTTAGCGCTGCCGGGTTGGGCCTGCATTGGCCCAAGCTCGACACCGATCTCTACGTACCCGCACTGTTGCAAGGCGTTTTCGGCTCGAAGCAATGGATGGCGCAGCAGCTAGGCGCGCAAGGCGGCCGATCGCGCACTGCGGCCAAGGTCGCGGCTGCGCGGGCGAACGGCCGCAAGGGCGGCCGCCCGAAGAAGTCGGCCAACGGCTGACGGAATCACCCGTGCGGCCGCGCGGACCCTGGGACGCGCCGCCGCTTTCGCCCTTGTCAGACCCTCCAAACAACATCGGCCCCGCCTGTCAGGGCGGGGCCGTCGATTCGGGATCAGAAGACAAAGGCCCGCTGTCGGCCAAGCTGTGACCATTGCAAATGGCCGGAACGGTCATGGCTAAACCATCCGTCCTCGATGCCGATAATCATGCCCTGAGTCTCGTCATCGGCGCACATCCGCTTCAAAACTTGATTGCCGTTGCGAGCTTCAGCGCGCCACCAGCTCGGCAAGCTGACCTATCAACGCGTCGGCTTTGTAGGGTTTGGCGATGAAAGCAGCGCCAGCAGGCAGCGTGCCGGGATCGGGCTGAATCCGTCCGGAGGTTACGAGAATGGCGATCTCCGGCCAACCCTCGGTGATCACGCCCGCGAGCGCCAGGCCGGTCATTCCCGACATCTCGATATCGGTGAATACCGTTCCAATGTCGTCACGGCCTTCAAGAATGGTGAGCGCGTCGGCCGCTTCGCACGCCTCGAACACGCGATAGCCCGCGTCCATGAGAATATCGGCCGCAAAGGCTCGCACAAGCGGTCCGTCCTCGACTATCAGAACGGCCGCCTCATGGCTGACCCTCGTGCCCGGTGATGTCATTGCGCTTGATCTCCCTGCTGATCCCCTCCCTTGTTGGTCGACTCGACACTTATCCCTTCCGCCGCGTCACGCAGCATTCCGGCCCAGCAGCCGAGTATGAGCGCCTCGTCAGGCGCGATTTCGTCAGTCAATACCGCATAAATGCCAAGAAGGTTGGCGGTTTCCTCAAGGGACTCGATCCCCTTTCGCGCCATCAACGTAGCGAACACCGTCAACGCGCCGCCGATTGCCCGCACAAGGGCGGGGTCGGCCGTTATGCGAAGGGGATCGGGATCGCTGCCATGTGTCGCGCTCTGCTCCATTTCAGGCACCCCATGCACTGTCAGGAAGTGGGACAACCATAAGGGCGAGGGGCGGCCTACCGGCCTCGTTGCCCCTCACCCGCCCCGCCAGCGCCATCTTGTCGTATAGCTGGCGGAGACCGGACCGGCCTGACGCTTCGTGAGGGCAAGTGTCGTCAAGCCACATCCGGCTTTGACCCGGAATCCATTTGGTTTCTTCATCCCGGCCGATGAGGGCGAGATCGATCATGCAACCCCCTCCCGGCGCTGCATGGCAATGGGGAGGATTGCGGCCCCCTGAGGCTCGGTGCCATCATCGATTTCGACCGCATTCTTGCCGCCGCGCTTGGCGCGATACATGGCCTGGTCGGCCGCGTGGATCAGCTCGCTTATGGTGCGCGGCACTTCGGGCGGAATCAGCAACGCGCCCATGCTACATGTCACCGGATAGCGCGATTGCGCCAGCACGGCCGACAGGCGGGCGTGAATATCGCGGGCAATGCCCTGGCCCTCCGCGATCGACGGCACGCGCACCAGCAATGCAAATTCATCGCCGCCAATACGGCCGATCAAATCTTCGCGGCGCATGATCGCGGATACCCCCTTGGCGAAAGCACGCAGGATTTCGTCGCCGGCAAGGTGGCCGGCACGGTCGTTCGCCGCCTTGAAATCATCGAGGTCGAGAAGCACGAGCAGGAGCGTTCGGCGTGTATGCCTCGCATCCTCGATCGCCTGCGCGCAGCGGCGGTGAAAAACCTCCTTATTGAGCGTGCCGGTCATGCGGTCGCGGTGCGCGTTGAACAATTCGCGGTCATAGGATCGCCGGAAACTGGTGACAGCGGCGGCGATGAACAGGAAGGCGGCGACGGGGACCGCGACGCGCAGCGCCAGCAGCGCGGGCGGAAGCTCGGGCGGGGCGTGCAGCGCCGGAACGGCTGTCAGGAACGCCGTGACGGTCGCCACGAAATAGCCCTCGCGCGCACCCAGCGCCCAGCAGGCTCCACAAATGACCGGCATGTAAAGCGGGGCAAAACCGATCGCCGGGAAGGAGAAATTCGCGGCAGCAACCCCTGTCGTCGCAGCGACGATCGCGAACCAGGCGCGTTCTCTCGACAGGGATTCAAGATGCTCGGCCAGTCGGCCGACAGGGAGGTGGCTGTTCATGCGCTGCGACCGCGCTTTAGCTTATGCAAGCGACGAATAATGAAGATGTGTGATTTCTGTGGCTTATCGACATAGATGGTATCCCTTCCATGTGGATCAGCCGCATGATGTGCCATTATGGCTGAACCGGTTCCCTCTCACGGCCCCGGACCGCGCTTCATGACACGTCATCATGTCCATGAATGTCGTCCGCTCCGCCGCACGATCCGCGTATTATAGTGCGTAGCGCGTTAATACGCGAATCCTGTCTAAGCTGCGGATGGACATCCGCAATCTTCTTGGTGCGAACCTCCGCCATCATCGTCTCGTAGCTCGGTTAAGCCAGGAAGCGGTGGCTGGCCGCATGGGCGTGGATCGTGCTTACATCAGCGCGGTTGAACGCGGCGTGCAGAACGTCACCCTCCTCATGCTGTGGGAGATCGCCCAGGCGCTTGACGTGCGACCATGCGACCTTCTGAATGAAAGCATCGTGCAACCTCAATCACCTCATGATCGCGGTGAAAAATGATCCAGCAAGCATGTGAAGTCCGGCCATAATATAGCCAAGACCCTCATCATTTGCCGGCCTTCACCTCAATCGTGCAGCGCACCGGCTTTTCTGCCTTTTCCGCCTGCTCGCGGCATTTCTGCACCGTCTCGCGATTGGCATCCGTCAGCGGCGAGGCCGCGACAATCAGCGCCCAGCTCTCCGGATCGGCCGCCTGCATCAACCGCTGCCCCGCCGCCCACGGGCCAGACTCATCGAGCACGCGGACCGCCATGCGCTCGGGCCAGCGCCAGCTATCGGGCGTCCACCGCGCGATCGGGCCGGCGAGCAGGGCGTAGAGGAACAGCCCCAGCGCCACACCACAAACACCGGCGACATACAGCCAGCGGTTTTGCTCGTCGCCGCGCCGCGCCGATGCAAGCCGGTTGCCAATCTCGCGCGCGGCCTGGTCCAGCCCCGCGCGCGCTTCGGCGACAAGACGCGCGTCCTCGCGGCGCGCACCGCTCGCCGCCGTCGCGATCTGGCCCGCCATGGCATCGGGCGTCATCGACAGGAGCGGGCTTTTGGCGATGGGGTCGATCCGCTGGGTGAGCGCGATCAATATCTTTTCGGTGCGTTCCAGCGTCGGCTCATAGTCGGGAATCTCGATATTCTCGCGCGCGGCGGTCAGGCCCTCGATCGCGGCGCGCAGCAACGCCACCTCGCCATGCACCGATGCCAACCGATCCTCGACCCGCGCAAACGCAGCCGCCGGATCGCCGTCTGCCTCCGAATTGTTGAAACCATCATCCTCTTTCTGCATTCGCGCTTCCTCCCGGCGATATTTGACAATTTTTCACAACGTCGCGCGAAATCAAATGCTAAGGAAAAATGCGACCCGAAGGGCTCGACTGCGAATGCGAGTCCATAAGCCAGGCCTGCCGGTCTATTGGACCGGCAGGCCATTTTTAACTACTGCCGCTCTAGCGGCTCATTCCCCGGTCACGGTCTATGCCAAGCTCCTGCGTCAACTGGCGGCCCAGCTCGCCGCCGCCCATATCACGGCCCCGGCTCATGCCGATCTCAAGCCCCAGCTCGCGGGTGCGATTACGCAGGATCGATTCCACCTGGGGATCGCGCTCAAGGCTTTTCGCCATGCCCGCCATTTCCTTGCCCGCCTTCTCGCGGCCCGTCATGTCGCCGGCGCGATAAAGCCGGTCACGGTCCTGGGAGAGCTGTTGCCAGCGTTCCACGAACCGATCGGCGCGCAAGTTCGGATCGGCCCGCACCTTGGCCTCCTGCGCCATCGCATCCATCATCGGGCCGCTGCGCCCCGCCGCCGCCTCATGGAGCAAGCCGGGTTCGCGCTGGAACGCCGATGCCATATCGCGCGAAGCCCCCGCCCTGATCTGGTCCAGCGCCTCGGTCGCGCGCTCGAGCGCGACCTTCTGATGCTCCAATACCGGCCCGCCCGATGCGCGGGCCTGCAACACCGCCTCGGCCGAACGCGAGGCCCGCTCGACCGCGCGCCGGAAATCATGGGTAAGGCCCTGCTCGGCACGCGCCGGGGCTTCCTTCGCCGGCGTCGGCGTGCGCGACGACAGTTTCAGCCCATCGAACATGCCCCGCTTGGGAGCCGCTTTTTCCTTCGCGCCCTGCGCTGGCTCGGCCGCCTTCGCCGGCTCGGCCGACAGCTTCAAGCCGTCGAACATGCCGCGCCGCGGCTGTCGCTCGGCCGCGGCCTTCGCATCCCCTGCGCCGCGGCCCTCGCCGATCTCGCGTGGGCGTGGATCTCCGCCCATCTGGCGCATGGTGCCAGCACGCGGGCCAAGAAGCTCCACACCCTTGCGCTCGGGCGCATCCGGCAATCGGATCTCGCCCGACAGACCGCGCCGATCGGCGAACGATTGCGCCTCGGCGTCGCGGTCCCGATACATGGGATAATCCGACGCCATATCCTTCGCCCGCTCGCGCGACAGCGTGCGGACAAGCCGCCGATCGTCGGCGAAGTCGTCGCGGCCATAGTGGAGCTGCACGCCCTCACGGTGCCGCGACAGCGCCACATAGGCCGCATGGCGGTCCATCCCCGGCGTCGCCAGCACATGCCCCTGATCGACCGTCACGCCCTGCGATTTGTGGATGGTCGCGGCATAGCCATGATCGACATGGGCATAGTCCTTGAGGTCGAACGCCACCTGTCGGCCATCATCGAGCCGCACCGCCATGCTGTCGGGCGACACGCGCTCGACCTTCCCCAGCGTGCCGTTCTTCACGCCTAGCCCGCGCTCGTTTTTCAGGAACATGATGCGGTCGCCGGTCGCGAACTCGCGCGCGCCCCGCTCGGCCGAAATCCGCACGTCCTGCCCCAGCTCGCCGGCTTCGCGCAGCCGATCGCGCGCGGCCTGGTTCAAATCACGAACCTCGGCATTGGTGTGGGTGAGGATGATCCGCGTCTTTTCGGGATCGGCAAGCCGCTGCGCGTCCCATGTGTCGATCAGCTCGGCCCGCGCAGCCTCGCGCGTCTCGGCCGCGTGGACCATGCCGTGCTGCTCATAGGCATGGATCGCCTCGCCGGTGCGGCCCGTCGCCAGCGCCCGCGTGGCGTCGCGCTGCCAGTCCTCATGCTGCCGGCGAACCTCGTTGATCTCGGCCGCGCCGTGACGCTCGGCGAGCGCGCGGAACGCCGCGCCGGCCTCGATCGCCTGCAACTGCTCGGCGTCGCCGACTAGAACGACCTTGGCCCCTGCCCGCTCGGCCTCGCTAAGCACGCGCTCCATCTGGCGCGTGCCGATCATGCCGGCCTCGTCGATCACCAGCACGTCGCGCGGGCCTAGCAGCTCGCGGCCCTGGCCCCATTGATATTCCATGCTGGCGATCGTGCGCGACTGGATGCCGGAGCCACCTTCCAAACCCTCGGCCGCGATCCCCGACAGCGCCGCGCCGCGCACCTGATAGCCGGCGCGCTCCCATTCGTCGCGCGCCACGCCCAACATGGTCGATTTGCCGGTGCCGGCATAGCCGACGACGATTGCCAGGTCGTTCTTGCCGGTGATATGCGCCAGGGCGTCCTTTTGCTGGCTTCCCAGCGCAAGGCTTCCACTCTCGGCGGTGTCTCGCCCCCCCATTTGAGACGCCGCCGAGAGACCATGCCCCGCCCGATCCGCAAGCCGATCGCCGGCCTGGCTCAACCGCTGCTCGGTGTCGATCATGTCGCGCGACGTGAACCGATCCTCGCCGCGCCCGTCCTTCCCCAGCGCCACCAGCTCGGGCGAGGTCCGCACCGCGCTCATCACCTGGTCGAACTGGTCCTTGCCGTCGCTATGCCGGAACGCGAACTGCGCCAGGTCGCGCCGCGTGAACGTCGCCTGTTGCCGGGTGATCGCATCGAGCGCGATTTGCGGATTGGCGATGATCTTCTCGCCATTCTCGCGCGCGATCCGGGCATGGTCCTCGACCCGCTCGGCCTCAAGCCCCTGTTCGGGCATCCGCGACGCCGCCGGCCCGATCTTGTGTTGGGGTTCAAGGTCGATGCCCTGCGCCTCCAACGTCCGGTGATCTATGCGGGCGTCTATATCCAGCTCGGCCAACCGCTCGTTGACATGATCGGCCCAGGCCACGCGCCATTCCTGCAACAGCGCCGTGCTGTTCCACTCGCGCACCTTCTGGCCGAAGCCCTCCGGGCCAACCTCGCGCATCGACAGCATGACATGCGCGTGCGGCTTGGGTTGCCCGTCCTTGCCCATGTCCCAATGTACATTCATGTCCGCGACCATGCCGCGTTCGACGAACTGCTTTTCGACAAAATCGCGGGCGAGCTGGATGCCCTGTTGCTGGTTCAGCTCGCGCGGAATCGAGAACTCCACCTCGCGCGCCAACTGCGCGTCCTTGCGCTTCTCGCCGGCCTCAACCTCGTTCCACAAGGTCGCGCGATCGTTTAAACGCTCCGGCGCACCCTCGGGAGCCAAGATTTCCGAATGGACGACGCCGGCCTTGTTTGAGAAATCATGGTCGCGCCCTAGCCGGTCATCGTGCAGCCGTTCCGCCGCACGATAGGCCGCGCTGGCAACGGCGCTCGATCCGTTGGCGCGGCTGATGACCTTGGCCGAGAAATGGTAGATCGCCATAACAGCCCCTATACTGCCTTTCTGAGCGCACGTCGGCAACGACGTATAAGCGCGCACTTACACTCTCTGCCGTTCGCGTGATTGACTTGGCCGCATTTTTGTTCGGAACCGCTGTCCTGTGCCTGCGATCGTGCTACGCTGCGGCTCCCGATCATGGGCGCGAGGGAGAGAATATGCGCAAGGTCCGCGACTATGACGCCGAGTTGAAGGCGCTGGGCGACAAGGCCCGCGCGCTCAAGGCGAAGAAGGTGCAGCAACTAGGCGAGCTGGTCACGTCCACCGGGGCAGATGCGCTCGATCCCGACATGCTGGCGGGCGTGCTGCTCGCCGCCGTGGGATCGGCTAACGCGGAAGAAAAGGAGGCGTGGCGCTCGCGGGGCGCGGCCTTCTTTCAGGGGCGCGGGCGCAAGGCTTGGCGACGCACTGGCTGCGACGGCGAAGGCGGCAAGCAAACTGGCGCAAGCGAGGAACAGGCTTGAAGACGCCGCGCGTCGCGCTGATACGAGAGGATGGGTCATGGCCCGACGCGAGCGCACGCGCCATCTCATAGAGTTGGGCGGCCTCGTCCAGAAAGCCGGCCTCGTCGAACTGGCCGACGACGATCGCGCCACCCTCTATGGCGCGATGCTCGAACTGGCTGGACGTGTGCGGGAGGATAAAGCCGGCGATCTGCTGGTGCTCTGGAAGCGGCGTGGGCGTCGCGCATTCGACGCGGAAGCGGAGGAGCAGGAGGACTCGCAATGAGGCTGGACGATTACCGCGTCATGAAACGCCCCGACAAGAAACTCGAAAGCGCATGGGGCCTCTGGTCAGAAAAAAGCCAGAGCTGGCTCGATCTTCTCTTTCCGAGCGAACAGTCCGCCCGCGAAGCCCTCGATTATCTGCACCGCCATAGCACCGGGAAGGACCATCAATGAACAGCCTCGATATCGAAACGATCCGCAACCAGGTCCGCACGCTCGATTATGTGCGCGGCACCCCCGCCGAAGTCGCAATGTGGCGCGAAGCCGATGCCGAGGCCCGCGCCAATCTCACGATCGAAGGCATGGACCTCACCATCGGCGAACAGGCCCTGTTCGAAATGCTGCGCGCCGAAGCCGTGCCCCCTCCCCTCGCCACGGCCATCGTCCTCAAGCTGCTCGATCATCCTGACGCCGACCCGGCGCTGCCGATCACGCCGCTCGCTCGCCTGAAGAACCTCGAACGTGGACGGGAGGAACAATGAGCCTGACCCTATCCTTGCGCCGCTCCGGCGCGATCCTGTTGGCTGGTGCCGCCGCTTGTCTGGTCGCTGGTCCCGCCAGCGCCGCCGACACGCCCCCCGCCTGTCCGGTGACGGATGCACCCTCCAACGCTGTCGCCATTACCTCCACGCCCCTGCCCGTCGAGGCACTGGGCGGCCATTACCGCACGGACACCGGATGGCCTGCCCCCGGAGAGGGGCGCATTGGACAATTGCGCTACGGTTGGGGGCTGATGCTCCAATCGGACGATCCGCGCTTTGCCGACTTCGATCAATCCCCCGGCCCGGTGCATTCCCGCTCGTCGGGATGCTGGATCACCTGGGATCGCCAATATGGCAAAAGCGGAATCGTCGCCGTCTCCAATGGGCGTATCGGCAAGAGCGGCTATGTCGAGGGCTATGTCCCGCCCCGCCCCGATCGCACCCCTACGATCGCCGGATTTCGTTTCGTCACCGCGCAAAAGGTTAGCCGCAAGAATTATGACTGGGTTGGCCTGTGGGTCGCGGAAGGCAACGACCAGCGCACCCAGATCATCGGTTTCAACGACACTGCACACACCGTCCTAGCGAACCTCCCTTTCCGGTTCGGGGGCATGGCCTCCCTGCCTGATCTACATGGCGTGGCCAGTCATATGACTCTGATCGGGGAAGGCCGCCCCGGCCAGCCCGTCCCTTGGCTGCGCCTCATCTGGTTCACCCGCCCTCTGGACCCGCAAAAATGAGTGGGCCGGTTGTCGGAGAAGAGGGCAACGCAGGCTGTATCCTTGCTGCCGGCGGAGCCTTTGCCGTCCTGTTCGGCACGGCCTGGCTGCTCGAAAAGGTGATGCCGACCTCGATCGCCAGCACCATCGCCTGGGTGGCGCTCGTTGTCTTCCTCGTGCTGGTCTGGAAATATGGTTTCAAGGGTCGCCGCAACGCGCTGCTCGGCTCGGCCGCCTTCGGTGGAATCGATGACGTGCGCGCCCTTGCGAGCAACAAGGGCGATCTCCTGATTGGTCGATCCTTCAGAACCGGCAAGCTGCTGCGCTATGACGGCCCCGCCCATCTCCTGACCATGGCCCCTACGCGCAGCGGCAAGGGCGTAGGCACCATCATTCCCAATCTGCTGACCATCGACCGCTCGGTGATCTGCATCGACCCTAAGGGCGAGAACGCCCGCGTCACCGCCCGCACCCGCGCCACCAAGGGCAAGGTCTGGTGCCTCGATCCCTTCGGCGTCTCCGGGCAACCCGCCGCCCGCTATAATCCGCTCGACCGGCTAGACCCGGAAAGCCTCGATCTGGCTGAAGACGCCATGACGCTGGCCGATGCTCTGGTCCACGATTCCGCAGGGCAAGGCGGCGAGGCGCATTGGAACGAGGAAGCCAAGGCGCTGATCGCGGGCCTGATCCTCTATGGCGTGGTCCACGAGGATCGCGAGCGCCGCACCCTGGCGACGGTGCGCGACTATCTCACGCTCGCACCCAAGGATTTTGCCGATCTGCTCGCCCGCATGCAGGACAGCCACGGCGCCGGCGGCCTCATAGCCCGCGCCGCCAACCGCCACCTCGGCAAGTCCGATCGCGAAGCCGCAGGGGTGTTGTCCTCGGCCCAGCGCCATACCCATTTTCTCGACAGCCCCCGCATCGTCGCCAGCACATCGGCCTCTGACTTCACCTTTGCAGGGTTGAAAGAGGGGGTTTCCACGGTGTTTCTCTGTCTGCCCCCCGATCGTCTCGATGCCTATTCGCGCTGGCTGCGCCTGCTGATCGCTCAGGCACTGACCGACATGGCCCGCTCGGCAGTCAAACCGGCGCGGCCCGTCCTTTTCCTGCTCGATGAGTTCGCCGCCCTGGGCAGGCTCGAACCCGTCGAGCGCGCCATGGGGCTGATGGCCGGATACGGGCTGCAGCTCTGGCCCATCCTGCAGGATATGCACCAGTTGCGCGCCCTCTATGGCGAGCGCGCGGGCACCTTCCTGTCGAATGCCGGGGTGTTGCAGGCGTTCGGGGTGAACGACCACGCGACCGCCGAGCTGCTGTCCAAGTCGATGGGACAGGAAACCCTCGAATTTCGCACGGCGGGGTATTCCGAGACGCATGGCAGCATTTTTGAGCGGGCCAAGCATACCCGCTCGATCAGCACCCAGGTCAGCGCGCGCAACCTCATGAACCCTGACGAAATCATGCGGATGGGGCCGGACGAGCAGTTGCTATTGATCCAGGGCAAGGACCCTCTCCGGGTCCAGAAAATCCGATATTACGACCAGCGCGAGTTCGCGGGCAGCTTCGATCAGGCGTAAAATGACGGCGTAGAATATATCCGAATATATTCTGGATATATTCTGGCGACAGGCGCGCGAGATCAGTAAAATGACCTCCGGTCGCCAGGGTCTTGGAACGCCTTATGCACTTAGGGCGACCCAAGCGCCCGCTGCGTCGTGGAAGCGCGGCGGGCGCTTGTTGCCTTTCCTTCCCGCTACCAAGATCAATTTGGAGTAAGTGGGTCCACCGGTTAACAGCCCGGCGGACCCGGTGCATGTGATGACCACATACGAAGCCTCATTATCATAGCTGATCGAAGGCCCGTATGCGATGAGATTCGATCCGGTGCAGGAAACCCGATGGAGAATACACAGGGATCGATAGCCATCGAATTTCGTCAGGGCTGGGGGTGGCTGGTCCTCGCGGCGCTGACGATCTCGACCATCGGCGATGAAATCACGCTGCTGACGTTGATGTTCCGCACCGCCGAAAGCGCGCGCGCCTATGGCGTGCCGGCGCTGCTGATTGCCGAGTTGCTTCCGGGCCTGATCGCCGCACCCTGGGCGGGCCGCCTTATCGACCGCAGAGGCGCAGGCCGCGTTCTAGTCGTCGTGTCGGCGCTACAAGCGGCGGCGATCGCGCTCATCGCCTACTATCCAGCATTCACGCTCGCCGGGGCCGCGCTGCTCAGTGTGCTGTTCACGATCACCAGCGCGGCCACCTTCGCGCTGATCCCGGTTCTGGCAAGCGCGCTCGGCATGACGCTCGCGCGGGCCAACAGCTTTCTCGAAGTCGTCCGCAGCCTCGGAATGCTCGCCGGTCCTGTCGCCGGCGGCGTGCTGGTGGGCTGGATGGGATCGACAAACGCCCTCCTGATTGACGCCGCCAGCTTCACCCTGCTGCTGCTCGTAGTCGCGATGAGCGGTCTGCGCCGCGCGCCGCAGGAGCATGAGACGGAAGAAACCACGTTGCTCGCCGATTATCGGCCGCTGCTCGGCAATCGGCGCGTGATGGTGGTGACCGGCGCGCTCAGTCTTGAAGTGTTTGCGACCGCCATCGCCGATGTCGCCTTTGTGTTCCTTATCATCATGACCCTGAAAAGCGGCCCTGCCACGTTCGGCGTGCTGACCGCTTTGTGGGCCGCCGGAATGCTGGTCGGCGCGGCCCTGGCCGAACGGATCATCGGCTGCAGGATCGGCCTGGCTGCGTTCGGAACCGCCGCGATCATGGGCGCGACCATGCTGCTGATCGGTCTCGCGCCTGTAAGCCTTGTGATCGTTGGCATCGCCTTCATCGCCGGCGGCGGCGCCAACAGCGTTCACAATGTCGCCGTACGGACCCTGCTGCAATCCGAATGCCCGCCCGCCGATCATGGCAAGGTCGCCGCGATCTACGGCGCGGTGACGCGCACCGCTGCGATCGGCGGCTATGTCGTCGGTGGCTTCTTCGTGCCGCACGACGCGCCGTCTGCCTATCTGGTGGGTGGCCTGCTCGGTGTCGGTGCCGGGATCATCGGGTGGCGAATATTCAACGGCGGATGGTCGCTGGCCCATCCGATCAGGCGGGGAGGCGTTTAAACGGATCTCGCGCCGGAAAAATCGGCACGCCCTGGGAGGCTCGTAGAGCGCCGCAAGCGGTTCCGACGCCCGAAGCCTTATCCGACGCCTGAAATGGAACTAGGCGGCCCGGAAATCGCGCCTGTGGTGACGTTTCCGCCTTCCCTGCCCTCCCGATCGCAGCGCCACCTATCCGCTTGGCTTTTCTGGAAAGCCATTTGCAACGGTTGGTTTAGGCGGTGTGCTGGCGATAGGAGCGCGACGATTGCTATCATCTCCAAACAAACAAAAGTGTGCCGGCGAAGCCGGCTCCATCTCATGGGGGATGCCGGGTGGGAGGATCGCTTTAGCGATCCGGGGCGGCCAAAGGCCGCGAGCCGGCGGGGGCGAAGCCCCCAAGAGGCGGTGCTACTGTCTTTGTCGCAGGCACACACCGATGGATCTGGAGTTATCCACAGGCCGCAGGCGCTGTCGTGGCGTTAAAGGATTCTGTTAAAATAGGAATCGTTAAGTAAGTTAAGGCGGAAAAACCAAGGTTTTATGATATTCAATTCAATGGCTTATCCATTTCGCCGGTGGGTGAAACCCCGTGATTCGGTGGGTGAAACCCCGATAGTGGGGTGGGTGAAACCCCGATGGTATGGTGGGTGAAACCCCGACCCTTTTGGCAAGCGACTCAGCGACACATTCGAGTCGTCAAATGGTGGGTGAAACCCCGATAATTGCCCTCGCGAGGGGCCGGATTCACAGTTTTGCCGACCCTTTACGACTCGCTGTCCCGAAATCCGGGGCAGGCTGCCCCTGTTTCTGGGGCAGCGGTGTGTGAAACCACGATAGTTAGCGTGCCCCGCCCCGCGCGAGGCGGTCCATAAGATCGTCCACTTCCCCGGCGCGGCGACGATCGGCCTCGTAACGCTCATGGCGCTCGCGTTCGGCCTCTAGTCTAGCGTGCAGCTCGGCTGCCTCGGCCGCGCCGCGCAGCTCGAACAGTACTGCCGGCGCGCCCTCGACCGTCTTGGTCATGGTCATGGTGTATTCGGGGAGTTGGTCGGCCTCGATGATCTTCCGCAACATGCGGTTGAACTCCTTGGGCTGGGCGTCACTCCCGGCCTTCTCTCGCAGCAGTTCGACGCGGCACGTCCATCCGCCCCGCTGACTGCCGGCGTGCTTGCGCGCGATACGATACACTGCCCGCTCAAGCCCGCCTGTCAGCAGGAAATAATCGACGTGCATGGTGAGAAGCGACCGCTCGCTGACAATCCCCTCATAGACCCAGTTCGACAGGGTGATGGTCATCCCGCGCGGTTGCTCTGTCGCGGGATCGACCTCCAGGCTCCACCCGTCCAGCCACCCGAATTGCGCTTCGGTGCGGCGCTTGGGCGCGCGCAGCGACGTGCGAATGGAAGTCGTCTCCAGGCGCGACAAAGCCGCCTGCAGCTCGGTATAGTCGCGCCCGCCCGTCCCGCGCCGGATCGCCCGCAACAGGTCGTAGGTCGTCGTGGTCAGCGTCCGGGGCAGATCGTTGACGCCCTGCTCCTTCATCCGGTTGAGGACCGACGCGGCCCAAATCAATATGTCGGCGTCCCATATCGTCGCCATGCCGTAGGCGGGCATCGCCTCGACCTTCACCCACGCCTCGCCGTCCGGGCTGCGATATTCGATCGGCTTGAGGCGCTTACGTTTCTGGAGCGAGAAAAACGGGCGCTCCATCACCTCCCGCTGATCCTTCAGCGGGAGGTCGTTCATCAGCGGAATGAACAAGTCGAACGTGGGATTGGGATCGCGGCGCTTGCTCACGGGGCGAACCGGGTATGCCCGCGCGTCACGAGATATTGCCGCAAGAGCCGCTCGGTGATGACGGTCAGCGGCTCGCCCCCTTCCTCGACGCTCAATTGCCGCAAGGTGCGGTGCATGTCCTCGGGGATATGGATCAGCACGGGCTTCTTGCCGGGGTGGCTGCTGCGCCGCGCCGGGCTTTCGCCGGGATCGCTGCGCGCCCCCTGCCCTCCCCTGCCCCGTTGCTTTGGGACCGCCTCTGCCCTCGTCGGTTTGGAAGATGGCGCTGCTGCCGGCGTCGACGGCGCTATCGCTTCAGTCGCGGCCTGGGGCACAGGCGGCGGGGCTCTGTTGCAAAAATCGTGAAGCTTGAGCATGCTTGGCGGAGATTGGACGG
>NZ_CAJHOG010000019.1:0-19617 GCF_905120495.1 Sphingobium sp. S6 | reverse complement strand
TCGGCGCAGAGCGACAGCCTACCTCTGACTGCCGCCAATCTTTGCAACAGAGCCGCTGGACGTGTTGAAAGAGGCTGCTCTGGACACGGGATTGATGGATGCTTTCGAAACGTCGGCCTCGCGGGTTACCCTGTCGAAAGCAGCCTTGGCTCAGCGTCTTTTGCTGTGTCTCTATGGCTTGGGCACGAACGCCGGGCTCAAGCGGGTCGCTGGCGCAACACCCGATGTCAGTTACGAGGAATTGCTGCATGTCCATCGCCGTTTCATCCACGCGCCAGCGCTGAGGGAGGCGTGCGCGCGGGTAGCAAACGCGACACTGGCAATCCGCAATGCCGCAGTATGGGGAGATGCGGGCACGGCATGCGCGTCCGATTCAACGAAGTTCGGCGCGTGGGACCGCAACCTGATGACGGAATGGCACGCCCGCTATGGCGGCCGTGGCGTCATGATCTACTGGCATGTGGAGAAGCGCGCGACCTGCGTTTATTCCCAGCTCAAGCGGTGCTCTTCCTCGGAGGTCGCCTCCATGATCGAAGGCGTGCTACGCCATTGCACCGACATGGAAATCCAGCGCCAGTACGTCGATAGCCACGGCCAGAGCGCAGTCGGCTTTGCGTTCTGCCGACTCCTTGGATTTGAGCTTGCCCCGCGGCTGAAAGCAGTGGCACGCCAGAAACTGGCCCTTCCCCAAGCCGGCATGCGCACGCGGCTTTCCAATTTACTGCCGATCCTCTCCAGCCCGATCGACTGGGACGAGATCGAGCAACAATATGACGAAATGGTCAAATATGCCGCTGCCATGCAATCGCGCACCGCCGATCCGGAAGCGATCCTGCTCCGGTTTGCCAGAGCCGAAGTGATGCACCCGACCTACAAGGCGCTGAGTGAACTCGGCCGCGCGGTCAAAACAATCTTCCTATGCCGGTATTTGCGTCAGGAGGCATTCCGCCGCGAGATCCACGAAGGGCTGAATGTGGTTGAGAACTGGAACGGCGCTAATGGTTTCGTGTTCTTCGGCAAGGGCGGCGAGATCGCCACCAACCGCATCCATGAGCAGGAAATCTCCGTTCTGGCGCTACACCTCCTGCAAGCGTCGCTGGTGTATGTGAACACCCGCATGCTTCAGACCGTACTGGTTGAGCCGAAGTGGGCGGGGCGGATGACGCCGGAAGATTATCGTGGTCTCACGCCGTTGATCTACAGTCATGTGAACCCTTATGGCCGCTTCGACCTCGACCTGAACGACCGGATTGATTTTGGACGGCTTGCAGCGTGAGGCGGCTGATCGGCCTATAACATTTGGGTACACCCCAGAGTGATAGGGCCGAGTGACACCATTCGTCTGTCACAAAAGGGTGGGTTTGCGCTCAATGTGACGATACACTGCAAGAGCCACCCTAATGTGACGGATTTTGCACTTGGCTCGTATCGGATATGCCCGCGTCAGCACCACGGACCAGGATCTGGATATCCAGATTGGCCGCCTCAAGAATGCAGGTTGCGAAATTATCCGTTCCGAGACCGGATCGGGGGCCTCGCGGAGCGGGCGCACGGAACTGGAAACGATCATGCAGTTTATGCACACCGGCGACGAGCTGGTCGTGCTGCGGCTCGACCGGCTCGGCCGCTCCACGCGCGATGTCCTGAACCTGGTGCATGAGCTTGATGAAAAGGGAGCTTCGCTGCGCATCCTTGAGCCAGAGGTGACGACGGCGGGCGACATGGGGCGAATGGTCATCACCATACTCGGCATGGTCGCCGATATGGAGCTGAAGTTCATCAAGGATCGTCAGCGCGCCGGGATCGAAGCGGCGCGCGCCGAAGGCGTTTACAAAGGCCGGAAGAAGAACGTCGATGACGATGAAATCCGCCGTCGCCTTGCCGCCGGCGCCAGCAAGGCCCGCGTTGCCCGCGACCTGAAGGTCTCACGAATGACCGTCTATCGGGCGCTCGACATTATTCCGTCACAGACCAAACTGCCGGAAAAGCCGCCCACTGCCAGCATCGCCCTGCATCTGATTATCGAGAACTTCAACAAGCGTGGAAGAGGTAGAAAACCCGCTCGGGAGCGGATTGAGGCGATGCTGGAACGCGACTACGCCATGGTAAAAAACGGCAATTGTGATTACAAACTGACCGTCGCCTATGACCCCGATCCGGATGGCATTTCCCTTGATGAGGAAATCCAAAGCCTCCTCTCCGAGATGTTCAACATCGCAGAGAGCTACAATTGCTCCATGGAAGCCGATATCTACGAGGTCGGTGGTCAGCAACGGTCCTGGTAGAATCAATCAAGCGTTCAGTGTTCGTTCTTCAACCTGGCCAAAATCGCAGCTTCGGGCCGACTGGGCCTTATAAAGAACGGTCAAATCTGCTTATGTGATAAGTGCAATTATCACATGTTCGTTCACCAACCACCTGAGTAGTTGTGCAGTGTTTTGGCATTCACTACACATCCGGCATGGAGCGCTTCCATCCCCTCGCCGCCGACACCGACGTCCCACCCGAGGAGCTCGCCCTCGCGCAAGGCGAATGCGCGCTGGCGCTCGGCCGGCTCGACGGGCTCCTCGCCAGCCTCACCGATATCGAAAAACGGCTGTTCTGCGTAGGGCTGCTGCGGGAGGTGTTGCTTTCATCCCTGGCGCAAGCGGGATTTGCGGACGCCGAACACCGGTTCAACGCCTGGTTCGCCGGGCTCGACCGCGGCCCCCAAGAGACACCCCTCACCGGCTGCTCCGCCTATGCCGTGGTCCGCGCCCTGCTCGGCGAACTCAGCCGTCATCCGTGGGAACCGCTCGCCGATGCCGCGCAGACCATCGCTCTGGCCGCTCGCTTCGGGGCCGACCGCCCGATGCAAGCCGAAGACGCGCTGGCGGAGGAAGCGATCGGCAGGGCGATCACGCTAATGAAACAGGCCGGCGCGGATGACGAGACCCCCCTGCCCTTCGCGGGTCTGGCCCGCCTGCACGCGCTGCTGCGCGCCGATCCGCGGTTCGCGCCGCTGGAGCGCGCGGTGCAAATCCGTTCGTTTGGGAACCGCGCGGTGGCGATCGAGCAGGCCGCCACGCGCACCCCGCTCTGGGCGGTCGATGCCGCGCTGGGGCGGCTGCTGACCGCGTCCGGCGCGTGGGCCCGCGCCCTCCCCTGCCCCGGCGCGGTGACGGCGCAAACGCTGCAGCCGCAGCTCTGGCCGGGCGAACGCGCCATGCTGGCGGCCCGCAGCCTCCAGCGCAGCGTGACCCGGCTTGCCGAGCTGGTCGCGCAAGCGCGGCGGCGCGCGGTGCTGATGCGCGAGCAGTTGGGGCACCTGCGCTCGAGCGCGCGGGCACCGCAGGTGTGGATCCTGCTCGCTGGTTTTGCGCCACTCGGGCTCGATCAGATCACCTGGGCGTTCGGGATCAGTCGGCGCGGCACCTATGCGATCGGCGACGCCCTTGTGGCGGCGCGCATGGCACGGCGGGAGACGGTCAAGGGGAAGGCCCTGCTGGTCGTCGAAGAACCGGGAAGGGATGGGCAGCCGGCGTCTTTGGACCAGGCTACCGCCCTCCCCCATGCGGCTCTTGCCGAGTTCGACGCGGCGATGGGTGAGATCGACCGGCTGCTCGCCGGCAGTTCTGGCCATCCCTGACGCGGCATCGCGCGCATTCGGCGTGTATGAAAACTGATCTCTTCTTGACGTTATGTACAGATATCATACATAGACAGAGAAAGAAGGAGATGGCCAATGGCCACAACTGCCCATTCCGGCGTCCCCGCCAAAGCGCCCAGCCGCAAGGATCTGAGCGGTCCGGCGCTGCGCACCTTTTTCCGCATTGCCGACGCCTGGGACCTCAAGGAAGCCGAGCAGATGAAGCTTCTCGGGCTCGACAGCCGCTCGACCTTCCAGACCTGGAAGCGCGGCGCGGTCGCGGCGATTCCCAAGGATGCGCTGGAGCGCATCTCCTATGTCATGGGGATCTACAAGGGGCTGAAGATGCTCCTGCCCCGTACCGCCAACGAATGGGTACGCAAACCCAATGAGGCGCCGCTGTTCGCCGGACGCCCGGCGATCGAGCGGATGGCCTCGGGCAATGTCGCCGATCTCTACGTGGTGCGTCAATATATCGACGCGCAGCGCGGCTGATGGATGCCATTGCGACGACGCAAGTGCGGTGGCAACCGTGCTACCGGATCGTCGCAAGCCGGTTCCCGCCCATATCGCTGTTTGAGGATGTCGCGGATCCGGCCGACCTGGAAGCGGTCTATGCGATCGAGGCGATGACCAACGACCGGCTTCGCGACGAGGTCGGGGACCTCGCCCTCGTCCCACCGGAGGACCGCGTATCGGGACCCGGAACATCGGCGATCATGGCAGCGTTCACCCACCTAAATCCCGATGGCAGCCGGTTCTGTGACGGCAGTTTCGGGCTGTTCTACGCTGCCAGCACCATCGAGACTGCGGTTGCCGAGACGCGCCATCACCGAACCCGCTTCATGGCGTACACCCACGAACCGGCGCAGGAACTCGACATGCGCGTCTACGCGGTCGACCTGGACGCCATGCTCCACGATATTCGCGGCCTGCGCGATGAACGCCCTGCCCTCTACGCCCCGGACAGCTATGCCGCCGGCCAGGCGCTTGGCCGGCACCTGCGTGAGCAAGGTTCGGATGGCATCGTGTACCAAAGCGTGCGCGACGCCGACGGCGAGTGCGCCGCGGTGTTCCGCCCTCGCCTACTCGCCAACAGCCGACAGGAGCGGCACCTGTGCTACGTTTGGGATGGCCGGGCGATTGTCACCGTCTACGAGAAGAAGACATTCGCCTAAAGGTCCTGCGGACAAGCTAACCTTTCGGCCTTGAGTGACGCCTGTCAGGAATAGACCCCGGCAGCCATACGATCGAGATCTTCCATGACGATATCGATATCGCCATTCGCAACCAATTCCGCGGCCGTTTTCCCAACTCCAGAAATGGGTTGATGCTTGAACCAGATAACCGCCTTGCCTTCTTCGCCTGCAAGTTCTGCCGCTCGCGTTATAACTCGGGCTATTTCCTCCAGTTTAATCTGCACGGTCGGGGCGGAGGGATACAGAGTCATGGCCTTAGGATCCAGGCGAGCAACGCGAGCCAAATGCGCCATGGAGAAGCGCAGGCGCTCCGCCAGACGACGGGGCGAGATGATCTCATTCTCGCGAATGTCATCCTGGAAGGCTGCAGTCATAGGGCAGTCCATATTCAACATGTGAAGACAAAACTCTCACGTCTCAGAACCGCTGAAGATTGTCCTAGCTCCAATGCTGATCGAGCAGCGCTTTCAACGCGGCCTCCGCTTCAGCCCGCGTACCACCGGCATGCGGGAGCAAGGTAAGTTTGAGACCCTTACGATCCACCGCCTCCACTTTCAGCAATGGTTTCCCCCCTTCGGACACGATCGTTTCCGGCTTTCCTGACTTCTTGGGGGATCCTGACCTCTTGGGGGGATCGGCGGCCAGAGCGAGCGCGCGTATGATATCGGGGACCGGCATCGGTGCTGCGCGATCGGACTGCACCTGAGCGAGACGTCCCGCCTCGGCGAACACACGCTGCCGCCGATCCTCCGGTTTCAAGAGAGGCTTGATCGCGGTGACATGCTTGATCCTGAGATCCTGCGGAAGGGCGAAGGCCGCCATCAGTTCCGCCGGCAGCCGGGCAAGGTCGAGATAGCGGCTGAGCCAGCTTTCCGTGACATTGATCCGCTCGGCCATCACCTTCTGGCGCCCCTCATAATAGGCGTCGAGCGCGCGCAGATAGTCGCGCGCGCGCTCCAGATCGGTGAGATCGTCGCGCGCCCGATTCTCGAGGTCAGCGAGACGGAAGGCCTCCTCGTCGGTAAGGCTACGGATATCGACGAGAAAGCGGAAATCCGGATAGTTGTGGGCGCGCAGCCAACTGATCGTCCAATGCCGGCGCGCGCCGCAAATCACCTCGAAATCGAAGGCAGGATCGTCCTTCACGCGGCGAACGATGGCGGGCATTTCTTGCTTGCCCTGCGCCTTGATGCTCTCGATGAGGTCGGCGCACCGCTCCTCATTGAGGAGCGCATATTCGCGGTTATGCCCCGCCCACATTCGGCAGCGCGCGGGATCGACAAGCTCATGGGTGCGCGAGACGACGCTGCCCGTCGCCAATTCGGCAAGCCGGCTTTCCCGGCCCGCCAGCACGCTCGCACCGATGCCAGGGCGCCGCGCCGCTGGGGCTTGCGCCCCCGGGTCGATTCCGGCGACCAGATCAGCCGCGAAGTTGGCGTTCTTCTTGCTCATCATCCACCCCTTCTACCCGGAATTGCACCGGTGCAATTTTGCTCGCATCAGGCGAGTCCCTCCTTGCGAAGCCGCGTCAAATGGCTCGGCCACATCGACCGAATGTCGACCTCAATTTCACTGTTCACGCCATCAAGATAGGCAAGGCAGCGGTTGCGCACCGTCGAACTGGTGACCGGGCCGTCCAGCTCGTAGACGGTCATCAGCCGCGCCGTTGCATTGTCGATTTCGGCCGAATCCTTGAGCGGCGTACGGACGATCGCGTGACCGAAAAGGGTCCGCATCAGGTTCAGCAGTTCCTTCTGCATCGACTTATTCTCATCGACCTTGGACGCCACAAAGCGCAGGAACTGCAGCGACGGCGCCAAGCCGCGATCGGCCAGCGTCTCTATGGTCTCATCGAGCATGGCGAGGAAGGCCGCCGTCGACGAGAAGTCCATCACCGTCGGCGGAACCGGCACCACCAGCGCATTGGCCGCGCGCAGCACCGAAAGCGAGATCGCGCCGAGCGCCGGAGGCGGATCGAGAACCACCACATCGAACCGATCGGCAATGCTCGCGATGCCTTGCGCCATGCGGTCGATCAGGTTCCCCTGCCCCCGCGCCATGCGCGCTGCGATTTCATATTCCGACTGGAACAGCCGCAGATTGGCCGGAACAAGCTCGAGGCCGTCGAAGTGGGTCTTGCGCAGGGCATAGTCGAGCGACTCCATGTCGTCGTGCCGCAGGAATGGATAGAGCGTGTCCTCCTCGGTCAGGTCGAGGTCGGGCACATAGCCGAATAGCGTGGTTGCCGACGCTTGGCTGTCGCAATCGATGAGAGCCACCCGGTAGCCCTTGATCGCGAGATATTGGGCCAGGTGCACCGAAAGAGTCGATTTCCCCACCCCGCCCTTGAAGTTCTGCACCGCGATAACGCAGCAGGGATCGGTTGCGGCCCGCCAGGGCCGGGTGCCGAACAGTCCGCGCATGTCGTTGAGCTGCGCCAGGGTATAGCCGACACGCCGATTATTCTCGGTTCGCGGAGGCGGCGGCAAGCGGCCGTCCTTCTCGGCCTCGCGAATGGCCGCCGCGGTTCGGCCGACCAGTTCCGCGGCCTTGCCAATCGGGAACGTCGGCTCGCGCCGCTCGTCCGCCCGGGCACTCCGCGCGGAGTCGCGGAGCCGCTCGAGGACAGAGCTGGTCCGTTGTGCGAGCGTCGAGACGGACAGCAGGTCCTGCGTGCCCTCAATGTCGAGTGATGCAGCCAAGAGAGGCCCCCTTGCGAAACTAGAGGGGGCATAGCTCAATTTGCACTTTTAGGTCAATCGAAGGCTGATTTTCGCAAGTCGGCCCAGCCCGAAGGGCGAAACTTGCCCAATCTGCGCCGCAGACCTTTTGCGCCCCCTCGCAACCTGACCCCTTGGGGGCAGTTCACCCCGAAATTGCACCGGTGCAATTTCGGCTCAGGGGCGCCCGCGTCGTGCCAGGAAACTCTCGCAGAAGCCGGTCCAGGATGCGATCAGCTTGGCGCCCTTGAGCTTCGCCAGCCTTTCGCCCATCTGCGCGCGATAGGCATCGGCAATGAGATCGATGTCCCAACCGCCGCCAGCCGAACGGCCGATGGCCGCGAGCGTGTCCGAGCCAAAGCGGATCGTGCCGTTCGGGAAGGTGACCTCCCCTGCCCCAGCCTTATCCTTTGACACCAAGGCCGCCACCGCCGCCTGTGTGACAGCCTCGACGGCAACGGTCTCCACCTCGTCCTCGCGCCGCGCCTTTCTGCCCGCAGAGTGCCGACCGATCTCATCCACGGTCGCGATTTGGGCCGGAGCATCCTTGGGCTCAAAGCGGAATTCGATTTCGGTGACAGTTCTGCCCTGGCGGATCTCCCGCCACTCCACGCGAAAATGGGCGAGCTGGTCGATTTCGGCCTTCGCCTTTTCGAGAACTTTGCGGCGCAGCTGCGCGAAATCCTTGTAGACGTCCGGCGCGATGCCGAGCAGCGCACGCAGCGCCGTCATGTCGCCCTTCCAGAGCGACTGGCGCCTATGCAGCCTCAGCGCCCCGATCTCGTACAGCTTGAGCGCATAGGTTGATCGGAAGCCGAGCACCGCCTGGCGGTTCAGGACCGCATAGGTCTCCGATTCCTGGATCAGCTTTCGGGCTTCGGGCGTGAACTCCCACTCGATCCACCCAGCGTCCGCGCCCTCTTCGTCTTCCGCTTCTTCGCGCGACGACGAGATAAGCGAAAAGCGCAGCGTCGCCTTCTTGCCGCGCCAGGACTTGTCGTCGACCGCGAAAAGCGTGCGGTGCAATTCCTCAAGCATATCCGAGATGCGCTCATTGCCCTTGTGGCCGCGGCGAATGTCCGCCTTTCGCATCTTGTGCGGGCGGTCCTCCCAGGCATCACCGCCCGCGGTCAAAATCATCAGCGCAAGCAAACGCGAAGCAGTCAGGCTAAGCGACTGGCCTTTGACGAACTTGACCTCGACGATGCTGCCGGGCTTGGCGAACTCGTCACCGCCCTTTGCCTGCAGGGCGGCAGCCACCCGCATCGCCCGTCCCGGAGAAGCGTCATCGCCGGTGGGGGAGGGCGTTACAGCGTGATCTAGGGCTTGCTCGTCATCCATGCCATGAAGTCTGCGCCGATTCGTCCAGCGTGGGAGAAAATCTGCCTGACCTGTCCTTACGCGTCAAGTCAGGGCAGGATAGACACCGGATTCGGCCCCCAAGAGGTCAGGATGGAACTTCGCTCCGAAGCAGCAAACCATGAGGAAGTGCGGCGAGTCGCGTTTCCAAGCGCCCGGACCCGCGCAAACGGCAGCGCGGACGCCGAAGAAAGTCCCTGACGAACGCTATGGCGAGCGAATCACTCCAGCAGGAAGCTGTCCCCCATACGGTCAGGAAGGCCCCAGCAGGTCAGGTTGCATCCCCCGATCGGTCAGGGAAGCGCCCCCGGAAGGGCAGGCAAAATCCCCCGTCCGGTCAGGATAAGCTTGCTCAAACCCGCAGAAATGCTGTGCTTTCGGCCTCCTGAATCTGAATCCTTTTGAATCGGAAAAGCTTCCGCTGCGAGCAGCGGCGTTTTGATTCTTTTTATTTTGAGAAAGAGATCGGCGTCGCGCCTGATGCAATCGTTCAATCCCCCCGCCTGGAGGGATACGCGAAGTTAGCCGCCTACGATAGGCTGCCGGCCAAATGACCTTGCGCATGGAGGGTGCATGATCAACTTCGCCAAGTTCGAGATCATCGGCCGGATCGGGGAAATCGACGCGCGGCCGAAAGTCACCCTGCTGTCGGTCTGCGCGAATTATCGCCGCAAGGGTGACGATAACGAATGGCAGGAAGACAGCCACTGGAACCGCGTGAGCGTCTTCAGCGAAGGCCAGCGAAAACATATCGCCGACCGGGCTCAAGTCGGGGATCTCGTGCGCATAGCCGGACGGCTCAAGGACAACTCCTATGAACGCGACGGCGCGACGCACTACACAACCGATCGCATCGTCGAGGAATTCGGGATCCTGGCACCCAAAGGCATGCCGGGGTGAAATATCGGGGAGGGGAGGGCGCAATCAGCAGCGGCGCTCCACCACTTCCGAGGATTAGTCGATGCCCATAGCTGCTCCCCATCGCGCCAAAGCCATTGTCGAAGCCCTGGGTGGGATCTGGCGCGGTACGCGCGGCGAATGCCGGTGCCCGGCACATAACGATCATGGTCCCAGCCTGTCGGTACGCCTGGGCGAGCGGGCGATCCTGTTCCACTGCTTTGCCGGCTGCGACACGCGCGATGTTCTGGCTGCTTTGCGCCGGCGCAAACTTCACGATGCGGAGCCGCTCACAATGCCGCGCCCGAAGGCGGCCGCGGACCATCGCGCTCTTGCACTTCGCCTATGGAAGGCGAGCCAGCCCATCGCCGGATCTCCAGCGGCCGATTATCTGGCGGCGCGCGGTCTGCCGCCTCCCTATCCGCGTTGCCTGCGCTACAACCCGCGCACCATCGTCGGGGCCGGTGAGCGCCGCCGGTTCTTTCCGGCGATGATCGCCGCGGTCGAGAATGATCTGGGGGTTGTCGCCGTCCAGCGGACCTGCCTCGATCTCGCCGACATCCTGCACAAACCCATGCCAAAGCCGAAGATTGCCCTTGGCCTTCTCGGCGACGCGGCCATTCGTCTGGCGCCGGCCGGCGAGGAGCTTGGCCTTGCCGAAGGCATCGAGGACGCCCTTTCAGCAATGGCCTGGTTCGGAACGCCCACCTGGGCGCTGGGCGGGGTCGAACGCCTTGGGCTTGTCGCCATCCCCGAACGGGTCAAGCGTATCATCGTCTATGGCGATCGCGGTGCCGCCGCTGCCGCCATGCTCAAAAAAGCCCGCCCCCATCTCACAGCCAATGGACGCGAACTGGTGCTCCGGCTGCCGGAACGGCACGCGGACTGGAATGATGCTTGGCGTGTCCGCCGGGCCGCCGAGGCGGCCTGAAAGGGGAGGGAGCCTTCCGGCTGATGACCTGGCGCTGATGCCAGGTGTCAGACCTGGAGATGCCCCATGGCCACACACCCCCTCGCGCTCACGCTGCCGCTCGATGATCCCGCCCGTACCGCTGCTCAAGGCATAGCCGACCGGCTGTCCGAAGGATGTCCGGTTGCACGTAACGACCTCCTTGCCGAAATGACCTCCGCTTTCGGTGGCTCGAGCGCCGATGGCCTGTGGTCATTGCGCGACGCCTACGATGTGCTCGAACTCGCGCAGGTCCTCCATCTGAAGAACGCGACGCTCCCGGCAGATGCGAATGCGCGGCTCGCCCAGCTGATCGCTATGACGGCGGCGCTTCCCACGCAAAGCGTGCGTAGCGAAACGCAGATCGCGTTCCAGCAATTCTCGACACCGGCGCCGATCGGCTTCCTTGCCGCCAAGGCAGCCGCGATCACGGCACACGATATCGTGCTCGAGCCCTCGGCCGGGACCGGCCTCCTGGCCGTACACGCCCATCTCGCCGGCGCGCGCCTCCTTCTCAATGATATCGATGCCTGGCGCACGCGTTTGCTGCGTCACGCCTTTCCCGAAGGCAGGCTGAGCACGCATGATGGCGAACTGATCGACGATATGCTCGATCCGCAACTGGTGCCGAGCGTCGTGCTCCTCAATCCGCCCTTCTCGCGAAGCCAGGGGCGCGCGCGCGATCGCCATGCCGCGCTTCGCCATTTGCGCTCCGCGCTGTTGCGGCTTGCTCCAGGCGGGCGCTGCGCCGTTATTCTCCCCGACCGCATCGAGACGGAGGACGCGGATTGGCTGCACGCCACTGCGGGCGCGCATGCCCGGCTGCATCTCGACCTGCCGCCCGATGCCTATGCCAAGCACGGCACCGGCCAGGCAGTCCAGCTCATACTCCTCGAAAAGGACGGGGCAGGGGGCTCGGTCCCGCGCCAGACCTGCACGACGCTCGGCGCTGCGCTTGCGGCCATCGATGCGATGGCGACCCCATGCGCGCCGCAGCCGCAGCCGATCTCCCGCCCCAGCGGATTGTTCCGGGGCCTCACGCGGCGGACCCGCCCCGTCTGCTCGCGTGCGGCGGTGACCCTGCCCACGACCCGCGCGGTCGCCTATCACCGTCTCGACGCGCCCGCACCCGCGGGCGAACCGCAAGGGATTTACCTGCCCTATCGGCCGAGCCGTCTGCTGATTGCCGATGCTCGTGAGCACCCAAGCGCGCTGGTCGAATCGCAGGCAATGGGATCGATTGCCGCACCCCCGGTCGCTTATGAACCCGTGCTGCCGGCCAGGATCCTGGACGACGGCCTGCTCTCGGACGCGCAGCTCGAAACGCTGATCTACGCTGGCGCGGCGTTCGAGCGCGATCTTCCCGGGCGGTTCATATCCAGCGAGGAGGGTCTTTCGCTGTCGCCGGCAGAGGCCGGTAACGCCTATCGGACCGGCTTTTTCCTTGGCGATGGCACGGGCGCCGGCAAGGGGCGGCAGGTGGCAGGCGTCATCCTCGACCAGTGGTTGCGTGGCAACCGCCGCCACCTCTGGATATCCAAGAGCGAGACGCTGGTCGAAGACGCTCGCCGGGACTGGTCGGCGCTTGGCGGCTTGCCGCTCGACATCCAGCATCTCAACCAGTGGAAGCTCGGCACCCCGATCGCGCTGGGCGATGGGATCCTCTTCCTGACCTATGCCACCCTGCGCTCCAACCGCGGCGACAGGGGCACGCGGCTGCGCCAGCTGATCGAATGGATGGGTGAGGATTTCAGCGGCGTCATCGTTTTCGACGAGGCGCATGAAATGGCCGGGGTGGCCGGCGGCGAGGGCCGGTTCGGCGCCACGAAAGGGTCCGAGCAGGGCATTGCCGGCGTCCGCCTGCAAAATCTCGCTCCGCGCGCCCGGATTCTCTACGCCTCGGCGACGGGCGCCTCGGATGTCAACAATCTTGCCTATGCGACACGCCTCGGATTGTGGGGACCGCAGACGGCCTTCGCCGACCGGCGGGCCTTCGTGGAATCCCTGCGCCGAGGCGGCATCGCGGCGATGGAGTTGATCGCCCGCGACCTCAAAGCGCAGGGCCTCTATGCCGCGCGGGCGCTCAGCTTCGCCGGCGTCGAATATGACATCCTCGAGCATCGGCTCAGCGAAGAACAGATCGCCGTCTACAATGCCTATGCCGATGCCTGGGCGATCATTCACAACAATCTGCAGGCCGCGCTCGCCGCCACGCGCGTCACCGACGGCTTCAGCGGTGCCACCTATAATAGCGGCGCGAAGGCCGCGGCATTGTCGATCTTCGAATCGACCAAGCAACGCTTCTTCGGCCAGATCCTGCTGTCGATGAAGCTGCCCTCGCTGATCCCGGCGATCGCCGCCGATCTCGCGCGCGGCGACTGCGCCGTCGTCCAGCTCGTGTCGACCTCGGAAGCGATGCTCGATCGTGCCCTTGCCGACCTGTCCCCCGAGGAGCGCGCCTGGCTCGATATCGAGCTGTCCCCGCGCGAATTCCTGGTCGATTATCTGACCGCGGCCTTTCCCGTGCGCCAGATGCGCACCTATACCGACGATAGCGGCACGGTGCGCTCGGAACCGATGATCGACGAGGCCGGGCAGCCCGTGCTGTGCCGGGAAGCGATGGCCATGCGCGACCAGCTCCTCGAGCAACTCTGTGCGCTGCCGGTCGTCGGCTCGGCGCTCGATCACATAATCGGGCATTTCGGGACGGAGGCTGTGGCCGAGGTGACGGGCCGCAGCCGGCGGATCGTCGTCGATGCCGACGGCCGTCAGCGGATCGAACGGCGCAGCGCGCGCACGAACCTCGCGGAGACCGACATCTTCATGCGCGGCGAAAAGCGCATCCTGATCTTCTCCGACGCCGGCGGCACGGGGCGGAGTTACCACGCCAGCCTCGACGCGCCCAATCAGAGCCGCCGCATTCACTATCTCCTCGAGCCCGGTTGGCGCGCGGACGCGGCGATCCAGGGGCTGGGCCGCACGCACCGCACCCACCAAGCCTGCCCGCCCTTGTTTCGGCCCGTTTCCACCGATTGCCGTGGCGAACGGCGGTTCATCTCGACCATCGCCCGGCGCCTCGACAGCCTGGGCGCGCTGACCCGTGGCCAACGCCAGACCGGCGGGCAGGGACTTTTCGACCCCCGCGACAATCTGGAGTCCGACTTCGCGCGGGAATCGCTCGACCAGTGGTTTCGCCTGCTGTTCCAGGCAAAACTCCAATCGGTCCACTTCGATCAGTTCCAGGCGCTCACCGGTTTGAACCTGGCCGGGGAGGGCGGGGGGCTCACCGAGACCTTGCCCACGATCCAGCGGTGGTTGAACCGCATCCTGGCGCTGCGCATCGACCTGCAGAACGCGATCTTCGACGAATATCTCGGCTTGATCGAAGCACGGGTGGAAAAGGCACGCGAGGCCGGCACCCTCGATCTTGGCGTCGAAACGATCGCGGCCGACCGTATTTCGATCCTCGACCGGACGGTGATCCGGCGCGATCCCGTGAGCGGCGCCGAAACCGAGATCCTGCGTATCGAAACCGAGGAGCGATATCGGCCGCTGACCCTGGAGCGAGCGCATTGGCTTCTGGCCGACCCGGAAGCGCGCGGGTTGATCAACCCGCGTTCCGGCAAGGCCGCCATTTGCCGGCCGACCTTCTCGCTGACGGACGAAGAGGGGCGGACCGTGCGCCGCTATGAGCTGGTGCGGCCGACGCGCACCGAACGGCACCGGCAGGACCTCTTCGCCGAAACCCATTGGACCGACGTGGACCGGGCGAGCTTCGACGAAGCCTGGCAGGCCGAATGCGACGCAATGGCGGCGCAGACGCGCACGCAGATCATCTATCTGGTCACTGGCCTGCTGCTTCCGGTGTGGGGCAAGCTGCCCGACGATCATGTCCAGGTCTGGCGGCTGACGAGCGATGACGGCCAGTCGCTTCTCGGGCGTCTTATTCCGGCGCCGCTGGTTGAGCGGATTGCCAGCGCATTCGGCATCGCGGCCCATGTCGAGATCGACCTCGGCGCGCGGGTCGAGCACGTCCGCACCTCGGGCGAGATCATGCCGATCGGAGCGCTGCGGCTGAAGCGCGCCTTGGTCGCCGGCGATCAACGCCTCGAATTGCTGGACTGGAAGCCCGAGGCGCTGCCGCATCTCAAGGCGGCGGGCTGCTTCACCGAGATCATCCAGCACCGCACGCGGCTGTTCGTTCCCCCGAGCCGCGCCCTCGAGATCCTCGCCAGGATCACGGACTGACCCGCGGCCGCGCCAAGCGACCGAAGAGAGGGGAGGGGGCCTTCGGCCGGGTGGGCCTGAGTGGCTCAAGCCGGCCGACGAGGTCGGCGCAACCCTCGAAGGAGACAACCGATGATCCAGTCCGTGAAGGTCAAGAACCTCTCGCTCTCGAAGGACAATGTCCGCAAATCCAATCGCGATGCCGACCTCGACAGCCTCGCCGACAATATCGCCGCGCATGGCCTGTTGCAGAATCTCGTGGTCACGCCGCTCAAGAAGGCAGGACATTTCACCGTCAAGGCGGGTGGCCGCCGCTTGCGGGCGCTCCAGCGGCTGATCGATTCAGGTCGGCTTGCCGGGGACCATGAGGTTCAGGTGCTGGTGCTCGAGGATGATGCTGGATCGGCCGAAGCGAGCCTTGCCGAGAATTTCCACCGCGTCGCGATGAACCCGGCGGATGAGTGCTCGGCTTTCAAGCACTTCCTCGACAAGGGCGCGAGTGCCGAGGATGTGGCGAAACGTTTCGGCGTCACGACCCGCTTCGTTGAGCAGCGGGTACGGCTTGCCGAACTGGCTCCTCTCGTATTCGCGGCGCTGGCGGCGGGCGAGATCACGCTGGGGGTCGCCCAGGCTTATGCCGTCACGCCCGACGTCGATCGCCAGGCGCGCGTGTTCGAGAGCATGAGCCGGTCCTATTATGGCGACAATCCCGACAATATCCGCCGTGCGCTCCTCAACGGAACGGTCAAGGCGACCGACGCCAAGGCACGGTTCGTCGGCCGCGAGGCCTATGTCGGCGCGGGCGGCCGGATCGAGCGCGACCTGTTCGGTGAAGATGTGGACGAGAGCTGGATCGACGTGGAGCTCATCGAGCAGCTGGCCGCCCAGAAGCTTGAAGCGGCCGCGGAAGCGCTCGCTGCCGAACAGAAGCTGGCGTTCGTGACGCCGGTTCTCGCGACGCATGTGCCCTATGATACGGAGTGCCAGCTCCACGAATATCATCCGCCGCTGCGCGAATTGAGCGGGGACGAGCAGGAGCGCGTCGATAGTCTCTCGGATGAGGGCGACGCGCTCATCCGCGAACTTGAGACCGAACTCGAGGACGGCACGCCCGAGGCCGAGGCGGCTTCGGCGCGTCTCGCCGACATCGAGCGGGAACTCGATACGATCGAGGCGTCGCGCACGATGGTCGATGATGCGATCAAGGACCAGCTGGGCACCTTCATCTATCTGGCGCCCGATGGCAGTCCGCGGGTGCACAGCCGCATGTTCAGCGAGCGCGCCATCCGGCAGGCGGGCGAGGATGCAGAACCCGAAGCACCGTCCGGCAAGGTCGCGGCCTCCCGGCTCAGCGCGACGCTGGTTGACGAACTCGCGACCCAGCGCCGGCAGATCCTGGCAGCCCATGTCGCCTCGGATGCCGGGTTCGCGCTCGATCTCACGATATTCCTGATGGCGCACCGGACGGTGTTCGCCAGCAGCTATGTCCGGGACCACGCGACGTTGCAGGCCGCCGCCGCGAGCTTCCCGATCGTCAGCTTCCGCGATGAAGGTAGCGCGGCGAGCAATGTCCTGACCGAACAGCGCCAGGCGCTCGATGTGAGCTGGGCAGGCGGGAACACGCTGTCGTCCCGCTTCGATGCCTTCCGGCAACTGGATGAACAGGCGCGCGCCGATTGGCTCGCCCATGTCATGGCGCAGACGCTGGAGCCGACACTCAACGTCGACGATGGCGGGCGCCGCAACGGCTTCCACGATCATCTCGGACGGCTGCTCGACATTGATGTCGCGCAATGGTGGCGGCCCGATGCCCAGAACTTTTTCGGGCGGGTGAAGAAGGACGTCATGCTCGAAGCGCTCGACGAGATCGGCGGGCCGGTGCTGCGCGGCCGATACAAGGACGCCAAGAAGGGTGACCTTGCCAATGCCTGCGCTGCGCTCTGTTCGGGGCAGGGCATCGTCGAGGCCGAAGTCCGGGAAAAGGCGCTCTCCTGGCTGCCCGACGAGATGCGGTTCGGCGCGATCGAAAAGCCCGAAAGCTTCCGGAGCTATTCCGCTTTCCTCAGCGATGAAGACGACAGCGACGGCGGGGCAGGGGAGATCGCCCCCGATGGCGATGCTGGCGACTTCGAACAGGCCGCCTGAGGCGAACGCCTAACGGCGGGCGGCGCTTTCGTGTCGCCCGCCGCCCTTCATCGGCGGCGCTGAGACAGCCGCTCTTTCGCGGAGTATCCACCATGACCCAATCATCGGGCCGGCCCTCGCCGGCCGAGACCATCACGCGCGCCATCATCGACCGGCTCGAGGCCGGTGTGCGTCCCTGGGTACGGCCCTGGCGATCATGCGCCGCGCAAGGGCGCCCGCTGCGCGCCAATGGCGAGCCCTATCGCGGCATGAACACCTTTTGGCTATGGCTGGCCGCCGAGCAGTGCGGCTATCGGTCCCGCTACTGGATGACCTATCGGCAAGCACAAAGCCTCGGCGGGCAGGTCCGTGCCGGTGAGCAGTCGCAATTTGCGATCTTCTACAAAGCCTATTCGAAGAAGGTCGATTCCTACGAACGTCCGGGTGAGCTCGTCGATGAGCAGCGCCGGGTCATGCGGTCCTATGCGGTCTTCAATGCCGATCAGATCGATACACTGCCGGGCGATTTCTATCCCGAAGCCCTCTCCCTCGTCCCGCCGGGCGACCGGCTCGGTCCGCGGGCGGAGCGCTTCGTCGATCGGCTGCCCGCGCGGCTGCGATGCGGCGGCGATCGTGCTTATTATGATCTGCGCGCGGACGTCATCACCATGCCGCCGGTCGAGCAATTCGACACGCGCGCCGCCTGGGCAGCCACCATTGCGCATGAGGCCGGCCACTGGACAGGCCATCCAGCCCGGCTTGCCCGATCGTTCGGGAAGCGCTTCGGCGATCAGGCATATGCGTTCGAGGAGTTGGTCGCCGAACTGACAGCAGCGCTGGTTGGCGCCGATGTGGGTCTCCCAACCACCCATCTCGACGACCACGCGGCTTATATCGGATCCTGGCTCGCCATTTTGCGCAAGGATAATCGCGCATTGCTGACGGCGGCTGCGCGAGCCGAGGAAGCCGCCGGGTTTCTGCTGCGGGCAACCGATCTCGCTTGCGAGGATGATCTGGACGAGCAGGCGGCTGCTTGATCTCGCCATGTCGCCGATTGCACTATATCCATATATCCGCTATCGTGGATATATGGATAACGAATCTGTCATCGTCGCGTTGGGCGCGCTTGCCCAAGCCACGCGCCTCGACGCCTTCCGCCTTCTGGTGCGTCACGAACCCGAAGGCCTTCCCGCCGGCGAGGTCGCCAAGGCGCTGGATGTCCCGCAGAACACGATGTCGGTGCATTTGGCGACCCTGGCGCGTGCCGGCCTGGTCACATCCGAGCGGCGCAGCCGGATCATCAACTACCGCGCCGATCTCGATGCGCTACGCTCCGTGATGCTGTTCCTCGTCAAGGACTGCTGTGGTGGCCGGGCCGAGCTCTGCCATCCACTTGCGGATGAACTGCTTGCCTGTCGTGCTGCCTGAAAGGACATCAACATGACGGATCGCCTGTTGAACGTACTGTTTCTTTGCACGGGCAATTCCGCCCGTTCCATCATGGCCGAGGCGATCCTCAGCCGTGAGGGGCTAGGCCGTTTCAAATCGTTCAGCGCCGGCAGCCAGCCCAAGGGCGAGGTCCATCCGTTCACCATTCATCTCTTGGAGAAGCTGAACTACGACGCAAGCCGGTTCCGCTCGAAGAGCTGGGAAGAGTTTTCCGGCCCCGATGCGCCGTCCTTGGATTTCGTGTTCACCGTTTGCGACAATGCCGCCAATGAGCTTTGCCCGGTTTGGCCGGGGCAGCCGCTGACCGCCAATTGGGGGGTGCCCGATCCGGCCGCTATCGAGGACAGCGAAACGGTGCAGCACGCGGCCTTCTTCGATACTTACAGGATGCTGTTCAATCGCATCTCGCTGTTCACCAACCTGCCGTTCGAAGGCCTCGACAAGATGAGTCTACAGAACCGGCTGAACCGGATCGGCAAGGAACAGGGCCGCGCCGACCTCCCAAGCGAAAAGGCACCCAGCGCATGAGCAATGCCGCAATCGATATCGTCATCTATCACAATCCCGAGTGTGGGACGTCGCGCAACACGCTGGCGATGATCCGCAACGCCGGGATCGAGCCGCATGTGATCGAATATCTCAAGACGCCGCCCAACCGCCCGCGCCTGGTTTCGCTCATCGCCCGCATGGGCATCAGCGCACGCCAGTTGCTCCGCGAGAAGGGCACGCCCTTCGCCGAGCTGGGTCTTGCCGATCCGACGCTCAGCGATGACCAGCTCATTGATGCGATGATCGAACATCCGATCCTCATCAACCGGCCAATCGTTGTGTCGCCGCTCGGCGTGAAACTCTGCCGTCCATCGGAAGAGGTGCTCGATCTTCTCCCGTCCGCCCAGCGCGGGGCTTTCACCAAGGAAGATGGCGAGCAGGTCATCGACGCCGCCGGCAAGAGGATCGGGGCGTGAACGCGACCGTTGCGGCACGACCCAAGCCGGCGATCAACAGCTTCGAAGGCTCTGTTGCAAAGATTGGCGGCAGTCAGAGGTAGGCTGTCGCTCTGCGCCG
>NZ_CAJHOG010000018.1:0-23197 GCF_905120495.1 Sphingobium sp. S6 | reverse complement strand
TCACGCAATCCACCGCATTTTGTGCGCGTTGTTGTGGTGTTGTTCCTGCGTCTATTTGTTTTTGCTGTGGTATTTCGACGCTGAGTGGAGTGTTGGGGTTTAGGGTTTGTTCGAACGCTGTGATGTTGAAGCTGCCTTGTCCGGGGAGGAGGCGCTGGATGCCGGCTTCATGTTCGATCTGGGATGGATCGATGGTTGCGGGTCCGTCGGAGATTTGGGCGATGGCGATGGCGGGGTGGCGGAGGAGCGCCATGCTGGTGTCTGCTTCGCCGCCACGCATGATGTGGAGGAGGTCGGCTGTGACCTTGATGTCGGGGCGGCCGGCGCGGGTTATTTCCTCGAGGGCGGCGCTGAGGGTCCGGACCTGGGAGGGGGGATAAAATTCGATTGCAAGGGCGATGCCGAACGGGGCGGCGAGTTCGGCGAGTTCAACGAGCCTTTCGGTGCGGCGATTGGGATCGCGGTCGTAGCACAGGACATTGGCAAGGGGCGCGCCCAATGCTGCGCCGGTTTCAAGCGCGGGAACGAAGTCCTGGGGGTTGGTGCGCCCTGCCATGGTGAAGGGGTAGATGAGGTCGACCTTGACCCCGGTGGCGGCGAGCGCGTCGCGGGTCTGGCGCAGCGCCTGGGGATCGCGCACCAGGTCGTAGGGCGGCATGGCGGGCAGCACCTCCATGGAATGGAGGAACGGGCAGATGCCTTCACACCCCACCTCTGCGGCGATCTGCGCCAGCTGCCAGGGGGTGGTGTCGGTGACGGTGATATGGTCGAGCGACAGGCGCTTGTCGGCCATATCCTCTCCTCCTGGGATTTGCGTGCGAGCGATGCCGGGCGCGAATGAACGCGCCCGGCGGCATGTCAGGCCGCTGTTGCGCGTTCTTTCAGCATGTCCAATGCGACATCGACGATCATGTCCTCTTGCCCCCCGACCATCTTGCGACGGCCCAGTTCCACCAGGATGGTGCGGGTGTCGAGGCCGTAGGTTTCGGCGGCCTTCTCGGCATGGCGCAGGAAGGAGGAATAGACCCCGGCATAGCCGAGCGCCAGGGTTTCGCGGTCGACCCGGACCGGGCGGTCCTGCAAGGGGCGCACGAGATCCTCGGCCGCGTCCATGAGCGCGTTGACATCGCAGCCATGGTTCCAGCCCTTGCGGTCGGCAGCGGCGATGAACACTTCCAAGGGCGCATTGCCGGCGCCCGCGCCCATGCCGGTGAGCGAGGCGTCGATGCGCACCGCGCCGCACTGCGCCGCGACGATCGAGTTGGCGACGCCAAGGCTGAGATTGTGGTGGGCGTGGATGCCGCGCTGGGTCTCGGGTTTCAAGACCCGGTCATAGGCTTCGAGGCGGGCCTTCACCCCATCCATGTCGAGCGCGCCGCCGCTGTCGGTCACATAGACGCACTGCGCGCCATAGCTTTCCATCAGCAGCGCCTGTTCGCTGAGCTTTTCAGCGTCGATCATATGGCTCATCATCAGGAACCCCGACACGTCCATGCCAAGGTCGCGGGCGATGCCGATATGCTGTTTCGAGACGTCGGCTTCGGTGCAATGGGTCGCGACCCGGACCGAGCGCACGCCGATGTCATAGGCGCGGCGCAGTTCCTCGACCGTGCCGACGCCCGGCAGGATGAGCGTGGTGAGAACCGACCTGGTCAGCACCGAGGCAACCGCTTCGAGCCATTCCCAATCGGTATGCGCGCCAAAGCCATAGTTGAAGCTCGCGCCATTGAGGCCGTCGCCATGGGCGACCTCGATCGCGTCGACGCCTGCGTCATCCAATGCCTTGGCGATCGATTTCACATGGTCGATGCCATACATGTGGCGGATGGCGTGCATGCCATCGCGCAGCGTCACGTCCTGGATATAGAGCTTGTCGCCCGCTTCAACGTTGAACGGAGCTTTGATCTCGGCGCTCATGCCGCCACCTTCTTTCCTTCTGCGATGCGCTGCGCGAGCAGCTCGCCGGTCGCCTTGGCGGCGGCGGTCATGATGTCGAGATTGCCCGAATAGCTGGGGAGATAATCGCCCGCCCCTTCGACCTCGAGCAGGATCATGGTCTTGATGCCGGTGAACTCGCCGCGGCCCGGGATGGTGAGCTTGTTATTGTCGCCGAAGCGCTCGAACTGCACCTCCTGCTTCAAGCGGTAGCCCGGCACATAGGCCTGGACCTTCTTCACCATCGCCTCGACCGAAGCGCGGATGGTCTCTTCGTCGGCGCCTTCGGACAGGGTGAACACCGTGTCACGCATGATCATCGGCGGTTCGGCCGGGTTCAAGATGATGATCGCCTTGCCCTGCGCTGCGCCGCCGACCTTTTCGATGGCGCCAGCGGTGGTGCGGGTGAACTCGTCGATATTGGCGCGGGTGCCCGGCCCTGCGGAGCGCGAGGAGACCGAGGCCACGATCTCGGCATAATGGACGGTCGCGACCTCAGAGACCGCAGCGACCATCGGGATCGTTGCTTGGCCCCCACAGGTCACCATGTTGACATTGCCCGCGTCCAGATTGGCTTCGCCGTTGACGGTGGGGATGGTGTAGGGGCCGATCGCGGCGGGGGTGAGGTCCACTACCTGCTTGCCGTCCTTGCGCAGCGCTTCGTCATGCACCTTGTGGGCATAGGCGGAGGTCGCGTCGAACACGATGCCGATCTCGGGGTAAACGTCCATCTTCATGAGGCCTTCAAGGCCCTCATGGGTGGTGGCGACGCCGCGCTCGCGCGCCATGGCGAGCCCTTCGGACTTTTCGTCGATGCCGACCACGGCCACCAGTTCCATATTCTGGGGATATTTGATCATCTTGATCATGAGGTCGGTGCCGATATTGCCCGACCCGATGATCGCCGCCTTGACCTTGCCCGTCATTACTTACTCCTCATGGCATCGCGACCGGGCGATGCCCACTTCGATATTCAGATAAAGCGCGCGGTGCAGCTGCCAACCCCTGCAAGCTGCATCTCGAACACATCGCCTGGCGCTGCCGGTTCGAGTGGCACCAGGCTGCCCGACAATATCACATCGCCAGCCTCCAGGGTAACGCCATAGGCGCCCAGCGTATTGGCAAGCCAGGCGACCGCTTGCGCAGGCGAGCCCTGCACCGCATGGCCATAGCCTTCGCTGAGCGGCGCGCCATTTTTGGTGACGGTGACGTGGAGATTGGGAAGATCGTGGTCGCGCGGGTTCACACGCGCCTCGCCCAGCACATAGACGCCGCAGGACGCATTGTCGGCGACGGTATCGACGATGCCGATCTTCCAGTCCTGGATGCGGCTGTCGACGATCTCGAAACAGGGGACGATGCTGTCCGTCGCGGCGATCACATCTTCCGCCGTCACCCCCGGCCCCTTGAGGCTGTCTTTCAGGATGAAGCCGATCTCGGCCTCGGCGCGCGGGGCGATGAGGCCGTTTGCCGCGACATCGATGTCGCCCTCGATATACATGCGGTCGGTGAGGAAGCCGAAGTCGGGCTGGTGCACGCCCAGCATGTCCTGCACGGCTTTTGAGGTGACGCCGATCTTCTTGCCGATGACCTTCTCGCCATCGGCCTTGCGGCGTTCGAGCGCGCCCAGCGAGATGGCATAGGCGTCATCGATGGTGAGCTCAGGATGGCGCGCCATCAGCGGCGGCACGGTGCGCTTGTCCCGCAGCGCCTGGTAGAGCTCCTCTGCAAGCTGGTTATTAAGGTCGCTCACAGATAGGCTCCGTCCTGGAAGATGAGGGGATCGACCGCGTCGCTGAGGCGCACCGCCTTGACCCGTGCAATGACGATGCTGTGCGTGCCAAAGGGGGTCATGCTCTCGATCGTGCAGGAGAGGTTGGCCTGCGCTTCTTCGAGGATCGGCAGGCCATGGGGATCGGCGGTCCATTGCCCCACGCCAAAGCGCGCCTCGCGCGCGACCGCGCCGCCGAACGCTGCCGACACCTCGCGCTGATGGCGCGAGAGGAGGTTGATGCTGACCGGGCAGCCGGGCGAGAGATGGGCGTGGATGCCGGCTGTCTGGTTGACGCAGACGAGCACCGCTGGCGGGTCCATGGTGAGCGAGGTGATCGAGGTCGCGGCCATGCCGACCGGCGCCTTGCCCTCGCCCAGCGCGGTGACGATCGCCACGCCCGAGGGCAGGCGGCGCATCGCGCCCTTGAGGCCCATGGTGACGTCCACGGGCTCGGGAACCGGCACGGATGGCGCAGGCGCGGGGTCAGCCATTCAGGAAGTCCAGCGAATAGCGGTTGAACTCCTGAGCCCGCTCGACCTGCACCCAATGGCCGGTCTGCGAGAAGGTGAGGCAGCGCACGTCGGGACAAGCATCGAGGAAGAGCCGCGCGTGGCTTTCGGGGCAGAATTCGTCATTGAGACCCCAGAGGACGAAGATCGGCTGAGCAACCTCACCGAGACGCGGGCCAAGGTTGGGGGTCTTGACGCGGGCGAGCACATCCTTGGGCTGGGTGCGCGCGACGGCGAAGCGCTCCTCGACCAGTGCATCGGTCACATGATGGGCCGAAGAGGGGTGCATGAGGTTGCCGATGAGGCGGCGCTGTTCCTCGACATTGAATTCCGGGCTGCCAAAGCCCGAGCGCATCTTGGCGATGCCGGGCATGGTGAAATAGCTCGCCTGTTCCGCCACGCAGCCGGGCGCCATCAGGATGAGCTTGCCGACGGCAAATTGAGGATGGTCGAGCGCGATCTGGAGGGCGATGCCGCCGCCCAGCGAATTGCCGATGAGGTGGCCGCCTGTGATCCCATGCTGGGCAAGGGCATCGAGCAGGGTCTGCGTAAACAGTTCGAGCGGATAGTCGGCTTCGGGCTTCGACGAGGCGCCATAGCCGATAAGATCGGGCAGGATGACGCGATAGCCAGCGTCAGCGAAGACTTGCGCATTGTTGCGGAAGTTGGACGCGCCCGATGCGCCAGGACCACTGCCATGGATGAAGATGACGGTCGGGGCATCGGCCGGCGCCCCTGCGATTTCCGCGATCGAAATCTCATATCCGCCCGCAACGCTATAGGTCTTGCGGATCAATTCACTGCCCATGGGCAATCCTCTTTTTGCCTGTGCCAGATGCCATATGCGCGATCAGATAAAGGTGAAGGCGGGCGGTTCACCATTCATCGTGCCGATGACGTCGCTGGTGCGGTTGGCCGGATCGTTGGCGACATGGGCGCGCGCGGCGTGGAGGTCGAGCCAAGGCTGGAGGATCGGGCTCGACATGTAGATCGCCCGGCCGCCCAAAAGCTTGACCATGCCGTCGGCAAGCTCGGCCATGCGGCGCACGACGCTGGCGGACTGGTAGGCAAAGAGCGCGCGCTTTTCCATTGGGACGGGCTCGTTACGCTCGGCATAACCCATCAACTCGTTGAAGGTCGTACGGTGGGTGAGCTCCATCTCGTTGGTCTCGGCAATCGCGCGGGCGATGGCGGCGTGGAGATTGGGGTCGGCCTTGGACGCCTTGCCGGTGTTGGTCGAGACGCGGCTGCCCATGATCTCCATGGCGGCCGAGGTCGCGGCGCGGATGCCGCCGAAGGCGGCGCTGGAGACCGAGCGGATGAAGAGCTGCGCCCAGGGGATGCGGTAGAGCGGCGCTGTGTTGGTTTCCTGGCCCGGATTGGTGCCGGCAAAGCCGTCGCTTGCCTTGTGGGTGCGGTGTTCGGGCACGAAGACGCGCTCGACCACGATGTCGAAGCTGCCAGTGCCCTGGAGGCCGAACGTGTCCCAGGTGCCTTCGATCACCTGATAGTCGGAGCGCGGCAGCAGGAAGGTGCGCATGTCGGGCGGGCCACCATCGGTGTCGAAATTGATCGCGCCAAGCAGCACCCAACCGCAGTGGGAGGAGCCCGACGAAAAGCCCCAGCGGCCCGAGAGGTAGAAGCCGCCATCGACCTTTTCCACCTTGCCGACCGGCTGATAGGTGGAGGAGACGAGCATGTCGGGGTCCTCGCCCCACACTTCCTTCTGCGCCTCGTCATGGAAGAGGGCGAGTTCATAGGGGTGGCAGCCAAGGACGCCGTAGATCCAGCCTGTCGACATGCAACCTTCAGCGAGCGCCTTCTGGATTTCGAAGAAGACATTGGGGTGCATCTCATAGCCGCCATAGCGCTTGGGCTGGAGCACGCGGAAGAAGCCTGCCGCCTTCATCTCAGCAACGGTCTCGGGCGGCACGTCATGAGCGATGGTGCAGGCCCGGGCGCGTTCCCGCAGCACCGGGATCATCGCCTTGGCTTTGGCGATCAGGCTTTCGGGCGAAGCTATTCCTGCATTCGCCTCGTCAATGGGTCGGCTTGCTACTGCCCCAGTCATCATCTTCTCCATTGTAGGCGACTCTGCTTCAGATTTGCCATATGCGTAGTTTATATAAATACCCGTTACGCAAACTGTCAAGGCAAACAGGGCTTGCGCATTTGGGCCGTTGCTTATAGGCGGATCGGGAACGAATTGCCATAAGCTCGTTGAGCGCGCTTAACGCGCCTCCCCAGGCCCAGGCGCAGAACAAGGGCAGCAGCGCCTGCCTCATGCGTATGGGCCCTGTGCATATGGGGAAGGCCATTTTGCAACGCTTGGGCAGAGATGATGGCCGGAAACATGGGAAAGGCCCGTAAAAGACGGGAAGACCCCTTGGTACGGGAAGATAGGGCGAGGTGCTTAAAATGGCAGTGATATCCCTGGGCTATGTGGTGATCGAGGCGCAGGACCTTGGGCGCTGGCAGGATTTTGCCTGCAATATCGCAGGGCTGATGGCAGCGCCTTCGCCCAGCGAGGATGTGGCGCTCTTCCGCATGGACGACCGGCCCTACCGCCTGTGGGTGGAAAAGGGCGCGGCCGACCGTTTCGTGGCGCCGGGCTGGGAATGCGCGAATCGCGAGGCGTTCGAATCGGTGCTGGCCCGCCTCGAGGCGGCAGGCCGCCCGGTGACGCGCGCGGGCGTCATGGAGGCGCGCGCGCGGCAGGTCTATGAACTGGCCCGCTCGTCGGACCCTGCGGGCAACCCGATGGAGCTCTTCTACGGCCGCTTCGTCGACTATGCCCCCTTCACCTCGCCCGCAGGCGTCAGCCGCTTCGTGACCGGCAGCGATGGCGGCGCGGACGGCGACATGGGGATGGGCCATGTCGTGCTCACCGCCCCCAATTTCGAGGAAACCCACGACTTCTACAGGGACGTCATGGGCTTTGGCGACACCGACCTTGGCCGCTTCTACCTCCAGGGCGGGGGCGAGGATGATCCGGGCGTGGGCTTTGCCTTCATGCACTGCAACCCGCGCCACCACAGCCTGGCGCTGGGGCAATTGCCCGAAAGCCCCAATGGCGCTGTGCACATGATGCTGGAGGTCGGCTCCCTCGAGGATGTCGGCCGCGCCTATGACCGGGTCTTGAAGAGCAAGGGCAAAGTTCCCCTGTCGGCGAGCCTTGGCCGCCATGTCAACGACAAGATGACCTCTTTCTACATGCAGACACCAGGCGGTTTCGACATCGAATATGGCTGGAACGGCCTGGTAATAGACCCCGACACATGGGTCCCCACCACCAGCCTCGCGGTAAGCGACTGGGGCCATAAATGGGCCCATGAACAGGACTGACTGGCAGGACTGCGCACGGGACCGGACGAGACTGACGTAAAAGGATGACTGACATTATGCTCGACAAGCGCATGAGCGTCGACGACATCGTCGACCAGATTTCCGACGGGATGACCATCGGCATCGGCGGGTGGGCAACGCGCCGCAAGCCCATGGCGCTGATCCGAGCCATCGCCCGGTCGAACCTGAAGGACCTGACCCTCATGGCGGGCTATGGCGGCATGGACATCGGCCTGCTCGCCGCCACCGGCAAGATCCGTAAGCTCGTCTTCGCTTTTGCAAGCCTCGACCATTATCCGCTCGAGCCCCATTTCCGCAACGCCCGCCAGGCCGGTGCCTTCGAGGTGCTGGAACTGGACGAGGGCATGTATCATTGGGGCCTGCGCGCAGGCGCCATGAAGCTGCCCTTCCTGCCGACCCGCGTCGGCATCGGCACCGACATCATCAACCAGTCGGGCTTCGACTTCAAATTCGTGAAGAGCCCCTATGCCGATGGCGAGGAATTCGTCGCCATGCCAGCGCTCGTCCCCGACATTGCGCTGATCCACGCCCACCGTTCCGACGAGCGCGGCAACATCCTCACCCTCTCGGTCGATCCGATCTTCGATGAACTGCTCGTGCGCGCTGCAGGCAAGAGCTATGTGACGGTCGAGAAGATCGTGCCGACCGCAGAGCTCGATATGAAGAAGAACAGCCGCTACAACCTTGTCGAGCGGGCGATGATCACCGGCGTCGCTGAAGCGCCGCTCGGCGCGCACCCCACCAGCGCTGATCCCGACTATCAGCTCGATTTGAAGCACATCAAGACCTATGTCGAAAGCGCCGCCTCGCCCGAAGCCTGGGCCGACTACAAGGCGAAATATATCGACGTGTCCGAAGCGGACTATCAGGCGGCAATCGGCGGCGAAGAAGCCGTCAAGCAGCTTCCCGTCCCCATTTACTAAGAGCGAGACCGAACATGACCCAGAATAGCTATTCGCTCGCTGAACTCGTCATCGTCGCCTGCGCCGAAGTCTGGCGCGATGATGGCGAGGTGATGGCGACCGGCATCGGCCCCCTCCCCCGCATCGGCGCTGGCCTTGCCAAGCTCTCCTTCGCGCCCGCGATCCAGACCACCGATGGCGAGGCCTGGTATACGAGCGAGCCCGTCGGCCCGGGCAAGCGCACCGCCGAGCCCGAGTTCGAAGGCATCGCCAATTATGACCGCGTCTTCTCCGCGCTCTGGAGCGGCCGCCGCCATGCGCTCGTCGGCCCGGTGCAGATCGACCGCTATGGCCAGGCGAACATCTCGGTGATCGGCGACCACAAGAAGCCCAAGGCGGCGATGCTCGGCGCGCGCGGTTTTCCCGGCAATTCGATCAGCCACCCCAACAGCTTCTTCTTTGCGAACCACAACAAGCGTGCGTTCGTGGAAGGCGAAGTCGATTTCGTCTGCATGGCGGGCTACAACCCGGCGCGCTACCGCAATGGCGCTCCGCCCCAGGGCCTGGACCTGCGCCGCATCATCACCAATTTGTGCGTGATGGATTTCGGCGGCCCCGATCACCAGATCCGCGTGATCTCGCTGCATCCGGGCGTCACCTTCGAGGAAGTGCAGGACAATACGGGCTTCCCGCTGGCGAAGGTCGAAGGGGAAATCCCGACCACGCCTGCGCCGACGGCCGAGCAGCTGGAGCTGATCGCCAAGATCGACCCCAACAATGTCCGGGCCACCGTGTTCAAGGACAACCCGGCCGGAGACAGAAGGGCAGCCTGAGATGAACGAGACCGACCGCCTGGTCGAACCGCAGCAGGTCGACATTGTTTACGAAACGGATGAGCCGGTCACCTATGAGGTGATCGATCATGTCGCATGGATCATGATGAACCGCCCGGGCTTCAACAACGCCCAGAACGGCCAGATGACCTATGCGCTTGACGACGCGTTCGTGCGCGCCGTGAACGATGACGATGTGCGCGCGATCGTGCTGGGCGGCAACGGCAAGCATTTTTCGGCAGGCCACGACATCGGCACGCCCGGCCGCGACGTGCACCAGCATTTCGAGAACCGGCTGCTGGTGCCCGGCCATGTCAACAAGCCTGCGGCCGAACTGCTCTACACCCGCGAGAAGGAGCAATATGTCGGCATGTGCCGGCGCTGGCGCGACGCGCCCAAGCCCACCATCGCCATGGTGCAAGGGGCGTGCGTCGCGGGCGGGCTCATGCTTGCCTGGGTGTGTGATTTGATCGTCGCCACCGACGACGCCTTCTTCCAGGACCCGGTCAACCGCATGGGCATCCCGGGCGTCGAATATTTCGCCCATGCCTATGAGCTTCCCCCGCGCGTCGCCAAGGAATTCCTGCTGCTGGGCGAGCGGATGAGCGCGCAGAGGGCCGAGCAGTTCGGCATGGTGAACAAGATCGTGTCGCGCGAAGCGCTGCGCGAAACCGTCGCGGCCATGGCGGCCAAGCTCGTCGCGCAACCCCGGCTTGGCAACTGGCTGACCAAGCAGGCGATCAACCATGTCGAGGAGCTGATGGGCAAGAGGAACGCGATGGAGGCGCAATATCATATGCACCATTTCGCCCATGCCCAGAATGACCTCGTCCAGGGCAGCTCGATCGCGGGGCTCGACGCCAAGAAGATGGCTGAGGCCAATAAGAAACAGGCGAGCGAATGATGGGCGATCCGCTGCACACGATCATGACCGAGCGGCTTGGCTGCCGCTGGCCGATCATCCAGACCGCGATGGGCTGGGTCGCCGAGCCGAGCCTCGTCATCGGCTCCAGCAATGCGGGCGCCTTCGGCTTCCTCGGCGCCGCGGTGATGACCCCGGACGAAGCGCGCGAGAAGATCCTCGCTGTCCGCAACGGCACCGACAAGCCCTTCGGTGTCAATTTCCACAGCTTTCAGCCCGGCGCTGACCAGATTGTCGAGCTGATCCTCGCCAACAAGGATCAGGTGCGCGCGGTCAGCTTCGGCCGTGGTCCCAATGCCAAGATGATCGGCCGCTTCAAGGATGCAGGGATCCTGTGCGTCCCCACCGTCGGCGCGGTCAAGCATGCGCAGAAGATGGTGGAGCTGGGCGTCGACATGGTCAATGTCCAGGGCGGCGAAGGCGGCGGGCATACAGGCTCCGTCCCCACCACCGTGCTGCTCCCCCAGGTGCTCGATGCGGTCAAGGTGCCGGTGATCGCCAGCGGCGGCTTTGCCGATGGACGCGGCCTTGCAGCTGCCCTTGCCTATGGCGCGGTCGGCATCGCCATGGGCACGCGCTTCCTGCTCACCAAGGAAAGCCCGGTGCCCGACAGCGCCAAGGCGGAATACTTGAAAGCCTCGACCGACCGCATCGTCGTCACCACCAAGCTCGACGGCATCCCCCAGCGGATGGTGCGCACCCGCCTCATGGACCGGATCGAGAAGTCCGGCTCCTTGGCCATGTGGCTGCGCGCGATCGAGGCGGGCATGGCGATGAAGAAGCAGACCGGCGCGAGCTGGATGGACTTCATCAAGTCCGCACGCGGCATGACCGCCCATGGCGCGATGCCCTTGAAACAGGCGATGATGGCCGCGACCATGCCGATGCTGATCCAGAAGGCGGTGGTCGAGGGCGACATCGAACAGGGCGTGATGGCGACCGGCGTCGTCGGCGGGCGGATCGGCGAGATCCCGACCTGCCAGGAGCTGGTCGACCGCATCGTCGCCGAAGCGCATGAGCGCCTCGCAGCGCTCGCCGCGATGGGCCGACAAACCGCCAGCGCCGCCTGAGAAAGAAGGACAAGACCCATGCCGATCACGCTCAGCATCAACGGCGCCATCGCCGAAATCCTGTTCGACCATCCCCCGGTCAACGCCTTCGACACCAAGGGCTGGGAGTCGATCCCCGCCATGGTGTACGAGGCAGCGGCGAACGAGGATGTAAAGGTCATCCTGATCCGCGCCGAGGGCCGCGGTTTCTGCGGCGGCGTCGACATCAAGGAGATGCAGGCGCATCCCGAGCGCATCGCAAAGCTCAACAAGGATAATTACCTGACCTTCAAGGCGATCCGCGAATGCGCGATTCCCGTGGTCGGCGCGCTCCATGGCTTCGTCATCGGCGGCGGCGTCAATATCGCGGGCGCCTGCGATGCGCTGATCGCGGCCGAAGGCGCCTATTTCTCGCTGCCCGAGATCGATCGCGGCGCGATGGGGGGCGCTGCCTTCATGAGCCGCATGCTCCCTGTCCAGATGGTGCGCGCCAATTTCTTCACCGGCGGCCGCATCCCGGTGGAAGACGCCTACCGCCACGGATCGGTCCACAAGGTCGTGCCGCTCGAAAATCTCAGGCAAGAAGCCTACGCCTTTTGCGAGGTGATCGCATCCAAGAGCCGCGCAGCGCTCGTCATCGCCAAGCAGGCCTTGAACCTCATCGAGCCCACCGACCCATCGGCCCATTACCGGATCGAGCAGGGCTTCACGCTCGAAATGTACATGCATGAAGACAGCCAGAAGGCGCGCGACGCCTTCGTGGAAAACAAGGGCGCGGCGAAATTCTGATGGACCTGACTTATACTCCCGAGCAGCAAGCGTTCCGCGCCGAAGTGCGCGCCTGGCTCGACGCCCATGTGCCATCAGAGCCGCTCGAACATTTCGACGCGACGCGCGAGGGTTTCGAGGCGCACCGGCAATGGGAAAAGACGCTCAAGTCCGGCGACTGGGGCATGGTCACCTGGCCACGCGAATATGGCGGGCGCGGCCTCGACCTCATCCAGTGGCTGATCTTCGAGGAAGAATATTATCGCGCCGGTGCGCCCGGCCGCGTCAACCAGAATGGCATCTTCCTGCTGGGGCCGACGCTCATCGAGTTCGGCACCCATGAGCAAAAGCAGCGCTTCCTGCCCAAGATGGCGTCAGGCGAGGAAATCTGGGCGCAGGCCTGGTCCGAACCGATGGCGGGCTCCGACCTGGCGGGCGTGCGCGCGACTGCCGTGCGCGAGGGCGACGAGTATATTTTGAACGGTCACAAGATCTGGTCGAGCCGCGCGGTGTTCGCCGACTGGGCGTTCGGCCTGTTCCGCGAGCCGGGCTCGGAGCGCCACAAGGGAATGAGCCTCATCTTCTTCCCCTTGAATGCGCCGGGCGTGACAGTGAACGCGATCAAGAAGATCAACGGCCATGTCGGCTTTGCCGAGATCTTCCTGGAAAATGTCCGCGTCCCCGCCTTCAATCGCTTGGGCGAAGAGGGCCAGGGCTGGCACATCTGCATGGCGACCGCAGGCTTTGAACGCGGCCTCATGCTGCGCTCGCCCGCCCGCTACCAGGTGGCGGCGAAGAAGCTTGCCGAACTGTGGACTGCCCACAAGGAGACGGCGGACCCCAACCTCGAAGCCGATGTCGTGCGCGCGCACATGAATGCCGACGCCTATGCGCTCAACATCTACCAGACCGCCTCGCGCCTCATGGCGGGCGCGAAGATCGGGCCTGAAGCGTCGACCAACAAGATCTTCTGGTCCGAGCTCGACATTCATCTGACGCAAACCGCGCTCAACATCCTTGGGCCCCAGGCGGAACTGACCCATGAAGCGCCGGACGCAAATCCCGTCGACTGGATCGACGACTATATCTTCGCGCTCGCCGGACCCATCTATGCAGGCTCCAACGAGATCCAGCGCAACATCATCGCCGAGCGCATGCTCGGCCTGCCGCGCTAAGGGGAATTGAGATGGACTTCACCTTAAGCGAAGAACAGCTGATGTTCGCCGAGACCGCGCGCTCGCTGTTCGCCGACAGCTGCACGCCCGACCATTGGCGCCGCATGATGGAAGCGAATGAAGCGATCGATCCCACGCGCTGGGCCTCGATCGTCGAAACCGGCCTCACCCTCGTCCTGCTGCCAGAAGAAGCAGGTGGCATCGGCCTTGCCGAGACCGACTTCGCCTTGATCGCACAAGAGGCGGGCTATGTCGCGCTGCCTGAGCCGCTCATCGAAAGCGCAGGCGTCGCTGCCCCCCTGCTCGCCGCCCTTGCGCCCGATCATCCGCTGCTGGCCGATCCCAGCGCGACGATCGCCATCGCGCATCCCGCCAATCCCTATGTGGCGAACGCGGACAGCGCAGGCGGCATCATCCTGCATGCCGATGGCGAGGCTTTCCTCGCCACCCCCGACCAGGTGACGCTGACCGCCCAACCCAGCATCGATCCCTTCCGCCGTTTGTTCTCGGTGGAATGGAGCAAGGATAAGGCAACGCCGCTTGGGCCAAATAACCAAAATGGGGCCGACTGGGACCTCGCCTTCGACCGCGCCGCGCTCTTCAACGCGGCCTTTGGCCTTGGCCTTGCACAGCGCGCGGTCGACCTCGCCGTCGACTATGCCAAGGAACGCCAGCAGTTCGGAAAGCCCATCGGCAGCTACCAGGCGGTCAAGCATCATCTCGCCTCCGCCCAGGTCGCAATCGAGTTCGCCAAGCCCGTAGTCGCTGCGGCGGCCACCGAGATCGGCGCGCGCGACACCCAGGCCCGCGCCCGCGTCAGCCATGCCAAGCTCGTTGCATTGGAAGCCGCCGACAAGGCCGCCCGCGCATCGATCCAGGTGCATGGCGCCATGGGCTACAGCTGGGAGGTGGACGTCCACCTGTTCTTGAAGCGCACGGTTGCGCTCACCCAGACATGGGGCACGCCCGCCCACCACCGCGCGCGCATCGCCACGCGCATCTTCACCCAGCCCATGGGGCCGGACCAGACCTTCGCCCGGGAAAAGACCAATGCCTGAAGCCTATATCATCGACGCCGTCCGCACCCCCATCGGCCGCAAGAAGGGCAGCCTTGCCCATGTCCATCCGGCCGATCTGGGCGCGCACCCGATCAAGGAACTGGTGACCCGCACCGGCATCGACCCGTCAGGGGTCGATGACGTGGTGTGGGGTTGCACCGAAACGATCGGCGGCCAGGCGGGCGATATCGGCCGCACCGCATGGCTGGTCGCTGGCCTGCCGGAAGAAATCCCCGGCGTCACCGTCGATCGCCAGTGCGGCTCCTCCCAACAGGCCGTCCACTTCGCCGCGCAAGGCGTCATGAGCGGCACCCAGGACCTGGTGGTCGCAGGCGGTAGCCAGGCGATGAACCAGATCCCGATCATGGCCGCCATGATCGCAGGCGCGCAATATGGCTTCGACAGCCCCTTTTTCGGCTCTGTGGGCTGGGTCGAGCGCTACGGCACCGAAGAGGTGAACCAGATCCGCTCGGCCGAAATGATCGCCGACAAATGGGGCATCAGCCGTCAGGCGATGGAAGAATTCGCCCTCGCCTCCCACCAGCGCGCGCAGGCCGCCTGGGACAATGGCTGGTTCGATTCCGAAGTGGCTCCGCTCGAGGGCCTTGGCCGTGATGAAACCATCCGTCCCACCACCTCGCTCGAGGGCCTCGCGTCCTTGAAGCCGGTCAATGAAGGCGGTGTCATCACCGCAGGCGTCGCCAGCCAGAATTGCGATGGCGCAGCAGCCCTCCTCATCGCCAGTGAAAAGGCGGTCAAGGAGCATGGCCTCAAGCCCCGCGCCCGCATCCACCACCTCTCGGTCCGCGCCGCCAACCCGGTATGGATGCTGACCGGCCCGATCCCCGCCACTCAATATGCGCTCAAGAAGGCGGGCATGAGCCTCAATGACATCGACCTTTTCGAATGCAACGAGGCCTTCGCCAGCGTCACCATGGCCTGGATGAAGGAACTCGACATCCCCCATGAGAAGGTCAATGTGCAGGGCGGCGCGATCGCGCTCGGCCACCCGATCGGCGCGACCGGCGCGCGGCTGATGACCACGCTTTTGAATGCCCTTGAACGCACCGGCGGCCGCTATGGCCTCCAGACCATGTGCGAAGGCGGCGGCCAGGCCAACGTCACCATCATCGAGCGATTGTAAGAGGCGCCATGCCCGCCTACGCCTATCAGGGGATCACGCCTGTCGTCGATCCATCGAGCTACGTCCATCCGCTCGCCTCGCTGATCGGCGACGTGATCGTCGGGCCGGGCTGCTTCATCGCGCCCGGCGCCTCCCTGCGCGGCGATTTCGGAAGGATCGTGGTGGAGGGCGACAGCTCGATCCAGGACAATGTGACGGTGCATGCCAACCAGCTGCGCGACACGGTGATCAAGCGCGGCGCGACCATCGCCCATGGGTCGATCATCCATGGCTGCGAGATCGGTGAAAATGCGCTCATCGGCATGAACGCGGTGATCCTCGACAATGCCATCATCGGGGATGAAAACCTCGTCGCCGCGCTCGCCCTTGTGAAGTCCGATACGATCACGCCCCCGCGCAGCCTGGTCGCGGGCAATCCCGCCAAGGTGGTCAAGAGCTTCGAGCCGCACCAGGTCACCTGGCGCAACAATGGCGAGGGGGAGTATCAGAAACTCGCCCGCGCAGCCTTGACCGACCTCGTCGAAGCGCAGCCGCTGCGGCAGGCCAGCCCCGAGCGGCTTAGCCAGCGCAGTCAATCGGAAGCGGTCGCCGTGCGCCTCTCGGGCGCAACCGCACAGCTGCGCGAGGAACGCGCCGCGCAAACAGAAATAGCCAAGGAGTAAGAAGACGTGGGTATCTGCGAAGGACGTGTTGCGATCGTGACCGGGGCCGGCAATGGTCTGGGCAAGGCCTATGCGCTGGGCCTCGCGGCGCAAGGCTGCAGGCTTGTGGTCAATGATCTTGGCGTTGGCACCCATGGCGAAGAAGGCGCGACCAAGGGCGCGGCCGAGCAGGTGGTGGACGAGATCAAGGCGATGGGGGGTGAGGCCGTCGCCAACACCGACGACGTCGCTGAATGGGACTCAGGCAAGCGCATGGTCGAACAGGCGCTCGACAGCTTCGGCGGCTTGCATGCCGTGGTCAACAATGCCGGCTTCGTGCGCGACCGCATGTTCTTCACCTGCTCCCCTGAAGAATGGGACGCGGTGATCCGCGTCCATCTGCGCGGCCATTTCTGCACGAGCCGCCACGCCGCTGAATATTGGCGCGCGCAGAGCAAGGCGGGCAACCCGGTCGATGCGCGCATCATCAACACGACCTCGGGCGCGGGCCTGCAAGGCTCGGTCGGCCAGTCGGCCTATTCGACCGCCAAGGGCGGCATCGCGACGCTCACCCTGGTGCAGGCCGCAGAGCTTGGCCGCCTCGGCATCACCGCCAACGCGCTCGCGCCCAACGCCCGCACCCGCATGACCAATACCGGCGCGTTCGACATGGAGGCGAAAGAAGGCGAGTTCGACCTGTTCGCGCCGGAAAACATGGCCCCGCTGGTCGCCTATCTCGTTTCGGAACAGTCGAAGGGCGTCACCGGCCAGGTGTTCGAGCTGAAGGGCGGGCAGGTCTTCCTGTCGCAGGGCTGGACCGACAGCCCCGCCTTCGACAAGGGCGCGCGCCTCGAGCCACAAGAAATGGACGGCATCGTGCGCAAGCTTCTTGAGACCCGCGAGCCCGCCAAGCCGGTTTACGGAGCCGCCTGATGGATTTCGCGCTCAGCGACGATCAGCGCGCGATCCAGGAAGCCGCCCGCGACTTCCTGACCGACGCCGCCAACCCGGACGTCATCCGCGCCGCCGTCGAAGGCACCACAGGCTTTGATGAAAGCCTGTGGAACAGCCTTGGCGAAATGGGCTTTGCCGGGCTCATGATTCCGGAAGGCCAAGGCGGCCTTGGCCTGGGCGCGGTCGAAATGGCGCTGGTCCTGGAAGAAACCGGCCGCGTCCTTGCGCCCGTTCCCTTCTTCGAAACCGCCGTGCTCGCCGTGCAAGCCATACTCGCGGCAGGCAGCGAGGAACAGAAGGCGGCGCTGCTGCCCCGTCTCGCCTCGGGCACGCGCGCCTGTTTTGCAGGAACCGCAAGCCGTCCCACCCTGTCGAACGGCCGCTTGACCGGCCAGGCCAAGTTCGTGACCTTCGGCCATGTCGCGCAGCTCATCATCGTCGCCACCGCCGACGACAGCCTGGTCGTCCTCGAAGCGAACACGCCGGGCCTTGCCATCGAGGCGCTGCCCGCGCTCGACCGCACCCGCCGCTTTGCAACCCTGACCTTCGACTGCGCCGTCACCCCGGACATGATCCTGGGCGCGCCCGGCAGCGCGAAAGCCGCGATCGACCGCACGCTGACCATCGGCGCTGGCCTGCTCGCGGCTGAACAGACCGGCGGCATGCAATACAGCCTCGACGCCACGGTCGACTATGCCAAGCAACGCGTCCAGTTCGGCCGCCTCATCGGCTCCTTCCAGGCCTACAAGCATATGCTCGCCGATATGATGCTGCTGGTCGAAGCCTCACGCTCGGCCGCTTATTATGCCGCCGCCGCAATCGATGAGAACGGCGAAGAGCTGGCCGAAGCCGCCCATGCCGCACGCGCCTATGTGTCGGACGCCTATTGCTCGGTCACGGGCGATGCCATCCAGCTCCATGGCGGCATCGGCTTTACCTGGGAACATCACGCCCATCTCTATTTCAAGCGCGCCCGAGCTTGCGCGAGCTGGCTCGGCACGCCCGAACAGCATCGCGAAGCGCTCGCTGCCCTGCTGATCGATGGAGACAAGATCGCCGCATGACGGGCGCGCCCGCCCTCCCCTCCACCATGCAGGCCATGGCGATGGACGGCTTTACAGGGCCGCAGGCGATCCGCGCCCGCGACCTGCCCGTCCCCGTGCCCGGCCCGGGCGAAGCGCTGATCCGGATCGCGGCGGTGGGGGTCAACCCCGCCGACTGGAAAGCCTGCGCGGGCTTCCTCCCCTTCCTGCCCGACAGCTTCCTGCCGCTGGTGCCCGGCTTTGACGGCACCGGCACGGTCGTGGCGCTCGGCGAAGGGGTGAGCGCGCTGCAAGTGGGCGAGCGCGTCGCCTTCCTCTCCAGCCTGCCGCTGGGGCGCGGCGGGACCTGGGGCGACTATGCCATCTGCCTGGCTGGCCAAGCGGTCGTCCTGCCCGAAAGCCTCTCTTTTGCCAAGGCCGCCACCATCCCGGTGCCCGGCATCTCCGCGCGCGAAGCCCTGCTTGTCCAGGGCAAGCTGGCGCCCGGCGAGCGCGTGCTCGTCAATGGCGGATCGGGCGGCACCGGCCTCTGGGCGATCCAGATCGCGCGGGAGCTTGGCGCCCAGATCGCCGCGACCGCAGGCCCCGTCAACCAGGACCTGCTCGCCAGCCTCGGCGTCCACTGCCCGATCGATTACCGCCATGAAAATGTGGCGCACAAGGTCGCTCAATGGGCGCCCGAAGGGGTCGACCTCCTCCTCGACACCGTCGGCCAGGGCAGCATCGCCGATCCTGCCGCGCTCATCCGTCCGGGCGGCCGCTATGTCGCGATCGAAACCATGCTGCCGCACGAGGCGCTGCCCGATGCGGAGCGCTTCGCCGCCAAGGGCATAGCCGCCACCCGTGCCTCGGCCAGTTACGAAAGCGCGCCTGCCCATCTCGCCGCGCTCGTCGCCGCCACCGCGCAAGGGCGCATGACGCCCCCGCCGCTTGAAACCCTCTCTTCAAGCGAGGCCGCCGCCGCCATGGCGCGCGTGCGCGAGGGCCATGTGCGCGGCAAGATCATACTTGTCACAGACGATCATCTGACGGCAAAGACCGCAGCAACCATGAAGGACCCCGCATGACCCCGACCTCGCCCGTGCCGCCCTATCCGACGCCTTTGGGGATGCTCAAAGGCAAGACCGTGGTCGTGACCGCGGCGGCCGGCACCGGCATCGGCTTTGCCGCCGCCAAGCGCGCCGCCGAAGAGGGCGCAAAGCTCCTCATCAGCGACTTCCATGAACGCCGCCTCAATGAAGCGGCCGACCGCATCGCGCAGGAAGTCGGCTGCGAGCGGCCCGCTGTGTTCGTCTGCGACGTCACCAGCGAAGAGGCCGTGCAGGCCCTGCGCGACGCCTCCCTGGCCGCGCTGGGCCGGGTCGATGTCCTCATCAACAATGCAGGGCTTGGCGGCGAGGCCGATATCGTCGACATGACCGACGAGCAGTGGGCCCGCGTGTTCGACGTGACGCTGACCTCGCTCTTCCGCATGACCCGCGCATTCCTCCCCTCCATGTACGCCGCCAAGTCGGGCGTCATGGTCAACAATGCCTCGGTCCTTGGCTGGCGCGCGCAAAAGGGCCAGGCCCATTATGCCGCCGCAAAAGCAGGGGTCATGGCCTTCACCCGCTGCGCCGCGATCGAGGCGGCCGAACATGGCGTGCGCATCAATGCGGTCTCGCCCTCCCTCGCCATGCACCCCTTCCTCGCCAAGGTGACGACCCAGGAAGCCTTGGACAAGCTGGTCGAGAAGGAAGCCTTCAAGCGCCCCGCCGAGGTCTGGGAAATCGCCAATGTCATGATGTTCCTCGCCTCTGATCTCTCCTCCTACATGACCGGCGAAATCGTCGCGGTCTCGAGCCAGCGGGCGTAAGGCAGATGGCAACCATCTTTGAAAATCCGCGCGATCTCCTCGGCAAGGAGGGCACCCGCCTCGACACCTCCGACTGGCTGACGATCGAACAGTCGCGCATCGACGCCTTTGCCGACTGCACCGGCGACCATCAGTGGATCCATGTCGATCCGGTCCGCGCGAAAGACGGCCCGTTCGGCGCGACCATCGCGCATGGTTATTTGACCCTCTCCCTCGTCAACCTGTTCATGCCGCAGATCGTCGAGGTCCGGCGCTTTTCCGCAGGGGTCAATGTCGGCATGGACAAGACCCGCTTCCTCAATCCCGTCCTGGTCGGCTCGCGCATTCGCGGCACCGGCGAGATCGTCTCGGCCGAAGAGGTCAAAGGCGGCGCCATCCAGGCGGTGATCCGCGTCACCGTCGAAATCGAAGGTAAGGATAAACCGGCCTGCGTGGTCGACACCATCAACCGCTATTTTCCGGAATAGCGGCCTTGGCCCGTGCCATCATCGCCCTCACATTGAGCCTGCTCGCCACCAGTCCCGTTGGAGCCAAGACCATGCCCGATCCCATCAAGATGGAAGCCGCCGTCAACGCCTATGTCGCCGCGTTCGAAGCAGGCAGCGCCGACCAGGTCGCCGCCCTCTATGCCGCCGACGCCACGGTCGAAGACCCGATCGGCTCGCCCATCCACAAGGGCCGCGAAGCAATCCGCGCCTTCTACGCTGAATCGATGAAGACCGGCGCGAAGCTGAAGCTCGAAGGCCCGGTCCGGGTCGCTGGCGACTATGCGGTCTTTCCCTTCTCGGTGAACCTCAATTATGATGGCGGGGCCAAGCGCATCGACGTCATCGACACCTTCCGCTTCAACAAGGCGAACGAGGTCGTCGAAATGCGCGCCTTCTGGGGCCCCAACAACATGCACGGCTTTTAATCCAAGGAATTTGTTCAATGCGTGAAGCAGCCATCATCTCGACCGCCCGCACGGGCGTCGGCAAAGCCTATCGCGGCGCGTTCAACGACACCGAAGCGCCGTTCATGTCCTCCCATGTGGTCGACGCCGCCATCGCCCGCGCAGGCATCGATCCCGCCCGCGTCGACGATGTCTATCTCGGCGTCGCCAACCAGTGGAACACCCAGAGCTACAATGTCGGGCGCCTCACCGTCCACGGATCGGTCCTCCCTGACACCACCAGCGGCTTCTCGATGGACCGCAAATGCTCCTCGGGCCTCAACGCGCTGGCGTTCGCGGCGCGCGGCATCATCGCCAACGAGATCGACTGCGCCGTCTCGGGCGGGGTGGAAAATGTCTCGCTCACCATCGACAAGCATTATCCCGCCTTCCGCAACCGCTCCGAGTTCATCAAGGCGCGCGATCCCAACGCCTATATGGTGATGATCGAGACCGCCGAGATCGTCGCGGAACGCTATGGCATCAGCCGCGAGGACCAGGACCGCTTTGCCGCCCAGTCGCAGCAGCGCGCCGCCGCTGCCCAGGAAGCGGGCAAGTTCGACGACGAGATCGTCCCCATCACGGTCACCAAGGCCCTGTTCGACAAGGAAGGCAATGAGACCGGCAAGGAAGAGCTGACGCTCACCAAGGACGAGGGCATCCGCGCAGGCACCACCTATGAGAAGCTCGCTGAACTGAAGCCCGTGTTCAAGAACGGCACGGTCATCAAGGAAGGCAAGCATGTCACCGCCGGCAATGCCAGCCAGCTCTCCGACGGCGCCTCGGCCCAGGTGGTCATGGACCTTGCCACCGCGCAGAAGGAAAACCTCCCTATCCTCGGCATCTACCGCGGTTTTCAGGTCGCAGGCTGCGGTGCGGACGAGATGGGCATCGGTCCTGTGTTCGCCATCCCCAAGCTGCTTGAGCGCACCGGCCTCAAGATCGACGACATTGGCCTGTGGGAACTCAACGAAGCCTTTGCCAACCAGGCGATCTACTGCCAGCGCACGCTCGGCATCGATCCTGAAAAGCTCAACGTCAATGGCGGGGGCATCGCCATCGGCCATCCCTTCGCCATGACCGGCTCGCGCCTCGTTGGTCATGCCCTCATCGAAGGCAAGCGCCGCGGCGTCAAATATGTGGTCGTCTCCATGTGCGTCGCTGGCGGCATGGGCGCGGCCGGTCTGTTCGAGGTCGCCTGATCCATGCAGCTTGCCTTCGCCCCTGAACTCAAGGCCTTCCGCGAGGAGGCCGCCAGCTGGCTCAATGAGCAGCTCTCCGGCCCGTTCAAGGCCATTCGCGGCCAGACCAACCAGGTCGACAATGTCGAGGAGCGCCGCGCCTGGGAAGCAGCGCTGGGCGAGGCGCGCTGGAGCGTCATTGGCTGGCCCGAGCAATGGGGCGGGCGGGGCGCCTCGATCGCGCAGCAGATCATCTTCGCCGAGGAATATGCCCGGGCCAAGGGTCCGCCCCGCGCCGGGCACCTTGGGGTCGAACTGCTCGGGCCGACGCTGATCGCGCTCGGAACCGAAGAGCAGAAGGCAAGGTTCCTCCCCGACATCGCCACCGGCAAGGCGATCTGGTGCCAGGGCTATTCCGAGCCCGGCGCAGGCTCCGACCTTGCCAATGTGAAGACCAGGGCGCGCCTGGAGGGTGACAAGTACATCATCGACGGCCAGAAGATCTGGACCTCGATGGGCACGATCGCCGACTGGTGCTTCGTCGTTGCCCGCACAGAGCCAGGCAGCGTCGGCAACAAGGGCCTCTCGTTCCTCATGGTCCCCATGGACCAGCCCGGGGTCGATGCCCGCCCGATCCGCCAGATGACCGGCGAGGCCGAGTTCGCCGAGGTGTTCTTCGATGGCGCAGAAGCGCTCGCCATCGACCGCATCGGCGCAGAAGGCGAAGGCTGGAAGGTCGCCATGGCGCTCCTCGGCTTTGAACGCGGCGTATCCACCCTCGCCCAGCAGATGCAGTTCAGGAACGAACTCGACGACATCATCGCCATCGCCAAGGCCAATGGATCGGCACAAGACCCGCTCACCCGCCAGAAGATCGCCAAGGCCCATGCCGGGCTCAAGATCATGCGCTACAACGCCTTGCGCATGCTCTCAGGCGGCGAAAACAACCCTGACCTCACCGGCGCGGCCTATACCTACAAGCTCTACTGGTCCCAATGGCACAAGGCGCTCGGCGAACTCGCCATGGAGGTCATGGGACAACATGGCGAAACAGGCATCAACGAAGAACGGTTCGACAGCCTCACAACCATGTACCTCATGGCACGATCCGACACCATCTACGCAGGCACAGACCAAATCCAGCGCAACATCATCGC
>NZ_CAJHOG010000017.1:0-27114 GCF_905120495.1 Sphingobium sp. S6 | reverse complement strand
CCGTTCCAGCCGCCCAGGAGCAAAATTTTGCTGCTCAGGTGCGGACCGGCCGCTTGTCCATCCTCAGCGCCCGAACTCGCCATTCGCTGCCGGTCAGCCCCTTCCGCCGCACGCAACGCAGGTTAAGCCGAGGCAGGTCGGCATCTTATCTAACGTTTGGACGATGACCTACTTCCGACCGCGCGCTTCCTCAGCTGCACCGGAGACCGCTTTCAATTTTATCCCAGCTCAGGCCGCATGGAGAAACGAACACGCTCAATCCCGTGCAGACTGCGAGGATCGGACTGGTAAACCGACAAGCCTGGATCTCTCGTCGCTATTTCACCCCGTTCAAGAGCAGCCAACATGCTCCTCATAGCATCATAACCAGCGCGCCAGCGCGCTTCGGCAGATTGGCTCGAGAAGTCGAATGCCTTGCCCGCCACCTCCTTCGCCTGATCCGCATAGGCGAGGCGCAGCACCGTTACGGGCGCTGCTTTCTCACCTTGGGCATCAAAGACCGCCTGCCAGGCGGCCAACGCGCGGCGGCTTTGCGTTGCGAACATGAGGTCCTGGCTCCGCTTTGCACTGTCGCCCAGCGTGCGAGGACGACCTCCAGACAGCGGCAGCAGATCCACGGCGATGCAAAGCAGCGGGCGGGACCGCTTTTCGGACAGGATGATATCGAGAGGCAGGTTGATTGAAATGCCCGCGTCTCCCAGCAGCCGCTCGCCGATTGCGACCGGCGGGAACAGTGGAATAAGCGCGGCGCTCGCGCGAATTTCGTCGCAGCCGATCCAACAGCTGCTTGTGTCGAATGCGACATCTTCGCCGGTCTGAATATCCACAGCTGTGACTGACAAGCGCGGAGAACCTTGATTGAGCCTATCAAAATTCACCAGCCGCCGCAGCGTGTCGGCGAGTGGACGCAGATCGTAGAGGCTCGCAGGCTCGTCATTGTTCAGAGGGTTAAACCAGGGGCCGTAGATATGGCGGGGCACGAAAAGCCCGGGATGTCCGCCGGCCAGCGTCAATGCGGTCGACCAGCTACGCCTCACCGTCTCAAAGATTGCAGGCAGGTCAACCGGTTCGGCGTCTCCGCGACATTTCCACAGCTCACGCAGTCGGCTGATCCGGTCGGACGCCTCGTTGCCGCAAATCACCGCCGCATTTACCGCGCCCGCAGACGCACCAGCAATCCACGAAGGCTCAAGCCCCTGCTCATGCAGCGCCTCATAGGCTCCAGCCTGATATGCGCCGAGCGCATTCCCGCCGCTGAGGACGAGCGCGACATCATAGGAACGGTCGTTCACCGCAGGCTGTCCGGAGCCATGCCTGGGTTCTGATGGTAAATGACGGGTGCCACAAGATCTCCTGCGCTGTAGCATCCCAAAACCGCTCGCAGGGTGCGGCGTTCCACGCTGCGATGCTGCTCGTCACCCCTTTTCGGTACAGCCTGGCGTTCCTACATCCTGCTCACCGAAACTGCCGGCACTTCCAGGAGCACATACATTGACCCGTTCGCTTCGGCGCTCGGCGCGCATTGCCGCGCAGTCCGCGCTCATGATGATCCTGATCTCCACTCCAACCCTTGCGCCGGCCGCCTCCGGCACGCCGCCGCGCCCGAAACTGGGTAGTGCCGAATATCGTCTGAGCTGGGGCGTGAAGGCAAGCCGCGCGACCGGCGTCTACCGCAAGGGCGCGACCGGAAAAGGCATAGTCGTCGCGATGATCGATACGGGCGTTGGCCCGGACGCCGCAGGGTTGTTCAGCGACCTCTCTCCTCATTCGATCGACCTGGTGCCCAACCGGCGGTTCGACACGGGCGACCGGCGGCATGGTGAGCAGACGGCTTCCCTGCTGGCTGCCCGCGTCGATGGCGCGGGAACATTCGGCATTGCTTATGAAGCGACGCTGTTGTCCATTCGTGCCGATCGTGACGGCTCTTGCCTTCGCACCTGCGCATTTGACCCGCCGCTTCTGGCCAAGGCGATCGACTATGCGCTGGATCATGGGGCAAGCGTTATCGGCATGCCGATGGCGTCCAGGCGGGCAATCCAGGCCATAGAACCGGCGCTGGAGCGCGCTGCGAAACGCGGCGTCGTCATCGTCGCTGCGGCTGGAAATGACGGAGACGACCAGCCCGTCTGGCCCGCCCGCTATGCCACCGACCCGCGTTTCGCTTCATCGATGCTGGTGTCGGGCGCAGCAACCCTCCAGGGCAGGATGGCGCCCTGGTCGAACAAGGCAGGCGCAACACGCAGCCGCTATGTCGTCGCTCCGGGTGAATATGTTGTTGTCGATTGTGGCGACCGATCCTGCAGCCTCGTCTCGGGGACGTCCTATTCGGTCGCTTACACCGCAGGCGCCATCGCGCTCCTGCTTAGCCGGGCTCCGCATTTGTCCGGGCCGCAGGCTGCCTCAATGCTGCTGCAAAGCGCAGATGATCTTGCCGAGCGCGGCCCTGATCACCTGACTGGCAGGGGGCGGCTCAACGTGGGCAGGGCAATACGCGCCGTGCAGGAGGCAAAGGGCTGAAGAGCACGCTTTGTGCGTCAAGTGATTTGGCTGGACTTCCTCGCAATGGCCTGGCCGGCAAGAATGAGGACGATGCCCGAGGCAAGGAACAGCCAGTCCCAAATCGACACGCCAAGCGCTTCAATGACATGGTGCAAATCCAGCAGATGGTGGTCGATCAATCCTTCGATAAGGTTGAACCATCCCCATCCTGCGAGCATGTAGCCGATCAGTCGCCAGCCCGGTGCGCTGGCGCCCCGCCTGCCATTTAGTGCCCGCCAGAGCAACGCCACCCCGATCAGCGTCGCCATCCACATAAGCGCGTGGAAAAGGCCATCGGCGAGCATATTGGCTTTCATGTTCATCATGCTGTCCATGGGAATGACCGCTGACAGCATGGCATGTGTCTGAAAAATCTGGTGCAGGACTATCCCGTCGAAAAATCCTCCGAGGCCAATGCCAAGCATGATTCCCGGAGGAGCAAGCGAGGGCAGGTCAGTCCTTCGATCGGTCATCCGCGTCTCCTGCGGCTCGCATCAGGCAAGTTCGCGCAAATGCTTCATATGCTCCAGATGCCGTTCGACGACTGGAGCGGTGGAAAGCGCGAATGAGCGCAACTGCGAATTGTCGCCACCCCCGGCGAAGTTGCGCATCAAGGTCACGGTTTCCTCATGGGCAAGCACCTGCTGATCCAGATATTGCTTGTCGAACCCATCGTCTGAGGCCTCCATCAGGTGCTGGATCATCCCTTGACGGCGGTTGTCCAGCTCAAGTGGGGGCGCAGTCACGCCTGCGGTCTCGCTCATCTCCAGCGCGGCCTGAAGCTGATGCGTGCTTGTCGTGTGATCGATGATCATCTGGCGGGCTGCCAGCCGCACGTCATCGCGTTGGGCTCGCTGCAGCGCGATCATCCCCGCGCGGATCTCGTAGCGATCCCCGATGGCGGCATTTTCGACAAACTGGTCAGCCGTCCTCGTGCTGGCTGCACTTGCCTGCCCCACCATGCCCCCGACCGCATCCGTCACCTTGTTGACGACCTGCTTCAGGCCGCCTGCTTCCTGTTCGTTGCTCATCATTCCACTCCTTCGGGAACATGGGAGCGCACGGCTTCCCAATAGGCGAACTGGTCATGGGGGCCCCGTTCACGGAGCGACTCGATCGGGTGAGGACCATCGGGTTCCAACCGATATTCATGGCCGAATTCCTCGCGGTGCCGGTCGATGACGATTTCCGTGGGCGATCCGCCTGCATTGACCTTACGCTGATATTCGAAATAGCGATGATCGGGACCAAGCGTCTTGATATCGACAAATTGCGCATCATAGCTGGTCCAGCTGATGGTGCGGTCAAGCACGTCGCGCAGATATTCCTTGTTGGGTTCGAAGGTCAGCGGCGCGGGCATGCCATTCGCGGGCAGGAAATCGGCGGGATCGACCTTTTCAATCTCCTTCATCTGTTCGCACGCAATGCGCAGATGCTCGATCTCCATGCCCAGATGCAGTTCCCAGATCGCCTTCAGTCGTGCGTCCGTTTCCGTGGACATCCACGACCAGTACATCCAGCACTCATTATATTCGTGCAGCACCCAGTTGGTCAGCCAAGTCATCGATGGATCGAGTATCGATTCATAGTGGGATACATGCTGCTCCTCGATCTGGGCGATCTCCAGATAGAGTGCGCGCGCAAGAGGATCGACGGGGCGGTTCCCCACATTCATATAATAGTTCATCGTCTGCTGCTCAGCGGCAACGATAGTGATGCCGTTCATGATCGACTGAATATCCGCGGCATGGATCGTCATGGGCCGCCGCAACTCATCATGCGGGTGCCGATGCTGAAAGATCGTCGGCCGCCCGGGCAGCATCTCGGTCAGGTCCTGCGTGATCTCCTCCGCCTTTCTGCCTTCCCCCATCAGATCCATGAGGTTGGCGTATCTGTAGAGATGATCGAAATCCTCCAGTAGCGCGAATTCATAGACCTTCTTGAGGTATGGATCGGGCTCGTGCCGCGCCAGCCACGCCGTCAGATCCACCGCGACCTGCTCGTAGCCGATGGTGTTCGCGATTGTGCTCTCATCGCCAGGGATCAGCCAGTTCACGACTTTTTGCTGCTGCTGTTCGACTCGCCTGACCACAGCGGCGACTTGCTTAAGGCCAATATCCATCGTCCGGCGCGCCATCTGATGGGAGTTGATGATGGCCTCAACTTCTATCCCGTTCATCGCAATCACGCGACAGCGTGTATAAGGATGCACGGCGCGCGTGTCATAGGGTTCGATGTTGAGTTCAGACCAGCTGCGGAATTGTTGTTCGAGCGGAATGCCACGCTCGGCCAAAGGATTAAAGCTCATAGAATTGCTCCCAAACGGATGCTCCGCCCTGAACATTGGCCGTGCTACCGAGTTCCGCCAAAATCCCGAACACTCTAACTCAGGTAAGCAGAACCGGCGGATCAGTCTCGGGATGATTGTTCTTCCGGAAAATCGGAACACTTGCGTCAACATGCGCGCCAAAACCAATATCAGCATTCATTCACCTAGGTTGGTTCGTCATCCAAAAGGACTTTCGACTTAACCGTTGTGAATTCACTGCTCCATCGGTGATGTTATCGCTGCCGAAGTGCCCAGGATCGCCCCATGAATGACGTAGAATATTATAGAAAGCGCCTCCAGAAAGAAGACCTCAGTGCGCGCGAGGCAGGGTCGCGGACTGCTGCAACTATATACCGGACGTTAGCTGCGCATTATGCGCACAGGATAATAACGCTGCTGATGGTAGAAGAGGATGAACCAGCACAAGGTGAGCATGCCAGCGCTTTCCGACGCGAGCGATTAAAATCGAATAAGGGAGGAAGCTAGATGGCCAAAAAGAGCGCAGTGAATAAGAACGAACGTCGCCGCAAGCTCGCCAAGAAATATGCGCCAAGATATGCGAAGCTGAAGGCGGCGGCGGATGATGAAAGTCTCAGCCCGGAAGAGCGCTTGATCGCACGGCTGAAAATGGCGGAAATCCCTCGTAACGGCAATCCTACGCGGATCAGGAACCGGTGCGAACTGACGGGGCGGCCGCGCGCCTATTACCGGAAATTCAGACTGGCTCGGGTGATGCTGAGGCATCTTGCCACGAGAGGGCAACTGCCAGGCGTGATCAAATCGAGTTGGTGACACGGACCATCCTTCTCCACTCTCAAGAGGAGGTGCTGTTGAACGCGGATGGCCACGCCTCAGCAGGATTCGGCATAAGCCGGCGTCCGCACATAGTCATCCTCGGCGGTGGTTTCGCCGGTCTCGCCTGCGCGCGCGAACTCGGCGGTGAACCGGTCCGCGTAACCCTGGTCGACCGCAACAACTATCATCTTTTCGTGCCCTTGCTCTATCAGGTGGCGACGGCCGCGCTCTCGCCTGCCGATATAGCGCAGCCCATCCGGCGCATCCTGCGCCGCCACGACAATATAGAGGTTGTGCTTGGCGAAGCCGTAGGCGTCGATCCACGATCGCGCCGCCTGTCGCTCGCGGACGGGTCATCGCTGCACTTCGACAGGCTGGTGATCGCAACCGGCAGCCAGTATAATTATTTTGCGCATCCGGAGTGGGAAGCGCTGGCGCCGGGCTTGCGCAGCATCGAGGATGCTCGCCTTCTTCGCAGCCGCATTCTGCGCGGTTTCGAGTTGGCAGAGCGGGAAGCCGATCCGACGCGACGGGCAGAACTGATGACCATCGTCATTGTCGGTGCGGGACCAACGGGCGTTGAAATGGCAGGAGCAATAGCGGAGCTTGCGCATTACACGCTTGCCCGCGACTTCCGGCATATCGATCCCGGCGCGGTGCGCATCCTGCTCGTGGAGGCGGGCAAGCAGATCCTGACGAGCTTTCCGGAGGAGCTGAGCGCCTACGCCCGGCGGCGGCTGGAAGCGATCGGGGTAGAAGTCATGTTGGGCCAGGCGCTCGAGAGCATTGATGACGATACGCTCGTCATCGCCGGACAAAAGCTGCGGGCGAGCACAATCATATGGGCGGCCGGGATCAAGGCGTCGCCGGTGGCGTCCTGGTTGCGGGCCGAATGCGACCGTAGCGGCCGGGTGCGGGTCGCCGGGGACTTTTCCGTGCCCGGCCATCCTGACATTCATGTGCTGGGCGACAGCGCCGCGTTAGATGACCCGGAAACAAGTCAGCCGCTCCCCGCACTGGCGCAGGTGGCGCAGCAACAGGGCCGCCATCTGGGCCAATCGCTCGCGCGCGAATACACCGGCCGGCCGTCACTCCCCCCCTTCCGCTTTCACGATCGTGGCAACACTGCGATCATCGGCCGCAATGCCGCAATTTTCGATTTCGGCAAGCGCCGCCTGAAGGGGCGGGTTGCCTGGTTGCTCTGGGCCATTGTCCATGTCTATCTGCTGGTTGGCTTCGAAAAGCGGCTGTTGGTCAGCATCCAATGGCTCTGGCGCTATTTCACCTATCAGCGCGGCGCCCGGCTGATCACGCAGCCATCACAAGGCCGGCCGGATCAAGCAAGGAGAAATGCGATGCCAACGAATGATGATGAACGGATGAAGCCGGGTGACGAGGCTCCGGCTGGAACTGAAGGCACTGGCGAAAATCTCTGTCCAACCTGTGGCGGTGACGGCAGACTGAATGGCCAGCCATGCCCCGGCTGCGAGGGGACAGGGAAGGTCATCGAGGGCATCGGCGGCGGCTGATCCCAGTTCTTCATCACAAGGCAAAAGGCGGTTAGCCGCTCCAGCCGGAGCGGCCCCGATGCCCTCAAGCCAGGCTGTGCTTGAGCGCGCTTGCCCGATCATGACCGGCGCGAACCGACTGATATGCCTGTTCAACGACCGAACGCGACGACGCATCCAGATCATTGTCGGACAGTGCCGCCTCGAACTTGCCCTTGATATAATCTTCGCCGCGTTCGACCTCCTCGACAACCGCCTTGTCATCCTTGCCGGTGATCGCCTGCTTGAGGTCCATAAAGCTGCGGTGGGCCGCTGCGAGCAAGCTGCTTTCATCTTCCGGATTTCCGCCTAGCCTGCGCACTTCGGCCTGGAGGCTGCTGGCAACCTGACTCCGTTCCTGCGCAAACTCGGCGAAGGTTGTCGCATATTGGGTGTTGGACGCATCCTCCGCCGCATCTCTGAAGCCCTTCACGCTGTCGAGCGTGGTCTTGATCAAACTGTTGAGGGTAGAGATGCTGTGATCGTTGCTCATCAACTGCTCCTTTTTTGCGGGTGTTGAATGGCTCCAGCGCTGCAAGCTGGTCCAAGTTCCATGCTCTCTGGGCGCCTAACTCCCGGCGCGCCAGCACGCCTTCCGCTCACGACGAAGAGCATTGAACCGGTCAGCAAATCGCGCCGACCATCATGCGTGAAGATGGACTGATCCAGGCTGGCGATGGTGCGGAATGCGGAAGAGAACAGGCAACCGAAGGGAATGACTCTGGTTCGTCTCACACCATCATCGCCGACCTTGAGGAACCAAGATGAAGTCCCTTGCCCAACAGACCGAGCAGGATATGAGCGGCGCGGCAAGCGTCCTTAGTCGACAGAAGCGCGACCATGAGCGGTTGGACAGGCTGCTCAACCGGCTTGGCGCCGCGCCAGCCGATCAGCAGGCACCTTTATTGATGCGTGTCTATCGCCTCGTTTTCCCGCACGCATTCGCCGAGGAGGCTGTGCTGTGGCCAACACTAAGACGGGTGCTGCCCGATGGAGAGCTGCTGACACTGAGGGTGGAGCAGGAACATCAGCAGATCAATGAGCTTGTTGCAGAGCTGGATGGAACAGCGCCGGATTCTTCCGATCGCGCGCAGCTGCTCGAGCGGATCGTCGCATTGCTGCGGCAGGATGTGCGGGATGAAGAGGATCGGCTCCTTCCAAGATTGCAGGACGCGGTCTCGCCTGCGCAACTACGCCGGCTCGGCTGGGCTTGGGAAGCAGTGCGACGCATCGCTCCGACCCGAGCGCATCCGATCGTTTCCCGCCGCCCACCAGGCAATGTCCTGGCCGCCCTGCCACTCTCGCTGCTGGACCGCAGTCGCGATGGCATCGACGCGCTTCTCCATCGCGGCGCGGGTCCCGCGACCGAACCGCTCAGGGCGTTGAGTTCCGCACTCGCCTTCGCTTCTAACCTAGTTGAGCGGTTGCCAGGCATGCGAAAGGGAGAAGATCCAAGCACGAGCGTCTCCGACAAGCATCTGCCCGGATGGCGCGCCGCCGCCGCAGCGACTGTAGTGGCTGGCGCAGTGCTTGCGGTGAGGTCAAGCCGAGGGCGCTGAACCGCTGACAAACACGCCGCCAAGCTATGCGAATACACGTGCCGGAGGGTTGAAAATAATATATCGCAACCGTTCCATAACGAGATAATCTCCGTCGTCCTCCGTCCTCCCAAGGAGCCGGAAGCTAACCGAATTCGGAGGAGAAACCGAAGTCACATCAGCTTCCATCAGCGATGTTTTCCCGGATCAGGCGTACCGGGCCGATCAGGCCTGACGATGGCAACGGAGTATCAGCGTCATATGGGGTGGCGCCGAATGCCTTGCCCCCGGCACCGATCGTATCGAACACCGTCACCGGCTGCTTAAACCCTAAGCTGGGCGCATCTTCTGCAGTGAAGCTGATCCGCTTGGTCACGCCGGGCTGACGGTCGCCTACCACCCGGTTCACCCACAAATTGCTGGTCCGAACCTCTATCTTGTTCCTGCCTTGCTTCAGCAGGGGTAAGATATCGAGTTGGTAGGGCTTCGTCCATGCGATCCCCGCCGACCGGCCGTTGACCATCACTTCTGCAATGACTTCCACCTGGCCAAGATCCAGCTTGATGGAGCGCGCGCCGTTCAGCCAGGATTCGGGAATGTTCATACTTCTCGTATAGCTGGCCGTGCCGGAAAAATAGCGAACGCCTGGGTCGGATTCCTTGCTGAGGTCCCGCAACTTCCCCAGCGCCAGTTTGGCCGGTGCGCCCCGTCCCGGCTGGAAAGCGACCGACCAACCATCCGACATATCGGCCAACTGCTCGGATGTAACGGCTGGGACCGCGCGGGCTTCTGGTCCCTCTTTCTGGAAGACGACGAAGGTCGCGCCGAATGGATCGAAGGGAATGTCGACGATCGTGCGGCCATTTTCTGTTCGGTAGCTGGCCGGGCTCGCCTTGCCCGTGACGGGGTCCCATAGTTCCGGCGCCTTGCCTGCCGTGCGGAATGACCCCTTCACCGTCTGCGCACGATCCTTGCGATTGGCGACGAAGTAGATGTCGGAATCGCCCACATGACGATGAAGGAAGCGGATGTCCGCATCTGCCCCCTGGATCAGCTCGAAATCGGCCGCGATCTTCTCCCCGGCCAAAGCGGTGTCTGGCAATTTGGCTGCATAGACCCTGCCTGCGCCGATCCTGGCCACGCCCGTCGATGACGGCCAGAGTTCAGCGATGACGGTCCGAACCTTGGCCGGATCGTCGCTCAAGCTGGGGGAGCCAAGCGGGCGCTCGCCCACCAGCACCGCGCCCCCCCGCACCAGATCGCGCAACCGTTCCAGCGTGGGCAACGTCACCCACTGCACCTGCCCGCTCATGTAGAGCAGCCGCCATGACATGCCGTTTTCCGTCACCAGGCGACCGTCCTTGACGCTTATGCGGTTCTTCAGCGCATCGGCGTTGACATAATCATATTGCAGACCTTTCGGGATGGCCGGAGGCTCATCACCGAACAGAGCGACGATCGACGTGCCCTCGCCATAGAAAATGGCGATATCGTTGACGGCCTGCCCCTGCTGCAACAGGTGGGAAGCGCGGCCCAAATAGCTGATCCAAGGTCCGGCCTGCTCAGCCCATGTATCGTTGCGGTTGAACCAATGGCCAAATGGCCCCAGCACCAGGCCCGGCGCCTTGCCGATCAACGGTTGGTGAACGCTGCTATGCAGGATGAAACGGTTCACCCCGGCCAGCATCAGCAGGTCGGCATAGGGCTTCAGCACACGGGGCGAGAGGGACCATGGCGCCCCGGCTGCTGTGAGCGATTCCGCGGCCACCAGATTCTGGCCCCAGATATGCGCAACCGAAGCAGATTCCCGGATGTCGGCGAAGGGACGGGCCTGGAATTCACCGGGCGCGCCCCTGACCCACAGCGCCGCCATCGGCACGTCGGCCGACGCCTTCATTTCCATCCCATCCCCAATGACATGGGGTGAACCCTCATGGGATTCGCCGTAGCGGATCATGCCCACCTTATGCAGCTCCGCGCTCAGCCGGTCATAATGTTCTGTCTTCAGCAATTCCTGTTGCGTCCGACGGAAATCCCAAAGGAAACGATCGCTGTTTTCCGCGCTGTCCACGACATAGCCCGCCAGCGCAGGGAGATAGGAGACTGCGTCATAACCGCGCAACCGCTTGAACTGCTCCAACATGGCGGGCGTCCAATTGGCCGTTCCGGCTTCCCAACTGTCGAATATCATGTTGCTGACGCCGGACGGTCCCAGCCGACCTCCGCTCGCGTCGCGGTACTTATCCAGATATTGAGTGATATAGCTGGAGACGTCCGCGCCGTTCAGCTTGTCTACCTCCAATCCTGCGCCGCTTTCCTGAGCCGGGGCGTTATGCTGCCCCGTCAGCGAATAGCCAAAGCGCAGCACGACCCATTCCCCACGCGGCGCGGTCCAGTCCAACGATCCATCGGGCCGCAAATTGCTCGTCAGGTCCACCACATCGGCGGCACGCACCGCGCTTCCTCCGGCAGGCGTGGCGAGTGCGTAATAATCGTGCGAAACCTCAAATCCCGCCTTCTTCTCCCAAGCGTTGATCATCGGCGCACCCTGGAGCACGAGTTCCGAAATCAGCAGTTTACCTCCAGGCCCCCCGCCCACATTCAGGATGGCGTCCTTTTTGTCCTCTTGCCTCGCGGCCGGTGGAACCACGATCCGGAACAGCCGCGCCGTGGTTGCGAGCACGGATGTCGTGCGCTGCGGGCCAGCGCTTTCCAGATTGCTCACCATTTTCCACACGCGGCCGTCGTCGCTTGCTTCCAGCCGCACGTTCGGGCCGAGCCCGGCCCCGCCTGCGCCGCCCATGGAGGCATAGCCTCCAGTCGCGATCGCGATGGCCCTGACCGTCACCGGTCGGCCATAATCATATTGCACCCAAGAATCGCCACCCGGAGTCGCGGCGGTCAATTCGGTCGTCCGGACGACATCGCCATCCATCATCTGCTCGACAGGAAAAGTGCCGCCGCTTGCCGTGGCGACCGGGCGCGGCAGGGCATAGTGCGCAGGCAGCCGGAACGCGACCACCCTGGCATCCCGATAAAATGACATGCTGTTGCGCGGGTCGATACTGGCGTTGTTCTGGAACAGACCGGCGGTGCCGGGCGGTTGCGCCAGCTTGCCGGTGAAGCGCTTGCCGCCTTCGATCCGGGTCTCGCTCCAGACATATTTCTTCATGGCCTGTTCGGGCTTGACCCAGGGACCGCCGCTTTCGCTCCAGCCGGGAGACCCCGCCACGCCGATGTCCAGCTTTCGCGCGATGCTGCCATCCACGGCGTATTTGAAGGCGTCCTTCCACTCCGGGCTCATATATTTCAGCGGCGCTTCGATCACGCGGGGTGCGCCTACATCGACGTCGAACGCCTGATACCCGCCCAGTCCGATGCGCTGCATCCAGGATAGATCGGCATCAATGCCAGCCTTGCTGATCTGGCCGCTGTTCCAGTGCCACCATACGCGCGGCTTTGCGGCAGCAGGCGGGGTCTGGAATGCATCGATTGCGATGTCCTGTGCGGACACTCCGCCAGAATAGAGCAAAGCGAGGGCAAGCGCGCAGGACCCAAGCTTCATCTGCGAAAAACGTGCCAAACTATCCTCCCAAGGTTTTCATGCAGATCGAGACGTCCACCATTATCAATTCAAGAATTTATGCCCTTCGGACCGGCAAGGTCTATCCGCTGAAGGGACGGAGCGATGATCAGGCATAGCCATCATATCAGCCGCACGGATGCTGAAATGCCGCGGGTCGCGTCAGGGGCAATCCAGATGTCGAACAATCCGGCATCGGCTTCGTTGGCAAGATCTTCGTGGATATGAGCCAGGTCTTCCGACCGTAACTCGAACTCTACCATATGACTTTGCCCTGCCTCGATATCGACATGCTGGATGTTGCGCAGCACGCGCACCGGCTGCGTGATGCTTGCGACGCGATCATGAATATAGAGCTGCGCTACTTCGCGCTGGGTACGCTTTCCGCTGTTGGTGAGGGTGGCGCGCACCAATAATGTTTCGCCCTTGTGGACGGTATCGCGATCCAATTGGGTGGGCCCGTAGGATATGGGTGCATATCCCAGGCCATGACCAAAGGGGAACAACGCCTCGTTCGACACTTCCAGATAGCGCGCCTTGTGAGATTTTTGCGATGGATTCGTCTGGGGCCGTCCGGTCGGACGATGATTGTAATAATAAGGTTGTTGCCCGGCCGACTGCGGGAAGCTGACGGGCAATCGGCCTTGGGGCGCGTGATCGCCGAACAGGATGTCGGTAATGCCGTGCCCGGTTTGCGAACCAAGGAACCAGGTCGCAACTATGGCTTGTGCGTTCAGGCATTCGCCGGTCAGCGCCAGGCCGCGACCATGTTTGAGCAGGACGACCGTTGGCTTGCCCGTTCCCACCACCGCTTCCACTAGTGCCTGCTGGTGGGACGGAATGGTGATGGACACGGTCGACGCAGCCTCACCGCTGCGCGTCGTGCTTTCGCCCACGAACAGGACCGCAATGTCGGCTGCGGTCGCAGCCGCGATAGCGGCGTCGATGCCGCCGTCGATCGGCTGTGTCGGGGTGCACGCTCTCGTAAAGGATATTCGTGCGTCTGCACCCAGCGTGGAGCGCACACTTTCCTCAAGCGTCACGACTTTGCTGCTGTCGCCCGTAGCTGCCCACGCACCAAATGCGTGGACAGTGTCCGACACATAGGGGCCGATAAAAGCAAAGGACTTGCCCGATTTCGGCAGGGGAAGAAGGTCCCCCTCATTCTTCAGCAGCACGATGGATTTTCGCGCCGCTTCCCGCGCCAGCGCGACCATGGGGGGCGTGCCCTCGACCTGCGCACGGCGGTCGGGTGAAAGCGAGCGATAGGGGTTTTCGAACAGTCCCAGCGCCTGCTTCACGCGCAGCACGCGCCGTACCGCCTCATCGACGATGCGGATTGGCAAGCGGCCGGATCGGACAAGCGCAGGAATATGCTTGTTGTATAAACCGCTCTGCATGGACACGTCGCACCCGGCGGTCAGCGCCTTGATGACGGCGTCTTCCTCCTCCTCGGCAAAGCCGTGCGCGACCAATTCCTTTTCGGACTCATAGTCGGATACCACCAACCCGGGAAACTTCCACTGACCGCGTAGAATATCAGTCAACAAGTGTCGATTGCCGGTGGAGGGCACGCCGCCAATGTCGTTGAAGGCGGACATGACCGACAAGGCGCCTGCATCGAATGCCGCCTTGAAGGGGGGCAAATGGACCTGATGCAGCGCTACGTCGGAAATTTCGACGCTATTATAATCCATGCCGCCTTCGACCGCGCCATAAGCCGCGAAATGCTTGGGGCATGCGAGCATCCCGTCCTCGGCTTTGAGATCAGGCCCTTGGAAACCGCGCACCCGCGCCTGCGAAAGACGAGAGACCAACCATGGATCTTCGCCTGCCCCCTCGGTTACCCGACCCCAGCGTTGATCCCGCGCCACGTCGACCATCGGTGCGAAGAACCAGTGCAGACCGAATCCACTGGCCTCCTGCGCGGTAGCGCGCGCGGTGCGATAGCAGAGGTCCGGATCGAAACTGGCAGCTTCGCCCAAGGGTGTGGGATAGATTGTACGCAGGCCGTGGATGACATCGCCCGCAAAGATCAACGGTATGCGCAGCCGCGACTCCTCCACTGCGATCTTTTGGAGCGAGCGAAGGAAAGCCGGATCGTGCGAGCCGAAGAAACCAATAGCCCCGCCTGCGCGAACCATAGCCTGCACCTCTTTGACGCGCGGCGGCGGCCCGGTGACTGGATTGACTTCCGTGGCGAAAGGAGCCGTAAAGAGCGAGAGTTGCCCCGCCTTCTCCTCGATGGTCATCCGCCGGAGCAAGCTTTTGACAAAACGCCTGTCCGCCTCCTCACTGATCCTGATTGCGGACAGGTCGACCGGAATTGCCGCCAGCACAAGCGTCGCGGCGCTATGCATAAGAAGATGTCGACGCTGAAGGGTCAAGGGCATGGCAGCTCAAGTCTCTCCTACTGCGGCCAGGCTGGCGATCGTCACCGCGTGAATAACGTGCTTCCAGTCATTCCCTGCAGCGTTTCGGCCATGCAACTTTGCCTGAACGTGAGCCGTCATGGAACGGCGTGAGGCGAGCGATCGTAGCGGCCTCCCGACTGAGGAAAGAGCGAGATGTGGAATGGCACTGATAACCTCGCAGTTTGTTTGACCTGATTTGACACTTCAGCATTTTCCTATCAGAACGGCTTTAATTCCTACATTTATGGGGAGCCCAGGATGTACGGTGTATCGGTTCGATATCATGTCGGAGGTTAAGTATCTGAGCGCCAGCGCCCGATGAGGGCGCGGGCGCTGCATATGATCGTTCGCTCCCGGTTAATGACCCAGTTCCGAACAGAAACCAGATGCAATCAGAAGTTGGCTTTGTATTAGCTCTTAAATCTGATGCATTGCGGTGCAACAAGCACGAACGAAGTCGCCCCGTCGCTGTCCGCTGATGCTGCGGCTGTTGCAGGAAGCAGCAAATGCTCTTCACATCAGCAACCGGTCTGAGGATCGGTCCGTTATCCCGCTGGCGCTGCTCAGAAGCCGACCTGTCGGGAAGTATCAAATCGCCGCCCTCGCTTTCGGCGGTCTCCGACCAGCTCAGACCGTTCCGGCGCGGAGGCTGAAATATCCGTCGACGCCGAAACCGGTCCTTCTCCCCGCGTCGCTTGGGTTACCTAAACACCACCTGAGGTGATGATATCAAAAAAAGGGCCGGCTTCCAGCCGACCCTCATGATCCTCCCTTAATTGGAGAACCTCTGGGGGAGTAAGTAATATATGATCTAACCCGACTTGTCTAGTAAATAACAGACGTCTCGCGGGTAGGAGTCCAATTGATCTTCCGATCTGTGCAGTTGGAGGCTACGACAGGCCACTGGCCACGACCGTGCTTGAGTGGCCATAAGGGATAGATTGGAGCAATCTGTGAGCCATGCATTGGCTAACGGTTGAAAAAATGGCCGCCACTATACTGTGACGGCCACTTATTTTTATGATATCGTAAATTCTGATCAGCTCACCAGCGGAACGCAAGTGAAGCGCCGAATTCACGGGGGGCAGTCGCACTGATCGTGCGATAGCCCGAGACAAATGCGGTGTCGTCAGCAGCCGCCGTCTGCGCGATGCCTGCTGAAATATCGGTAATCCGCTTCTGGTTGAGCAGGTTCTTGACAAATCCTGTCAGTTCCCACTTCCCGTCGTCGCTGCGGACGCCCGCATAAACGTTCAGGATAGTGCGACTTTGATATCTATAGTTCTTCAGCTGCGAATAAACGCCTGGGCGATAGTTTATCAATCCCCGCACGAAGGGAGTAAAAGAGCCATCCATCGGTAAACGCAGCTCGGTGTTGGCTGACAGGCTGAAATTCGGCGTATCTGACAAGCGGTCTATATTGCAGAAGCTCACATTGCCAGGACCGGTGATTGCCGGTGTCCCTTCCGCATCTGGTGTTCCATCGCCGTTATAGTCGTTACATGGCAGCCTGGCATCATTGGCATAGCGCGCTTTCACATAGGCGGTGCTGACCGAAAAGTCCCAGTAAGTGGTTGGGTGTGCATCAAGGGTCAACTCGACGCCCTTGATCGTTGCATCACCATTATAATTGAAGTCAAATCCGCCGTCATTGACCCGATCGCCTGGGGTGCCAACAGGCGAAGCCGGGGGCACCGGACCACATCCACCGCCAAATTCAGCGGGCAGATTGGGGCAGTCATAAGTGATACCTGCAAAACGCGAAATGAAGCCGTCGATTTTCTGATAGAAGGCAGCGAATGCGAAATTAAGCTTACGGTCAAAGACCGAGCCCTTCGCACCTATCTCGAACGCGTCGGTTTTTTCGTCATCCGTTACGATGAGATCGTTCGACACCCCTACAGGCACCGACACGCCTGCGGTACCCGCGCGGAATGAACGATTATAGGCTGCATAGATGTTCAAGTCGTCGTTGACCTCATAGGTGAGGTTGACGCCACCAGTGAATGCATCCGTATTCCGATTGCTCAGCCCCGCTGGAATACCGTTCTGAGTTACCGTGAAAGGATCAATGGCAGGGATACCGAAAAGCGGGAGCCCAGGGTATCCAGGCGAGTTGATGATTACGTCGCTCACAAGTGTGTTGTTGATCTTGGTGTACCGCAAGCCGCCTTCGATTTTCAGACTACCAACACGGGCATGTCCGAACGCGTTGACAGACCAGGTTTCCACATCTGTTGGAACGATGACATCTACCCCAATAGGCAAGAACAAGCCAAAGGACGCGGGCGCAAATGCCGTGAAGAAGTTGTCTGCCCGCTGTGCCACTCTGGTTGTGCCAGTCTGCTTCTGGTAAAAAGCGCCCACGCCACCACCAAGCGAACCATCGTCGTTTGTCGAAAGCCGAAGCTCGAAGGTAGGCACCTTGAACGGTGTCTCGACGTGCTGAACGGCCGTATAGCCAGGGATAGCATTGGCGACGTCTTGATCACGTTGCTGGTCCAGTTTGGAATACTGATATGCAGCTAGCGCATCCAGCGAAACGGGTCCCATATCCCAATGGCCGTTGAAGGTAATTTGATGAGACCGGTTCTTGAACCGGGCCGGGCCTTCCATGACCGATGCATAATCATCGACACCTAAGGCCGGGCCTGACGTGCCTGCTGCGCCTGTCGAGCCTGCGCCCACGACCTGCGCATATTGCCGTGCGTCCGATTCAAGATATTGGTATGTCAGATAGGCAGTGAATGCCTCGCTCGGTTTGAAGCCGAGCGTTACCCGGCCGCTCATTGTGGTTGACCGTGAGCGGTCGCCATTGCTGATATTCTTAACCTGATTGATCTGGTTATGATCGACCAGGCCAGCAACGCGGATTGCAAATTTTTCCGAAAATGGCAGGCTCACGCCGCCCTGAAAGTTATACCCCTTGTCGTCTGTCGCGCTGGCTTGTGCATAGCCTGTAATCTCGTCAAAAACAGGACGGCGCGTAGTAATGGTGATAGCGCCAGCGGGCGAAGGAAGGCCACGTTCAAGACCCTGCGGACCGCGAAGAATTTCGATTTGCCCGATGTCATACAAAGCGGTGAAGACGGTCTGCGCGTCAGCGGGCACTTCATTGACGTAAGTCTGGACAGTGGGCCCAACGCCTGAATCTGGGTCAAAGGAAATACCGCGAAGGGTGGTCGTATTGTTACGGCCAGAAGTGTTCGTTAATTCAAGGCCTGGAGCCAGCTGCTGCACATCCTTTGTGTCGAACAGCTGCAGTTTTTCAAGCTGCTCACCGGTGGCGACATTCACAGACATAGGCACGTCAACGAGACTACGTGCATCACGAGTGGCAGTAACAACGATTTCTGTCGTCGTGACTGCACCTTCACCTTCAGTCCGCGTCTGACTGGGGGTGGTCGGAGCCGCGCCTTGCCCCTGGGCATACGCCAAAGCTGGCATCATGACAGCGCTGGCAGCGCAACACAGCATGAGACTGCGCTTCAATTGCTTTTTCAATGCATTCCTCCCTCTGATCAGCTCCATTAGATATGGAGCCTCGTTTGCAACCCACACCTAGGTCGTTAACGTGGCATTCTTAAGCCATCTTTTGTTGGATATGTATAATAGTGCTAAGAACTAGAGGATTTCCACCCGCGACAGAACAGCCATCGCCCTGTGCTGAAGCAAGCCCAGCACCGGAGAAACATCGGCAGTTCGCGAAGCCGCTCATTTGATACATCCTCTTCGAATGCAGGTTCTTATCGGCCGCCTCATTCTGAACATCTATTAAGAGTGGCATAGCCCGGTCAACTCAGGTGGCTCGCATGGGAACCGTTCGTAACATTTTTTCCAGATGTGTGTCTCAACATCCACACTTTGCTCGGCGGCCTTTAACCAAACCACAGGGGACGAAGCGCCCGCTGCGTGGCACCCAGAGCATCAAATCGAAGCCCGAAAGCGGCCTCGTTGGGCACATTGGCGGCCGAGGCCTCCTGCCGTTCGCTGTCCACCCTGAATACAAATACCCGGCACCAACTTGCCCGCCCTGGAGAGCGGCCAGACGGCGTTGAGGTGATCGAGGATGTCGGCGGCCATCAGGAAAGTCGATCGTGGGTGGTTAGCGGACTGTCTGGTTATTCGGCGATCAGTTCTCCAGAAGATGCTCTCGTTTCTGGGCTCCATCGTTCGCGCGCTTCCTTGATGTAATGGTGGTACCGATGGACGCGGCGACAATGCCGACTATGCCGAGCCATTTTGCCAGCGGTAGCTTTTCATCAAGAAGCAGTGCGCCCACCACCGCCCCGAGCGGCGCGCCTGCGTTACGCAGCTTGTCAGCAGCCGCGTGTGAATTAGCTTGGTCCATCACCTTAGCGGACTGATCTGAAAATTCGCGTCCATAAAGTCGATGCGGTCGACATTTATCAGCATGGCTGACGCGATCGACCTTCCCACTCTGGCGACGTTGCAAGTGCAGGCTGGGGCCGGGGTTTCTAATTTGCCGGAGCGTGTCGGGTTCTCCGCGGCCGCCCGCTATAGTCGGCTCATGTCCGCCTTTGGTCGCTTGTGCTGGGCGGCGTTTTCAGCGGGCCATGGCAGCTTTCCTGAGTCGGCCGTCACCAAGCTGCCGTTCCGGATCGGCCAGCTACTGTCGCTCTGCGATGCCACTGAGGCAAACGCCGAATGTCTGCTTGGGAAAAGAGCTGACATTCCGGTCTTCACTTTTGAACAGTAGCAAAGTCCCAAACCCAAGGCGTTGCGCACACCACGAAACCGACCCTTTGCGGCCGTTCAGTTGCCGATTTTCCGTTTCCAGGTGCGGCCCCGTCCGCTTTGCCATTCGTGCTTCGCCGTCGATCAGAAACTGGATCATGGGGGCAGCAATATCCGCGCCGGTTCGCATGTCAGTCATTTCCCCGGTCAGACCGGGCTAAGCGCCGTCCCGTGACCAACGTCTGGATGACGAACAGCAGGATCAGGATAAGCGCTATCGTACCTACGAACAGGTCACATCCCGACAGGACACCGAAATATCCTGGACCAGAGCCCAGGACCATCATCATCACCGTCAGCCCGATCAGCATCAGCCGCAATTCAGTGGGGCCAGTCGCCAGATAGGACAGCTTGAACTCTCCCAACACGCGAGCGGAAAGATAGGCATGGATCGACAGCAACAGATAGCCGGCCAGCGCCACCACGGCGACGTCCATGGTAACAAAAGGGCTGAGACCGATCCCAGCGAGAATCAGCAGCGTCGCGAAGCCGTCGCAGCTATGATCGATGAAATAGCCATAGGAGGGACGTTCGATCCGGCGAAAGCGCGCAATGCTACCATCCATCGAGTCCCCAAACCATTGGACAACATAGCCCGCGATGGCGAGCAGCAACCAGGATGAGCTCCCGACATAGCCCAGGAAGATCATAACCGCGCCGATCATGCCCAAAGCGGTGAGGCGATCAGGCGTGACCCATGGGGGCATTTGGGCGCAGAGCCAGTTGAGTAACCGCCGTTCCTTCGCGGCAAGCCAATTTTCTTGGACTCTGGATAGTGAGGCGACGTTCTGTAACTCGATTGTCATAGGCCCTTATGCGGCCATCGGCTTCGAGGGGCAACGTACGAATGGCGCCTCCCGCTAGACGTCAAACGCATGGTAGATCATGTCAATTTGCAATCCACGACCAAGCGGACCCTCACGAGCAGAATTGAAGCTGTCGCTAATGCCGGTACTCGCCGCGCCCGACGTCGCGAAAGTATCAGTGATCGCTCGCGGAAAAAGCTCCTATGCCAGTCTCCGCCCGCACCCGTTGCGCAGGATAGCCCGTCTTGTCGATCGCAGCGCGCCGGGAACGATCGAATAGCGAGATCAGCCAAATTGCGATGAAGCCCGCAGGAACTGAAAAGATCGCTGCTGAACTATAGGGGAATGGCGCAGTTCCGAGATCGAAGGTGTTGGTCCACACTGCTGGTGAGAGCAAAGTGAGCACAAAAGCAGTGAGCAGCCCGATTGTGCCGCCACATGCAGCGCCGCGTGTAGTGCATCCGCTCCAAAGCAGTGAGAGAATAAGCACCGGAAAATTCCCTGAAGCTGCTAGGGCGAAGGCCAGGCTGACCATGAAAGCGACATTTTGCTTTTCGAACACCAGGCCCAACAGCACCGCCAGTGCGCCAAGCGCCAGGGTGGTCAGACGTGACATGCGGAGTTCGTCTGCGGACGTAGCGTTGCCGTGTCTAAATACGGTGGCATAAAGATCATGGCTCACTGCCGAGGCTCCGGACAGCGTAAGCCCGGCCACGACAGCTAGGATAGTTGCGAAGGCGACCGCTGAAATGAAGCCAAGAAAGGCGTTGCCGCCGATTGCGTGCGCGAGATGGATGGCGGCCATATTGCCGCCGCCCCGCAGCGCTCCTTCTGCGTCTAGATAACTGGGCTCAGTCCCGACGAGCACGATCGCGCCGAAGCCGATGATAAAGGTGAGGATATAGAAATAGCCTATCCAGCCCGTAGCCCAGAGCACGGATTTGCGCGCTTCCTTGGCGTCAGGAACGGTGAAGAAGCGCATGAGAATGTGAGGCAGGCCCGCAGTACCCAACATCAGCGCCAGGCCAAATGAAATGGCGGAAACGGGATCCTTGATGAAGTTGCCCGGCGCCATGATCGAGCGGCCCTGCGCCGCAGCTTCAGCTCCGTCCACCCCCTTTGCTAGCGCGGCGCCTGCTTTCACCTCTACAGCGCGAGCAAAGAGGGCCTCAAATGAAAAGCCCATATGCGCCATGACCATGAACGCCATGAAGCTCGCCCCGCCGAGCAGCAGCACCGCCTTTATGATCTGGACCCACGTCGTGGCGCGCATACCCCCGAACAGCACGTAGAGCATCATGAGGGTTCCCACGATCAGCACAGCAACGGTATAGGGGAGACCGAACAGGAGCTTGATGAGCTGTCCGGCCCCGACCATCTGCGCAATCAGGTAGAAGCTGACAACCAGCAACGTGCTGATCGCGGCGAAACTGCGAACCGGCGCTTGGGCGAAGCGATAGGACGCCACATCAGCGAAGGTATATCGGCCCAGGTTCCGCAGCCGTTCCGCCATCAGGAAGAGCAGGATCGGCCAACCGACTAGGAAGCCTGTCGAGTAGATGAGGCCGTCATAGCCATCATTGAAAATCTGTGCCGAGATGCCGAGAAAAGAGGCGGCCGACATGTAGTCGCCAGCCATAGCCAAGCCGTTCTGAAAGCCCGTGATGCCACCGCCAGCCGTATAGAAATCCGACGCAGTGCGGGTTCTCGCGGCGGCGGCTTTGGTAATCCAAAGTGTCAGCCCGACGAAGGCCACGAACATGGCAATCGCCACCCAGTTGATCGGCTGACGCTGAGCTTCCCCCTCGAGCGCCGCAGCAAAACCTGGTGCCGACAGAAAGATCAATGAAAACGTGAGGGCAACCAACGCAGCCTTCATGCACCATGATCCTTCAGAATTTTCGCCATAGATGCGTCAAAATGGCGATTGGCGTAGACGACGTAGGTGGCAGTCAGAGCTACGGCGAGCAGGATAACGCCAAGGCCGACCGGAATACCAAGAGACGTAACGCCTCCCGCAATGGGCGTTCCCAGCAGCGCCTTGTCGAACGCGATCAGCATCAAATATCCTAGGAAGGTAAGGAAGATTATTGCCGACAGCCACCAGCTGAGCCGCGAACGACGTCTTACCAACATCACATAGCGGGTGTCGGCTGTTATAGCCGAAATCAGCGCCGCTTCCTCTCCATCGGTCATTCCCGCACCCCCCTTTGTTGCGTGACGATAGGGTTGAAGCATGGGATTGCAAGCTCGACCAACATACGCCGTTCGTCGATCGGGTGTAGAACGGCAGCTTGCGCCACAACCTTCCATTCGCTCAGAGGAAAGCCGTCCAGCAGTTAAGCGCCACTTCGCGACGTTCAGTTTGCGGGAAGCCCGATCTTGGAATCGGTCGTTCAACAGTTGCTCAGCAAGGCAGCGGGTCCTTCAGCGCTGCTTCTTAGCGATCGTCGCCGTGAAGTCCGGATCCTTGTTAGTCACCCAGTCCAATAATTTGCGCATGTTCGGATTATCCCCCAGGCCCGCCACCTCCATCCCGTGGCATGGAGTTCGAAATTGGTGATTGGGCAATCCGCGTCTGCTGGCAGATCGAGTGCATCGGCACGACATCGCGGCCTCCGCGGCTCTTGGGCACTGGGCGATGCCAGACGATGGTCTAGCCGGTCGGTCGACCACAAAGCCGGCAGAGCACGGCGCTGCCCACGCCTCTTTTTCTTGCGGGAGATGGTCATAAGGGTCGAGTTTCGAACGCTCGCGGCGGGTCATTGGCCCCGCGGCTACGGTCAGAGAAGCGCCGCCTTGTTAACGATCGAATTACCGTCGGTCGCCCTTCTCGACGTCAGTCTTGGCACCGAACATATGGCGGCGAGATTTTTGACGGGCGTCCCCACCGCCGGCAAGCCAACCAATGAACGCCGCTTGTTAGCTGCGTCAGATCAACTGCTCGGCGATTAGTCCCATACGGTAAGAAGAGAGCTCATGAAAATTGGCTGCTATTACACAGATAAACCGGCCAATGAGCAAAGTATATCATCAAGGATTATAATATCGACTAAATAGTCTACAAATTAATATTGAACAGATATGACTGCTATTTTTTCTTAATGATCGAACACGCGCGCTCTTGCAAAATTTTATTTATCTCCTATATGAACACCATCAAGGGCATAAGCAATGTAGGCGTCCTTGACTGAGAGACTATCGCGCTCCCGCTTACCAGGGAATTCGCACATGGATCTCAATCAACTCTATTCCGAACACCAGGTTTCATTGATGCGTGTCGCTGGCGCGCTTAGCGAGTCGGCCCGGCGCAAATATCTGTGCGCCGCCGGACTTGTTGGCGGTCAAATCTTTGAACTGCTCTCCTCGAAGAACGCGCCCGCTTCGGCGGGTTGGTCGCCCTGGGCGAATCGATTGGTCCCCATAGCAGGCCTGGCTGTCCCCGCATGACAAGAGATGCAACGGCGCCGGCGCGCCCCCGAAGGCGAGCATTCGTCAGTCGCGAGACGAAGGTCTCTCCCGAACAGGCAAGGCGGCAGGGCTTGATCACTCACCTTGCATTCGTGCTCCTCGGCCAGAAGGAGGCAATCCGCTTTCTGAACACCCACAACGTGTCCTTGGGCGCAAGGCCGCTCGATCTGGCGATCGCCGATCCGACCGGATACTCAACGGTGGAAAATGCAGTAAAGCTCCTCGCCCAACCCCCGGCTGGCGGCCGTCAGTGATCTCGTCAGCTGACCCCTGCTTGTGACGATCGGATAGAAAAATGGCTGTGGAACCCGCAGACGAAACCGAACTCATGGCTCGCTATGGCATCACCAAGGTGCCTGTATATTGCTTTCATCATCGTGACTGGCGATACTCAACTTTGAACGATGCGATCGCGCAGGCCAAGCGGGATGAAGCGGCGCTCCCGAAGTAAATAGAATGGGGGTGGGTGGCCAATTCCCACGCTAGCGCCATGCCAACTTTGTAATAGTTGGCGCCGCAGCAGGTTTCGATCGATGGTGTATTTGATCCGCCTAGCTCGATTTTGCATTTCCTTCGAATTGTGCTATCAGAACCTTGCTGAACGTCGCGTTTTGACGGATGTCGGGCCGCTTCGGCTCTCCCTTGTCCCTACATTGCCTCTTTTAAGCCGGAATGCGCGAATGGTCGTGCGTTTCCAAGACATGCGACAAGGAGACCGAGCATGATCACCGGAACAGTCAAATTTTTCAATGCCGACAAGGGCTATGGCTTCATCGCTCCTGAAAATGGCAGCAGTGATGCTTTCGTCCATATCTCTGCCGTTGAACAGGCGGGCATGCGCACCCTCGAAAAGGATCAGCGCGTCACTTATGATCTGGAACAGGACCGCCGCGGTAAGACCTCGGCTGCCAATCTCCAGGCAGCCTGAAAACGGCGCCGGGCGGCTGACGCTGCCCGGCGGCCTCAGGCCACTGCTTGAACACAGGACATTTCCCTGCATGAAAAGATATAAAGAGCCGTCCTTCCAGGAGCGTATCGCCTCAGCGGCACGTGCTCGGACGGCGGGTCTCCAGCAACTGCGCAACAAACCGCCCGTAGACCAAGCCGCTGCGGTGGCGAAGGCGGAACTCCGGCAGGCCAAAGAGGCCGCTGCGCGTGAAAAGCGCCAGAAGGCTTTGCTCATGGCCAAGGAACAAAAGGCTGCGAAACAGGCGCAGGCGCTTGAAGCGGCCGCTGCGAATGTCTCACGGCAAAAGCCTGTCCTTACGGAAGCTGAGCAAAAGGCTGCACGCGATGCGCGGTATCTCGCGCGGAAGAAGCGTGCGTCATCCTGACGCCGCCGCCTGCACCTATGTTGAAGCGGAAATCCGGAGAAGGATTCTGGAGCCCACCTGCATGTGGACATTGCCATAATCGAACATGTTGGGCCGTTTAATTTGCCCGGTTCGGCTGCAAGCTGTCCGTCATTACCCGCTTCAGGCTCGCATCACTGCGACCCTTAGCGCTTGAACCACGAATAATGCGGCGTACGCCGCGAGGTTATAAAGTGAACATTATGTTTCCGACCAATAGACGCGCCACCCTTCATCTGCCTTTTAGCCAGGGATCTGTGCCGCGGCCCGTCCGGGCCCGAGCGGCGGTTTTGTCCACTAGTGAGCTAAAGCAGATTGTTGCGGCGATGCTTGGCTGAACGTGAATATACCGGCAGCCCGACAGGCTGCCCTTTCGCAACTACTTAGGAGCCCCCATGAGCCGAGAAAAAGTCGCTCCCTTCCTCATCACAAAGGACCAAGATGGAAATTTCCGGCTCACCGTCCGGGAAACACGGTTTAATTCACAGGGCTATCCTCTCGTGACATCTCACCTGCAGGGGGAGAGCTTCAAGACGGCGGCTGCCGTCAGAAGCCACGCGCGCCTCGTGTTCAGGGCCGAGCCCGGGCAGTTTGCCACTAAGTGAAGCTTTTGACGGCGCACCAGAAATTGGACCTGACACTATCTTCATCTTGAGGATGGAGGATCGCGGCCGGCGCCCTCATACGCGCGCCGTAGCACTAGAGGAATAAGCCATGTTGGCATCGTCTGACGAATGCGCGACCATCCCGGTCGAATTGATCGGCATGGCAGAGCTTCCTGACGGAGGCCGGCTGCGCCTCTTACGCCGCGGTCAGGACTACTCCATCAGGTTCGGCAATAACGAACTGATGGGAAACCAGGTTCGTCATTCGGAAGAAGCGCTTGCCACTCTGACGTGTCAGCGCGTCACCGAAGGAGATGCGCGGGTTCTCATCGGTGGTTTGGGCATGGGCTTCACGCTCGGCGCTGCTTTGCGATCACTGCCGCCCACCGCCGAGATCATGGTAACAGAACTCATCCCTGAGATCGTGAACTGGGCGAAAGGCCCTTTGTCCCATCTCTTTCATGATTATCTCTCCGACCCCCGTGTCGTCCTTGAACTGGCCGACGTTCATGATGTGATTGCCAGCGCCGAAGCTAGGTTCGACGCCATTATGTTGGACGTCGATAACGGCCCTGACGGGCTGATCCATCTTGCGAACGAACGCCTCTATTGCAATTGGGGGCTGCGCACGGCCCATGCAGCGCTCAAGCCGGGGGGCATTCTGGCGATCTGGTCGGCCTATAGCGACGATGCATTTGTCGCACGCCTCGAAAGCAACGGTTTTGATGTGGATGAAGTTGAGGTAGCAGCGGTGGTCGACGGAGAAAACACAATCCACACTGTATGGCTTGCTTCAAAGCGGCCTTAATCCGGCTTCCCGTCAGGGGCGAAGTCGCTTGGCTCCCTCCAGTGCTTCCCGACGGATTACGTTGATGAGTTTCCGGAGAGCATGGGCGTGAACTTCATGCCCGTTCCTCTTTAAGGAACAAGATGACGCCGATGCCTCCTTCAGCGCTTTCGTTTTGCGAGATTGGAGACGATTGATCTTATCCATGGCCTATCTCCGCAGCTGGTAAGGGGGAGCTGCCGCGCGATATGCGACGGCGATCGGATGACTTCGCCCCATATTAGTTTGTTTTTCATCCGGGCACGAAATGCTTCAGCATCCCGGGGGAGCCGTTCAGATGGAGGCGCTCGCCGCCCGAATTCGCGAGATCATCGAAAGCAAAGGGATCTCACCAAAATAGTCGGCCGATAGCGATCCATTGGATTGCTATTCACTGTAGCGATAAAGATAACCGCATGCGACTGGCAGCTATACCCGCATTTGCATCCACAACCGGAAAATCGGATATCGGCCAGACTTGAGGTGCGTATATTGAATAGCTGCCGTTCCGGACCTAGGGATCGAGATCTGGCCTTTGTACGGTAAACAAGA
>NZ_CAJHOG010000016.1:0-28740 GCF_905120495.1 Sphingobium sp. S6 | reverse complement strand
TCCGTCCAATCTCCGCCAAGCATGCTCAAGCTTCACGATTTTTGCAACAGAGCCGCGAGCCGCACCTGGGCCTTGGAGAGGGCGAACTTGCGGCCACCCTTGCGTCCCCGCGCGCGGGCAGCGGCCAGGCCAGCCATGGTGCGCTCGCGGATCATATCCCGCTCAAACTCCGCCAGTGTGGCAAAAATGCCGAACACCATCCGGCCCGATGGCGTCGTGGTGTCGATCTGCGCGCCCTTGCCGGTGAGCACCCGCAGACCGATACCGCGATCCGACAGATTCTGCACCGTGCTGACCAGGTGGGTGAGCGTTCGGCCGAGCCGGTCGAGCTTCCAAACGATGAGGACATCGCCGTCGCGCAACGATTTCAGGCAGGCGGCAAGACCGGGGCGATCATCACGGCTACCGGATGCACGATCATCATAGATATTGCCTGGCTCGACACCGGCAGCGCGAAGGGCATCGTGCTGCAGGTCGAGCGACTGCGAGCCGTCGGCTTTGGACACGCGGGCGTAGCCGATCAGCATGGATCACAAACGAAGGTTTGAGGCGGTGACGAACATGAGCACATAAGATTGGGCTATTGTGTATCTTAACCAGCATCTCAATCAAGCTATCTCAAACCGTAGCTCGGAAAGAATAAGGAGCATGTATGCCGCGTCGCGTGACCCTGACCGATCGACAGCGCGAGGCGCTGCTTCACTTGCCGGTCGATCAAGGTGAGCTGCTGCGGCACTATACCCTCAGCGATGAGGATCTCGGGCATATCCGCCAGCGCCGGCGCGCCCACAATCGTTTTGGCTTCGCGCTGCAACTGTGCGTCCTGCGCTACCCGGGCCGGGTGCTCGCTCCTGGCGAGTTGATCCCGGCGCAGGTATCGGATTTCATCGCGGCCCAGCTCGGCCTGACCAGCGACGATCTACTCCTCTATGCCGCGCGCGAGGAGACCCGGCACGAGCATCTGGCGGACCTTCGCCGAATCTACGGCTATCGCTCCTTTTCGGGGCGGGGCGCACGGGATTTGCGCGAATGGATCGCTCGGGAAGCCGAGGCGGCGACATCGAATGAGGATCTTGCCCGTCGCTTCGTTGCGGAGTGTCGCCGCACCCGCACGATCCTTCCCGGCTCCTCGACGATCGAGCGCCTTTGCGCCGATGCGCTGGTTGAGGCCGAGCGCCGGATCGAGGATCTTATCGCCCATCGCATCACGCCAACCCTGAGCGAGAATTTGGCTCACCTGTTGGAGGATACGGTGGATGGTCGCGTCACGCGCTTCGTATGGCTGCGACAGTTCGAGGTTGGCGCAAATTCAGCAGCCGCTAACCGGCTGATGGATCGACTGGAATATCTTCAAAGGTTCGATCTTCCGGCGGATTTGCTGGACGGCGTGCCGGCGCATCGTGTGACCCGGCTTCGCCGGCAGGGCGAGCGCTATTACGCCGACGGCATGCGTGATCTGCCCGAAGACAGGCGGCTTGCGATCCTCGCTGTCTGCACCCTGGAATGGCGGTCATCGCTGGCCGATGTCATCGTGGAGACCCACGATCGCATCGTAGGCCGTCTCTATCGGGCCTCCGAACGCCTTTGCAACACCAGGATCGCCGACGAAAAGGCGGCCGTTCGGGACACGCTGAAGTCCTTTGCCGAAATCGGTGGTGCTTTGCTTGGAGCGCAGGACGATGGCACGGCCCTGGACGGGATAATCGCCACCGGTCCTGGCTGGGAACGGTTCAGAACCCTTGTCGCCACGGCCTCCGCGCTGACCAACGTGCTCGCGGCCGACCCGCTCAGCCGTGTGCTGGACGGCTATCACCGTTTCCGCCTCTACGCGCCCAGGATGCTGCGCCTGCTCGACATGCAGGCGGCGCCGATCGCCACGCCTCTTCTGGCGGCCGTTGCGATGCTGCGTAACGGGATCAAGGTCGATCCGCCGGTGGATTTTCTACGTCCCAACTCGAAATGGCATCGTCATCTTTGCGCTGAGCCCAGCGGCGACCACCGGCTTTGGGAAATCGCGGTGCTGTTCCACATCCGCGACGCCTTCCGGTCCGGTGACATATGGTTGGCGGGATCGCGCCGCTATGGCGACCTCAAGCAGCTTCTGGTCCCGCCACAGGCGATAGAGCAGACCGCGCGGCTCGCCGTGCCGCTGCGACCCGGCGAATGGCTGGCCGAGCGCAGGGCTCGACTGGATACACGGCTGAAGGAGTTTGGCCGCGCGGCGCGAACCGGCACGATCCCAGGCGGCATCATCGAGAACGGCAAGCTGCACATCGACAAGCTGAGGGCCGACACGCCCGAAGGGGCCGAGGATCTCGTGCTCGATCTCTATCAACAGCTCCCGCCCGCGAGGATCACCGATCTGTTGCTGGAAGTCGATGAGCGAACCGGATTTTCCGAGGCGTTCACGCATCTGCGCACCGGCGCGCCCTGCAGCGACCGGATCGGCCTGATGAACGTGTTGCTGGCGGAAGGCGTCAATCTCGGTTTGCGCAAGATGGCGGCGGCGACCAACACGCACAGCTTCTGGGAATTGCTGCGGATCGCGCGCTGGCATGTCGAAGGCAGCGCCTATGATCGGGCGCTCGCCATGATCGTGGAGGCCCACGCCGCCCTGCCCATGGCCGCCTTCTGGGGACAAGGGCAATCGGCATCCAGCGACGGGCAGTTCTTCCTTGCTACCGAGCAGGGCGAGGCGATGAATCTGATCAACGCGAAATATGGCAACGTCCCGGGCCTCAAGGGATACAGCCATGTGTCCGATCAATATGCGCCGTTCGCAACCCAGGTGATCCCGGCAACGGTCAGCGAGGCTCCCTATATCCTGGACGGGCTGCTCATGAATGACGCGGGCCGCCGCGTTCGCCAGCATTTTGCCGACACGGGCGGCTTCACCGATCATGTGTTCGCCGCCTGCGCCTTGCTCGGCTACAGGTTCGCCCCCCGTATCCGCGATCTCCCTCAGAAAAGACTCTATGCCTTCACGCCCAACGCGACGCCGGCCAATGTGCGAGCGCTGGTCGGAGGTAAGATCAATGAACCGCTCATCGAGCGCAACTGGCCCGACATCCTGCGCATCATGGCGACGATCGCAGCGGGGATCGTCGCCCCCAGCCAGATTCTTCGCAAGCTCGCCTCTTACCCGCGCCAGAATGAGCTGGCCCTCGCATTGCGAGAGGTGGGCCGCATCGAGCGAACCCTGTTCATGATCGACTGGATTCTTGATGCCGGCCTCCAGCGCCAGGCTCAGATCGGCCTCAACAAGGGTGAGGCCCACCACGCCCTAAAGCGCGCCATCAGCTTCCACCGCCGAGGTGAAATCCGGGATCGATCCGGCGAAGGCCAGCACTATCGCATCGCCGGAATGAACCTGCTCGCCGCCATCATCATATTCTGGAACACCATGAAGCTCGGCGAGGTCGTCAATACCCGGGCCGCCAGCGGTACCCATATCGCGCCTGATCTACTCGCCCACGTCTCGCCGTTGGGATGGGAACACATCAATCTAACCGGGGAATATCGCTGGCCCAAATCCTTAGCGTAGGATTCCGCCCCCTCCCGCAAACGCCCCCTACGATTGAGAAGCGCGGCGGAATCTCTTAGATTGATCGCTGGAGGCTTTGTTCGCGGAGACGCGCACATTGCCTTCTTTTCGTTTTAGGAAGCGCTGCCCTAAGCGACAGAAGCCAGAGCTTTGACAATGCGGCATTCCGCGATGGAGCCGACCATGTATCTTGATCCTATCGGTGCAGACACGCGATGATGGCGGTCACGACGGCGGTGGTTTCCGCGACGTCGCGCACCCTCACTGTGTCGAGGCCGATTTCAGCAGCGGGATAGTCATTCCCACCGGGGAATATCGCATCCCCAATGAACAGCATCCCGTCGAGCGGGACACCGCTCTCGGCACTCAGGCGCTTCAGGCCATAGCCCTTGTCGATCCCTGCTCTGGTCACGTCGATCGATGTCGTGCCACCGAGATTGATCGAGAGCTCCGGCAGCTTCGCGCGCAACGTGGCCTGCAACGCGGTCCTCTTCTTTCGGTCAGGATCCCACGCTTCCTTTTCCTTCAGCGGCGCTGCCTGCCCCAGGCCCGAAAAGGTGATCTGGCTGCCCCGGTCCTCGATCCGTTCGCCCCAGATACGTTCGTCGGCGAGACCGGCATCGGTCAGCGCCTGATCGAAGGCCGTGCGGATCTTCGCCTTCTCCGCGTCGTCGAACAGTTCGGCATAGACCGCGCGCCAAGCGCCATTGATGAACCGATAGAGTTTCGTGCCTGTGGTCGGCATCAACCAGAGACGGTCGAGCGCGACGCCGGCAGGAAGGCGCGAGGCGATCTGCTTTTCGAACTGCGGCCAGTCCCCGCCCGAGATCACCGCCACATCCGTGATGGCGAGCAATCGGGCGAGGATTGCGGCCATATCCTCCGATAACGGCCGCTTGCTCTCGGCAAGCGTGCCGTCGAGGTCGAAGGCGATCAGCCACTTCATGCCGCCTTCCCTGCCGGATCGCGGTAGGCGAGCAGCCTGAGCGCATTGATGACGACGAGCAGCGTCGATCCCTCATGAACCGCCACCGCTGGCCCAATGCCGAGGCCGAGGATGGTAGCAGGCACCAGGAAGGCGACGACACCCAGGCTGACGAAGACGTTCTGCCGGATGATTCCACGGGTATGGCGGCTAAGACCGACTGCGAATGGCAGGTGCGCCAGATCGTCGGCCATCAGCGCCACGTCGGCTGTCTCCAGCGCAACGTCCGACCCCGCCGCGCCCATCGCGATGCCGACCGTGGCGCTTGCCATCGCCGGCGCATCGTTCACGCCGTCGCCCACCATCGCGACCTTGTCTTCGCCGGCGAGCTTCTTGATCGCGGCAACCTTGTCTTCGGGCATGAGGTCGCCCCACGCTTCGTCGATCCCGACTTCGTCGGCGATCGCTTCGGCGACTTTCTGGTGATCGCCGGAGATCATTATCATCCGCGACACGCCCATCTCGTGCAGCCGACGCAACGCGGTCTTGGCAGCTTCGCGAGGCGTGTCCATCAGGCCGATCGCGCCCAGGTCGCGGTCCCCCTTGCGGACCACCATTGTCGTGCGGCCGTTCTCGCGCAGCTTCGCGATTGCGTCCTGCGCGCCCTGCCCCAGCGCCGGAATGCCCTCACTTCCGAACATCTCGGCCTTGCCGATCCACACCGTCTCGCCATCCACGCTCGCGGTGACGCCCCGACCGGTCAGGCTCTTGAGGTCGCCGGCAGTCGGCACGGCACGATCGTTCAGACGTTCGCGGCCGTCCTTGACGATCGCTTGGGCCAGGGGATGGTCGCTCAACGCTTCGACGGCGACAGCCAGCGCCAGCAACTCGCCTTCATCGGCGCCATCGACGGGCACGACATCAGTGATGCGCGGACGACCTTCGGTCAGCGTGCCCGTCTTGTCGAAAGCGATCGCTTTGAGCGACCCGAGGTTTTCGAGCGGTGCACCGCCCTTCACGAGCACGCCGCCCCGCGCTGCACGGGCAACGCCCGACAGGACCGCGCTCGGCGTTGCGATCGCGAGCGCGCACGGGCTTGCCGCCACCAGCACCGCCATCGCGCGATAGAAGCTGTCGCGGAACGGCTCGTCGACGACCACCCATGCGAACAGCAGGAGCACTGACAGGACCAGGACGGCGGGCACGAAGATCCGTTCGAACCGGTCGGTGAAGCGCTGCGTCGGCGACTTCTGCGTCTCCGCTTCGCTCACCATCTTCACGACCTTGGCAAGCGCGCTTTCATTGGAACGGCGTGTCACCTCGATCTCGATCGCGCCGCCGCCGTTGATCGTACCAGCAAAAACCCGGCTTTCCGCGTCGACTGCATCGGGCTTGGCGCGTGCCGCTGCGGCATCTGCGACCGGCACCTTGTCGACCGGGATGCTTTCACCCGTGACCGGGGCCTGGTTGATCGCGCTGGTGCCCTTGATGACGAAGCCGTCGGCAGGCAGGCGCTCGTTCGGGCGGACGATGGCAATGTCCCCGACGACCATCTGCTCGACCGGGATTTCGCTGGTCTGCCCGCCGCGTCGCACGGTCGCGGTTTCGGGCGCGAGCTTCGCCAGCGCCTCGATCGCCTTCTTGGCGCGGCCCATTGCATAATGCTCAAGCGCATGGCCGAGGCTGAACAGGAACAGCAGCAGCGCACCTTCGGCCCATGCGCCCAGCGCAGCGGCGCCGGCCGCAGCGACCAACATCAGCGTGTCGATCTCGAACTTCTTCATCCGGAGGTTGTCGATCGCCTCGCGCAGCGTGAAGAATCCGCCGAAGAAATAGGCTGCGATATAGCAGGCGGTCGGCAGCCATTCGGGCGCGCCAGCGACCAGCCTCTCGATCGCGTAGCCGATCCCCAGCAGCGCGCCACAGGCGAGCGCGAAGATCAGCTCGGTATTGGGGCCGAGAAATTCGGCGTGGCTATGGTCGTGGCCATCGCCGGGGCCGTGCTTCTCTTCGCCCGCGCCGTGGCCCCCGGGGCCGTGGTCGTGGCCGGCATGTTCATCGGCAGCGACCCGCTTGCCCACCCTCACCTTCAGCTTGCGAAGCGCAGCGCGCACCTCCTCTTCGGTGGTTTCGCGGCGATCATATTCGACCCGGACAGACCCGCTGGTGCTGGCGCTTGCCTGGACCACGCCGGGCAAGGCGCACAGCGCATCGCTGACCGTGCGCGCCCGACGTTCGTGGTTGATCCCCGTCACCTGCCAGATCGCATGGCCGTAGCGCTCGGTGATTTCGGCACCTGCGGCGCGCACCATTTCGCGCAACCGTGGCAGCGGCAGCTTGGCGGCATCGAAATGGATGCACAGCGCCGCTGGCGTGTTGCCGTCGAGACAGATCACATGCGCCCGCTCGACACCTTCGCGCTTTGACAGGGTTGATACGAGACGGTCCAGGCAGGCATCGGCCGCGTCAGGAAGGTCCGGCAACAACACTGGAATGTCGAGTTCGAGCTTGTCGTTCATGACGACCTCCTTTCGCTTTTCTTGGTTTCGGCGCGCGCGTCGCGCAGGATTTCGACACCGCCCTTGATGGCGATGATGGCGGTGGCGAAGCCGACCAGCAGGTCCGGCCAATTGGTACCCAACCACAGCACCAGCACGCCGGCGATCAGGATGCCGCCGTTGGAAATGAAGTCGTTGAAGCTGAAGGTGGTTGCGGCCCGGAGATTGACGTCCGGATCCTTGAGGCGCTGGAGCAGCCGCAGGCAGAGGTAATTCACGACGCCGGCGATCGCGGACATGACCATCATGGTAGGTCCGATGGGCTCGCTGCCCTGCACGTAGCGCCGTCCGACATCGATCAAGATGCCGCCCGCGAAGATCAGCAGCATGACGCCCGAAGCGACCGCGGCGCGTGTCTTCCATGTCTGGCCCCGGGTGAGCGCCACAAGGCTCAGCGCATACACAGCCGTATCGGACAGGTTGTCGACGCCGTTGGCGATCAGCGCGCTCGAGTCCGCGAAGAAGCCGGAAACGAAGAAGCCCGCAGCGATCGCCGCGTTCAGCAGCAGGACGATCCACAGTGTGCGGCGCTCCTGCCCGCCATTGTTGTCGTTGCCCGGGATCATCCCATCATCTCCTCAAGTGTCAGCAGGGCCAGGAAGCCGACGAAAAACATCGAGCTGATGAGCGGGGTGTCGGGTTTCTCGTGCGCCTCGACCAGCAACTCCTCCGTGACGAGGTAGAGCAGCGCCATCAGCCCGAAGCTGAGGAAGCCGGCGATCATCACCGGCGACAGCGCGGCGACCGGCACGGCAGCGAGCGCGCCGATCGGCAGCAGCAGGGCCAATGCCGAGACGATCACGATGATGCGCAAGCGCGAGCGATAGGTTTCCGCCAGCTCGTCGGTCAGCGTCAGTCCCAGAAATAACACTTCCAGAGTGAGCGCGATCGTCAGCAGGAGACCTGCCTTCTCGCCCGCCACGAAAGCGAGGCCGAGCACCAGGCCGTCGACCAGAATGTCGATGCCGATCGCGGCGAGTAGCGCCATCGGCCCCTTGAAGCGGGCCTCAAGAGCCTTGAGCCCCAGCATGGTCGCGACGCCCGCCGCCCCGCCGATCAACGTCGCGCTGGGCGATGCCTCATGCTTGACCTGCGGCAGGATTTCGGTCGCTGCCGCCGCGAACACGACGCCGGCAGCGAGATGCTGTAGGCCCGCCACGAGGCCAGGTTTCAACTTGGTGCGGCTCGCGACAATCGCGCCGAGCACGACCGCCAGCACAGGCGCAAGCGTATAGAGCAGTGCCTGCATTTCCTAGGACTCCTCCGGGGTTCGGTGGCAGACGCGGATCTTCCCGCGTCGCGTGAACGCGATCGATCCGCCCGCCACGACAGCCCGCGAATGGTCGCCGCGAAACTCGTCACCGGTTCGCTGCGCGCGCAGGATCTCGGTCCTGCCCTTCGGCAGCCAGGTGACGGCCATTTTCAAGCCGTCATCGATGAAGTCGACATCGGCGCGTGTGCCGTCGTCGCAGTACATGATGCGCTGCGCGATTAGTTTCGACGTCAGATGCTTTTCATGCGCCGGCTCGGTAGGCTGGGTCGGCGCTGGATTACACGCCCCTATAACCGCCCCGGAGACGAGAACGACGCCGAGGCGCGCGATCGCCAGACCGGCCCGATTCAGGCCGCACAAGGTTGTCACATTTGAAATCGACGTGTCAGACATCGGTCTCTTCCGACGAAGCGCCCTGTGGCGTTCGAAGGCAGGGCAGTTCATCGCGTGCCTTCCTGCTCGCAGATCCGGGTACGGCCATCGCCTTCCACGATGGTGAGCTGCGACCCCTTGAAGGTCGCGGTGGCTGTTTCGCCGACATATTGCAGGCCCTGCGCTGGCGCGGTCAGCATCATCGGCGGTCCCCCGTTGGAGCGCCGCAAATCGATCTGCAGGCCGTTGTCCTTGTAATCGACGAACAGCGGTTCCCCGTCGGAACAGCGATATCTATGCCGCCCCATTTCCCCGGTCGCCACGGCGCTGTCGGACGAATGGATCTGCTGCTCCGTTGGCGGGGCTGGCGGCTTTCTTTCCGAGCACGCCGCGAGCCCGACAACGAGGATGACGGCGGGCAGCACCCGCTTACAGTGCATCATCATCGCGCCTTCCTCCTGCAGCGGAAGGGGACGCGCTGACGATTGATAGCCCGGGCAGGCTGACCTACCCGCCAGCGGAGATAGGTTGCGAGGCGATCGTCAGATTCGACCATCAGGGATCGCAGGCGGCGCAACATCATCGCCGCGAACGGCAGGGAGAGCGCCCCGCGCAGCGTGCAGCTATGCGTTAGCCTGGTGCCGCCATCGTCCCCCGCCAGCTCGTACCGCTCTTCGAGCGTGAACAGATAGGGGATGCCGCAGGACCAAGCGAAGGCGTGCGGTTTATCGAATCGATCAATCCGTGCTGGCGTCCGAATTGGCCGGGTGATGCCCTGGATCGCAAAGGTGCATTCTGTGTCGCCGAGCCGGGACGGATCATCGAGAAATACGAGCGGACTCCACGCCCGGCGATGATCCGGATCGGTGAGTGCCGACCAGATGCGCAGTGGCCCGCCGTGAAGCATCGAGCTGGTTATGGTGCGAGGCATATCCCCATCTCCCAGAGATGGGCGGGGCGATCGCGGATCGCCCCGCCCATCCATCAGGCCAAGTTGTTCACGAAGGTCTGACCGTGGTCGTCCCCTTCATGCTCCTCATTGTAGTGCTCGGGTTTCTCGATCACTTTCTGCCCGAACCGGGCATAGAGTGTCGGCAGCACGAACAGCGTAAGAAGCGTCGCCGAGATCAGACCGCCGATGACGACCGTCGCCAAAGGCTTTTGAACCTCTGCGCCGGCGCCTTCGCCCAGCGCCATCGGCACGAAGCCGAGGCTGGCGACTAGCGCGGTCATGATGACGGGTCGCAGACGCTGCATCGCGCCAACATGCGCGGCTTCCTCGCGGCTCATCCCTGATCGGATCAGATCTTGGATCGAGCTGACCATGACGAGGCCGTTGAGGACCGCGATGCCCGAGAGGGCGATGAAGCCCACTGCCGCCGAGATCGAGAAGTCCATGCCCCGCAGGAACAGCAACAGGACGCCGCCCACCAGCGCGAAAGGCACGCCGGTGAACACGATCGCGGCGTCGCGGACCGATCCCAACGCCCCGTAGAGGAGCAGCAGGATCAAAATGAAGCAAGCCGGAATGACCAGCTTCAGCCGTTCGCTTGCCGATTGGAGGTTCTCGAACTGGCCGCCCCATTCGAGATAGGTGCCGGCAGGCAGCCGGAGTTGGCTGCCGATCGCCGCCTGCGCATCCGCCACGACGGATCCGACGTCGCGGCCACGCACGTTGGCTTGCACCACCACGCGCCGCTTGCCGTTCTCGCGGCTGATCTGGTTCGGACCATCGACCACCTTGATCTCGGCGACGCTGGACAGCGGTACATAGCCGCCGCCTGCCACCGGCACCTGCACCTGTTGGAGCAGGCCGATGTCGGCACGCTGCGCCTCCGACAGGCGGATCACCACGGGGAAGCGACGGTCGCCCTCGAAGATCTGGCCCGATGTTCGCCCGCCGATCGTCGCAGTCACGGTGTCCTGCACATCCTGAGCCGTAACGCCCAACCGCGCCATCGCGTCGCGGTTGACGCGAATGTCGAGCATGGGAAGACCGGTCGTCTGCTCCACCTTCACGTCCGCTGCGCCTTGCGTTCTGCGCAGCACCGCCGCGATTTGCTCGGCCGTCCGGTTCATCTGGTTGAAGTCGTCCCCGAACACCTTCACCGCGATGTCGCCGCGCACGCCGGCGATCAGCTCGTTGAAGCGCATCTGGATGGGCTGGGTGATCTCGTAGGCATTTCCCGGAATCTTCGCGAGATTACCCTCGATCCGGCTGACCAGCTCCTCCTTGGGAAGCTCAGGATCCGGCCAATCCTTGCGCGGCTTCAGGATGACGAACATGTCGGTCGCGTTCGGCGGCATCGGGTCGGCCGCCAGCTCGGCGGTGCCCGTCTTGGAATAGACGAATTGCACCTCCGGCTGCTTCGACATCATCCGCTCGATCGGCACCTGCATCGCCTGGCTCTGCTGGACCGACGTTGCCGGAATGCGGAGCGACTGGATCAGCAAATCGCCTTCGTCGAGCTGCGGCAGGAACACCGAGCCGAGCGTAGTGAAAGCAAGCGCCGCCACCACAAGGCTTCCCACACCCGCACCGATCGTCAGCGTCGGGCGCTTCATGGCCCGGTCGAGACCGGGTTCGTAGCGCTTCTTCAGCCACGTGATGATGCGGCCGTCCTTCTCCTCGACCTTCTTCGACAGCCAGATCGCAATCATCGCCGGCACGAAGGTGAGAGAGAGGATGAAGGCGAAGGCGAGCGCGATGATGACGGTCAGCGCCATCGGTCCGAACGTTTTACCCTCCACGCCGGTCAGCGTGAGCAGCGGTACGTAGACGAGGATGATGATTGCCTGCCCGTACACAGAGGGACGGATCATCTCACGCGCAGCGGCTGCCACGGTCGCGAGCCGTTCCTTGACGCTGAGCAATCGGCCTTCATGATGCTGTTGCTCGGCAAGCCGGCGCAGCGCGTTTTCGACAATGATGACGGCGCCGTCGACGATCAGACCGAAGTCCAAAGCCCCAAGGCTCATCAGATTGGCCGAGACCCCAGCGCGCAGCATACCAAAGCCTGTCAGCATCATGGTGATCGGGATGACCAACGCCGCGATCAGGGCCGCACGGAAGTTGCCGAGCAGCAGGAAGAGCACGACGATGACCAGCACCGCGCCTTCGGACAGGTTTTTCGCGACCGTCTTGATCGTCGAATTGACCAGCTCGGTGCGGTTCAGCACCGGCTGAATTACGACGTCAGGAGGCAGCGAAGCGTTGATCGTCTTCAGTTTCTCAGCGACCGCGGTCGACACGATGCGGCTGTTCTCGCCGATCCGCATGATCGCCGTGCCGACGACGACTTCGGTACCGTTCTCCGATGCCGAACCCATGCGGATCGCCTGACCCGTCTTCACAGTCGCAACTTGTTCGACCGTGATCGGCACGCCGTTACGTGTCGCGATCACGGTCCTGGCCAACTCGCTGGCATTGCGAACGAGCGCATCCGAGCGAACAGCCAGACCTTCGCCATTGCGATTGACGAAGCCACCGCCGACGCTGGTGTTATTGCGCTCCAGCGCATTTCCCAGGTCCGTCAGCGTGATGCCGAGCGAGGCCAGCTTCTGCACGTCGGGCACGACGAGGAACTGCTTGGCGTAACCGCCAATCGAGTCGACACCGGCGAGGCCCGGTGTGGTCTTCAGAAGCGGCGTCACGATCCAGTCCTGCGCGGTGCGCAGGTAGGTCGCCTTGTCCTCTTCGGTCGTCAGTCGCTCGCCCTCTGGCGTGATGTAGCTGCCATCGGGCTGTTGGCCCGGTTCACCGGGCTTGTGCTTGTCGTCCTCGCGATGATCGAGACGAACGGTGTACATGTACACCTCGCCCAGGCCTGTCGCGATCGGACCCATTTCAGGGTTCACGCCGTCGGGCAGATTCTCTTGCACGCCCCGCAGACGCTCGCCCACCTGCTGGCGGGCGAAATAGATGTCCGTCGCGTCCGAAAAGACCGCCGTGATCTGCGCGAAGCCGTTGCGGCTCAACGAGCGCGTATATTCCAGGCCGGGGGTGCCGGCGAGCGCGGTTTCGATTGGAAACGACACCTGCTTCTCGACCAGCTCGGGCGAGAGGGCAGGCGCGCGGACGTTGATCTGGACCTGATTGTTGGTGATGTCCGGCACCGCGTCGATCGGTAGCCGGTAGAGGGAAAAGGCGCCGATGGCGGCGACGATGACGGTGAGGAGCAGGACTAGCCAGCGCTTCTCGACCGCCCAGGTTACGATACGGGCGATCATGGCTTAATCCTCGTGGCTCGCTTCGCCCTTGCCGATCTCGGCCTTGAGCGTGAAACTTCCGGTGGTGGCGATCTGTTCGTTGCCGGTCAGGCCCGACCGGACGATCACCGTGTCGCCCGACGCATCGCCGAGCTGGACCGGGGTCGCCTTGAAGCCGGTGGGCGTGCGCACGAACACGACCGACTTGCCCTCGAAACTCTGGACCGCCGTCGTCGGCACGCGGACCGCCCCGCTCCCGCCGCTGCCCGTCAGCTGCACGGCTGCCGTCACAGGCTCGCCGACCCGCCATTCGCCACCGCGATTGTCGAGGGTGGCGAGCGCAGGCACGAGCCGCGTCTGCGGATCAAGCGCCGGCGACACGAAGGTCACGCGGGCGGTCGCCTGACGGCCTGCCGCCTTCACCAGCACCGTATTGCCGGGACGCACCCGGCCCGCATCCTCGGGCTTGAGATTAAGCGCGATCGACACCTGGCTCAGGTTGGCGATGCGATAGAGTTCGGCATCCGCCGCGACCGTTTGTCCCAGCGTCACGGGGCGCGCAATGATCTGGCCCGAGATCGGCGCGGCAATGCCGAGCCGGTTGAGCCCGCCGCCGCCGACACCCGCCGCCGAAACCATGCTCTGCGCCTGCGTCAGGGCGATCCGCGCCTCCGTCGCCGCTGTGCGGGCGGCGATCAGATCCTGTTCAGGGGAGACTCTCTGCGCGAACAGCCGCTGTTCGCGCGCGAGGTTCGAATTAGCGAGCTGAAGCCGCGCCCGCGCCGCCTCGACCTCGCCCTTGATCTGCGCCGCCTCGCGGCTTTCGATGACCGCAATGGTCTGGCCGCGTCCGACCGATTGGCCGAGGTTACGGGTGAGCGCGACCACGCGTCCCGCAATTGCGGCCGAGACGACCTGCGTTCCCTGTGGGTCGCCCTCGATGATCGCGGGCAGCTCGATCGTCCCGGCCCCGCCGATGATCGGCCGTCCGACCTGGACGCCCGCTGTGGCGATCTGGTCGGCACCCAATGTGACGACGCCTTCACCGGCATGACCGCCTTCAGCACCGCCCTTTTCCGTGCCCGCTGCCGTCTCATTGGCAGCTGCGCCTTCGGCAGTTGCCTCGTTTCCGCCATCCTTGCCGCCGCAGGCAGCCAAGAGCAGGGCGAGCGACGCCGCGCCCGCGAGATAAAAGCTCTTCATCACTGATTCCCCCCATTGGGCGCACGAGCGGTCAGTCGCTCCACTTGCGCGCGGGCATTCTGGTAATTGGCAAGCGCGTCGATCGCGGCGACCCGCGTTTCGGCGAGCGTGCGTTCAGCATCGAGCAATTCGAGCTGGCCGAACTTGCCCTCGCGATAGCCGATCCGCGCGATGCGGGCGGCCTCCTGTGCAGCCGCCAGCGCCGGCCCCGACGCCGCACGAGCCGTCGTTGCGGCATTGGCCGCCTGCGCCTGCGCGTCCGTGATCGCCTGTTCGATGTCGAGCGCGGTCACGCGGCGCTGCGCATCCGCCTGGGTCCGCTGCGCGGTCGCCTGCGCAATCGCGGCGCGACCATTGTTGAACACCGGGATCGGGATCGACACGCTGAACACCGCCGCCATGTCGTTGGTCGCTTCCAGGCGGCGGATCGACGGCCCGACGTTCAGGTCAGGCACGCGATTGGCGCGCGCGAGCCGCACGCCGGCTTCGGCAATGGAGAAATCCGCGTTGGCTGCCGCCAGCGCGAGTGTGCCGGTCGTGTTGACCGGTGCCAACGGCCCATAGACGTTCACATCGGGAAGGCGATCGAGCAGCGTGTCATCGAGCAGGCCGTCGATCGGCCGTCCGATCCGACGCGCCAGATTGGCGCGGGCCGCCTCGGCCAAGCGAAGCTGCCGCTCCACATTGGCGTCGGCATTGATACGCGCGACATCCGCGCGCTGTTGCTCGAGTGGCGATGCCCGCCCTGCCTGCACGCGAACGCTCGCGGCCCGCAGCGCATCGCTGGCGATCCGGGCCTGATCGCGGGCTGTCATTACCCGGCGATCGGCCGCGACCGCTTCGACATAGAGCTGCGTTACCTGAAGCCGGACATCCGCCGCGATGATCGCGGCCTGGATCTCGGCCCGGGACAATTGCGCATTGGCGACCGCGACGCGGGCGCCGCGCTTGCCGCCTAGCTCGATCGGGATCGCAAAGCCGACCGTGGTTTCCGCGCTGCGGACCCCCCGATACGGCCCGGAGCCGATGACATTCTCGACTTGGCCTTGAACCACCGGATTGGGCCGCAAGCCGGCGACTGTGCGACCTGCACGGGCCGCGTCGATTCCAGCTGTCGCCGCTTCCGCAGCAGGGGCCGAACCGCCCGCTGCACTGACCGCTTGGTCAAGCGTGTAGACCGGCGCATCCTGCGCAACAGGCGCGGACGGTCCGACCTGCGCCTGCGCCATCGTGGCGCAAGACGCTGCGGCCAGCATGGCCGCGAGGATACGATTCATGAAAATAGGACTCCTGACGATGATCGACAGGGGCGCGCCAACGCACGCCCAAATCGGACGTCAGGCTTGGGGGGGCCTCAAATGGACCATGCCGGTGCGGCCGTCGAGCGACGCAGAGGCGGAGATTGTCGGCTTGGGCACTGTGAGGACGGGGGTATATTCCATCGTCGTGCGCGCAGGCGCGCCGACGTCGTGTCCGTGACAATAATTGTGATGATGCGGGACATTCTTGTCCGAGTCCGATGGCACCTGATCGATGTCACCGGCGGTATGGACCGTGAACTCAACGCCCGCGATGCTTCCCCCCGCCAGATCGGCGGCATGGGCCATGCCGGAGAAGCTGGTCAGGACCAGCATCAGGCATGTCAGGAAAGGCAAAAAGGCTCGCACTAGCTTGCCTCTATCACGGAAGGGTTTTCATGTCATTGCACTAATTCGAACCAAGGGTCACTGAGCCGGAACCCGAGCGGGATCGGTCGCGCCCGTTCCAGGCGAACCCGACCGCAATGGCGACCGCCATCAGGAGTTGCGCCAGCACCGATTGCCAAGTGGGAAACACGCCGAGCATCGACAGCCGTGGCACGTCCGCGAGCGGTGCGATGTTGATAAGGCCGGCTTCCTGGAGCGCGGCGACGCCTTTACCCGCCAGCACGACGGTCAGGACCGCCATGAGCCAGGAGCTATAGCGGAAGAACTGCGCGATCGGCAGCTTGCGACTGTAGCGAAGCATGGCCCAAGCGATCAGGCTGAGCAGTCCAATCGCCGACCCGGCCCCCGCGAGAAGCATCCCGTTGTCACCTTGCGCCGAAAGCGCGGCATAGAACAGGATCGTCTCGAAGACCTCGCGATAAACTACGACGAACGCCAGCCCGAACAGGAACCAGCCCGACCCGCCCGAGAGCGCCCGCGACATCTTCTCGCGAATATAGCGCTGCCACTGATCGGCCTGCGCCTTGCCGTGCATCCAAATCCCGACCGAGAGCAGCACGACCGCGGCGAACAGCGAGCCAAACCCTTCCGTCAGCTCCCGGCTCGCACCGCTGATCCCGATCGCATAGGTGGCGACCGCCCAGGTGATCCCGCCCGCGATGATCGCGCTGACCCAGCCGCCATGCACGTACCGCAGCGCCTCGCCGCGCTCGGCTTTACGCAGGAACGCGATCATGGCGACAACGATGAGCAGGGCTTCGAGCCCTTCACGCAGCAGGATCGTGAACGCGCCCAGGAACGTGGACGCTTCGGTGGCGGCATCAGGCGCGAGCGCCGCTTCCGCATCGTCGAAAAGGCCGCCCAGTACTGCGACCTTCTCCGCGAGATCATCGGGCGACGCGCCCCGGTCGATCGAGGCGCGGAACTCCCCCATCGCGCCCTCGATTCGACCCATCAGCGTCGCGTCGCGCGCGGTGAGTGTTGGCTCGATCGGCTCGAACCCATCGAGATAGGCCGACAGCGCCAGCTCTTTCGCCATGCGCGCATCGCCGCGCCGCGCAGCCGCCACGCTTTCGGCGAGTTTGGCGCGGGCGACCGCGAGCGAGCCGGGAGCCTGTTGTATCACCTGTTCGGGATGACGACGCAGGAACGCGAGCACTGGGTCAGCCTTGGCGTCGCCGATCGCCGCGCCGAGCGCGGCCGGGGTGAGCGCGACCAGGGTTTTCAGGTCCGGAATGCGCCGGCGAAGGGTCGGGTCGGATTTCCAAAGCCGCTCGCCTTCGCGCGCCTGCGCATCCGTGAAGGCGAAGCTCCCGGCTCGGAATGCTAACGCCCAGCGCTGATCGTTGGGCAGATCGGCGAAGCTCTGCATCGCGGTCCCGTCGATGCCTTGCGTCACCACCTGATAGAGCGCGAACACGCTGCGCTGGCGCGCGCGCTCGGCATCGGTGAAAGCAATCGGGGGCGTAGCGAGCTTGGCGGCGTCAGGGCCACGGCCGTTGCCCGTCATCCCGTGGCAGGACGCGCAGGATTGTCGGAACAGGGCATCGCTGGAGACGAGGTTCGGAGCCTTATCGGGCGCGAGCGGCACCGGGTAGGCGCGCAACAGATCGGCCGCGAGCCCGTGCGCCAATGTTGCCACCTGTTCAGTCGGTCCCTTTTCCGCGATCACCGCCTGGAGGTTGGCAGCCCGCTGGATGAGGGCTTGACGCTCCGGCTTCGCCGGCAGGCCCTGAAGCCGTGTCGAGACCGACGCGGCGAACTCCGTCATCTCGGCATATTCCGACGTGCTCTTGATCCGACCGTTGGCGACCGCGCCGCCATAATCGACGGCCATATAGTCGAGCAGCCGCCATGCGGTTTGCACGTCGCCGGGTTCGGCGATTGCCGCAGCAGGGATCAGCAGCGCCGCGAGCGCGGAGAGCAGCCGCAACGAGAGCATTGCCCGGATCAACGCGAGCAGACGCACTACCGCTCTCCCAATTCGCGCCGAGCGCCAGTGACGATTTCATAAGCGGAGTGGAGGAACAGGAGGGCGATGAGGCCGGCGACGGCGAGGTCCGGCCAGGCGCTTCCTGTCCACGCCACCAGACCGGCCGCGGCGATCACCGCCACGTTGGCGAGCGCGTCGTTGCGGCTGAACAGCCAGATCGCGCGAACATTGGCGTCCCCTTCCCGGAAACGCGCAAGCACCAAGGCGGACACGACATTGATCGCGAGCGCGACAACGCCGATTGTGCCCATCAGTTCGGCATCGGGCGCGGTTGCGTTCAGGGCGCGCCAAATCGCGAAACCGATTACGCCCACGCCAAGCGCACCGAGAAACAACCCCTGCGTCAGCGCGACCTTTGCCCTCGCCCGTGCGGACCAGGCAAGCGCGAGAAGACCGATAAGGCTGATCGACCCGTCCCCGAGAAAATCGAGGGAATCCGCTTTCAGCGCTTGGCTATCGGCGATGAACCCGCCGAACAGCTCGGCGACTCCGAAGCCGAGGTTGAGCACCACGACGGTCAGCAGCGCACGGCGATAGGCCGGATCGGTTTGCGCGCGCGCGGGCTCCCCGTGGCACCCGCAGCTTTCGGTAGAAGCATTCATGCGGCCTTCCTTACCACCTCCAGTCGCTGTAGAAGCAAGCGAAATGTGCGACACGTTCGCATAAGCAAGGATGGCATGATGAAGCCGGTGATGATTGGGCAGCTCGCCAGCGAGACCTCGACGAAGGTGACGACGATCCGCTTTTATGAGTCGATCGGGTTGCTCCGATCCGCCCCTCGCACGGCGTCGGGTCGCAGAACCTACGATGCCAGTGACATTGAGCGTTTGCACTTCATCCGCAACGGTCGCCGGCTTGGCTTCTCCGTCGACGAGATCCGTTCGTTGATGGGGCTGGCGCAGAACCCGGACCAGGATTGTGGTGCCGCCTCAGCTATCGCTGCTCAGCACCTCAAGGATGTGGAGGAGAGACTGGCGCAACTCGCGGTGTTGCGGGATGAGTTGGCAATGCTCAGCCAGAGCTGCACCAAGGCGCGCATGGCCGATTGTCGGATCATGAAGGCGATCGGCAAAGGCCACCCTCAAGCCGATCAATAATAATCGGCCAGCCTGAGCTCGCGCACATCACCCGAGGCCATCGTCAGCTTTACGAGGGTGCCAGCAGGCCGGGAGCGCACTTGCCAGAGCTCCCCACGCGTATAGTTCGCATCGATCGAATGGCCGTTCACCGCCACGATCCGGTCGCCGACCGCCCAGCCAGCCTTTTCCGCGGGACTGTTCGCCGCCACATGAACAACGGTGAGCGCCGTTGGTGAGGCTGCGAGGCCAAGGCCGCTACGGTCCTTCAGCATCGGCAGGCGACGACGAGGACCGAGTGGCCGGAGCCACACGAATCCGGCGGTCACGTCGAACACCACGTCGAATTGAGCGATCAGCGGTAGGCCGACATTGCCAACCGTGCTGGTGGAGAGCCAAGCTCTCATCCCGAGTGTGGGGACGTTCGAGACGCCAAGCCCTTCGATGTTGATGTTCTGGATCGTGAAAGCATCGTTGATACGCACACCATCGACGCCGCCGATCGCCGCGGTCGAGACGAGCTTCCCGTTCAACAGCCCTTGATCGCGGGCATAGGCCGACGAGAGCATCAGCGCGGCCGAGCTGCCAAGATCGATCATCAAGGGCACGGGAGGCAAACCCGAGACGGAAGCTCGAATGAACAGCTCCTGCTTGGCACCGCGCCCGAGCGCGACAGCGCGCCAGTCGGGACCGGCGAGAAACGTGCCTGACTTGACGACCGCCATACGCCTTTTCGCGAAATCGAGCGCGATGCAGCTACCCGTGAACATATCGGCACCGAGGAGGATATCGATCGGTCGTCCGAAGGCCGCCGACACTGAACTCAGATCACCAACGACGGCAAAGGGTAAGCGACGGGTTTCGCGGGCGAGCTGTACGTCGATGTCGCGGACCAGCAGCACCGGGGCCTTGGCGCTCAGCCCGCTAATCATGCGCCGCTCACCATCGTTCAAGCCGAGCTTCGCCGCGAGCGCCGTGCTCATGATCGACGCGCCGCTGCCACTGTCGAGCACCGCCCGCACCGGCACTCCGCGCACTTGTGCCGAAACAAGGAGGGTATCACCCGTGCCGACTTCCAGCGGCTCCCATTCGAGGTGAGCCGCACCGAAGTTCCACGAGCCCGCAGACCGGGAAGTCTGTCGCGCGAGCGTTGGAGAACCGAGCACCAAGCCGGTTCCACAGGCCACCAGCCGCGCCACTAATGAGCGTCGAGACATACCGATTGCTTCAACACGGGCCGTCAAAAAGCCACCTCCAGCCCCCCGTCCGCAGGAGAGCAAATTGCGGTTACATGCTCCAGCCACTGGAGGAGCAAGTGCTTTTGGTGCGCCCGAAAATCCTCAGAAGCGCTTGGAGAACTTTAGATGAAGGATGGTGCAGACCGCTTAGATGCCTTCCCGATAACGAACGGTTCCGGGGGACGCTGGGCCGATCGGGACCGCGAACGGTGTAAACGCTCGCGCTAAGTGGCGGCATTCTGATCGCGCTATTTGTCGGCGAGCGTCGCTACGCGGCTACCGGCTTGGTCTCGGCCGATCGCACATAGGCGTAGAGTTTTGGCTTGGAGATGCCGAGCATCGAGCAAATCTTGGCGATCGGCATCGTGTTCTCGTGGTAGAGCCTGACGGGCAGGTCGCGCTTGTCCTTGCCGAGTGCGGCCGGCCGGCCACCCTTCTTGCCGCGAGCGCGGGCTGCGGTGAGACCGGCCTGGGTCCGCTCGCGGATCAGGTTGCGCTCGAACTCCGCCAATGCCCCGAACAGGTGGAAGGTAAGCTTGCCCGACGTGGTGGTCGTGTCGATCGCCTCGTGCAGGCTCAGCAGCCCGACCTTTTCCTCGTCGAGGTAGGTCATCCATCCGATCAGATCACGGAGCGAGCGGCCGAGCCTGTCGAGGCGCCAGACCACCAGTGTGTCGCCGGCGCGAAGCAGCTCCTTCACCTTTTCCAATCCAGGGCGAGCGGCAGTCGCCCCGGAGGCCTTGTCGGTGATGACCTTCTCGCAGCCGGCAGCCTTCAGCGCATCACGCTGGAGGTCCAGGTTCTGCTCGGCGGTCGATACGCGGGCGTAACCGATTTTCATGCGTAGGGCCGGTGGCGCCCCGATCGGGCGCGGTTTGGGAAGAAAGTCGTCATCGGCAGGTCTATGTTGCCCTAGTTTTCTTTACCGGGTAGATTTACGTCGAACAGGCCGGTTTGGCAACGCGAGCGGACTCGCATGGCGATGGGCAGGCAAATCTCCGTTTTCCTTACCTGCGACACGGACCGTCGGCGGTGACGCATCCGGCGCTTGTCCCGCCGCTGGCGATCGAGCGCTACCGCGTCCTTGAACCGCACCTCGCCGATGGCATCCCGCTCGCGGACCTCGCCCGCACCGGCACGCTGAGCGAGCGGACGTTGCAGCGCTGGCTCGGGCGCTACCGTGCCGAAGGACTTGCCGGTCTCGCGCGTCTGCCGCGCAACGATCGGGGCAGGCTGCACCTGCCGGAACATCTGGTCGAACTGACCCGCACTCTCGCCACCAAGCGCCCGCGACCCCCGGTCGCCGCCATTCACCGAAAGGTGCAGGAACTCGCCATCGCGCATGGACACCGAACCCCCAGCTATGCGGCCGTCGCGCGTGTCGTCAGGGCGATACCGGCAAGCCAGATCGCCGCAGCCTCCGATCCGGCCGTCTACCGCGACCAGCACGAGCTAGTGCATCGGCGCGAAGCCGCGACCTCGAACGAGATGTGGCAGGCCGATCATACCGTTCTCGACATTCTCGTGCTCGATGATGCCGGAACCCCGGTGCGTCCTTGGCTGACCGTCATCGTTGACGATCACAGCCGAGCCATCGCCGGTTACTTCCTCAGCCTCGATGCCCCCAGTGCCCTCAACACGGCGCTCGCCTTGCGGCAGGCGATCTGGCGCAAGCCCAATCCCGAATGGATCGTCAGCGGCATTCCCGAACAGCTTTACGTCGACAACGGCTCGGATTTCATCTCCGAGCATATCGAGCAGGCGTGCATCGCCCTCAAAATCCGCCTCATCCATTCGCTGCCGGGGCGTCCTCGCGGGCGCGGCAAGATCGAGCGGCTGTTCCGCACCATCAACGACATGTTCCTGCCCGACCTGCCCGGCCACCTGATCGCGGGCAAGCCGCTGTCGGCGCCAGTGCTCACGCTCGACGAGCTGCGCGCCCGCTTCGAGGCGTTCGTGTGCGGCGTCTATCATCGTCGCCCGCATGGCAGCACCGGCGAACCGCCGATCACGCGCTGGCAGAAGGGCGGGTTCCTGCCCGCAATGCCCGACAGCCTTGAACAGCTCGACATGCTGCTCGTGCACGTGCCCAAGCCCCGTAAAGTGCTGCGCGACGGCATCCGTCTGATGGGCAGGCGCTATGTCGAACCCACGCTCGCGGCCTTCGTCGGCGAGCAGGTCGAGGCGGTCTATGACCCCCGCGACCTGACCGAGATCCACGTCTACCACCAGGGCCGGTTCGTCTGCCGTGCGCTCAGCTCCGAGCACGCTGGGCACCCGTCGTTGCGCGCGATCCAGCGCGCCCGGCGCGGCGCGAAGGAGCGCGACAAGCAGGTGCCTGCCCCCACGGAGACCTTCGATGGCGACCAAGAGGATACGGCTTCCCGGCCCACCACCTACCGAGGGCTCCGGCTCTACGCCGCTGACGATTGAGTTCCTGGTCGAGCAGCCGTTCCTGGCGACCCGCGAACATGCCCGGTTCGTCGAGTTTGCCGAAGCCTGCGCGCACTACCGCTATATCGGCGTGTGTCATGGCCGGCCGGGCGTCGGAAAGACGCGATCGGCGCGCGAGTTTTCCAGCTTCCCCGACCTGGGGGAATATGCCGCGCTCCGTCCCATTGCCGCGCTCCTTGGCGAAAAGGTCGCTCGCTGCCGCGCCGTCTTCTACACCGTGTCGGTCAGCAACACGCCCAAGACGATCGACGCGGTGTTGGGCCTCAACCTCATTAAGCTGGGCTATGCCCGGCTGACGGTCGCGGGCGGCTCGCAGGACGAAATCACCCATGACGCCGCCCGCATCGCCTGCCCCCTCGTCATCGTCGACGAGGCCGACCGCCTGACCATAAAGTCGCTCGAACATCTCCGCGACATGGCCGATCGCCACGGCTTCGGGCTGATCCTGATGGGTATGCCGGGCTTGGAGAAGCGCCTCGCCCGCTATGCCCAGCTCTACTCGCGGATCGGCTTCGTCCACGAGTTCAAACCGCTTACCGAGACCGAAATGCGGCTGCTGCTCGCGACCCACGCCGGCGATTTCGGGATCAGCTTCGACCCGGCCCAACTCGACGCGATCGAAGCGCAGGCAGCCGTGATCCGCATCACGCGCGGCAACTTCCGGCTCATGGAGCGCCTGTTCGCGCAGATGCGGCGGATCATGACCCTCAACCGCGTCGAGGAGGTCACCGCTGACATCGTTCAGGCCGCGCGCGATTGCCTCGTCATCGGACCCGGCAACTGACAAATAGCGCGATCAGAACGCCGCCATTTAGCGCGAGCGTTTACAACCCATGGAAAAGCTGGGGCGAGTTGCTGGTGTCAAAACCGACCGGTTTTGACCCGGTTGAGGCATAGCTGATAGCCGTTACGATTCGATTTGGTAGGAAGGGGGTGGCCGCTTGCCTGCTGACGATCGCCCTATCCTCGCGACTATGGGGGTCGGCCCGCGTTTTGGCCTGCGCCTCTGATCAAACCGTCAGCGCGGCGTGAAACTTGAAAGGAAAGACGCCGTGAACGAAATGACAAAGCAGGAATTGGCAAGCAAAGTGCCCGCGGTCACGCTGGGTTTCTGGATCATTAAGATACTCGCGACCACCCTCGGCGAGACGGGCGGCGATACCGTCTCAATGACCATGAACCTCGGCTACCTAGTCGGCACCGCGATCTTCCTGACGGTGCTGATCGCCCTGGTCTGGTGGCAGGTAATGGCGACACGCTTTCACCCTTTCCTCTATTGGGCAACGATCATCGCCTCGACGACGGCGGGGACGACGATGGCGGACTTCGCCACGCGCTCGCTCGGTATTGGCTATACCGGAGGATCGGCGCTGCTGCTCGGCTGCGTTCTGGCCTCGCTGATCGTCTGGCATCGGGCGCTCGGATCGATTTCAGTCGATACCGTGCGCGAGCCGAAAGCCGAGCTGTTCTACTGGATCACGATCACCCTCTCGCAAACGCTTGGCACGGCGCTCGGGGACTGGACGGCCGATACCGGCAACCTCGGCTATATCGGCGCAGCGGGTATCTTCGCGGCGCTGCTCGCCGTGTTGGCGCTGCTCTACTACCTGACCAATGCAAGCCGCGTGCTGCTGTTCTGGGCGGCCTTCATCCTGACCCGCCCGCTGGGCGCAGCGGTCGGCGATTTTCTTGACAAGCCGCTCGATCATGGCGGCCTCGCCTTCAGTCGGCCGCTCGCGTCGGCGGTGCTAACGGCCGCAATCCTGCTCCTGATCGTGGTCCTCCCCCAACGGGCCGGAGAGCATCCCAATCGACCGAGCCGCGATTAAAACTGCTGCGCCTCGCCCCAGTAAGTGTCCCTTATCAATCGGGTATTAGCGCGAAGCCTCGAAGCTGGAGATTGGCTAATGTCGTGAGCGCGGAATCGTCGATCACCACGCCGGGCGTTACCTGATCCGACGTTATTTTGTTGGCGATCATGGCTTGGCTGCACACATGGACCCAAACGCCCGCGGTCCGGAGAGCCTCGATGAGCATGACATTCGGGTTCTCGGCCACTTTCATGCGGGCGGCGTAGGGCGCGTTCTGCAGGATGACGGGGGTTGCGGGGCCATGGATGATCACGACGATATCGCCAGGCCCTGGACGCACCTTGTCGGCGCCGAGCAGATTGACGAAGCGCGCAACCTTTTCAAGGCTGGGATTCAAGTGGTCGGGTGCGCTTGCGGCCTTGGTGATGTTGAACAGGACACGGTAGCGGAGCTTGGGATCGGGGCGCTCAGCGGCGCTCGGCACGGCCACTATGCCGCCAAAACGCGGTATCACGGGATAGAGGAGGTCAGGTGGTGCCGCCACCGAAGTCCCGCCCATCAGCGTCGTGGCCGCGAGTAAAAGCCCGGTAAGAACTCTTTTCGACAACGTTGCTCTCCCCTTGAGCCGCAGAGGCTGGATGCGCACCGCGAAAACGGTGACCTGCCGCTAAGCAACACTAAACTGGCCCATCATCCCGTTATCCTCATGTTCAAGGATATGGCAGTGGTACATGAAGGGAGCACTCTTGGCCGGATGATCGAAGCGGATGAGAAGCTCCACGGGCTCCCTGACAAGCACCGTGTCGCGCGGCCCCTGATCAAGAACGTCCGGCCTCCCGCCGGCCCGGCTGAGAACATCAAAGTGGACGCCATGAATATGGATCGGGTGGCGCATCATTTCGCCAGACACCTCCCATATCTCGGTGGAGCCGAGCTTCACGGTCTCATCGATGCGGTTCATGTCGAATGGCTTGCCGTTGATCGTCAGCCCGCCACCTCCGCTTGCTGATCCCATCATGCCGCCCATGCCCATGTTAAGGACGAGGCGGCGGCGGCGCACCGCCTTGCTGGCGTCAGGCCGAGCTCGCGATGCGAGAAGGGCCGGCACCGCCCCGCTGGCACGAGCCTGTCCCATCGGCCGCGGCTCGAACCGCACCACGGTCGCGGGCGCGTTGGCATTGCCCCTGCCGGCGCTTCGCCCCATCATCCCCATCCCGCCCGTCATCGAGTTGTTGCTATCGATCGCCGTCACAAGCGAAGCGGCTCTGCCGTCCGTGAAATCCACGAGAAGCTCAGCGCGCTGCCCTGGGGCCAAGGCTATAGCCGCGATCTCCACTGCCCTTTCTAGCAGGCCGCCTTCGGTGCCGATCCAGTGAAAGCTGCGCTGATCGCTGAACGATAGTTCGTAGATCCTGGCGTTCGATGCGTTGACGAGCCGCAGGCGGACCAACCGATTGGGGACCACCGCGGAAGGGTTAACCGCGCCGTTCACCAGGATCGTGTCGCCGCGTCGCCCCTGCATGGCGACCATCATGCCGCCCGGCAGGACAAGGCGACCATCTTCAAACTGGCGATCCTGAATAAGCAGCGGCAGGTCATCCACGCCATATTCGGAGGGCAGGCCCAGGCCCTGCTCTTCGTCATCGGTTACCAGCAATGCCCCGGCCAACCCTGAATAGACTTGCTCGGCCGTCAAACCATGGACGTGAGAGTGATAAAGCAGCGTCGCTGCTGGCTGCCGGATCGGGAGCGTGGGTCGCCAGGTCGCACCCGGCGCGATCAGCTGATGAGGGCCTCCGTCCAGTTCTCCGGGGACCAGAAGCCCGTGCCAATGCACAGTCGTGTCCGCCCCAAGCCCGTTGGTCACGGCAGCCGCGACATCATCCCCGCGACGCACCCTGATCGTTGGCCCGAGATAGCTGCCATTGTACCCGAGCGTGTCGCTCGGGCGGCCGGGATAAAAAGAGGTCGTTCCCGATTGGACACGTAGGGCGAACGAGCGGCTCGCCCCTGCGTCCAGCAGGGGCGGCACCGGAAGCGGAGTCTGCCCGCCGCTGCCAGTCGAGGCGGAGCGCGAGCAAGCGGCGGTGGCGAACAAGGCCGCTCCGCCGACCAACAGCGAGCGTCGGTCCAACATCTACATCTGATCCAAGACGAGACGCAGCCTGGAAGCCAGCTGGGCAGTCGCGTCGATCGGCTCCGCCGCTTGGCGCTCAAGCGCCTCAGCGGTTCGGCTTACCGTTCGCTTACAAGGTGCCTCGACAGTTCTGGCGAAATAGCAGCTCACAACGAACCTCCTAAGCGGGCGCTTGATTCAACGCCGTTCTATCATATATGCCTCATATAGGATTCTTGGAGTAGCCGTGTCACTTTTTCTCGCTGCGATGTCTCCGGAGCTTTTGGAGGAAAAAGCCGGCGAAGCTGAAGCGTTCTTGCGCTCGCTTGCGAGCCGGCACCGGCTGATGATCCTGTGCAGCCTGCTTGGCGGGGAATTGTCGGTCGGCGAACTGGGCGAACGCCTTGGGCTGACACAGTCCAATCTGTCCCGGCATCTGGCAACGCTGCGCGACGAAGGCCTGGTGGGAACGCGCCGCGCGCGAACTACGATCTACTACCGGATCACGTCCGAGCGCGTGCTGCCGATCCTTACCGAACTCTACAAGCTGTTCTGCGCCGAGGGCGGCGTCGAGCAAGGTCCATCCTGATGATGGAGGGCTTCACCCCATATTCGGCTATCCTGGGCGGTGCGCTCATCGGCCTCTCGGCCGCGCTCCTCTGGATTGCGAACGGACGGATCGCCGGCATCAGCGGCATCGTCGGAGGCATTCTTGCGCCGGCTCGAGGCGATGCAGCGTGGCGCGCAACGTTCCTGGCCGGCCTGATCGCCGCGCCCTTGCTCTATCGTGCGGCAGGGCGCGCGCTGCCAGACCTCACGATGCCTGCACCCCTCATGGTCGTGGTCGCGGCCGGTCTCCTGGTAGGATTTGGGACGCGACTAGGAAGTGGCTGCACCAGCGGGCATGGCGTCTGCGGGATAGCCAGGCTCTCGCCGCGCTCACTTGCCGCAACCAGCGTCTTCCTCATCACCGCTGCGGTGACTGTGTATGTCGCCCGCCACATCGTCGGACTCTGAGACAGTGACGAAGCTCCTCGCCGCCTTAGCCTCGGGGTTCATTTTCGGCTTGGGCCTGATCGTCTCCGCCATGGTCAGCCCAAGCAAGGTTCTGGCGTTCCTCGATGTCACCTCGCCATCTTGGGACCCGAGCCTCGTCCTGGTGCTGGTCTCGGCGGTCATCGTTGCAGCGTTAGGGTTCGCACTCGGCCGAAGGCGCACTGCCCCGCTTTTCGCCGCTACGTTCAACGGACCATCGAACCGGGCCCTTGATGGAAAGCTTCTCGTCGGCGCCGCCCTGTTCGGCATCGGATGGGGCCTTGTCGGATATTGTCCTGGCCCCGCCCTCGTCGCCTTGAGCCTGGGTGCGCCGGCGGCGCTGGTGTTCGTCATGGCGATGCTGGTCGGCATGGGCTCCTTCGCTCTTCTCGAACGCTATCGGGCGGCGAGGGTGGGAAGCTAACCTATGACGCCGGTCGATCTCCTCACCCTCCTATCCGGCGTGATCGTTGGTTTCACGTTGGGCGTGATCGGCGGCGGCGGCTCGATCCTGGCTATGCCGTTGCTCCTTTACGTCGTCGGCATGAAGGACCCGCACGTCGCGATCGGCACGAGCGCGCTGGCGGTCGCCGCCAATGCCTTTGCTAACCTGGTCCAGCACGCACGCGCCGGAACCGTGAAGTGGCCGTGCGCCCTTGTTTTCGGAGCATCGGGTGTCACCGGTGCCCTGATTGGTTCGACCCTCGGCAAGATGGTGGCGGGTCAGCACCTGCTGGTGCTGTTCGCAGGCGTCATGGTCGTGGTCGGGGTTTCCATGCTGAGAGGTAAATCCGGCGGCGGTGATCCCGGCGTGCACATCACGCGGCCGATCGCTGTACGGCTCGTCGTTATCGGGCTTCTCGCCGGCCTGCTGTCCGGGTTCTTCGGCATCGGCGGCGGCTTTCTGATCGTACCCGGCATCATGCTGGGAAGCGGCATGCCAATCCTCAATGCGGTCGGGTCCTCGCTGTTTTCCGTGGGAGCGTTCGGCTCGGCGACAGCCCTCAACTACGCACTGTCAGGGCTCGTGGACTGGCGCGTGGCCGGCTTCTTCATCGCGGGCGGCGTCGGCGGCGGCATCGCTGGCATGCGAACCGCAGTCCGCCTTGCCGACCACAAGAGCCTGCTCACTCGAATCTTCGCCTTCGTCCTGTTGGCCGTGGCCGCCTACAGGCTCTGTTGCAAAAATCGTGAAGCTTGAGCATGCTTGGCGGAGATTGGACGGAC
>NZ_CAJHOG010000015.1:0-34806 GCF_905120495.1 Sphingobium sp. S6 | reverse complement strand
CGGCGCAGAGCGACAGCCTACCTCTGACTGCCGCCAATCTTTGCAACAGAGCCCCTCATCGTGCGCCACGACGCCAATGCCTTTCGCCTGCTATGGTTATGGACTTTGACCAAGGCGCGCTGCCGGAACCGCGGCTGGTGGGGCGGCAGTTCCTATTCGCCGCTGCCGGTCGCGGGGATGAAGCGCAAGGGTTTCGCGCGTGGCTAGCGCCGCCGCCCAGCTGCCGCCGCGCAAGACGCCCTGGCGGGTTCTGGCCCGAGAAGCGGAGCCCGGGCGCTATCTTCCCTATGCCCGCCATGTGACGCCCGATGTGATTGCGCTCGATAGCGGCGATCTCATGATGATGTTCCGTCTCGAAGGGCTGGCTTTCGAGACGGCTGATCCGATCCACCTCAATGATTGGCACGAGAAGCTCAACGGCACCTGGCGCAACATCGCCGACGATCGGCTTGCGATCTGGACCCACATCGTCCGCTCAGCCGTAGGGGACTATCCCGAAGGACAGTTCCGCTCAAAGTTCGCCGCCGAGCTCGACGGTAAATATCGGGCGCGCGTCACCGCCAAGCGGATGTTCGTCAATGAGCATTATCTGACGCTGCTCATGCGTCCGGCCGTCGGATCGGCCGACCGGACCGGGCTGCTGCTCAAGCGGATCGCGAAAGCCAAGGCCGCGGAGGAGGAAGTCGATCCCGACGAACTGGCGCGCTTCGAGGAGAAGGCGCGCGACATCGAGAAGCTGCTCCGCCGCTGCAGCCCGGCGCGCCTCGCCCTCTACGAGCATAATGGCCTGATCTTCTCCGCCCCGCTTGAGGTGCTCGAGCAAGTGATGATGGGGGCGCGATCCAGGGTTCCGCTCGTCCGCGGTCATCTGGGATCGGCGCTTTACGGTGAGCGTGTGATTTTCGGACGCGAGACGGTCGAGATCCGCGCTCATGACGCGAGCCGCTGGCAGGGGATCTTCGGCATCAGGGAATATCCCGCGCTGACGCGCCCGGGACAGATGAATGCCTTGCTCGGCCAGGATTTCGCCTTTGTCGTCTCGCAATCCTTCACCTTCATGGGTAAGGCGCGGGCAGCCGAACGGCTGCGCCGCCGGCAAAACCAGATGGCCTCGACCGAGGATGCCGCAGCGAGCCAGGCGCTCGATCTCGCCGATGCCGCCGACGATCTGCAAAGCAACCGGTTCGTGCTCGGGGAGCATCATTTCTCGTTGGCGGTCTTCGCCGACAGCCAAAGGCGACTTGCCGACAATCTCTCGGCCGCGCGTGCGGCGCTGGCCGATGCTGGTTTGGTGGCGGCGCGCGAAGGACCAGCGCTCGAAGCAGCGTTCTGGGCGCAGCTGCCCGGAAATTTCGCATGGCGGGCGCGGCCGGCGGCGATCACCTCGCGCAATTTTGCTGCCTTGGCGCCGTTCCATACCTATCCCGCAGGCCGGCCCAAGGGGAACCATTGGGGGCCTGCGATCGCCATGATGAAGACGGCCGCGCAATCGCCCTATTATTTCAACTTCCATGTCGGCGATTTGGGTCACACACTGATTATCGGTCCTTCCGGCGCGGGCAAGACCGTCGTCCAGAATTTTCTGATGGCGCAGCTCGAGAAAACGGGCGCGCAGCAGATCTTCATCGACAAGGACCGTGGCGCGGAGATTTATGTCCGGTCTGCGGGCGGGATCTATCTGACGTTGAAGAATGGGGAGCCTACAGGTTTCGCGCCCCTGCGGGCACTCGACTATGGTCCGCGCAATCTTGTCTTTCTGGGGCGCTTGATCCGCCAACTGGTGACGCCGGTCGGAGGCCAGCTCGGCGTCACACAGGAGCGTATGATCGACGAGGGGCTGGCCTCGCTTGGACGCCTCGCGCCGGAGGACCGGTCCATTCTCGCGCTGCGCCAGCTGCTCGGTCAGCGCGACCCGGAAGGCATTGGTGCCCGGCTGGAGAAATGGGCGCGGGGCGGTTCGCTCGGCTGGGTGTTCGACAATGAGATCGACGCTTTGTCGCTGGAGGCGCCGTTCGTCGGTTTCGACATGACCGATTTTCTCGACAACCCCGAAGTTCGCACGCCGCTCATGATGTACATGTTCCACCGGATCGACGGTCTCCTCGACGGCCGGCGGCTTGTGATCGACATCGACGAATTCTGGAAAGCCTTGGGGGACGATGCGTTCCGCGCCTTCGCGCAGGACGGCCTCAAGACCTACCGCAAGCAGAATGCCTTTCTTGTCTTCGGCACGCAAAGCCCTGCGGATGCGCTGCGTTCGGACATTTCGCACAGCATCATGGAGCAGGTTGCGACCAAGATACTGCTTCCCAACCCCTACGGCCGCGAAACGGACTATGTCGATGGACTGGGTCTGACCCAGGCGGAATTCAAGCTCATCCGCCACGATCTGAATCCGGAATCCCGCCGGTTTCTGGTCAAGCAAGGCCATGACTCAATCGTCGTCGAGCTCGATCTTGGCGGTCTCTCCGACGAGCTGGCAGTTCTCTCGGGCACCACGGAAACGGTGACGCTGCTCGATGCCATCCGCGCCGAGGTCGGCGACGATCCCGAAAACTGGCTGCCTGTCTTTCACCGGCAGCGTCGGTCTCCATCGAGCAGGAAAGGATGAGCTATGCGTAAAGGCGGATTCGCAGCGATCGGTGCGATTATCCTGGGAACGGCGGGTCCAGCTGCCGCCCAAGGTATACCGGTCTATGACAGCTCCGGCTATTTGCAGGCGCTCGCCACGGTCAAGAACACCCTGTCGATGATCGAGCAGGGCAAGGAGCAGATCGCCGAGGCCAAGCAGCTCTACGGTAGCTTCAATCAGGTCACCGACGTCAACGGCATTGCCCCGTCGCTATCCACCGACGCGATGCGCCATCTTCTGCCGCCTGAGGCCCGCGACCTCGGCAGGCTGATGTCGTCGGACAATGCCAGCCTGGGATCGCTTGGTACGGTGACGACCCGCATTCGCGATGCCAATCGCGTTGCTCTGCCGGACCTGCGGCCTGGCGCGTCCGCCTATGAGCGGGCGTCGCGCGACACTCTGTTGCGAAATGGCGATCTGGCCGCACGTGATGCTGCGATAGCGGAGTCGGCCTATGGCGTCTCGGCCCAACGCACGGCGGGTTTGGAAGAACTGCGCACCTCGCTCGATACGGCTTCGGACGCGAAACAGGTCATGGATATCCAGGCAAGGGTAGGGGTCGAGAACGCCCACATCCAGAATGATGCCCTGCAGTTGGAGGCGCTGCGGATGCGGCAGGAAGCCGACGTTCGGCTACGGTCGCAGCGCGAGAGTGAGACAATATTGGCTTCAAAGCTCGGGAGCCTATCACAATGACGGGCAAGGCTTTCTTGCTGGCGGCATTGGCGACAGCTGTCTTAACCGGGTGTGAGCGAGCGCCGCGCGGGAAGGACTATCTGAATTCCCATCCCGAGGAACTGAGCGAGCTTACCAAGGCTTGCGCCGATGGCTCGCACCCGAACAAGCAGGAGTGCTCGAACGCCGAAAGTCTTCGAACACTCAACAACAAAATGCAGTCGCTCTCACGGTAGCGCGTTGGAATTCGACATGGCTACGGACTTGTTCAGCTCACTTTACGCGAACATTGATGGAAAGCTGGACCTTTTCCTAAATGAGCGTCTTCAAAATGTGGTCGACGTTGTGCGTGGGCCGCTGGCACTCGGCCTCGTAATCTATATCGCCCTTTTTGGTTACATGGTGATGCGTGGGATCATCAGCGAGCCTTGGGGCGAGCTGTTTTACCGGATGGTCAAGCTCTGCCTGCTGTATATTGCCGCAACGACGGTCGCCTATTCTGAGTGGATCACCACGCCGCTTTTTCATGGGATGCCGGACGCGATCTCGCAGGCTCTCGCGGGGAAGACGATCGGGACAGCTGGCCAAGCTTTTGACGATTACTACGCCCAAAGCGATGTCATTATAGTGCGCATTGAGACTGAGGCGGCGACTTACAGCGATATCAACCCTTATAAATTGGTACTTTATGCGTTGAGCTTGGGGCTTAAGGCGCTCGCGGGTCTCTCGGCGGCTATCGGCTTCGCAATTACGATATTTGCCAAAGTTGCACTCGCGATCATTATAGCCCTAGGACCCATTTTCATCGCCCTTGCATTGTTCGAACCGACAAGGCGTTTCTTTCATGGATGGCTTGGCCAAACCATAAACTACATTGTCTTGCTTGCTGTAATCATTGCGGTCACGACTCTGATTACCGATCTCGGAGCAGCTGCAACGGCAGCATCTGAAGGAGTCGTGGATACGGCATTCGGCGCCGTTCTGTTTGCTGCATACATATTTCTTGGCACAATCTTCTTCTTCCAGGCTCCTGCGATTGCCACCGGCATTGCGGGCGGGGCCGCCGCCGGGGTCGGCGCCTTCGCCGGGACCGCCTGGGGGACGATGGCATCTCCCTTCCGACAACGCCGCATTGCGCGCAACAGCCGCAATCTGGAGCGCGCCGCTCGTCGGGGCGGCTCCATCGAAGCGGCATAGTGAGACATCACCATGACCTTGCCCTGTCCTCAAAAATCGACGTTCACCATCCGCCAGGTTACTGTCTGCCTGATCGGCAGCCTTCCACTGCTGGGCCTTGCGGCATGCGCTTCCGGACCCAAGAAGCTGGCCGTTTGCAACGGGCACCATCTGCGTGACGTGAATATCTATGGGAGCGTTCTGCCCGGATCGCCGGTGCCGGCGACCACAATGCCGCGCCCTGCGCCGCCCATTCCTCCCTTGTCTCATCCGCAGGTGGGCGATCCACCGCCTCCGCCCGCAGTGCCAGCGCCTCCGGACGACAAAGTTTCCTTTGCGCCAAGGGACATTCGTTATGCGAGTTGCTGACAATGGCGCGGAGGCGGTGCCTGCTTCCGGGCTCAAACGCTATTTCCAGGAAGCGCGGAGCTGGGACCAGGACAGGGTTCGATCGGCATTGCGATCGACACGTATTGCTTGGACCGTGGCGGCGGTAACCTCAGTCCTTGCGGCCGCATCCATTTTTGCTGTCGCCGCGCTGGCCCCGCTCAAGACCGTCGTGCCCTATGTCATTCGGGTCAATCAGACGACGGGCGCGGTGGATGTCCAGACGGCGCTGACCCAGCGGCCGATGCGCTATGATGAGGCGGTCACAAAATACTTTCTCGCGCAATATGTCCGGACGCGTGAAAGCTGGATACCGGCGGCTGCGGAGGAGAATTTCCGCTTCGTGACAATCCTGTCGCAGCCGGCGGAGCAGCAGCGCTGGGCACGCTTCTTCAGCAACAACAATGCTGCCAGTCCCCAGAACGCCTGGGGGAAAAACGCAGTCGTCCAGGCGCGGGTGCGCAACATCGCCTTCATCAATGATCGGGTTGCCAATGTGCGATTCACACGGATCGTCCAGACCGAGGCGGATACGCAGAGCAGCGATTGGATCGCCACGGTCACTTTCGCCTATGCCAACGCGCCGATGGCCGAAGGTGATCGCTATCGGAACCCGCTCGGCTTCCAGGTCGAGAATTACCGCTCCGACCCGGAGGTAGTCCGATGAAAACATTGGTCGCTGCGGTTTTCATCGCGTTTGCATCCCTTTCTGCTGCCCATGCGGTTGAGGTCCCGCGTGGCGCTGCGTCTGACCCACGCGTCAAGTTCGTCGATTATGAGGAAGCGCAGGTCTATCGCATCGTCGGGACCTTCCGGACAGCAACCCAGATTGTCCTCAGCGAGGACGAAACGATTCAGCACGTAGCGCTGGGCGACACCGTCTCCTGGGAGGTGGCGGTGGCCGGCCACATCTTGTTCCTCAAGCCGCGCGAACGCGCTGGACCGACCAACCTTATCGTCACCACGTCTCGCGGCGGAACCTTAAGAAGCTATGCCTTTGAACTCACGGCTCGTAGTGGTCCGATCACCGGCCGCAACGGCCAGGCCTATTTCCAGGTCCGCTTCCGCTATCCGCGGGACGAGGCGGCGCGGGCCGAACGCCTGAGAGCGGCACAGATCGCGATGCAAGCGGCGGCGCTGGAGGCCCAGGCTGTTCGCGGTGCCCTCGACCATGCGGTGATCGAGGGTCCGCGCAACATGAATTATAAGGTTCAGGGTTCGAGCGATTTGCAGCCGTCGGAGGTCTCCGACAATGGCCAATTCACGGTGCTGCGGTTTCCGGCGAACCGGGAAGTTCCTGCCATTTATCTGGTGAGGCCAGACGGGTCCGAAACGCTGGTTCCGTTCGACGTTCGCGACGAATTCGTCGTCGTTCATTTGGTGGCGCGCCAACTGCGCCTGCGCCGGGGCGGCGAGGTGCTGTGCATCTATAACCAGGCGCCCGAACCTTATGGCGTCGATCATGGAACGAATACCGGATCGCCTCACGTCGAGCGCACCATCACCCATCCGCAGGAATGAACCATGGCCGATGAACCGTCCCCTGTCGTGCGCCCGCTGCCCGGTGCCGATCCAACGCCCGAAAGGCACGAAATTCTTCACGAGCGTGGAATCGAGCCGATCGGCGGCACGACGCCCGCGCGGCACAACACCGCGCTGATCTTCGCCGGCACGGCAATGGTCTTGGGTATTCTCTGGGTGAATTCCGGCACGGGCCAGCAATCCTCGTCTCGTGACCTCACCGCGCCGGCAGGTGCAGCCCGGGAACGACCCGATATCGTCGCTCGGGAAACCGTCGATTATGCTGCGGTCGCGCCTCAACGCCGGCCGCTCGGGGCAGCCGACGCGGATCCCAATGCGCCGGTGCTCAATCCTGCAGCTGGCGTTCCCGGACCTGAAGGCCAAATTGTGCCCGCCATGCAGCCGGGCGCGGCACTGAGCGGGACCAGTGCCGCTCGGCCAACGCTTGCCGAGCAGGCGCGGCGGTCCACGCTGATCGCCTATGGAGGTCGCGATCTTGGCCGCGAGGCTGGCGCGCCCACAGCTGCAGGGGCTGCCGGCGAAGCGCCCGACAACGCTGCCGGAGCGCCAGAGAGCGGCGAGGGCAGGGCGCCCAACGCGCTCGATCTTTTGCGGCAAAGCTCGTCGATCGGGGAAGCGCGGGCCTCGATGCTGCCGAACCGCAACTTTCTGATTACCGCGGGCACGTTGATCCCCTGTATCCTGCAAACCGCCATCAATTCCGGGCAGCCCGGTTACACGTCCTGCCTGATCCCGCGAGACGTCTATTCCGAGAATGGCCGGGTCGTACTCATGGAAAAGGGCACGCGCGTTCTCGGCGAATATCGCGGCGGCATCCAGCAAGGGCAAAATCGCCTGTTCGTCCTCTGGACGCGGGCGGTCACTCCCCAGGGCGTGCGGATCGATCTTGCCTCGCCTGGCGCCGATGCACTCGGCCGAGCCGGGCTTGCAGGCGCGGTCGACAGCTTTTTCTGGGCGCGCTTTGGCGGCGCTCTGCTCCTCTCGCTCGTCGATGATGCCGCCTATATCGCTGGGCAAGCCGCCTCGAGCGGCAATGGCAATTTCAACAATGTGACGCGGGCGCCCAGCGAAGGCGCTGCGATCGCCTTGCAGAACAATATCAATATCCGGCCGGTGCTGAAGAAGAACCAGGGCGAGGAGGTCGGCATTTTCGTCGCCAAGGATTTCAACTTTGCCGATGTCTACAATCTGGAACTGCGGCGGTAAGTCATGCGCGATACCGCCGTCCTGCGCCACTATCTCGCGCCGCTCCTCCCGCTTCTGGAACCGGAGGATGTCACGGAGCTGGTGGTCAACCGTCCGGGGGAAGCGGGGATCGAGGACCGCCAAGGGTGGCGCTGGCAGGAGATGCCGGAGCTGGACAGCGACTGGCTTTCTACCCTGGCTGTTGCCGCGGCGAGCTTCACGCACCAGGATATCGATGGTCAGTCTCCGATCTGTTCGACGGTCCTGCCGGGCGGCGAGCGCTGCCAGATCGTCATACCGTCGGTCACCCCAAGCGGTTGCCCTTCCTTCACGATCCGCAAACCGTCGACCGTGACCCTGCCGATCGACCAACTGGCTGGGGCCGGGCTGTTCCGGATGACGCGCGCCAGCGCCAAGGGTCTCACCGATGTCGATGCGCGGTTAGTGGCGCTGCGCGACGCGGGCGACTGGCCGGAATTCTTCAAGGTTGCCGTTCCGGCACGCAAGAACATTCTGGTCAGTGGCGCCACGGGTTCGGGAAAGACGACCCTCGCGAAAGCGCTCATCCAGCTTATCCCACCGGAGGAGCGGTTGCTTACCATCGAAGACACCCGTGAGCTGGTCGTGCCTCATCGCAATGTCGTCCATATGGTCTATTCGAGCGAGGGGCAGGGCCTGGCCAAGGTTGGCGCCAAGCAGCTGCTCGAAAGCGCGCTGCGCATGCGGCCCGACCGCATCCTGCTCCAGGAGCTGCGTGACGGCACCGCCTTCTTCTATCTGCGGAACGTCAATTCCGGGCATCCCGGATCGATCACGACCGTCCACGCCGGTTCACCCGCCGGCGCGTTCGAACAGCTGACGCTGCTCGTCAAGGAATCGGAAGGCGGCCGCGATCTCGCCCGCGACGATATTCGCGGACTCCTTCGCATGCTCGTCGACGTCGTTGTGCAGACACGCCGTCACGGCGGGCGGTTTGAGGTCGACGAGATCTATTTCGAGCCGAGGATGGGCGATGCTGGCGCAGCGTAGTCCCTGGGCGATTGGCCTGTGCGTGATCGGCGCAATTCTGTTGTGGGCTGTCATTACCCTGTTCGTTGCCTTGTTCGGACTCGGGCAGATCGGACCTAATATCGATCTCGGCACTCTGCCGGCCTGGCTCTGGTATTATCGTGGTGATCCGCTGCTCGGGGATTGGATCAAGCGGGGTGCGATGGCCGGCGCAGCCGTGGTCGCGCTTCTTGTCCTCACGATCCTGCGGCGAGGCCCATCCTTGCACGGCAGGGCTCGGTTTGCACGCGAGGGCGAAATCCGACGCGAGGGGCTGCGTGCCCCGTCTGGCATTGTCGTTGGACGCAAAGCAGGGCGTTTCCTCATCTTCGGCGGAAACGAGCATGTCCTGCTCGAAGCGCCGACGCGCGCCGGGAAGGGCGTCGGTGTTGTCATCCCCAATCTGCTGACCTGGCCGGATTCGGTCGTCGTGCTCGATGTGAAGCGGGAGAATTGGAGTACCAGCGCCGGGTATCGCCAACGTGCCGGTCAATCGGTTTACCTCTTCGATCCGTTGGACCCTGAAGGGCGGACGGCACGGTACAATCCCCTGGCGCATATCCGGCGAGCCGATGACACCGAAGTCGTCAACGAGCTTCAGAAAATCGCAGTCATGCTCTTCCCCGCGCCGGAACGATCGGACCCGTTTTGGGCCGAAGCGGCGCGGGCGGCCTTCATCGGCGTCGGCGCGCTCGTTGCTGCCAATCCTGGCATGCCCTTCACGATCGGCGAGATCTATCGACGGCTGACCACTGGGGATCCCAAGAGCGATCTTCCCAAGGCCCTGGAAGAGGCGAGGGGGGCAGGACAGCGCCTCAGTCAGGCATGCGTCTCGGCAATCCAGGATTTCGCCTCGGCTTCGGACAACACCTTTTCGGGGATCAAGCAGACGATCACGGCGCGGCTCAATCTCTGGCTCAACCCCGTGGTCGATGCCGCGACCTCGGCAAGCGATTTCGACCTGCGCGAAGTCCGGGCGCGGCACATGTCGATCTATCTCGGTGTCTCGCCCGACAATATCGACCGGATCGCGCCGGTTTACAGCCTCTTCCTGCAGCAGCTGGTGGATCTCAACACGCGCGATTTGCCCGACGCTGCCAGCAATGTCCCAGTCCTGATCCTGCTCGATGAATTCGCAAGGCTCGGGAAGGCCTCGGTCATCGCGGGCGGCTTTTCCTATGTCGCCGGATACGGCTTGCGCCTGCTGCCAGTGATCCAGAGCCGGGCGCAGCTGCGGGCCATTTATGGTCCCGATGTTACCGACGAAATCATCGCCAATTGCGGCCTTGAGGTGGTGTTCACGCCCAAGGAGCTGAAGGTCGCGAACGAGCTTTCGGAGCGGCTCGGCTTCTTCACGATGAATGTGAAATCGCGCAGCCGAACGATTCATGGGCTGCTGGCCAATCGCAGCGTGTCGGAATCCGATCAGCGCCGCGCCCTCCTGCTGCCGCAGGAACTGATGCAAATGCCTAAGACCGAGCTCCTGTTGCTGCGCGGCGGGATCGCGCCAGTTCGTGGCAGGAAGATCGCCTTTTATCGAATGCCGCGCTTCACAAGGCGCGTGTTGGCGCCGCCCATTCTGCCGTCGCGGCCTATCCCCGCTGCTCAGCCCCCAACTGTTCTGCCGCCAGGCAAGCATCAGGTGGTGTCCCCTTACAATGACGCGGAGAAATCAACGGCGAAGAGCACGGGCGGGGCCTTGCTGGAGGAGACCAAGATGCGGGAAATGACCGATGGTGAACTGGCGGGCGCGGCCGAGATTACCGATGATATGTTGGTCCTGGGCAACCTGACCGACTTGCCGCCGCCCGGCGATGAGGCAGCGGCCATCGCTTTTGTGTCATCGATGATTGAGCGGGCGCTGGTGCAGCCGGCAGAGCCGTCATCTTCATCCCTCATCCAGGAAAGAGCAGATCATGGCCGCTGAAAAACCTGTGGCGCCACGTGGCGCGAGCAAGCGTAGCAATACGATCGGGCAGGACGCGGGAACCAGGCCGAGGAATGCGGCGCAATCGGCGCCCGAAGCAACCAAGAAGGTGAAGTCGATTGATCCGTCCGTCCTTCAAGCAGCGTCGCCCGGTGACATTCCCGATGCCTTGCGAAAGCGCTATTTCTCCACGACGAGCAAATGGTCGGGCGAGCCCGCATATTTCACGAGTGCGCAAGCTAAGGAACCGGCGTTCCGCGACCAGGGCAGACGGCTCATCACCTCCAGCGAGAGCGACGAGGTTGTGCGCGATCTCGTTGCCATCGCTCGCCATCGCGGGTGGTCGCACGTCCATGTTACCGGCAGTGAGACGTTCCGAAGGGCAGCGTGGCTCGAAGCCAGTCGCCAAGGTTTGGAAGTACGGGGATATCGGCCGAGCGAACGGGATTTGCAGGAGCTGGACCGAGTGCGGCGCGATGCTAGTCGCAACAGCATCGCCCCTGCCGTCACCGCGCCGGCGTCGCGCGAACCTGAGCGGGATCGACGCCAGGCTGATGAGGCGTCTAGGCAAACGCCGTCCGAACAAAGCCGGGTGAAGAATGCGCGGGCGGCACAGAGCCAGCTCCGTGTGATCGAAACGGTGGTGCGCGCGGCGTTGTTCGACAATCCCGATGCCGTTGCCAGGGTAATGAAGGTGGCAAATGACAAGGTGCGAACGCATCTGCAGGCGGGTCGGCAGTTTCAGGCGGCCAAGGTGCGGGACACCTCGGTCCGGGCCGTTGAGCCGTCAGGCCGGAACCGGCAGGAACCCGGCAAGGAACGAGCGCCGCTGCAACGATCTCGAGGCCGTTGATCGAGAGGGATTGAGCCTGACCAGCAAGGCTTTACCATATCGGTCATGGCCTATCGCTATCCGCCCGGCAGCCCGCTGCACCATGAGAACTTGAAGGCCAAGCAGCGCGAGCTGCGTGGCAATTTTCCAGAGCCGCTGACGCTCAGGGTGCATCGCGCGCTGTCGTGGCTGCGCCGTGCCGAGGCCGAGCAGACCGATGAGGATGTGCGTTTCATCCTGCTCTGGATCGGCTTTAACGCGGCCTATGCTGGCGACGTTGAAGCATCACGGGTGATTGCTATCCCCGAGGGCGAGCGGGGATTGTTCCAAGCCTTCTTCGCAACCCTTGTGGGCTTTGATGGCAAACATCGCATCTACGACATGGTCTGGCAGCGCTTCCCTCAGGAAATCCGGGTGCTGCTCGCAAACCGCTATGTCTTCCATCCCTTTTGGCAGCATCACAATGGTGCGTCCGGCTATGCCGACTGGGCTGACAGGCTCGAGCGGTCGCGGACAGCGATAGGCGCCGCACTGCGCGATCATGACACGGCCAGGATACTCTCGATCCTGTTCGACCGGCTTTATGTGCTGCGCAACCAACTGGTGCATGGTGGCTCGACATGGAACAGCGATGTCAATCGCGCCCAGGTCAGGGATGGCGCCGCGCTGCTCGGTTGCTTGCTGCCGATCTTCATCGATCTCATGATGGACAATGCCGGGCATGAATGGCCGATGCCGAACTACCCGGTGGTGGAGTAGGGCGTGGCGGAAGTCTGGTCCGATCAGGAAATTGATCACATCGTCGCCGACTATTTCGCCATGCTCACCGACGAGCTGGTTGGTCGCTCCTTCAATAAAGCGGCGCGAAACCGCGATCTTCAAGCCGTGATCGACCGTAGCAAGGGCTCAATCGAGTTCAAGCATCAGAACATCAGCGCGGTCTTGCTCGGCCTTGGTCAGCCTTGGATCGAGGGCTATAAGCCGGCCGCCAATTTCCAAAATGCGCTGGTCGATGGCGTCCTGCGGTGGTTGGAGGCGCGGACCGAATGGCTGGCTCCCGACAGGCTCTCACGAGCTGCCCTGAACGTACCGGAAGCGCAAGGATCACTGCGGATCGGGCCGCCGCCCACGGTGCGCAACGAACCGTCGCCGATCGATCCAGCGTTCATGGCCGCGATCGGCCGCAAATATGATGTCGCCGAGCGCGACGCGCGCAACCGGGCGCTTGGCAAGGCGGGTGAAGAATGTGTGCTGCATCACGAGCGCCGTCATTTATCTGCCGCGGGCCGCGACGATCTCGCGGACAAAGTCCGCTGGACATCTGTGCAGGATGGCGATGGTTTTGGCTTCGATATCCGGAGCTTTGAGGCGGACGGGCGCGAGAAGCTGATCGAGGTCAAGACCACCAACGGATGGGAGCGCACGCCTTTTCATATCTCTCGCAATGAGTTGGCCGTCGCCGATACGAGGCGCGAGGAATGGTGCCTCATGCGGCTGTGGAATTTCGCCCGTGCGCCAAGCGCCTTCACGCTGCGCTCGCCCCTGAGCGATCACGCACAATTGACGGCGACCAGCTTCCTCGCCGAGCTCAATTGAAAACCGCCGCCACGAAGGGCGATACAAATCGGTCAATCAGGGCAGGGCCGGGAAGTCGGGACGCGCGTGGCCTTCGACCAGCGCCCGCAACCCCGCCGGTTCCAGCACCTCGACCTTGTCGCCCCATTGATAGAGATGCCAGGCCATTTCCAGCCAACCTGCGGCCTTGAAACGGACAATCAGACTCCCATCGTCCCGATATTCGGCCGATTGGTTGGGATGGAACTGGAATTCCGCTGCGCGCGAGGCTGCTTCGGGAAGAAAACGCCAGACGATCTCGCCATATTGGGTGGGGTCCTGATAAGCGCCGAAGGCCTGCGCCGCATGATCGTTCAAGGAAAAGCCGGACTGGATGGGAAAACTTTCATCGAGACATTCAGCGCTGTGGATGCGGTCGAGGCGAAAATGGCGGAGGTTCTCGCCTCGGTCCGCCTGGCGTGCCACGAGATAGCTACGCAATCCTAGCAACAGCCCATGCGGCTCGACCGTTCGGGTTTCTGCGTCAGTCTCGCCATAGACAATACGCATTTTGAACGGTCCGCGCAGGGCCTCGATCAGAACGTCGGTGACCTCGGGTTTCATCGCGACCTTTGGGCCTGGCCGCGCCACTTGGCCCAACGCGGAAAGGACCGCCTCCGCATCGGCTTCGGACCGCAGCGCATCACGTGGAGAGAGGCGCGTTATCAGGCTGTCTCTTAGATCTTCCAGCGCCCGGGCATGGCGGAGCCGGTTCTCATCACGGGCTGCGCGAGCGGCGATTTCCAGAGCCTCGATGGTGTTTTCCTGGCGCGGTTGCAGCCGCTCAGGGATGGGACTTTGGATGCGCCAGCGCCGACGGCGATCATCATCTTCCACAACAACGACATTCGCGAAATTATCCTCCAGCGCACTTGTCATGCGCTGCGCTGTGCGGTGCGAAATGCCGAATTCCTGAGAGATTTCCTCAAGACTGATGCCCAAACGCCGCGAGGCGGCGAGTTGGGCGAGGCGCAGAAGATCGTTGGCCTTGGCGAAAGTCATTATACGTCCATGTCAGAGATTGACACCCTTGCATGCTAAGGAACAGGGTAGCGCCTGTCGAGGTGATTCCCTCGTGGGCGGCGTTGGGCAATCAAGGGGGCCAAGTGAGGACGATCGGGAACACCATTCTGTTTTCAGCGACCGACCTGATGCGGTTCGTCGGCTGCGCGCATGCGACAGCGCTCGACCTTGCCTATATGCGCGGCGAGCCGCTCACTCCCCGGGAAGATACCGAGGATGCCGCGCTGCTTCAGAAACAAGGCGATGCCCATGAGGCCGCCCATTTGGAGAAGCTGAAAGACGCGGGCAACGGGGTAGTCGAGATTGCGCGTGGCGATCTTGCGCAGAACGCGGACGAGACGCGAGCGGCGTTGGCGCAAGGCTCGCAGATAATCTTTCAAGGGGCTTTTCTCGCCGAGCGTTGGGGTGGGTGGTCCGATTTTCTTGAGCGGGTCGAGCGACCATCATTGCTGGGGCCGTTCAGCTACGAAGTGACCGACACCAAGCTGAAGCGCAAAGCCCATCCCAAGCATGTGCTGCAGCTCGTGCTCTATTCCGACCTTTTGGCGGAGATCCAGGGCGTGATGCCGGAGCATGCCCATGTGCAGCTCGGCAATGGGACGCGCGCGACGCTGCGTTTGGCCGACTATGCCCATTATGCGCGCGGTGCGCGGGCTAAGCTCGAGGCCTTTGTTGCTTCCCCTGTGCCAACGCGGCCGATCCCCTGCGCTGATTGTTCGCTGTGCCGATGGGCCGACCATTGCGACGCCGTCTTCACCAGCCAGGACAGCCTGTTCCAAGTCGCCAATATTACCCGCGGCCAAGTGAAGAAGCTCGAGGCGTCCGGCATCGAAACCATGGCCGCGCTGGCTCGGCATGACGGCCCGGTGCGCGGCGTTGCGAGTGCGACGGCGGAGAAGCTTGTCGGCCAGGCCAGACTGCAGCACGCGCGCAAAACCGGCGAACCCGCCTTCGAGTTGCGTCCGGCACAGCCAGGCAAAGGCTTTGACCTGCTCCCTCGGCCGCAGGCGGGCGATCTCTTCTACGACATCGAGGGCGACCCCCATTACGAGGGAGGCCTTGAATATCTGCACGGCGTGTGGGCCGATGATAGTTTCCATGCCTTCTGGGCTCATGACCATGCCGCCGAAGCGCAAGCGCTCGAACGGTTGCTTGCGTTTTTTCGTAATCGCCTCACGGCTTATCCGCAGGCCCGCATCTATCATTATGCACCCTATGAGATCACCGCGCTGCGGCGTCTCACCACGCGCTATGGTATCGGCGAGGCCTTTCTCGACCGCCTCATGCGCGAACGCCGCTTTGTCGACCTCTATGCGGTCGTGCGCGGCGCGCTCATCGCTTCCGAACCGAGCTACTCCATAAAGGCGCTGGAGGCCTTTTATGGCTTGAAGCGCGAGGGCGAGGTCAAGACAGCGGGCGGGTCGGTCGTTGCTTATGAAAATTGGCGCGAGACGGGCGATCAGCAAATCCTCGACGAGATCGAGGACTATAATCGGATCGATTGCCAGTCGACCCAGCTACTGCGCGATTGGCTAGTGGGCATCCGGCCCGATGGTCCCTGGCCCGTGCTTGCGCAGGACGCGGCCGAGCAGGAGGTGGTCGAGGACGAGGAAACGACGGCGCTGCGCGATCGCCTGGCCGCATCCTCTCTGACTCCAGAGCGTCAGGAATTGCTGTTCAATCTGGGGCTGTTCCACAAGCGTGAAGCCAAGCCTGCTCAGTGGACGGTTTTCGACAGCGCGGCGCGCGATGAGGAAGAGCTTGTCGATGATCTCGACGCCTTGGCGGGACTCGAGGCGATATCCGGGATCGAACCCATCAAGCGCTCGGTGATGCGCACCTATCGCTTTCCGTCTCAGGAAACCAAATTGCGCGAAGGCGGCAAGGCCACTGTGCCCGGGATTGACGGGCCGCCGTCAACCGTTGCGATTGAGGCGCTGGATCGCGATGCGTGCACGATCACCTTGAAGGTCGGCGTGGCAAGGGCCGAACTCCTCACCGATCGGCTGACCCTGCATCCGGATTGGCCGCTCGATACCAAGGTGTTGGCCGCAGCGGTGCGCGACGTCATCGAGGATCAATGCGGGCCGCGGCGCTATCGTGCCGTCGATGATCTGCTGTCGGGCGCCGCCCCGCGCCTGAACGGCATCGACGGCGATATCCTCTGCGGCGGGGAACCGGTGGCGGGCGCCATTGCCGCGGCGCACGCCATGGACCAGACGTTGCTCCCGATCCAGGGACCGCCGGGAACGGGCAAGACGCACGTCACGGCCCGGGTGATCCTGGCGCTGGTTAAAGCGGGACATCGGGTCGCCGTCGCCTCGAACAGCCATGAAGCGATCCGCAATGTCCTGCTCGGCTGCCTGCGCGCGAGCGAGGAAGAAGGTGGTGGCTTTCCAGTGTCGTTCGCCCACAAGGTTTCCAGCGGAGATGATGGCTATGCCAGGGATTGTCCCGTTCACCGGGCCACGGCCAATGATGACCTGATCCTCGCCCGCGCCAATGTGGTCGGCGGCACGGCCTTCTTCTTCGCGCGCGATGAGAATGTGCAGGGCTTCGATTGGTTGTTTGTCGATGAGGCGGGGCAAGTGGGCCTCGCCAACATGGTCGCCATGGGTCGTGCCGCGCGCAATATCGTGCTGGTCGGCGATCCGCGCCAGCTGCCTCAGGTCATCCAGGGCGCACATCCTGCGCCCGCCAACCTGTCATGCCTGGAATGGATGCTGGGCGAGCATGCCACAGTGCCTGCCGATCGGGGCATATTCCTTGCTGAGACCCGGCGGATGCATCCGGAGGTTTGCGACTTCATCTCCGACCAGGTCTACGAGGGACGCCTGGCCAGCCATAGCGATACCAAGCGCCAGAGCGTTACCGGAACGGCCTGGCCCACGGCCGGTGCCTTCTGGGTGCCGGTCGTCCACGAAGGCAATGCCCAGATCGCCGCCGAGGAAGTTGCGGCGATCGGCGCGGCAATCGAGAATCTCCTGCAAGGGAGCTGGACCGACAAGAACGGCGCCACGCGCCCTATCGGCCCCGGCGACATCATCGTAGTCGCCCCCTATAACGCGCAGGTCAACGCGCTGCGGGCGGGCCTGCCGAGCAGCATCCGCGTCGGCACGGTCGATAAGTTCCAGGGCCAGGAAGCCCCTATATGCCTGGTCTCCATGACGGCTTCCTCGGCCGATGAGACCGCCCGCGGCATGGAGTTTCTCTTCTCGCTCAACCGCATCAATGTCGCGGTTTCACGCGCCAAAGCGCTCGCGCTTGTATTTGGCAGCGACCGCTTGCGCGAGGCCAACTGCAGCAGCGTCGAGCAGATGCGGCTCGTCAACACGCTCTGTGCGCTTCCGCCGCTTTCTGCGCCCCACAATACGGGATCTTGATCCATGCGTTTCCTCCACACAGCTGACTGGCAGCTCGGCAAGCCCTTCGGCCGGTTCGAGCCCGAGGTGCGCGCGGCGCTTGGCGAAGCCCGCTTCGACGCCATCGACCGGATCGGCGAAGTCGCGGCCGCCAACCAGGTGGAACATGTGATTGTCGCAGGCGACGTCTTCGATACCGAGGGTCCCGAAGATAGGGTCATCGTCCAGGCAGTCTCGCGCATGCAGCGCTATCCCTGCCGCTGGTGGCTGCTCCCGGGCAATCACGACTATGCCCGCAACGGCGGACTGTGGGACCGGGTCCGTCACAAAGCCTCGGACAATATCATCCTGCTCACCGAGCCCGTCGCGCAGGAGATGGAAGCGGGGCTCTGGCTGCTTCCTGCGCCGCTCCTCCACCGCCACCATCTCGACGATCCGACCGAGCTGTTCGACAGCATGGAAACGCCAGGCGCGAAGCTGCGGATCGGCCTTGCACATGGTTCGATCCGTGATTTTACTGCGCGCGGCGAGACCAAGAACCAGATCGCGCCGGATCGCGCGAAGCGGTCCAGTCTCGACTATCTGGCGCTCGGTGATTGGCATGGCACGCTCAAGGTCGAGCCGCGCACATGGTATGCCGGCACCCCCGAAACCGACGGTTTTCAGCGCGATGAGCCGGGCCATGCCCTGATGATCGAGCTTGCGCCGGGAGTGGAGCCAAAGGTGGAACCCGTGCGCACCGGCCGCTTCCAATGGCTGCTCAGGGATTGGACCTTGCAGGACACGGCCGCCTTTTCGGCGGAGTCCGACGTGCTGCTCTCGGCTATCGATCCTGCGGCAACGCTGCTGCGCCTTTCGCTTGCAGGCATCACGAGCCTTGCCGACCGCGTCGAGATCCTGTCGCGGCTCGAAGATGACCTGCGGCATCGCCTCCGTTTCCTGGATGTCCGGGCGGACGATCTTGTCGGCCGGCCGGGCGAGCAGGACTTGGCGGATCTCAAGGTCGAGGGATTGCTCGGCATAGCGGCTGAGAAACTCACCGAGACAATCGCAGCTGGCGGGACTGAAGCCATATTGGCGCGGCGCGCGATGGAGCGGCTCTTTGTCGAATATCATCGGGGGAGCCAAGCATGAGCCTCCAACTGCGGCGGATCAGCCTCAACAATTTCCGCAAGTTCCGCGAGCCCCTGACGATCGAAGGGCTGGGCGAGGGGCTCAACATCATCATCGAGCCCAACGAGCGTGGGAAATCCACGATCCTTGAGGCCCTGCGTGCGGCTTTCTTCGTCCGCCATGCCACGAAGAATCAGCTCGCTCAAAGTTTTGCGCCTTATGGCGAGGCGGTCGCGCCAGAAATCGAGGTCAGTTTCGACATTGGCACCGACAGCTGGAAAATCGCCAAGCGCTTTCTCAAAGGCCCCCAAGTCGAAGTCACGGGGCCGCAGGGCCGGGCGCAGGGCGAGGAGGCCGAAAATCGCCTGCAGGCGCTTCTAGGGTTCGTCAAGGATAGCAGCCAGCGCGGTGACCCGGCCACATATGGTGCGCTCGGTCTGCTATGGGTCCCGCAGGCGCAGGCGCTCGAAGTGACGGCGCCCGGCAGCATCGTGCGCAGCAGCATCCAGGCGACGCTGGAGGCAGAGGTCGGGACGATCGTCGGCGGCGCTGCCTATGAGCGCGTCCGAAAGCGGATCGATGAGCAATATGACATTTACTGGACGCCGACAGGAAAAGCGCAGTCGAAGGGGCGCTGGCAAGCGGCGCGGGATCGTGACCAGCAGGCGCGGCAAACCGCTGCGGATGCGACCAAGCGGCTCGATGCGCTCGAAACGAGCTTCGGCGAGCTGGAGACCGCGCGCGGCCGACTGAAAGTTATCGAGCGGGAGCTGGCGGACGAGACCGAGCAAGAACAGCGCGCCGGTCTTGTTCAGTCTCTGGAGATCGCCAGGGCTGCTGCGCAGATCCTGGAGACCCGCAAAGCCGAGCATGAGATTTTCTCTGCAAACCTCGATCGTCTCGACGATCTGCAATCGCAGCATGAGGCGGCGAAGGAAGCGCTGACGGCCGCTAGCGAATCTTTGACCGCAATCACCGCCGATCGGGAGCAGCTTGCAGATCAGCTGGAAGCGGGTCGCACGAAGGTGGTTGAGGCGAAGGCAGCGCTCGACAAGGCGCGAGATGATCGCGCCACAGCCCGTCAGGCGCTTGTGGAAGGGGACGCACGTCTCGCTAGGCGGCAGCGCCACGCGGCGATCACCGATGCACGCCAGCGGCACACCGAACTCCTCGATCTAGAAAAGCAACTGGCCAATGCCCGCAATCAGGCCGCACAGGTCATTCCGGCTGAGGCGTTCGCTCGCCTGGAGGCCAATGATCGTGCTGTCGCGGAAGCGCGGGCCGCCGTCAATGCCGGCGCTACCACTATCGAGCTTACGGGCGACGCTACGGGCATCACCATAGGCGGCGAGCCCCTGACACCAAATAGCCCGCGCACATTGACCGGTGAGACGCAGATTGCCCTGGGCGGGGGCGTCCTGGTCATCCGTCCGCCGGCAACGGCAGCCAGTGCGGAAGCCCGCCTCGCCGAATTGCTCGAGCGACAGGAACTGGAACTAGCCGGATGGGACGTGGCCGGCCTCGCCGCGGCGCGGACGCGAAACGATACCGCGCGCGACGCGCAGGGGACCGTCCAACTGCTCGAAACCAAGATCGCCGGGCTGACGCCGACACAGCCGCTGTTGGATCTTGCGGCAGGCCCTGATGCGCTCAAGCTGTTCGTGGCAGGTGTTCCAGCGGAATCACCGGCGGCCGATGAAGACGAGATCTCGACCGATCAGCTCACCCGACGCCTGGAAGAGGCGGAAACGGTCGTAGTGCGCGCTGAAACCCTGCACGACCAAGCCGTTCAGGACCTGCGAGAAATAGAGGATAGGGACCGCCCGCTTGCCGCCAAGCAGGCGGGCGCGGAGCGCGATCAGTCTCATGCATCGGATCGCATCGCTCAGCTCGAACAGAAGCCCGATTTTGCCGGGCTGGCCGACGCCATCGCCAAAGCCCGGGAGAATGTTGCCCAGGCCGCTGTCAAGCTGGCCGAAGCGACGCGCGACGCCACCGCGCATGATGCGCAGGCGATCAACCGCAAGATCGAAACGATCGATAGCCGGGCAAGGGCAGGGCAAATCCGGCGGAGCGACCTCGAAAAGGATATCGCCCGCCTTGAGGCGATCATTGAGAGCGAAGGTGGCAAAGGTCTGGCGAGCCTGGCCGCAGCTGCAGCCGAAGAAGCTGATGCCGCAACGCAGGCGCTAGCTCGGCTCGACGAAGAGGCGGCCACGGTCAAAATGCTCAAGGATGTGCTGGACGAGGCGCGTGCGGAGGCATCTCGAACCTTCGTTGGCCCAGTGGCCCAGCGCGCCCGCGTGCATGTTGAGCGCCTGTTTCCAGGCGCAGACCTGAGCTTCGATGAAGAGTTAGGGCTGGCATCCGTCACGCGCTCAGGCCTGAGCGAAGCCTGCGGCACGCTTTCGAAGGGAACGCAGGAACAGTTGGCGGTCCTGACCCGCCTTGCCTTTGCCGACATGCTGCTGGAGCAGGGCATGCCGGTTTCGCTCATCCTCGACGATCCCTTGGTCTATTCCGACGATGGCCGGCTCGATCTGATGACGGAAATCCTGGAGGAAGCCTCCCAACGCATGCAGGTGATCCTGCTGACCTGCCGCGACCGGGCATTTCGGCATTTACAGGCTCAGCGTGTGCAGCTTTAAGCTCATAGCAAAGATCGGAATTCTATGAAGCTTTTGCGTAACAGTGGAAATGAGCGAGTTATTGATAGGCTTCGGGACTGGCTGCAGCCGGACGCAGCGGTTGATTTTATGTCGCCTGTCTTCTCGCTTTACGCATTTGCCGAAATGCACGACCATCTCAGCAAGATCGGACACTGTCGGATCCTTCTTGGCTCTGACAGTGCCATTACGAATTCCCTCTACGGCGGCCCTGCCGACATTGCCGCACGCGGTAAATTGCAGGGTCGATGGCTTGCCAAAATCGCCGTTGAATGGCTGAGCAAACATGCCGAGGTCCGCCACGTCCCAACTGCGCCGCCCCAATCCATGATCATTATTTCTGAAAACCGCAACCGCCACGTTCTGACCGGCACATGCGGGTTCACCACCGATGGCTTGGGAGTTACACCAGGTGACCGACTGGGCCTTGTCCAGCTTTCCGATACAGAAGCAGAAGCGGAGGCATTCGCCGACTGGTTTCAGGCAAATTGGTGCGGAGTGAAACCGAACCCGAGCCAACTTCCCATCAGCCTTAACGTGGCTGCGAGCCATCGCCCACCTTCTCTGCTTTATTTTAAGGTGCTCTACGAGCTGTTCAGGGATTTGGGCGACGAGCTGGACGAGGAGCGGATTATCAAGTCCGCGACGGGCATCCGCAACACGACCGTCTGGAACAAGCTGTTCAAGTTTCAGCGGGATGGCGTCGTCGGCGCTATCGACAAGCTGGAGCGCATCGGCGGCTGCATAATCGCCGATAGCGTCGGTCTCGGCAAAACCTTCGAGGCCCTGGCCGTCATCAAATACTACGAGCTGCGCAACGACCGCGTTTTGGTGCTCTGTCCCAAGCGGCTGCGCGACAACTGGACGCTCTACAAGGCCAATGATCGCCGCAACGTCCTGGCAGGCGACCGCTTCAATTATGACGTGCTGAACCATACCGACCTGTCGCGCGACGGCGGTTTGTCGGGCGATATCGACCTCGGGCATGTGAATTGGGGCAACTACGATCTCGTCGTGATCGACGAGTCCCATAACTTCCGCAACAAGGCGACCCATAAGGATCGCGACACGCGATACGACCACCTGATGAAGCGCATCATCAAGGCGGGCGTGAAAACCAAGGTGCTGATGCTGTCGGCAACGCCGGTCAACAACCGGCTGGCCGACCTCAAGAACCAGATCGCCTTCATGACCGAAGGCAGTGACATTGCCCTGATCGAGCACGGTATTCCGAGCATCGAGGCGACCATCCGCAAGGCGCAGGGGCAATTCAACCGCTGGCTCGACCTCCCCGAGGATGAGCGACGCCCCGCGCGGCTGATGGACATGCTGGGCTTCGATTATTTCAAGCTGCTCGACATGCTCACCATTGCGCGGTCGCGTAAGCATGTGCAGCGCTACTACGGCACGGAGGAAACCGGCCAGTTCCCCGAGCGTCTGCGTCCGGTCAACATCAAGGCCGACGTTGACCTGGCGGGCGAGTTCCGCCCCATCCGCGAGATCAACAACGAAATCCGGCGGCTGACGCTCGGCGCTTATGCGCCCTTGCGATACGTGCTTCCGCACAAGCAGGCCGCCTACGACGAAAAATACAGCACCAAAGTCCGGGGCGGCGAGAGCTTCTTCCGGCAGGTCGACCGCGAGGAAAGCCTGATTCATCTGCTGCGGGTCAATATCCTGAAGCGCATGGAAAGCTCGGTCGCGTCTTTCGCCCTCACCATCAAGCGCCAGCTCGATGACGTGAACGCGCTTCTCGCCAAGATCGATACCCACGAGGAGTCCGTCGATGAGCTGGCCATTGACGATGTTGATATCGACGATCCCGCATTCGAGGCGCTGCTCGTCGGGCGCAAGGTTAAGGTGCTGTTGCAGGACGTTGATCGCGTGCGCTGGCGGCAAGACCTGATCGAAGACCGCAACCGGTTGGCCACGTTGTTATCGGCGGCGCGCGCCGTCACGCCCGAGCGGGACGCGAAGCTCGCCGCCCTCAAGGAGCTGATAGCACACAAGGTTGATGCGCCGATCAACGGCGATAACCGCAAGCTGCTGCTCTTCACGGCCTTCGCCGACACGGCGGACTATCTGTACCGCGAGCTTGCGGGCTGGGCGCATTCGGCGCTTGGCATCAACCTCGCCGTGGTCAGCGGCACCGGCGCGAACAAATCCAGCTTGCCCGGCCTGCGCTCGGATATGAGTTCGATCCTGAGCGCCTTTTCGCCCCGCTCCAAGGAGCGGCCGGAGGAAATGGCGGGCGAGGGCGAGATTGACCTTCTCATCGGCACGGACTGCATTTCCGAAGGCCAGAACCTTCAGGACTGCGATTTCCTCGTGAATTACGACATCCACTGGAATCCGGTGCGCATCATCCAGCGTTTCGGGCGTATCGACCGTATCGGCTCGACCAACACCCGCATCCAGCTCGTCAATTTCTGGCCGAACATGGAGCTGGACGAATATCTCGACCTCGAATCCCGCGTCAGTGGCCGCATGGTGCTGCTCGACGTTTCGGCGACGGGCGAGGAGAACGTCATCGAGTTTCAGGCCGGAAACCAGATGAACGACCTGGAGTATCGCCGCGCCCAATTGCAGAAGATGCAGGACGCGGTGATCGACCTGGAGGATTTATCGAGCGGCGTTTCCATCGCCGACCTGACGCTCAACGATTTCCGCATCGATCTTGCAGGCCATCTGCGCGACCATCGCGACCAGCTCGAAACCCTGCCGCTCGGCACCTATGCCGTCGTGTCGGGGCTGGAGCCGACCGCATCGGACAATGATTTGCCGCCCGGCGTCATCTTCTGCCTGCGCGCCGTGGGCGACGCCGCAGCGCATGCCGCCGAACCTGGCTATCCCTTGAGCCCCAATTTCGTCGTCCATGTTGGCGACGAGGGCGAAGTCCTGTTGCCCTACACGCAGGCCAAGCAGGTGCTCGACCGGCTCAAGAAAACCGCCATCGGGCGCGATTTTCCCGATGCAGAGGCCTGCGCGCGCTTCGACAAGGACACGCGGCTTGGCCGCGACATGGAAAGTTATCAATCGCTTCTCGCCCGTGCTGTCGCCTCGATTGCGGGCAAGAGCGAGGAGCGCGCCATCGCGAGCCTGTTCTCACCCGGCGGCACCCATGCCCTCAAGGGCGAATTCGCCGGTATCAATGATTTTGAGGTCGTCGCCTTCGTCGTCATCCTGCCGCCTGCTGCATCCGAGGGCGTATGACAGCGGATGGAAGCGTGCGCGCCATCGTTGATGCTCTTGCGCTTCCAACCGGCGCGAGGGTCGATGCCCGTGTTCCCAAGAAACTGCTGATCGAGCAGGGTGCGCCGACCAGCACGGACAAGCGCGCCATTCAGGAAGGCGTTGACGAGCTGCAATGGTTTGCGGCCTGCAAGCCCGCGACCATCGGCGTCCCAGCCTTTGCCGACGAGGAGCGCGACTATCTAGAAATCGCCGTCATCGGTTGCGCCTTCCGTGCCGGTGCCAAGGGGACGCGACTGATCGAACTGATCCACCGCGCCATTCCATATCCCGTGTTTCTCATAACGTCGGATGAGGGCGGTTTGACCCTATCCGCCGCGCACAAGCGCAAGGCGCAGAACGAAGCTGGCCGCGTCGTAGTGGAGGGCGTTGTCGCCGCCGCTGGCCTGCATCTGGACGGTGCAGATGCGATGCAGACGGCGTTTTTAGCGAGCCTGGCGCTGGCGGCGCAACCCCGAACCGACCTCCACAGCCTCTATTCCGGCTGGATCGGGCGGCTGGAAGCGCTCAACGCTTCGCGGTTGACGGGGGCCTTCGCGGCAACCGATAATGGTGAAATTGTCATCAGACGTCGTCAGGCGCTCGACGCGCACGCGAAAATGAGCAAAGAAATCGAGGTGTTGCGAGGCAAAGCCAAGCGCGAGAAGCATCTTGCTCGTCGCGTGGAAATGAACATGGAAATACAAAGGCGCGAGGCCGAACTTGCGGAAAACTCTAAATGGCTGTGAATAGTCAAGCAAAGGCACCGAGGGCGATTGTTGGCCCTGTCATTGCAGATCTCGATTCAATCGGGGCGGGCGATGTAACTATTGCTACGGCTTTCTATTCCATGGGCGCACTTAATGCGCTCAACATCGAAGCCAACAGCCTTCGCCTTTTCGTGCGCCTTGATTTAACGTCACCCGTGGAATGGGCGCTCGGCTCTCTGAATCCTCCAGCGCTACGAGATTTTATCCAACGTCATTACGCCACGTGCAACGAGGTAGCACTTTTCGTGAGCCCGTCCGCTCACGCTAAAATTTATAGCGGTCAGCAGGGATATTTGATTGGCAGCGCCAATCTCAGCACGCGGGCGTTGTCTGGAAATGCCGCTGAGGTTCTGTGGTTTGAACGTGACCAAGCGCGGCGCGACCTGATGGATCAAATGTTTGGCGAATACTCACGCCTTTTTAAGCCTCTGAAATTTGATGATCTTGTCGACTACGTGAAGTCGTATGAGAAAGAGGTCGCAAATATAAAGAAAAAGCTACCGCCAATTCTGAATATTGAAGAAGATAGGGTAGCATCCCGCATTATGCGACCCACGCGTTTTGGGGATTACGATGATTTTCTAAAATGGCTTTCTCGCCAGACGGATGATGCGTCGAAAGAAATATCTCGACGCGCGCATGGTAAGGCGCAATTGAGCGGTCACATACGTCAAAACTTCTTTGGGCTTCGGCAGTTTTTTCTCGTTAATCCGGGCAATATGAGCCTGCTTTCTAAGCAGGAGGCAGACACCTACACGTTATCCAAGGATGCAAAAACGGCGGCCACGCTCAGTGCATTTGTTAAGCAGCGCGCACAAGACGAAGGGCCGTTCAAGTTATCCACCTGGCGCACCTATCTGCCTGAGAGCGCAGGTGGTAAGCCAAAATCCGGGGGCGGCACCAGCGGAAATTTGAAGCGTATGCTTCCATTGGTCGCCCGCTATATGCGAGCGAAAGTAGGGAAAAATTCGTGAGTAAGAGTCTTGAGCAAATGAAAAAAATCGAAATGGGCGACGCGCTTACCCAAAGCCAAAATCTCGTTGAAGAGAATATCGCCCGCTTGCTGGAGCTTTTCCCCGCTTTACTCGTCGAGAATAGCGACGGCGGATATGCCGTCGATGTTGAGGTATTGAAGCAGCTGGTCGGCGACGCGACGGTCTCGACCGCCGATGAAAAATACGGGCTATCTTGGCACGGCAAGCGTCAAGCGCGACAGATCGCATTGACGCCTTCAACCGGCACGCTCCTGCCACGTCCGGATGAAAGCGTCGAGTGGGACGGGACGCGCAATCTCCTGATTGAAGGTGACAACCTCGAAGTCCTCAAGCTCCTGCAGAAGAGCTATAACCGAAAAATCAAAGCAATCTATATTGACCCGCCCTACAATACCGGGCGGAATCTCATATACCCGAACGACTATCACGATGGTGTTCGCACCTATCTTGAGGTGACTGGTCAGGTCGAGGGAGAGAAGAAGCTTCAAAGTAATCCGGAGTCGGGAGGCCGCTTCCATACTAACTGGCTATCGATGATTTATCCGCGCCTCAAACTTGCGAGAAATCTTTTGGCACCGGATGGTGTTTTAGTCATCACGATTGATGACAACGAAGTCAGCCAACTTGGCGTGATACTCCGTGAGGTCTTTGAAGAAGGGAACTTCGATCACGTCTGCGTCCCTGTCGTTCATAACCCGCGCGGCGTGCAGGGTAAGAATTTCTCTTACGTTCATGAATACGCGTATTTTGTTTACCCGGCAGGCACCAAGGCAATCTGCGACCGAAAGATCGATGATGCAGATGTGGACTGGTCGCATCTTCGGAATTGGGGCTCTGAATCGGAACGCTCCGATGCCAAGAATTGCTTCTACCCGATCATGGTAAAGGACGGCGCGATTGTCGGCTTTGGTGATGTTTGCCCCGACGAATTCCATCCCAAGCAAACCGAAGTGATTGACGGCATTTCGTACGTTTATCCAATCGATAAGGCGGGAGTGGAGCGCAAGTGGCGCTATGCGCGGCAATCGGTCGAGGGAATTGCTTCGATGCTGCGCGCCAAGCAAACGAGCTATGGCTACGAGATCGAACTTGGGAAAACCTTTGGCCTCTATCGAACCATTTGGAACGACAAGCGGTATGACGCCAACGACAATGGAACCGGCCTTGTTGGCGAATTGGTTCCCGGATCGCCGTTTACCTTCCCGAAGAGCCTTTGGGCTGTCTACGATAGCTTGCTCGCTGCGACCGGGAACGACCCGGACGCCATCGTTTTGGACTTCTTCGCTGGCAGCGGCACGACGGGTCATGCCGTTATGGAACTGAACAAAGACACTGGCGGTAACCGCCGGTTCATTCTCGCTCAACTGCCGGAGCCGGTCGACGGTAACAAGAAATTTCCCACAATCTTTGAGGTAACGAAAGCCCGCATAAAAGCCGCAGGAGAGCGCATTAAGGCGGCAAATCCCATGTTCGCTGGTGATGTGGGTTTTCGGGTTTTCAAGCTCGCATCTTCCAATATTCGTGCATGGGATCCAGAGCCTTCAGACCTTGAAGGCACGCTGCTCGCCAATGCCGAGCACCTTGTGGCGGGACGCACAGAGCAGGACGTGCTTTATGAGCTGCTGCTCAAGCTGGGGCTTGACCTGTGTGTACCTATTCAAACGAAGGAGGTTGCGGGTAAGGTCGTCCGTTCCATCGGCGGCGGCGCGCTGATTGCCTGTCTGGCCGATGGGCTGTCCAAGGAAACGGTCGAAACCCTCGCCAACGGAATTGTCGCATGGCGGAAAGAGCTTGCCCCTGCCGTGGACACCCGCGTGGTCTTCAAGGATTCCGGCTTCGCTGATGACGTTGCCAAATCCAATATGGCCGCGATCCTGAACCAGAACGGCATTCTTGACGTGCGTAGTCTGTAAGGGAGGCCGGAATGAAACTGCATTTCGAGCCCGATCTCGATTATCAGCACACGGCAATCGAGGCCGTCTGTGATCTTTTCCGTGGGCAGGAAATCAACCGCACCGAATTCACCGTCACGCGCCGTCCGCGCCCGCTGCGCGATTCAACGGGGCAGGCGGGTTTAGACCTGGGCGCATTTACCGGCGTTCAGGGTGAACTTGGCCTTGTCGAAAACGAATTGGGCATCGGCAACCGGCTATCCCTGCTCGACGATGAGATCGTTACTAACCTGAAGGATATTCAGCTCCGCAACGGTCTGCCGCCGTCGTCGGCGCTCGCGTCCGGCGACTTCACCGTCGAAATGGAGACGGGGACGGGCAAGACCTACGTTTACCTCCGCACGGTCTTCGAGCTGAACAAGCGTTTCGGCTTCACCAAATTCGTGATCGTCGTGCCGTCCGTCGCGATCAAGGAGGGCGTCTACAAGACGCTCCAGATCACCGAGGAGCATTTCAAAGGCCTCTATTCCGGCCAGCCCTTCGACTATTTCCTCTACGATTCCGCCAAGCTCGGCCAAGTGCGGAACTTTGCCACCAGCCCGACCATTCAGATCATGGTCGTCACCGTGGGCGCGATCAACAAGAAGGACGTGAACAACCTCTACAAGGATAGCGAGAAGACGGGCGGCGAAGCGCCCATCGACCTGATCCGTGCGACGCGCCCCGTCATCATCGTCGATGAACCGCAGAGCGTTGACGGCGGCTTGCAGGGCAGCGGCAAGCAGGCGCTCGGCATGATGAACCCGCTCTGCACCCTGCGTTATTCCGCTACCCACGTGGACAAGCATCACATGGTCTACCGGCTTGACGCCGTGGACGCCTATGAGCGCAAGCTGGTCAAGCAGATCGAAGTGGCCTCGCTCGAAGTCGAGGGCGGCCATAACAAGGCCTATTTGCGTTTCCTGTCGGCCAACAACCGGGGCGGCGCTGTTACAGCCCGCATCGAAGTGGACGCGCAGCAGGGCGCACAAGTCCGTCGCAAGGAAATCACCGTGCAGGACGGGGACGATCTTGAGGATGAGACTGGCCGCGCCGTCTATAAGAATTGCCGCATCGGCGAAATCCGCGTTTCCGGCGACAGCTCATTGCTGGAGGTGAAAACTGACGGCTCCGAAACCTTCCTCTCGGTCGGTGAAGCCATCGGCGACGTGGATGCGGACGCCATCAAGCGGCTGATGATCCGCCGCACGATCCAGGAGCACCTGGAAAAGGAAAAGCGCCTAGCACCGCTTGGCATCAAGGTGCTGAGCCTGTTCTTCATCGACGCCGTGGATCACTACCGCTCATACGATGAGGACGGAAATGCCGTGAAAGGCAAATATGCGACGATGTTCGAGGAAGAATATCGCCGCGCCGCCAAGCTTCCCGAATTTTCCAGCCTGTTCAAGGAAGTCGACCTCACGTCCGAAGCCGAGGACGTGCATGACGGCTATTTCTCCATCGACAAGAACAAGCGCTGGACGGACACCGCCGACAACAATCAGGCGAACCGCGACAGCGCCGAGCGCGCCTATAACCTCATCATGAAGGACAAGGAAAAGCTCTTGGGCTTCGAGACGAAGCTCAAGTTCATCTTTTCCCACTCCGCCCTGAAAGAGGGCTGGGACAATCCCAACGTGTTCCAGATTTGCGCTCTGCGTGAAATCGGCACGGAGCGGGAACGCCGCCAGACCATCGGTCGCGGCCTGCGCCTGTGCGTCAACCAGCAGGGTGAACGGCTGCGTGGCTTCGAGATCAACACGCTCACGGTGGTCGCGACCGAGAGCTATGAGACCTTCGCCGACAACCTCCAGAAGGAAATCGAGGCCGACACCGGCATTCGCTTCGGTATCGTCGAGCAGCACCAGTTCGCGGCGATCCCGATCCAGAAGGACGACGGTACGCTCACGATGCTGGGCTTCGAGGAATCGACGTCGATCTTTGACTTCCTCAAGGCCGAGCAGATGATCGACGCCAGAGGCAAGGTGCAGGACAAGCTGCGGCAGGCACTGAAGGAGGGGACTCTGACCCTCCCGCCTGAATACGCCGCGCATTTGCCGCAGGTGAAAGAAGTCCTGCGCAAGGTCGCTGGCAAGCTCGACATCAAGAATGCCGACGAGCGCGTCACGGTCAAAACCCGTCAGGCCGTCCTGCAAAGCGCCGAATTCCAGGCGCTGTGGGAGCGCATCAAGCACAAGACGACCTATCGGGTGCATTTCGACAACGCGAAGCTGATCGACGATTGCGTCAAGGCCATTGCCGGTGCGCCGCCGATTGCCAAAGCGCGCGTCACCATCCGCAAGGCCGACCTGGCCATCGGGCAGGGCGGCGTGCTCGCAACCGAAACCTCCACGTCCGGCCCCGTGACCATCGAGGAGGGCGATATCGTCCTGCCCGACGTGCTGACTGATCTTCAGGATCGCACCCAGCTCACGCGGCGCAGTCTCGTCACCATCCTGACCGAGAGCGGCAGGCTGTCGGATTTCAAGCGCAATCCGCAAGCCTTCATCGAGCTGGCCGCCGAGGTTATCAACCGCACCAAGCGGTTGGCTCTCGTCGATGGCATCAAATATCAGCGCGTCGGCGTCGATACCTTCTATGCGCAGGAGCTGTTCGAGCAGGAGGAGCTGACCGGCTACCTTAAGAACATGCTCAAGGACACACAGAAATCCGTGTTCGAGCATGTTGTCTATGACTCGGGCGGCGTCGAGCGCACTTTCGCCGAACAGCTCGAAAAGAACGAGGCCGTGAAGGTTTACGCCAAGCTCCCCGGCTGGTTCAAAGTGCCGACGCCGCTTGGAACCTACAATCCCGATTGGGCGGTTCTCGTGCAGATGGATGGCGAGGAACGCCTTTATTTCGTCGTCGAAACTAAGGGCAGCCTGTTCGCGGATGATCTGCGGGACAACGAAGCGGCAAAGATCGCTTGCGGAGAGGCACATTTCAAAGCTCTGGCGATCAACCAAAATCCGGCCCGTTACGTCAAGGCCACCAGGATAAATGACCTCATGGAACATAGCTGAACTTATTGGCCTCGCGAACGACAGCGTCTTCTCGAGGCCAAATTCGCGAAGCTTAACATAAGTAACATTATCAACCTTTTATCGTTTTATATCAATCATTTATCATCCGACGAGCAAGGGTCATTCCGGTGAATTGATATCCGCCCAATAGGTGATCTCCTCGAAAAGGTGCATGCCTTCCGGATCTTCCCATCCCTTACGCCCGTCATCCCACCGGCCGATTACGGGACGATCTCCTTCCCAGAGCAGCATGAGGCGACCGTCTTTTCGGTCGTCGGGCATCGCGCCAATCGGGTCCCACGGGATGTATTTCGCTGTGATCACGCAAAATCTCCTCGCATGCCGGCGGCGCGCGAGTTCATTCACGCTGCGCTGCTCCAGCAACGGCATTGAAGATCGAATCGACGATGTCTAGAAATAAAGTGCCCCGACGGTTTGCAAAGCAGGGACCGCCGGGGGATACCCAGCTCATATGGCGCAAGGGTGCCTAAAAATCAAGTGAAAAGGTTCCCGTGCCAACATTCGTTCATGCCTTGTCCGCTGACCGCTTCGACACTTATCTGAAGTGGGCCGGAGCCGATCAGACGCTCGCAGAGCGCCTGTACACCTATAATGTGCAGCTTTCCGCAGCCCTCTATGGCCCTCTACACATGCTCGAGGTCGTGCTGCGTAACATGGCGGACGCGCGGCTTGCGGCCCAACATGGCGCCGCCTGGATCGACGATCCTGCGATCCTTGTGACGAACTATCAGACGGGCGCAATCGCAAAAGCACGGCAAACGCTGCAGAAAGACGGGAAGGCAGCGACCCGTCCGCAGATCGTAGCGGAGTTGAACTTCGGCTTCTGGGCGTCACTCTTCGGCCCCAAGTCACACCACCTCTGGCAAAGCCTGCGACCCATCTTTCAGGCCAAAGGCGTACAGCGCGGTGTGATCGCGCGGGACTTGCGCGACCTGCGTATATTGCGCAACCGCGTCGCCCACTATGAACCCATCATCGCGCTTCCGCTCGCGCAGCGCTATGCGAGTATCACGACCTTGACGGGCTGGCTGTCTCCAAGCGCCGCGACATGGATCGCCAAGTATTCGACATGGCCGACACTTTATCCGGCCGTACCCATCCTTGTGCCCGACCCTGCATCTGGAGATTTGCTGGTGGCGCCAGCGGCGCTACCCTTTCTCCCTGCATGACCTATCTCTCCGCGACGCCTGGATCTTGAGGACAATGTCGCCCATCCAGCCCGGCATGGCCGAGCGGGCCGCGACCAGCGCGCGCGTACCGGCATCGTCGAGGCGCGCGGCGAAGCGCCCGATCACATCCGCGTCGATATTGCCCTTCCCTAGATGCGCGAGCGCCTGGACGATCGCATTCACAGACTCCGGCGCGTCGAGCACCGGCGCGCGGCTGTGCTTCAAGGTAACGCTGCGGCCGCCAGCCTTGGCGGTGCGGGTGCGGCCGCTGGTGGCGTAGCTCACCCGGGCGGGCACCTGCGTCGAGATACCAAGGCTATTGGCCGCCGCCGCTCCCGACGGCGCGAGCGCATCGCCGCTCTGCGCGGAGAGCGCCTGGGCCAGCTGCCCGGGATCCGGGCTCAGGGCACCAAGCTTGTCATGCTGGCGGGGATAGTCGTAGAGACCGCGGCCGATCCGACGGATGTCACCGGCATGCGCGAGACGCGACAGCGCCATGTCGACCGAGCCGCGCGTACCGAAGTCGACGAACTGCTTGGGCGTAAACACCCAGCCACAGCCCTTGCCGCGCACACGCTTCATAATCCGGTCAGCCACCGCAGACATGTCCATGCTCCTGTCTGTTAGATAGTAGCATGGTTTTTTCTAACAAGCCATGGCCACAGAAAGCGCCAGTTCTCTCGATTTTCCAAGACATTCCAGCACATGGTAGTGGGAGCATCCCTTCGCAAGATCAACCGCCCCATGCAAATCAACGCTCCCGCCCACGCTCCGGCGCTGGCCGCTCGGGACCAGCTCCACCCTCCAGCTCGCGCGCCGGCTCTGTCGCTTGCCGCCCCTGCATCATCTCGCGGGCCAGGGCCAGACGTCGGGAGACCGCCGGCGGCATAGCCGCCAGGAAACCCGCAATTTCGTCGGAAAGCGCCTGGTCGTCGGCCTCGCCGGTGCGTGCAAGCGCCACTGCCGCCTCCGCATAAGCACCGCGTATCTGCTTCTGGCGAACCAGCGCCATCACGTCTTGCGGCCGCCGTTCCTCATCGCGCGCGCGCGCAAAGGCCCGAGCGCGCAGCACGTTGAGTTCATCCATATTGAGCCGGCGCCCCTCCTGACCGATCCGAGCATCGAGATGCAGCGCTGCTGAGCGCACACGCTTTTGAACGTGACCGCGTGCGCGTCTGGGCGTCGCCTCAGCCGCGATGCCGCGCACCCGTAGCTCATGCGCGAATGTCTCTCGCATATGATGGAGGTCGGCCTTGCGCGGATTGAACCGCGTGCCGTCCGCACCTTCGGTGGCCACCGTCAGATGGACATGCGGATGATCGGTATCTGTATGGAGCGCCAGCATATAGGCGTGATTGTCCTCGAACAGGATCCGGGCGAACGCCTGGGCGGCGTCCTGCAGCGTCTCGGGATCGGTCGAACCGCCGGGCATGGAGAGGACCAGCGACAGCGAGGTCGGCCGATCGCGGCCATGCTCGTTCATCGCCTCGTCGAGCATGGTCCAGTCCTGCGCAATCTCCTTCAGGCGCTTGGGATCGTCAATGATCTCACCCTCGCTCGAGCGCACCGCGAGCTTCCCGTGCCGAGCAACATAGTCGAAATGCTCGGATAGATGATGCGCGCCATATTGCTTGCCCGAGACCTTGACCATGACCTCCGGGGCCTTGCGCACGATCCGCTCGAGCTTGGCCCGAGCCTCGGACTGGCTCAGCGGCGCGGCGCGCGCCTGCCCTCCCCGGCCCGATCCGCCCCGTCCGACGCGCACATAAGCCCCCCGCAGTATCCGTTTCCCACCGGTGGGCGGCCGCCATGCCTCCATGAGGCTGGGCAGCGGCAGGATGCCCTCCTCCTCAAGCATCAAGGCTGTCCCAATAGGCAAGATCGCCCTTGAGCGCGGCGCCGAGACCGGCAAGCGCGATCCGGATTTCCGTCCGAAAGCTTGCCACCCGCGCCGCCTCGCGCGCGACATCGAGCCCGGATTCGACCATCACCGAAGCATTGAGCGCACGCGTTGCCTGATTGAGATTGATGCCGATCCGGTTGAGCTCGCGCCACGCCTGAGCCACTGCCGCCCGCTCTTCAAGCGGCAGCGGCGCCGCAGAATGCAGGCGGCGCCGCACAAGCCTCGTCACCCAGTCGGTGCGCTTCATACCCAAAGCATCGGCCTCGGCATCCAGCGCGGCAATTTCCGCATCGGTCAGCCGGATCTCAAACCGCCGTGTTGTTCGCTCCCGCCGGCGGACTGGTCCCGGCGTCCCGCCCGCCTCCGCGTCCACTGCAGTCATGACGAGGCGCCGCAGCAAAGCCGAGCGGCCACCGGCGCTGTCCGCCGCAGCATCGAAGCGCTGGGCGATGTCATCGTCGAGACGGAAGGTGAAGACGGGCATGCATCAAAGGCTATTGTCATACATCCCCGGCGTCACGCCTATCTGTAGGCGCTTGCAACCGTAGCAGCTTCTGCTCGCAAACAGCGCCTTTTCCTGCC
>NZ_CAJHOG010000014.1:0-38527 GCF_905120495.1 Sphingobium sp. S6 | reverse complement strand
TCCGTCCAATCTCCGCCAAGCATGCTCAAGCTTCACGATTTTTGCAACAGAGCCACTGCGAGATCTACCATGCGATGGTGGCGCACGACGGCGATCCCGTGGGCACCCCTACCCCAGCCGCCTGGGATAATCTCGTGACCGACAATTTCGTGGCGGCGGTCGACCTCACTCTCGACGTGACGGACAATGGAGGTGTTGCTCCGAACCTCTCCTTCATTCACCCGCTGCCAGGCGGCACGACGCTCAACAGGACATTGTCGGTGGTGGGCCAATATAGCCGTTCCCGCGATGATTCCGTCCAGCTTCAGTATATTGTCGATCTTGCTGTCCTTGCGGCGAACTATGGAGAGCAGCAAAGGGCGCATGATGAGGCTGTGAGATTGAAGAAGGCTCCCCTGCCAGCCGCACCCTGTGCCGACGATCCAGCCGATGGTCGGGCGGATTATCTAGGCGGCGACCTTCGATTGCATGATACGCTTGCAGATGGCTTGGCGTCGCTTGAAGCGACGAGCGACGTCTCGCTCTATGGGACCTCTGGCCCGACCGGCGTAATCGCTTCCGCCTCGAAACGGAGCGCGCGGTTGGACCAGACGATCAGGGCGGCGGGCGGCCAATCGCCCGCCGCTCTCGTCGCCCAAATTCGCTCGGTGATCAGTCCGGAAGTCTTGCGCACACTTGATAATTTAGCGAGCGCGCCGACCGTGTCCGAAACGGACAAGGACGAGGTCGCAGCGTTGGACGCGAACGTCGCCGGCCTGCAGAGACAGGTTCAGTCGATCGCGCCCGCCTTCTTCGGCGACAACGCCCAAGCCGCCGCGGCGAGGGATGCGTCCAGCCTCCAGGCGCGTGTCGCAGCCGATGCCGTAGCCATTAAGAGCAAAAGCGCCCCGTCAAAGCCTGCCGGGACCGGTGCCGCACAGGGAATTGTCGGCGCGACATCCTTCCAGTCGATCATCAATTTCGCTGTGACCTATGGAGCGTCCGGTGGCCCGAACTGGACGTTGGTGCATTTCAAGGGTCCTGGCGGCGGAGCGGGCGGCGGCGGCCCTTCGGGTTCCAATTTGCTCGGGTATACGCGCACACATAGCGACAATCTCAAAATCACCTTCTCGCCGACGTGCCGAAGCCCGGGAGCGACGCCCGACGATCATCGCAAGGGCGATGCTGCGCCCCTCAGCTTCTGGGCGGAGGTGCCCGTTTGCACAGGCACCGGAACCGAGCAGAAGCAGATTATCGCATCGGGTGCTCAGACCAACAATGTCTTGACGGGATTGTCAGCGGCTCAACTTCGGCGATAGCGGGAAGGCCCAGTTCGTCGCCAGAAACGCCAGATCAGCGAATCCAGCCCAAAATCGAGGTCACGCGGAAGACTCATCGGTAAATTTAGTGAAGACCGGACGATGAACCGCTAATGTGTCGAGCCTGTCATTAGACGATCGATCTCGGCCATTGCCTGGTCGACCTCAACCGCAGCCGCGGTAGGTTTGCCATCGAGCGGACGGCTTGCGCGAGGCGATCCGTCGCATCGCGCGATCGCGCCGTGCCCGTCGATCCGCGCAAGCCCCGCATCAACGAGCTGCTGCGAAATGTGCGCAGCACCACCGCGAGATACACTTAGCATGCGCGCGAGCTGCCCGCGCGGCAGAGTTTCGAAACAAGCGAGGGCCAACCACGCGGCGCGTGCCCGAGCGTTCTTCGAAAGACGAGCAAGGCTTATTTCTCCCCTCTCAAGATCCCGGCGAATGTGGAGGAGTCCCGACCCTGCATCGTCCAGGCCGCGCAACCAGTCGGATCGGAGCACAGTCGCACGCTCTTCATCATCCAAGTCGTGGCGAAAAAGGGCCCGACTGAGTGTGCCAGGCGGGATCGGCAAAGCGATCGAAGGCGGACGGGCCTGAAGTGCGAGATTGGCTGCCCAGCAGGCGCCGGGCGTTGCAGTACGGTAGGTCGAGAGCCGTCCGCGAGGAAGGGCAATATCCACCATCTCACCAGACATCTCAGCAAAATCTGGATTTGAGCTGAGGCGGCCCACGTAGCCGCTCATCCACCTCAGGGCCGCGTGGGGCGTAGCGTCGTGCGCATCAGGAGGAAGCTCGTCGATAGCGGCAGCGAGAAGCTCGAGGGCTTCCCCGTCCAGCCGCTGGCGAGCGCCGACGGCGCGAGCCGCGCGCTCGGCCGCAGCAGATAGCGTCGATGGCGCGTGGTCGATCAGCCAGAGCAACACGCCGTCGCGACGACCGTCGTTGGTAGCGAGGAGATCGGGCGAGGTTCCGCGATGGTCGCGGCCTACCTCGCCCGCCCCCGCATCGCGGCGATACGCCGACCAAATAGCTGACAATCGTCGATATTCCACGGCTTCACGCACGACCGGTGTCGCCATGGCCATCATGCCGTTCAACCGCCCGCCGGCGAGCGCGAGAAGTTCGAGGGGGGCGCCACCGGCTTCCATCACCAAGCCATACGTCAGTGATTTCGATATTACTATACCTAAGCAATATCGCTTTATTCTCACTTTCCATAATCGATGCTTATGGTAAGTATATGTCTTGGGCAGCTGAGGATGCGCGCATGCGTTCGCCGGAGACGTTCATCCGCAAATTGCTAGCGAAAGATCCGCATCCCGGTGTCTCGGGGCTGATCATCGCCTCCCTCTATCTGGGCTTCCTCTGTGCGTTCGCGGCGATGATCGCAGTCGCTGCGCTACATATCTTCAAGCAGCACGCGGTGATCGTCGGTGGTGCCATGCATCTGACCGACGAGGGTCGGATCCTGCTCTATCTGCTGCTCGCCGGCATGTATTTCGGGTCCGTCGTCCTCCGCGGTGTCGGCAAGGCGCTGCTGCGAAGCAAATATATGCCTTGGGCTTGGCTGCTCGCGACCGGCATCGTGGCCGGCATCGGCATGGGCATCTTCACCGTGCGGATCAACAGCGCGATCAGCGCCCTTCATGGCGGCGCCACGAACAGCAACGGCGTGGTGCTCGCCTTCTTCGGCGTCTGGCTGCTGTTCGTGGGCATTGCCGTGTCGGGTATTGCCGACGAGGCAGCCGACCGGATCGCCAATTGGACGAAACGCTGGATCGCGGCATGACCGCCTCTATCGTTATCGTCCACCGTCCGGACGATGGTGCCGGCTCGCTTCCTAAACGGCGCGGACGCGGTGACGCCCTGCCGGCCAATGCACGGCTGCTGCGCACGATCGTCGCAGCGTTGCCCGCCGACTTCGCGCCGGTGAGCCAGCTCGGGGTCGAGACGGCGCTGGAGGCCATGGCCGAGGCAACGATGCTCGCGATCGCGGCCGATCTCGACTGCTTTCTGGCCTGGGCGCGTGCCGAGAGGCGCCCTCCCCTCCCCGCCGAGCCCGAAGACCTTGTCCGCTATGTGCGGCACCTCGAGGCGATCGGCCGCAAACCTTCGGTCGCATCCCGCCGGATTTCGAGCATCGCGAACCTCCATCGTCTCGTCGGACTCGGGGAAAAGGATCCGTTGCCCACCGACCATGCGATGGTCCGGAACGCCTTGCGCGCCCATCGCCGGCGGCGGGGCGCAGCCCAACGCCAGGCGGCGCCGATGCGTTTCGGCGGCGCGCTCGGCGACGACACCGGGTTCACGATCAGCCATCTGCTCGAGGCTTGCGATGGCGATCTCCAAGGTCTGCGCGACGGAGCCCTGTTATCTCTCGCTTATGATGGTGGCCTACGGGTCAGCGAGCTGAACGCCGCGCGCGTCGACCATCTCGAACCTCAAGGCGATGGCTCGGGGTTGCTGTTCATCCCGCGCTCCAAGACGGATCAGGAAGCCGAGGGCGCGTGGGCGTGGGTATCTCCGGACTCGATGCGACGGATCCAGCTTTGGCTGGTCGAAAGTGGTATCGAGGATGGGCCGCTGTTCCGGCGGGTCGGCGTCGATCGCCGCCGGGCTCGCGCCGCGATCCCGCCGCAGCCCTATCATGCGATCCCGGGGAACACGCGGCATTGGCGCGAGCGTCTGCGTGGATCACCGGCCATCGCCGCGCAGGTGACCTACACGATCGGCGAGACGCCGCTGACGCGGCAAGGTGTCTGCGGTATCTACCGGCGGATCGCGTTGGCGGCGGCCGACGCAGGCCTGGTCGGCATGTTCGGCGAAGAGCTCGAGCAGGCGATCGCGGCGCTGTCCACCCATTCGCTGCGCGTCGGACTGACCCAGGACCTGTTCGCTGCCGGAGAGGATGGTGCGGGCATCGCGCTCGCGCTCCGCTGGGCCTCGGCCGCGACCGCGTTGCGGTACGGGCGCAAGCTCGCGGTCCGACGCAACGCCGCATCGCGCGTGCTAAGCCGCATCCGGAGTTGATGCATCTGCTTGTCCTGTCGATCACCGAATTGGGTAGCAGACTTGTGACGTAAGGGAGTGGGCATGAACCGTGGTCCGTGGAACAGGTCGCCTCGTGCGAGCGGCAATCCGTATTTGCGCGAGACCCGGTCCATCTTCGCCAAGAGCGCCTATGCGCCCGAGAATAATCCATGGGTAAAGCGAGACGAGATGGACGCCGCATTGCTCTTTCGAGGCGCGATCCTGAGCGCCTATGGCTCGATCGAGACGCGCCTTGCCGAGATCGCGATCCGCTGCTCGAGGCTCGATGCCTATGCATCGATCCGGACGGACTTTCCTTATGCGATGCCGCGCCGGCTGGCTTTTCTGCGTTCGGCTTTCAGTACCGGGCCACTCGCGCCGTTCGAGAGGGTCGCGGACGCTTTCCTTACACGCTTCGAAGCCTCGGCGGAGCTCCGCCACATGATGGCCCACGCGCATACGCAGGCTTCGGGCGACCTCGTTGGTTGGGGCGCGACCTTCCACGACTACCAGCCCACCAAAGGCGGTGCGATCACCTACCGGGCACGGCGTATGCGACTGGCGGAGCTGGAGGCGGAAGCGGCGCGCGCCGCCCGATTCAGCCGGATCGGCAGGCGGCTATACTGGCATCTGGACGAAAGCGGGCTGCTGCCGCCGGTCGGCTGAACGACACGACAAACACAAGGATCGGTTGGATGGGCGTGATGAAGGACCTGCATATCGAGAGCATGAACCTCGAGGATGAATGGCAGGAGCTTCTCGTCACCATCCTCGAGAGCGCGTCGAAGGGCGAGGCGTCGCGGATGAAAGGGGAGATCGATCGAGACGATGAAGCGGCTTGGGAGCTCAGCCGGCATTTCCCGGATATCGAGCTCACGCCGCACGATACCGGCGAAGCGGTCGCGGTCGAGTTCAAGATGTTTCGATGGCGCAACGACTGGCAGGCACGGGCGGTCGATGCCATCTCCCATATGCGCGACATCCTCGATCGGACCGTCTTCGAGCGCGGCATCATCATCCTGTCGCTCGAAACCGAGCAGGACGATTTGGCCGAGCTTTCGGCGTTGGCAGGCGATCGGATCGCGATCTGGGACCTGTTCACGCTGCGCGGCCTGATCGGCGAGCATGCCAAGCTCGCGGACGAGCTCGACATCCTCGTCTCGGAAACCCTGGTCGATGGATCGCCTGCCATTCTAAAGCCGCGGGCGACCGGAACCATTACCGGCGCAGCGCTCGCCACCCGCCTGCGGGCGGTGCCGGCGGGCCAGCCCGGCTGGATCGCGTTCGAGCAGGGGTGCCACGAGGCCGTCCGCTCCCTGTTCGGCCGCGAGCTGCACAAGCTGGTGACCCAGCAACGCAGCGACGATGGCCTGAACCGGATGGACCTTATCGGGCGGATCGGCGGTGCGACCAACTCCTTCTGGTCGATGATCTCGTCGGATTTCTCAACGCGGTACGTCGTGTTCGACGCCAAGAATCACGGAAGACCGGTCGGTCAGGACGAGGTCCACAGCACCGCGAAATATCTCATGGAAAAAGGCCTGCGGAAGGTCGCCATCATCATCGCGCGGGAAGGCGGCTCCGATCATGCGCGCCTGGCCTGCAACAGCTATCTTCGCGAACAGGGCTTCCTCATCCTGATCATCAGCCGCGCTGACCTTTGTCGCATGCTCGAGGATGCGGACGCGGGCGACCCGCCTGAGAATATCCTGTTCGACCGCATGGACGATGCCCTCATGGCCATGAGCCGCTGATCAGGATCAGAGGTTGAGACGCAGCCGGGCCCGTCCGCCGCGCACCTGCGAATAAGCCTCGGCCACCTGCGGTCGCAGCTGCCAGCGCCAATGGCCCGTCACCTCGATGCCGCGCTTACGCGCGTCGTGGTCGGCATCGGTGGCGAGCGCGAAGGTCCAGATCGGCAAGCCGTCCGAGCGCTCGGCAGGCTCCCACTCCATTTCTTCGGCCAGCGCGCGACCAAGGCCGCCATATTGGGAATTGGCCACGACATAATCGTCATAGCCCGCGGCCTCGGCAAGCTGGGTTGCGGTCAAGATCCGATCCGGCGCTTCGAGATGCGCCTCCAGCATGGTCCGTTGCGACCGGCCGATGACGATCTGCTCGAGCGCGTCGCGCACTTCTTCCACCGACGGATAGCCGTCGGGTCCACGCTTCGACCGAAGCTCGGCAGCGCGCTCGTCGAGGAACTCCTTCACCGCGAGCACTGCGGCATCGCGCGTCGGCCCGACAACCGTCTCCGATGCGACCCTGGTGCCCCGGAGCGCGCGCGCTTTCCACTCGCCTGCCGAAGTCATCGTCTTGATGACGTGGCGTCGATATTCGATCTCGTTCGACACGATCGCTCTCCTTTCGTGTGCGCTCAGAGATTGAAGAAGCTGCGCAGCGAGCTGTGGGTCAATGGCGCCACTTCGCCGATATGGTCGACATAGTCCTCGCCCTCGTAAATGTTCTCGCCGACCCACCAGTGAGAACGGCGGAGCAATATTCGACCACGGTAGCGGCGGGATAGTCCTGCTGCGGGCGGCGTAAAAGTCGTCCACCTTGAAGCCTTTCTGCCGTGAGAACGGCGGAGCAATATTCGACCACGGTAGCGGCGGGATAGTCCTGCTGCGGGCGGCGTAAAAGTCGTCCACCTTGAAGCCTTTCTGCCGAGTCAGGGAGGTGTGGGGATCTACAGCGTGGAACTTTATCTTCAGGTCCGTCTGGCTTGCGCGGATGGCATGAGCCAACGGGCGGCGGCGAAGCGTTTCAATGTGTCGCGCGAAACGGTACGCAAGATGCTGTCGTTTTCATCGCCGCCGGGTTACCGGCGCCAGTCCGTACCGCAGCGCCCGAAGCTGGACGGGTTTGTGGCGATCATTGATGGATGGCTTGAGGGTGACCGCAGTGTCCCGCGCAAGCAACGCCATACGGCGAAGCGGGTATTCGACCGTTTGCGCACCGAGCATGGTTTCACCGGCGGCTATACGATCATCAAGGATTACATCCGGGAGCGCGAACAGCGCAGCCGGGAGATGTTCGTGCCGCTGGCGCACCCTGCGGGAGATGCGCAGGCCGATTTCGGGGAAGCGCTGGTGGAGATCGGCGGGGTGGAGCAGAAGGCCTACTTCTTCGCGCTCGATCTGCCGCACAGTGATGCCTGCTATGTGCGGGCCTATCCGGCGGCGGTGGCGGAGGCCTGGGTGGACGGACACGTGCATGCCTTCGCGTTTTTCGGCGCGGTACCGCGCTCGATCGTCTATGACAACGATCGCTGCCTTGTGACGAAGATCCTGCCCGACGGCACGCGGCAGCGTGCCACGCTGTTCAGCGCTTTCCTGTCACATTACGTGATCCGCGACCGCTATGCTCGCCCGGGCAAGGGGAACGAGAAAGGCAATGTGGAGGGGCTGGTAGGCTATTGCCGGCGCAACTTCATGGTGCCGATCCCGAAGTTCCCGACCTGGGAGGCGTTCAACCTGTGGCTGGAGGAGCAATGCCGCAAGCGCCAGCAGGACAAGGTGCGCGGGCAGAGCGAGACGATCGGTGAGCGGCTGCAGCGCGATCTCGCGGCCATGCAGCCTCTGCCCGCTACACCCTTCGAGGCCTGCGATCAGAAAGGCGGGCGGGTCTCCTCGCAATCCCTGGTGCGCTACAGGACCAACGATTATTCGGTTCCGGTGGCCTGGGGCCATCAGGAGGTCTGGATCAGGGCCTATGTCGATGAGGTGGTGATCGGCTGCCGCAGCGAAGTCATCGCCCGTCATCCTCGTTGCTATGCCCGCGAGGAGGTTGTCTTCGACCCGCTCCATTATCTCCCGCTGATCGAGCAGAAGATCAACGCATTCGACCAGGCTGCGCCTTTGCAGGGCTGGGACCTGCCCGAAGCGTTCACGACACTGCAGCGGTTGATGGAAGGGCGCATGCACAAACATGGCAGGCGCGAATATGTGCAGGTACTGCGCCTGCTGGAAACGTTCACCCTCGCCGATCTCCAGGCGGCGGTCGAACAGGCCATCGATCTTGGCGCCATCGGCTTCGATGCCGTCAAGCACCTCGTCCTGTGCCGGATCGAACGCGTACCGCCCAGGCTGGACCTGGACGTCTATCCCTTCCTGCCACGCACCACGGTCGAGAAGACCTTTGCCAGAGCCTATCTGAGCCTGCTCTCCGACCGGCAGGAGGCCGCATGAGCGATCAGGCCCCGGAGATCCTTCTCGCTCACCATCTCAAGGCGCTCAAGCTGCCTACGTGCCTGCGTGAGCATCACAAGCTCGCGCGGCAATGTGCCGCTGAAGGCGTCGATCATATCCGCTTCCTCGCCCGCCTCGTCGAGATGGAAATGATCGACAGGGAGCGTCGCATGGTCGAGCGGCGCATCAAGGCCGCGCGCTTCCCCGCCGTCAAAAGCCTCGACAGCTTCGACTTCGCCGCCATCCCCAGGCTCAACAAGATGCAGGTGCTCGAGATGGCGCGCTGCGAGTGGATCGAGCGGCGTGAGAACGCCATCGCTCTGGGGCCATCAGGCACCGGAAAGACGCACGTAGCGTTGGGGCTCGGACTGGCAGCATGCCAGAAAGGACTGTCGGTGGGCTTCACCACCGCGGCAGCGCTGGTCAGCGAAATGATGGAGGCCCGCGACGAGCGCCGTCTTCTGCGCTTCCAGAAGCAGATGGCCGGATACAAGCTGCTCATCATCGACGAACTGGGCTTTGTGCCGCTCTCCAAGACCGGCGCCGAACTGTTGTTCGAGCTGATCTCCCAGCGTTACGAACGCGGCTCCACCTTCATCACCAGCAACCTGCCCTTCGACGAATGGACCGAAACCTTCGGATCTGAGCGTCTCACAGGCGCGCTCCTCGATCGCCTGACCCATCACGTCAGCATCCTCGAGATGAACGGCGAAAGCTATCGCCTCGCGCACAGCCGGGCCCGCAAGGCCAAAACCAGACCCTGAAAATTACACCAATGCCGGGGGGAGTGGCCCTCGGGCTACGCCCTCACGCCACTCCCCCCGGCATGTAACACGATGGCCTGGTTTTACGCCGCCGAATGGCCGACTTTTGCTCCGCCGTTGACAATGCCCATTTGGCGAGACGCGCGGAGCGGTCGGCGTCGATGATGCGGACCTTGTAGCCGGCGGCCACGATGGCGCTGGCGAGGATCAGGGCCGTGGTCGACTTCCCACAGCCTCCCTTGCTCGACGCTAAGGCTACGACTGGCATGTGACGGCACTCCCCTTACCCAGCGTCATCCGAACATAAGCATCACGATCGCCTGACGCCCGGCATCCGTCCGGCTATGGCTAGGCGAGGGCGTGCTATGCAATAGCGTGTGATTATGCTCCCGCCATCTCAGCGTCAAGCTTACCATTCCCATGCGTCATGCGCTCGATCGCTTGTCGTCGGGATAGTACCGTCCTTACGATGTCCTAACGCTATGCTAGCGCCCAGCACACCATCGGCTATCCCCCTGCTCGCCATTTGCTAGCAGCAAGCTAGCGATAGCTTGTGCTAGCACCTAGCTAGTTCACCGGCACGAGACGGCACCGAGTGCGCTGCACTGGATCGGTGAAAGAGGCTAGGGCCAGGAAAACGACCAGCGACAAGCCGTGATGATCGAACGTCCATTCGCACACACCTGACATCCGGATCACGCACCGCTAGCGTTAGCCTATCATTACGCTAGCACTTGCTAGCCCCAACGGCTTTGGGCGAGGGGAGGGGGCTCGAACCAAGGCTTGTTCAAGCCACCGGGCCCTGCCAACCAAGACAGCAACCCAATACCATCATCGAGCGGATACCAGCCGACACTTTCCGGGGCTCACCAGCATCATGCGCCGCGCCCGGGGGACATCAACCGCCGCGAGGCTCGGACCCGCGCTCAGCCTCAACGTCGCCGCGATCATCCTCTGGCTGCTGGGACTTGCGCGGCTCGTCACGCTCGTCAGCGCGCCCTAAGCAGCGTCGGCGACAAAAAGGGGAGGGGCGGCTTGGCGCCGCCCCGGGACCCGCCCTCACTCCTCCCAAAGCGGCTTCAACTTGCGAGACCGCTTCGCCTTGCGCGGGGCAGGAAAACCACTCCGGTCGATCTCCGCGTTGATCACCGCGAGATCCGCCATCCAAGCCTGGGTGCGTGCGTGCATATCGAACATCTGATCCTCCGTCCTTGAGACAAGGCTCGATCAGACGATCGGACGGGGGTGGGGTCAGGGACCGCGCAAGCGGCCGCGAAGCGGGGCGGGGGGGTGCCGATTTTCTCGGGCGGGACGAAGGCCCGTTCGGGAAAATTGGGGGAACCCCGCATCCTTGACGCCACCCCCGTCCGATCGTCACACTGGCAGGACGTCGACGACAGAGCCTGTACACCATCAGAGGCACACGCGACCTCGCCGCACGCGCCCATCGACATTTCGGGAACAGGGACACGCAAAAGGGGAGGGGGCCGCAAGCGGCTCGCCCTCCCAAGCGCCTCACCATTCATCCGCCCGCAGGATCGTCAGCACGCGCACGCAGGCGAAGGCATCGGCCGGGTTCTCGGCACCACCGCTCATCGTCTGGTCGTAATAGTCGATCTTCCAGAAGCAGCGCGTGCCCTCGAACTCGAAGACGCCCATGTCATGCTCGCGGTGCGGGTCGTTCGCCGGCGAGAAATCGTTATAATCGCGCACGATCCGCAGCAACTCGGCCTGGCGATGGAATCCCAGGAACAGGTTGGTGTCGCCGATGAGCGCGGCGATCCCGGCGGTCATCACCACTCGATTGTGTCCGGGATTTACGAGATTGGCGCGCAGCCAGTCGTTCAGTTCGGCGATCTTCTGGGGCTCGCGCTCCTGGGGCAGCCCGGTCCAGCGGGTTTCGGCCATGATGTTCGTCTCCTGTCGCATGACCCGAAGCCCCGCCGATCGGGGCCGTGTCAGCGCCCGCGACCGACCGCCGGGCTACAGGCGGTCCGGCGCACCCGCAGGGCCGGAACGGACGTGAAGGAGCCCGCTTGCGGGCTTGCGCCGGGCGGCGGCCCGGCGACGAGGAAGCCTGACCGGCCCGTCGCGGGGCTCGCGCGACAGACCGAGGCCTTGGATGATCGCGATGGACGGGACGGGGAGGGGGGCTCTAGTCTCGCCGCCATGACCGATGATCGCATACTCGCAGCGCTGTGGCCCGGCTGGGCACGGACCGCTGGCACGCTGCTCGCCGCCGGCGCCCATCTGCGTTCGCAATGCCTCGTCTGCGGCACGCGCCAGCGGGTCGACGTGTCGGCGCTCGTCACCCTGAACGGCGCGCTCTGGTCGCCGATCGATGCGCTCGACCGCTGCACGATCGTCGGCTGCGCCGGTTCGGTCCATTATTGCGCGCGTCGCGGTTTCGACCGGCCGTGGATCCGGCTGATCGGCGACCCGGAGCTGGTCGCGCACGCCGGACCGGAAAAAAGCGCACAGGACGCGACCGCGTAACGGAAACGCTTTGCGGCGAACCGTTACGGGACTAAACGCGATCAGGCGGCTCAACGCTGCGGAGAGCTAGACGTGGCGCGGCGGCCCTGGGACCCGAGCGAAGAGGAAGCCGCGCGCCATGCCGCGCTCGCCGAGCGCATCTTTCGGGGCAGTCTCTTCTACGCGCTCGCGATCATCGGCTTCTCGCTCGAGATCCTCTATGCGACGCGGACCGGCACGCGTGGCCGCACCCTGCTCCAAGGCCTCATCCTCATCGCGGGCGGCGGCTTCGGCAGCCTCCAGATCCTCCGCCATTTCGGTCTCTATCGCAGCCTCGTCCATGCCCATGGCCCGGGCGCGACCTGCGCGCGGCTGCGCTGGTCGCTCGCGCTCAACGCCGTGACGGTGCTGATCTGGCTGGCGATGATCGTCGTCGTGCTGGTGCGCGCCGCCTATCGGTGAGGAGGCACCCGTCCGCGAACCCATGACACGAGCGCGAAGAGGGGAGGGGGGGCCAGGCCGCCCCTCCTTTGGACACGCATTGTCAGGCGAAGGGATCATATTCGTTGACGATGGTGAGGCTCGGGTCGTGATCGTCGGCGGTGATGACGGTGAAATGCGCGCCGGCGACGACCACCATCGTGATGACCATAAGATTGCGGGCGAGGCCGAGCGCATGCTTACGGGCGGTTGTAAGGTCGGTGAACATGGGATCGAGGCTCCTGTGGTTCGGCGGGGTCATCCCCGCTCGACAGGCGCCCGCAGTGTCCGGCCCGCGGCCGCGATCACTTTTTGCGTCGCGAAGCAGCAAAAAGCCGTAGCGAAGCGCCCGGACCCCTTGCGGGTTGATCGTGGAAGGCCGCGGGCCGGACCAAGGATGGCGCCTCATTGAGAGCGGGGTGATCCTGCCGAAATGCCCGGCGGCTCACAGATATTCACATCGTCGCTGCTCGACCACATGCCCACATATGCCTAGGTGGGTCAGCATCCTGTTCGAGTTGATGCCGTGACGATTGTCCGCTCTCTCCGCGTCCGCCCCTCCACCCCCTCCGCGGCTCAGGCATGGCCTCCTGGATCGGGGCTTGGGGTCTCGCACGCCCGCCCGCCACACGATGCCGCCGCCATGAGCCGCACCCAGCCGGGAACCGGCGAAGGCGGCCTTCCTCTCTCCTTTCCGCCAGCGATCGTCACCCGCAGGGCCGAGACCCGGCACGGGGCTCGGTCGGAGCGTCGAGCGGAGATAGAGCGCGGTTTCGGCGGAGGCCGAAAGGCGGCGTGGCGTGCCGGCCCGGACCGCCCTTATGCTTGAGCTGTTCGATCTCGAGGCGCTCGTCGCGCGCCACGGCGGCGACCCCGACATCGCGGCGCTCGGGCCCCTCATCCGCTCCGCCATCTCGATGAGTTCGGTCCGCAATGATCTCAAGCGCGCCGCCGAGATGATCGCCGCCTGCAAGGCGCTCTCCGACGCGATCCGCGCCGCCGCCGATGCCGGACAAGGGCCGGCCAGGAACGAGGCCGCGACGCTGCAGGCTTTGTTCGCGCAGGCCGTGCTCCTCTATACGCGCGCCACCCACAGCACGGGCGCCGCCCGCAACCGGCTCCAGATCACCAATCATCTGTCGGGCGAGCTGCGCATGCTCCACGATCGCGCGACGCGGCTGCGCGATTCCTATCTCGCCCATTTTGGCGATCCGAGCGGGTGGGAGGAACATCGCTGCGTGCTCGCGCTCGATATCGCGGAGACGAGGATGGCGCTGAGCTACCCGCATGCGAGCGCCTATCTGCGCCCCGACGATGCGCGAGACTTCGAGCGGCTGCTCACCGCTGCCCTGCCGATCGCTTACGCCCAATCGGACAAGGTCTCGACGCGGCTCAACGCGGCGCTCAACCAGCTGTTCGAGACGAGGCCCGCCTTTCTCGAGCTGTTGCGGGCGAGCCCGTTCGTGCCCGAGACCTTCTTCGATCCCGACGAGATCGCTTCCTATCTCGCGAGCGTGGGCGCGCACGAGACCGACCCCGAAACACAGCCGCGCCTGCGCTGAGCGAACCGCGCCTGGTCAGCGTCGCCCGAGATCGCGGGGAGGGGGGTGTCGCCACCAGAGCAGCAACAGCAGCACCGCGACTGTGCACACCTTGGTGCCGGCGAAGCACCAAGAGGACAGATCGGTGAGGGTTGGCAGTTGCAGCCAGAGCGATCGCGCCGTGACCGCGACGATCGCGAGGCTCGCCAGCACCCGGATCGCGAACGCGGTCATGCGACGCCCGTCCGGGATGCCGACACCGCCATCAGGCGAAGCGATCCTTGAGCGCGAGCATGGCGAGCGCGGCCTTGGCCGCCTCGCCGCCCTTGTCCTTCTGGTGCGCGTCGGCGCGGACCAGCGCCTGCGCCTCATTCTCGACCGTCAGGATGCCGTTGCCGATCGCGAAGCCGTCGAGCGTCAGGTCCATCAGCGCGCGTGCACTCTCGCCGGCGACGATCTCGAAATGATAGGTCTCGCCGCGAATGACGACGCCGATCGCGACGAAGGCGTCATAGGCATCTTCGGCGAGCGCGATCGCGCCGGGGATTTCGAGCGCGCCCGGCACCGTGATGGTCTCGTGGGTGTGCCCCGCCGCCTCGATCGCGGCGCGCGCGCCGGCGAGCAGCATGTCGTTCAGATGCTCGTAGAAACGCGCCTCGACGATCAGGATCTCGGCCATCAGGCGGCACTCGGCGGGAGCGGGCGCTCCTCGACGATGTTGAGGCCATAGCCGTCGAGCGCGACCAGATTGTGATGCGAGTTGGTGAGCAGGATCATGTCGTGGATGCCGAGCTCGGCGAGAATTTGCGCGCCGACGCCGTAATCGCGAAAGCCCTGCATCTCGCCCTGGTCGTCGGCACCGACGGCGCGGGTGATCTCGGAATATTTGGCCTGCGCCTGGAGCAGCACCAGCACGCCCACCCCCTCCGCGGCGATCGCATCCATGGCGCGGCCGAGCAGGCCGCGCCGATCGGTCGCCATGCCCAGCGCATCGTCGAAGATGCTGAGCGCGTGCATGCGCACCACGGTCGGCTGGGCAGGATCGATCTTGCCTTTGACGAGCGCGATCGTCTCGGTGTCGATCGCCTTGTTGCGGAAGGTGATCGCGGTCCAGTCGCCGCCATGGACGCTCTCGAAACGCGCTTCGGCGACGCGCTCGACATTATGGTCGTGACGGCGGCGATAGGCGATGAGGTCACGGATCGTGCCGATCTTGAGGCCGTGCAATTGCGCGAAGGCGACGAGATCGTCGAGCCGGGCCATGCTCCCGTCTTCCTTCATGATCTCGCAGATCACGCCGGAAGGATTGAGGCCGGCAAGCCTGGACACGTCGACCGCCGCCTCGGTGTGGCCTGCGCGCACCAGTACGCCGCCGGGCCGGGCGATCAACGGGAAGACGTGACCCGGCGTCACGATATGCTCAGGCCCCTTGGCGGCATCGATCGCGACCGCGACGGTGCGCGCGCGGTCGCCTGCCGAGATGCCGGTCGAGACGCCGTCGCGCGCCTCGATCGAGACGGTGAAAGCGGTCTCGTGGCGCGTCCCGTTCTGCGCCGCCATCGGCTTCAGGCCAAGCTGGTCGGTGCGCGATTTGGCGAGCGCGAGGCAGATCAGGCCCTTGCCGTGGGTCGCCATGAAGTTGACCGCAGCCGGCGTCGCCATCTGTGCGGGGATCACGAGATCACCCTCATTCTCGCGGTCCTCGTCGTCGACCAGGATGAACATGCGACCATTCTTGGCCTCGTCGATAATCTCCTCGGTCGACGAGAGAAAGGCATGGCGGGTGGTGCGGAAGGGCGCGGTCATTGTCGTAACTGCTCCATGCGGCCCAGATAGCGGGCGAGGATGTCGATCTCGATGTTGAACGTGCGGCCCGGGCGCAGATCCCCGAAACTGGTATGCGCCTGGGTGTGCGGGATGATGTTGAGCCCGATGAGCGGCCCTTCGGGCTCGTCCTCGACGCTGTTGACGGTGAGCGACACGCCGTCGAGCGTGACCGAGCCCTTGGGCGCGAGGAAGCGCGCGAGATCCTGGGGCGCGCGCAGCGTGATGCGCACGGATTCGCCCTCGGGCACGGCCGCGACCAGCAAGCCGACCCCGTCGACATGGCCGGTGACGATATGGCCGCCGAGCTCGTCCCCGACGGAGAGCGCGCGCTCGAGATTGAGCAGGCCGCCCTCATACCAGAGGCCGGGCGCGGTCCGCTTGATGGTCTCGAAGGAGAGGTCGACGTCGAACCAGTCGGACCCTTTGTCGACGACGGTCAGGCAGGCGCCCGAGCAGGCGATCGAGGCGCCGAGCGCGACATCGGCCATGTCGTAGCTGGTGCCGATGCGGATGCGCACGTCGCCGCGCTGGTCGATCCGCTGGATGGTCCCGACGTCGGTGATGATTCCAGTGAACATGGGACGCCGAACTCCACGGGACCGGGGCGTCAGGCCGGAAGCAGCCGGGCCGCCTCGCTGTCGCCGCGACGCAAGCCCGCGAGCGCATGCGCAGGCGCCTGGCCGACCAGCGACAGGCTCGTGCTCTGCTCGAAGTCGAGCGTCACCCGCGCGCCGTCCTTGAGCGCGCCGAGCGCCGCATGGTCGGACCCGCGCATCAGGCAGCGGATATGGCCACCCGAGATCGCGACATCGACCATCACCGGGGTGACGCCCATCGCCTGGATGCGGGCGCGGTAGCGGCCGGCACCGGGCACGAGGCAGTCGCCGGCATAGAGGGTGAGGTCGCCATCGGCGAGATGGATCAGCGATCCCGCGAGGCGATAGGGGCGGCCGAGCAGATGTTCGGCCTCCTCGAGATCACCCGAGCGCACGCATTCGCGAATGCGGGTCGAGGAGATGGGCTCGGCGGCGTCCTTGCGGATCGCGAGCGCCTCGCAGGTGAAGCCCAGCCGCTGGCCTTCGTCGCGCAGCAGGTCGAGCGTGCCCGAGCGGCCGATGCCGAAGCGGAAATCGGCGCCCGTCACGATCGTCGAGACCCCGAGCATGTCGACCAGCCAGTGGCGGATGAATTCGCCCGGCGTGAGCGACGCCATCGCGCCGTCGAAGGGCAGCGCCACCGCCTCGTCGGCGCCGGCCGCGCGCAGCAGCGCGAGGCGCTGATAGACGTCGCTCAGCAGGAATGGCGGCAGCGCCTTGTTGAAATAGCGCACCGGATGCGGCGCGAAGGTGATCGCGATCGCCGGCACGCCGCGGGCGCGGGCGAGGTTCACGGCATGGCCGACCACCGCCTGGTGGCCGCGATGGACCCCGTCGAAATTGCCGAGCGCCGCCACCGCGCCGCGCAGGTTCGCCGCCAGCGGGAAGGGGACGAACATGGGCTCAGGCCTCCACCGGCGCCGGGCGGCGGGTGAGCGTCGCGCGCGGCGCGGCGGCGAGCGGCTTCAGGCCGAAGTCGAAATGCAGCGCGCCCCAGGGCTCGCCGACCGCGCTGCCGTCGGGCGCGGTGCCGGCCTCGTGCGGCACGACGTCGGTGACGAGGCTCGTCTTCACGTCGAACACCGTGTCGCTCTCGAGATATTCGCTGCCCTCGAGGAAGATGTGGGTGACGAGCGTCTCGTAGCCGGGGTGCTGGATCATGAAATGGACGTGCGCGGGGCGATAGGGATGCCGCCCGGTCGCGCCCAGCATGTCGCCGACGGGGCCGTCGTCGGGGATCGGATAGTGGCTCGGCACCACCGACCAGAAGGAGAAGCGGCCGTCTTGGTCGGCGGTCAACCGCGCGCGCAGGCCAAGATGGTCGGGGCCGAGCTGGATGTCGTAATAGCCGTCGCCATCGCACTGCCACACATCGACGGTCGCGCCGCCCAACGGCTTGCCGTCGGGCGTCTGGATGCGCCCATCGCAATACATCGGCTTGCCGGTCATGCCGTTGCAGATGTCGGCGCCGAGCGGGAAGGCCGGCGGATTGGCGACGTAGAAGGGCCCGAGCACGGTCGTGTCGGTGGCGCCGACCGGCATGCGGTGGTTAATGAGATCGACCAGCACGCTGACCCCGAGCGTGTCGGAGAGCAGGATGAACTCCTGGCGGCGATCGTCGCAGATATGGCCGGTGCGGGTCAGGAAATCGATCGCGGCGGACCATTCGGCGGTGGTCGGCTCGACCTCCTTGACGAAGGCGTGAAGGTGCGAGACCAGGCTCTGCAACAGCTGCTTGAGCCGGGGATCGCTGGCCTTGTCGAAGCTTTCGCGAACGGCGTCTGTGATCGACGCTTCTGTGATATCGCGCATGTCCTACTCCTTTGGTTCTTATGGCAGCGGATCGTCTCCGCGATACGCGCGCGTCAGCAGGTCGGTGAGGCCGGCCTCGGTGAGCTCGGCCGGATTGGGATAGCGGTTCTGGAGCGCCGCCTGCGCGGCGACGGCGATGCCTTCCTCGGGCATGCCGAGTGCTGCGAGCGACGGCGGCGCGCCGAGCGTCGTCGAGAGCGTGCGGAGCGCGCGGATCGGGTCGTCGCTGCCAAAGCCTTCGGCGAGCTTCGCCATCGCGCCCGGCGCCGCCTTGCTGTTGTAGGCGAGCGTGTAGGGCAGGAGCACGCAGTGCAGCGGCGCATGCGGCAGATCGAAGGTGCCGCCGAGCGTATGGGCGAGCTTGTGGTGGAGTGCCATGTCGCTCGTGCCGAGGCAGACGCCGCAGGCCCAGGCGCCGAACAGCGCGTCCGAGCGGGCCTCCTCGTCATGGGGATTGCGGTGGATCTTCGGGAGCGCTGCGACCAGCGCCCGGATGCCGAGCACCGCGAGCGCCTCGATCAGCGGGTTGCGGTTTTGCGCGTAGAGCGCTTCGGCGGCATGCGCGATCGCGTTGACGCCCGAGGTGACCGAGATGTCGACGGGGAGGTCGCGGCTGAGCCTCGGATCATAGATGATCGTCTCGGGCTGGACCTTGGGGGTACGCTGGGTGACTTTGCGGCCATCCTTGGTCTCGCCGATCACCGGCGTCGCTTCCGAGCCCGCATAGGTGGTCGGGATCGCGATCTGGGGCAGGTCGGTGCGCAGCGCCAGCGCCTTGGCGAGGCCGATCGTCGAGCCGCCGCCGATCGCGACGAAGCAGTCCGCCTTGCGCTCGAGCGCGACGGCGAGCGCCCTTTCCGAGACGTCGACCGGGGTGTGCATGGTCGCGGTGTCGAGCAGGCCGACCTGCGCGCGGCCGATCAGGCTGATCGCGTTCACGCCGAGACCGCGTTGATGGGGGGTGGTCAGCACCAGCGCCCGCTCGCAGCCCAGTCGCTCGATCTCGGCGGGGAGCCGGTCGAGCGTGCCCGGGCCGAACAGCACGCGGGAGGACAGGATGTCGAAGTCGAAGGGTGCCATGGGTGCGCTCGTGTCAATCATTGCCGGGCGACGAACAGCGGCCCGGACGAGAGGGGAGGGTGCCGGAACCCGAAGGTCCCGGCACCCCATCCGTCACTCGGCAGCGACCGGCTGCTTGTCGTCGCCGATATAGCCGTCGCGGACGTCCTGGGCCCGGGCATAATCGGGCTGGTAGCGGACGCTCGCATAGTTCGACTTGAGCTCGGCTTCCTTGGCGCGCTTGCCCAGCTCCTTGGTGTCGCCGAAGCCGAGCACCTCGCGGGCGAGCTCGGTCAGCGGACCGTCGACCTGATACTCGGTGCGCTGCATGGTCAGCAGGTTGACGAGATAGAGCGGCGTGCCGTTGAACTTCTCGAACATCTCGTGACGCAGGCCCCACTCGGTGAGGAAGCGCTCGGAGATCTGGCGGAAGATCTTGATGCGGTCATAGGCGCTGATCTCGGCGCCGCGCAGCGCCTCCTGCAGCTTCGGACCGATGTACGGATCGTCGAGCTCGCGCTTGGTCGGCTGGATGACCGCCGAGCGACCGCAGAAGTCGATCAGCAGGTTCACCATGTCGTGCTGATGCTCGAGATAGTGGGCGCGGCCGAAGTCGATATAGATGTTGTTCGGCTTGAACAGGCCACCCGGCGTCGCGAAGCCGGTTTCCTCGGCGGCGATCATGAAGGCGCGGCAGGTCTCGCGGAAGCGGATGAGCTGGGCGAGCTGCGACTGCACGATCGGGTTCGACGCGGTGCCGAGCGACTGGGTGAGCAGCAGGCCGAGACCGACCATCAGTTCGGCATGGACGCAGTGACGGATCTGGGTCTCGAGGTGGACCCAGTCGAACTGGCGCTGCGGGTACCATTTGGCATGCTCGGGGTTGCCGACATGCTGGACCTGCGACCACGGGATGAACACGTCGTCGAAATAGGCCATCGAGTCGAGCTCGTCGCCGATCGTCGCGAGGGGCCGATCATAGGGATCCGCGTCCGGCTCGGCGCGCGACTTGCGGGCGACGATGACGACACCCTTGGTCGCGATCGGAACAAGCGCGTAGACGGTCTGCTCGGGCGTCTGGCCCGGGCGCCACAGGTTGCCGATGAGCAGGTGGTTGACGAAGGGGACCGACGTGCCGATCGCCTTCCAGCCGCGCACGACGATGCCGTCCTCGCGCTCCTCGATGACGCTCAGCATCGGCGTCTCGGCCATCGCGTCCTCGCGACCGCGATCATACTGGACGTCGAGGAACATCGGCGAGATCGCGTCGTCCTTCGAGGTCACCTCTTCCCACTGGCGCTGGATGTTGCCCTTGAGGTTCGGCTTCACGGTCTTGAACTTCGAACCCTCGGTCCAGGGATCCTGGTCGTCGACCTGGGCGAGCATGACGACGTTCATGCCGGCCGGCGGACGCGTGAAGATGCCGCCCTTGAAGTGCCGGCAGAGGAATTCGGTGTACTTGCGACGCTTGATCACGTCTTCCTTCGACTTCGGCAGGAACCAGTGCATGGACTGGCGCTTGCCGCTGTCGTCGATGAAGGTGCAGATCTCTTCATTCTCGGGCTTGAGATGGAGATCGTAATATTCGGCGATGGCGTTGGCATAGCCCTTCGTCATCGGGTGGGCGGTGACGTCCTCGATCAGCTCACCGCCGACATAGACCGTGCGGCCATCGCGCAGCGATTCGAGATATTCTTGTCCTGTACGCACGATCCGTTCTCCTCTTGGTGCCTTTAGTGATTGTTGATCTGACGCTTGAAGGTATCAGCGTCCCAGTAGTCTTCGCTGCTCACGATCTTGCCGTTGGCGATCTTGAGAATGTGAACACCGCGAAGTGAAATCGCCTGGCCTTTGCCCGGCGTCTTGCCCATGTCCGCCTGCAGCGAGCCGGTGAGCAAATAGGTGGTGGCGATCAGCGTGTCCGAGATGACCTGGTCGTCAATCTCCCAGTGCGCGTCCGGGAACCAGACGAAGAACTGGCCGAGGCCGGACGCGATCGCCTCGGCGCCGGTCTTGGGATGGCCAAACGCGATGTCCTCATGGACGGCGTCGGCGGCGTAGAGCCCCTGCACGGTGACCGTGTCATGGGCGTTGTACGCGTCGTAGAACGCGTCTGCGATCTGCTCGCTCATGCCCGGGCGGCCCGGAGCGCGGCGAGCTCGTCGATCGCGACGCCGTGGAGATATTTGCCTTGGCCGTAGAGCAGCGGCTCGATCGCGTCGGACGTCATCACCGCGACGACGCGGGCGATCACCACGAAATGGGTGCCGACCGAGAACATCTTGGTGACCGCGCAGTCGAACGAGGCGAGCGAGTTCGAGAGCACCGGCGCCTTCATCGCGACGGGCAGATCGTCGGGCGCCACCACATGGTCGTGGAGGAACTTGCACTCGCCGGGGTTGGCGCAGAGCTGCGAGACGGTCTGCTGGGCCTGGCTCAGCAGGTTGACGCCGAAGACATGGTCGCGCTCGATGTCGCGCGCCGTCGCGGTCTTGCGGTTGACGCAGACCAGCAGGGTCGGCGGCTCCATGCTGACCGCGGTGAAGGAGCTGACGGTCATGCCCCAGGGCTGGTCGTCATGGTGGGTGGTGATGACCGCGACGCCGGCCGTGACCTTGCGCATCGCCGCCCGGAAGGCGTCGCCATCCTCGGTGACATTCAGGTTAAGCGGGATCACCCGCGGCGCACGGGTGTGCGCCGAGCTCATGCTCGTCATGACACTATCCTCTCGCTCGTCCCGTTTTCTTCGGGACAACTGCGCCGGGTGCGAAAGTGTACTGGCAGAGGCCTTTCGCTTACTCGGCGCCTCTTCTTACTTTCGTGATCCAAACTTATTATTTGCCAAAGGATGCGTCTAATCGATAAACAGCATCGTATCTATTTATGGCATTTGTACCTCGAAAGCGCCGGAATCCGCCGTTTCTGACACGCTGAAGACACGGAAAGTCAAAATGTTGCACTGCAAGATCAGGGGTTTTCAGCGATGAATCTGCGTTCGGTCGACTTGAACTTGCTGGTGATTCTCGACGCGCTCCTGGCCGAGCAGAATGTCAGTCGGGCGGGCGAGCGACTGGGTCTGACCCAGTCGGCGACGAGTGCGGCGCTTGCGCGGCTGCGGAACCTGTTCGACGATCCCTTGTTGACACCGGTTGGCCGCAAGATGGAGCTGACCGCGAAGGGCGAGGCGCTGATCCCGCCGTTGCGCGAAGCGATGGCGGCGATCGAGGGCGCGCTCTCGCACGAGCAGCCGTTCGATCCGCGGACCGACGCGCGCACCTTCTCGATCTCGGCGTCGGACTATGCGATCCTGATCCTGCTCGCGCCTTTCGTGCGCGCGATCTCGACCGAGGCGCCCAACGTCACCATCCACCTGCTGCCCCGGACCAGCGATCCGGCGGGCGCGCTGCGCATGGCCAAGGCCGACCTGGTGATCGAGCCCAAGGCGCTCTTCCCCGAGGAGGATTATCCCTCGCAGCATCTGTTCAGCGACCGCTGGCTGTGCGCGGTCGACCGGCATGTCGGCGGCGGCAAGCGGATGAACAAGACGCAGTTCCTCGCACTTCCCCACCTCATCTATTCGATCGGCGCCGAGCGCCAGCTCAACACCGCTGACATGGAACTCGCCGAGATGGGAATCGCGCGGCGCATCGAGGTGACGGTCGAAAGCTTTCTGCTCGCGCCTTTCCTGATCCAGGGCACCAGCCTGATCAGCCTCGTCCTCGAACGCGCGACCAAGCGCCTGTCGGGGCTTGAGGAGATCTCGATCCGCGAACTGCCCTATCAGCTGCGTCCGCTCGAGGAGATGATGTACTGGCATCCGCGCAACACCACCGACCCCGCGCATCGCTGGCTGCGCGAGCGGCTGCTGACGGTGGCGCAGAAGCTCGACTGATCCGGGAACGCTGATCCGGGACAGGGAGGCGCACCCCTGCTACGAAGACATGCGAGATCGTACCAATCGGACGAACTTGACGAAATGCACGAAACCGCCCATATCGGAGCCATGAAGGACGTAGCGATCAAGGCGAAGGCGCGCGACGGCGCGAGGACGACGCGGTACGCGATGCGCGACGCGCGCACCGGCGAGTGGCTGACGGTCAGCGAGCAGGCCGGGACGCCGCCTGCCGAGACCCGCGAGATCGGGCGCGCGCTCGCTTTGTCGACCAACTCGGTGGCGGTGGTGCTCGACGCGTTGCGCGCGGCGACGGTGCGGAGCCGCAGCGCGCGGACGCCGCTCCAGTTCATCGTCGAGGTCAAGCCCAATGGCGCGCCGCGGATCGTCGCGGCGCCCGAGGCGCCGGACACACAAGGCGACGAGTTCGAGATCGACGCCGCCGAGGAGGCCGCGCTCGGCGAGGCGCTCGAGTCAGCGCGCGCGCGCGGGCGCCATCGGGTCGCCGAGATCCTGGCCGGACAGGACATGCTGACCGGCGAGGCGTTCGCGCGCCATGTCGATGCGACCCGCGGAACGGTCAATGAGTGGCGCCAGGCACAGCAGGTGCTGGCGCTGCAGGGGGCGACGCGCGGCTATCGCTATCCGGTCTGGCAGATCGGCGCCGACGGCAAGCCGTTCGCCGAGATCCCCCAATTGTTCGCGATCTTTGGCCGTGACGCCTGGGCGGTCTACCGCTTCCTCGTCCAGCATCATCCCGAGCTCGACGGCCTGAGCGCAAGCGAGGCGCTCGCGTCCGGCCTCGGCGCCGAGACGGTCGCGGTGGCCGAAGCCGTGGCGGAGGGGACGTTCGCCTGAATGTCGCTGAAGCCCACGGCCGCCTTCGCCGGCGTCGCGCTCGATACGGCGAGCGTGGCGGCGGGCACGGTCCACACCCGCATCTATTTCGCGCACCATCCTGACCCGCTCGGCTTCGGCAAGACGCCGAGCCGGTTCAGCGACCCGCGCCGGCGGATCGCCGCCAACCGCTTCGGGCTCGTCTATCTCGGCTCCTCGCTCAAGGTGAGTTTCTTAGAGGCGATCCTGCGCGACGAGCGCAACGGGCTGGTCGGCGACTATCCGATCGCCGAGACCGAGTTGGACGCCCGCAACGTCGCGTTCGTCGCGCCGACGCGCGCGCTGACGCTGATCGACCTGACCGGCGACGGGCCGGTCCGCATGGGCATTCCGAGCGATGTCGCGCGCGGCGCGACGCAGACGCTCGCGCGCGCCTGGTCGGTCGCGATCCACGACCATCCGGCCCATGTCGACGGGATCCTCTATCCCTCGCGGCTGAACGGCGAGGTCAATGTCGCGGTCTATGATCGCGCGGTGCCGGTGCTCGCCGCCCGGGCGACATTGCCGCTGCTGCGCGCGCGCGGGCTCGCGCGCGTGCTCGACGATCTCAAGGTGGCTTTGGTTTGAGGGCGTCGCCGGACGCGCAGCTCAATGCTTGCGGGATTCGGGCGAACCCGGCAGCGGCACATAATCGAGCACCTGCATCGCCTGCATGAGCGGGCCATCGAAGGCTTGCGGCACGGGCTGCATGTCCATCGCCCAGGCCATGATGTCGACGTCATCCTCCTCGAGCAGCCGCTCGAACCAGGCGATCTCCGCCTCGCCCCAGCGTGGCGCATGCGCGTCGAAAAAGCCGCCCATCAGATAATCGGCCTCGCGCGTGCCGCGATGCCAGGCGCGAAACTCGAGACGCTTCAGCCGTTGATCCTGATCCATGGCGTTCGCCTCGCGAAGGCCGTTCGCCTGGAGTGGCGATCCGGGTGACGCCAGCGAGGCGTAGGTGCGGCTCGCGCGCGCCTCAAACCAATAGTTGTGAATTCGAGGTCGCTTGGGGTCGTCCGACCCGACCCGTCGGACCAGAGCCGAGAGGCCCGGCGGCGTGCGCCGCCGGGCCTTGAGCTGTCGGGCGATCAATAGGGGATGTCGTCCTCGGGCTCGCCGCGCTGGCCGCCCTGCTGCTGGCGGGACTTGCCGTAGGTGAGGAACTTCACGTCCTCGGCGATGATCTCGGCCCCGTAGCGCTCGATCCCGTCCTTGTCGGTCCAGCGCGTATAGTGAATGCGACCGGTGACCATGACCTTCTGGCCCTTCTCGACATTGTCGGCGACGACCTTGCCGAGGCCGTTGAAGCAGATGATCCGGTGCCACTCGGTGTCTTCCTGGCGGCGGCCTTCGCCGTCCTTGAGGACCTTGCCCTCGCTGTCGCGCTTGGGACGCGAGGTGGCGAGCGAGAAGGAGGTGATCTTGGTGGTGCCCTGGGTGCTGCGGGTCTCGGGCGCGGTGCCGACATTGCCGGCGAGGATGACGAGGTTCTGCATTTCGAGGTTCCTTGATGTTCGCCGGGGGGACCGTCCCCTCGACTGAACACCGTCAAAGGCGGCCAGGATGGCGCTTCCACCGGAGCGGGCACCGCGACGGGAAACCCCCTGATGGAGGGGTGGTGCGGGCAGCCGTGAAACACGGCAACTCGGCCCGAACAGCGGGCGGGTTGGAGGCGACGGACGGCCGACTTAGGTCGTTCAGCACAGAGAGGGGAGGGGACCTCCCGCCGGATGTCCTGCCGGGAACCGCATGCGAACGTGTCTCGACCGCCTCGCTTCGTTGCGTGTCACCAAGCCCGAACCAGGAACCGCCACCAGGCGGCCAGCCATCTCCGCAGCCTGCTCTCCCCTCGCACCAGCCCGGCCTCGGGACGTGTCCGATCGGGGGAAGCCGCCGCCTGAGGCAAAAGAGGCTCCGTTCTGCTCGCCACGGCCTCGCGTCGCCGCGCGCGCTGTCGCGAGGCCCGGTCCGCACCCGGCCGTCGTCCGCTCGCCATGGACCGGCAGGATCGTGTCGTCCGGTCTCGGGGTGAGCGTCGCCGGCTCATCGCAAGCGCCTCGCAGCGCAGCCGCGCCCCGAAGCAGGCCGCCGCCAGCACGCGCACCCGACGGCATGCACGCCCGAGCCGATACCCGGCCCTGGCGCGGCGCCGCCGCCGGGCCTCGACCTCGCTCCGGGACGGGTCAGGATCGGCCTGCGCCGGCCTTCGCCGCCGCGGTGTCGAGCAACCAGGCGAGCCTGACGCCGGCGCGTTCGATCTGGCGCTCGGCGATGGCGAGCGCCTGCGCCTGATAGGCGGACGAGAGCGCGATCGGCGCCTGGTCGCCGGCGCAGCCGGCGGGCGAGCCGATCGTATAGGCATGCGCCTTGGCCTCGCCATAGCTCTCGACCGCCCAGGACGACGCACTGCCCGAGGCCCAGCTGTGCGCGTCCGCGCTCGTGATCGAGCCCTCGAGGCGGTGCGCGATCGCTGCGGGATCCGACCCCAGCGGGGCGAGCACGGCCGTGTCCCAGAAGCTGTGGAGGTTGGTCGTGCGCTGGTCGCCCAACCCCACATGGACGCAATTGCCGCCGCGATCCTGATGGTCGGACGCGTGGAGCGGTTGGTGCACGTCGCCGACGAAATGGAGGATATATTTGAGCGCGAGGAGGCGCTCGGCGGGCGCCGTCGCGGGGTCGGAGAGCTCGCGCGCGAAGGCGTCGATCCGGTCGACGACGCAATCCTGCGCCGGTCCGGCGCTCGCCGGGACGGCGGGTGCGGGATGGCCGAAGCAGGCGCTGTCGAGCGAGGGCGCGCCGAGCTCCTGGTCGACGAAATGCCAGCTCGCCGTCTCGCGATGCCCCGAATCGCGCCATTTGTCCGCCCAGGTCGCGCGCGAGACCATGTCGGGCGCGGTCAGCGTGTCGGTGTCGGTGGCGAGGATCGCATCGACCCAGGCGCGGGTGGCGGGCGCGATCCGGTCGCGCGCGATCGTGGCGATGATCTCATGGCCCTTGTCGCCCCAGGCGAAGGCGGGCGCGGGGATCAGACCCACAACGAGGAGGCCGGCGAGAAGCAGTGTGCGCATCGCCTGGCTATTCGCCGTCCGCCGATGGCGCGCAAGCCGGCCGGCGGACCGCGCGAGGCGGAGCGGGCGTGCGATCGGATCAGGCACCGCCGCTCGTCGCGGCGCGTCGCGCACGCTCGACCAGGTCGATCGTCTCGCGCACGATGAAGACCCAGGGCTCACCCTTTGGGGTCGGGCTGTCATAATAGAGGATCTCGTCGCCCGCGAGCAGGCGCGCGCCGTGCAGCTCCATATGATTGTAGCGATCGGGCTTCCAACCCTCGCCGAGGTCGACCGCATGGCCGTCGCGCAGGAAGACGAGCGGATAGGTTTCGGCGCTGTCGAGGCTCTCCCACTCGCCATAATAACGAAAAGGCGCGACGACATGGTCGCTCGCGTCGAGCAGCACGTCGAGCGTGAGCTTGACCGCCTCGGTCTGGTCGATGAGTTCGCAGCGCCACCATTTCATCGTGCTTCTCCTGCAAGGCCGGATCGCGATCGCAAAACGGGCGATATAGGCATCGGGCTTGGCGAATGCGTGACGGCGAGGCAGAGATCTCGCCATGACGACGCCGCGCTCGCTCCCCCATGAATTCTTCGTCCCTGGTTCCCCGGTCTCGGTCAATCGCTATGGGACGGCCGCCTATCGCGACTGGCGGCGCGACGTGCACGCCGAGAGCGTGCGCGGGGTCGGATGGACCGGCGTGTTCCTCGCGAGCCCCTGCTCGGTCGCAATCCGTTACTATCAGCATCTCGATGCGAGGAAGGACGTCGACAACATCCTGAAGGCGATCCTCGACGGCCTCGACGGCAAGGCCGGCACGGGGGCGAAGCAGGCGCATCGCGTGCTTCACGACGATCGCGACGTCGAACGCGTGGTCAGCCAGCGGACCAAGATCGACTATCGCACCAGGATCGATGGGCGCAGGCTGCGGCCCCATGAGTTCGCCGCAGCATATGCCGCGCTGGCGAACCAGGCATCGGTCTTCGTGTCGGTCGGCGACGCACCGGTCCATGGCCGCTCGGTGACACGATGAACGAGGCGACGCAGCTCGAGGCGATGAAGGCCGAGCTTCTGGCCGCGGGTTACGAGCCGGTGACCGACATGACGCTCGGCGAGCTCGGGTTTGCGGCGCCGCTGGTCGGCTCGGACGGGATGCGTCTCGACCTGGTGGGCAAGCGCAAGGATCGCGGCGAGGCCGATCCCGACCGGCCCGGGCCCGACCGACCCGGGATGGTGGTGATCGAGATCGCCAACCGGACGCGCGAGACGCCGGACCAGCGCGGCCGGCGGCGCCCGCGCTTCACCGACGAGGAGGAGGCGGTCCACCGCTTCGGGGCAATCTCGCAGGCCATCGCCGAGCGGCCCGACATCGCCTTCGAGATCCGCTTCTTCGATGTCTCGGCCGACCAGGCGGCGGCGCGCCAGCTCAAGCGCGGCTTCAGCGGCAAGGAGACGATGGAAGCGCGCATCCGCGACGCCCGGCGCCTGCTCATCACCGCATCCGGGCGCGACGATCTCTCGCGTGGGCTCGTCGTCGCGCGGCTTTGGGCGCATTGGGTCCGGATCGCGGGCACGATCCATCCCGGGCGCGAACGGCGCGAGCTCAAGACCGCCGACCTTCGGACGATCCAGAAGGATCTGTTCGACCAGAAGGTGCTGCTGATGCTGCCGGCCAATTATGCGCCGCTGCACCGCGCGCTGCTGGCGGCGTTCGAGGGCGGCGATGTCGAGCCGCGGCGGCTGCTCGACCTCGAGCCGCAGGTCCAGCGCCTGCTCGACTGGGCGGCCGAGCGATACGGCGTCGCCGACGCGGAGATGCCCGAGGAAACCGGCGACCTGTTCAGCCGGGTGCTGAAGGCGGTCGAGGAGCGGAGCTCGGGCGGCCGGCGCGAGGAACTGCAGGCGGCGACGATGATGATGTATCTCATGCAATCGAGCAGCGAATTGCCGCGAGAGGTCGTCAATTTCCTGATCGCGCTGGGTCGCGAGCCGCTCCTGCCGGACGATCTCATGACCGAGCTGCTCGAGCGCGCGAACAACGCGCCTAGTGCGGCGTGATGCCGCCGTCCGCGCCGAGATAGGCGCCGCCGCGCCGATGGCCCCTGTGGTGCTGCGCCGGGGCCGCCTGGTCGGGGGTCGATGACGCCGTGCGCGCGGCGGGAGCCGCCGACGGCGGCGCGACCGGGGCGGGCGGGCCATAGAGACCAGGCTGGGGCGCGGATGCCGCTGGCGTCGCGCCCGGCGCGACGGTTGCTTGCGCGTACGCGATCGTCGGCATGGCGGCGAGCGCGATCATGATCGTCCATCCACGCATAGGGCCTCCTCACCAACACGGGAGCGGGATCGCGCGACCAATAAACGGATCAAGCAAGCTGGCAGGTGAACGAAAGGCCCAGATTGGTCTCTTCGCAGTCCGGGACAAAGCATTCCGGCACGCACATCTATGCTTCTTGAGGGCGACGACGTTCCTGCTATCATTCCGCCTGGACGGAGGGTCGCAGGGATGCAGGTGGCTCGCGCATCGCAGGACATCATAGCCGGCAGCCCGGCCGTGCCCTTTGTCGACCTCTTCCGCGACGCCTTTCCCAATTATCGACTGCGCCGGTCGGCGGGGCCTGCGCCGCAAAGCATGATGGCGCGCCGGGTGGGCCATCATCGGCTGGTGTCGCTGCGCGCCACCTCGGCAGGCCTCCTGTCGGCGGTGCCGACGCCCGGCGCCAGCGCCAATGACGACGTGAAATTGCTCTGGCAGATCGAAGGAACGAGCCGGCTGGCCGGTCCCGAGCTCGAGGCGCTAGTGCGTCCGGGCGATGCGATCATCCTGCTGCCCGGACGCGGCTATGAGCTCGAGACGTCGCCCAATTACAGCATGTTGTCGCTGACCTTCCATCGCGAGGCGTTCGGCAGCTGGACCCGCCTTGTCGAGCGCCAGTTCGGATCGGTCATTCCGTCGAACAGCGCGCTCCACGCGGCAGCGGCCGCCTTGCGCGCGATCCTTGGCGCGCGCTCGCAACCGGCGTTCGATGCGCTCGGCGTGCGCGACGTCGTGCGCTCCTTCTTCAACGCGGCCGCGCTTCACGAGGAGCTCGCCAGCAACAGCCCGTCGCATCTCCCCTATCGCCTGCGCCAGGCGCGCGAGGCGATCCTCGACAATCTCGCCAATGGCGAGTTCGGACCAGCCGACCTCGCCCGCGAGATCGGCATCTCGTCGCGATTGCTCTATCTGGAATTCAGCCGTCACCGCATGACGCCGCGGCAGTTCATCCAGGATCTGCGGCTCGAGCAATGCCGGCAGCAGATCGAGGCGGCGGGCGGCGCGCGCAACCTGACTGCGATCGCGCTCGCCAACGGCTTCTCGTCGAGCTCGCAGTTCAGCCGCGCCTTCCGCGCGAAATTCGGCGCATCGCCCAGCGCCTATCGCACGCAGCTGACCGAATAGGATCGGCCCGACGCTCACGCCGCCACCGTCGCCCGGGCGACTTTTCGAAAAGCTCGCATATCTGCGGCGCGGCCACGCAAAAATGCGCGAAAGTTTTGCGCGCGGCGAACACCTCTTGCGCTTGCACGCAAGCATGGGCCGGCCAAAATCTGTTTCATCCTGCTCGAGACGGACAGTTGGGGCGAAGACCCCGAGCGCGCGCCGAGGAGCAGGATATGGCACAGAAGATCTATGTCGACGGACAGTGGCGGACGCCGACCGGCGAGCGCCACATCGACGTCGTCAATCCCGCGACCGAGGCGGTTATCGGCAGCATCGGGGTGGCGAGCAAGGCCGATGTCGACGATGCGGTCGCAGCGGCCCGGCGCGCCTTCCTGACCTTCTCGCGGACCTCGCGCGAGGAGCGGATCGATCTCCTTGGCCGTGTGCTCGGCGCCTATGTCGCGCGCCGCCAGGAGCTTGCCGACGCTTTGGTCGAGGAACTGGGCGCGCCGGCCAAGTTCGCCTTCGAGACCCAGTCGGCGACCGGGCTCATGCATCTCCAGACCACGATCGAGCTGCTGCGCGACTATCCGTTCGAAACGCGGCAGTCGGACCGGACGATGGTGCGTCACGAGCCGATCGGGGTCGTCGCGCTGATCACGCCGTGGAACTGGCCGATCAACCAGATCATGTGCAAGATCGCGCCGGCCCTCGCGACGGGCAACACGATGGTGCACAAGCCGTCCGAACTGACGCCCTTCACCGCCCATGTCATTGCCCAGATCCTCGACGATGCGGGCGTCCCCAAGGGCGTCTACAATCTCGTCGACGGCGACGGCACGGTCGGCGCGATGCTGGCCGAGCACGCGAACGTCGACATGGTGTCGTTCACCGGCTCGACGCGCGCCGGGATCGACGTCGCCAAGCGCGCCGCCGATACGGTCAAGCGCGTCCACCAGGAATTGGGCGGCAAGTCGCCCAACATCATCCTCGACGACGCCGATCTCGGCGCCGCGATCGGGGGCAATCTCTACCGGCTGATGCTGAACAGCGGCCAGAGCTGCCACGCGCCGACGCGCATGCTGGTGCCAAGATCGCGGATGGAGGAGGCCAAGGGGGTCATCGCCCACATCCTGCAGGGGATCACGGTCGGCGACCCCCATGGCGACGCCTATATGGGTCCGGTCGTCTCGCGCACCCAGTGGGAGCGCATCCAATCCTATATCGACGCCGGACAGAAGGAAGGCGCGACCCTGCTTGCCGGCGGCGGCGGCCGCCCCAACGGTCTGTCCAAAGGCTATTATGTGAAGCCGACGGTTTTCGTCGACGTGACCAACGACATGCGGATCGCGCGCGAGGAGATCTTCGGACCCGTGCTCTGCGTGATCGGCTATGACGATCTCGACGAGGCGGTCCGCATCGCCAACGACACGCCTTATGGCCTCGCCGCCTTCGTCCAGTCGGCGAGCGACGACAAGGCGGCCGAGGTCGGCGCCCGGCTCGACGCCGGCATGATCTTCCTCAACGGCGCCGGCGAGGATCCGCTGGCGCCGTTCGGCGGCACCAAGATGTCGGGCAACGGGCGCGAATGGGGATTGGCCGCGTTCGGCGAGTTCATGGAATCGAAAGCGCTGATCCGGGCGGCCTGATCGCGCGCGAAGACGCGACGATCCGCCCGGGCGCCGCCCAACCCCCGCACGGGACCGGCGCGAACCACGATGCGAAGAGCAGAAAGGCGTGAGAGATGATCGATGCCGTTGCAGCCTTGCTGGCCGAACCCGGCGGCGATTGGACGATCGACCCGATCGCCATCGAGGAGCCGCGAGGCGACGAGATCCTGGTGCGGATCGTCGCCTGCGGGCTCTGCCACACCGATCTCGCGGTCCGCGATCGGCATCTGCCGACGCCCTTTCCGTGCGTGCTCGGGCATGAGGGATCGGGCATCGTCGAGCGGGTCGGCGACCAGGTCACCGAGTTCGAGCCCGGTGATCATGTCGTGCTCACCTGCCATCATTGCGGGAGCTGCCCCAATTGCCTCCAGGGCAAGCCGACCTACTGCCATCACTTCATGCAGCTCAATTTCTCGGGCCGCCGCGCCGACGGGACTTCGCCCGTCCACGCGCACGGCGCACCGGTGGCGGGTGCCTTTTTCGGCCAGTCGAGCTTCGCCACCTACGCGCTCGCGCACCAGCGCAACGCGGTGAAGGTCGCGAAGGATATCGACCTGCGGCTGCTGGGCCCACTCGGCTGCGGTATCCAGACGGGGGCGGGCACGGTCATGAACGTGCTGCGCGCCGAGCCCGGCAGCGCAATCGCGGTGTTCGGCTCGGGCGCGGTCGGTCTGTCGGCGGTGATGGCGGCACGCGTCGCCGGATGCACGCGGATCATCGCGGTCGATGTCCATCAGTCGCGGCTCGATCTCGCGCTGGAACTGGGCGCGACGCACGCCGTCCACTGCGCCGAGCGCCCGGCGCTCGACCAGATCCGGGCGCTGGGCGGCGGCGTCCATTATGCGATCGACACGACCGGCATCCCGAGCGTCGTCGCCGAAGCGGTCGAAAGCCTCTATCCGCTCGGGACGTGCATCATGGTCGGCGTCGGCGCGCCCGATGCCGAGCTTCGGCTGCCGATCAACAGCCTGTTCCTCGGCAAGACGCTCGCCGGCGCGATCGAGGGCAACAGCGTGCCCAAGGTCTTCATCCCGCGGCTGATTGAGCTGTGGCGCCAGGGCCGGTTCCCGTTCGAGAAGCTGCTGCAATTCTATCCGCTGGCGCAGATCAACGAGGCGGCCAGCGATTCGAAAGCCGGCACGACGCTGAAGCCGGTGCTGCTGCTCGAGGAGCAGGATGGATGAGGGCGCGCGCGCCGAACGCCCGGGCTGGGATCGGGTGACCAACTGGGACCTCATCCGCGCCTTTCTGGCGCTCCAGCGGGCGGGCACGTTCGAGGGCGCTGCGCAGGCGCTGTCAGTCGATCATTCGACGCTGCGGCGGCGCATCCAGACGCTCGAGAAGAATGTCGGCGCGCAGCTCTTCACGCGCCGCGACGGCCGCTATGCCGTGGTGCCCGCGATGCAGGCCTATCTCGACGCCGCGATCCAGATGGACGTATCGGCACGGGTCTTCTCGGATTCGGCCTGGGAGCAGCAGGGAATCGTGCGGGTGACGATGCTCGACTTTCTCGCCACCTGGATCGCCCCGCAGCTGGTCGATCTGAGAGCCGAATTCCCCGCGCTCGAGCTCGACATCACCACCGAACATTATTTCGTCGACCTCGAGACCGAGCTGGTCGACATCGCGGTCCGGCTGGCGCGTCCGACGCGCGGGCGCGGCAAGCTCCAGAAGGTCGCCGACATGGCCTATGGCGTCTATGCGAGCCACGCGTATCTCGCGCGCTTCACGGGCAAGCGCCACCAGATCGTCGCGCTCTCGGCGCATGTCATGCGCCAGGACCACGATTTCCTGGTTGGCGAGACCACCTGGGCGCTCGAACGGCTGCCGCCGGGCGATGTCGTCTGCTACACCGACAGCTATCTCGTGCTGCGCCAGATGTGCGAGGACGGGCTCGGCATCTGCCTGATGCCGACCATCCTCGGCGACGCGAGCCCGCAGCTCGTGCGTCTTCCCGACGTCGATGGCGGCACGGCGAGCTGCGAGGTCTGGCTGATCACCAATTCGGAGACGGGGACGGCACCCAAGGTGCGCCACGTCGCGCGCTTCATGGGCGAGCTTTTGCGCGCGAGCGGCGAGCCGAGCCGGGCCGTCAAGCCAAGCAGCGGGTTGAGCCTGGTTCGCGCCTGAGCCCACGTGCCCGAGCCTCTGGCGCGCCGCCACTCGCCCGGTCAGCCGCTCACCTTGAAATAGGCGCAGACCTTGTTGCCGGCGGGATCGCGCAGGTAAGCGAGATAGACGGTCCGACCCTCGGTCGCGTGGCGGATGCCGGGCGGGCTTTCGATCGCGGTGCCGCCATGGGCGAGGCCGGCGGCGTGCCAGGCATCGACCAACTCGGGCGAGCCGGCGTGGAAGCCGAGCGTGCCGCCATTCGCGAAGGTCGCCGGCGCGCCGTTGATCGGGCGGGTGATGAGGAAGCGCCCGCCCTTGTGCATGTAGACGAGCCGGCCTTTCTCGTCGATCACGCCGGGCGGCACGTCGAGCACGCCGAGCGCGGCGTCGTAGAAGATCTTGGCCTCGTCGACGTCGTCGGTGCCGATCATGACGTGGCTGAACATCGCTTCTTCCCTCTCAATAGACGACGACCGAGCGGATGCTTGTCCCCTCGTGCATCAGATCGAAGCCTTTGTTGATCTCGTCCAGTGACAATATGTGGGTGATCATCGGGTCGATCTGGATCTTGCCGTTCATATACCAGTCGACGATCCTAGGCACGTCGGTGCGGCCCTTGGCGCCGCCGAAGGCGGTGCCGCGCCAGTTGCGCCCGGTGACGAGCTGGAAGGGCCGCGTTGCGATCTCCTTGCCGGCTTCCGCCACGCCGATGATGATCGAGGTGCCCCAGCCGCGATGGCAGGCCTCCAAGGCTGTGCGCATCACCTCGGTGTTACCGGTGCAGTCGAAGGTATAATCCGCGCCGCCGTCGGTAAGCTCCACCACCTTGGCAACGGTCTCCTCGCGGCTCATGCCCTTCGAGTTGAGGAAGTCGGTCATGCCGAACCGGCGGCCCCATGCCTCGCGATCGGGATTGATGTCGACGCCGATGATCCGGCTCGCCCCGGCGAGGCGCGCGCCCTGCAGCACGTTCAAGCCGATGCCGCCTAGGCCGAACACCACGACATTGTCGCCGACCTGCACCTTCGCCGTGTTCACCACCGCGCCGACGCCCGTCGTCACACCGCAGCCGATGTAGCAGCTGGTCTGGAACGGCGCGTCCTCGCGGATCTTGGCCACCGCGATCTCGGGCAGGACGGTGAAGTTCGAGAAGGTCGAGCAGCCCATATAATGGAAGACGGACATGCCCTTGTAGCTGAAGCGGCTGGTGCCGTCGGGCATCAGGCCCTTGCCCTGCGTCGCGCGGATCGCGGTGCACAGGTTGGTCTTGCCCGAGAGGCACGACTTACACTGGCGGCATTCCGGCGTGTAGAGCGGGATGACGTGATCGCCGGGCTTCACGCTGGTCACGCCCGCCCCCACCTCGCGCACGATGCCGGCGCCTTCGTGACCCAGCACGCTCGGGAAGATCCCCTCGCTGTCGAAGCCGTCGAGCGTATAGGCGTCGGTGTGGCAGATGCCGGTCGCCATGATCTCGACCAGCACCTCGCCTGCCTTCGGCCCTTCCAGATCGAGCTCGACGATTTCCAGAGGCTTCTTCGCCTCGAAGGCGACGGCCGCGCGAGTCTTCATGGTCAGAACATTCCGTTGGCGTTGAGCGAGGTCGCGGCGACCGGCTCGGACACGTCCCAATGCTCGACCACCTTGCCGTCCTCGACGCGGAAGATCTCGATCACCGCCACGCCGGGATCGGCCGTGCCCTTGAGCACATGGGCGTGGACGACGACCAGATCCTCCTCGGCGATCATCCGCTTGATATCGACACTCAGGCCCGGGAACTGCGCGAGCAGGCCGCGCACGAAGGCGACGAAGCCCGGCCTGTCGTCGGCGACCCGCGGATTGTGCTGGACGTAGCGGGTGCCGGCATAGGTCTCGGCCGCGCGCTCGGGATCGCCGGCGAACGCCATCTCGTAATAGCGACGAACGACATCCTTGTTGGCCTGAAGATCGGGCACGGCGATGCTCCCTTATGGGCGGTCGTTGAGAAGGCCGACCCGGATCGGGACGGGCGAGCGTCATGGACCATGTCCGTGAGGGCTGCGCAATGCGCGCGCGGGGAGCGTGTGGCCAGCCAGCCCGCGCAACCGGCCGTATGGCGACGCGAAATTCGCCCATGCTTTGAACATGTTAGCCTGGTAGAAGCCAGTCCCGCTTTCACGCCGCTCGCAGGAACACGAACGTGTTCGCAAAATCGCATTTCGACAGAACCGGCCCGCTTCGCCTTAATGCCGGCATGCGGTGAGACGCAAGACCGGCCGGCACGAACCGTCCGACGAGCTCACGACAAGAGAGATCATCCACCTGGTCGAGCGAAGGCTCGGCCAGTCCATGATGAAGCATCAACCTGGAGAGGTGACCATGACGAGCGAGACGACATCCGGCGAACAGAGGCCCGAGCGGCGCTGCCCGGTCGCGCATGACTTCGATCCCTTCGAAGGCATGCCGCATGCTTTCTTCGCAGACGCGCGTCGTGATCGCCCGGTCTTCTTTCATGAGGGGCTGAACGCCTATGTGCTGACCCGCTACGAGGATTGCCGGGCGTTGCTCACCGACACGTCGGGACGGGTCAGTGCGCGGCCGGCGGTGATGCAGCATCTGAACGTCGCGCCGAGCCCGGCGGCGATGAAGATCATCGCCGATGCGGGCTTCCCCCGCGTGCCCGGCCTCGTCGATGTCGACGGCGCCGTGCACCAGCTCAACCGCCGGGTCACCCAGGCGCCGTTCGCGCCGGCACGGATCAAATATCTCGAGGATTTCGTCCGGGAGCAGACCAACATGCGGCTCGACGCGGTGCTAGGCGCCGGTGAGGCCGATATCGTCGACACCGTGCTCTACGACATCCCGGCGGCGGTCATCATGCGCATGATGGGGCTGCCCGACCAGGAGGTCGAGCAGATCCGCGCCTTTCGCGGCCCCTGGGCGACTTTCGTCTGGGGTCGTCCGGATGAATCGCTGCAGATCGACACCGCCAACGCGATGGTCAAATTCTACCAATGGGCGCACCGGGTCACCCAGCAGCGGCTCGACGCGCCGGGCGACGACCTGATCTCCGAGGTCCGCCGCAATGCCGATACGCTCGATCCCGACGGCTGGCCGCGCGAGCGGCTCGACAGCTTCACGCTCAACATGGTGATGGCGGGCCACGAGACCACGGCCAACACGGCCGCCTACGGCATGGTCGCGCTCCTCTCGCACCTCGATCAGTGGCAGGCGCTCACCGACGATCCGTCGCTCATCCCCAACGCGGTCGAGGAGGTGCTGCGCTACTGCACCGGGGTGCCGACCTGGCGCCAGCGCGTCGTCGAGGAGCTCACCTTCTCCGGCGTCACCATCCCGGCGGGGTCGCTGGTCTATGCCGCGCTCAATTCGGCCAATCGCGACGAGGCGATCTTTGGCGACGATGCCGAGCGCTTCGATATCCGCCGCCCCGCCGCCCGCAAGAATTTGACCTTCGGCACCGGCCCGCACACCTGCCTCGGCAACAATCTCGCGCGGCTCGAGCTCAAGGTCATCCTGCAGGAGCTCTCGCGGCGGGTGCCGAGCCTCCGGCTCGTGCCGGACCAGCATTATGCCTTCCCGGCGAACACATCGCAGCGTGGGCCCGAGCAGGTGTTCGTGACCTGGGATGTGCCGGCGGGCGCGGCCAGGCTCGCAATGGCGAGCTGAGCCGCCGGCGCGCGGACGAAGAGACGATAGAAAAAGGGGAGAGAGAGGGATGATTGTCATCACCGGCGCGTCGGGCGAGCTCGGCCACCAGGTTGTCGAGCGGCTCGTATTCCGGATGCCGCCGTCCGAGATCGGGCTTGCGGTTCGCAACTTCCATCGCGCCGAGCGCCTGTCCGAATATGGCGTTCGGCTGCTGATCTCCGATTATAACGACCGGGCCTCGATGGTGCGCGCCTTCGAGGGTGCCGACCAGGTGCTGCTCATCTCCGGGAGCGAGATCGGGAAGCGCGCCGCACAGCACCGCACCGTCATCGATGCGGCGAAGGAGGCCGGGGTCGAGCATATCGTCTATACGAGCCTGCTCCATGCCGACACGCTGTCGATGGCGATCGCGGCCGAGCATCGCGAGACCGAAGCCGATCTCCGCGCGTCGGGCGTCGGCTTCACCATCCTGCGCAACGGCTGGTACAGCGAGAATTGCCGCAACCGGCTGCGGATCGCCGCGCATCGCGGCTGGTTCGTGGGGAGCGCCGGTGCGGGTGTCGTCTCGACCGCGCCGCGCGGCGATTATGCCGAAGCCGCGATCGCGGCGCTGTCGGGCCGTGCCGAGCGCGGCCGCGTCTATGAGCTTGCCGGCGACACCGGCTGGACCAACGACGATCTCGCCCGCGAGCTCAGCCGGCTGACCTATCGGACGATCGAATATCGGGCTCTGTTGCAAAGATTGGCGGCAGTCAGAGGTAGGCTGTCGCTCTGCGCCG
>NZ_CAJHOG010000013.1:0-57581 GCF_905120495.1 Sphingobium sp. S6 | reverse complement strand
TCGGCGCAGAGCGACAGCCTACCTCTGACTGCCGCCAATCTTTGCAACAGAGCCGGCCAGCGCTTCGTGAAGCGGACCCTGTTCTATGATGGCAGCATTCCCATCTATCACCTTTACTTCGCGGACGAACTGGGCACGCCCGGCACCGTCATGACGACCTTCCCCACCCGTCGCACGGGCCTGAAGGGCCGCAAGGGTTCCAACCAGTTCACCGTCTGCACCTATTCGATCCCCAAGGGGTCGCTGGAATGGTGGATCGGCCACCTCAACAAGCATGGCATCGAGACCAGCGCGCCGGGCACCCGCTTCGGTCAGCGCTTCGTGAGCTTCCAGCATCCCGACTGCGGCATCGAATTCGAGGTGCTGGAGGACGAGACCGACACGCGGGCGCCCTATGATTCGCCCTATGTGCCGCTCGAATATGCCCAGCGCGGTTTCCATAGCTGGACGGCCTCGGTGCGCGAGCTGGAGGACATGGACTTCTTCATGGAGAATTGCTGGAATTTCGAGAAGATCGGCGAGGAAGGCAATCGTCACCGCTACCGCGTGAAGGGTTCGACGGAAGCAGGCACGATCATCGACCTGCTTCATGAACCCGACGTGCGCCAGGGTAGCTGGACGATCGCGGAAGGCATCATCCACCACGGCGCCTTCGCCGTGCCCGACATGGACGTCCAGGCCCGGATCAAGTTCGACACCGAGGGCGTCGGCTTCACCGACTTCTCGGACCGCAAGAACCGCGGTTATTTCGAATCCACCTATGTCCGTACCCCGGGCGGCGTGATGTTCGAAGCGACCCACAGCCTGGGCTTCACCCATGACGAGGACGAAAACACCCTCGGCATGGACCTGAAGGTTTCGCCGCAGTTCGACGACAAGAAGCACCTCATCCAGCAGGCGATGGAAGACGATCCGATCGTCGTCTGATCGCTGGCGCAGGAAAGAAAGGGAGGCCCGGCAAATGTCGGGCCTCTTTTTTTGCGTCCTGGAACCTTGAAGTCCTGGAAAAGGAGAGGACGGCTATTGCCGGAATGTCCTTGTAACATCGAGCAATAATTCGGAACCGTTCGTGCCGAGCAGGAACCGAGCGAAGTCTAGGCCATATCGAAGCATCCGCGCCAGGATCGGTCATTCGACAGGCCCTAAGCCTGTCGAATGACTCGACGGCTACTCCGGTGATTTAACGCAAGGGTTCTTTGGAGCGATTTCCAAGCAATCGAAACTGCTCCAAGAGGAGGATGACATTGCCCAAGCGCAGGGAACCAATCCCGATGACCGCCCGATCCGCGCAACATCCGCCCGAAGGGTGCAGCAACTCAGGCGAAAATTTGGCGACTGCTCTCCGGTCCTCCGGTGATGGATGGGATGGCCCCCCTGGAACGAACCCGCGCCGGGCCGGTCTCAGGGCGCCCGCCTGTCCGGCAGGGGGGATAGGGGGGCACTTGCCCCCTGCCCCTTACGCTTCGGCCTTCGCCAATATGGGCGATTTCCGATCGACCAATATGTTGAACAGAAGGGGCGCCAGGGCTGCGCTGATGATGGCGACCAGCACCATGGCCGCATTTGTCGCCGTATCGAGCACGCCGATCCGCGTCGCAATGTCGGACGCGGCGACGATCAGGCTGAGGCGGGCGCTCAGGAGCAGGCCGGCCGCGACGGCCATCTTCCGACCATGCGCCGGAACCAGCAGCAATGCGGGAATGATCTTGTTGGCGAAGGCGACCGCCACGAAGCCCGGCACCAGCAGCAAGGCCTTGGGCGAGGCGAAGAGGGCAGGAATGTCGAATTTCAGGCCGACATTGATGAAGAAGAAGGGAACGATGAAGCCGTAGCCGATCGCTTCCAGCGTCTCGCGACGATGGCTGTTGCGGGGGATGATCTGCCCCAGCAGCAGTCCGGCGAGGAAGGCCGCCAGCACCAGTTCGGATTCCAGCCGCTCCGCGAGCCAGGCGACCATGAACAGCAGCGCCAGGCTGAGCCTGACCAACGGCAGGCTGGTCCGGCTGTCCAACTGCGCGGCCGGCACCCGCGCCAGCAGCTTGGGCAGCAGCCAGATCGCCAGCCCGGCGATGCCGACGAGCGCCAGGCTGCCCAATGCGCCCTCGGCGCGGCCGCTGACGACGATGCCGGCCAGGGACGAGATGGCGATCATCGTGAAAAAATCCGCGAGCAACGCGGTGGAGAGGATGGTCTGGCCATAGGCGCCGTCGGCCAGGCGTCGTTCCTGTATGGTCGGCACGACGATCCCGACCGACGTCGTCGACAGGATCACGGCATAGATCGCCAGATGCAGCAGCGGCGTCGAGGAGTCGAGCAACAGCCAGGCGCCGAACGCGGCCATGACCACGGTCATCAGCGACATCATCACCGCGAGCATGAGCGGACTCGCCTGCTTCGCCTTCTGCCCGCGCGCCAGCAGCATGCCGAGATCGATTTCCAGTCCGGCGATCAGCATCAGCACGCCGAATCCCAGCTTGGCGAGCATTTCCATGGCCGGTCCCGGCGCCAGCAGCGCCATGCCGTTGGGACCGATCAGGATGCCGAAGGCGATTTCCAGCACCAGGGCCGGCAACAATGCCCTGGGCATCCATCGGGCGAGGATGGCAGCTATCGCGCTGCCGGCACATGCCAAGGCTATTACGGAAATGATCACTCGCCCGCCTGCTTTCAGATCGCGATGTTGACACCGCTCAACAGTGAATATGGGGAAATTCCCCTACTGGCTCCCAATCCCGTCGAGTATCTCTCAGGATGAATAATCATTATTCGGATTATGTCGGGTCGGCGAATCCGGCCGTTACTGTCCGCTCCTCAATATTGGTCCAGGTCGCGGCCATGGGCGACTTCGCCGTGGAAATGCCGGGATATTCCCGCGGCATAGGATTCGACATCGGTTTCCCCGTCATTGCCAGGCGCGAAATGCGTGAGGATGACCTTCTTGACGCCCGCGGCGGCGGCGATTTCGCCGATCTGCTCCCCGGTCAGGTGGTCTTCGCGCATATGTTCCATCAGCGGCGGAATCTGATCGGCGGAGAAGCCCGGATAGCTTCGCAGCAATTTTTCCATGCGGGCAATGTCGATCACCTCGCAGACAAGATAATCGGCGTCCTTCGCCAGGATCTTCAGGCGTTCGGACGGTCCGGTGTCGCCGCTGAAGACATAGACCTTGCCTCCCGCCTCCACGCGATAGGCGTAGGAACGGGACGACCGCGCCTCGATCGATCCGGCCGGATAATGATAGTGATCGACGCCGATGGCGAACACCCGCACCCGATCGTCCTTGTAGACCAGCCGCGGTTCGTTGAGGTCGAGCGGCAGGTCATGGCCGACCGCCGATCCGGCGAGGGGCGGCTTGACCGGGCCGCCGACCGTCACCGGGGCCAGCTCCACCGGCCGAAAGGCGGCGAGCGTCCCCGCGACGAGCTGCGCCGATCCCGGCGGTCCGTATATCTCCAGCGGAGGCGCGTTGGCGAGAAGCCAGCGGTCGATCATCAGCACGGGAACATCGGCGACGTGATCGATATGATGGTGGGTTAGGAACAGGGCCTTGACCGACCCCAGCCCCAGCTTGCTGGCCGCCATCTGCCTCAAAAGGCCGTCGCCCGCATCGATGAGATAGGTTTGCCCGCCGACGACGATCGCATTGGCGGGCTGGGAGCGTTCCAGCCGCGCTATCGGCCCGCCGGCCGTGCCCAGCAGGATGAGGCGCGGCGGCTGCGCGGGCGGCGTTTCCGCCCGCGCAGCCACGGTTCCGGCCAGTGCGAATATCAATATTGGGAGCAGATGCTTCATCAGGATGACCCCTGTTCGACTATTGGCGCTTTTGCGGCCGGGCCGCTGCCTTGGGCGGACCGGCAGGATCAAGCCGGAAGAGGCTGGATTCCGGTCGGCGAATGGCCCGGCCCCAATGGTTCGGCCGGGCCGACGGGCACGATGCCCGTGGGATTCACGCTGGTGTGGCTGCGGTAATAATGCGCCTTGGCATGGCGCAGATCGATGGTCGGCGCCACGCGCTCATGGGACGCCAGCTTCCAGGTCAGCCGCGAAAGATTAGGATAGTCGGCGATGCGGCGCAGATTGCATTTGAAATGCCCGTGGTAGATCGCATCGAAGCGGACCAGTGTGGTGAACAGGCGGATGTCCGCTTCCGTCAGCCTGTCTCCGACAAGCCATTCCCTGCCCGTCAGATGCTCCTCCAGCCAGTCGAGCGTTTCGAACAGCGGATGGACCGCCTCCTCATAGGCTTCCTGCGTCGTCGCGAAACCCGAACGGTACACGCCGTTGTTGAGCGTTTCGTAGACGCGCGCGTTGATCGCGTCGATTTCGGCGCGCAATTCCTGCGGATAATAATCGCCGGGAAGCGCCCCCACATGATCGAACGCCGAGTTCAGGATCCGGATGATCTCCGACGATTCGTTGTTGACGATCCTCTTCTCGAACTTGTCCCACAGGATCGGGATGGTCACGCGGCCGGTATAGGTCGGATCGCCCGCCAGATAGACCTGATAGAGATATTGCGCGCCGTTGACGCTGTCCGGCACGACGCCCTCGCCCGGCAGGAACGTCCAGCCCTTCTCGCCCATGAACGCATTGACCATGGAGACGGAGATCAGCCCCTCCAGCCCCTTGAGCGCGCGCATGATGAGGACGCGGTGCGCCCAGGGACAGGCGAAGCCGGCATAGATATGATAGCGGCCCGGCTCGGCCTGGAAACGGCCGTCCAGCCCGTCGCGATATTGCGATTCCTTGCGCACGAATCTGCCGCCGCTCGATTTCGTGTCATACCAGGCGTCGCGCCAGACGCCGTCAACCAACAGGCCCATATATCGGTATCTCCATCTTCGGCCCGGCCGATCCGCTTCGCATGATGCCGGACAGGTTCGCGCATGATCGGCGAGAGACGGCGCTCATCCCGCGCATCCGGGATGCTGCGCCGGCGCGTCATCGGATCGAAATCCGTCAGAACGAGGAAGGACGACAGGGCCACAGGATTCCGGCAGGACGGACGATGAGGCCATTCTCTCTCTCCACGCGCATATTATGCGGAACCACAAAGGATGTGGCGCCCCCGCTTTCAAGCGCGGATTATGAAAATCCCTTATCCATTTTCCGGATGTAGTCAGGGCGCGGCATTGCGGCGCCGGCCGAACGCATGCGCGGTGGCCATGTCGGCCCGATCGGTCGGGAATGCCTCAGGCCGCTTGGGCGGTGCGATCGCAGGCGATGCCGCCAAGCTCGATCAACGTCCGGGCTTCGCGCAGGATATTGTTCCACAATTCGTCGCCCAGCGCATTTTTCAGCTCATCCTGGGCCTTGCGCCATTTGGGGATCGACACCTCCAGCGCCTCATGCCCGCGCTCCGTCAAGCGCACCAGCCGCTGGCGCCTGTCCTTGCCCTCCGCGATCTCCAGGAATCCGTCCCGCACCAGCACATCGACGTTGCGCGTCGTCGTGGTGCGATCGGTCTCCATATGCTGGGCGAGCGTCTGCATGGTCGCGTTGCGCAGATAATAGACGCGCATGAGCAGCGACATCTGCACCGGATTGACCGGCGATCCCGCCATGCTGTCGACATAATGCTTCATGACGGCGCGATTGGCCGCCCGCAGACCTTCCGCGAGGCAGATGTGGGGCGTGTTCCTGACTTCCTCCAGGAAGGCGATGGGTCGTAGCGCGCTCATTGGGTGAGCATACACTTATGGCGCGCGCCTGTCGACCCCCCAGGCGCATTGCCGCGCCGGGGAAGCCGGCCGTACGGAGCCGGCCGTGCGTCGCAATAGGGATTCCGCCGGCGTTTTCCCCCGGGATGGAGCGCCTGCGCGCCGGTTCAGCGTCCTTTCGCGACGAGGATCAGGCTGTCCGCCCCGGCATGGCGATGGGCCGCGATCTCGCGATAGCTTTCGCTGTCGGCGAACGCGTTGAAGGCGTCCAGATCGGCAAATTCCAGGATCACGATCTTCTCATAGGACCATTGGCCTTCCTGGACGACCGGATTGTCGTCGGCGGCGACGAGCCGGCCATCATATTGCTGGAGCACCGCGCCGAAGCGTTCCCGATATTTCTCATATATCTCGCCGTCGTTGATCTTGACCTGAGCCACTGTGTAGACCGCCATTCCTGCATCCTTCCCGAATTCTCTGACGTCTCTTCAAGGGGGCCGCCTTCCGCGGGCGGAGGCGGCCCGGTCCGACCTTCGTTCAGGCCGCTGCGTTCAGCGTTTCCAGCGTCGGATAATCGGTATAGCCCTTGGCATCGCCGCCGTAGAAGGTCGGACGGTCCCAGGGGTTGAGCGGAGCGCCCAGGCGGATTCGTTCGACCAGGTCGGGATTGGCGATGAACGGACGCCCGAAGGCGATCGCGTCGGCCAGCCCCTTGCCCACTTCCTCCTGGGCGGAAGCCCCCTCATAACCGCCGGCGGCGATCAGGACGCCGGGCCAGGAGTCGCGGAAGAGTTCAGCGGCGGAGGGCGCGCTATCATTGAGGACGTCCGCCTTGCCGGTCCCGGCTATCCGCGGTTCGATCAGGTGCAGATAGGCCAGTTGGAAACCGGAAAGCGCGGCGATCGCATGCCGGTACAGCGGCAGCGGATCGTCCTCGCCGGAATCGTTGGTGGTGCCGAAGGGCGACAGGCGCACGGCGACGCGGTCGGCCCCCGCCTCCTCCACCACGGCGCGCGTGACGTCGAGCAGGAAGCGGGTGCGGTTCGCGATCGATCCGCCGTAAATGTCCTGGCGCCTGTTGGAGCGGGACTGGAGGAACTGCTCGATCAGATAGCCGTTCGCGCCATGGATCTCGACCCCGTCGAATCCTGCGGCGAGCGCGTTGCGGGCGCCGGTGCGATAGGCCTCGACGATCGCGGCGATGTCCTCAAGCTCAAGGGCGCGGGGCGTCTGGAACGGCTCCAGCTTCCAGCTCGCGGTGAAATGATCGCCCGCGGCGGCGACGGCGGACGGCGCGACCGGCGTTTCGCCATGGTAGGAGGAATGGGAAATGCGCCCCACATGCCAGAGCTGGAGGAAGATGTGGCCACCCGCTTCATGCACCGCGTCGGTGACCCTTTTCCAGCCGGCGATCTGTTCCGCCGTATGGATGCCGGGGGTTTGCGGATAGCCCTGGCCGGTCGGCATCACCTGGGATGCTTCCGCGACGATGAGGCCGCCCGGCGTCGCCCGCTGGCGATAATATTCGACGGCGATGTCGCGCGGCACCATGCCCGGACCGGCGCGCATCCGCGTCAGCGGAGCCATCACCACGCGGTGGGACAGTTCGAGCCGACCGATCCTGAGCGGCTGGAACAAGGCGGATTGGGTCATTGGCAACTCCTGGCAATGCTGGCTGAGGAAAGGGGGCGAGGGCCGCGGGACTTCATCCCTGTCGTTCGGCTCTCTCCGCAAGGGAGCCGGGCGCGGACGATCCGAAGGGGCCGGGCCATGGCTGACGTGCTTGTCCGCGCAAATCGATCATCCGACACCCTACTCCAGGACGGCATGGCCGCTTCTTTCGACCAGGCGCGCCCGGCGCCTCGTTACGGTTTAATTTTGCAACCATGCGGATAGTGCCGCCTATGGTTTAAAATTGCAACCATAATATTTCAAGGCTGGCGACTGCCGCCGCCGGCTCCCGACGGCATGGGAATAGCCCGGGCAGGCCGGCGCCCCCGCCTTATAGCTCGTCCTGTCCAGGCCGAACCGCAGCGCTGCGCGGGCGGCTATCGGTCCTCGACGGACCCGGCGGAAAGGGAATGCGCCGGATCAGAGGTCGGTGGCGGGGACGGGCGCGTCCTGGGGCGGAAACGCCCTGAAGAACATGCTGACCAGATCGGGAATCAACCCCTCCATATCCGCCTGGCAGGGCGGTTCTTCGGCGTGCAGCATCCGAAGGGTGGAGGCCCCGGTCAGCAGCGCGGCCAGCATCAGCACATGCCGCGATCCGGCCGCGCCGGCGTCCAGTTGCCGCCGCGCCACGGCCTGGTCCAGCGACTGGCGGAAAATGCCCAATATCCGGATGCTGGGGTCCAGCGCGTCGGGCGCGGGAATATAGCCGGGGATCGGCCGGCCGATGAGCAGCTGGGCCATTTCCGGGTTCACCGTCGCCCATCGGTCCACGGCCAGCATCGCGTCCCTTATCGCCGCCATGCCTGGTTCGGCGCTCGCGACGGCATTTTCGACTTCATGCAGGACATCGTTTTCGGCGCGGCGGTAGAGCGCGTCATAGACCGCCATCAAGGACGGGAAATATTTGTACAGCGCGGTCGGCTGCACGCCCAGAAGCCGCGCCACCGTCGTGAGATTCAGTCCGGCGACGCCTTGCTGCCTTATGACCTCGATCGACAGATCGAGAATCTCGTTCATCGTTTCCTGCCGGCGACGCTCCCGCAACGGGATGACAGGGGACTCGCTCATGGGGAAGGCTCTTATCTGGGTCATCTCCTCTCCCGACATTTTCTTGTGGCGCTCGGCCTTATGGCGCTTGGGCCCTGTTCCGGCATTCGGCGGCGCTGGGGGCGTTTGCTGTCCTCCAAGCGCGTTCGATCTGTTGCCGACCATCGGCCCAGCGTGGATTCAACCGCATATCAGATCGCCATGGCCCTGTCGATGTCGCGGCGCGCCGGCCGGCAAATTGGCTTCGGCGTCCAGCGAACATCCTTGGCGAAAGTTACAGGTCATAACCAAAGACAGGGCGTATCACGCCGGGCATATGCGCCAACTTTGTAAATCCTCCGGAACTGAAGAGACAATAGGTGATAATTATTATTCTTTATTTTAAAATTTGAAGATTTAGCTTGTTCATTGTCGATTCTATTCGACCATAAACAACAAAAAACAAGGCGTGGATGATGCAAGTAAAAACCTTGCCGGAGAGGTGCGTTTCGTCGGGCCAATGCGTGATGCTGGCGCCCGGGGTTTTCGATCAGGACGATGATGGCGTCGTCCTCCTGCTGCGCGACACGGTGGACGATGGCGACGAAGCCAGCGTCGCCGCGGTCCGATCCTCCGCCAATGTCTGCCCGGCGGCGGCGATCCGGCTTTCGGCGACCCCGAAGGCCTGACCTCCAGGTCCGCTTTCCGCTTCCAGGAGGAGTGTCGAAGACATGCACGCCAGCGCCGCGATCCTGCGCCATGCGCAAGCCCCTTTCGCCATCGAGCCATTGGACCTGCCCGAACCCGGCGGGAACGAGATCCTCGTCCGCGTGGCCGGTGTCGGCATGTGCCACACCGATCTGGTGGTCCGGCATATCCCCGCCGAATGGGCGCCCCTGCCCGCCGTGCTGGGCCATGAAGGGTCCGGCATCGTCGAGGCGGTCGGCCCCTCCGTCACGCGCTTCGCCGTCGGGGACCATGTGGTCCTGACCTATGATTCATGCGGCTGGTGCGACAATTGCCATGGCGGCACGCCATCCTTCTGCTCCGAATTCAGCGAGCGGAACGAACTGGGGCTGCGGCCCGGATCGCATCGGTCGGGCCGGGATTCGGACGGGGTCGAATTGCAGACGCGCTGGTTCGGCCAGTCGTCCTTCGCCACCCATTCGCTGGCGACCGAGCGCAATGCGGTCAAGGTTTCGCCGGACCTGCCCATAGAATTGCTGGGGCCGCTGGGCTGCGGCATCCAGACCGGCGCGGGCGCTGTCCTCAACGCCCTGCAGGTGCGTTTCGACAGCAGCGTCGTGATATTCGGGACGGGCGCGGTCGGCATGGCGGCGATCATGGCGGCGCGCATCGCCGGGGCGCGGAAGGTGATCGCGGTCGACCTGCATGAAAACCGCCTGCAACTCGCGCAGGAACTGGGGGCGACGCATCGCATCTCCGGCCGCGATCCCGAACTGGTCGAGCAGATCATGTCCCTCACCGGGGGCGGCGCGACCCATGCGCTGGACACGACCGCCGCGCCCGCCGTCATCGCCGCCGCCCTGGCGTCCCTGCGCGCGCGGGGGAAGCTGGGGCTGGTGGGCGGCGGCGGCGCGCCGCTGGACCTGCCGCAGGAGGCGCTGATGAAGGGGCAGCAAATTTCCTTCATCATCGAGGGCAATTCGGTGCCCCAATTGCTGATCCCGCAACTGATCGAACTCTGGTCGGAGGGGCTTTTTCCCTTCGACCGGCTGATCGCCCGATATCCGCTGGAGAAGATCAACGATGCCGAGCGCGACCTTGCATCCGGTTCGGTCATCAAGCCGGTCCTGCTGCCGGGCGGATGACGCGACGAACCGCTGACACCCACCACGAAGAAGGCACGAGCCAGTGACGACAGAAACCCAAATCCAGGAAAAGCCCGTCCCCGAAACCACCTTCCCCTGGGAGCGCGGCACTTATGATCCGCCGCCGGCCTATGCCTGGCTGCGCGAGCACGAGCCGGTCCGGCGCGTCGTCCTGCACGACGGCACGCCGGCCTGGCTCGTCACCCGCTATAACGACGTCCGGAGCATCCTGGCCGATCCCAGGGTCAGTTCGAACCAGAATCTGCCCGGCTTTCCCCAGATCGAACTGGTCCCCCGCCCCAGCGAGGAGGAAAGCACCTTCCTCAACATGGACGCGCCGCGCCACACGCTGTTCAGGCGGCTCATCTCCAAGCATTTCATCGTGAAGAAGCTGGAGGTCATGCGGCCGCGCATCCAGGCGCTGGTCGACGAGCATATCGACCATATCATCGATCGTTCGGAGCCGTTCGATTTCGTGGAGGAGATCGCCCTGCCCGTCCCCTCCACGGTGATCGCCTGGCTGCTGGGCGTGCCGCCGTCCGACCATCCCTTCTTCAACCGGGAGACGGAGGCGCTGCTGGCCGCCAGCCTGGGGACGGAGGAAGCCATAGAGCGCGCCACGGAGGCCTATGCGAACATCAACGATTATGTCGACCGGCTGATCGCCGAGCGGGAGAAGCTGGACGATCCGGGCGACGACATATTGGGCGACCTGGTGCGCGCCAGCCGGGAGGGCCAGATCGAGCGGCGGGACGTGCTGAACACCGCATGGCTGCTGCTGGTCGCGGGTCATGACACGACCGCGAACATGATCGGCCTGGGCATGCTGACGCTGCTTGAGCATCCGGATCAACTGGCACAGCTTCAGGCGGACCCGGCCCTGATCCCGGACGCCATAGAGGAACTGCTGCGCTATCTGACGGTCGTGCACCTCATCATCCTGCGCATCGCGACGGAGGATATTGAGATTGGCGGGGTGACGATTCCGGCCGGGGAAGGGATCATCCCGCTCAACTTCGCGGCGAACCGCGACGACGGGCATTTCCCGGATGCGGCGAAGTTCGACATGCGCCGCCGCCCGCGCGACCATGTCGCCTTCGGCTATGGCGTGCACCAGTGCATCGGCCAGGCGCTGGCCCGCATCGAATTGCAGATCGTGTTCGAAACGCTGCTGCGGCGCATCCCGAACCTGCGGCTGGCGATCGATCCGGCCGACATCCAGTTCAAGAGCCATGCGAGCATCAACGGCATCGCCCGGCTGCCGGTGGCGCTCTAGGACCGATGGGAGGACCGACCATGGAAGAGGCGACCACCCTCGTCACGCCGCAGATGGAGGCGTCGAAAGGCGTCTGGCATTCGTTCGAGACCAGCTTTCCGATCACGGCCACCGACATACGGCGCTGGGCGATAGCGACCTATTGGGGGCAGATGCCGCCGCGTCTCTTCTGGGACGAGGATTATGCCCGGACGACCCGCTGGGGCGGGATCGTCGCGCCGGAGGATTTCAACCCCTTCGCCTGGCAGTTGCCTCGCGAACTGACCGAGGAGGAATTGCGGCTTCAGGGCGCGATCCCCGGCCAGGAAACGAAGAAGGGCGACAATATCCTGAACGGCGGCCAGGTCGACAGGTTCGGGGCGCGCATGCGGCCGGGCGACGTCATCTCCAGCCGTTCCCGCCTGACCCATTGGGAGGAGCGGGAGGGCCGCAACGGCCTGACGCTCTACACCTATAACGAGACCGAATGGACGAACCAGCACGGCGAATGGGTGAAGTCCCGCGTCATGACCCTCATTCATTATTAGGAGCTTCGCCTTGTCCATTTTCTTCGAAGACATCGCCGTGGGCGACCAGATTCCGGCCTTCACCCGCAAGACGACCATGATGGAATGGAGCCGCTTCGCCGCGGTGAACGAGGAATTCGTCTATGTCCATATGGACGATGAGGCGGGACAGGCGGCGGGACAGCCGGGCGCGTTCGGCATGGGCAATCTGCGCTGGGCCTATATGCTGAACGCCCTGCGCGACTGGGCGGGCGACGAGAGCGAGATCAGGGAACTGGCCATGCAGTTCCGCGCCATCAACCAAAAGAACGACATATTGTCGACCCGGGCGGTGGTCGTGGAAAAGTCCGTCGCGGATGACGGCGCGGCCCTCATCCACCTTCAGATCGACGTGGAAAATCAGGACGGCAAGGGCACTTCGCCGGGGCGCGCCATCGTGGCGGTTCCGTCCCGCGCCTGACCATGGCCGCAAGAACGATAATTTTTCGGGAGCTTTGACGACCAATGGATGCTCTTGGCGATATTCGGGTGATCGAACTGGCGACCGGCGTCGCCGGCCCCATAGTCGGCATGTTCTGCGCCGACTTCGGCGCCGACGTGGTGAAGGTCGAGACGCCGGACGGCGACCCGGAACGCGGCCGTCCCGGCTTTCCGATGTGGAATCGCGGCAAGCGCAGCGTGGTGATCGATCCCGGATCGGCCGAGGGGCGCGCATGGCTGCGGAACCGGATCGGCGGGGCCGACATGCTGATCACCAGGGGCGGCGAGGAACTGGCGGCCTTCGGGCTGGACGGCGACGAACTGCTGGCCAGCCATCCCCGGCTGATCCTGCTGGAGATGCCCGTCTATCTGCCCGGCCATGTCCCCTGGGCGGACGGGGTCGAGTCCGCCGCGCTGCTGGGGGCCTATGGCGGCCAGTTCGCCCGCCAGTCCTCCGTATCGGGGGAGCCGGTCGAGTCCGTCTATCAGACTTTGCTCTATGCGCATGGCCTGTGGGCGTCGGTCTGCGCGGTGGCGGCCTTGATCGAGCGCGAGGGTTCGGGCTTCGGGCAGCGCGTCACCGTGTCCGGCATCAATGCGCTGCAGCAGCTTACCATGATATCGCTGGTGGTCGATCCCAACGCGCCGGACCCCAGCACGGCGGTGGGGGGCGCGGGCCGCCATCCGACCTATTCCCGCATGATCGCGGGCGACGGCAAATGGTTCACCAGCGGCGCGCTCGGCCCCCGGTTCGAGGCGATGTTCATGGAGGTGATCGGGCTTGGCTCGATTGTCGAGGATGAGCGGCTGGGCGGTAGCCTGGCGAACATGGTCGCGCCGGAGAATATCGGCTGGGTCCAGAAAGCGGTCGAGGAAGCGGTGCTGAAGCAGCCCCGCCAATATTGGCTGGACCGCCTCGACGCCGTCGGCATCCCCTCCGGACCGATAGACGGGCGCGAGGGATGGCTGGACCATCCGCAGGTCGCCGCCATGGGCATGCGGGTGGAGGTCGACGATCCCGACCGTGGTCCTGTGGTCATGCCGGGCGTCCCGATCAACCTGACCGCGACGCCCGGAGCCGTTCGCGGCCCCGCCCCTGCACTTGGCGAGCATAACGACAGGGTCGCGCCATGGCCCGCGCAGCCCCGCCCGGCGGCCGATGCGCGTCCGCTCATGCGTTCCGGTCCCTTGTCTGGCATCAGGGTCGTCAACAGCGGGCCGTTCCTCGCCAGCCCCTATGCCGGATGCCTGCTTTCGGCGCTGGGCGCGGACGTGATCAAGGTGGAACCGCGAGAGGGCGACCCCTTCCGCAAGCCCGCCTATGGCGCGAACCGGGGCATGCGCAGCATCGCCATCGACCTGAAGCATCCCGACAGCATCCGGGCCTTCCACAAGATCATCGAGGGCGCGGACGTCTTCATCGACGGGCTGCGGCCCGGCGTGACGAAGAGCCTGGGCATCGATTATGACTCGTTGAAGGCCATCAACCCCGGCATCGTCACCATGTCCCTTTCCGCCTTCGGCCAGACCGGCCCGCTGGGCGGGCGCGGCGGCGTGGACATGGTGCTGCAGGGCATGGCCGGGATGATGGCGGCCGAGGGCGGCGACGGCGAGCCTATCGTCAACACCATATCCGTCTGCGACATCAGCACCGCGTCCATGTCCTCGCTCACCATCGCGCTTGCCCTGTTCCACCGGCTGCGCACCGGGGAAGGCCAGCGGACCTGGGACACGTTGCTGGGCACCGCAACCTACCTCCAGTCGGCGGAGATCATCCGGTTCGAGGGGCGCCCGCCCGCCATCGTCGGCGGCGTGGACTTCCAGGGGGACGGCGCGTTCGACCGCATGTATCGGGCGGCGGACGGCTGGGTCCGGATCGCCGCGCCCGACGCCCCGGCGAAGATCGCCAGCGCCCTGGAAATTCCTGAGGAAAAGCTGGCGGACAAGGACGGAGCCATTGCTGCCATCGGGGCCGCCATCATCGATCTCAGCCGCGAGGAGGCGACGCGCCGCCTCAACCGGGCGGGCGTGCCGTCGGCATCCGTCAGGAAGGTGACGGAGGTGCTGCGCGATCCCCGGCTGTGCGAGGCGGGCTTCGCCCATGTCTATCCCTCCGACAATGGCGGCTTCATCGCCACGCCGGGCCGCATCGCATCCTTCAGCAGGACCGAATGGCGCGGCGTGCTGAAGCCGCCGGGGATCGGCGAGCACAGCGTCCGGATATTGGAGGATGCGGGCATCGATCCCGCGACCATCGACCAGTTGATCGAACGCCGCGCCGTCGCGGTCGGCGGACCCATGCCGCAGATATTGCCCCACGCCTATCGTTGAGCCCCGGATCGCAAGCATAAGGAAAAAACAGCCGTGAACGCCATCGCAATGACCATCAACGGTCGATCCGTCGGGACAGGGGCCACCTTCCCGGTGATCGACCCATCGACGGGCGAAGCCTTTGCCGAGGCCCCCGCCGCCAGCCCCGAACAGTTGGAGGAGGCGATGGCGACCGCGCAGGACGCCTTTGCTTCGTGGAGCCGCGACGAAGGGCTGCGCCGCAGGGCGTTGAAGGAAGCCGCCGGGCTGGTGATGGAGATTGCCGCCGAAATGGGACCGATATTGGCCCAAGAACAGGGCAAGCCGCTGGCGGACACGGGCATAGAATTCGAAGCGTCGGCGGAATGGCTGAACTATTATGCCGATCTCGAACTGCCGCGAGAGATCGTGCAGGACGATGCGGCGGCCTATGCGGAAATCGTCCGCAGGCCGCTGGGCGTGGTGGCGGGCATCACGCCGTGGAATTATCCCATCGCCCTTGCCTTCTGGAAGATCGCGCCCGCGCTGCGCGCCGGGAACACGCTGGTGCTGAAGCCGTCGCCCTATACGCCGCTTTCGACGCTGGCGGTCGGGCAGGCGCTGCAATCGATCCTGCCGCCCGGCGTGCTGAACGTCATTTCCGGCCCGGACCCGCTGGGCGCGGCGATGACCGCCCATGCCACGCCGCGCAAGCTGACCTTCACCGGGTCGACCGCGACCGGCAGGAAGGTGATGGTGTCGGGGGCCAACGACCTGAAGCGGGTGACGCTGGAACTGGGCGGCAACGATCCGGCGGTGATATTGGACGATGCCGACATATCCGCGATCGCGGACGAGCTGTTCTGGGGCGCCTTCGCCAATAATGGTCAGGTCTGCGTCGCCATCAAGCGCATCTATGTCCATGAAAGCCGCCATGACGAACTGGTCGAGGCGCTGGCGGAGCGCGCCCGTTCCGTGGCGGTTGGCGCCTGGAACGAGGAAGGCGCGCTGCTGGGGCCGCTCTGCAACCGGCCGCAGTTCGAGCGCGTGAAGGAACTGGTCGCCGAGGCCATCGGCATGGGAGCGCGGGTGGCGGCGGGCGGCGCGCCGATGGACCGGCCCGGCTTCTTCTTTCAGCCGACCATCCTTGCCGATCTGGACGAAAGAGCGCGCATCGTGAGCGAGGAGCAGTTCGGCCCGGCGCTGCCGATCCTGTCCTACAGCGATGTGGACGATGCGGTCGCCCGCGCCAATGCGGGTCCGTTCGGCCTGACCGCGTCGGTCTGGTCGTCCGACCCGATCCGCGCCGCCAATGTCGGGCTGGGGATCGAGGCGGGGCAGGTGCAGGTCAACGGCCATGCCATGGGCCTGCAGCCCCACCTGCCCTTCGGCGGGCTGAAGTCGAGCGGCATCGGCGTCGAGAACGGACCATGGGGCCTGCACGGCTTCACCGACATCCAGCTTCTCTACGCGCCGCCAAGGCGGGCGGCGGCCTGAGGAAAGCGGAACAACGAAACCACAAGCAACAAGTCGAGGATATGTCATGGGTGCATTGGAAGGACGGGTCGCCATCATCACCGGGGCCGGGCGCGGCATCGGGGCGGCGATAGCGCGGCGCTACGCGGCGGAGGGCGCGAAGGTCGTCATCAACGACCTGGGCGGCGACACGACGGGCGAAGGCAGCGACCTGGGACCGGCCGCCGCCGTCGCCAGCGACATCATCGCCGCCGGGGGGCAGGCCATTGCCGACGGCGGCGACATCGCCGACGTCGCGACCGGCGAACGGCTGGTCGGCCTGGCGATAGAGAAGTTCGGCGGGCTGGACATCGTCGTCAATGTGGCGGGCATATTGCGCGACCGGATGATCTTCAATCTGGACGAGAAGGATTGGGATGCGGTCATCCGCGTCCACCTGAAGGGACATTATTCGACCATCAAGCCTGCCGCCGCCTATTGGCGTTCGCTGCGCAATCCACAGGGCGATTTCCGGATCGTCAACTTCACCTCCGCTTCGGGCCTGCACGGGGCGCCCGGCCAGCCCAATTATGCCGCCGCCAAGATGGGCGTCGTCGGCCTGACCATGTCGCTGGCGAACGGCCTTGCCCGTTACGGCGTCACGGTCAACGCCATCGCGCCGGGCGCGACGACGCGCCTCACCGAAACCGCGCCCGAAGACAAGAATGTGGACGGCCCGGCGCGAGCAGACGACCCCTATACGCCCGACCGCGTCGCTCCCATCGCGGTGTTCCTGGGTTCGAAGGAATCGGGCTGGATGTCCGGGCGGACCATCGGCGCGGCGGGGGGCGAGCTGATGCTCTACAATGTGCCGGAGATGATCAAGACCCTGAACGGCATGGCCGATCTGGATGCAGCGACCTTCGCCGCCACGGTGGAAAGGGAGTTCCGCCCGCTCGCGGACGGGCTGGCGCCCAGCATCTATTTCGATTCGCAGATGTGAACCGGGCCATGACTGACGGAGATTCATGATGTCGATCGGGCCTATCCCCGAACCTACCCCGGAAACCGCGCCCTTCTGGCAGGGCGCGGCCGAAGGGGAGTTGCGCATCCAGCGCTGCGTCCGTTGCGGGAGCTTCTATTTCTATCCGCGTCCCTTCTGCCCGAAATGCAATTCAGACGAGGTCGAATGGAAGCCGGTGTCGGGGCGGGCGCGGCTGGCCTCCTACATCATCAACTATCGCCCTTCGCCGGAATTCGAGAGCAAGGATCCGCAGATCATCGCGCTGGTGACGCTGGAGGAAGGCCCGCGCCTCTGCACCAATATCGTCGGGGTCGAACCGGAGCCGGACAATCTGCCGCTGGGGATGGAATTGCAGGTCGCGTTCGAACCGCGCGGCGACCAGTTCCTGCCCGTCTTCAAGCCCGTCAGGATATGAGCATGCCCCTATCTTCCCCCAATGGCGGCAATATCGCCATCGTCGGCGCGTCGGAGACGGAACGCGTCGGCGTCGTTCCCGATATGTCGATGATCCAGTTGCACGCCGACGCCGCCCGGCGGGCGCTGAAGGATGCCGGGCTGACGCCCGCCGACGTGGACGGCATCGCCACGGCGGAGACGCAGGTCATCGAAGTCGCCGCCATGCTGGGCATCCGCCCGCGCTGGATGGACGGCACGACCATCGGCGGATGCAGCTTCATGGCCCATGTCCGCCACGCCGCCGCCGCGATCGCCACGGGTCAGGCGAGCGTCGTGCTGATCACCCATGGCGAATCCGGCCGGTCGTGGGTGGGCATGCCCAACTATTCGATGAACCCCAGGGGGCCGGACGGACAGTTCGAGCAGCCCTATGGCGCCATCGCCCCCTATTCCCTGTTCACCCTGCCCGCGCTGGCCTTCCTGGAGGCGCGGGGCATGGGGCAGCGCGACCTGGCCGAAGTGGTGGTGGCGCAGCGCGAATGGGCGATCCCCAACGAACGCGCCCAGCGCCGGACGCCGGTGACGGTCGAGGATGTCCTTGCGGGGCCGCGCGTCGCCTATCCCTTCACCCGCGACATGTGTTGCGTGGTGACCGATGGCGGCGGCGCGCTCGTCCTGGTCAGCGCGGAGCGGGCGCGCGACCTGCCGAGCGCGAAGCGCGCCGTCTATCTGATGGGGTCCGGGGAATCCTGCGAAAGCGTGCTGGTGTCGCAGATGGACGACCTCACCTCCTTCGGCTCCTTCCGCAGGGCCAGCGCGGAGGCGTTCGAAACGGCCGGCGTCACCCATGCCGACATCGACCATGCCATGTTCTACGACGCGTTCGCGCACCTGCCGCTCTACATGCTGGAGGATACGGGCTTCGTCGGTTTCGGCGAATCCGGCGCCTTCCATGCCGAAGGGCACACCCGGCCGGGCGGCCGCCTGCCGATCAACACAAATGGCGGCGGCATGTCCTACACCCATTCCGGCATGTACGGGATGTACGCCATCCAGGAAGCGGTGCGCCAGTTGCGCGGCGAAGCCGTGGTGCAGGTGCCCGACATGAAACTCAGCTTCGTCCAGGGGGTCGGCGGGCTTTTCTGGTCGGCAGCCTCCCTGATCCTGTCCAACCAGGCGCCCTAGGGAGGCAATGACGGTTTCGATCCATCAAAAGCGCTGCCAAGAAGGAGGCAAACTCCTCGACGGCCAATCAAGGAGAGAGAAAATGAACGGATTGGGGTATCAGCTATTATGTGGCGTCTGCGCCTTCGCATTTGCGCAACCCGCCCTGGCGCAGGATAGCGGTCCGGATCAGGCCGCGGCGGAGAAAAGCGCGTCGGGATCGGTCAGCACCAGCGACATCGTCGTGACCGCGCTCCGCCGGTCCGAAAGGTTGCAGGACGTGCCCGTGTCGGTGACGGCGCTGGGCAGCGCGGCGCTGTCGCAGCAGCGGCTTCAGCAGGTCAGCGATCTTGCCGGGTCGGTTCCCAATCTTCAGGCGTCGACCGTCGCCGGGGACGGGCTGCCGATCTTCTCGCTGCGCGGCGTTTCGATGTCGGACTTCAGCTTCAACCAGCAGGGTCCGGTCGCGACCTATTTCGACGAAGTCTACAAGGGCAGCTTTCCCCTGCTGGGATTGGGCATGTTCGACCTGGAACGGGTCGAAGTGCTGCGGGGACCGCAGGGAACCCTATATGGAAAGAATACGACCGGCGGCGCCATCAATTTCATCAGCAAGAGGCCGGGGCATGATTCCGAAGCCTATCTGAAACTGGGCTACGGCAATTACAACCGATACGACGCCGACGGAGCGGTGCAGGCGGGTCTGGGCGACACGCTGGCGGCGCGCATCGCCTTCACATTCTCCCGCGCCGACGGCTGGTTCAAGAATCTGATGCCGGGCAGACCCGACGGCAGCGCCGTGCGCCAATATGGCATCCGGGCGTCCCTGCTGTTCGAACCGAACGACAAGCTGGACTTCATCCTGCGGCTGACGACCAGCCTGCAAAATCCGATCGAATATGGCGTCCTGGGCGAGCCGGTCGGGTCTCTGGGCATAGGGAACGGGGTCTATGAGATGTTCGGCGCGTCCAGCTATTTCAGGACCGGCCTTGGACGGCGGGAGATGGAGGCGGACAATATCGGCCGCCATCGCCACCGCACCTATGGCGCGTCCCTGACCGGAAACTGGCATGTCGCGGACGCGCTGACCGTCACGTCGGTGACGTCCTACGACTATGGCCGCCTGCGCGTCATCGACGAGGCGGACGGCACGCCGCTGCGGGTGCTGGAGGCCGACCTGAAAGGACGGGGCAAGCAGTTTTCGCAGGATCTTCGCCTGTCTTCGGACTTCGACGGACCGTTCAACTTCATCTTCGGCGCCTATTATAATATCGAGAAATTGTGGAACGAGACGTCGGCGGGATTCTACAGCGACATCGACGTGAACGGCGACGGCGCGCTCACCTGGGAAGATTGCGTCGACAGCGGCTTCGCGGTCTCCTGCATCTACCGCAACAATTATAAGCAGGTCAGGAAAAGCGCCGCCGTCTATACCGACATGAATTACAAGCTGTCGGACCGCCTCATCCTGCGCGGCGGCATCCGCTATACGCAGGATCGGGGCAAGGTCGTCGGCTACCGCGCGCAGATAGAGGGGCCGGACGGCGTTCCCATCGTCAACACCATCCCAGGCGACGATCCGTTCGATTTCGATGCGTCGACCAGCGCCCGTTTCAAGAAAGGCACGGTCACCGGCAAGGTCGGCGTCGATTTCAAGACCGCCGACAACGACCTGATCTATGCCAGCTTCAGCCGCGGCTATCGCGCCAACGCCTTCAACGCGCAGGCCTATTTTTCCCCGGCCGAATTGAACGTGGCGGAACCGGAAACCGTCAACGCCTATGAACTGGGTTTCAAGAGCCAGTTCCTGGACCGCGCCGTGACCTTCAACGGGGCGGCATTCTATTATGATTATCGCGACCAGCAGGCGATCAGCGTCAATTCGGTCACCCATATCCAGACGCTGATCAATATTCCCAAGTCCCGCATCCTGGGCGCGGAATTCGAACTGACGGTGCGCCCGGTCCAGGCGCTTCGGATCAATGTCGGGGTCGGCATATTGGACACGAAGATCAAGGAAGGATCGCTCAATGGCACGTCCCTGCGGGGGAACCAGTTGCCCAACGCGCCGAAGCTCAGCGCATCGGCGGGTTTCGATTGGGATATAGTGGAGACCGGCGGCGGAAAGCTGAGCTGGGGCGTGAACGGCAGTTTCACGTCCAAGCAATATTTCGACCTGTTCAATACGGAACGCACCGCGCAGAAGGGATATGCGCTGGTCAACAGCCAGCTCAGCTATCGATTTGCCGACGATCGCTACGGCGTCAGCCTGTGGGGCAAGAATATCTTCAACAAATATTATGCGCGTTATTCGCTAGACCTGTCCGGCAACGGGTTCGATTATACCCATCTCGCCGACCCGCGCACCTACGGGATCAGCTTCGACGCGAAATTCTAAAGCAGATTCGGACCCGACTGCTCTACCTTTTTATCCCTTCCTGCGCAGGCAGGCGCCCAGTTCAGACGGCGAACCCGGGTTCCTGCTTGCGGCCCAATTCGGGAGCGTGCCGCGTCCATCAGGCGCGGCACGCTCCCTTTGCCGGACGAGATGGGCAGAACGTCCGGCAATGGCATCCCCGCATCCCTGCCGATCCCTTTCGCAGGCGGCGGCGCCCGCCGGGAAAATGCTTTACGGGCGGGAAACGGACGGCAGCAGCGTATATTTGGTGGTCAGATATTCATCGATCCCTTCAGCGCCGCCCTCGCGCCCCAGGCCCGACATCTTCACCCCGCCAAAGGGTGCGGCGGCATTGGAAAGGACGCCGACATTCCATCCCATCATGCCGGTCTGGAGTTCATTGATCAGCCGCTGCCCCCGCTCGATGCTGGCGGTGAAGGCATAGCCGACCAGGCCATATTCGGTGTCGTTCGCAATGGCGATGGCTTCGTCGTCCGTGTCGAAAGAGACGATCGGCAGGACGGGGCCGAAAATCTCCTCCCGCAGGATTCGGCTGTCCCTTGCGACATCGGTGAGCACCGTGGGTTCGAAGAAGGTGCCCGCGCCGCCCCGCCGCTTGCCGCCCGTGACGAGGGTCGCGCCGCGGGACAAGGCATCCTGGACCAGCTCGTCCACCCCCGCGACCGCCGCCTCGTCGATCAGAGGGCCGATCGCGACGTCCGGATCGAAGCCTGAGCCGAGCTTGAACTGCGCCACCTTCTCCGCCACCCGCCGGCTGAATTCCTGGGCCACGCTTGCATGAACGATGAACCTGTTGGCCGCCGTGCAGGCCTGGCCGATATTCCTGAACTTCGCGACGAGCGCGCCTTCCACGGCGCGGGAGAGATCGGCATCGTCGAAGACCAGGAAGGGCGCGTTTCCGCCCAGTTCCATGGAGGATCGCAGGATGTTGGCGGAGGCCTTCTCCAGCAGCACCCGCCCCACTTGCGTCGACCCGGTGAAGCTGATCTTGCGCAAGCGGCTGTCCGCGATGATCGGTCCGGTGGCGCCGCCCGAATTCGTCGTGGGAATGACGTTGACGACGCCCGCCGGCAGGCCCGCCTCTTCAAGCAATTTCACGAGATACAGGGTGGTGAGCGGCGTCAGCGCGGCGGGCTTGATCACGACGGTGCATCCGGCGGCCAGCGCGGGCGCGATCTTGCGCGTCGCCATGGCGAGGGGAAAGTTCCAGGGCGTGATGAGCAGCGCCGGGCCAAGCGCATGGCGCGAGACGATCATGTCCCCGGTGCCCTCCGGCGACGAGCCGAAGCGTCCGGATATGCGAACCGCCTCCTCACCGAACCAGCGGAGGAATTCCGCGCCATAGCTCACCTCGGCATGGGATTCCCGCAGCGGCTTTCCCATTTCGAGCGTGATGATGCGGGCGATCCGTTCCCTGTCGCGCATGACGAGGTCGAACGTCCGGCGCAGCAACTCGGCGCGTTCGCGCGGCGGCGTGCGCGACCATGACGGAAAGGCGCGGTCGGCGGCGTCGAGCGCATCCATGGCGTCCGACGGCGTCGCATTCGCCAGCCGGGCGACGACATCCCCGGTCGCCGGATCGTGGACGCTAAATTGCTGCCCGTCGGCCGCCGCGCGCCAGGCGCCGTCGATGAAAAGTCCCGTGGGGACGGACGAAACCATGTCGGCCGCCTCCGTCAGAGCCTGCTGCTGCATGGTCGCGGCCATCATGCGCTTTCTCCCTCCCGCTCCAGCAGGGGGCCAAGGCCCATAGCCTGGCGAAGGAAGCGCGCCGCATGGTCCAGTTCGCCCCGCGCCGGAGCGATGACCCCGCCCAGCGTCAGGAAGCCGTGCATCTGGTCAGGCAGGTGTCGATGCTCGCTGCCCCGCACCTCGCGCTTCAGCCGCCCGGCCAGCGCGATCGTGTCGTCGCGCAACGGATCGTGGCCGACCGACAGGATGAGCGTGGGCGGCAGGGCGCCGAAATCCGGATGACGCGCCGGCGATGCGCGCCAGTCGCCCGCCAGCGCCACATCGTCCAGATAAAGGTCGCGGAACCAGCGAAGCGTCGAGGATGTAAGCGGATAGCCGCTGCTGAATTCGTCCATCGACGCGGTTCTGCGGCCCATGTCGCCCGCGGGATAGAAGAGGGCCAGCGCGGACGGCGTCGCTTCGTCCCTCAGCGCGAGCGCCGCGACCAATGCCAGCGTCGCGCCCGCGCTGTCGCCCGCAACGGCCAGCCCCGCCGTTTCGATGCTCAGCCCGGCCACCGCCTCAGGCACATGGCGCAGCGCGGCGACGGCGTCCTCCACCGCCGCGGGAAAGGGATGTTCGGGCGCCAGCCGGTAGTCGACCGCGACCAGGATCGCGCCCGCCTGCCTGGCCAGCAGCCGGCAGGTGGAATCATGGGTGTCCAGATCCCCCATGACCCAGCCGCCGCCATGCAGGTAGACGATCAGCGGGCGCGGCCCGATCGCCCCCTCCGGCTCGTATATCCGCGTCCGCAGCGGATTGCCGCCCGCCCCGATCGTCAGATCCCTGGCGCGGACATCGCGTTCCGGTTCGAAGCCTGCGCGCAGCGACGTGGCGCGATAGCCTTCCCGCGCCTGTTGCGCCGTGCCCTGTTCGAGCGGAGGCAGGGCCGCCGCGCGATATTGATCGACGACGCCCTGCGCCCCCGGTTCCAGGGGGACGCGAAGTTCGATTGCCTCTGTCATTGTCCAACCACTTTCTGCACGACGCCGCCATCGACCAGGAATTCGGCGCCGGTGACATAGGATGCTTCATCCGAAGCGAGGAACGCGACGACCTGGGCCACTTCGTCCATGCCCCCCGGCCGTCCCAGCGGGATAAGCGACGTGTCGACCTTCAATCCCGCGGTCATGGGCGTGCTGATCATGCCGGGCAGCACCGCGTTCACCCGGACGCCCGCCGCCGCGAAGTCGAGGGCGGCCGCCTTGGTGAGGCCGATGACCCCGAATTTGGAGGCGACATAGCCGTAACGTTCGCGATTGCCCCTGACGCCGTTGATCGAGGAGATGTTGATCACCGATCCCCCGCCGGCCGCCGCCATGCGCGGAATGCAGGCGCGCATGCCGTAGAAGACGCCGCCCAGATTGACGGCGATCTGCCTTTCCCATTGGTCGTCGGACGTGGTTTCCAGCGCGCCACCCCCGCCCACGCCCGCATTGTTCACCAATATGTCGATCCTGCCGAACCGTTCGACGCATCGGTCAACCGCCGCCCCCCAGCTTTCGCCGCAGGACACGTCCAGGCGGAGATAGTCGGCGGCATCGGCGCCCATCTCCTCGGCCAGCAGCCGGCCCTCCTCGTCGATCACGTCGGTGACCAGAACCCTGGCGCCCTCGGCGACGAAGCGGCGGACATAGGCCGCGCCCAGGCCCCGGGCGGCGCCCGTGATCAGCGCGGTCTTCCCCGTCAGGCGGCTCATTCCGCCGCCTGCGTCGTCAGCTCGCCCAAGGGGGTGAAGCGATAATCGCCCTCGGCCGGCCCGCGCGTCATGTTCCAGAACTCCAGCAGTTCGAACGGCCAGACGGCGGAAACGCGGCCGGTCTTGTTCCTGTACCAGCTCGTGACGCCTTCCGCGCCCCATGCCCGCGCCCGGTTGGCGCGGTCGATCTTCCCCACGAAGGCATCGGTCGCGGCGTCGGTAGGCTCCATGTCCTTCAGCCGCTTCACGACCAGGGTGCGGATGCACTCCAATATATATTCGATGCTGCATTCGACTATGAAGATCGCGCTGCCGTTCGCCGCCACGGCCGAATTGGGACCGCCGCAGATGAAGAAATTGGGGAAGCCCGGCACCGTCATGGTGGCATAGGCCCGCGGATCGCCGTCCCAATATTCGTGCACCTCCACGCCGTCGCGCCCGCGCACCTCCATGTCGGCCAGGAACTCGTCCGCGCGGAAGCCGGTGGCATAGGCGATGACGTCCACCTCATGCAGCACGCCGTCCGCCGTGACGACGCCTTCGGGCACGATCCGCTCTATTCCTTCGGTCACCAGGTCGACGTGCGGCTTGCGCAGCGTGGCCGACCATTGGCCATTGTCGCGCAACAGGCGCTTGGCCCCCGCCGGATAGGTGGGAATGACCTTGTCGATCAGGTCCGGCCTGTCGGCGAGCTGGCGGCGGAATTCGGCCTCCAGTTCCTGGCGGAAGGCATGGTTGATGGCGCCGATGGAACCCTCTTCGTTCCAGCCTTCATCGGCGGTGACGGTGGGCATCCGGCCTTCCGTCGCCAGCCAGAACTGCCAGAAGCGATACCAGCGCGCATAGCCCGGAATGTGCCGGAACAGCCACATCAGTTCCGGGCTGATGTCGTCCAGATAGTCGGCCGTGGGCAACAGCCAGGGCGCGCTGCGCTGGAACACCTCCAGCTTGCCGACCTCGTCGGCGATCGCCGGCGCGATCTGATAGGCGCTGGCGCCGGTCCCGATGATCGCCACCCGCTTGCCCTTCAGGCTTACGTCATGGTTCCAACGGGCGGAATGCATGCTTGCGCCCGCGAAGCTGTCCATGCCCTCGATATTGGGCAGCTTGGGCGAGTTGAGCTGGCCGGTGCCGCTGATGACGACATTGGCGCGGTGGACCCTGACCTCCCCGTCGGTGATGGCCGTCACCTCCCACTCGCCCGCTTCCTCGTCATAGATCACCGATCGGACGAGGGTATTGAAGACGATGCGGTCGCGCACGCCATAGTCATGCGCCACTTTCAGGACATAGTCCTGGATCTCCGACTGGCGCGAGAATTTCTGCGGCCAGTCGGTCTTCTGCGCGAAGCTGAAGCTATAGGCATAGTTCGACGTGTCGAGACGGCAGCCCGGATAGGTGTTTTCCCACCATGTCCCGCCGATCTCTGGATTCTTTTCCAGCACGACATGCTCCACCCCGGCCTGCTTGAGGCGATAGGCGGCGACGACGCCGGTGATGCCCGCGCCGATGATCAGCACCTTGAACGGCCGGTCGGGATCGAGTTCGGACAGGGTCCACTGGGGCGCGCCCACGTCATGGTCGGCCACCTCATGGATCAGAAGATCCCGGTAATCGTCGAAATCGCGGGTGATGAGGAAGCTGACGATCGCCCGCAGCTCCGCATCGTCGGTGTGGCCGGGCGTCTGGATCTCGCCGTCGCGATACCGCCTGATCGCGTCGAAGGCGAGCCGCCTCGCTTCCTTCTGCTGTGCTTCGTCAAGGCCGCCCTGCGGCATCGGGATGAAGGATTTGCGCGTATGCGGCGGCTTGAGCGATGGGGGAACCAGCGACGTGTCGCCCGTCAGCTTCGCCAGCGCGGCCAGCAGGGCGGGCAGTTCCGCCTTCTCCAATATACGCTCCAGTTCGGCATCGTCGATGTCGATCGGAAGATAGGTGTCGAACGCATCTGCATGGTCGATGGGGTTGGCGGACATGGTCTTTCCTCTCTGGCCGCGAACCTGCGGCATATGCGTGGCGGCGCGTGAACCGGGCCGTGAACTAGGCATCGAACATGATGACCTGGCGAAGCTGGTCGCCCGATGCCAGGGCGTCGAAGGCGGCGTTGATGTCCTCCAGCCCGATGCGGCGCGAAATCAGCCGCTCGACCGGCAGCCGGCCTTCGCGCCACAGCCTTTCCAGGAACGGAATGTCACGCCGGGGAACCGACGAACCAAGATAGCTGCCGACGATGCGGCGCGCCTCGGCGGTCACCTGCAAGGGCGATATCTGCGCCATGGCGCCGGGCGCGGGCAGGCCGACCGTCACGGTCGTGCCGCCGGGCGCGGTGATGGCGAAGGCGGTTTCGAACGCCTTGGGATGGCCGGCGCATTCCATGACGATGTCGGCCCTGATCCCCCGGTCGACGGCGTCCTGCGGCGACAGCGCCTCATCGGCGCCCAGCGAACGGGCTAGGGCGAGCTTGTCCGGAAGCGCGTCGATCGCGACGATCCGGCGCGGACGCAGCGCCTTCGCGGTGATGAGCGCGGCCATGCCGACGCCGCCCAGGCCGATGACCGCCACCACGTCCGCCTCGGTAGGCCGCGCCTCGTTGAGGAGCGCGCCGCCGCCGGTGAGCACGGCGCAGCCCAGCAGCGCCGCCACGTCCGGCGGAACGTCGTCGCCCACCGGCACGGCGGAACTGCGATGCGCGACCAGGTGATCCGCGAAGGCGGAGACCCCCAGATGGTGGAGGACGGGGTGGCCGCATTCGCTGAGGTGCACGTCGCCGTCGAGCAGCGTCCCCGCCCCGTTGGCGGCGGTGCCGCGGGTGCAGGGAATGCGCCCTTCTGTCCGGCATGCGTCGCAGGCGCCGCAGCGGGGCATGAAGGTGAGGACGACGCGCTGTCCCAGGGCGAGGTCGTCGACATCCGGCCCCAGGGCGACGACGCGCCCGCTGGATTCATGTCCCAGCAGCATGGGCAGCGGGCGCCTGCGGTTTCCGTTGATGACGGACAGGTCCGAATGGCAGAGGCTGGCCGCCTCGACCTTGACCAATATCTCGCCAGGGCCGGGCGGCGTCAGGTCCAGCGTGCCGATCCGGATCGGCCGGCTGTCGGCATAGGGCCGCGGCGCGTCCGACGTTTCCAGGATCGCGCCCCGGATCGTCATCGACCCGTCGCTCCGTCCATCCATGGCGGGGGATGCTGCGCTCATGCGATCAGACCCCGGCCATGGAGCCGCCGTCCACGACAAGGGCGGTTCCGGTGATCCAGGACGCGTCGTCGGACGCCAGGAAACTGGCCGCGCCGGCAATGTCCTCCGGCGTGCCCAGCCGACCGAGCGGATGACGCCGGGCGAGATCCTCCCGCGTGAACGTCTCGCCATGATGCGCCAGCACCGCATCCACCATCGGCGTGTCGATCACGCCCGGGCAGATGCAGTTCACCCGGACTCCCGATGCCGCGAAATCGAGCGCCATGCACTTCGTCATTCCGACGACCGCGCTCTTGGAACTGTTGTAGGCGACCGCGCCCGGCGTGCCCTTCAGCCCCGCGACGGAGGCGATGTTGATGATCGATCCCCTGGTCTGCCGGAGATGGGGCACGCAATGCCGGGCGATCAGATAGGCGCTGGTCGTGTTCACTTCCAGCACCCGCGTCCACCGCGCTTCGTCGATGTCGAGCACGGTGCCGCCCGCCCACATGCCCGCCGCATGCACGACCACGTCCAGCCGCCCGGTCCATCCGACGATGGAGGCGACGGCGAATTCGATCGAGGCGGCGTCGCCGACGTCCAGGGTGGCCGCCCGCGCCCTGCCCTGTCCGCCAATCGCCTCGGCGACCTGGCCGGCGGCCCGCGCATCGATGTCGGTGACGAGGACGGACGCGCCCTGCTCCGCGAAGCGCCTGGCAATGGCTTTTCCGACGCCCCCAGCGGCGCCGGTTACGAGAACGGATTTATCCTGCATCGAACCCTCGAAGACCCTTGGCTGAAAACGGACGGCACGCGGTCGCCGACCGCGTGCCGGAAATGGCGGCGGGGAAACGGGCGCGCCCGTCTCCCGCCTTGGTCGGAGCGGCCTTGCAAGCCTGCACGCCTGTTCCGCTCCGCATGGCCTAGAAGCGCCAGTTCATCTGGATGCCGTAGGTCGCGGGCTGCCCCGCCAGCCTGCGGACGACGTCATAGAGCTTGGCGACGTTGGTCCAGTAATAGCTGTTGGTCACGTTGCGGCCGAAGACGCTGACCTGCCAATTGCCGTCGCTGCCGCCGAAGCCGGCGCGCAGGTCGAGCACGCCATAATCCTTCATGTAGAGCAGCGGTTCGTTGCCGAAGCCCGCATTGGTCTTGGTCCGGTAGCTGTAGTTGACGCCCAGATTGGCATCCAGCCGCGATGAAATCGGAAAGCGGTATGCGCCGTCCAGATTGACCTGCCATTTGGGCGTATAGGGAAAATCATTCCCCTTGAAGTTCTGGCGCGTGCCGATGATCGTGTAGTTGATGAAGTCGGACGTGACCTTCGAGTCCAGATACGTCGCCGCGGCGGTCAGCGACAGGCCGTTGGTCGGATAGACCGTGACCTGCCCCTCAAAGCCGCGAACGCGGGACTTGGGCACGTTGACCAGCGCGATCAGCGGCCCCATCAGCGTGATGATGCGCCCCTGAAGCTGCTTGTCCGAATAGTCATAGTTGAAGGCCGCGCCGGTCACGTCGACCAGCCGCCCGAAAAGCGACGCCTTGAACCCCGCCTCCAGCGCGACCACGCTTTCCTGCTTCACCGGAACATATTGGTCGACGCTGGTGCCCGAAAGGACGGGCACGCTGCCCGCCTTGTAGCCCCGGCTGGCATTCGCATAGAGCAGGACGCGCTCGGCCGGCTTCACGTCGACGCCCACCCGCCAGGACAGGCTGTCCTCGTTGAACGTCCCTTCGATATGGCTGGCATAGTTGAGATTGGCGTCCAGCGTCGAGCAACCGTCCATCGGAATGACGGGTATCGGCCCCAGCCCGGCCGCGGCGCGGATATTGTTGAACAGCCGTGTCAGCCCGACCGCCGAATTCTGGTTGGCCGGAAGCCCGCACCCCTCATAGTCCAGGTCCGCCTTGGTATAGCGGGCGCCGGCGTGCAGCGTGACCAGGCGGCCGATGTCATAGTCGACATTGCCGAACGCGGCATAGGTGTTGAAGTCCTGATAGCCGTAGGGCGCGGCGGCGACGTCGTTGGTCAGGGGCGTGAAAAAGCTGTTCTGGGTGGAATAGTAGGTCGCCCAGATCGCATTCTCCCGCGTCTTGTCATGCGCATAGTTGACGCCCAGTATGACGGTCGCTGGCCCGAAATTGCCGGTCAGCCGCTCCTCGGTCGAAAAGGACGAGATGCGGCCGCGAATGCTCTGGTCGCCGTTCGTCAGCGACGTTCCGTCCAGGTCGATCCGCTGGTCCATGCTCATATGCGCGTAGGAATTGAGCGAGACCAGCGTGATGTCGTCGGTCAGTTCGTAATCCCCGCGCAGCACCGCCTGGTAGAAGCTGTTGTCCTTGCGGTAGGGCGTGTTGGCGTTCCAGTCGGCGGCGCGCGGCGTCTGGGGCGCGCGCGGATAGTTGGTGACGAGCGGAATGGTGCCGGCAAATGCGCCGAACAAGGGAACCACGGCGAGGAGCTGGCCCGCCTGCATATCCCCATCGTCGATGAAACCGTTGAGATTGAGCGAGAGCCTGAGGCGGTCGGACGCCTGCCAGTCCAGAAGGAACCGGCCCTGGAGCATGCGCTGGCGGCCCAGGCTGTCGTTGCGGGTATAGCTTTGCTGCCAGCCGTCGCCCCGCACCCCGCGAACCGCCAGGCGGGCGTTGAGGCCCGGCGCGAGCGGGCCGGTGACATAGCCCTGCGCGTCCAGCGTGTTGAAGCGCGCAAAACTCGCCATCACGCCCGCGCCCAGATCATCCCTGGGCTTCGCGGCGATATAGTTGATCGCGCCGCCCGTGGCGTTCTGGCCGAACAGGGTTCCCTGCGGCCCCTTGAGCACCTCCACCCGCTCCAGGTCGAAGGCGGCGCCGGTCGTCATCACGGAAAAGGGCAGCGGCGCCTCGTCGACATAGACGCTGACGGTCGGGCGCGCACCCACCGCCGTGTCGTAGAAGCCCACGCCGCGCAGCGAATAGACCGGCACGCCGCTGCCGCTCTGCACGAAATTGAGGCCGGGCGTGACCTTCGCCAGATCCTGGACATCGTTGATCCCCCGCGCCGCAAGCTGCTCCCCGGTCAGCGCCGTCACCGACATCGGCACGGTGCTGAGGCTCTGGGCGCGCTTCTGCGCCGTCACGACGATGTCGCTGACGCTGTTCAGGCCATTGCCCTGGTCGGCGGGGGCCGCCTGGCCATGGGCGGCATGGGGCAGAATAGCCGCCCCAGCCAGATAAAGCGCCGTCTTGAGCATTTTCATCATCAATCCCCCTCCTGGGCCCATTCGACCGATGGGTTGCCTTGAAATCACAGGCTTGAACGGCACGGCCCGTCGACCGCCGCCGGGCGACACGGCCCGGCAGGGAGCGACGGGGTTCCCGCTGACTGCCTTTCACGAAGCGACGCAACCGGACTCGATCCACTCCGGCATCCCGACTCGTTGCGTTATGTGTATCTACACATTCTACAATGTCAATCATGTTCCGCCGCACTCCTGCCAAGGCGCGGAAAAGCCCTGGGCAGGCCGAATCGGCGATGCGCAGCGTTGCGGCCACCAGAACCGCCCCGCCGCCGCCAGACATATCGATTCCTCGCAAGGCACTGTTTTCAGCCAATTTTAAATCCTGCCGTCCGCGCTTGAACAACGATGTTTTCATTGGTAACACTGTTACCGGATTGGGCAGACGACGAAGGAGCTTAGGAATGCGCACGCGGATCACGGAACTGTTCGGGATCGAACATCCGATCATACAGGGCGGGATGCACTATGTCGGCTTCGCCTCCCTCGCCGCCGCGGTTTCCAATGCGGGCGGCCTGGGCCTGATCACCGGCCTGACCCAGCGCACCCCTGAACTGCTGGGGCAGGAAATCGCGAAGGCACGGGAACTGACCGACAAGCCGTTCGGCGTGAACCTGACCTTCCTGCCGACCTTCAACGCGCCGCCCTATGCCGAATATATCCAGGTCATCGCCGAAAACGGCATCCGGATCGTGGAAACGGCGGGGCGCAGCCCGGAAGAATATATGCCGCTGTTCAAGCAGGCCGGCATCAAGGTCATCCACAAATGCACCTCCGTGCGCCACGCCCTGAAGGCCGAACGGATCGGCTGCGACGCGGTCAGCGTCGACGGCTTCGAATGCGGCGGCCATCCGGGCGAAGACGACATTCCCAACATGATCCTGCTGCCGCTGGCGGCGGAGGCGCTTTCCGTGCCGTTCGTCGCGTCGGGCGGCATGGCCGACGGCCGCAGCCTGGTGGCGGCGCTGGCGCTGGGCGCCGACGGCGTCAACATGGGAACCCGTTTCGTCGCGACCCAGGACGCGCCGGTCCATGAAAATGTGAAACGGGCGCTGGTCGAGGCGACGGAACTCGATACGCGGCTGGTGATGCGGCCGCTGCGCAATACCGAACGCGTGCTCAACAATCCCGGCGTGGAGAAGATCCGCCAGATCGAACGGGAAAAGGGCGACGCGATCAAGATCGACGATATTTTCGAGCAGGTCGCGGGCGTCTATCCCAAGGTAATGGTTGAAGGCGAGGTCGATGTCGGTGCATGGAGTTGCGGGCTGGTCGTCGGATTGATCCGGGACGTGCCGACCGTGAAGGAACTTGTCGACCGCATCATGAACGAAGCCGAGCAGATCATCACCGACCGGCTGGGCCGCTCCCTGGGCGCAACGGTCCAGAACGCGCTCGAAACGGCATAGGCGCATGCCGTCCGGCACGGCCCGATGGGAAGGTGGCGTCGACCTGCAACAGGTCCGCGCCACCTATCGGGACGAGACGCGGTCCGCCATCCTTGCCGCCGCCGCGCGCATTTTGAGCGAGGAAGGGCCAGCCGCGCTGACGGTCCGGCGCGTCGCGGAGGTCGTCAACGCCTCGACCAAGATGATCTATACCTGCTTTTCGGGCAAGGCGGGGCTGCTGGACGCGCTGTATATCCACAGTTTCGACGGCTTGGGCCGCGAATTCGGAAAATGCCTGGCAGAACCTGCGCCGGTCGCCCGATTGCGGGCGATATGCAAGGCCTATCGCGCCTATGCGCTGGCGGAACCGGCATTCTACAATGTCATGTTCGGCGACCTCGGCCGGGCCTATGAAGCGCCGCTGGAAAGCCGGCGGCGCGCCTGGTCGACATTCCGCGCCATGCGGGAGGCGGTCGCGGCCTGCCTTCCGGAAGATCGGCGGGACGAAGCCCGGCAACTCTCCCAGATGCTCTGGGCGACGCTGCACGGCGTCGTCAGTCTGGAACTCAGGGGCCTGCTCGGCGAAAAGACGGATGCCGGCGATCTGTATGACAGGACGAGCGAACTCTTCCTCCAGGGAAGCGGCCTGATCCCCTCCTGACCGGCGTCAGCAACCGCGTCAGGCGGCCGCCTTGTCGTCCATGCGCGAGGCCACGAAGTCGCGCGGCCCCAGGACCCGCCCGTCTCTGGCCTTCAGCTCGATCCTGGCCAGCGGTTCGCCATTCTGGCGGTCGACCATCGCATATCGGGCCTCGTCCGGCTTGAAGCATGTGCTTTCGCCCCACTGCCACAGCGCCATGAGAACGACGTACAACCCCTCTCCCTTTGCGGTGAGGACATAGCGGTGGCCAACGCCGTTGTCCGCGTCCGGCTCGATCCGGAAGATGTCATGTTCGACCAGCTTCTTCAGCCGCGCGGACAATATGTTCTTGGCCAGCCCGATCGCCTTCTGGAACTCGCCGAAGCGCTCCCTTCCCTTGAAGGCTTCGCGCACGATCAGCAACGACCACCAGTCGCCGACCACTTCAAGGGAACGGGCAATGCCGCAATCGGCGTTGCCGAGATTGGTCCGCTTTCCCTTCATCGCCATCTCCAACATCACAGGAAGGTTTTGAAGTTAAACCAACTCCGCCGATTTGTCGAGCGTTCCTCCCCGCGACGCCGCCGGGGAGACATCGGCGGGGAAGGCCCTGGTCGTCGCCGCCTTCCCGAACCGCAGGGGACGGCGTCAATCGATCTTCACGACGAGCTTGCCGAAATTCCGTCCCTCCAACAGGCCCATGAACGCCGCCGGAGCGTTGTCCAGTCCTTCGACAATGTCTTCGCGGAACCGGATCTTCCCTTCGGAAATCCACTGGCTGACCTCGTCCAGGAACTTCGGGCGCTGGTCCCAGAATTCGCCGACGATGAAACCCCGCATCATGACGCTGCGCGACAGGATGATCCGCATCGCGGCGGGCAGATGATCGACCTGTTCGCCGGACGATCCGTTATACTGGGCGATCAGGCCGCAGACCGGCACCCTGGCGAAATTGTTGAGCAGCGGCAGCACGGCCTGCCAGACGGCGCCGCCGACCAGTTCGAAATTGATGTCGATGCCGTCCGGGCACGCCGCGGCCAGATCGTCGGCGAAGGTCGGGGACCGATGGTCGACCACCGCATCGAAGCCCAGTTCCTGCTTGGCATAGGCGCATTTTTCCGCGCCGCCCGCGATTCCGACGGCCCTGGCGCCATAGAGCCTGGCGATCTGGCCGACCAGCGATCCGACCGGGCCGGTCGCCGCCGCGACGACGACCGTTTCGCCGGGCTGGGGTTTGCCCAGGGTCAGCAGCCCCGAATAAGCGGTAAGACCGGGCATGCCGAGCACGCCCACGGCGGTGGTGATCGGCTTGAAGCGGTCGTCCAGCTTCACAAGGCCAGTGCCGTCCGAAATGGCGTGCGTCTGCCATCCCAGCCGTCCGGCCACGCGTTCCCCGACCGAAAAGCCCGGATGGCGGGATTCCAGCACGGTCCCGATGATCTCGCCTTCCATCACCCCGCCGACCGGCGTCGGCGCGGCATAGGATTTCCGGTCGTCCATGCGGCCGCGCATATAGGGGTCGAGCGACAGATAATTCGCCCCGACCAGGAACTGTCCGTCCCCGATGGGCGGCAGGGGCGCGTCCTCTGCCCTGAAATTGGCGGGCGTCACCGCGCCCTGCGGACGTTCGGCAAGGACGATCCGATGGGTGGTCACCATGGCATATTTCCTTTTTCTTCTGTTCGGTCCGCGCGCCGTTGCGAATGGATCGGCGTTCCGAACGCGATTGCGTGGCGGCATGGGCCTGCGCTGCGCTCGGCCCGGTTCCGCTCTGCCGGCCGCGAGGACGCGGCCGGTTCGAATGCGGGTCAGGCCGCCTGGACGTCCCATATGTCGATGGCGATGGCGATCCGGTCGAGGATCGGGCGGTTGTCCGCGTCGGCGGCATAGACGCGCCGCTTCGTCGGGAAGATGAGGCCGTCGAACGCCTTGTGATCGGTCGCATAGTTGGCGCTGGTCGTGCCGCCCATGATCTCCACGCTGTAGTCGTGGCGCCGCAGCAGGCCCGATTGATCGAAATAGAAGGTCTGCTGGGTGGAATGGCTGGGCACGCCTTCGGGGAATGTCACCTTCAGGCGACGCCAGGTTTCGCCATTCTCGTCCCAGGGTTCGACCTCTTCCGACGTGAAGCCGGGCAGCCTGAACAGGAACGGCGTGGTCAGATAGGTCCACATCGCATAGCCGGTGAAATAGACGAGATGCTGTTCGTCCCACGGCGTCGGAATGCTGTGCCCTTCGAAGAAGGAGCGCGGATTTTCCCGCTTATCGATCAGTTCGCCGCTGTCGGCGACGATGGCGGTGCTGTCCGGCTCCCAGACGCAATGCTGCCCTTCCTTGAGGAAGGGCGTGAATTCGGTGTGCGGCTTCCGCGTGGAGATCGAGCAATGCATGTCCGCATAGGCGCCGGGCCACTGCTTCACATGCCAGACCGTGCCCTCCGCATGGAAATGGGCTTTCAGTTCATTGATCTGCTCCCAGCGGTCCCAACCGCCATGCGCCGCGATCGCCAGGTCCAACAATTCGCTCACACCTATTCTCCATCGCTCCCCGGCCAATGCCGGATAGGTTTAACTTTGCAACCATGCAGCCCATAGGCCCTTATGGTTTAACTTTGCAACCTAAATTCGTGCGATGGATTCCCGGAGAGGTCGCCGGCAGGGCGTTCGCTAAGGGGATGGGAGCGTCGGCGGGCGCGGAAAAGCGCGGCGGGACAGGATGCGGCGCGGTGGGGCGGCCGGCGCAGGGCGCCCAAGGCCGCGCCTTCAGATCATCCATTCCCGAGCCGCGGCCGGTGGGTTTCGCCGGCCGCGTCGGTTCACAGCCTGGAGCATCGCGCGGAAAGGCCTGTCCCGCGCCTGTCGAAGGGGCGGGAGCCAGCCTGCCGCTTGAAACCCGCTTAGGACCGCTCGAAGATGGCGGCGAGACCCTGGCCGCCGCCGATGCACATGGTCTCCAGACCGTAGCGCGCATCGCGGCGGCGCATCTCGTTCAGCATCGTCGCGGCGATTCGCGCCCCGGTGACGCCGATCGGGTGCCCCAGGGAAATGCCCGAGCCGTTGACGTTGAGCTTGTCCAGGCGGCTGTCGTCCTCGCCCCATTCCCACGCCTTGAGCAGCGCGAGCACCTGGGCCGCAAAAGCCTCGTTGATTTCGATGAGGTCCATGTCGTCCCAGCCCAGGCCCGTGCGCGCGAACAGCCGCTGGACGGCGCCCACCGGGCCGATGCCCATGCGGGAGGGATCGCAACCCGCCGCCGCCCAGCCGACGAACCAGCCGCTCGGCTCCAGGCCGAGCTTCGCGAGCTGGTCTTCGGCAACGACCAGGCAGGCCGCGGCGGCGTCATTCTGCTGGCTGGCGTTGCCGGCGGTCACCACGCCGCCCTCGATCGGCTTCAACCCGCCGAGCGTCTCCAGCGAGGCATCCTCGCGGAACCCCTCGTCCCGATCGAAGATCACGGGTTCGCCGCGCTTCTGCGGCACGGCGACGGGCACGATCTCGTCAGCGAACTTGCCCTCGCGCCAGGCGGCGGCGGCGCGCTGGTGCGATCGGACGGCATAGGCGTCCGACTGCTCCCGCGTGATGCCATAGTCGCGGGCGAGATTTTCGGCGGTCTCGATCATGCCCGTGATCACGCCATAGCGTTCGATCGGCTGCGACATCAGGCGGGCGCGGGTCAGCCGGTCGTGCAGTTCGAGGCTGCCCATGCGCGCGCCCTTGCGCAGCGCGGTCGAATAATGTTCGACATTGGACATGCTTTCCGCGCCGCCCGCGACCACGACGTCGGCGGCGCCGGTCTGAACCATCATGGCCGCTTCGATGATCGCCTGAAGGCCGGAGCCGCAGCGGCGGTCGAGCTGGAAGCCCGGCACATTCTGGGGCATGCCGGCGGCCAGCCAGGACCAGCGGCCGATGCTGGGCGCCTCCCCGCTGGGATAGCCATGTCCGAAGACGACGTCGTCGACGCGTTCGGGATCGATCCCGCTGCGTTCGACCAGCGCCTTGATGATCGTGGCGCCCAATTGCCCCGCCGTCAGCGCGGAAAGGCCGCCGCCGAATTTCCCGACGGCGGTCCGAAGAGGCGAAACGATGGCGGCTCGACGCAATGTCATGATGTCAACTCCTGTAGATTCAACGGATTGCGGGTTTATGGATTGGGGCGATGGCTCTGGATGGCGCGCTCCAGCTGACCGGCGGCGGCCCTCAGGTCGGGAAGATAGCGCTCGATCAGATCCTCGCGGCTGTGGGCGTCGGAGAAGGTGGCGACATTGAGCGCCGCCAGGACCTGCCCCTCGCGGTCGCGGACGGGAACGGCCAGGGATCGCAGCCCGACCTCCAGTTCCTCCTCGACCAGGCTCCAGCGCCGCTCGCCCACGGCGACCAGTTCGGTGCGGAGCGCATCGGGGGAAACGATGGTGCGTTCGGTCCTCGGCTCCAGGGCGGCGCGCGCCAGCCACCGTTCGGTCTCGCACGGCGCGAGCGAGGCGAGGAGGACGCGGCCCATCGACGTGCAATGGCTGGGCAGGGTGCTGCCGACCATCAGCGGCGCGGCGATCACCTGGTTCCGCTCGGCGCGGGCGATGTAGATGATGCGGCCCGGGTCCGACGGATCGAGCGCGCCGACCGACACCGTTTCCTGAAGGCTGTCGCGCAAGGCGTTGGCGACCGCCTGGCTGGCGCTGGCCAGGGGGGTCGACGTCAGGAACCCGGCGGCCAGCGGCAGCAATTTGGGCGTGAGCGAATAGCGCCCGTCCCGCTCGCGAACATAGCCAAGGCATGTCAGCGTGTGCAGGCAGCGGCCGGCGCTGGGCCGGTTCAGCCCGCTCAGCCGCGCCGCTTCCGTGATGCTGAGCGAGGACTGCCCCTCGAAAGCGCGCAGCACGCCAAGGCCCCGCGCCAGCGAAAGCATGAAGTTGGGATCGGCGGCTTGGCTGTCGTCAGCCATGGGCATTGACCTTTTGCGCTTAAACGAATATTGGCGTTTTTATCCGATAATCGGACAAATAGGGATTATTATGGCAAAGCGCAAGATATTTCCCGACGCTGATGCAGCGCTTGAGGGCGTTCTCTTCGACGGGATGACCATCATGTCCGGCGGGTTCGGGCTTTCGGGCAATCCGGAACATCTGATCGCCGGCCTGCTGCGGAACGGCGTCAAGGAACTCACCGTCATCTCCAACAATTGCGGCGCGGACGGCTTCGGCCTCTGGACGCTGCTCAACAACGGCCAGATCCGCAAGATGGTCTCCTCCTATATCGGGGAGAACAAGCTGTTCGCGGAACTCTATCTGTCGGGCCAGCTCGAACTGGAGCTCAATCCGCAGGGCACGCTGGCGGAACGCATACGCGCGGGCGGCGCGGGCATTCCGGCCTTCTACACGAAGACCGGCGTGGGAACCGTCGTCGCGGAGGGCAAGCCCGTCGAGGAATTCGAAGGGTCGCTCTATGTGCGCGAAACGTGGCTGCGGGCCGACGTTTCCATCGTGAAGGCCTGGAAAGCCGATCCGGAGGGCAATCTCGTCTATCGCAAGACGGCGCGGAACTTCAATCCGAACATGGCGACCGCCGGCAAGATCACCATCGCCGAGGTGGAGGAGATCGTCCCGGCCGGCGCGCTCGACCCCGACCAGGTCCACACGCCTGGCATCTATGTCGATCGCGTGATCCAGGGACCGTCCTATGAGAAGCGAATCGAATTCCGGACCACGCGTCCCCGCACGGAGGAGAAGGCCTGATGCCCTGGACACGTGAGGAAATGGCGGCCCGCGCCGCCGGCGAGCTGCAGGACGGCTTTTATGTGAACCTGGGCATCGGCATTCCGACGCTGGTCGCCAATTATGTGCCCGCCGACATAGAGGTCGTTCTCCAGTCGGAGAACGGCCTGCTGGGCATCGGTCCCTTTCCCTATGAGGATGAAGTCGACCCGGACCTCATCAACGCGGGCAAGCAGACGGTGACCACTTTGCCCACGTCGAGCTTCTTCAGCTCGGCCGACAGCTTCGCCATGATCCGCGGCGGGCATATCGACCTTGCCATATTGGGCGCCATGGAGGTTGCCGGCAATGGCGACCTGGCCAACTGGACCGTGCCGGGCAAGATGATCAAGGGCATGGGCGGCGCGATGGACCTGGTCGCGGGCGTGAAGCGCGTCGTCGTGGTGATGAGCCACAGCGACAAGGCGGGCAATTCCAAGATCGTCGAACGCTGCACCCTGCCGCTCACCGGCACGGGCGTCGTCGACGCCATCATTTCCGACTTCGGCCGGTTCGTGCTGGATCGGGATCGCGGCGAATTGATCGTGCAGGAACTGGCGTCGGATCTCGACATCGATTTCGTTCGCGCCCGGACGGGAATCCCGATCCGGTCGGCCTGATCCGAAATCAGACAGGCGCCGCCAAACGGCGGGGGGGAGAGCGTTTTCGCAGGAAGCGGAGACGCTCTCTTTTCTTTTGCCTCTGCCCCGTCCGCGCCGAAGGGGAAAAGGCCCGTTCAGGCCTGGACGCGCATCGGCGGCTGCCTGTGCGGCGCGGCGAGGATGTTGAACAGGATGGGGGCGAGCGCCGCGCTGATGATCGCGACCAGCACCATGGCCGCGTTGGTCGCGGTGTCGAGCACGCCGATCCGGGTCGCGATGTCCGACGCCGCGACGATCAGGCTGATGCGCGCGCTCAGCAATATGCCGGCGGCCATCGCCTTTCTGCGGCCGTGGATCGGGACCAGCAGCAGCGACGGGATGATCTTGTTGGCGAAGGCGACCGCCACGAAGCCCGGCACCAGCCACAGGGTCTTGGGCGATCCCAACAGCGCGGGAATATCGAATTTCAGGCCGACATTGATGAAGAAGAAGGGCACGATGAAGCCATAGCCGATGACCTCCAGCCGCTCGCGCCGGTGGCTGCCGCGCGGAACGATCTGCCCCAGCAGCAATCCCGCGAGGAACGCCGCCAGCACCAGTTGCGAATTCAGCATCTCCGCCAGCCAGGCCGTCAGGAACAGCAGCGCCAGGCTGAGCCTGACGAAGGGCAGGCTGGTCCGGTTGTCCAGCCGCGCCGCGGGCACCCGCGCCAGCAGCCTGGGCAGCAGTCGGATCGCCGGGACGGCGATGGCGACAAGCGCCAGGCTGCCCAAGGCGCCCTGCGCGCTGCCGCTGACGACGATCCCGGCCAGGGCGGAAATGGCGATCATCGCGAAGAAGTCGACGAGCAGCGCGGCCGAGAGGATCGTCTGCCCGTATATGTCGCTGGCGATGCCCTTTTCCTGTATCATCGGCACGACGATGCCGACCGAGCTGGTGGAAAGGATCGCGGCATAGATCGCCAGGTGCACCAGGGGCGTCCCCGGGTCGAGCAGCAGCCAGGCGCCAAGGCCGGCCATGGCAAGGGTCAGCAGCGATATGAGGATGGCCAGGATGAGCGGCCTCACCCGCTGCGCCCCCTGCGGCCGGGCCAGCAACGCGCCGAAATCGACCTCCAGCCCCGCGATCACCATGGGTATGGCAAGCCCGATCTGGGCGAACAGCTCCATCGAGGGACCGGGCGACAGGAATCCCAGGCCATGCGGGCCGACCAGGATCCCGAACGCGATTTCCAGCACCAGCGCGGGCAAGAGGGCCTTGGGCATCCATTGGGCGACGACGGCGGCCAGTGCGCTGCCGGCGCAAGCCAGGGCCAATATGGAAACTATCACTTGTCCCTCTATGTCCTCATCATGGCGCGGCGGCGGATGCCCGCTTCCTGATTGCCGACCTTTTCTCCGGCGGCGCCTGAGGGTCGATCCGTTGGTGCGCGGACGGCCAGCCCTTATCCCATGAACGACCGGCACTCAACCGTTGGTTCCGGACGGATGGGACGAGTTGCGGGGAAGCCGACCCCGATGTCCGCCGGACCCGCCGCGTCAGCCGCCGAACGCCCGCCATCCGGCAACCGTCGCGCGCGCGGCGTCTCCCTGCGCCAGCGCAAGCGCGTCGGCCGCCTGGAGAACCCGGCGCTGCGCCTCGACCAGTTCGGCCAGCGAAACATGGCCCGCCCGATAGGCGCGATCCAGCGCGTCGCAGGCCGCGGTCGCGGCCCGGACCTCTTCGGCATGGACGGCTTCGCGCTCTCTGGCGGTCCGCCAGGCGACGACGGCGCGTTCGACATCCTCGGCGGCGCGCAGCGCGGCATTGCGGAACTGGGCGATGGCCTCCCGCTCCGCGCCCTTCGCCCGTGCGACCTCCGCATCGACCCGGCCGAAGTCGAAAAGCCGCCAGCGCAGGCCCAACCCGCCCTGCACCACGCTCGCCGGGCCGGAAAAGAGCCTGCCCGCGTCATTGCCCTGAAAACCCAGCAGGCCCGACAGGGTGAATTTGGGATAATATTCGGCAAGGGCGACGCCCAGCCGCGCATGGCCGGCAGCAACGCGCCGCTCGGCAGCGACCAGATCCGGCCTGCGCCGCATCAGATCGGCGGGCAGCCCCATGGCCGCGAAACCGGCGACCGGCACCGGCTCCGGCCTCTCCAGCGCCTGGACAACCGAATCCGGCAGGCCGCCGGCCAGCACCGCCAGCCGCGCCAACTGCGCCTGCGCCGCCTGGTCGAACTCGGCGATCCCGGCGCTGATCGCGGCGGTGGAGGCGCGGGACTGGTCCAGTTCGAAACGGGCAGCCGCGCCATGGACGAAGCGGGCGCGGACGATATTTTCCAGCTTCTGCGCCGCCGCCGCCTGATCGACGGCGATGGAGCGCCTGCGCTGCGCAGAACGAAGGAGGATATAGGCGTCGCCAATCTCCGCCGCCACGGTGAGGCGGACGGCCTGGCTGTCGGCGACGGCCGCCTCCAGTTCCGCGACGGCCGCTTCCCGCCCGCGCTTCAGCCCGCCGGCAAGGTCCAGTTCCCAGCTTGCCCCGCCGACCAGTTCGAAACTGTCCTGCGTCCGGTCGAAATCCGGGACATAATCGGCGATCTGCCCCAGCCCGGCCCTCAGCGACTGGCGCGTCCGGACCGCGGAACCGTCCAGCGATCCCGACGGCATCCGCGCCGCCCGCGCCGACCCGGCGGCCGCCCTTGCCTGGTCGACCCGCGCCATCGCCGCCTCCACGTCGAAGCCGCCCTTGAGGCCGCGCGCGACCAGACCGTCCAGCATGGGGTCGGCAAAATCCCGCCACCAGGGCCTGCCGCCCGGCTCCACGATCAGGGGAGCATTGTGAAAGGCGGCCGGCAGCGGCAAGGCCGGCCGTCGATACTCCGTGCCCGCGGCGCAGCCGCCCAGCAGGGCAAGGCCGATCAGGGCGGCCAGCGACCGATTCGTCGTCACGACGCTTCTCCCGTCCGGGCGAGCAGGAGATAGACGACCGGCGTCGCCACCCGCGACAGCAGGGTGGAGGCGATCAGGCCGCCGATGATCGCGACCGCCATCGGGCCGTACAGCCCCGATCCGCCCATGGCCAGCGGCAGCAGCCCGCCGATCGCCGTGACGGAGGTGAGCAGCACGGGCAGGAAGCGCATCTCGCCCGCCTGCTCGATCGCTTCGCGCATGGCGATCCCCTGCCCCCGCAACTGTTCGGTGAAATCGACGAGAAGGATCGAATTCTTTATCTCTATGCCGATCAGCGCGATCAGGCCGATCATCGCCGTGAAGCTCAGCGAATTGCCCGTCAGCCACAGCGCCAGGACGGCGCCGAGCAGGCCGAGCGGTATGATGCTGGCCACCACCGCGACGAGCCTGAAGCGCCCGAATTCCATGACCAGCACGGCCAATATGCCGAGGCAGGCGACGATCGCCGCCGCCGTCATCCCCGCATTGCCGCTTTCCTGCTCCTCCGCTTCGCCGCCAAGCGCGATGGTGTAGCCCGCCGGCAGGCGCACGGCCCCGCGCACCCGGTCGAGCGCGGCTTGCGTCACCGCCCCCGTCAGATGGCCTGCCCCGACATAGGCCGTCAGGGTGACGGATCGTTCGCGATCATGGCGTTCGATGCGCGCCGGTCCCGTTTCCATGCCGGGATCGGCAAGGGCGCGAAGCGGCACCGCCCGGCCGTCGACGGACGGAACATGGATCCGGTCGAGCGCCTCGACCCTGTTGCGCTGCGCCATGGGCAGCCTGACGCGGACGGGATAGTCGTCCCCTTCCGCATCGCGAAGGCGGCCGGAAAATTCGCCGTCCAGCGCCAGCCGGGCGGCCTGTCGGGCGGCGCCCGCCGGGACGCCCAGCGCAGCCGCCTTCGCCTCGTCGATCCCCAGCGCCAGGTCGGCGCGGTCCTGGCGGACCGGATTGTCGACGTCGCGGATGCCCGGCGTGCCGGCCATGGCCGCCTCCGCCCGCCGGGCAAGGGCGCTCAGGGTAGCGAGATCCTCGCCGGCGATGCGGATTTCTATGGGGGCGGCGATCGGCGGACCCTGAACGAAGCCCAGGACGGTGATGCGCGCCCCGGGAAAGGCGGCGAACTCCCGCCGCAGGTCCGAAAGAAGCCGGGCGGAATGGGCGGGCCGGCCGTCGCGCAACGACACCGCGACCTCCGCGAAGGCAGGGTCGGGATCATGCTGGCGGACATTATAATAGATCTGGGGATTGCCCCGGCCCAGATTGGCGGCGAACCATTCCACCTCCGGCGCCCGCGCGAGCCGCCGTTCGACCTGGCGCAGGACCGCGTCGGTCGCGGGCAGCGAAGCCCCCTGCGGCAGTTCGATGCGGACCAGGAATTGCGGCGTGTCGGCCGGCGGGAAAAGGCTGGTCCCGATGGCCGCGATCAGCGGCGCGATGAACAGGCAGAGCCCGCCCAGCAGCGCCAGCGCCAGCCCGGGCCGGTCGAGCGCGCGATGCAGCACGGGCGCGTAGAAGCGATGGATGCCCCGCTCGATCATCGCCAGCATGCGATTGCCCTTCTCATCCTCGCGCGCGGGCAGCACCCGGCTGGCGACGAAGGGAATGATCGTGAGCGCGATGACGAAGGATGCGGAAACCGTGGCGATCACGCTGACGGGAAGGGAGCGGATGAACGCGCCAGACCCTTCCGGCAGCGCCAGCAGCGGCAGGAAGGCGAGCAGCAGGCAGGCCGTGCACCCCGCGACCGCCAGCAATATCTGCCGCGAACCCTCCATGGCGGCGGTGACGCGGTCCTCGCCGGATCGCTGGCGGCGCGTGATGTTCTCGACCACCACGACGCTGTCGTCGACGAGCAGCCCCAGCGAAAGCACGAAACCGCTGATCGAAAGCTGGTTCAGCCCGAACCCCAGCGCCTGCAGGATGGCAAGGCCGGCAAGCAGCGACAGCGGGATGGCGAACATCACCACCCCGGCGGCGCGCAGCCCCAGCGGAAGCAGCGTGATGGAGACGATGGCCAGCGCCAGCAGGAAATCCCGGTAGAGGCCGTTCAGCCGCCGCTCCACATTGCTGGCCTGGAAGAAGCCATATTCGAGCTTGACGCCGCCGGGGACCATCCGCTCGAAACGGGCCAGTTCCGTCCGGATCGCCTGGGTCAGGACGCCGATGTCCACGCCCTCCTTGGCCGTGGCGGTAAGCAGCAGGGCACGCCGGCCGTTGAAGCGGACGACATGCTCCGGCTCCCCGCTCGCCCATTCGACCCGCGCCAGGTCGCCTATGCGCGCCACCGCCCCCTCGCGGGAAAGGACCGGAACCCGCCGCACATCGTCGAGCGAGCGAAAGGCGCCGCCGGTCCGGACGATCAGGCGGCGCTGCCCCGCATTGACCGATCCGACGGGCGCCTCGTCGCTGGCCCGCTTCAGCGCGTCGACGACCAGCGAGGCGGGCAGGCGCAGTTCGGCGAGGCGGCCCGGATCGATCGCGACGCGCACCTCCATCGGCGGCGCGCCCCAATATTCCGCCCGGCGCACGCCGGGAATGCGGGCAATATCCTCCCCCATGTCGTCGGCGAATTTCTCCAGCCGCCGCATCGGCAGCCGGTCGCTGACCAGGGCGGCCTGGAAAATCGCCGTCTCGCTGGTCCGGTTGCGGACGACGTCCAGCCGCGTGACGCCGTCGGGCAGCGTCGGCCGCAGGGCCGTGACCTCGCGGACGACCTCCTCATATTTGCGCTCGGCGCTGCTGGACCAGTCGAATTCGGCCTGGATCGTCGCCGCGCCGTCGGTCGCGCTGGCCTGCACGTCCTTCAGGTCGTCAATGCCGTAGAGGGCATTTTCGACCGGCTTGATCACCAGCTGCTCCAGATCGGCGGGCGTGGCCCCCGGCATCGCGATGCGGATGCTCATGCCCGGAACCGGGAATTGCGGGTCTTCGGACCGCGCGACGCTGATCCAGGAGGCAATCCCGACCGCCAGCGCCAAGCCTGTCAGGACCAGGGTCAGGCGGCTGCGCCGGATGAGGAAGGCGGCGGGGTTGAAGCCCATCTCTCAGTTCCCGCCCGCCACAAGGACAGGATCGCCGTCTTTCAGATAGCCCGCTCCCGCCGTGACGACGCGCGTGCCGGGGGACAGGCCGGCCACGACCGCATCGTCGGCCTCGAACCGGACCAGCCGCAGGCGGACGAACCTGGCCCGGCCGTTCGCGCCGACGGTGAAGACGCCCCCCTCCCGGCCCGATCGGGGGACGAAGGCTTCGGCGGGGACGGCCGCCAGCGAAGGTTGCGCGGGGGCGGCGGAGGACGGGAAACGGACGGAGGCGATGGCGCCGCTTTGCCCATGGCCGCCCGACGGCAACCGGACCTCGACCATGCGCGTGCCCGTCGCGCCGTCGACCAGCGGCTGGCTTTTCGCGACCCGTCCGGGCAGCGCCTGCCGCCCTTCGAAACGGACTTCGGCAGGCGTGCCGATGGCGATGCCCTCGGCATCCCGTTCCGCCAGCGGCACCCTGATGACGAGCGGGCTGTCATAGTCCGCGACCCGCAGGATCGCCTGTCCCGCGCCGACCGTTTCGCCAAGCTGCGACAGGCGTTCCAGCACCACGCCGGAAAAGGGCGAGACGAGCGTTGCCGATTGCTGGTCGTAACGCGCCGCCGCCGCCGCCGCCCTCGCCTGTTCCACCGTGTCGCGCTGGTCCTGAACCGCCGCCGACGCGACCGACCCGCTCTGCGCGAGCGCCTCCAGCCGCGCCAGGGTGCGCGTGGCGCGGGCCAGCTCCGCATCCCGCGAAGCGAGCTGTTGCTGGATGTCGGTGCCGGCGATCCGGGCCAGCGGCTGACCCACGCGGATGCGGCTCCCCATGTCGACCGTCAGGCGGGAAATCACGCCGCCGACGCGAAAGGACAGGGTGGATTGCCGCTCATAGGCCGCCGTGCCGGAGGCGCTGACCCCCTGTCGCGCGGAAGCCGGCGCGGCGAGAGCGACGCGGACGGCCGTGGGGGCCGGTTCCGCCTCGTCGCGCCGCGCCGCGCCGCAGCCGGGCAGCAGCAAGGCGGCGAGGGCCGCCGCGACGGCCATGAGACGGCCCGCCCGCACATCCATGGCGGGCAGGCCTGCGGGGGAATGATCGGTCATCGGGCCACTTCGGCAGGAATGAAGGCGGCGCTTGCGATCCCAGGGATCAGAAGCTGAAGGAGAGGGCGAGGCCGGCAATGGCCTGCACCTTCGATCCCTCCTCGACGATCGGGCTGTCGCCGGCGTCTCCAAGATAACGGTTGGCGCCGGCCCGCGCGATCAGCCCCCACCGCCGACTGAGCCGATAACCCAGGGTCGCGCCCGCGCCGACGTCGCGAAGGCCGCCGCCGGGCCGATAGGCGGCAAGGCCGGACCGTAGCGACTCCTCCGCCGTGACGCCGAAATAGCTGCGCATATATTTGCCGTCGCCATAATTGGCCTGCGCGTCGACATTCACGAAAACCCGACCGCCGCGATAGGCCGCGTAGGAAAGCTGCGCGGTCGCCACCAGGCCGTCATGGCCGTCATTGACGTCCTTGAGCACGGTCAGGTCGACGGCGACCTCCCCCTGCCCCTTTTCATCGCCGCCGAAGCGATAGCCGACGAACCCGCCCAGCTCGACAGCCTGTCCTACATCGTCCAGCAGCTTCACTCGTCCGTCGCCGTCGCTCGAACTGTTGCGCTTGAACCGCAGGTTGATCGCCGGGCCGAACTGCACCGGGCTGTCGCCCAGCAGGTCGAGGCGGGCGCGCAGCCCGCGCAGTTCGAACTCCATCCCCTTCCAGCGCAGGTCGGCTATGCCGAAGGGAATGAGCTGATAGCTTTTGGCGCCGTCATAGGCGGGCGTGGCGCCGGGGCCGAGCGCGATGAAGCCCGTAGGCCCCTTCCCTTCACGCCCGTCCTCCATCTTGCGGCCGCTCTCCGCCGTATCGCCGAGCGCCTCCTGCGCGGCCGCGGGGGCGGAGGCGATGGTGAACAGGGCCAGGAGGGGCCCGATGACAAGTCGTTTCATGCGCAATCTCCAGGGCGACGGCACGATGCCGCCGGTGCCCCACCCGGCTAATGGGGGAAGGGATTTGCGGGCAAAGCGATATTCGCACTTGCACAATTTACTTCGTAAATTTACACTGTACGCACGGCAAATGGACATTCACGATGCATGATTTCGCGAAATTGCATGTCGAGGATTGGGCGAAGCGGCACGGCCTGCTGGCGGGAATCGCGCTGTTGTTCGCGGCCACGCTCGCCTGGCTCGGCGCCTTCGGTTCCCATGATTTCGAACCGTTCGCGCGGGTCGGCTATTGGACCGTCATCTTCCTCGTCCAATATGGGCTGGCCGCCGTGACGATGCCTCTTCTGCGGGCCTGGCCCCCGCTCGCCGCCGGTTCCATGGTCCATCGCGTGGCGCTGGGAACGGCGATCACCTCCGTGCCGATGTTCTTCGTCACCGCCGCCGCCTCTATGTCGGAGGGGACGTGGACCCCGGTTCCCAGCGAAGTGTTCGAACTGATCCTGGCGATATGGATCATCGGCGGGGCCTATCTGTTCCTCTGGGAAAAACTGTCTTCCGCGCCCTTCCCGGCGGGACGGTCCGTCGAAGCGGCGACGCCGCCGATCCCGAACCCGCCGGCAGAGGCCGCGTCCCGGCACGCCCCCGCGACGGACGGCCTGCTGTTCGAACGGTTGCCGCCCGAACTGGGGCGGGACGTCATATGCCTGGGCAATGAGGATCATTATGTCCGCGTGCACACGACCCTGGGCAACGCCCTCATCCTCATGCGCTTCGCCGACGCGCTCGACAGCCTCTCGGCCATGGAGGGCCAGCGGGTCCATCGGTCCTGGTGGGTGTCGCGCAGCGCGGTCGTCCGGATCGACCGTTTCGGCCGCACGGCGCGGCTGCAATTGCGCAACGGCCTGACCGTGCCGGTGTCGCAACCCTATCTCGCGCTTGCGAAAAGGCTCTGGGGTCCGACCCACGGCACGGTCGCGGCATGACCGCCGGGGACGGGCGCCACCCGCGCTGGCAGGGGGGGGAGGCGTTCGCCTCCTCCCAGGCGATCTTTCGAAACGCCGCCCATGCCATGATCCGGGCCGGCAGCCTGTCGACCCTGTCCATGCGCGGCCTTGCGGCGGCGGTCGGGGCCAGCGCCATGACCGCCTATCGCTACTATCCCGACAAGCATGCCCTGATCGCCGATGTGCGCGAGGAGGTGTGGCGGCAATTCGCGGCCTGTCTCGACCGTGCGACGGCCGGCATTTCCGGCGCGGAGGATCGGTTCCGGCGCGCCTGCGACGCCTATGTGCGCTTCGCGCTCGACCGGGAACATGAATTCCGCCTGCTGTTCGAAACCGACAAGCAGGAAACGGCCGCCAGGCCGGAGGGGTCGAGCGACGCCGCGTCCTGGACCCTGCTGACCGGTCTGGTCAGGCAACTGATGCCCGACGCGGATCGGGACGAGGTTCTGGAGCAGGCGCACTGGATCTGGGCGAGCCTGCACGGAATGACGATGCTGCATCTTTCCGGCCGGCTGATGCTGGGCCGGTCGCTCGACCAACTGGCCGCGAAGGTGATCGAGGCCCACCTCCAGGCCTTGCGGCAAAGCGCCGGCGGGCGCGCGTCCCCGGTCGCGCCGCTTCTATAGCCGGGACGTCCGCTCCGTCATGGCCGCCGCGTCGGAAGTAGCCCCAGGCGAGAGATTTCATGTCGGAGGCGGAATCCTTGGCACTTGCGCGCTCCCCCGCAGTTCCCTGCCGCAAGGAGGATGCCGTGTCGGACAAGATCGTTTCCATTGGCCTGCTGACCGCGAGGGATCTTGAGCTTCTGGGCCAGGGATTCCGCCGGCACTTTCCCATCAGGGATGACGACCTGTTCAAGGATCTGCTGGCTAAGCTGGACGAGCTGCCGGCACGGCCGGACCCGCGCGCCGATGGCAAGCGGTGAAGGGGCGGCCAAGAAGGCTCGGCCTTTGCCTGCTGCTGGCGGCGATGCTGTTGATCCTTGCCGCCATCGTCGGCCTGATGGTCCATTCCAGCATCGAGGCGCCCGACCCCGCATCGCGCACGCCCAAGGGCGCCATGCCGCCGGAGGGGGAACCGATGCGCCCCGCGGATTAGGCGGCATTGCGGCTCGCCATCTCGCGAAGGCCGGTCGTGCGATAAGGTAGTGCATGCTTGTGGAGGAGGAAAAGATGATCCGCATGTTCCTGGTGGCGGGCAGCCTGCTCGCCGCGGCCTGTTCGGGCGAGCCGGCTTCCGACCGGAACGCCCTCGGCGGCGCAGCCATCAACCGGGCGGACGACGCGCCGGGCAATGGCGCGGCCGTTCCGCCGCCGACCAGCGGATCGGGCGCCGTGCCGCCCAATGCGCCCGCCGCGAACAATTCCCCATGAACCACCGACGGGGCGGGATGGCCGAAGCCGAACGTCCGTTGGAGCCGCAATCCGGACGCCGCGCCCGCTATCGGGACGCCCTTTTCGCGGCGAACCAGATGACGTGCCTTGGCCCCTTGCCGTTGCTGCGGGCGCGCACGGCGACCTCCTCCACGGCCAGGCCGGCGCGGGACAGGCGGCGGGCGAAGCTCGCGTCGGGCGCGGCGGACCAGATCGCCAATATGCCGCCGGGCCTGAGCGCGGCGATGGCCGCCGCGATCCCCTGCGCCGAATAGAGGCGGTCGTTCGCCTGGCGCACCAGCCCGTCCGGCCCGTTGTCGACGTCCAGCAATATGGCGTCGTACAGCCCCCGCGCCGCGCCGATCACATCGGCCACGTCCGCCTGGACCAGGCGCACGCGCGGATCGTCCAGGCACTCCGCGGCCAGTTCCGCCATCGGTCCCCGCGCCCATTGGATGATCTCCGGCACCAGTTCCGCCACGGTGACGGTTGCCGTGCCGTCGAGCGCGGCCAGAGCCGCCCGCAGCGTGAAACCCATGCCGTAACCGCCGATCAGCAGATGCGGGCGCGCCCGGCCGCGCAGCCTTTCGCAACTGAGATTGGCGAGCGCCTCCTCCGATCCGCTCATCCGGCTGCTCATCAACTCGTTGCGGTCGAGCACGATCATGAAATCCCCGCCCCGCCGATAGAGGGTCAGTTCCTCTCCGCCGGGAACCTGCGCCGATCCGATGAATTCGCGTGCCTGCATGCCACTTTCTCCCGGCGGGGTCCGCCGCCGGGGGGCTTTACGGCAATGCAGCGCGGCGTCAAAGGAGCGAGATGCGATATTTCCTCGATACAGAATTCAACGGCTTCGGCGGCGACCTCATCAGCCTGGCGCTCGTCCCCGAAATCGGGGACCAGGATTTCTACGTCTCCCTCCCCCTGCCGGCCGAAATCCACCCCTGGGTGGAGAAGAATGTGATCCCCTATCTGCGCTTCGTGCCGCCGGGCGTCGACCATCAGTTGAACCGGGTGGAGGCCGCCCAGCATCTGGAGGCCTATCTGGCGCATGACCGCGATCCGCTGATCATCGCCGACTGGCCCGACGACCTGGCCCATTTCTGCGCCCTGCTCGTGACCGGCCCGGCCGAGATGATCAGGCTGGACGGGCTGCGCCTGGAACTCATCAACGGCGCGGGGTTCAGCGCCGCGTCCAACAGCCGGATGCCGCACAACGCCCTGCATGACGCCCATGCGCTCAAGGACTTCTATCTCAACTGGGCCGTCTGACCGGGCGGGCCGAAGGGTTCGACCGATCTTTTGACAGCGGGCGCGGGACGGCGCATGGGCGGGGCATGCACCTCGCCCGTTTCGACATCGACCTGTTCCTGCGCGACCATTGGCAGAAGCGCCCGCTGCTGATCCGCAACCCGTGGAGCGCATGGCGCAATCCGCTGGCGCCCGACGAGCTGGCCGGCCTCGCCTGCGAGGAGGGCGTCGAATCGCGCCTCATTACCCGGCAGGCGGATCGGCTCGCCATGGAAAGCGGCCCGCTGCCGGAGGATCGCTTCACCGAACTTCGCGACGCCTGGACGCTGCTGGTGCAGGCGGTCGACCATCATGCGCCCGATGTCGCGGCGCTGATCCAACCCTTCCGCTTCATACCCGACTGGCGCATCGACGACGTGATGGTCAGCTATGCGACCGACGGAGGCGGCGTCGGGCCGCATTTCGACCAATATGACGTGTTCCTGGTGCAGGGCCTGGGCAGAAGGCGCTGGCGCGTCGGCCCGCGATGCGATTCCGCGACGCCGCTGCTGCCGCATGACGACCTGCGCCTGATCCCGGATTTCGAGGCGACGGAGGATCATATCCTCGAACCCGGCGACATTCTCTATGTCCCGCCCTGCTTCGCCCATGACGGCGTGGCGGTGGGCGGCGACTGCATGACCTATTCCATCGGCTTCCGCGCGCCGTCCCGCGCCGAACTGGTCGAAAACTGGTGCCGCCATCAGGCCGACGCCATGGCGGACGAGGATCGCTATGCCGATCCCGACCTCATCCGCCAGTCCAATGCCGGCGAGATCTCGGCGTCGGCCATCGACCGGATGCATGCCATGGCGATGGAGGCCCTGTCCGACCGCAACGCCTTCGCCCGCTGGTTCGGCCTGCACAACAGCCTGCCCAAATATGCGGACATGGACTGGCGGCCGGATGAACCGGCGGACCGGCGGACGGTGCGCGCCATGCTGGCCCAGGGCGTTCCGCTCGGCCGCAATCCGGCCAGCCGCTTTGCCTTCATCCGGCCGGGCGAACCGGAACTGCTGCTGTTCGTGGACGGCCATGGCTTCGATTGCGACGGCGACGCCGCCCTGCTGGCCGAAGCGCTGTGCAGGGAACCGATGACGGTCGTGGACGCGAAACTCGCCGCTTCCCCGGCCGTGGTCGCGCTGGTGGCGGCGTTGATCGACCAGGGCAGCCTGGCGTTCGACGCGGACTGATCCGTCATGGCGCTCATCCTGTTCAACAAGCCTTATGGCGTGCTCTGCCAGTTCAGCGATGAACGGACGGGGCGGCCCCGGCCGACGCTGGCCGCCTATATCGACCGTCCCGGCTTCTATCCGGCGGGCCGGCTCGACCTCGACAGCGAGGGATTGCTGCTGCTGACCGACGATGGCCGCCTGCAGGCGCGGATAGCCGACCCCCGCTTCAAGATGCCCAAGACCTATCTTGTCCAGGTGGAGGGCGATCCGGACGAGGCCGCGCTGGCGGCGCTGCGGCATGGCGTGCGGCTGAAGGACGGTCCGACCCTGCCCGCGCAGGTCGAACGCATCGAGGCGCCCGCGCTCTGGCCCCGCGACCCGCCGGTCCGGTTCCGCAAGAGCGTGCCGGACCGCTGGCTGCGGCTGACGATCCGCGAAGGACGCAACCGGCAGGTCAGGCGCATGACGGCCGCCATCGGCCATCCGACCCTGCGGCTGGTGCGCTGGCGGATCGGCGACTGGACGCTGGACGGCATCCCCCAGGGGCAATGGCGCGACGCATGAAGATATGGCGCGCAGGACCGCCGCACAGGATTGGCCGGGGCGCGGCTTGATCTGGGTGATTCCTTTTGCCGTTGCCCGGAACGGGCGCGGTCCGCATAGCGATGGCATGGACGCGAACACGACGACTCTGATCATGACCATTCTCAGCCGGGCGCCGCAATGGATCAGGCACGACCTGCTGTCGAAGGATGCGAGCGTCAAGCAACGGGCGGAGGAAACGCTGGCCGCCATGATCGCCAATGCCCTCGCCACGGGAACCGACGAGTCCACGGCGAGTTAGGGACCGAGTTCCTTCAGGCAAGGCTCCAGCAATGACATGCCGCTCCTTTTTCGGCGCCCTCATGCCGGCGGCGGCCCTATGGGCGGCCGCCGCGACCCCGGCGCCAGCCGGCGCGCAGGGACCGGCCACCGACATGGAGGTGCGGTGCGCCGCCGGACGGCGCTTTTTTCTCCGCGCCGATGCAGACCGCGCCACGATCGTCTGGAAGGACGGACAACTCACGCTGGAACGCGGGGCATTGCCGCTGGGCCTATATTATCGCAGCCCCAGGGCGGCGCTCATCATCGACGGCGACTATGTTTCTTTCGTGCCCAGGGGCGACCGGAACTGGCGCGACTGCCGCCTCCTGCCCCGGACCGATGCCGTGGAGCGCGACTGATCATCCCGGCGGGGCAATCCGCCGTTTACAATCCGCATTCCTTTGCGCAAATAGCGCTAACATCCTCCTGAAACGGGTTCGCTGACATGGCCGACGAAGACAAGAACGACATCACCGCCCTCACCGTCCAGTTGCTCAGCGCCTATGTTTCCAGGAACAGCGTGCCGAGCGACAGCCTGGCCGACCTGATCAGGACGACCCGCGCGGCGCTGACGGAAAATGCCGCCGCGGCTGTTGCGGAACCCGCCGCCGAAACCTTCACGCCGGCGGTTTCGGTGCGCAGGAGCCTCGCCTCGCCCGATCGCATCCTCAGCCTGATCGACGGCAGGCCCTACAAGACCCTGAAGCGCCATCTGGCCGCTCACGGCCTGACGCCGGAACAATATCGGGAACGCTACAAGCTGCCCAGCAGCTATCCGCTGGTGGCGCAAAGCTATTCGGAGGCGCGCCGCGCCGTGGCGGAAAAGGCGGGACTGGGCAAGAAGCCGGTCGCCGCCGCAAGCCCGACCGCCGCGCCGCAGGCCAAGGCGGCGGCGCCCAAGGCACCCGAAAAGGCCGCTCCCGCCTCCCGTTCCGATGCCCCGGCAAAGGCCGACGCGCCCGCAAAGGCCGCGGCTCCTAAGAAGGACAAGGCAAAGGACGCGCCCACCCCCATCATATCGAACCGCGGCAATCGCGCCGCGACGTCGGCCTCCGCCAAAAAGGCGCCCGCGCAGGAAAAGGCCCCCGAAGCCGCGACCGCCAAATCCTGATCATGGGCGGGAAGCGAGCGACCGCGGCCCCGCTTCCCATCCCGGCGGTCCCGGCGCCGGATTCGATCAGGCGCGGGTGAAGCGCCAGCGGTCCGGCTCGCTCTCCCCGGCGTCGAAGCGATAACCGTCGCTGTCGAAACCGCGCATCGCCTCGACATCGGTTATGTGATGTTCGCACATCCATCGGGCCATCATGCCGCGCGCCCGCTTGGCGTTGAAGCTGACGAAACGCGGTCCGTCGGGGCCGGGTTCGCGAAAATCGACGTCGATGACGCGGATGCCCGCCAGCTTGCCTTCCACCGCCGCGAAATATTCCTGGCTGGCAAGGTTGAGGATCACGCCCGACCCTTCCTGCGCGACCTGCCCGCGCAACAGGGCGGCGATGCGATCGCCCCACCAGTCGGTCAGCTTGCTGTGGCGCGGCGCCCAGCGCGTTCCCATCTCCAGCCGATAGGGCCGGATCGCATCCAGCGGCCGCAACAGGCCATAAAGGCCCGACAGCATCCGGACATGGTCCTGGGCGAAGGCGATGCCCGCTTCGTCCAGCGTCTGCGCTTCGAAACCGGCATAGACGTCGCCGGCGAAGGCGAACAGGGCCTGCCGCTCCGGCAGGTGGGGAAAATCGCGAAAGCGGTCCGCATTGAGCTTCGCCAGGCGCGGCGAGATATGCATCAGCTCCGACAGCCGCTTCTGCGACAGGTTCGCCGCCGATCTCGCCAGGCTATGCGCCTCTTCAAGGAAATGCGGCGCCGTGACCGGTAGGGGCGGCGGCGCGCTTTCGAAATCCAGCGTCTTGGCGGGGGATAGCAGCACGATCATCGCAGCCTCCGTAGCGGCCGCCCGCCCCTGCGTCAAAAGCCTGCGCCATCATGTTCCGTACGCCGCCGCAGCCGGGAAGTGGCCTAGGGTGTGTGGGGATTCAGCCCATGGCGGGCTGCAAATAGCGGCTTTCTCCGCTTCCGGTGCTCACGTACTGAAGTACGCTGCGTCGAAACGAGTCACCTGCCTCGTTTCGAGGTTCTCGAAATCCACTATTTTCGCCGCGCCCTGAACTGAATCCCCACACACCCTAGACAGCCTCGTCAGGGCTGAAGTCGATACCGCCCAATAAAATCCATCTTCTTCTGCGGAACCGAAACGACTTCGCCGCGCGATTCCGGCTGGGCGCGCCGCCCAGGCGACGATTCTCGCCGGATCGGATCGAATAGTGGCCGCTATTATCCATTCATTATTGGCCAATGCATTGAAATCCTTGCCTGGAATTTACCTGGATCAAGATTTCGAAGGCCTTTCCACCGCTTTCCATCCGCATCCCTGCATCGACCGACCTATCCTCTGGTCGCCCGCATATTGTTCCGTATTGGGAATGACGAAAAGGGTTCGCATGCACATATCACAGGACACAATCTTTTCGAATCAATCGCCTAGCGAAACAAATTCCGTCTTATCCTGATCTACATCAACATTCAGATTTTTGTCGCATTGACCTGTCTTTCTATTAAGAAAGATATAGTAAATTAGCTGTAATCAACAATATACCATTCGTTCACGCATATGGGGGGCCAATGCGCCGCGACGCTCGCAAATTGCTGGAGAAGCTGAACCGCAGGGATTTCGCCTATCGCGAATTCGAGGACAGGTTTTCGGAAACGGAATTATGGCCCATTTTCGCGGCTGTTCTGGGCGACCAGAAGGTGGTGGGCGACGACGCGGCGCGGCTTCCCGTCCCGCAGGTGCGGCAACAGGACGAACGGCCCGCCCCCAGGGCGCCGCAACCCCCGGCCGCGCCCGGCCAGATCTTCGCCCGATATGACGCGCAACCGCGCCGGGCCGCGCCGAAGGCCAATGTCGACCTCAAGGAATTCTTCAACCGCTTCTCGGAGCTGGATTGATGGCGGTCGTCCTGGTTCAATCGCCCAAGGGGGGCACCGGCGCGACGTTTCTGGCGGCCCAGCTTGCCCTGCACCTGGCGGGCAAGGGCTATGAGGTCAACGCGCTCGACTGCACCTTCCAGGATTCGCTGAAGATGCATTTCGGCTTCATGCCGGCGCAGGCCGTGCCGGAATGGGGCGCGGCCGGCGGGGAGCCGCTGGTGGCCTTCGGCGTCAGCGTCATGCAGGGCCATGGCCAGAGCCGCTCCGCCGCCTTCGCGGCGCGGGCCGACCGGGAATATGAGCGGATGTTCGACCCCGGCCATATCTGGGTCGTCGACGTCGCGTCGGAGGACCGGCGCCTGCTGGAGCTGCTGATGCCGCGCTGCGCGCTGCACATCTGCCCGCTGCTGCCCACCGCCGCCTCGCTCGCCACGCTCAACCGCCTCAGCGAGACGGCCCCGGCGATGAAGCTCGACCGCACCGTCTTCGTCCTCAACCAGCTTGACGACCGGCAGAAGCTGTCCCGCCACAGCCACAGCTTCGTCCGCGACCTGTTCGGGGACCAGTTGCTGGCCACCATCCGCCGCGACGAGGCGGTCAATGAAGCGCTCGCCCGGTTCGAACTCATCGGCAAATATGCGCCGACCAGCGCCGCGTTGCAGGATCTGCGCCTGTTCGCCGACGCCGTGGAGGAGCGCATCGGGCTGCGACCCGCCCCGGAAGACGCGAGCATACAGGTCACGGGGGACGCCTGATGTCCCTTCCTTCCCGTTTCGCGCCGCAGGCCCTGCTCAGGCTTGCGGCAGGGCTCCTGGTGGCGGCCGTGGTCATCGTCGTCGTCACGGTGCCGCTCGACCTGGAATCGCAATGGATCTTCGCGCTGACCACCATGGCGGGCGTGATCCTGTTCAACCGTTCGCCCGGCAAGCGGTCGACCATCGCCATCGGCCTGCTGTCGCTGCTGGTGTCCACCCGCTACCTGTTCTGGCGCACGACCCACACGCTGGACTTCGACAGCCTGCCCGCGGCGCTGCTGGGCACGGGCCTCTATCTGGCGGAACTCTACGCCTGGGTCATCCTGGTCCTGGGCCTGTTGCAGACCAGCTGGCCGCTGGACCGCCCGGTGGTGGAGATCGAGGGCGAACCGGACCAGTGGCCGGTCATCGACGTCTATATCCCGACCTATAATGAGAGCCTGGCGATCGTCCAGAACACGGTCTTCGCGGCGATGGACATGGATTATCCGCGCGACCGCTTCCACGTCTATATCCTGGACGACGGCCGCCGCCCCGAATTCCGGGCCTTCGCGCGGCAGGCGGGCTGCGGCTACCTGACGCGGGCCGACAATCTGCACGCCAAGGCGGGCAACCTGAACGCCGCGATGAAGAAGACCGACGGCGAACTGATCGCGATCGGCTCTGTTGCAAAGATTGGCGGCAGTCAGAGGTAGGCTGTCGCTCTGCG
>NZ_CAJHOG010000012.1:0-59453 GCF_905120495.1 Sphingobium sp. S6 | reverse complement strand
CCAAAATGAAGACGAACAGATAATCTGCATTCAATGCGTTCACTGACTTATCCCCTGTCCAGAAGCCGCGATCCGATCAAGATACCTTGGCGGTCTTCCGATTTCCCCCCGGTCCGGGACATAGCGCCCCTGCCATGATCGCTGGCTCCCATAAAACCCCTCCAACCATTATTGGGCGTCCCATATTGATCCAGTCGATCGCAGGCAAGCCGCCGCACCCATTTATCACGCCATCGATTCGCGCAATGAATTTATTCAGCCTCTACGGCAAGCTGCCCGGACGGGTCGCGCGATTTTCAATATGAGCAGATGCGCCGACGCGTCTTCATCCGGTTTGCTTGAGTGTCACGGGCAGACCGGCAGCGACGAAATGAACCCTGTCGCAGACAGCCGCTACATGTTGATTGAGAAGGCCTGCCTCATCTCTGAAGCGGCGAGCAAGGGCGTTTTCAGGAACGATCGACAACCCGACTTCATTGCTGACAAGCACCATAGGCACGGTGCAACCACCAACAGCGGCGACCAGATCCTTGCTCCAACGGTCAATATCTTCGCCCGCGAGCAAGAGGTTGGACAGCCAGAGAGTAAGGCAGTCGACAAGGATGGGGCCAGATTGTTGCGCCTGCGCGATGGCGGCGGGCAGGTCGATCGGCGCCTCTATCGTCTGCCATCGCTTGCTCCGCCGGGCGCGATGCGTGGCGATTCTGTCGCGCATCTCGGCATCGAAGGCCTGCGCCGTGGCGATATAGTTGATGGTGCCGGGCAAGCCCTCGCACTGCGCTTCGGCATGGCGGCTCTTGCCTGAGCGGGCGCCACCGAGCACGAGCATTTTCTGCCAAGCGTCCATCAGCGAAATCCTTCGGTTGCCGCAGTCATGAGCCAGAGCAAGGCGCAAGCCCGGATATAAAGCGAAAGCGCCGCGCGCGCGGCGGCGGGGGTGGCTTCCGCACCCTCCCCGCCAATCCAGGGTTTGGCATGAAACTCCCCCTCATAGGCGATCGGCCCGGCGAGCCGGATATGGAGCGCGCCCGCCATCGCCGCCTCCGGCCAACCCGCATTGGGAGAGGCATGGCGGCTATGATCGCGCCACAAAATACGCCAGCCGCCCAAGCCGCCCAAGCAGATGAGGAAGCCCGACAAGCGCGCAGGGATGAGGTTCAAAAGGTCATCAAAGCGGGCGGCGGCCCAGCCAAATGCTGCGAACGGTTCTTCCCGGTGCCCGATCAAACTGTCGGCGGTGTTGACGGCCTTATAAGCCCATATGCCGGGAAGGCCGCCGACGAGCAGCCAGAAAAGCGGCGCAACGACGCCGTCGCAGAAGCTTTCCGCGAGGCTTTCTATAGCGGCGCGCGCAACGCCTGCTTCATCCAGCGCGGCGGTGTCGCGGCCGACGATGTGGCCGACGGCGCGGCGGGCGGCGAAGAGATTGCCAGCCTCCAGCGCCTGCACCACAGGCAAGACATGATCGAACAGGCTGCGCTGTGCGAGAGCAGGCCAGGCCGCAAGCGCAAGCCCCACCCAGGCCCAGGAGCCGAGCAGATGGCGAAGAAGGCGATCGGCACCCCAGGCGGCCGCGATGGTGATCGCCAGGAGGATCAGCAGCGTGAGGATGCCACCTGTCCGGCGGCGCGGGGTGCTGAAGCCGGGATGATTCAGGCGGCGTTCGCAGGCGGTGATGATCCGGGCGAAGGCACCGACCGGATGTCCGACGCGCGCGTGCAGCCTGGCTGGCCAGCCGAGAACTGCGTCGAGGAAGAGCGCGGCCAACTCAACCAAGGGCTTCGTCCAGCCGGGCCAGATCGACATCGCCGGCAGGAAGGCCGAAGCGTAGCCAGTGGGGATAATCTTCGAACGGACGCGTGAGAATCGCTTGCCGGGCAAGGCGATCGAACAACGAAGCAGCGTCTGGCGTATCGATCAGGCGGAATAACGGGCAATCGCCGCGCGGACTGAAGCCGTGGCGGATGAGCAGCGCGTCAAGGCGGGCCGCGCGAGTGGTCAAGCTCGCGACCGTCTCGTCGATCCAACGCCGGTCGCGATAGGCGGCCCGGCCGAAATCGATCGCCGCGGCGGATAGCGGCCAATCTCCCAGCAGGCGGCGGCAGGCAGCGACAATGGCGGATGGCCCGAGGAGGAAACCCAATCTCACCCCCGCCAAGCCGAAGAACTTGCCGAAGGATCGGAGGATGATCAGGCTTCGGTTATCGGCAACGTCGCTGGCGATGCTGACGGCAGGCATGCAGTCGGTGAAGGCTTCGTCGACGATCAGCCAACCGCCCCGCTTTTCCTGACGGCACAGAAGCTGCCGCATCTGCGCCCGCGTGTAGAGGCGGCCATCAGGATTGTTGGGATTGGCGAGGAGGAGCGCGGTGCTCGGCGGTGCGGCTTCCGGCTGCTGCAAGGCATGCATATTCGGGAAAGCCTGCGCATGGGTGCGGTAGGACGGTTGGATGTGGCAGGCGGGCGCGTCGATCAGATGGCGAAGCAGGCGCAGACCGGTCTCGCTGCCGGGTAAGGCGCAGATATGATCGGTGGTAACGCCGAAATGGGCGGCAGCGGCTTGTTCGAGATCGGCGAGTGCTGCGGGATCTGGGAGCGATCGCCAATCGGTCTTTATCGCAGCCGCGCCGGGCCAGGCGAGCGGGTTTATGCCGGTTGAGAGATCGATCCAGGGAAAGCGCGCCTCCTTATAATGCTGACGCGCAGCGGTGAGGCGCCCGCCATGCCAGTGGAAGATGCCGCTCATCGCGCCAGCACCAGCGCGAAGAGCAAGCCGCTTTCAACAAGCTCTATGCCCGCGCCATGGCCGTCTCCCGAAATGCCGCCGATGCGGCTGCGCAACCACCATGCCCAGAATGGGATGAAAAGGGCGGCGGACAAGAGTGGGGGGATTATCAGGCAGAGGGCTGCGGCAAGCATCACCCAACCCAGCAGATGCGAAGCGCCGATACCGTCGCGGAAGCGGCTGGCGAGACCCTGGTGAAGCGGCGGGAGCCAAAGGGTCCAGGCGAGCGGGCCGATCCGGGCTGCGAAGGGCACGGCGACAAGGGCTAGCGGCGGGACATGCTCCGCGCACAGGCGGAGCAGGACCAGCTTTGTGAGCAATTGCAGGGCGATCGAGACGACGCCGAAGCTGCCGATGTGCGGATCAGCGAGAACGGCGGACAGCTTTTCCCGGTCATGATGCGCTGCTCCGGCTCCGTCGGCCATGTCGCCCAGGCCATCGAGATGGAGCGCTCCCGTCATGGCCACCCAGGCAATGAGGCTGAGCAAGGCGGCGATCCAAGGATCGCTCTGCAAGCCCATTGTCATGGCGGCGGCGATCGTCAGGCCGACGATGATGCCTGTTGCGGGGAACCAGCGGATAGCGGCGGCGAAGTCGTTTTCGTCCGCGCCTACGTTCGGGAGCGGCAGGCGGGTCATGAGTTGCAGGGCAAGGATGAGGCGGGTCATGTCACGAGGCCTGTGATCTGCGCGCCGGGATTGTCTCCGGGCCAGAAGCGCAGCGTGAGCACCGCCGAATAGGGGAGATCGATCGCCCAGGCCTGTTGATAATTCAGGCCGCAAAGCGCCGTCAGCGCAGCACGGATCGGTCCTGCGTGCGTGAGGATGAGGGTGGGCTCCCCTACGTCGCCCAGTGCCGCGCTAACACGGTGGCAGAGGCCGGACCAGCTTTCGCCGCCTGGCGGAGGATAGTCGTCGGGAGACGACCAGAAGCGGGCAGTGTCGCCGGCTGGAAGCGTGGTGGGGTCCATGCCCTCCCATTCGCCAAAGTTCAGTTCGCGCCAGCGCGGGTCGATCCGGTGGGCGGCTTGACGATCGATGGCGATCAGCGTGGCGGGCGTGCTGGCGCGTGCCAGGCCGGAGCTGGTCAGACAGTCGAATGTGAGCGCGCGTGATCGATCGATGCACAGCTGCATGGCGGCTGGATCAGGCGGCATGTCCGTGTGACCGAGCAGAAGTCCGGGCGTTTGTGGTGCTCCATGCCGCATCAGGTGGAGCGTCAACGGGCTCATAGCGCGCCCGCGACGGCGGCTTGCGCGAAGGTCGCCATATGCGCATGCGCCGCGAGGGCCGAGCGGACGAGCTGTGCCGCGACGGCCGCGCCGCTTCCCTCGCCCAAGCGCATGCCGAGGTGCAGCAGCGGGTCAAGGCCCAGCTTTTCGAGCAACCGGGCATGGCCTGCTTCGGCTGAGCAGTGGGCGGCCAGGCAATGTTGAGTGATGGCGGGATTGTCGCGCGCGAGGGGAGCGATCGCGGCGCCGCAGATAAAGCCGTCGAGCAGCACCGGCACGCGCATCATCCGCGCGGCTAGGATCGCACCTGCCATGGCGGCGATCTCCCGACCGCCGAGGCGGCGAAGCGTTTCGAAGGCGTCGGTGCAATGGGATGCGTGCAGGGCGAGCGCGACGCGGACGGCTTCCGTCTTGCGGGCGAGGGCTGCTTCGTCGATGCCCGTTCCCCTCCCCGTCCAGTCCTGCGCCTCGCCGCCGAAGGCGTGAAGGCACAGCGCGGCGGCGGGGGTGGTGTTGGCGATGCCCATCTCTCCGGCGAAGAGCAGTTCGCAATCTTCAGGCACCACGGCAGCGCCTGCGTTCAGGGCTTCGAGGCACTCGGCCTCCGTCATGGCGGGGGCTTCGCATATGTCGGCGGTGGGCTGTTCAAGGGAAAGCGGGACGATCACCAGATCGGCTCCGCAAGCGCCCGCAAGCGCATTGATCGCCGCGCCGCCAGATTGGAAGTTAGCGACCATCTGCGCAGTGACGGACGCCGGAAAGGCGCTGACGCCACGCGCGGCAACGCCGTGATTGCCGGCGAAGATGGCGGCGCGGATACGGTCGGCGCGCGGACACTCGCGGCTCTGCCAGCCCGCCATGAAGAGGGCAATTTCCTCCAGGCGGCCTAGTGATCCGGCGGGCTTCGTCAAAGAAGCCTGCCGCGCCGCCGCAGCGTCGATCGCCGTCGCGTCGCTGCCAGGAAGTGTGGCGAGCGCGGCCTGAAAACCGTCGCGGTCCTCAAAACGGATCATGTGCAGACAAAGCCCTCGGGCGGCGTCCGGACGATGAAGTGCCCCTTCACCCCTTGCGGCCATTCGGCGTAGCGCACGACGCCCTCTTCGCTGGCGCCATGGCGCAGGGCATAGTCAAGGATGGCGCGCGCGGCATCCGCGTCCGGGGTGAAGTCGCCCAGCACATAGCCGACCTTGCCAGGGCCGCGCACATGGACGGTGCAATGCCGCTGGCAGGCGAAGAGGCAGGGCATTTCCTGCACGGCGATCGCTTCATAGGCAGGCTCCTGCGCCTGAAGCCCGCGCATGGCATCGACCAGCAGCGCACCGCCGCGCCGCCCTTCGCTGTCTTCCCGTTGGTCTGCGGACAGGCGGCAGGTCGAGCAGACGACCACCGACGCGCTGTTTTCGACGGCACGCAGCATCAGCGGCACGCTTTTATAATCATCTGAACATGAAAGACCGGCATCATGGCCCTCCCTGCAAAATCGAACCGCAACGGCCCTGACCGGCCAGTGGCGGGCAAGGCGATGGCTGTCGTCCGCGGGGAACCCCGTTCGTCCGGCACACCCTGTCCGGTCGAAGAACGACTGCGGCAGGCAGGTCTCCTGGCTCACGGGTCGATGCGCATCGGCCGCCTTCTCGGGAGATACTCCCCCAATGGCTGCGTGGCCGGTCCACTCACCGCTTACAGTTGCAGGGGCAGCGCGGGCATTGCACCCGACTTCCCTTTTGATCCCCAAACGGGGAACCTGTCGCGGCGCTGCTGATAATGAGGCAGGACCAAGCCCGCAAGCGGTAGATGAAGCGGCGCCTCGTCAGCCGGGCAGCCCGCCTGCCGCCAGCATGGCGTCTGCCCGGGCCAGCACGATGATCGGCAACCCGGCGCTGGCGGCGCGTTCGGCAGCGAGGCGGGTGGGGGCGGATATGGTGACAAGCAGCGGGCAATTAGCGAGCGCGGCCTTCTCCACCAGCTCATAGGAACAGCGCGAGGACAGTAGCGCAAAGCCGCCATCCCATGACAATTGCCGCCGCCGCATCGCCCCGATCAGCTTGTCGAACGCGTTGTGGCGGCCCACATCCTCATAGGCGAGGCGGATTGCGCCATCTGCCCCCGCCAGGGCAGCGGCATGGACAGCACCGGTTTGCCGATTGAGCGGTTGATGCGCGGCAAGATCGCCCAACGCCCGGAAGATAGCCGCCCGGCCTGCGGTCGAGCGGGCTGTCACGGCGGGCAGGGGCCGCAGCGCCTGCTCCAGATTTTCGACGCCGCATAAGCCGCAGGAGGAATCGGAGACGCGGTGACGGACGCGGCCGAGCAGTCCCTCCACCCGCTCCGGCGGCAGCGTGGCGCGGGCGACCAGGCCCTGCTCCGTTACATGGACGTCAACGTCGAGCGGCGCGTCCGATGGCAGGACCAGCCGCTCGGCAAGCGCGAAGCCCTGAACCAGTTCGGCCACGTCCCCTGGCGTCGCCATCAGCACCGCATAGCCGATGCCGTTGAACTCGATCGCGACGGGCATCTCCTCCGCCAGATCGCGCTCCACGAACGATGCGTCGCCCTTTGGGCTAATGCGGGTGAAGGAGAAGGGAAATGGCATAGCGCCGGTCTAGGCGGGCGGGATGCGCCCTGCAATATGACGCAACCATGCAACTGCCGCTTTCCTTTGCCGGTCAAGCCATCTATGCACAGCCCCGATCGCGCCGGTGCCCGAACGGGCTTCAAAGGGAATGCGGTGCGGGCTGCCGGTCAGGCGCCCAAATCCGCGGCTGTCCCTGCAACTGTAAGCGGTGAGCGAGACGCATAGCGACTTTCCGTTACCGCCGGAGGGTCAGCCACTGGGCCGGACGCTAAATCATGCGAGGCCTGGGAAGGCCATGTGTCGAGCGATGACCCGCAAGCCAGGAGACCTGCCGGCGTCTGGTCGCTCTTGCTTTGGCCCAGGGGATGGCCGGGGCACGGTATTCCGTCTGAGCGACGCGTGCGGCGGGACCGCACCGGCATGCGTGCCGGGCGCTAAGATGCGTCCGTCCGGCGCGTCGTGCTGGCCGCATAGCGGAGGTCCCGTCCAGTCTCGCTGACGCAGACGGGAGCCAAGCCGTCCGATGGTTATGCAAGTTCCGGCGCTGCGCCGCCGCGCGACATGGATGTTCGCGCTGCTGATCGCCGCCAATATCGGCCTTTGGATATGCGCCCTGATGATCTTCTCGGGCGATACGATGATGCTGGGCACCGCCCTGCTCGCCTGGAGCCTGGGCCTGCGTCATGCGGTGGACGCCGACCATATCGCCGCCATCGACAATGTGACCCGCAAACTGATGCAGGACGGGCAGCAGCCGCTGACCGTGGGCCTGTGGTTCGCGATCGGGCATAGCGCGATCGTGCTGATCGCGGCGGTCCTCATCGCCTTTGCCGCCAGTGCCCTCAGCCGCGTCGAGGCGGCGGGGGAGATCGGCGGCACGATTGCCACGATCATCTCCGCAAGCTTCCTCTTTGCTATCGCGGCGATGAACCTCATCATCCTGCGATCTGTCCTGAAGACGTTCAATCATGTTCGCAACGGCGGAACCTATGTCGATGAGGACATGGACATTCTGCTGGGCAATCGGGGCATGTTGTCGCGCCTGTTCCGGCCGCTGTTCCGCCTCGTCACGCGTAGCTGGCACATGGCGCCGCTCGGATTTCTCTTTGGCCTGGGGTTCGACACGGCGACGGAGGTGGCCATCCTCGGCCTGTCGGCGGGTCAGGCGGCGAGCGGCCTTTCGATCGCAACGGTACTGATCTTCCCCTTGCTGTTCGCGGCGGGCATGGCGCTCATCGACACGGCGGACGGCGCGCTGATGATGGGCGCCTATCAATGGGCGTTCGTGAAGCCGATCCGCAAGCTTTACTATAACATCACCATCACGCTGGTGTCGGCGCTGGTCGCCATCGTCATCGGCGGGATCGAGGCGGCGGCGCTGCTGGGCGACAAGCTGGGCCTGACCGGCGGCATCTGGTCGATCGCCGCCCGCATGGGCGAGCATTTCAACAGCCTCGGCTTTTTCATCATAGGCCTGTTCGCCGCCTGCTGGCTGGTGAGCTGGATCATCTACCGCTGGAAGCGCTTCGACGAGATCGACGTGCTCATCCCCAAAAAAGGACAGACATTATGAGCAAGGTTCCCGCCACGGTCATCACGGGCTTTCTGGGTGCCGGAAAGACGACGCTGATCCGCCACCTGATCGAAAATGCGGGCGGGCGTCGGCTCGCCCTCATCATCAACGAATTTGGCGATGTCGGCGTAGACGGTTCGCTGGTGAAGGGCTGCGGCGACGAAGCCTGCCCGGACGAGGATATAATCGAGCTTGCCAATGGCTGCATCTGTTGCACCGTGGCGGACGATTTCCTGCCCACCATGCAGCGGCTGCTGGACCGGGACGTGCCGCCCGATCACATCATTATCGAAACCTCAGGGCTCGCACTGCCCAAGCCACTGGTGAAAGCGTTTCAGTGGCCCGATATCCGGACGCGGGCGACCGTGGACGGCGTCATTGCACTCATCGATGCGGATGCGCTCGCAGCCGGGCGCTTTGCCCATGATGAGGCCGCGCTCGCTGCGGCGCGGGCGGCCGACCCGACGTTGGACCATGACAGCCCCATCGAGGAGCTGTTCGAAGACCAGCTGGCCTGCGCCGACCTGGTGCTGCTGAACAAGACCGACCTGGTCGCGCCTGAAAAGCTGGCGGAACTGGAGCAGCAGCTGGGCGGGGAAGTGCGGCCGGGCGTCCGCCTCCTGCGCACTGCGCGTGGCGAGATCGACCCCGCCGTCCTGCTCGGCCTTGGCGCGGGCGTCGAGGATCAGATCGACGCGCGCCCGTCCCATCATGATGATGAGGAGGATCATGATCATGAGGATTTCGACAGCTTCGTCCTGCAACTGGAGGAAATCGGCAACCCTGCGCCGCTGCTGGCGGCTTTGGAGGAGGTCATCACCGGTCATGACATCCTGCGCGTGAAGGGCTTTATCGCCATCGCGGGGCGCCCCGCGCGGCTGGTCATCCAGGCGGTGGGGCCGCGCATCCAACATCATTTCGACCGGCAGTGGCAGGCGGACGAGGTGCGCACGTCGCGGCTGGTGGTGATCGGTCAGGCCGGATTGGATCGCGCCGCCATCGAAGATGCGCTGTCAGGACAGCTGGCAGACGCCTGATGCATTTGCTGACCGCCACGCCCGGCACCGTTTCGAACGGGGATGAAGCCATCGATCTTGGCCAGTCGCCGGGCGACATCGTGCTGCTGACCGTGGCGGACAGCGACCTTGCCTGCTTTGCGAGCGCGGCGGCGATGCTGGGCGATGGCGCGCCTTCCATCCGGCTCGCCAACCTTCTGCAATTGAAGCATCCCTATTCGGTCGATCTCTATGTCGAAAAGGTGATTTCCCACGCGAAGTTTGTCTGCGTCGTGTTGCTGGGGGGCAAGAGCTACTGGCCCTATGGCATTGAGGAAATTGCCAATGTCACGCGCGAGAAGGGCGTAGCGTTCGCCGCGATCGCCGATGGGCGGGAGGATGATCCGGAACTGCGCCTCGCGTCCACCCTGCCACCCGAAACATGCGATCTGCTGCGGGATTATCTACGGCAGGGAGGCGTCGCCAATGCGATCGCCTTCTTGAAGACGGCCGCGGGGATCGCGGGACTGGATGCGGGCTATGCCGACCCGCCGGTGCCGGTCGCCGACGCGGGGCTGTATTTGCCGGGTGTCGAGCGTCCCGTGCTGGATCAGGTGAAGGCGGGCTGGACGGATAGGCAGCCTGTAGTGCTGTTCCTATTCTACCGTGCGCTGCTGATCGCCGGCACGCTGGAGGCGGTGGACGCAATGATCGCCGGGCTGCGAGCGGCGGGGCTGAATGTGCTGGCGGTGCATGTGCGGGCGCTGCGCGAACCCTTTGCGCGGGATTTCCTGGAAGGGGTGATGGCGTCGGTGGGTCCTGATGTCATCCTGAACGCGACCGCCTTTGCTGCATCCGCGCCGGGCGAGCCGCGCACGCCGTCGATATTGGAGCAGGCGGACTGCCCTGTCCTCCAGACGATGTTCGCCAGCGCCGAACAGGCGGCATGGCAGGACAGCGCGGGGGGACTGGGACCGCGCGATCTGGCGATGCATATCGCCTTGCCCGAGGTGGACGGGCGGATTTTCACGCGGGCGGTCGCTTTCAAGGCGGCGGCGCGATTCGACGCGCGCACCGAATGCAGCATCATCGTGCCGCAGGTGCTGGCGAACAGAGTGAGCTTCGTCGCGCAACTGGCTGGAAATTGGGCACGGTTGAGGCGCACGCCCGCAGCGGAGCGGCGCGTGGCGCTGGTGCTAGCCAATTACCCGAACCGGGACGGCCGGATCGGCAATGGCGTCGGACTCGACACGCCGGAAAGCGCGGCGGCGATCCTGCGGGCGCTGGGAGAGGCTGGCTATGCCATTGGCGGTGCGCCCGCGGAGGGCGCGGCGCTGATGCAGCTGATGACGGGTAGCGAGACAACGTGCGCGCTGCCCCTTGCGGATTATCGTGCTGCGTTCGCAGGCCTGCCTGGAAGCGTTCGCCAGCTGGTGACGGACCGATGGGGAGAGCCGGAGGATGATCCATTCTGCAAGGATGGCGCGTTTCGCCTGCGCGTGCATCGCTTCGGCCATGTCGCGGTCGCCGTGCAACCCTCACGCGGCTATGATGTCGATCCCAAGAGCAGCTATCATGATCCAGCGCTGCCGCCGCCGCATGCCTATCTCGCCTTCCACATCTGGCTGGCCCAAGAATTTGGCGTCCACGCAGTGGTGCATGTGGGCAAGCATGGTAATCTAGAATGGCTGCCCGGCAAGGCGATCGCGCTTTCGGAAAACTGCTTCCCCGAAATCTGCGCCGGGCCGATCCCGCAAATCTATCCCTTCATTGTCAATGATCCGGGCGAAGGCACGCAGGCGAAGCGCCGGATCGGCGCATGCATCATCGACCATCTGACGCCGCCACTGACACGGGCAGAGACCTATGGGCCGCTCAAGGAATTGGAGGCGCTGGTCGACGAATATTATCTGGCGGCTGGTATGGACCCGCGCCGGCTGGAGACGCTGCGGCGGGACATATTGGCGCTGGCTGCGGCGCAGGGGCTGGACAAGGATGCAGGGGCTCAGGGCAGCGGTGATGATGCACTGGCGGCGATCGACAATTATCTGTGTGAGTTAAAAGAAATGCAGATCCGCGATGGTCTGCATGTCTTCACCCTATCGCCCGAGCGGGCATTGCGCCGCGACTTGCTGATCGCCTTGGCTCGCTGCCCCAGGGGATTGGACGGAGGGCAGCAATCGCTGCTGCGGGCGTTGGCTGATGATCTGGCGCTTGGGTTCGATCCGATCGACTGCGGCATGGGCATGCCGTGGACGGGACCGAGACCGCAGATTCTGGCGGATACGACGCCGGGCATTTGGCGCAGCATCGGCGATACGGTCGAGCGACTCGAGCTCTATGCCATGCAGCTACTCGATACGGGAGAAGCCGGTCCCGGGCCTGCAAGTGCGCAGGTTCTAGAGACGATCCGCAATGACCTCGCGCCCCGCGTCGACGCTTGCGGAGAGGCGGAGAAGACGGCACTGCTTCAGGCGCTCGACGGAAGGTTCGTGGCGCCCGGTCCCTCCGGGGCACCGACACGGGGACGGCCCGATGTATTGCCGACGGGACGGAATTTCTATTCGGTCGATACGCGCGCGGTGCCGACCGTCGCGGCGTGGAACCTGGGCCAGAAATCGGCAGAGCTGGTCGTGCAGGACTATCTCCAGCGCGAGGGCGATTATCCGCGCTCCATCGCCCTGTCCGCCTGGGGTACGGCAAACATGCGCACCGGCGGCGACGACATCGCGCAGGCGCTCGCGCTGATGGGAGTGCGGCCGCGGTGGGACTGGGGATCGGGACGGGTGGTCGGGTTTGAGGTGATGACGATCGCCGAACTCAACCGGCCCCGCGTGGACGTGACGTTGCGCGTGTCCGGATTCTTCCGCGACGCCTTTCCCGAACAGATCGACCTGGTCGACAGCGCCGCCCGCGCCGTCATGGGACTGGACGAGCCGGAAGAGGATAATCCCGCCGCCGCGCGTCACCGGGCGGAAGCAGCGGCACTCATAGCCGAGGGCGCAGCTGAAAAGGCAGCGCTGCGCCGTGCTGGGACGCGTGTCTTCGGATCGAAACCGGGCGCCTATGGCGCGGGATTGCAGGCGATGATCGACGAGCGGCTGTGGCATGATCGTTCGGACCTGGCGAACATCTATCTCGATTGGGGAAGCCACGCCTATGGCGGCGGCGTCGAGGGCGATGCGGAACGCGACCTGTTCGCCCGGCGGCTGGGCGAGGCTGATGCTCTCATCCAGAATCAGGATAATCGCGAGCATGACCTGCTCGACAGCGATGATTATTATCAGTTCGAAGGCGGGATCGCAGCGGCGGTCGAGCATCTGTCGGGCCGCCAGCCACTCAGCTATCATAATGACCATAGCAGGCCCGAACGGCCGGTCATCCGGACGCTGGAGGACGAGATCGGCCGGGTGGTGCGGGCGCGCGTCACCAATCCCAAATGGATCGCGGGCATGATGCGCCACGGCTACAAGGGCGCGTTCGAGATCGCTGCCTCCGTCGATTATCTCTTCGCCTTCGCCGCGACGACGCATGGCGTCAAAGACCATCATTTCGACGCCGTCCACGCCGCCTTCATCGAGGACGAAGCCGTGCGCGCCTTCATGGCCGAAGCCAACCCCGCCGCGCTGCGCGAAACCGCGGCACGCCTCCACGAAGCGCTGGACCGGGGGCTGTGGCGCCCACGTTCGAACAGCGCCGCCATGATCCTTGCCCAACTGAAGGAAGATCGCCCATGATCGAACGCACGCCGGAACAGCATGCCGAAAAGATGAAGAAGAAGCAGGCCGCCCATGACAAGATCATGGCGACCAAGACGCAGGAAAAGGGCCTGCTGATCGTCCATACCGGCAAGGGTAAGGGCAAGACGACCGCCGCGCTCGGCATGGTCATCCGCGCCATCGGCCATGGCAAGCGGGTCGGCGTCGTCCAGTTCGTAAAGGGCGCGATGACCACCGGAGAAAAAGCGGTGTTCGATGCGTTTCCCGATAATGTCACATTCAAGCCGATGGGCGAAGGCTTCACCTGGAACACGCAGGACAAGACCCGCGACATCGCCCTTGCCCGCGAAGCATGGGATGAGGTCAAGCGGATGATTGCCGATCCGGCCTATGATATGGTGCTGGCGGACGAACTGAATATCGTCCTGCGCTACGATTATCTGCCGGTGGAAGAGGTGCTGGAAGCCGTGACGAACAGGGACGAGATGAAGCATGTCCTCATCACAGGCCGCAACGCGCCCGAACCCCTGATCGAGGCGGCGGACCTCGTCACCGAAATGACACTGATCAAGCACCCCTTCCGCAGCGGCGTGAAGGCGCAGGCGGGGATCGAATTCTGACATGAGCGGTCCCGCCATCATCCCGATCGACAGCGCGCAGTTCGAGGCGTTGGTAAGGGCGCGGCGGGACATTCGCCATTTCAGGACGGACCCGATCGATGAGACGGACGTCGAATGGCTGCTCAGCATGGCGCATCGCGCGCCGTCAGTGGGCTTGTCGCAGCCGTGGCGTTTCGTGCGTGTGGAAACCGTGGAGCTACGCGAGCGGCTGGCCTGTCATGTCGACCGGCAGGTCAAGGAAGCGGGCAAGGAATATGATGGCGATCAGGACAAGCTCTATCGCAGCCTGAAGCTGCATGGCTTGCGCGAGGCGCCGGTCCTGTTCGCCGTCTATTGCGACGATGGGACGGAGACGGGCCATCATCTGGGCGCCGTCACCATGCCCGAGGCGCGGCGCTACAGCTGCGTCATGGCGGTGCATACGCTATGGCTGGCGGCGCAGACACGGCGCATCGGCATGGGTTGGGTGTCGATCATGGAGCCCGAAGGCGTGAACGCGATGCTCGATATTCCCGCAAGCTGGGAATGCCTGGGGCTGCTCTGCCTTGGCCGGGCTGTCAGTGAAGAGGATGTGCCGGAACTGGAACGGCGGGGCTGGGAGCAGCGGACCGACTGGCATTCCGTGGTGGTGCGGCGTTAGTTCCGCATCCGCATCCGCTCCCCCGTTCGGACCGAGATCAGCTATTCACCCCGGAGGAAATCCAGCGCCAGCGTTTCGAAACGGTCCTTGTGCTCGATCATCGTCCAATGGCCGCAGCGCGGGAAGACGTGCAGTTCGGCATTGGGGATGATGCGCATGGGCAGCAGCGCGCCGTCGAGCGGACTGACCTTGTCATCGCGGCCCCACATGATGAGCGTCGGCGCCTGGATTTTGCCGAGATAGTCGATACGTTGGGATACGCCCGGCCCGCTCATCGACTGCGCGATGAAGCCGAGGGCGGCGCGCGTGTACATCTTGCGGCTGCTTTCCATCGTCACCGGTTCCAGCGCCGCCTTGTAGCGCATGTCGATCAATTCATCGGTGATGATCGATTTGTCGTACACCATGGATTCGAGCCAGGCGATGATGTTCTCCCGCGTCGGGTCTTCGATGAAATCGACCAGGCGGGTCAGCCCCTCATTGGGGAAGGTCGAGGTGATGTTGAAACCGATGCCGCCGATCGTGATGTAGCGCAGCACGCGGTCGGGATGAGAGGCCGCCAGATGTCCGCCGACAATCCCCCCATAGCTGTTGCCAACAATATGGGCACGGTCGATGCCAAGGCCGTCCATCAGCGCGACGACTGCGTCGCGGGCTACTCCTACCGGGTCGCCATCCACGGGATCGCTCTTCCCATATCCCGGTGCGTCCAGGATGATGGTGCGGAAATATTGGGAGAAGAAGGGCAGATTGCCCCGAAAATTCGCCCAGCCGGTGACGCCGGGGCCGGACCCATGGAGCAGCAACAGCGCAGGGCCGGATCCCGCTTCATGATAATGAAGCCGCCCCTTGTCCGTTTCCAGGAAGCGGCTGGTGCCTTCGAAGCTGAAATCGCCCATCTTTTCCTCTCCATTTTTGCACTATTTGGCGAGGGCGTAGCGGCGATGCGCGATGGACGCAAGGAAGCGGGCGTTGACTACTTCCCTTTCGCTCGCATCGCCATTATGAAGCGCGTCGAGCCGGTTCGCCCGGTTCATCGATCGCGCCGGTGCCCCGGTATAGGGGCTTAAATGGGAATGCGGTGCGGGAGGCTCTCTCCCAAATCCGTGGCTGTCCCTGCAACTGTGAGCGGCGAGCGAAGCATGGACCGGCCAGTTCTGACAATGGGACGGCCAGCCACTGGAGCGATCCGGGAAGGCCCCATGCCAAGCTGTGACCCGCAAGCCAGGAGACCTGCCGGAGCAAAGGTCGCTCTTGCCATGATCCAGGGGATGGTCACGGCTCGGTTCTCCGTTTGAGCGACGAATTTGGTGCGGCTGCGGCCGTGCAGGCGAGCGGCTTGGCCGCCTTCCTGCGCGCGCCGTCCGCTGGTCGTGGCGCAAGTGCTGGAGGGCTGAAGCAATGCAGGAGCAGATGCGGCGGGATACCGCCAGCACCGGCACGCGCCACGGTGTACGCGGCTGGTGCCCGACGGCATGGCGGCCGATGATGGCGGGCGACGGGCTGCTGGTGCGGGTGCGTCCGTCGCTTGGCCGGATGAGCCGGGAACAGGCGATAGGATTTTGCGAGGCGGCGCTTACCCTTGGCAGTGGCCATATCGACGTCACGAACCGCGCCGCCTTTCAGATCAGGGGCGTGCCGGAGGCTGACCATCGTGCGCTGATGGAGCGATTGATCGCTATTGGGCTCGCGCATGCCGATGAGGAGCGAGACGCTCACGTTCCTATACTGATCAACCCGGATTGGCATGAGGGCGATGATAGCGCGCTGATTGCGACGGAACTGACGGCGCGCCTGCGCGAACTACCGGACCTTCCCGCGAAGGTCGGCTTCGCGATCGACGCTGGCCCTGCCCCGGTGCTGAGCGACGCGTCGGCCGATTTCAGGGTGGAACGGGCCGCGAGCGGCGCGCTCATCCTGCGGGCGGACGGGCGCATAAAAGGTACTCCGGTCAACACGGCAGACGCGGCGGAAGGGTTGATCCGCATGGCCCATCGGTTCGTGGCAAGCGGCGGCGTTCAGGCTGGCCGCATGGCGCGGCACAATGTCCCGCTGTTTGAAGAGGCGATCGAGGCGCCTGCCCCGGCACGTTCCCGCGCCACGGCTTTGGCGGATGCACCCGGCCCCTTTCATGCCGCGCCCTTCGGCCGGATCGAGGCGGCGGAACTCCTCGCCATCATCGCCGATGACGCGCGTGCGGTGCGGGTCACGCCATGGCGAGGGTTGGTGCTGGAGGGCAGCGGCGCACCTGCCGACGATCCGTCCGACCCGCGCCTTGCCGCCGATGCCTGTCCGGGCGCTCCCGCCTGCCCGCAATCGAGCGTCGCCACCCGTGAACTTGCCGCCCGTCTCGCGCCCTATGTGCCGGGGCTGCACGTGTCCGGTTGCGCCAAGGGTTGCGCCCGGTCTTCACAAGCAGCGGTCGTCCTGACCGGGCGAGAGGGCGTCTTCGACCTTGCCTTCAATGCGCGCGCGGGTGCGCCGCCGCTGCACGCGGGCCTGTCACCTGATCAGATATTCGCCCATTTCGGAGCCCATTGATGCCGCATCTTTATGAAACAGACGGCGCTGAAATCTATCGCCAGTCCTTCCGCATGATCCGCTCGGAATCGGCGCTGGACCGCTTCTCCACCGAGGAAGAGCGGGTTGCCGTGCGGATGATCCATGCGGCGGGCATGGTGGGTCTGGCGTCGCATATTCGCTTCTCACCGGGATTTGCCAAAGTCGCGATCGCCGCGCTGGAGGCTGGCGCGCCGATCCTGTGTGATGCGCGAATGGTGTCGGAAGGGATCACGCGCGCCCGCCTGCCTAATGGCAACGCGATCATCTGCACCCTGAACGATCCACAAGTTCCAGACCTCGCCCGGTCGATGGCGAACACCCGGTCGGCGGCCGCGCTCGAATTGTGGCGCCCCCGTCTGGCCGGAGCGGTTGTCGCGATCGGCAACGCTCCTACCGCGCTATTCCACCTGCTCAACATGCTGGAAGACCCTGCATGTCCGCGTCCGGCGGCGATCGTCGGCTGTCCTGTCGGTTTCGTCGGCGCGGCGGAATCGAAACAGGCGCTATGGGAAAGCCAACCCGTGCCCTGCTGCATCGTGGAAGGACGGCTAGGCGGCAGCGCGATCACGGTCGCGGCGGTCAACGCTCTCGCGAGTGCGGCGGAATGAGCGGGACGATCCATGGCGTGGGGCTCGGTCCCGGTGCACAGGACCTGATGAGCGTACGCGCGGACCGGCTGATCCGCGAGGCGCGCCACATCGCCTATTTCCGCAAGCCCGGCCGTCACGGCCATGCTCGGAAAATCGTGGATGGGCTGTTGCGCCCGGATGCGGTCGAATATGCGATGGAATATCCGGTGACGACCGAAATTCCGGTAAGCGATCCGCGCTATAATCAATGCCTGTCGGCCTTTTACGCCGAATGCACCGCACATCTGCACGGCTTGGTGGAGGCGGGCGAGGATGTGGTCGTGCTCTGCGAAGGCGATCCCTTTTTTTACGGCAGCTTCATGCATTTGCACAGCCGCCTCTCTCCGCTCGCGCCTGTCCGGATCGTGCCCGGCATCACCGGCATGTCGGGCGCCTGGACCGCGAGCGGCACGCCGATCAGCTGGGGCGACGATGTATTGACGGTGCTGATGGCGACCTTGCCGGAAGAGGAGCTGGCGCGGCGCATCCGTGACAGCAATGCGTTGGTCGTCATGAAGATCGGCCGCAACCTCGCCAAGCTGCGCCGCGCGGTGGAGGCGGCGGGCAAGGACGACTGCGCCTGGCTGGTCGAATATGCGACCATGGCGGATCAGAAGATCACGCCATTGGGGCAAGCGCAGGCGGTCACAAGCTATTTTTCCATCCTGTTGATCCATGGTCAGGGACGGCGGCCATGAGCGGATGGGTAGCGGTGGCGGGCCTTGGTCCGGGCGCTGGCGCACTGGTGACGCCGGAGGTGACGGAAGCATTGGCCGAGGCAACCGATCTGGTCGGCTATGCGCCTTATGTCGCGCGGGTGGCGGATCGCGCGGATCTGGTGCGCCATGCATCGGACAATCGGGTTGAGCTGGACCGGGCAGCGCATGCGCTGGAACTGGCGGCGGCGGGGCGGCGCGTGGTGGTGGCGTCCTCTGGCGATCCCGGCGTGTTCGCCATGGCGTCCGCGTTGTTTGAGGCGCTGGAGGCCGGGCCGCGAGCATGGCGCGCGATCGACGTTCGTGTGCTGCCGGGCATCACCGCCATGCTCGCCGCCGCCGCGCGGGCGGGCGCGCCGCTGGGCCATGATTTCTGCGCAATCAACCTATCGGATAATCTGAAACCATGGGCGCTGATCGAACGGCGGCTGCGCCTTGCCGCGCAGGCCGATTTCGCCATGGCATTTTACAACCCCCGGTCGAAGGCGCGGCCTGATGGCTTTGCGCGCGTGCTCGATCTGTTGCGGGAGGAATGCGGCGGGGATCGGCTGATCCTCTTCGCTCGCGCGGTATCGACGGCGGAGGAGCAGTTGCGCGTCGTGACACTGGCCGAGGCGGCCCCTGAAATGGCGGATATGCGCACGATGGTGATCGTCGGGTCAAGCCGGACGCGCTTTATCGAAGGAGCGCCTCGCCCGATCCTCTACACGCCACGATGGGCCGAATGATCGATCCACGCCAGCACATCGCCGATGTCATGGACGGCTCGCGCCTGCGGCATGGGCGGGCGATCGATCATGATGACCGGCAGGCCGAGCGCTCGGGCGGCGTCGATCTTGGCGCGGGCACCCTCCCCTCCCGCATTCTTTGCGACGACCAGATCGATGCCGTGATCCCTCATAAGGGCAAGGTCACCCGCTGGTGTGAAAGGGCCACGATCCACCAGCAAATGGTGGCGCAGCAATGTGGGCGGCGCATCAGGCGCATCTACGAACCTCAACAGATATTGATGCTGTGGCTGCGCGGCGAAGGCTTCGACATGCATCCGACCCAGAGCGAGCATCACGCGCCGGGGCGGGCCATCGAGCGCGCGGACGGCGCTGGCGATATCAGGGACGTGGGTCCAGCGGTCGCCGTCCACTGCCTGCCATTCCGGACGGGTGAGCATCAGATGGGCGACATCAGAAGCACGCGCGGCGGCGGCGGCATTGGCGCTGATCGCAGCGGCGAAGGGATGGGTGGCGTCGACAAGGTGGGTGAAAGCCCCCGCCTTCAGGAACGCCGCCAAGCCGTCAGCGCCGCCAAAGCCGCCGACGCGGATCGGCACCGGCTGTGCACGGGGATTGCCGGTGCGCCCGGCATAGCTCAGCGTCGCCTGTTCGCCGCGCTCGGCCAAGGCTCTGGCGAGCGCGCTCGCTTCCATGGTGCCGCCAAGGATCAGGATGTTGCGCATGGCGGCTGAAGTTCCCTGGCTGACGATCATCGGCATAGGCGAGGACGGGGCGGAAGGCTTGTCCGACATCGCGCGCGCGGCGCTGGAACAAGCGCGCGTCATCATGGGCGCTCCGCGCCAGCTGGCGCTGCTGCCACCCCTTAAAGCGGAACGGCTTAGCTGGCCAGTGCCATTCGAGGATGGGGTAGAGGCCCTGCTTGCCCGGCGTGGGGAGCCGACGGTGATGCTGGCGTCGGGCGATCCCTTCTGGTTCGGCGCTGGCACGAGCGTCACGCGGCATCTGACGCCCGGCGAGTGGATTGCGCATCCCGCGCCGTCGACCTTCTCGCTGGCGGCTTCCCGTTTGGGCTGGGCGTTGCAGGATGTGACCTGCCATGGCCTCCACGCCACGCCGCTCGATCGGTTGAGACCAGTGCTTGCGCCGGGACGCCGCGCGCTGGTGCTGCTGCGCGACGGGGCAGCGGTGCAGGCACTTGCGGCCTATTTGGCAGCGACGGGTTTTGGCGCGTCAAAGCTGCACATCATGGAAGCGCTCGGTGGACCGCGCGAGCGTATCCGGTCGGAGGAGGCTGACAAGCTGGCCTTCGAAGATATCGCGCATCCCGTGGCGGTGGGCATTGAAATTTCGGGCGACGGCGAGGCGATGCCCCGCGCCAACGGACTTGCCGACAGCTGGTTCGAACATGACGGACAGATCAGCAAGCGGCCAGCCCGTGCCCTGACGCTATCATCACTCGCGCCGCGCCCCGGTGAGACATTATGGGATATCGGGGCGGGATCAGGATCAATCGCAATTGAATGGCTGCTGAGCCATGCGTCCACGCAGGCGCTGGCTTTCGAGGCTGACCCAGTACGCGCCAAGCGAGCGGCGGCCAATGCACGGCGGCTGGGCGTGGATCGGCTCCTGCTGGTCGAGGGACGCGCTCCGGCGGCGCTGGCAGGACGGGTCCGGCCCAACGCGATCTTCATCGGCGGCGGTCTGAGCGATGCACTGATCGAAACGATCATCGCCTTGCCAGGCGAGCGCACAAGGCTGGTCGCCAATGCGGTGACGTTGGAATCGGAAGCGCTGCTGGCGCGATGGCATGAACGACTGGGCGGCGAGCTGCTGCGGATCGAAATGGCACGTGCCGCGCCCATCGGCACGCGGCGCGGGTGGAAGGCCACCTATCCGCTGGTGCAGTGGAGCGTCATGCTATGATCGTCGCAGGTTTCGGTTGCCGCAGCGGGGCTAGCAAAGAATCCTTGCAAGCGGCGCTCGGCGCGCATCGCGAAGCCGTCGCGGCGCTGGCGACGCTGACGCATAGGCAAGCGCTGCTCGCTCCCCTCGCCGCCGCCTTGGGTCTACCACTAATCCTTGTCGATCCGGCGGCGGTCGCGGCGGTGAACACGCCAACCCAATCCGCCGCCAGCCTCGCCGCCCATGGCACCGGCAGCGTCGCCGAAGCGGTCGCCCTGATCGCCGCAGGCCCCGGCGCACAATTGGCCGCATCCCGCATCATTTCGCCCGATGGCCAAGCCACCTGCGCGCTTGCCCGAGGAGTATCGTCATGACCGTCCATTTTATCGGCGCTGGCCCCGGCGCGCCCGACCTCTTGACGCTACGTGGCCGCGACCTGATCGCGGCCTCCCCCGTCTGCCTCTATGCCGGGTCGCTCATACCCCGGGCGCTGCTCGACCACTGCCCGGCGGGCGCGCGGATCGTCAACAGCGCGCCGCTGACACTGGACGAGATCATCGCCCTCATCGCTGAGGCGGATGCGGCGGGCCAGGATGTCGCCCGGCTGCATTCAGGCGACCTGTCAGTGTGGTCGGCGATGGGCGAGCAGATCCGCCGTCTCAAAGCGCTGGGCATCAGCTATACGGTGACGCCGGGCGTCCCATCCTTCGCCGCCGCCGCGGCCGCTCTGGAGGCGGAGCTGACCCTGCCGGGGCTAGGCCAGTCGCTGATCCTCACGCGCACGCCAGGCCGGGCAAGCGCCATGCCGCCGGGCGAAACGCTGGCGGCCTTCGGCGCGACGGGAGCGACGCTGGCGATCCATCTTTCGATCCATAATCTGGCGCAGGTGGTGGCAGACCTCATACCGCTCCATGGCCCAGACTGCCCGGCGGCGATCATATGGCGAGCGAGCTGGCCCGATCAACGCGTGGTTCAAGGAACACTCGCCACCATCGAGAGTCTGGCGGCCGGCGGGCCAGAGCGGACGGCCATCATTCTTGTCGGGCCGGTGCTGGGCGACACCGATTTCGCAGAAAGCCAGCTTTACGCGCCCGGTTACGACCGGCGATTTCGGCCAGCGACGGCGGACTCGCCCTTCGCCGGATCGGACGAATGACGCCCGGCATCCTCATCGCCGCACCGCGATCGGGCTCCGGCAAGACGGTCATCACACTGGGGCTGCTGCGATCACTCAGACGCCAAGGCGTGGCCGTCCAGCCCTACAAATGTGGTCCGGATTATATCGACACGGGATTTCACCGGCTGGCGAGTGGGCGATCTTCCCTCAATCTCGACAGCTGGGCAATGGATGCGGCTATGCTCCACGGTCTCTCCGGTGAAGCGGCGGAAGCAGAGCTGATCGTCGCGGAAGGCGTGATGGGGCTGTTCGACGGCGCGCCAGCACGGGGGGCGAGCGGCAATGGCAGCAGCGCCGACATAGCCGCCTTGCTGGGCTGGCCTGTCATCCTGATCATCGACGCGTCGGGGCAGAGCCAGTCGGCAGCCGCCATCGCCCAGGGATTCCGCACGCTCCGCCCCGATGTCGGCGTGGCAAGCGTCATCATCAACCGTGTCGCCAGCCCGCGCCACGAAGCGATGATCCGGCAGGCGATGGAGGACATCGCCGTGCCAGTGCTTGGCGCTATCCCAAGGTCGCCTGCCCTCGCCATTCCCGAACGGCATCTGGGGCTTGTTCAACCGAGTGAGCAGGGAGAGGCGGACCGGATGATCGACGCCATCGCAGACCTGATCGAAGCGCATATCGATGTTGCAGCTCTCCAGGCGGCGGCGCACGCCCTCCCGACCCTGCCTCCTGCCGCATATCAATGTCCGCCGCCGGGGCAGCGTATCGCGCTGGCCCAGGACGCGGCCTTTTCCTTCACCTATGCCCATATGCTGACTGGCTGGCGCGCAGCCGGGGCGGAGATCATCCCCTTCTCCCCCCTCGCAGACGAAGCGCCCGATCCTGTGGCCGACGCCGTCTGGCTGCCCGGCGGCTACCCCGAACTGCATGCGCCAAGGCTTGCGCGGGCGAGCCGCTTTCTGAACGGCCTGCGCAGCCATGCAGAGGGTCGGCCGATCCATGGCGAATGCGGCGGCTATATGGTGCTGGGGCAGGCGATCATCGATGCGCAGGGGCAATCCCACGCCATGGCGGGACTGCTCGGCCTGGTTTCCAGCTTTGCAGAGCGGCGCTTGCACCTGGGCTATCGTCAGGCGCGGCTGCTGGCGCCGATGGGCGGTCATAATTCAGGCGCGCCACTGCGCGGGCATGAATTTCATTATTCGACCGTCGTCGAACAACCGGACGAGCCGCTCGCTCATGTGACTGACGCGATGGGCGTGCCGGTGGCGAGCAGCGGTTCGCGCAGAGCCCGGGTGACGGGCAGCTTCTTCCACTTGATCGCGAGTGCCACATGATCCACCTGTCGCTAATTGGTATCGGGACAGGTAATCCCGATCATCTGACACGCGCCGCCATCCGCGCGATGAACGCGGCGGACCTCATCCTGCTGCCGCACAAGGGTGAAGCAAAGTCCGACCTTCTCGACCTGCGCCGCGCCATATGTGCGGAGGTGCTGACCCGGCCCGTGCGCATCGCAGAGTTCGACATGCCCAGCAGAGAGGAGCAGGGCATATATGTCGATGTGGTTATGGAATGGCATGACGCGATCGCCGCGATCTGGATGGAGCAGATCGCCCGGAACCTGCCCGATGGCGGCACCGTGGCGCTGCTCGTCTGGGGCGACCCTTCGCTGTACGACAGCAGCCTGCGCATCGCCGAGCGGCTAGGTCCCTCCGTCGAGATAAGCGTCGTTCCAGGCATCACCAGTATTCAGGCGCTGACGGCCGCGCATGGCATTTGCCTCAACCGCCTGGCCGGTCCGGTGCTGATCACCACAGGCAGGCAGTTGCGCGATCACGGCTGGCCGAACGGCGTGCGCGACATCGTCGTCATGCTGGACGGACATTGCGCCTTTCAAACGCTGGAACCGGAGCATCTCATGATCTGGTGGGGCGCCTATCTCGGCATGGAACATCAGGCGTTGGCAAAGGGGCCACTCGCGCTGGCGGGACCAAAGATCATCGAGCGCCGCGCAGCATTGCGGCAGAAGCATGGATGGATCATGGACGTCTATCTGCTGCGGCAGGACGCCTGACGATTCAGGATCAGGCGGCCGGAACTCTCAACTCGATCATTGGCTTGCTGATCATCGGTCCACTACCGTCGATCGAACCCATCGCAGCGCGGCGGCGAAATTCGGCGGCCATGGCCTGATGCATGGTTCGCGCTGACGCGTCGGCGGTCGTCGCCGCCAATTGCTCATGCATCCGCGCTCTTTCCAGGCATTCCTGTGCATTGAGGGCATGTGTCATGAAAATGCTCTCCTGCTAAAGCTTCGAGCTAATCCCAAGCGGCGCAGGGTGCGGCCAGCCAAGGAAGCCACTTACGAAACCCGGCGGAATTTACGCCTTTCCGCAGAGCTTTGGAAATGGAATCTTCTTGTCGCCGTTGGGCCTGCCGCCGCCGCGCACCGCTTCAGCCGATCCATCCCTGCTGCGGCTGGCAACGATGGCTTTTCAACTCCTTGCGGCTCTCGCCATGAACCTCGCTCAAGGCGACTTCATAGCCCCACAGATTGGCCAGGCTTTGCAGCACCATCGTCGCGTCCGAAGCGTCCAGCACCACACCGTCATTCACCACATGCTCCAGCATCAGCGTACGGTCGCCAGCCAGATCGACATCGACCACCTGGATGTCGGGCTCCTGCCGGGCAATGTCATATTCGCGGGCGAGCGCGCGGCGAATGCGCCTGTAGCCGCGCTCGTCATGAATGGCATCGACGCGCAGTTCCGACTCGCCTTCATGGTCGAGGAGCTTGAAGAGCCGCCACTGGCGTATGAGATGGGGGCTGAGAAACTGTGAGACGAAGCTTTCGTCGCGATAGTTGATCCAGATGTCCTTCAGCACCTCTACCGGATCGCGTGACCCGGCAATGTCGCTGAACCACTCGCGATCCTCCGCAGTCGGGTCCATGCAGATCCGCTCGATGTCGGACATGATGCCAAAGCCCAAAGAATAGGGATTGAAGCCGCCGAAATGGCCGGAATCGAATGTCGGCTGATAGACGACATTGGTATGCGACTGGATGAACTCCATGAACGCGCCATCGGTAATCCAACCGCGATCATGCAGGATCGTCATGATGCGATAATGGGTATAGGTCGCGCAGCCCTCATTCATCGCCTTGGTCTGGCGCTGCGGATAGAAATATTGCGCAATCAGCCTGACGATCCGCAGGATTTCCCGCTGCCAGCTTTTGAGGCGCGGTCCGGTCTTTTCCAGGAAGTAGAGGATATTTTCCTGCGGCAGCCCAAGCGCTGCGCGGCGTTCGTCCGACGGCACGGCGGCCGCCTTCGCGCCCACCGGGACCGTGCGCCAAAGGTCATCATAGATGCGGTCGCGATAGGCTTGCCGTTCTGCCTCGCGCTCGGCCTCCGCCCGCATGTCCCGCGGGCGGATGCGCGGATAGCGGTGAACCCCCTGGTTCATCAGGGCATGGGCGGCGTCCAGCACCCGCTCGACCGCAAGTTGCCCGTAGCGCTCTTCGCATTGCGATATGTAGCGCTTGGCGAACTCCAGATAATCGAGAATGCCCTCCGCATCCGTCCATTGACGGAACACATAATTATTCTTGAAGAAATGATTATGTCCAAATGCCGCATGGGCAATCACCAGCGTCTGCATGGTGGCGCTGTTTTCCTGCATCAGATAGTTGATGCAGGGATTGGAGTTGATCACCAGCTCATAGGCAAGGCCGCGAAGTCCCTTGCGGTACAGCATTTCATTGGTCACGAACTGCTTGCCGAATGACCAATGTTTGTAGAACAACGGCATGCCGATGGACGAATAGGCGTCCAGCATCTGCTCGGCACTGATGATCTCTATCTGGTTGGGATAGATGTTGAGCTTCATCTCCTGAAGCGCGATCGGCTCCACCGTATCATAGATGCGGTTGATCAGCGAAAAGTCCCAGTCGCTGCCGGTGAACAGCGGAGCGGGAGCAACCGACGCCATCAGGCAGACGCCCTTTCACCCACGCCGCGCCGCTGGAAAAGCTCGCGGAAGACGGGATAGATTTCCCGGCGATGCGACACTTTGCGCATCGTGAATTGCCGATTGGCCTGCGAAACCGGCAGATAGGCGTCCCACAAACCGGTGGTGGAGGTCGCGGACTCGATCGAAGCAAACTCCTCGCGCCCCACCTCCAGATAAGCGAAATATTGGCAGAAGGGCAGGATTTCGTCCTGCATCAGGCCGACCACCCGCGCATTGTCGGATGCCAGCGTGTCGCCGTCCGAAGCCTGCGCCACATAGATGTTCCAGTCGGTGGGACTATAGCGGTCCTTCACCACCTCGATCAACTTGTCGAGCGCGCTCGACACCAGTGTGCCGCCGGTTACGCTACTGTAGAAGAAAGTCTCCTCATCCACCTCCGCCGCGCGGTCAGTATGATGGATGAACACCACCTCCACATGCTCATAACAGCGCGACAGGAAGAGGTGCAGCAACGCGAAGAAGCGCTTGGCAAGGTCCTTCATATGCGCGGTCATGGAGCCAGACACGTCCATCAGGCAGAACATGACCGCTTGGGCGACCGGCCGGGGCACGGGTTCGAAACGGCGGAAGCGCAGGTCCACCGGGTCGATATAGGCAATGAGGTTGCGGCGACGAATGATGTGTGCCCGCTCCTCCCGCAGCCGTTCCAGCGCAACGTCATCATCCGGCAGAGGCACAGTGCGCCCCTCGATCTCGGCAATGGCATCTTCAATGCGGCTCAAGTCACGCCCGCTCGGGCGACGCAGCGCGATACGACGGGACATCGCCTTTTGCATCGTGCGCGGAACCGAAAGATTGGACGGGTTGCCCATGGTGGAATAGCCTGCCCGGCGTACGCCTTCGATCTTGCCAGCGACCAGCTTCTTCTTGGCCATGTCGGGCAGTTCCAGGTCCTCCAGGAAAAGGTCGAGAAACTCCTCCCGGCTGAGCGCGAAACGGAAGTCGTCCTGATCCTCGCCCTCACCCGGCTGCGACCCACCGCCACTACTACCATCCGGCCGCTTGATCCGGTCCCCTTCCAGAAATTCGCGATTGCCGGGCAGCACCCGTTCCCGGTTACCGCCCTTTTCCGCCCGGTGCAGCGTGGGCTCATGGATCGCGTCGCGGCGGATTGTCACCTCGCCTTCCCCGGCCAGGTCCTTGATGCTGCGATCCTTCAGGCTGTCACGCACCGCCTGACTGACATAGGCTTTCGCCCTCCTCAGGAACCGTTGCCGGTTTACCAGGCTCTTGCCCCCCGGGTTCAGCCGTCTGTCGACTATGTGCATGGTGGCCACTGCGCTGTCACGAAGAGGGCGCCTCCATCTGTCTATCCCGCCTGCTTGACCCTGATATACCATTCGACGAGCCGCCGGACCTGCCGCTCGGTATAGCCGCGCTCGACCATGCGGGCGACGAACTCGTCATGCTTGCTGGCGGTATCGCCATCCTTCTTAGACCCGAAGCTGATGACGGGCAAAAGGTCCTCGACCTGGCTGAACATCCGCTTTTCGATGACTTCGCGGATCTTTTCATAGGAGGTCCAGCCGGGATTGCGCCCGTCATTGCTGGCCCGCATCCGCAGGGCGAATTTCACAACCTCGTTCCGGAAATCCTTGGGATTGGCGATCCCGGCGGGCTTCTCCGTCTTGGTCAGTTCCTGATTAATGACTTCGCGGTCGAGAAGCTGCCCCGTGTCCGGGTCCTTGAAATCCAGATCCTCTATCCACGCGTCGGCATAGGCGACGTAGCGATCAAACAGGTTCTGGCCATAATCATTGTAGGATTCCAGATAGGCTTTCTGGATTTCGTTGCCGATAAATTCGGCATAGCGCGGCGCCAGTTCGCCCTTGATGAACTCCAGATATTTGGCCTCGACATCGACGGGGAATTGTTCCTGCCGGACCATCTGTTCCAGCACATACATGAGATGGACCGGATCGGCGGCGATCTCGCTACTGTCATGATTGAACGTCGCCGACAGCGCCTTGAAAGCGAAGCGCGTCGATGTGCCGGACATGCCCTCATCCACGCCAGCGGCGTCGCGATATTCCTGGATGCTCTTGGCGCGCGGATCGATTTCCCGCAGCATTTCGCCATCATAGACGCGCATCTTGGAATAAAGGTTGCTGTTCTCATGCTCCCGCAGCCGGGTAAGCACCGAAAAGCGCGCCAGCATGTCCAATGTGCCCGGCGCGCACGGAGCCTTGTTCAGGTCGGACTCGCGCAGCAGCTTTTCATAGACGTGCCGCTCCTCGGTCGCCTGCAAGCTATAGGGCACCTTGATGACGTAGATACGGTCGATGAAAGCTTCGTTATTCTTGTTATTCTTGAAATTCGCCCATTCCGATTCATTGGAATGGGCCATGATGATGCCGTTGAAGGGGATAGCGCCGATATTCTCGGTGCCGATATAATTGCCTTCCTGAGTCGCCGTCAGCAGCGGGTGCAGCATCTTGATCGGCGCCTTGAACATCTCGACAAACTCGAGCATGCCCTGATTGGCGCGATTGAGCCCACCCGAATAGCTGTAGGCGTCAGGATCATTCTGCGACAGCATCTCCAGCTTGCGGATGTCGACCTTGCCGACCAGCGAACTGATGTCCTGATTATTTTCGTCACCCGGCTCGGTCTTCGCGATCGCGATCTGCCGCATGCGCGACGGCATCAGGCGGATGACCTTGAATTGAGAGATATCGCCGGAAAACTCGTCCAGCCGCTTGCGCGCCCATGGGCTGATCATGCCGGTCAGCCGGCGGCGGGGGATGCCGTAATTATCTTCGATAAAGCCGCCATGCTGTTCCGCATCGAACAGGGCGAGCGGGCTTTCGAAGATGGGGCTGATCTCGTCCCCAGCCTTCAGCGCATAGATAGGGTGCGCCTCCATCAGCGACTTCAGTCGTTCGGCGAGCGAGGACTTCCCGCCACCGACGGGACCGAGCAGATAGAGGATCTGCTTGCGCTCTTCCAGGCCTTGGGACGCGTGGCGCAGGAAACTGACGATATGCTCGATCGTCGCTTCCATGCCGTAGAAATTGGCGAAGCTCTTATAGCGGCGAATGGTGCGGTTCATGAAGATCCGACCGAGCCGCTGATCGCGGGAAGTATCTATGATCTCCGGTTCGCCGATCGCCGCCAGCAGGCGTTCCGGTGCTGATGCGTGCATGAGAGGATCATTGCGGCATCCCAGCAAATAATCCTCGATCGACATTTCGGCTTGACGCCGTTCGTCAAAATTCCGCGTGAAGCTCGAAAACAGTTCGTTTTTCGTCACTGACGACTCCCGCCGCAGTAGTCATGTTACGAATATAATACGCACGAGACTGCAAAAACAGGCCCTTGCAGTTGGACAATTGCAAAATTTTTATTCCTGCACATCCGAATAGTTCGCAATAAGCAACCGGCAGGCAGACATGTTTCCGCGCCGTTCCGCTCCAAAAGGGAGGGCAGCGCGCCGGAAGCGGCTAAAAGCCTCTAACAAGGACCGGCAAAAAGAGGGTATAAGGAAACGGCTTGGGAAAGACGTTTCGCCAGGCAGCAGCATATGGAGAGATGCGATGACATCCATTCTGCTTCACATCCATGACGATAGCGGCATGGAAAGCCGATTGCAGGCCGCCTGCGACATTGCCCGCGCGACGGACGCGCATATTCACTGCGTTCAAATCACCGCCATGCCCAATCTGGTGGCGGGGGATGTCTATGGCGGGGCGGCCATGGCGCCATCGATCATGGCGGAATTGCACGAGATCGATATGCGGATGCGGCAGCGGCTCGAGCAGCGGCTTCATCGTGAGGGCGTGAGTTGGAGCTGGCGGCACGCGGATGGCGATATCGTCAGTGGTCTGTTGTCCGCCTCCCCCCTGTGCGACTTCATGGTCGTGACCCTGCCGGGCCGTCCCCGCCGCGACATGAGCGATCCGCTGGATCTTGCGGCAGATCTGGCGATAGGCGGGCGCACGCCAGTCCTTGCCGTGCCGGATGCGGCGCGGGGCGTCATGATCACGGGCCGCGCGCTTGTCGCCTGGGACGGCTCGCGAGAAGCTTCCGCCGCACTCCGGCTAGGTGTGCCGCTGCTTAAACATGCCGGTGAAGTGCATGTGGTGACGGTCGAGGAAGCGGGCAAATACCCCTTCCCGGCAACGGATGCGCCAGAATATCTCTGCCGCCACGGCATCAAGTCACAATTTCATAGCTGGCCGCAGGATGGCCGCACCGTGGAAGCGACTTTGAAAGCTGCGATCGGCGTGCTGAAGCCGGACTGGATGGTGATGGGCGCTTTTGGACATAGCCGCTGGCGGGAGCTTGTGTTCGGCGGCGTGACGCGGACGATGCTCCGCGACGCACAGGTTCCCTTGTTGCTGGCGCACTGACCGTCCGCAGCCATCCGGCCCTTTGGAAATTGCGCCAGATCGGACCTTTCCCGTCCATGGCCCGACGGACCAAATGCCGTTGCTACCGATGCTTCACATAAAGCAGCAGGTCAGAGGTTAACGCGCGGCAATCTTTGCCCATCCGATCCCCTCAAATCGGCGGCATCTCCGATCCCATGTCCGTAGCGTAAAGCATAATATCCCCTTCGAAACAGGATCTTGTCTGTCCCGGCGACCCGCTTTGCGTGGACGCAAGATCAAGGGGGAATTGATGCATTTGGGATGGAAAGCCAGGATCATGATGGTGGCAGGGACGCTGTGCGCCCTGCTGTTCCTGATGCTCGGCATGCGGGAAATGCAGCGGTCCTCCGCCGCCGAAATCGCGCCTGACCAGTTGGCCCAACGCATATCGCCGCAGCCGGTGGTCCTTGCGGCTGCTGCACGGCCGATCCGGACTGGCGAGACGATCACCGCCGCCATGATCCGCAATGCCATGGCCGACCCTGCGCGCCATCCCGCTGCCGCCACGCCCGCCGAACTGATCGGCAAGGTCGCCACCCGCGCGATTGCGGCAGGCGCGCTCATCCCGCGTGATGCGATCGGCGGCGAGGAAAAGCTCGCCATCCGCGTGCCGGTTGGCATGCGGGCAATCAGCATAGACACTACGGCGGAGATCGCGGTCGCAGGCCTGGTCCGCCCCGGTGACCGGGTGGACGTGCAGGTCGTCTATCCCGGCGCAGACGCCATCAGCGGCGCCCGCGGAGCAGGGCGCAGCCGTGCCCAGACATTGTTGCAGATGGTCCAGGTACTCGCAGTCGGTGACGCGGTTCTTGGCACCCCTCCTGTTTCCGGCGCGAAGGACGCCTTGTCCGCAGCGCCAGTCCCCGCACGAACGGTGACGCTGGCGCTCAACCCGGAACAGGTCTCCACCCTGTCACTCGCGAAAAGCACCGGCGCGCTCACTCTGTCGCTGCGCAACCCCGTAGACAGCGAGCAAGTGGCAGTCGCGCCCGCAAGCTCCAGAGGCCCTGATCCAACCCCGGTCGCCGCAACGCTCCCGGCGCAAGCCCTGACCGCGCCCATGCAGGCACGTCCCGCCCCCGCCCCGCGGCAACCCATAGAGCTGGTCATCGGCGACCGGCGCGAAACCATCTATTCGGGGAGCGCCCAGCGTTGAAGTGCATCCACGCCCTCGCAGCAGTGCTTGCCATGACTGCTCCCGCAATCCTGCGCGCACAGGAACAAAGGCCGCTTGCCATCCAGCAGAAGCGCACGCTCAGCTATCCGCGCCCCATCGGGAGGATCGAGGTGGATCGCGATGACGTGATTTCGGTCACCGCGCCTACCGCGCGGTCCTTGAGCGTGACTGGCATCGGCGCGGGAAGCGCGACGATCAGCGTCTTTGGAAGGGACGGTACGCTGATGGCGGAGACGCGCTTCGCCATATCGCCGCCAACCGCAAGCGCCCGGGAGCCGGGCGCTCTTGTCGGCCCCCGCATCGTCGCAGGCGAGCAGGTCGTCGCCGTCGATGTGCAGTTCGCCGCCGTGTCCTCCTCTACCCTGAAGGCATTGGGGTTCAACTTCTCAAAGCTCAGCGGCGACATACAGGGCGCGGTCGTATCGCCCAGCAGCTTCAAGAGCGCCAGCTTCGCGCCCGTTGGCTCATCACTCGACGCCAGCGTCCCGATCCAGAACGCGTTCAACCTGTTCCTGTCCGCACCCAATCGCGGCATCAATGCGGTGCTGAGCGCCCTCTCCTCCAACGGGCTGTCCGAATTGCTGGCCCAGCCCACCCTGTTGGTGCGCTCCGGCGAACAGGCGAGCTTCCTTGCTGGCGGCGAGATTCCCGTGCCCGTGCCGCAGGCGTCGGGAACCGGCAATGCCATCTCCATCCAATATAAGGAATTCGGCGTCCGCCTGTCCGTCACCCCTTTCGTCCTGTCGCCCGATCAGATCGTGCTGAAGATCGCGCCGGAAGTCAGCGAACTCGACTATAATAGCGGCGTCCAGTTGCAGGGCTATGTCGTGCCGGGCCTGCGCCGCCGGTCGGCCGAAACCACGGTAGAACTCGGCAGCGGCCAGAGCTTTGTGATCGCAGGCTTAAGCTATTCGAGCCAGTCGACAACGCGGGAGAAGACGCCGCTGCTGGGCGACATCCCGGTGATCGGCGCCTTCTTCCGGCGGCAACAGATGCAAAAGGAACGGCAGGAACTGGTGATCGTCGCCACCCCCCGCCTGGTAGGACCGGTGCAGGCGAAGGACATCCCCGCATTGCCCGGATCGCTGCTCGACACGAAAGACCCGGTCGTGCCCTTCGGCGTGGTGAGGCCATGACCATGGCACGGATCATCCTTCTATCGGTCGATCACAGCCTCGCCGGGCGGATCGGCGACGCGATGCAGGGCCGCGCGGCGGTCGAACTGGCGCAGGCGGTCACGCCGGATCTGGTCGAAGGGCCCTGCGTCATTCTGGTGGACAGAGACGCCGTGCCGCCAGAGCGCTCGATAGCCACGGCCTTGTCGGCAGCGACGGAAGGCGCAGCCGGGCGGCCGGTGGTGCTCGTGACCGGGGAAACCGCCGCGGAAGAAATATTGCACGCCATTCGATCCGGCGCTGACGACGTCATCCGCCGCGACGCAGGAGGCGACGAAATCGCCACCATAATCGGACGCCTGCTCAATCGCTCGACCGCCGATCATGGCAAGGGCGGCCGACTGACACTGATCCTTGGCGCCGACGCCGAAGCCGCCGCGCTAGTCGCAACCGACATGGCGGTCAGCCGCGCCCGCACCGGGTCTTCGACGCTGCTGATAGACTTCACCATGCCGACCAGCGCGGCTGAGGCCTATCTCGACCTGCCGGTAAGCTACGGCATCGCCTCAGCCATCGCCGACATAGAGCGGCTGGACGCCAGCTTGCTGTCCAGCACCTTGGCCCGGCATGATCCAAGCGGCCTGATGCTCCTCACCCTCGACGGCGGTTCGGGTGCCGAGCCTGCAGGCATCGCGCCTGCCGACATCGCCGCGCTGGTCCGGCTGCTCCGGGCATGCTGCGGCGATCTTGTCATCTGCGCGGGCAGCCTGCGCCACCCGGGGCTGCTGCGCACGCTGGCTTCGCTCGCCGACCGCGTCGAACTGGTCTGCGCGCAGTCGATCCGCGAGATGGACGCCTGCCGCCGCCTGCTGGAGCGCATCGGCGATGACGAGGCGAGCTTGTCACGAACGCGGCTGCTGGTGTGGGATCATCAACCCGGCATATTGCTGGACAGCCGCCGGATGGGCGAGATCTTGCGCACCAGCAGCACCCTGCCGCTTCCCATCGACCAGATACGCCTGCGCAATGCCCTGAACGCCGGTCGCCCGCTTGGCCTGGAGGCTGCGCCCGACCGCTACATCCGCGCGATCCGCACCGCCTGCGGCATCGAACCGCAGCGATCGTCCAAAAGCCTCGAACGACTTCGCCGCCTGCTCCAGCGAACCGAGGAGCCAGCGGCATGAGCCTGCTCTTCGACACAAGCCTGCCGGGCGGCGCGGCACGGCCCGCTCCAGTGGCACAGCCAGCCGCCCAGCGGATGAGCGACAGCTATCAAGCGGTGATGGCCCAAACCTGCGCGCAGGTCATCGAACAGCTGGAAGCACGCGGCAGCACCGCTGAAACCCTTGGGCCGCGGGCGTTGCGTTCCGAAATCGAGCAGGTCATCACCAGCCGCAGCAGGCGCGGGCAACTCGCGCTCAATGCAGCGGAAAGGCTGCTGCTGATCGAGGATGTGGAGGACGAGGTCGCCGGGCTAGGTCCGCTCGCGCCGCTGCTGCGCGATGGCAGCATCGACGACATCATCGTCAACGGCCCCGGCACCATCTATGTCGAACGCAGCGGCATGCTGGAGAAGGTCGACCGGCGCTTCCGCGACGACGCCCACCTGATGAACATCATCCAGCGGATCGTCGGCCCGATCGGCCGCCGCGTGGATGAAGCCAGCCCCTATGTCGACGCCCGATTGGCCGACGGATCGCGCGTCAACATCGTCATCCCGCCGGTCGCGCTCGACGGGCCGCTGCTGTCCATCCGCAAGTTCCGCATGCAGGCGCTGGGGTTGGAGGATTTCATCAATCGTCAGGTGATGAGCGCCGAAATGGCCGCCTACCTCGCCGCCGCCGTGCGGTCGCGGCTCAACATCCTGATCTGCGGCGGCACGGGCGCGGGGAAATCCACCCTGCTCAACATGCTGTCCCATTTCATCAGCGACCGCGAGCGGCTGATCACCATAGAGGATGCCGCCGAATTGCAGTTGCGGCAGGATCATGTCGTCCGGCTGGAAACCCGCCCGCCCAATGTCGATGGCAACCGCGAAATCAGCGCGCGGGAACTTGTCCGCAACGCGCTGCGCATGCGGCCCGACCGCATCATCCTGGGCGAAGTGCGCGGGGTGGAAGTGGTGGAAATGCTGCAAGCCATGTCCACCGGCCATGATGGGTCGATGGCGACGCTGCACGGCAATTCCCCGCGCGACGCCTTTGCTCGCCTGGAGATGCTGATGGGCTTTGCCGGGGTTCAGAATGACATTCGCGCGATCCGCCGCTTTATCGCCAGCAGCGTGCATGTCGTAGTGCATATCCAACGCCTGGCGAACGGCAGCCGCCGCGTGACCGGCGTGACGGAAGTCACCGGCATCGAGGGCGACGCCTATTCCTTCAACGAGTTGTTCAGCTTTCACGAACAGCCCGCGATGTCCGGCATGGGCGAATTTCGCAGCCACTCGCCCCGCCCCTATTTCGAGGCGCGTCTGCGCGACTACACGGCGGCTGCTGTCCGGCAGGGCATATTGTGAAGGCGGCGGCGTTCGTCCTGCTCGGGCTGTTGACGCTGGCGGCGGCGGTCTCGCCGCTGCTCGCCCTGCGAGCGCGGGAAAGGGCGCGGCTTTCGCGGCGGCTGGCGGCGATCGCGCCCGGCGACGCCCCGGCTCTTCGCCAAAGCGCCCGCCTGACAGTGCCCAGTCTCGCCGCGCCGATACTGGCGCGGGCACAGCTGGAAGTGACGACGCGCGCAATCGGTATCTTCGGCGGGTGCATGGCGTTGTTCGCCCTCGCCATTTTGCTCGCCACCGGACCGGTTGCGACTATTCTCCTTTTGCCGCTGCCCCCCGCCATTGTGTTCCTGTGGATCAGGGCACGGGCGCAGCGCCGGGTGAACGCCCTCATCGAAGCGTTGCCCTTCTACATCGATGCCGTGCGGCAGATGCAGGCGGTCGGCAGCTCCTTGCCCCAGGCGCTGGAACGGTCGCTCCCCAATGCCCCCGCGATCGTGCGCAGCTATCTTGCCCCAGCCGCACGGCGGCTTGAACTCGGCGCGCCGGTGAGCGAGGCGATGCAGCAGCTCGCCGACCGTCTCCACGTTCCTGAAATGTCGATGCTGGCAGCGGCGATCCGCACCAACATGCGCTATGGCGGCCCGGTCAGCGCCGTCCTGTCGAACCTTTCCGCGATCCTGCGCGAACGCATCCGCATCGCCCGCGAACTGAAAGCTGCGACGTCCGAAGCCAAGGTCAGTTCCCGCGTGCTCATCGCCATGCCGATCGTCGCAATGGCGCTGCTGATGGCATCCAACCCCGCCTATATCGATTTCTTCCTCGACGATGCGCGGGGGCATCGAATGGCGGTCATCGCGATCGGACTCCAGATCGCGGGCATGCTCGTCATGCGCCGCGTGATGAGGCTCGCCTTCTGATGCCTTCGCCCTTTCTCCTCGCCTGCTTCCTCATGGCGCTTTTGGGGCTTGGCATAGCCGTACTCGGCGGCCGGATGCTGATGGCCGATCGGCGGCTGGAGGCGCGGCTGTCGCGATTGGCGCCCTCAACGTCGGCGCACGCGAAGACAGCCATCCGCCTGCCAACGATTTTGGGCGCGGAAGGCCGCAACCGGTCGAGTCTGGAGCGCCAGTTGCAGTTGGCAGGCTATCAGGATCCCCGCGCGGTCAACCGGTTCCTCTGGCTGCGGCTGGCCGGGACGATGCTGGCGGCGCTACTGGCCGCGCTCCTGTGCCGCATCGCATGGGGCGAATTTCTGTCACGCCCGATGCTGATCGTCATCGCCGCAGGGCTTGCCTTCGTCGGCGCGCGACAGATGCTGAACCTGCTCGCTTCGGGACGAGCACGGAAGATCACCGCCGAATTTCCCTTTCTGCTCGACCTCATGCTGATGATGCTGGAAAGCGGCGTGTCGCTCGACCAATGTTTCCGCTCCATCGCGCGGGACGAGCAGGTAGCGGTGCCGCATCATGGCGAGTTGATCGGCCTGCTGGTAAGCGATCTTGATCGGGGCATGCGCTATGAACTGGCGCTCGACCGCTGGGCCGCGCGGGTAGCCGTCAGCGGCGCTAAGGAACTTGCCTCCCTGTTCCGCCAGGCCATGTTCCAGGGGATCGAACTTGCCCCGGTCCTGCGCGAATTCGCCCGCGAATTCACCCAGCGCCGCGTTGCGCGCGCGCGGGAGGCAATGGGCGGGATCACTGTGCGCATGGTTGTGCTGATGATCCTCTTCTTCATGCCTGCCCTCTTCATCGTCCTGGGCGGGCCGCCGGTCGTCGCCATCCTCGACACTTTGCGGGCAAGCGCGCGATGATCTGGCTCCTCCCCCTGCTGCTTGCAGCCGCCGACACCTCGGGATCGACGCGCAGCCTCTATCTGCAACTCACCCATCAGGCGCGCGCCGATGGCAGGCCGCGCGCCGCCATCGCCTATCTCGACGATTTCGACCGCCGCTACCCGGGCGACCGCGACGCGCGCATCCTGCGCGTCAACAGCCTGCTCGACCTTAACGATCTCAACGGAGCGGAAGCAGCGGCAGCGGCGCTCCCCGATGGCGGCGGCAGCGCGATACGCGGCCATCTGCTCGCCGCGCGCGGCCGCTGGGCAGAAGCGATAGCGCCCTACCAGCAAGCCGTTCAGGCGAGCCCCGCCGACTCCATGCTCCGCAACGCACTCGGCTTCGCCCAGCTGCGCGCTGGCTTGGCGGCAGAGGCGATAGAGAGCCTGCGCGGCGCGCTGGACCTGTCGCCCGGGACCGCGGTGATCCGCAACAATCTGCTGCTGGCACTTAGCGCTGCCGGTCAGAATGCCGAGGCCGAAGCCCTCCTCTCCACCCTCCGCGATGGGAGCGAACGCGACGCCTTGCGCCGTCAGATCGCCTTCGAAGCCGCTCACCTCCCTACCCCGAAAGACCGCTGATGTTCTGCCTGTGTCTCCTGCTGGCTTCCGCCCCCACGCTCCCCCAGCCCGATCAGGCGCGCCGCGTCGTCGAATGGCAGCTGCGCTCACCGCCCCGCGCCGAGGAAAGCACCGGCCTCAGCGCCGAAGAGGCGCAGGTCATCCGCAACCGCTACCTCCAATCCATCGGCCAACCCCTTCCCCGATCCGCCGATCAGGACGCCACCACCATCCCATGATGCTGCTCCGCCGCCTCCCTGCCTTGTGGCACGACCGGCGCGCTTCCGTGGTGCCGATGGTCGCGGCATTCGGGGCCACGCTGTTCGGCGCAATGGGCTTCGCACTCGACGCAGGCCTCTATTATGCGGGGAGCCGCGACCTGCGCGCCGCGACCGAAAGCGCCGCGCTCGCCGCCGCCATGTATCCCGCGCAGGCAGAGGCGCGCGCGCGCGACAGCCTCAGCCGCAACGGCTATGATCCGGCAATCCTGCGTTCGGTGGAGCTTGGCCGCTATTGCGCTGACGCAGCCCTTTCCTCGCCGCAGCGGTTCGACGCCAGCTTCGCGCGCTGTCCCGGCAACGGCCAGACCACCGCCGTCCGCATCCGCACCGGAAAGCCCAGCCGCCAATTCTTCACCCGCGTCCTGGGCGGCGCCGATCCCATTCCGGACCTGGCCGCCACCGCCACCGCCGCGCGCATCGACGAAGCGGGCGTGGGCGTCAGTTCCGGCATCCTGACCGTCACCACCGCGCTGGTAAACAGCGTCAACGACCTGCTCGGCGCTCTTCTTGGCATCAAGTTGCAGCTGGGCGCGAATGACGTTCAGACCCTTGCGAACGGCTATGTCGATGCCGCGCGTTTCTTCGACGCTCTCGCGGCGCGGGTGGGCGAGACCGGCACCTATGGCGCGCTCACCAGCCGCACCGTGGACCTGCGCGCGCTGATGCTGGCAGCGGCGGAGGCTGCCGATCAGCCCGCGACCGCTGCCACCCTGAGCCTCGTCGCTGGCCGGATCACCAACGGCTACCCCGTTCCACTTGAGGGCCTGTTCGGGCTCGGCGTGTGGAAGAACATGCCCGTGGGAGAGGCGAACGAGCAGCCGGGCCTCCGCGCCGGGATCAACGCCTATCAGCTGTTCACTTTCGCCGTGCAGGCGGGGGAGGGCAGCATCGACCTCACTGACGCGATCAGCCGCGTCGCGTCGGGCAGCACGATCCGCCTCGCCGCCGTCGCCACTGGCCCGATCGACAGGCCGCGCTTCTCCTTCGGCCCGGCAGGCGAGACCAGCGCCAGCACTTCGGCGCTGCGGTTACAGCTCAACCTGGGCCTCAACCTCAACATTCTAGGCATCAGCGTCGGCGCGGTGCCGGTCCTGATCGATGTCGCCGCAGCAAGGGCGGAGGTCAGCGCGATCGATTGCGCCAGCACAGCCGAGCAAGCGCGCGACAGCCGGGTCAGCGTGCTTGCCAGCTCGGGACTCGTCAACGCCTATATCGGTCAGGCCCCTGCCAGCGCCATGACCCGCCCGATGCCGCCGCTCTCAGCCAGCGACATAGCGCCTGCACGAATATTGAACGTCCTCAACCTCATCACCGCTGACGTCCGCGCGATCGCCCAGCCAGTCACCGGCAACAGCGGGACGCTGGTCTTCGGCCCAGGCGGCCCGGGCACGATCGGCCGCCCCGGAACGCCGGGCGCGGCCGCCAGCATCGGCAATGGCGCGCAAACCGGAACGCTGCTGACGTCCCTCACCAACAGCCTGGGGGCCCCAAGCGGCATTCAGGTGAAAGCGCTCGACCTCTGCCTATGGCCGGTCTGCGACGCCACCGCCACGCGATCCCAACTGCTCGGCGCGATCACGGCCCCGCTGGGGGCGCTGCTCGGCAGCACCGCCGATCCCCTGCTCGACAATCTGCTGGCTGCGCTCGGCATTCAACTTGGCCATGCGACGGTGTGGGTCACGGGAGCGCGCTGCGGCGTGCCGGTGCTGATTTAGGGAAATCGGCGGCGCGACCCCCTCCACGCGCCGACGATCTTTAGCCGGAGGGATATGAGGAGAATCAAGATGAAGATCGATACCGTACGCAAGTTCATGAAGCGGCTTGCACGCGACCAGAAGGGCCTGACGGCGGTGGAATATGCCGTGCTGGGTGGCGTGATCGTGGCCGCAATCACCGCGCTTCAGACCGACTTCACCACCGGCTTGCGCGGCGCCTTCACCGCCCTGTTCAACAGCGTCAGCTGACCCGCCAATGACCCCCCGCCGCAGGAGGAGCCGCACGCCCGCGCTCCGGCTCCTCCACTGTCAGAAAGGCATAGCAGCGCTGGAGTTCGCGCTCGTCACTCCAGCGCTGCTGATGCTCATCTTCGCGGTCATCATCTATTCCTTCTGGTTCTCGGCGCTGCTCGGCGTGCGCCATGCCGCCGCCGAAGGAGCAAGGGCGGCGATGGCGGGCCTTTCCAGCAGCGAGCGCGCCGACCTCGCGCGCAGCCGGGCCCAAGCAGTGATCAACGGCTATGGCGCGCTGCTCGGTTCCGGCGGAGCGCCGGACATTCAGGCGCAACCCGAGGGCGTAGGCCAGTTCAAGGTGCAGGTCCGCTACGACATGAGCAGGTCGCCGCTGATACGCTATGCAAGCTTCATTCCGTTGCCCTCGACCACGCTCGGCGCGACCGTCATCGTCACCAACGGCAGCTATTGACCGGCTGGGCGCTCCACCCTTCCGTAACGTCTACGAATATGAACAATCCCCCTTTCCTTTTCCCCAACTGCTGCGTAACTGTCCGCTCTCGCCATGACGCGCGCAACAAGGGTTGTCTGTGCGTCGCGGGATGTCCGGAACGGCGCTGAGCGCTAGTTCGGATGCGATCCGGTCCCGGTTCGCGGGGTAGTTTAGGGCACGCTTTTGCACCCGCAAGAGACGCCGCCATGCAGGAGTTAGCCATGCTTTCAAAGGTCACGCTCGCCAATACCGACCTCTCGGTCAGCCGTCTGTGCTACGGCACCAACATGCTCGGCTGGTCGATCGACCGGGACCGCAGCAACGCCATTCTCGACAAGTTCCTGGAGCTGGGCGGCAATTTCGTCGACACCGCCCGTTCCTATGGTGACTGGATGCCCGACGCGCCCAAGGGTGCCAGCGAACGCGCCATCGGCGCTTGGCTGAAGGGCAAGAAGCGCGAAGACGTGATCGTCGCGACCAAGGGCGGGCATTTCGACATGCGCGCTGGCGACTATCGCAACCGCGTCAACCCGGCCGACATCGGCAACGACCTGAACGAGAGCCTTGAGCATCTCGGCGTCGACACGATCGACCTTTACTGGGTCCACATGGACAATCCGGAAACCCCGGTTGCCGAACTGGTCGACTTCCTCAACGAAGCCAAGAATGCGGGCAAGATCCGTTATTTCGGCGCGTCCAACTGGTCCGACGCCCGCGTGCTGGAAGCCAATGACTATGCCAAGGCGAACGGCAAGGCTGGCTTCGTCGCCGTCGAACCCTTCTGGGGCCTCGCCAAGCCCAATGAAGAGGCTGCCACGGCACAGGGCTACCAGATGTATTTCGAAGATCATGGCGGCAAGCTCAAGGACGCTGGCCTGGCCATCATCCCCTATTGCTCGCAGAGCCGCGGCTACTTCGCCTTCGCTGAAAAGGGCGAAGTGCCCGAGCATCTCCAGGGCTTCTACGACAACCCGGTCAACAAGGACCGTCTGGCCGCTGCCAAGGACGTGGCCGCCAAGCATGGCGTCAGCGTTTCGGACGTCGTGCTCGCCTATCTGCTGAACCAGCCGCAGCAAGTGATCCCCATCTTCGGCGCGTCGAGCCCGGCCCGTATCGAGGAAGCGGTCAAGGCCGCCTCGCTCACCCTGTCGGCCGACGAACTGGCGGCGCTTAAGATCGGCTGATCTTCTAAGCCTGAAAGAATGGAAAGGGGAGCGATCGATACGATCGCTCCCCTTTTTATTGTCAGATCCGATCATTCTTTTGCGAATCGATCAATCGGGAAAGAATCGTACAAATTCTTACGCGATCGCCGTTATTTTCGCCTGACTAACAGTGAACAAGGCGGTAAAAGACGAGCAGACCATACGCATGTGGCGAATTAGGAGACTCTCATGACTGCTGCCCCTGCCCTTTCACAATCCCGTTCGGGCGCAGCGCCTGCATCTCTCACCACGCCCGGCCAGATCGGCACGCTCACCCTTCCCAACCGCATCATCGTCACCGCCATGGGCGTCAGCCTGGCAGAAGCCGACGGTACGGTCGGCCAGCGCCTTATCGACTATCATGTCGCCCAGGCGAAGGGCGGCGCTGGCCTCATCATCATGGGCGTAACCGGCGTCGCGTGGCCGGTAGGCGCGGTCCAGCCAAACCAGACCGCCATCTCGGACGATCGCTTCCTGCCCGGCCTGACGAAGCTGACAGAGGCCGTACATGCGGCAGGCGGGCGCATCGCTGCTCAGCTTCACCATGGCGGCCTTGTCGCCGGGCACAGCGCGCAGGATGGGCACCCTCTCTGGGCTCCGGCATATCCGCCCCCCTTCGCGGGCGACTTCCCAGACTTTTTCCTGCCCGAAGAGATGGCTGCGTTCGCTGGAGGCGTGGTGCCGCAGATCAAGGTGCTGGAGAAGGCCGACATCGATCATGCGATCCGCCAGTTCGCCGACGCCGCGCTACGCGCCAAGCGCGCCGGAATGGACGGCCTGGAGATCCACGGTGGCCACGGCTATCTGCTCTCCTCTTTCGTTTCGCCCTACACCAACACGCGCGAGGATGAATATGGCGGCGACGTGGCAGGTCGCGCGCGCCTGCTCCTTGAGGTGGTGCGCGCGGTGCGCACCGCGGTCGGCCCGGATTTCCCCGTCTGGGTGAAGATGGATTCACGAGAGCTGGGCAAAAACGGCATCACCATCGACCATGCGCTCGAACTTGCGCCTATGATCGAAGCGGCCGGTGCTGACGCGCTTACCGTCACCGCCTATCATGACGTCGGCCAGGGCAAGCTCCATTCGGGTTCCAACATCCCGCATGAGCCCGCCTTCAACCTGGAAGCCGCCGCCGCCATCCGGAAGGTGGTTTCGATCCCCGTGATCGCGTCGGGTCGGGTCGAGCTCGATCGTGGTGACAAGGGGCTGGCGCAGGGCGAGTTCGACTTCCTTGCCATGGGTCGCAAGCTCCTCGCCGACCCTGATCTGCCCCGCAAGCTGACCGAAGGCCGGGTGGCCGATATCCGCCCGTGCATCTATTGCTACACCTGCGTCAGCACCGCCTATCTTCGCGAACAGGTGCGCTGCGCCGTGCGGTCGGAAACCGGTTATGAGGATCTCGACTGGTCCCCGGCCAAGGTTCCCGGCCATGTCGTGATTATCGGCGGAGGCCCCGGCGGCATGGAAGCCGCGCGCAGGCTGGACCTTGCGGGCGCCAAGGTCACGCTTCTTGAAAAATCCGATCGCCTGGGCGGCACGCTGCGCTTCGCAGGGCTCGCCTATGAACCCAATGAACGGCTGCTCAACTGGCTGCGTGACCAGATCGGTCAGTCGAAGGTCGATGTGCGCCTGAAGACTGTCGCGACCCCGGACCTAATCGCCAGTCTGAAGCCCGACAAGGTCATCGTCGCGACCGGCGCCGTGCGCGACATGCCGCCGATCCCCGGCAATGATCAGGACTTCGTTCTATCGGGCGACGATCTGCGCGGCATGATGCTGGGTGAGGACTCTGCTGAAATCCGCCGCAAGACCAGCTGGACCACCCGCGTCGCGACGAAGCTCGGCGCAGCGACCGGCGCCACCGCCAATCTCGATCTGGTGCGCAAGGCGACCCATGCCTGGATGCCGCTCGGTAAACGCGTCGTGATCATCGGCGGCGAGTTGGTCGGCGTTGAGCTGGCCGAATTCCTGATGGAACGCGGCCGTGAAGTCACGGTCGTCGGCGAAGCACCCAGGTTCGGCGGCGGCCTGCTGCTGGTGCGCCGCATGCGCCTGCTCGCGGAACTGCGCGAACATGGCGTGGCCATGTTCCCCGGCGCGAGCGGCATCGCGATCGGCAAGAACAGCGTCACCTTCACCAACGCAGACGGTGAGCAGAAGAGCGTTGCTGCCGATCATGTGGTGGTTGCCATGGGCGCGCATGGCGACTCCACCCTTGCCAATGCGCTCCGCGCGCAGGGCCATGATGTGGTGGAGGTCGGCGATGGCACCGGCGTCACCTATATCGAAGGCGCAATCCGTGGTGCGGCCGAAGCCGTGGCCGCCATGGGCCGCTGATCGGATCTTCAAGCTCAAAGAAAAGGGGAGCGCCGCAACGCTCCCCTTTTTGTATCTGAGCTGCCCCTTATCGAGACCGCCCGACAACCGTTCGCCCTGAGCCTGTCGAAGGGCCTTACTTTTTTATAGCAGCGAGGGGCTTCGACAAATTCAGCCCGAACGGATTTGAGGGATTAAAAGCCCCTCACCGCTCAACCAGTTCAGCCGCAGCCTCAACTCGATAATCCGTCAGCACCGGAGCCGCCATGGCATCGGCAAATGCCTCATAGCTCCAAGGCCAGCTTGCCGGAACGCCGGTGGCATCCAGATACCAGCTGTTACAACCCGATCCGAAGATCGTCGTGCGCGCCGCCGCGATCCGCCGCTCCTCATAATCGGCGTGAGCGTCAGCGCTCGGTTCGATCGTCCGAGCCTCACCAGAGCGCAGAAGATCGATCAATTGATCCACATAGGCCCATTGCTTCTCCGCAATGTCGATCAGGGAGAAGTTGCCAACAGGACCGGTCGGACCATTCAACATGAAGAAGTTCGGAAAGCCCGGGATGGTCACGGCATAATAGGCCGTCGGACGAACAGACCATATATCATCCAGCGAAACGCCACCCCGGCCCAGCACCGTTGTCGGGCGGATGAAGCGGTCCGCATGGAAGCCGGTCGCCAGCACCAGCGTATCAAGTTCGTGCAGCCGCCCGTCTTCCATCCGCACGCCCTTGGCCTCGACGCGGGCGATGCGATTCCGCTCCACCTCTACGTTCGGCGATTGCACGGCGTCATAATAGGACCAGCTGTAGATCAGTCGTTTGCACGCCGCGCGATAATTGGGGCGCAGCTTTTCCTTGAGCTCAGGATCGCGAATGCTGTTCTCCAGATTATCGAGGCAGATTTGCTCGATCGCCGCGATCTCCGGACCATGCGTATCCGTGATGGCATGGGTGAAGCGGAAGATGCTGTCCCAATATTCCTTGTTGTTGCGAATATCCTCGATCAGCGCAGGGTCGCGGCGGAAGGCTTCCTTTTCTTCCTCGCTATACTGGAAATAGGGGACAGGCATGATCCACTGCGGCGAGCGCTGGAAATGCACCAGCTTCGATGCACGCTTGCTCAGCGCGGTGACGATCTGCACGCCGGTGGACCCGTTGCCGACCACACCCACCCTCGCGCCGTCGACCAGCGCATCATCCTGCCAGCGGGCGCTGTGGAACGCCTGCCCCTCGAAGCTGTCCAGCCCTTCGATATCGGGGAGCTTGGGATGGTGCAGAACGCCCGAAGCCGCGATGACGACCTCCGCCTCGACCTCTTCACCGGTGATCAGTCCCAGACGCCAGACGCCAGCGCCTTCGTCCCATACCGTGGACACGACTTCGCTGTCGAAGCGGACGTGCGGCATGATGCCGTATTTCTCCGCCGTCTTCTCGAAATAGGTCTGGATCTCGCCGCCCTTGGCATAATAGGCGTCCCATTCCGCATAGGGCTCGAAACTATAGGTATAGGCGTGCGCGGGCACGTCGCAGGTCAGGCCCGGATAACGGTTTTCCCGCCAGGTGCCGCCTAGCCGCCCGGCCTTTTCGAAAACCGTGAAATCCTCGCCCGCCTGGCGCAGGCGAATGGCGGCAAGGATGCCGGCCATGCCTGCTCCGATAACGGCGAAGCGCAGGCCTTTGCGGCCCTGATCGATGGACAAGTCACTCTCCTGTTGGCTGTGTTCCTGACCATCATGATGCCGCAACCGGCAATACCGCACATCATTCAAATGGATCAGGCCATGACCTACAGGCGAAGATCAGCCCCGCGCTGCTTTCCGACCAGCCTGACGTCCGAAAAAGGTGCAGTCGGCAAGGCTGAGGCCGGAGCTATACCCATGCCCCCATGCCGGCAGCCCCGAAGTACAGCGCCCCGCCGCGAACAGGCCAGCCACCGGCGCACCAGCCCGGTCCAGCACCTCGCCATCGGTCGAGGTCCTCAAGCCCCCCAGCGTGAAGAAGCTGAAATAGCTGGTCGCGAAATTCAGCTCCAGCGCCACGAACGGCCCCTGATCCAGCGGCGTCAGGATCGGCGCCCGCTTGTGGAACAGCGGATCACGCCCTTCCCGCGCATGAGCATTGTAGAATGCCATGGTGGCAGAGAGCGTACCCGGCGCCATTTCCAGCTCGGCCTCGACTTCTTCCCAGCTGTCGCCCGTGCCCGCTATCGTCATCCCAGCCATCGGCAGCGGCTCGTCGAAATGAGCGATGTCGAGCAGCAGATAGACCCTGTCGCCCATCTGGTCGATGGCAACGCGGCTGACCCGGCCGTGATAGCAATCCTCATTGATGAAGCGCTGGCCCATCTGGTTGACGAACACGCCATGCGCCTGCGGCTCCGGCATGGTCCAGGGGCAAGTCGTGAAGAACTGTTCCATATGGATGGCGTCGCCGCCCGCGCTGACGCCCAATTCGATGCCCACGCCGTCATCCTGATCGCCGATCGGGCTGCTGATCTTGAACGTGTCGGGGCAATAGCGCCGCCGCATATCCTCGTTGAAGGCAAAGCCGCCCGTGCAGAGGATGACGCCCTTCGCCGCACGGACGAAGCGATTGACATTGTCGATGCGTACGATGACGCCGACCACTCGCCGATCGTCATCCTGCACCAGCGCAACGGCGCGCGCATCGGTTGTCACTTCAACGCCCAGCGCCTTTGCCCGAGCCTCCAGCAGATCGACCAGCGGCCGACCCCCGCCCCAGCCCATATGAGCGATCACATGGCCGCGCGGCGCAGGCTTCGCGATGTCGCAGAAGGGCCATGCCGCCTCGCTCCCCGACCAGATCAGCGTGGAATCGTCGGTCGGCTCGATATGCTTGCCGGGCAGGAAGTTGCCGCGATAGGGGATGCCCTGCTCCTTGAGCCAGGCATAATGGCCAAGCGATTCCCGCGCATAGAGGTCGCACTTCGCTTCATCCGCGCACGGCCCGCCCGCCGCCTTCAGATAGGCGGCCAGATCCTCCGTGCTGTCTTCGAACCCCGCCGCGCGCTGGGCATCCGTGCCGCCGCCACCGCCGATGTAGATTTCGCCACCCGAGAGCGCCGACGCCCCGCCACTGCCCGACCCCCGTTCAAACAGCATGACCCGCGCACCACCGGCTGCCGCTTCGATCGCCGCGCATGCGCCGGTCGCGCCAAAGCCGATAACCGCGACGTCGGTTTCGAAATCCCACCGTTCAACCTTGCTGGCGGGATAGGGGCGATGAAGCGAAATGTCGGCCACGAAAGACTGTCCTCTCCTTGTGCGATCGGTATCAGAAAGCCTTTGTCTGCCCCCCATCCACCATCAGCGTTTGCCCGGTGATATAGCCTGCCGCATCGCTTGCCAAGAATACGGCGGCTGCTCCAATGTCTTTTTCGCAATCGCCAATGCGCTTCAAGGAAACCTTGTTGATCTGCGTATCATAATCGGCGGGCGCCCATTCTTTCCACGCCATCACGCCCGGAGAATTGGCGAACGGGCAGATGATGTTCACCCGCACCGCTTCCGCACCCCATTCGCTGGCTGCGATCTTGGAAATGGCGCGGATCGCTTCCTTCGCCGCGCAGTAGGAACCCTGCGTCGGGATCGCGTCGAACGCCGCGCCAGTCGCGAAGTTGATGACGGATCCCTTGGCTCTAACCAGATGCGGATAGGCCTCGCGCATCAACACGAAGGTCGGCCAGAAGCCCGTATCGAACGCGACCTCCATGGCCTCGTCAGTCGTTTCGGCAAGCGGCAACTGGCGCGAAGCCTGCGCCGCGTTCACCAGCACATCAAGCCCGCCGAAATGGCCGATCGCCGCCTCGACGATCTTCGGTAACTCGGCTCGCTGCGCCAGATCAACCGCCAGGAAATGCGCTTCTCCGCCCAGAGCGCGCAGCTCAGCCTCGGTCGCGCGGCCAAGCTCCTCCTCCCGGTCGACGATCAGGACACGCGCGCCCGCCTTGACGAAGGCGGTCGCTACACCTTTGGCCACCCCGCGCGCGCCGCCGGTTACGATCGCTGCCTTGCCTTCCAGTGCCTTCATGTCCTGCTCCCATCAGCCTTGTTTATGTGAAATAGGCCCCGCCGTTCACCGTCACGATGCTCCCGGTGGCGAAGCTGCCGTCATCCCCGGCCAGAAACGCCACCGCCCCGGCGATCTCGTCCGGATGGGCAAGACGCTTCATCAGGCTGTCGGCGGCGATCATGTCCTTCATCTCGGCAGGCAAAGTTGCATAGATCGGCGTTTCGGTAGCGCCGGGATTGACCGCATTCACTCGGATGCCGCGATCGGCAAGCTCCCGGGCCATGGCCCTCGTCATGCCCAGCACCGCTGCCTTCGCCGCGCAATAGGGGATAGGTCCATCGCCCTTCACGCCGGACGTCGATCCGATGTTGACGATGTTGCCGCCGGTGCCTTGCTCCGCCATCAGCCGAACCGCAGCCCGGCTGCATTTGAACGTACCGTCCAGCGTCACCGCCAGCACGCCCGACCAGCCATCATCCCCGCAATGGATGGTCTGGTCGACAAAGGTGGTCGGCTCCTCGCCACGCGCGATCTGCTCGGCCCTCTCCGCCTGTGCCGCATAATAGCGGTCCATGCCGTCACCCGCCGCGCTACCCCGCCCGGCATTGTTGACCAGCACATCAACGCCGCCCAGCGCCTGCTTCACCTCGGCAAAGGCCCTGTCCACCGACGCCGTGTCCGCCACGTTGCAAGCGATGCCGACATGCGGCGCGGGCAGCACTGCGCCAGCCGCCGCCGCATCCAGGTCCAGCACCGCGACCGTTGCGCCTTCCGCGGCAAGACGGCGCGCGATGGCAGCGCCAATCCCTTGCGCGCCGCCCGTCACGACCGCGCGCTTTCCCTTCAGCCTTTCCATGGGATCAATCCTCTACTTCAGGCCGCCAGGCGACGCCGTTCACCTGCGCGCCACCATCGGCAAAGAGGGTGTTGCCGCTCATATAGCCGCCGCCTTCGCTGGCCAGGAAGACGGCGACCGGGCCGATATCCTTTTCCGCATCGCCAAATCGGCCTGCCGGAACCTGCTGCAGGATCGCCTGCGTCATTTCCGGGTTGGCGGCGAAATAGTCGCGCGCCTGCGGGCTCGTCGCCGAAGGACAGATGGTGTTGCAGGTGATGCCGTGCGGCCCCCATTCCACCGCCGCAGTCCGGGTCAGCGCCCGCATCGCTTCCTTGCTGGCATTATAGGCGACGGTGAACATATGCGCATTGACGCCGTTCAGCGACCCCAGGTTGATCACGCGGCCATAGCCTTGCGCCTTCATGATCGGGAAAGCCGCCTTCATCGCCCAGAACACGGCATAATAGTTGAGCGCGAAGGAACCCTCCATGTCCTCGTCGCTATGCTTTTCGATCCGCTTGGGGAAGCTGGCTCCAGCATTGTTGACCAATATGTCGAGCCGTCCGAACCGCTGGTGGACCGCCTCAACCATGGCTTCCACCTCGGCGCGCTGCGTCACATCGGTGCGGATGAAAAAGGCGTCCACCCCATGCGTGTCGCGCAGATATTGCGCTTCTTCCTCGCCCTGATCAGCCTTGCGCTGAGCGATCGCGACATTCGCACCGGCGGCGGCCAGCGCGCGGGCGATGCCCTGCCCCACGCCCTGCCCGCCCCCGGTGACGAGCGCCGTGCGCCCTTCCAGCAGCTTTGCCATTTTAGCTCTCCTATATTCTTGTGATGTTTCTCGACGCTTCAGGCGTCCAGCAGCGCATAATCCAGATAGCCGATCCGATCGTCGCCATCCCCGGTGTAGAAATTGGCGCGATTCGCCTTGTTGAGCGCCGCACCCGTTTGGAAACGTTCGACCAGATCGGGATTGGCGATGTAGAGATAGCCGAAGGACACTGCCTCCGCCTTGCCCTCCGCGATCACCGCAGACGCCTTTTCCAGGTTCAGGCCACCATTCTCGATCACCGGGCCGCTCCAATTGGCGCGAACCAGATCGAGCGCGTCCTGCCCCTCCAGCGGAATGTGGATCAAATGGCAGTAGGCAAGGCCCAGGCCATCGATGGCCTTGAGCAATGCCGCATAGGTTTCATGCGGGTTCGCATCGTCCATGCCGTTGAACTTGACGCCGGGACAAATGCGGAAACCGACCCGGCCAGCACCCACGGCTGCGGCAAGTGCCTGCAGCAACTCGACCACGAAACGGATGCGGTTCTCGACCGATCCGCCATAGCGGTCCGTGCGCTGGTTGCTGTTCGAAGACAGGAACTGCATCGGCAGGTATCCGCTGGCGCAATGCAGTTCTATCCCGTCCAGACCAGCCGCGATCGCGTTGCGGGCAGCCTTCACATATTCAGCGATGACGCCGGGAATTTCGTCGGTTTCCAGCGCGCGCGGCACGACCGTTTCCACCGGAACGCCATCGGGTCCGGGAATCTTGTCCGGGCACTGAATGGCTGACGGCGAAACGGTTTCCGCGTCCGCATCCTTGTTCGCCTGCACGGCAGCACGGCCGACATGCATCAACTGCATGACGATCTTTCCGCCCGCGCCATGGACAGCGTCCGCAACCTTGCGCCAGCCTTCGACCTGCGCTTCGCTATGGATGCCGGGCGTGCGCCAATATCCCTTGCCGGTGGGCGAAGGCTGCGTCCCCTCCGTCACGATCAACCCGGCACTGGCGCGCTGGCGGTAATATTCGACCATGATGTCGGTCGGCACGTCGCCCGGCCCGGCCCGGTCGCGGGTCATCGGCGCCATGACGATCCGGTTGGACAGCGCAATGTCACCCAGCGTCACGGGCGAGAAAATATCCGTCATGGCAATCAACTCCGCACGCGCGGCTTGGGCAGCGGCGCGCCCCGACGCATCGTTTCGATGAATTTTTCCAGCGGAGCGGGCGCTTCGACCGGGCCGTCATGCGGCTGGCCCAGACGGTCCCAATAGCTTTTCCAGCTCGGGAACAGGTCGTGAAAGCTGCCATGATAGGGCTGCACGCCGGGCCAGCGCATCTTGCGATCGCCAATCGGCGGCTTGTTGAGGTCGGTCGCGTACCAATAAAGCGGCAGGCGGCGGCGGAAGTACCAGCGGCCTTCGATCCGCTCATATTTGTCGAAATACATCATCTGCATGATGACCCATTCGGCGCCCGTCTCATGCTCGTTCTTCGAATAGACGACGCCCTGCGCATGGTCCGGATCGTCGAAATCGATGACATGCCCGCCAATATGGTGGGACGTGCCGTCGAACTGCATAGAATGGGTTTCGTCGAACCAGTCGCGCAGCGCCTTGCGGCCCTGCTTGCCGCCGCCGACCTTCACATCTTCGGGGAACAGGTTCACCCAGGCATCGGAGTCGCGCATGTCCAGCGCCAGGGAATATTTTGCGGCCAGTTGCCGGATCGCATCCAGCGATTCCAGTCGGTCTATCCGCGCAATCAGGCTCTCGTCCGCCACCCTCTCGATCCTTTCTCGTTGGACCGCTTGTTTCCGCTATCCCCTTGGTTCTGAAAATGCCAAAATAGCTCAAAGGTCATGACAAAAAGGCTCAACACCAAACATCTGTCCCGCCCGGTCGCGACCCGCGTTCCGGTCGCCATCGCCCGCGATCTGCTGCGGCTGGTCGAGGAGATCGGCGTCGATCCGGCAGAGCTACTGCGGCAGGCGAGCCTCGCCCATCTCATTGGGCCGCCGATTGGGGGAGCCGCCGCGCAGCGCGGGCTTGTCCAGGATGACTTCACCCGCCTCTATGCCCATTGCACCTGGGCTCTGGATGCGCAGGCGGCACGGCAGGAAGGACGCGAGCCGCTGACGAAGGAAGGGGTGGACATGCTCTGCCACTGCATCATCACCTGCCGCACATTGGCGGACGTGATCGAGCGCACGGATCGCTTTTCCGCCCTTATCGGCCCGCGCGCCGGTCGACTGCGGCTGAAGGTCGATGACGGCGTTGCGCGGCTCGACATGGCCACGCCACGTAAGATCCGCAACGCAAGCGCCTATGTGTCGGACCTTGCGGGCCTCTCTACCTACTATCGCCTGTTCGGTTGGCTCATCGGTGAGGATATTCCGCTCCTGGGCGCAGCGATGCGCTATCCGCCCCTGCTGGACGAGCAGACCATTTCCTACCTCATGCCCGTCCCCATGCAGCATGGCGCGCCCGAAAACAGCCTGCGCTTCCCCGCCAGCTATCTCGACCGCCCGGTGCTGCGCAGCCATCATGAGCTTGAGCATCTGCTCGAACGCTTCCCTTTCGACGTCGAACAGCCTCAGTCGCTGGATGCCCCGCTGTCGGAACGCATCCAGCATCTCTTCAGCGCGATGCTCGCCAGTGGCGAAGCGCCCGCCACCGCGTCCAGGCTCGCGCGCCAGTTCAGCATCAGCGTCGCCACGCTGAAGCGACGCCTGGCCGATGAAGGCACGTCCCTCGTCCAGCTCAAGACCGAGGCACGGCGCGCCCTCGCCACCCGGCTGCTGGACGATCCCCGCCTCACCATCACCGAAGTCGGTCGCCGGACGCAGTTCAGCGACACAGGCGCCTTCCGCCGCGCCTTCCAGCAATGGACCGGATCATCGCCGAGCCGCTGGCGCGAATTGCGCCAGGGCGGCGGGCAAGCCGATCAATAGCGGGCGATGATATCGTCGGCGAAGCGGTTGAGATCGTCGATCTTTTCCTGCAGAGGCTGGCTGTCCTCTTCCACCGCATAAAGGTTGCGGAAAGAAGCGACGACATCGGTCACGCCCGCATCTTCCTGCCGCCGGATCATATCCAGATCGGCACCCCCCATCGCCGAACCGAAGATGCGGAACGGTGCGTCCTTGCGCCCCAGTTCCTCGCGATAGGTGGACAGCTTCTCCAGCATCGGCAGCATCATGTCCATTCCGCCGCCTGCGAACATCCAGCCATCATTGCGCGCCGCCCGCTTCAGCGCCGCGTCGGAATGGCCGCCGATCAGGATCGGCACCGGCTTGGTCGGGACAGGATTGAGCTTTACCGGCGGCAGATCGAAAAACTCGCCATGATATTCGAAATAGCCGCCATTGGTGAGGCCGCGCACGATGTCGATGCACTCGTCGAAGCGCTTGCCGCGCCCTTCCCATGCCACGCCCATGACCTCATAATCCTCAGGCCAAACGCTCAAGCCGACGCCAAAGTTGAAGCGGTTGTCGTAGAGCGCCTCGATCGATGCCACGATCTTCGCGACATAGAGCGGCGGCCGCACCGGAAGTTTAACGACATTGGTCGTGACCTCCAGCTTCTCGGTCGCCGCCAGCATCGCGGTCACATGGATGAACGACTCCAGGAACGGCTTGTTCTCCAGGAATTCGCGCCCGCCATCGTCGGTATAGCTATATTTGGTGCCAGAGCTTTTCGGGTAGATCAGGCTGTCGGGCACCGTGAAGCCCGCATAGCCCGCCGCTTCCGCCGCCTTGGCAAGCGGCGCGTAATAGTTGATTGCGGTCATCGATTCGCCCAAATGAAAGCGCATCGCCCTCTCCTTCCATCTCGCTTTATTCATCCGCGGCGGCTTTGCTTGCTAGCGCCCGGTGCTCCTCACCTTATCCATTCGGCGGAAAATACAGTCAACAGCAGCGGCAATCTCTTTCGTGCGCGATAGCGCCTACCGCTACGCATATCCCGAATAGAAGCGGGCGCTTCCCGCAAAAAGCGCATTGAACAAATGTTTTTTTCTCTTATCCTGCGCCGCAAAGCTGCCGACCGGATTTCGCGGATCGGCCGCGCAAGCAATGAGAAAGGAAAGAGGATGTTGCTGAAGGACAAAGTCGTGATCGTCAGTGGCGTCGGCCCCGGCATGGGCCAGGCGCTGGCCCGCATAGCCGCATCCGAAGGCGCAAGCGTCGTCCTCGCCGCCCGCAACCAGGCCTTTCTCGATGAAGTATGCGCCGACATCACGGCAAAGGGCGGCAAGGCGATCGCCGTCGCTTGCGACGTCAGCGATGAGGGTCAGTGCAAGGCGCTGGCAGAACGCGCCGCCGCGGAATTTGGCGGCCGGGTCCATGGCCTCGTCAACAGCGCCTATTATCATGGCGACTGGTGCTTCGTCGACAATGCCGACATTGGCGACTTCACGAAGGCGTTCGACGTCAACTGCGTCGGCGCCCTCCGCCTTACCCGCGCCTGCATCCCCTATCTGCGCGATGGCGGCGCAGTCGTGAACGTGTCCACCATGGCGTCGGTCAATCCCTATGGCCACGAAGGCGGCATGGAGATGCCCTATGCAGTGGCAAAGGGCGCGCTCAACACCTTGGGCAAATATATGGCCAGCGATCTTGGCCGCCACGGCATCCGCGTCAACACCTGCCGCATGGGCTGGATTCATGGCGAACCGGTCGAAGGTTTCATCGCGTCGCAGATCGACGCCGGGTTCAAGCGCGAGGATGTGGTCGCTGGCGTTACCAAGAACATCCCGATCGGCATCATCCCGCCGGAAGATGACTGCGCCCGCGCCGTCCTGATGATGATCTCGGACTATTCGCGCGTCGTCAGCGGCGCTTCGCTCGACGTCAACGGCGGCCAGTGGATGGCGCCCTGATCCTTCAAGGGAGGTGCCCGATGTTCAAATGCATCGCACTGCTCAGGCGCAGGCCGGATCTCTCCCGCGAAGCGTTCATCGACTATTATGAAAGGCAGCACGCGCCCCTGATCCGGCGCCTGCTGCCGGGCATAGTCGATTATCGCCGCAACTATGTCGAACTGGAGGGCGCGTTCCTGTTTCCGGACGCCGCCCCCATCGACTTCGACGTCATCACCGAAATATGGCTTGCCGACCGCGCCGCCTATGACCGCTTCACCGCCGCCGCCGCGCAAGAGGACATCGCCCGGCAAATCGCCCAGGATGAGGAAAATTTCCTGGATCGTGCGGCAACCCGCATGATGGTGGTCGATGAAAAGGGCGCGGACAGGGCCAAGGCCATCACCCCTCAGGCGCTGCTGGACGAACGGGAGATCATGCGCGGCTTGTCTCGCTTCGCCCGCATCCTCGACAACAAGCAGTGGGATCGCTTGAGCGATGTCTTCGCCGATGATCTCAGCTTCGATTATGGCACGGGCGGCGATCAGCATGGTATGGCGGCGCTCACCACCAACATGCGCCGTTTCCTTGACCGCTGCGGCGGCACCCAGCATCTGATCGGCAGCATCCTGGTGGACGTCGAAGGCGATCGCGCGACGAGCCGTTCCTATGTGCAGGCCCGGCACCAGCGGGTGGACGACCCGGCTGGCCCGATCTTTGATTCCAATGGCGAATATGTCGACCAGTGGGAACGGCGTGCCGAAGGATGGCGTATCGTGCGCCGCGACGCGATCTGGGCCGCGCATACCGGCGACCCGATGATCCTCCACGCTGAGCCCGGCAATCTCGGCTGACAAGCATCAGGAACTCAGATTCTTCCCCTCTCCCCTTAGGGCTCGGCCAGAGGCACGTGACCCTGGCCGAGGTGGCGAGCGACGCGAAGCCGGGAGAGCGGGACATCGCGACGATCCCCACGTTCCCCTCTCCCCAGCCCTCTCCCCTCAAAGGAAGAGGGAGCACGTACTTAAAACTCTCCGTTCATTAAAAATGGGTAGGCGCTAAACTCACGCCACCTCGGCAAAAGGTAGACACACGCTGTCGAACCCCAGCACATGCGCAACACGCCCCAACCCGACCCAGGCCGCAACACTATGCGCCAGGTCGACGATCTCTTCGTCGGAAAACAGCGCATGCGCCCGTGCCCAGAAATCCTCATCCTGGGCGATGGACTTGGGCTCCTGCGCAAAACGCTCGGCAAATTCGATCGCCGTCCGCTCGCGCGGGCTGAACAGAGGTGATGTCCGCCAATTCTCGACCGCCGCGTAAAACTCCTCATCCGGCGCTGGCCCATTGTCGGCGACCGTATGCGCGGGCCGTTGCCCGGACGCGGCAAACATCGACTGCGCATCCCGCGCCGCCCGAAACTGCTGACAGATCACGCAACCATTGATCTGCGCCGTGCGCGACCGTGCACCCTCGAACTCGCGCAGCGACAACAGGCTGTGCTGATAGACCGCCTTCGAAAAGCCGCCTGCCGCCGCCATGATCTCTCGCGCATGATTACGCGATGCATAGCCATATGGATCGGCGGCGTCCTGCTCGGGTAAGTCGATACGGATCATGGCATCTCTCCTTATGTCGCTATCTTGTTCACCGTTCGCTGTTCAATCGACCCCCGGCGCGCCAGGGAACTGCACATAATATTGGCCGGTCAGCATGCCGCCATCGACTGCGATCTCCGCCCCGGCGAGATAGGAAGCCTCGTCGCTCGCCAGGAACAAGGTCGCGCGCGCGACCTCTTCCGGCGCACCAACGCGCTGAAGCGGCACATTGCCGAAGCGCTCATTGACCTTCTCGCGCGTGGAACCGTCATGATTCGTCATCACCGTGTCCACGCCGCCCGGATGCACGGAATTGACGCGTATGCCTCGATGGCCAAGTTCCAGCGCAGCGACCCGCGTCAGCCCGCGAACGCCCCATTTGCTCGACGAATAGGCGGCAAGGCCGTTGGCCCCCTTCATGCCGTCGACCGACGAGATATTGACGATCGCCCCCTTGCCCCGCGCGATCATGCCCGGTGCGACAGCCTTGATCCCTAGAAACTCACCAGTCAGGTTGACCTTCAACACACGCTCATAATCGGCCAGCGTCGTGTCCAGCAATGTGCGGAACAGCAGGATCCCCGCATTATTGACCAATATGTCGACGGGGCCAAGGTCCGCTTCGACCGTCCGGACCAGATCGGCCCAGCCTTCCTCGCTCGTTACATCATGGCGGTAGAAGCGTGCGGCATCCCCCAGCTCGGCGGCCAGTTGCGCGCCATCTTCCTCCAGCACGTCGGTAATCGCGACCTTCGCGCCTTCCTCGGCGAACAAACGGCTTGTCGCGGCACCCATGCCGCGAGCGCCGCCTGTGATGATTGCAACCTTGCCCTGCAAACGGCGCATCAAGTCCTGCCTCTCCATCGCTTATCCCGCCGACCGTTACGCATAACTGCGTTCTTTTCCGCGTCGGCGGCTCTATACGCGTGGATAAACTCCGGCAGGATCGAGGGCAACTGGAATCAGGGGACTCCCCCTTCAGGGCATCAGGAAGCGCCGGGCAGTTCACCCAAAGCCACATAGCGCGGCGTGCCGTCCTCCCCGATCTCTTCAGTCAGGATCGACGTGATGCGGCTGACCGACTCTGCAATCCACCAGCGGCCGTCCTGCTTGCGATAGACGTCCTGATATTCCACCGCGAGCCGTGTGACCGAACGGGTCGCAAGGATGATCGTGCGGAAATTGAGCGACCAGCGCCCCCGCGCCTCATCGGGGCTGATCAATTCTATGTCCGCGTTCGTCGCATGGTGGATGTCATAGACACCGCCCGCCATCGCCATCTTCTGGAATATGGCGATGAATTCGTCACGATCGGTGAACAGCGGGAAATTCTGGTAATCCAGCCTGATGCCCTGCGGCAGGAACGTCTCGCGCAGTTCATCGACCAGCTTCAGGTCGCAGGCTCGCAGATAGCGCGCCTTGAGCTGGCGGATTGCGCTGACATCTTCCAGTGCCGTGACACGCGCGGCTAGTTCTTCCAGATTGATCGACATGATACTCTCCTTGGGGCTTGGCCCCCTGTTTTTCGCGAAAGGGTCAGACCATGGCTGACCGGCTCGTTTTTTCAGCCTGCGACGACGTCCCGCGTGATCTTGGCGATACCGGCCTCATATTTGAGGTTGTGGACGGACACCGACGTTTCGACGCGCTGCACCCCCGGCATCGGCCGTATGCGCTCCGTCACCAGATCGTTCAACTGCTCGATGTTGGTGAACAGGCCCATCGCCAGCAGGCTGTAACGGCCCAGCAGCACGATGACGCATGTGATTTCCTCAAGATCCGACAGGCTGCGCGCCAGTTCGGACACTTGCGACGGGTCGGCATCGATCCCCATCATGCAAAGATTGGGGGACCCGGCCATGCGGAAGTCGGTGACGACCGTGAACTGGATCAATCCCTCATTCTGCAACCGCTTGACGCGCGTGCGGATCGTGCCTTCGGTAACACCCAGTTCCGCGGCGATGGCCCGGTTAGAAATACGCGCGTCACGGGCAAGCTTTTCGACAATGCCCTGATCCAGCTTGTCCAGGCGCGCCCAATCAGCCTTCCCCGTCACAGCGGCACCACGTTGAATTCATATTTCACGATGTCCACCGCCACCCCCGACCTTATGTGAATGACCCCATCGACGCTGGCAATGCGATCGAACAGCATCTGCTGGACCTCGCCAAAGTCACGCAGCGCGACGAGCAACTCCACATCATGTTCGCCGCTCATGATGTTCACGCTCAGCACTTCGGGAATGGCGGCGAGTTCCTGACCGACATCCTGAACGCTGCGGCCCTGGACCTTGACCCCCAGGGCGATGATCACATTATAGCCATGGGCTGCAAAATCCGTGACGGCCACCACCCGCATGGCGCGGGCATCTTCCATCTTCTGCAGCCGGGCTGAAACAGTGGCAGCGGTGACGGAAAGCCGCTCCGCAATTTCCTGGTTGGTCGCGCGGCCGTTGGTCCGAAGTATCTCTATGATATTCGTGTCGAGCGTATCCAGCGATGGCGGCGTTGTTTTCCGCCCGCTTCTGATCTGCATTCTTGCCCCGCCTTCAAAAATGTAGCTGGTTTGATAGCGCGCACTTACGCACAGCACCAGACTCAATGCTGTTACCGCCGCTATTTGCTCATTTTTTCGCCGCTCCTCCTGCTATATTTCAGCAGGATGGAGCGCCTTGCGCAGGGCGGCGACGGCGTCGCGTTTCATCTGCAGAACGGGCGGCGCATCTGGCAACACGTCGAAACCGTGATAGGCGCCAGGATAGACATGCAGTTCGGCCGCGACGCCCGCTTCGATCAGCCGCCGGGCATAGTCCATGTCCTCGACCAGGAAGAGGTCGAGCGCACCCACGCAGATGAAGGCGGGTGGCAATCCGGCCAGGTCTTCCGCCCGTGCAGGCGCTGCATAGGGGGATATGTCGGCCGATCCGGGCTCCTGCCCCAGCAGGCTCCGCCAGCCAAAGGCGTTGGCCTGCGGCGTCCATACGAACGCGCCCAAATGCGCAGGCAGCCGCGTGATGCAGGTGCGGTCGTCCAGCATGGGGTAGATCAGGTTCTGATGCGCGATCGCCGGGCCGCCCCGGTCACGCGCCAGCAGCGCCAGCGCCGCCGCCAACCCACCGCCCGCGCTCTCCCCGCGCACGGCGATCCTCGTCCGGTCTATGCCCAACTGCTCCGCGCTGTCATGCAGCCATTGTAATGCAACATAGCAATCCTCCACCGCACCCGGCGCCACCGTCTCCGGCGCAAGCCGGTAATCGACCGAAACGACGAGGGCGGAGGCGGCACGCGCGAGCTCGATGTTGGACAGGTGATTGGTCGCCACCGATCCCATCACATAACCGCCGCCATGAATATGCAGCACGGCAGGCAGCACGCCTTCCGCATCGGACGGGCGATAAATCCTCACCACCAGTTCATGGCCGCCAAGCGCGGCGATCCGCTCTTCCCGCCACTCAACCCCGCTACCTTCCGGCTCGGGCACTGCCGCGCTCATCTGCTCCATCCCCGCCCGGATCGCAGGCAGGCTCTCCGCCGTGAGTTCGAACGAGGGCATGAAGTCCAGCCCCGCCAACAAGCTCGGGTCAATCAATTCACGCATTCTTCTCTCCTATTTCCTATTTTCGTTTTCAGCGCGTTCTTCTCACTACTTCCTTCACGCAATCCACCGCATTTTGTGCGCGTTGTTGTGGTGTTGTTCCTGCGTCTAT
>NZ_CAJHOG010000011.1:0-66080 GCF_905120495.1 Sphingobium sp. S6 | reverse complement strand
AGCAGAAATCCGCGCTGTTTGCGAGCAGAGGCCAGTATCTTTGCAATCGCCTACAGTTAGGGCAGGGAGCAGATAAAAGGCCGCCAATCCCAGGGCTATTGCTCCACTCGCGGCGAGAGGAAGAAGAGCGCGGCGGTCTTGCAGCACGCGGTGCAGCCCGAGGGGTACGATCAGGAAGAAGCCCGTGAGCATTGCCATTGGCAGGTGGGTTAGAACAAGCCCGCCATAGGCAAGCGCCAGCATGACAATGCCCCTGCGCTCTGGAAGACGGGTGATGGCTAAGGCAATGAGCGGATACCAGATAAAGGCCGTGAATTCCGCCAGCGCGCCACGTACGTAGAAGTCGAAAAGATGATATGGAGCGGCCATGTAGAGGATGGCGCCCAGAAGTGGATAGGTTTCACGAGCCGAAAGCCACTGATGCATTGCGAAGCCGGACAGCAGCAGCGTGACAAAAGCGGTCAAGTTGATCGCGGCAAATGTCGAGAGGCCGGACGCATCAAAGGCGCCTGCCACCCAATAGGTGATCGGCGGGTAGAAATAAAAGGTAGGGCTACCCAATCCTTCAAAGCTGCCGGGTAACCAGCGAGGATATAGGTTGCCCCTTGCCATTTCCGTCCCGAACTGGCTGGTCCAGATATAGTTGTAACTTACCGAATGAGAGTCAGCGGGCCCTAGGAGGAAGGTAGGCAGCATGATGAGTATCGCGACAAGCGCGATAAGGCCAACATCCCGAATGCCGATTTTGGTGGTCACCTGTACCATTCCCTTATCCCGAATATTCCTGCTTGCTCGCCGAAAATGGTAAATATTATGTTCATCACTGCTGTCACTGGACAAACGCTTAAGGAGAGGTGACAGCTTGTTAACCATTTTCGCTGATAGCCTTTACAGGGCATCAGCCCGTATCTGGGGGCTCAGGGAATGGCTAAACCATCGCTGCTGTCGATTGTCGTTCCAGTCTTCAATGAACAGGAAAGCATTTCACTGTTCCTGGATGCGGCACGTCCTGCGGTTGCGGCAGCGCTCGATCTTATAGGGTCGAATGCAAGCGCCGAATTTCTGTTCGTCAATGACGGCAGCACGGACCAGACCGGCAACATATTAGCGACCTTTGCCCGGCTTAATCCGGATGTCCGCCACGTCACCTTGTCTCGCAATTTCGGCAAGGAAGCCGCGCTCGCCGCCGGGATCGACCGGGCGAGGGGGGATGCCGTCATCCCGATCGACGTCGATCTGCAGGACCCGCCCGAGGTCATTGTCACCATGGTCCGCCACTGGCTGGCGGGCGCGAAGGTGGTCAATGCAAGGCGCTCCGACCGATCAAGCGACAGTTGGTTCAAACGCTGGAGCGCGCAAGGCTTCTATCGCCTGATCAATCGCCTCTCCGATCACCCGATTCCCGAAAATGTCGGTGATTTCCGGCTGCTCGACCGGCAGGCGGTGGACGTCATTAAGCAACTGGGCGAACAGGCCCGTTTCACAAAGGGCCTCTTTTCCTGGGTCGGCTTCCCCGTCGCCACGGTTGATTATGAACGCGCCCCACGCGAGGCAGGAAGCAGCAAATGGGGCTTGGGCAAGCTCTGGTCGCTGGCTGTGGACGGCATCACCGCGTCCACGACCATGCCGCTGCGCATCTGGTCCTATATTGGCGGTGGCATCGCCTTGATGGCCTTTGCCTATGCCGCCTTCCTGGTGCTGCATACGCTGCTGACCGGGGTGGATACGCCCGGCTATGCCTCTATCATGGTCGCCGTGCTGATGCTGGGCGGCCTTAACCTGATGAGCCTTGGAATCATCGGTGAATATTTGGGCCGTGTCGCACAGGAGGTGCGCAATCGGCCGCTCTATGTTGTGGCCGAGGAAAGCGAGCCTGCAGCGTCGCCCGCCAACCAGCCCCCATTGAAGGAAGAAGAAAGATGGACCGCTCAGCCTATGCGAGCATGAGCGCACAGGAGCAGGATCATTGGTGGTTCGTCGCCCGGCGCGCGATCATCGACAGCCTGGTTCGCTCCCATGTTCCACTGCCGTCTGGAGCCCGAATTCTGGAAGCGGGCTGCGGAACGGGCGGCAATTTGAGCCTGCTGGCGCAATATGGTGAGCTCGACGCGATGGAATATGACGCAGAGGCCCGCGCCTTGGCCGCCGCGCGCGGCCTTTGCCGGGTAGAAGCAGGCGCTTTGCCTGACGCCATCGGCTTTGGCGACAATCGCTACGACATGATCGCGCTGCTCGATGTGCTGGAACATATTGATGCCGACGAAGCGTCGCTCAAGGCCTTGGGCAGAAGGCTGGCGCCGCAGGGTCGCATCCTGCTCACCGTTCCCGCCGCGCCTTGGCTCTGGTCAGATCATGATGTGCTGCACCACCACAAGCGCCGTTATACACTGGAGGGGCTGCAGAAGGTCGCTGAAGGTGCAGGTCTGAAGGTTGAGGCTTCGGGTCATTTCAACAGCCTGCTCTTCCCACTCGCGGTCGCGCAGCGTGCGATGCACCAGCTGTTGCGGCGCAACACGCCGCTGGACGCGCGCCCATCGCCGCTCGTCAACGCCGCGCTCCAGCGGGTATTTGCCGCAGAGCGGCACCTCTTAAGCCGCATCTCTTTCCCAATAGGCCTGTCGCTTTACGCCATATTGTCGGTCTGACAGCGTCCAGCTTTAAGGTAGAGGCCAAGGGCCATCCCAGCATCGCACCGGTTCCTTGGCCGAGGCCGGGGCAGGGTGCGCGGGGCGGATAAGGGGCGGCACCTTGGTTATAGGGGCCAGATAGGAACCTTTGGGGAAAGCGGAGAAGCTTTGGTCCCAAGCCTTGAAGAAAGTGCAATGCACTGCCGGTGCCGCCGGTTGAACCAGCGCGCGACGGATTTCCGACAGGCCCGTGAGACTGCCGATCGCCAGCACGGCGATAAGCCAGCACCGCATTGCATGTCGCTGCACCAGTAGATCGCCTACCATGATCGCAACGATGACTAGCGCCGTGATTGATCCCCGCATCATGAAGTCGATAGACCACCCAATCTGCACGAACGGGATGAGCATCAGCCACGCACCTGCTAACCACAGGCTTTCCTTGCCGAAGCGCACTGCTCTCCCAGCGATTATCAAAGGGATGAGGAAGGGAAGCGTTTCGATCGCCTGAAAAACGTACCAGCGTCCCAAAGCTATTGGCAGGAAGCGGACACCCACATCATCTCCCGCCGCGCCGAGATAGACAAGTGTTGGAAGGCACAAGAGGAACGCGATTGTGGGGATCGCCACATCCTGCCAATGCAGCGCACGAGCCATCAACGTCCGCACGCCCGCCAACGCGACGAAGGGCATAGTGCCCATCAGCCCCAAGGGCGACCAGAGCGCAGTCAACGGCAGCAGCGCCAGCCAGGGCGCCAACGGCAGACGCCCATCGCGCCAAAGCATATAACCGATCGCGCCTACCCACCCGGAAAGGGCGTGCTGCGGTACCCAGAAAAGCAGGGTGATGGTTGAGGAATATTGGATCCCCGCCCATTGCTCCATGTGATCGGCGAGCTTGCCTTGCTGCAGCATATTGCCAATCGCATCCATGCCGGAAAAGCAGAGAAAGACAGCGAGCCCGATGAACCGGGCGCGCCGACCTGAAAAAAGCTGGCTTCCCAAGGCGAGCAATGACGCAACCAAGGCTGCATTCTGCATCAGCAGGACAATATCGCCAGCACGGGAGCCAAAGGCCTTGAATGCCAGCGCAGGCACCAGGAACATGCCGATCGGGGCGCGCAGCAGATCCGGCTCCGGCCTCGCCGTATATACAAAGGGCCAAGGATTGATGGCCATGTCCCGCAGAACGGCGAAGCGCACCTGCCAATCTGCATTGGCGTAAAAGAAACGTCCTTCGCCGCTCAGCATGAGCAGACCGAGCGCGACCAGGAAGCAGGTCAGCAGCGTGCACAGGCTGATGCGGGCAGACTCTGTGTCCCTGATGGTTCTGATTGTGAAGATGCAGAGCCCGGCTATGGCCATGCCGCCAAGAGCGTAGGTCCAAGCCGGCGCGATATCGAGAAACCGCCACAGCAGCAGCTGGCTACCGCCCAACCAAGCGACAAGGAACGCCCATATCCAGCCTGATTGAATGGAAGCGGCGTTCCAACCAATCGCCACTGCGGGCTCAGGGTTGGCCAATGGCTCAACGCGATTGGTCGAGATTAATGTTTCCCCCATTTCTCCAGCTCTTAAATATATTCCGCCACAGGTCGATAAGGGATGCTGGTGCTCCTGCAACAAAAAGGATACTTATAGGATATCCATAGGATAACGTTTTGGATTACAACTAGCGTATAGGATCCATCTCCGCGCCTTGTCGGCTTCAGGAATTGGCGCGGTGCCTCTCAGTCGGACATCCCTTGTTCGCCTCTGGTGTGGCAGAGGGTGTGCGCAATGAAAATCCGTTGATCTTTTCTTCCTTGGGATAGGCCGACAGGATTGCCTCGGCTACCGGCGGATTATAGCGCACCTTGAAGGGCGGCTGATCCGTTTCGCCTTCGATCACGAACAGGCCGAAGCAATGGGCACGCACTAGCTTGGTAAAGGCGTCCTGGTCGTATTTACCAAGCTGTCCCAACTCGGCAGTGATAGCCGACTCCCATTCGACATTCCGACGTGCCCGGATGAGGAGCGTCATGTCGTCGGCGATGACCGGCCGGGAAGAGGACGCGATCCGCTCTACAATCCGGGCACCCGCCATGCTTTTCAGCGTCATAGCCTGCGCGAGGACCTGCGCATCGGGAAAATATCGGGGAAGGAAAGCCAGTTGCAGCGGCATGGCCACAAGGGCGAGAACGACGAGCACCGGCGACAATGCCCTATCAGCGGACATCTGCCGCATTGCCCGGGCCGCCAAGGGTGCCAGCGCCATCCCTGCAAAGATCGCGACGGCAGAAAACCATTCGATCATATAGTTGAAGCTGGCACCCGACTTCAGAATGCCGAGCAGCATGATGGTTTTTAGCGCAAGGAAAATCAGCAGCATCAGCGCGGCGACTGCAGCGCGGTTCCGTGCCAGAGCCTTGCGGATCAGGACAAGCGAGCTGCAATCGGCAAGATTTCTGCGGATAGCCTGCCAGCTCGCTGCAGCGCCCAGGACCGATAGGGCGATCAGCATTATATGACTGAAGAGCTGCGGGAGCAGTATCTCGCCGAAGGAGGAGGGCATGAACCGGTTGATGTTATAGGCCAGGATATGCGTCAGGAATCCACCATCTGTTGCCCAGCTCAGCCAGGCGAGGGCCAGCAGGCCAAGGATGAGGGAAAAGCCAACGCCACGAACCGCCAGCCTTGGACGGACCAGCAGCAACACCGAAAAGGCCGCCATGGGCGCAGCGATCGATATCTGCTTGGCGTATACCGATAGGAGGAAAAGGGCGACCGCTCCATATATCCATGCGGGGCGATCAAGCGCGCGCAGGGCAAGCAATATACCCGCCAGACCCAGCGCTCCGGATAGCATGTCGACCCGCATCAATGGGGTCCATACTAGGACCGGGTAGCAGGTGAGGAAGAACAGCCCGGCCATCGTAGCGCAAATGGCCCGAACGCGCCCACCGGCCTCTTCAGGAAGGGCGCGCGCCGACAGCAGGCCCACGATATAGGCGGTAGCGAAGGTGGATAGAATGGAAACCGTGCGCCCTGCGACGAGTTGATCCATGCCGGTAAACGCCGCCAGCGCGGCCGACGTCATGTGATAGACGGGCGGATAATGATAAACGATCGCTGGATAGACCTGAAGCGGACTATAGGCGGTACCACGCAGCATGTCGCGCATCTGCTGCCAGACGATGCCTTCGCCATAATCGAGCGAATAGGGGTAGAAGAGAACGGCTTTCAGAAATGCCAGCAATTCAGCCACATGCCAGAACATGATGGCTGCAAGGATGCTGAACCCCGCAATGAGCAGGACTGCGATGGGGTCTGACGCCAAGCGTGATTTCGAGGCAACCTGCCCGGTTTCAGCCATGGCGCTGTGCCGGACGTGCCACGATCAGCATCTGCTTGCCCATCGGCTTGAAGGGTGAGCGCAGATAAGCGCCGACCAGCAGCTTCCATGTCGGAAGGCGGGACTTGATGCTGAGCGGCAGGAAACGAGGATGAACCTCCAGAACCTCCCATCCATGGGCCGTCATCAGATCTGCCAGACTGATATGCGAATAGGCGGTTACATGCGTATAATCGTCGAAATATTCCCGAAAGGCATAACGATAATTGGGCTGGAGGATCGTGAGCCTGCCACGATCCGACAATTTCCTCTTGAGCGAGGAGAGAGTGCTTACCAGCGCTTGCTGCGACAGATGCTCGAACAGATTGGACGCAAAGGCGAAATCGACGCTTTCATTCTCGATCGCTGTCAGATCCTCGACTGGGCCGATGATCGTCTCCACATCAGCCGCTACATGCTGACGCATGCCAGGCCACATATCGAGGGCAATCCGGCGGGAGGCGGTCACGCTGTTGATGAAATCGCCATAGCCTGCTCCCAGGTCGAGTACGCAATCCGTGGGATGGATGCGACGGCGGAAATAATAGTGCCACAGCGCCTCCCACACACCGGCGCGGCGCGAGTCCGCAGTCAGTCGCGATTCATGATAATTGCCGGTCATGCATAGCGCTTCCAGTTGTCGAGCATGCCAAGGATCATGCGCATGCCCACGGTAAATCCGCGCCAATTGTTGATGTTGCCGCCTTTGCTCACTCCAACGCGCGGATGAAAGGTAATCGGGCATTCAAGCAGAACCAACCCATTGCCAAGCGCAGTATCCAGGAAATGGGCGTTAAATTCCAGGTTCACCGTCGGCTTCAACCTGGCGAGCAGGGGGATCAGCGATTCCCGGCGACACAGTTTGTACGTTGTGCCCACGTCGGTGATCGTGCCGCGACCCAGATGCTTGGCCTCCAGCAGCTTGCCGACGAAGACATTGCCATAATACATGAAGGTGGAAAGCTGCGTGATATATTGGCGCAGCGGCTCGACCGTCCTGGTGCCGTTCACGATATCGGCATGCGGCGCATAGGCCAGCAGCTTCTCGATGTCATAGGCCCGGAAGGTGCTATCGCCTTCGCACAGGACAACAAACTCGGTATCGTCGAACTTTACCGCCTCGGACAGACAGCGGAACACGCAACGACCATATCCAGGAGCCATTTCGTTGAACGCGATAGCCCCTGCATTTTGTGCGCGCTCGAAGGTTTGGTCGCTGCTGTTGTTGCTGACGACAATCACGCGCTCGACGAGGGGGTGATCTAAAAAATCCCTGACCACCGGTCCAATACTGTCCTCATCATTATAGGCCGTCAGTGCGACCGTGACGCGGCGGTGGCGGACGGGTTCAAACCTGACCGGCGCGTTGGGCTTTTTACCGCCAAAAAGGTAGAGGAGGTCGAATAGAGCGAAGGCCAGCCCCAACACGACAGGGACGCCGCTGTACCAGACCAGCCAGGCCGAAACCGGATCGAGCAGATTGCGCAAGCCCAAAAGATAGCGGGGAAACACCAGCAAAACGCCGACCAAGTAGGACGCAAAGCCAAGGATAATCAGCAAGACGCCGTAAAGCAGGAATGGCGTGTGCTTGTCTCGTCTCGCGGCGTTCTTCATTGTGCCCCCAGCCCCATGGCGCTGCAGAGCCAATTACGTCTCACATGGTTAAATATGCGTAATGAGGTGCGATTTCTCAGGTGGCACGGAAAACCCAATAACGGGCAACAAGAAATGTCATGATAGGCGTGGCTGCAACCATCAGGATGATCGGCGTCCAGCTTGCTAGACCCAGTATGGCTGTCAGCAGCCAGACCCACAGCGAGTTAAGTGCGAAGGCGGCAACCGACATCACAACATATCGAGCCATGCTGGAGAAACTGGCGCCGCTCTGTCCGAAACTATAGAGCCGGTGCATCTGATAGCCGAGGGCAAGCTGCGTCGCATAGGCTACGAAGTTGGCTAGTAGCGGCGTCCATTCCAAGAGGACCGCGCATAGATAATAGGTTGTGACCGCCACCAGCGCGACACCGCCACCGTTAACGGCAAAGCGGAGGAATGCCGCCCTATAAGACTGGCTCGAGAAAAGTTTCATCATGGCCCAGATAGTCGCATGCCGTTAATGGCGCTTGAAAGCGCGCGCTTTCTATCCCCTTTAATATCACTCGAGTATCATCTAGATACTAGATAGCTACTATTCAGATCGCCTAGTCGCGATCTCCGCCATATCTGTTTGCAACCTTGCCCGTGATGACAAAGCCGCCTGCGCATGGAAGATAAGCGAGGAGGTGAATACCGTTGCGGGGTCTGCGTCTTTAGGTTGGCGCATCTCGGCAAGTCTCTACGAGACACCTGCAAGCGGAATTCCGCATGCGGAAGGATATATTTCCCCTGTTGGGGGATCAATTGCGCTGCTGGCGCGAGCGGCGCTCGATGAGCCAACTGGGTTTGGCGCAGCGGCTTGGTCGCGATCGCACGCATTTCTGAACTGGAACGTGATCTGATCGGTGGACGCCAAGGCCGCAACCGCCTGACCCTATTCGCCGAAATCTGCGATGCGCTCGATCTGGTGCCCCTCTTGGTGCCAGGCCCTCAAGCCAGCGCCATTCGTGATCAGGTCGAAGGCACGCGGGCATCGACCTCAATCAACCGGTGCGCTCGACGTTCGACGAGCTGTTCGTCGATCTTGGTGAGGACGAAGAGGAGGATCGCTAGATGGCGAAGACTCCCGCGATCCTTGGTGTTCACCTGCTCGATGCAAAGCTTGGGCCAGTGAAGATCGGGACGCTTACGCGCGATACCGATGGCGCGGTCGCTTTCACAGTATCCGAAGCCTATATGCGCGAGGCGGCGCGACCGACACTCAGCCTGGGCTGGCATGATCCCACGTCTGACACAGGCACCCGCGCAAGAAGTGCGAGGTTCGGCTAAAATCTGACTAAACCGATCGGCCAAAATGATCATGGCGGGTGCATTCGACAGCTACACGCCTTGTCGCCGATCCCGGCGGCAGCTTCATCAATCGTGAAATAGCCAGCGTCGCAGCGACTTGCCGATCGAGGCGGAAGCTGTCGGATTGGAAACCCGGATTCAGACTGGAGCGGGTAGCGGGGATCGAACCCGCATCACAAGCTTGGAAGGCTAGTGCTCTACCATTGAGCTATACCCGCCCGTCAGGCCATGCGCCCTGCCATCTTTTCCGGGGCTCTGCAATATCCAACTGCTGCGGTTCATTGATCGGGGCAGTGAATCAATGGACCGGCACTGAGTCAGACAAGTCGTAAGACGGGTAGGGCGCTTATGCCTATCCTATGGCGATGGAGCACGCATTTCCTTCCCGCCTGATCCACCTGCGCGCCTTGGACCTGGCCCATAACATCGCGCGCGACTATAGCATCTGGATGAGCGTCGACCTGTTCGGCGGCTATGTGGTCGAAACCTGCTGGGGACGGATCGGCGCCAAGGGACAGCGGCAAAGGCGCAGCTTCCCGGACGCGCCCTCCGCGCGGCACCATGTCCGGGCGATCATTAGAAAACGGCGCGGATCGAGAAAGCGGATTGGGGTCGAGTACCGACTTATGGCGCGGCGGGCTGAAAGCTCCTGATCCGGTGAACGCGCCGGGGGCCTAAAAAGGCCTGCCCCTCCAGTGTGGAATTCCCGCGCCTCTATGCATGAGCTTCACGATACTATCTGGATATCGGAAAGCTATCCATACGCTGCATCCCTGAAATGGTGTGGCTCGAAAAAAAGCAGATCGGGTCGATTTTCGGCTCGCCTGTCGCCGGACTGAACGAGGGCAGGCCCTCTAAAGACGCAAGCGGCGGACGTTGATGGCCCGCGCGCGGGCTTCCACGCTGATCTCAAAATGGTCGGTCTGCATGACATTCGTGACCTGGGGCGGAATGAAGGCCACCATGTTGGTGCCCCCTCGACGCCGCACGCTGTCAAAGATGATGCCTGCTTTTCCTTCGGATCGGACCTGTTCGCCAAAGAGCTGCGCGGCGGCATAGCTATCGGGACGGTAAAGATCAGGATGATCGCCCTGTAGCCCTCTTATGTCGCGATAATCCTCACCCACCAGCTTTGCCGAATAAGCCCTGTAGGTTCGGCTCATGCCTGGCACATCGCGGGCGATGGCTTCGCGGCGAAGATGGTGCCCGACCTCAGCGGCAGCCGTTTCAATTTCCTTGGAAGCATACCATGCGCCCAGTTCCGGCCCGTTGAAGCGCATGCCGTTGGGCGCGGTATGTAGAAATGCTGCCATGATGACGCTGCTATTGGGCCGACCATAGACCCAGTGAGCCTCCGGTAAGCGGTGCAGCCGATCGGCGGTCATACGGTCGTTGGTCCAACCGGCCAGTTCCATGACAGCCTGAGCATCGGCGGCTGTTGCAACCGTGTCGAAAAGCCCGATCGGCGGAAAGCGCGAGGGAATAAGTCGATAGCTTGGGTACGGCGCTGCGGCGAATATCTCCGTCACTGAAAGAGGATCTCATCATCCTCATAAGGTGCGAAGTCGGCCTCTGCCGCAGTGGGGGGCATATAAAGGCCGCCCCGCGCCGCATCCAGGAAGCGGCGAACCGTCATCAAACCATCCTGCGTCCCATTGGTGGCGAGCGTGAGCGGCGGCCTGCCCCCGAAAACGCGCGCGTCATGCGGCTGACGCAGCCAGGCAACGCCGTTACGCTCTTCGCTGAAAAGCACGGCAAGCGCCTGATGAATGCCAAGCACAGCGGAGATGCGCGTCAGCACATCGACATCGAGCGTAATGGACCCATGCTCCCGCGCCTGCTTGCACCAGCTATGGAAGGTAGAGCGCGACGGATAGCCCAGCATCAGCCGTCGCTGTTCCTCGTTCAATCCCCAGAGATCGGCAATCGCGAGGAAGGTGCGCAGGGCAGGGGCGCTGAGGCGGCGCCGGTTCGACGGCTCGAAACGAGAAAGGTCTAGAACAGGCTCGGTCGAGCTTACGTCATGCGATAAGTGCGGCATAGCTCCCTCCAGATCTGGATATAGTCCACATCTGGAGGAAAATCATTCAAATTTGAATGATATCTCTATAGGACGAGGAGGGCACGGATTTTAGCTTGAGTATCAGCCAGTGTGGCCTTGGACACTTTGCCTTTTTTGGTCGCTCGACGAGCACGCCAGTCCAGACGCTTCACCTGATCGGCGAGGACGACGCTGGGAGGGTCGCGGCTCTCAACAACTTCAAAGGGATATCCTTTGATCCGCGTTGTCATCGGACAGCAGATCATCATTCCTCTCAAACCGTTGTATTTCGCCGGCGACAGTACAAGCGCCGGGCGATGGCCCGCCTGTTCATGGCCAGCCTGCGGATCGAATTCCAGCCAAACGATATCGCCGATATCCGGCACATAAGCGGCCATTACCAGAATTCATTTCCGACAGGTGAACCGAACTCGACAGGTTCGGGAAAAGTATCTGGCGTCATTCGAGCCAGAAGGGCGTCCAAGTCATAGGCTGGTGATAGGACAGGCTCGATTACAATTCGCCCTTCTTCCTCTCGTATATCGACCTCCTGATCAATGTGGAGCGCCGTCGCAGCCATGATCGATGCCGGAATACGAACGGAAGCGCTGTTGCCCCACTTCTTGACCTGAACTCGCATTCCTACCTCCATGTATCGACATTTACGATACGCCCCAACATTTCGCGTGTAAACATTTGTCTCTACATGCTTAAGGGTGCTGCTCGTGCGAGTTCACACGAACGGATCAGCAGAAGCAGAATAAGGCGCTCCGCTGGATCATTGGCTTGATCGTTTAAGAGAACGAACGATCTTCACCTTGGCGCCGATTGTCTCGGCGACTGAGGCCCACTGTCGGTCTGCCGTCCAGGCTGGCAGACTGTCACGAATAGCCAAGGCCAGACAGAAGCGATCACCGAGCGACAATCCTGCTTCGGACGTTGCGGCGCGCAGATGGCCTGCGATTTTCGCGAGCTCCGCATCCGCCTCCACCCAGGTGACGGGCAGGGGCCGCAACATCGCGTCCGCTTCCTGAGGCGGCATGCCATTATGCACAAAGTGGCTTATCACCTCGGCGAGATTCACAGTGCACATGCGTGAGCCAATGAGTGCACCCGCCACCTTGTCACCGCCCGGCTCATCGCGCAGCATGGCGAGCAAGGCCGAGGCGTCCAGAACGATCGCCGTCATTCGCCGCTTTCCGCGCGACGATTAGCAAGAAAGCTGTCGACCGATGCTTCCGGCTTGTCTGCAGTATATTTGCGGGCCAGCGCACGCGCATGGGCGACGGATTGGGCAACAGTGCGCAGAATGACCCCATCAGGCGTTTCCTCCACGATCAGCGCCCCGCCGCCTGTAAGGCCCAAACGTTTCCTGACATCAGCTGGAAGGCTCATGCGGCCATTTGCGGTGACATTTACCTGTATGGTCATAATTTCTACCCAAACCCCTAACCACCAAATTTGCTCTCTTTTCTGTTTATGCCTCTCTTTGCCTTTTATGTCATTATCCTGATTCAATGACGTGATTTGCCAGCTTGCGCATAAATGTACATCATCCTTTGATAATGTTCTTTATCAAGGGCTGACGTGCAGTTAGGTCTCGCTGCCATGAAACCCTTCGCCAAGCGCCGTTGATGACCGGCCTCATCTCTCTTTCCTTCGCGCCGGTGATCATCGCCGAGGCTTCACAAGCCACGCAGATGCGCTTCCTTGAATTTTTCGCGGCGAACATCCGCAACCTCAACACGCGGCGCGCTTATGCGCGAGCTGCAAGCGACTTCCTCAACTGGTGCTTCGGCCATGGCGTGCGCGACCTGGGCGACATTGCGCCGCTCCATGTCGCGGCCTGGGTCGAGGAGCTTGGCCAGTCTCTGTCCGCGCCCACGGTCAAGCTGCGCCTCGCCGCGGTGCGTAACCTGTTCGACTGGCTGGTGGTCGGCCAGATCATCCCCTTCAATCCAGCGTCGAGCGTGCGCGGCCCCGCCCATAGCGCGCGCACCGGACGCACTCCCGTGTTGGAGGCGGAGGAAGCCCGCGCGCTACTCGACGCGATCGACATTTCGACACAAGCAGGCTTGCGCGATCGGGCGCTGATCGGCCTCATGGTCTATAGCTTCGCGCGCGTCGGCGCGGCGCTCGCCATGAAGCGGGAGGATGTGTTCGTGCAAGGCCGCCGCCACTGGCTGCGCCTGCATGAAAAGGGTGGCAAGCGGCACGAAATGCCCTGCCACCACCAGCTGGAGGAATATCTCCTGGCCTATATCGAAAGCTGCGAGTTGGTCGAACCCAAGGCGCCCCTTTTTCGCACCATCAGCCGCGAGACGAAGCGGCTGAGCGAAACCCCGTTATCCCAGCCCGACGCCCACGCCATGGTCCGCCGCCGCGCCAAGGTCGCGGGCATCGCAACCCGCATCGGCAATCACAGCTTCCGCGCAACCGGAATCACCACTTATCTCAAGAATGGCGGAACGCTGGAAAACGCCGCCGCCATGGCTAATCACAGTTCGACCCGCACCACACAGATCTACGACCGGCGAAGGGATGAGATCAGCCTTGCCGAGGTCGAGCGGGTGCGGATTTAATGAGAGGCGATCAGGCTTTGATTGAAAGGGCTCCTTTCTATCAATCATTTTATGCCATATCATGATCGATAGAAGGTGTTTTATCGATCATGATATGGAGTTGGCAACTGTCCGACTGGCCCCAGTTCAGCTTCGAGCAGGCGTCCCTGCGTGCCGCAGAAGAGCGTTTCATAAAAGGGGCTGGCGTTATCGTTGGATCGCTGCACCATCTCGACGGCGAGGCGCGCCAAGGCATAGCGATCGAGCTGATTTCCCAGGAAATGGTCGATAGCTCGGCCATTGAGGGAGAAGTGCTGGACCGCGCGAGCGTCCAGACCTCCATTGCGCGACAGCTTGGCTTTGCTTCGGCCAAGCGCCGCTCAAACCCCGCGGAAGCCGGGGCAGCAGAGCTTATGGTGGATCTCTATAGACGCTATGCCGAGCCGTTAGGCGATCAGCTTCTGTTTGAATGGCATAGCATGCTGATGAACGGCCGTCGCGATCTGGTCGATATCGGCGCCTATCGCACCCATGCCGACGCCATGGAGATCGTGTCCGGCGCGCTCCACGCACCGCGCGTCCATTTCGAAGCCCCGCCATCGGATCGGGTGTCAGGGGAGATGGCGCAGTTTATCGCTTGGTTCAACGATAGTTCCCCGCAAGGCTCTGCTCCCCTCCCAGCGATCACGCGCGCGGGCATTGCGCATCTCTGGTTCGAGACGATCCATCCGTTCGAGGACGGTAACGGTCGCCTGGGCCGCGCCATTGCCGAGAAGGCTCTAGCTCAAAGCTTAGAAGCGCCCACGCTGACAGCACTCTCTGCTACCATCAATCGACACAGGAAGGCCTATTATGCCGAGCTGCAACGAGCCAGTCAGAGCAACCAGATTGATGACTGGTTATATTGGTTTGCCAGCATCGTTCTGGAAGCGCAGGCCCGCACCATCGCGAGCATCCGTTTCCTGATCGAGAAGACCCGCCTGCTTGAGCGACTGCGCGGCAAGATCAATGCGCGACAGGAAAAGGCGCTCATCCGCATGATAGCCGAAGGGCCTGACGGCTTCATTGGCGGCTTGAGTGCACATAATTATCGCACGATCACCGACGCCACATCGGCAACCGCCACCCGCGATCTGGCTGAACTCGTCGAACTGGGTGCGCTACAGCGGACTGGTGAGCGCCGTTATGCCCGCTATCATCTCGTGATCAGCACGAATGCATCTGGGAACCTCAAGCCAGATCCCAACCACCAAGTTCCTCATTGAGGAACGGCTCGTCGAAACTTTCATCGATGGCGATCTTGCCTTTAAGAGCCCTAAAGCGCCGCGAACGGAGCTCCGCATCATCCTTGCAAATTTCAATTAAAGATTGAATATTGCAAGGATGATTGAGCGTCATATCAAAACACAGTTGGTTGATCGCCTTGCCCATAGCCCTGCAGTGGCGCTGCTCGGCCCAAGGCAGGTCGGCAAGACAACGCTGGCGCAAGAGGTCGGCGAAGCCCGGTCATCGCTCTATCTCGACCTGGAGTCTGAGGCTGACAGGGCAAAATTGACCGAACCCGAACTCTACCTTTCCGCCCATGAGGACAAGCTCGTCATTCTTGATGAGGTGCATAGGGTGCCCGAACTTTTCGGGCTTTTGCGCGGCCTTATCGACCGCGGGCGACGCAAGGGATTGCGAGCGGGGCGATTTCTGCTCCTGGGGTCGGCATCCATGGACCTTCTTGCTCAGTCGAGTGAAAGTTTGGCCGGACGGATCAGCTATCTGGAAATGGGGCCGCTGGACGCGCTGGAAATAGCGGGGCCGGATGTCGAACGGCTCTGGATCAGAGGCGGGTTTCCCGACAGCTATCTGGCAGGATCGGACCGATCGAGCCAACGCTGGCGGCAGGATTTCATACGAACCTATCTCGAACGGGACATCCCGGCGATAGGTCCGCGAATCCCGGCAGAAACATTGCGCCGCTTCTGGACAATGCTGGCTCATCATCAATCCGGCCTGCTCAATGCTTCGGAATTCGCCCGCAGCCTCGGGGTCACGTCCCAGACGGTCGCCAATTATCTCGACCTGCTTGTCGATCTATTGCTCGTCCGCCGACTTGCCCCCTGGCACAGCAACGGCGCCAAGCGCCTAGTGAAGTCGCCCCGTGTCTATGTCCGGGACAGCGGGCTTGTTCATACTTTGCTCGGCCTGACGGATCGGGAAGCGGTCCTTGGCCACCCCGTTGCAGGCGCGAGTTGGGAAGGCTTTGTAATTGAAAGCCTGGTGGCCGCGGCGCCGGAGGGGACGGAAGCCTATTTTTACCGCACATCCGTCGGCGCGGAGATCGACCTGCTCCTTCGGCACCCCGATGGCCGCCTATGGGTGTTCGAAGTCAAGCGCAGCCTCTCGCCCAAGGTCGAACGCGGCTTCCACTCGGCCTGCGAAGATCTGAGTCCCGACCGCCGTATCCTGATTTATCCCGGATCCGAGACTTTCCCGCTGGGAAATGGCATCGAGGTGATGTCGCTGTCGATGGCCGCGCATGCTCTTGGGCATGATCAGTAAGAGGGACCTACTCGCCCTTCACCTCGATTGTGCAGCGCACGGCCTTCTCCGCCTTGACGGCGGCTTTGCGGCACCTCTCGATCGTTTCGTGATTGTCACGGACGAGATTGGCGGCCTCGGCGATGGCATCCCAACTCGGTTGCGAGACACTGGCCATGAGATGCTGTCCTGCATTCCAGATTGTGTCTTTGCCTAGCATCCGCGCGGCCATGCGCTCGGGCCAGTGCCAGCTTGCGGGCATCATTCGCGCAATCGGCCCCGCCAGCGCAGCATAGAGCAACAGGCCCAATGCCAGTCCAACGACACCGGAAATGAGTAACCAACGCATCTGCTCTTTCGCCTGACGCACCGAGCCTGCCAGCCTGCGCAGATCGCCGACCGCGCCATCCAGCGCCGCTTTCGACGCCAGCGCCTGACCCTGCACCGCGTTCACCGCTTCCTTGACGGAGGTGTTCAGTCGGCTCCCGATCGTCTCCGGCGTCAGCGTCATGGCGGGGCTTTTGTGCATAGCATCGACCTGCGTCACCAGTATGCCCAGCAGCTTCTCGGTGCGGGCCAGGGTCGGCTCATAATCGGGAATGTCGATGGACTCGCGCGCGGCCGTCAGCCCTTCCACCGCCCGGCGCAGCAACGCCACCTCGCCGCGCAGCTGCTCAAACGCCGCGACCGGGTCGTCCTGCTCGACCTCGCGATACTGGTCCATTCTTCCTCCTATCGTTCGAGGCCGCGATCCCGGCCCAGCCCCAATCCTTGGGTCAGCTGGCGGCCGAGGTCACGCCCACGGTCCATGCCCATCTCAAGTCCAAGCTCGCGCGCCCGCCCGCGCAGCACCGCCTCCATTTGCGGGTCGCGCTCCAGGCTTTTTGCCATGCCGGCCATAGCCTCACCGGCCCTTTCGCGGCCTGTCCGGTCGCCAGTGCGATACTCTGCCTGAAGCCCCTGCCAGCGTTCCACGAACTGCGCGGCACGCAGATGCGGATCGGCCCGCAAGCGCGCCTCCTGCGCCATGGCGGCGAGCATCGGGCCGCTGCGCCCCGATGCTGCTTCGCGGGCAAGGCCCGGATTGCGCTCGATCGCCGCGCTCATGTCGCGTGACGCATTGGGCTGTACCTGATCGAGCGCAGTGCGCGCCTGTTCCAGCGCGACTTTCTGATGCTTCAACACGGGAGCGCCCTTTTCCTGCGCCTGGGAAATGGCTCCTGTGGCTCGGGCCACACGCTCCACCGCGCGCGCCAGCGTCCGGTCAGCGGCAGCTGGCTCCGTCGTCAGTGAGGAAGCACGCGACAGCCGCAAACCGTCGAACATGCCAGGGCGTGAACCAACCTTGGGACTATCCGGCAACCGGATCTCGCCCGACAGCCCGCGCAGGCCAGCAAAGGCGCGGCGCGCCCCGTCGGCATCACGGGCATAGTCCGATGCCATATCCTTGGCCCGCTCACGGCCAAGCGTGCGCACAAGCTGGCGCTGGTCGGCAAAATCGTCGCGGCCATAATGGAGCTGCACCCCGTCGCGATGCCGCGACAGCGCCACATAGGCCGAATGGCGGTCCATGCCGGGGGTCGCGAGCACATGCGTCCGATCGACCGTCACGCCCTGCGACTTGTGGATGGTGGCGGCATAGCCATGATCGACATGGGCGTAATCTTTGAAGTAGAACGCCAGCCTGCGCCCGTCGTCGAGCCGTACCGCCATGCGCTCCGGCGACACCGTTTCGATCCGCCCCAGCGTGCCATTTTTCACGCCCAGCCCGCGCTCATTCTTCAGGAACATGATGCGGTCGCCGCTGGCAAAGTCGCGCGCACCCCGCTCGGCCGCTACGCCCACATCCGCGCCCAGTTCGCCAGCATCGCGCAGCCGCTCACGCGCGGCGAGATTGAGGTCGCGCACCTCGGCATTGGTGTGGGTGAGGATGATCCGGCTCTGGTCGGGATCGGTGCGCCGCTGTGCATCCCAGCGGTCGATCAGCTCAGCCCTCGCCTGCTCACGCGTTTCCGCCGCATGGACCATGCCGCCCTGCTCATAGGCATGGACTGCCTCGCCTGTCCGGCCCGTCGCCAGCGCCTTGGTCGCGTCTCGCTGCCATGGATCGCGCTGCCGACGTATCTCGCCAATCTCGGCCCAGCCATGACGCTCGGCAAGGCTGCGGAATGCCGCGCCCGCCTCGATCGCCTGCAACTGCTCGGGGTCGCCGACTAGCACCACCTTGGCCCCGGCGTCGGCGGCATGAGACAGCACCCGCTCCATTTGGCGCGTACCGATCATTCCCGCCTCATCGATCACCAGCACGTCACGCGGCGAAAGCTGCTCGCGCCCCTGTTCCCACTGATATTCAAGTGCAGCGATCGTGCGGGAAGCGATGCCCGAACCGCTCTCCAGATTTTCCGCCGCAATGCCCGACAGTGCCACGCCGTAGACCTGATAGCCCGCACCCTCCCAAGCCTCGCGCGCCACGCCCAGCATCGCCGATTTTCCGGTACCGGCATAGCCGACGACCGACGCCAGCCCCTCCCTTCCGGTGATATGCTCCAGCGCTCCGCGCTGTTCCGTGGAGAGGACGAGCCCCCGAGCTTCAGCGGCCGCCGACGCATCGTCGCGATGCCGATCGGCAAGGCCATGCTGGGCCTGGCCTCCGAGCCGATCGGCCGCCGATTCCAACCGCTGCTCAGCCGCCATCATGTCACGGGACGTGAAGCGGTCATTCCCCTTCCCATCGACCCCCAATGCCACCAGTTCGGGGCTAAATCGCACCGCTCTCAGAGCCTCATCGAACTGCGCCTTCCCGTCGCTATGCCGGTGCACGAACATGGCGAGATCGCGTGTCGTGAAGGTTGCTTGTTGTCGCGTCACAGCGTCCAAGGCGATGGAGGGGTTGGCGATGATTTTCTCGCCATTCTCCCGCGCAATCCGGACATGATCTTCCGCCCGTTCAGCGACCTCGCCACGTTCGAGCCGCCGCGATCCCGCAGGACCGATCTTGTGCTGCGGCTCAAGGTCGATCCCCTGCGCCGCCAGCGTCCGATGATCAATCCGCGCATCGATATCCAGTTCGGCAAGGCGCTCGTTCACATGGTCTTCCCATGCCTCCCGCCACTCCTTCAGCAGTTCCGTGCCGTTCCACTCGCGCACCTTCTTGCCGAAGCCGTCAGGCCCCACCTCGCGCATCGACAGCATCACATGTGCATGGGGCTTGGGCTGCCCATCCTTGCCGATGTCCCAATGCACATTGAGGTCTGCGACCATGCCGCGTTTGACGAACTGCTTTTCGACGAAATCTTGCGCCAGCTGAACGCCCTGCGCCTGGTTCATTTCGCGCGGGATGGCGAACTCCACCTCACGGGCCAGTTGCGCGTCCTTGCGCTTCTCCCCTGTCTCGACTTCGTTCCACAAGGTTGCGCGATCAGTCAGGCGCTCCGGTGCTCCTTTGGGCAGCAGCACTTCGGAATGAACCACCCCCGCTTTGTTTGAGAAATCATGGGCACGACCAAGCCGCTCATCCTGCAATTCGGATGCTGAACGATAGGCGGCCGAAGCCACCGCGCTCGACCCATTGGCGCGGCTGATCACCTTGGCTGAGAAATGGTAGATCGCCATTGCTCAATGATTCTCGCAGCTTAGCAGCACGTCGGCAACGACGTATAAGCGCGCACTCACACTCTCTGTCGTTCGCTTGAGTGACTTCACCGCATTTTCAGGTTCCATCGATTCCTTCCAAGCGAGGTGCTGATAGTCTCGTGCTTTCAATTGGTTAGGGGAAGAGCAATGCGCAAGGTGCGCGACTATGATGCGGAGCTGAAGGCGCTGAATGACAAGGCCCGCTCCTTGAAGGCGAAAAAGGTCGAGCAACTCGGCCAGCTCGTAACGGTGACTGGGGCCGATATGCTTGATCTTGATGTGCTCGCCGGTGCCCTCATTGCGGCGGTAGAAGCGCCCGATGCGGAAACAAGGGAGGCGTGGCGCGCGAGGGGCGAAGCTTTCTTTCAACAGCGGCGGAAGAAGGCTCGGGCATGAGATTGCGGCAACCGACAAGACAATGGTGCGAACGCAGCGCGCCGTTCGCCGGGCTGAAGCCGCCCAGCGCCGCACTGATACGCGGGGGTGGGTGATGCAACGCAGGGAGCGTACCCGTCACCTGATTGAACTAGGCGGCCTTGTTCAAAAAGCGGGCCTCGTCGATCTTACAGACGATGATCGTGCGACACTATACGGCGCGCTGCTCGATCTGGCCGCCAAAGCACATGAGGATGGAAACATTATGGCGCTCTGGAAGCGGCGCGGCCACCGCGCATTCGATGCGGAAGCGGAACTGAGCGCGCCATGCTGATGGCCCTCTGCTCAAGCGATTGAAGGAGAAGGAATGATGGCGGTGCCGCTGGTCGGGGGTGAACGGGGTATCAGCGGCGGTTTCGCGGTCGTCGGCGGCATTGCCGTCCTGATCGGCACGCAATGGCTGCTCGGCAAACTGCTCCCGGAATCCATCGCCAGTACCATTGCCTGGGCCGCGCTGGTCGTCTTCGGGGTCGCGGTCTGGAAGTTCAACCAGGGGATGCGCCGCAACGATCTGCTCGGCTCTGCTTCCTTCGGATCGCGGGCCGATGTGCGCGGCCTTGAAACCAACGGGGGTGATCTGCTCATCGGGCGATCGGCGAAATCCGGCAAGCTGCTGCGCTATGATGGTCCGGCCCATCTGCTGACCATGGCCCCGACACGCAGCGGCAAGGGCGTGGGCACCATCATCCCCAATCTGCTCACCCTCGACCGCTCGGTGATCTGCATTGATCCCAAGGGGGAGAATGCCCGCGTTACCGCCAGGGCGCGCGCCACCAAGGGCACGGTCTGGTGTCTCGACCCGTTCGAGGTTTCCGGGCAACCCCCTGCCCGATACAATCCGCTCGACCGACTCGACCCCGCCAGCCTCGACCTGGCCGAAGATGCGATGACGCTGGCTGATGCCCTGGTGCATGATCCAGCGGGACAAGGCGGCGATGCCCATTGGAATGAGGAAGCCAAGGCGCTGATCGTCGGGCTGATCCTCTATGCCGTGGTCCATGAAGAGCGCGAGCATCGCACCCTGGCGACCGTGCGGGACTATCTGACGCTCGCCCCCAAGGCGTTCGCCGATCTGCTCACCCTCATGCAGGACAGCCGCGGCGCGGGTGGCCTGATCGCCCGTGCCGCCAACCGCCAGCTCGGCAAGTCCGATCGCGAGGCCGCAGGGGTGTTGTCCTCGGCCCAGCGGCACACCCATTTTCTCGACAGCCCCCGGATCGTCGCCAGCACAGCGGCATCGGACTTCACCTTCGCAGAGTTGAAGGAAGGGGTGTCCACGGTGTTTCTGTGCCTCCCCCCTGACCGGCTCGACGCCTATTCTCGCTGGCTACGCCTGCTGATCGGCCAGGCGCTCACCGACATGGCGCGCTCGCCCGTTAAACCGGCGCGGCCCGTTCTGTTCCTGCTCGATGAGTTCGCTGCCTTGGGCAAGCTGGAGCCGGTCGAGCGCGCCATGGGGCTGATGGCCGGATACGGGTTGCAGCTCTGGCCGATCTTGCAGGACATGCACCAGCTGCGTGCCCTCTATGGCGAGCGCACGGGCACCTTCCTGTCCAACGCTGGGGTGTTTCAGGCGTTCGGGGTGAACGACCTCGCCACGGCCGAACTGCTTTCAAAGACGCTGGGACAAGAAACCCTCGAATATCAGACGGCGGGTTATTCCAGGGCCAACATGATCGATGGCGGCAAGCTCACCCGGTCGGCCAGCACGCAAATCAGCGCCCGCAACCTCATGAACCCCGACGAAATCATGCGGATGCGGCCCACCGACCAATTGCTGATGCTCCAGGGGCAGCCTCCGTTGCTCGTGGAGAAGATCCGATATTACGATGGACGCGAATTTGCTGGTCTGGCAGATCCCATCTAGGGCCCGATCCCATCCGCTTGTAGCAGCCCATCACTCGGAGCGAGCGCTCTTCGGTATAGCCATCGATTGCACAGGGTACCCTGCCAGAGATCAACGCGAAGCCGCTTGACCTTCATCGAATGCCTTATTTCCGGGAGATTGCCGTATCTGCGGAATTTTAGGGCACGGACAAAAATGAAGGATCGCATACCGCTTAATCGCCTGCTTTGCTGTGGGAACGGCGGCTAAACCCGTTACGACATGAAGCGTCCCGAGATGATCATAGACCATCTCCGAGCGGCCCAGTTCGGCCCTCTGATCGGCAAGCTCTTGGGATCGCAAACAGCGATCGTGTTGGCGCCCTAGGGGTTATCACTCGCGATTTAATTTGTCGATTCGATCAAAACTTCGGCGAAACATCCTCACGCATCGCGTCGATCATGAAGCGCCAAACATTCGCCGCATCACCCTGATAGCCTGATTGCGATTCCTCTGGACCAACATATCGGATAACTGCAGCGCCCGCCTCCGTCATGTGCAGGCTCGGCTCCTGGATCGCATCCAACACGGCTTGAGCCTGCGGCAGATAGCTGCGCCACAAGGGTTTGCCCTCGCGCTCGCCGTCCTCGGCATGGCCATCGAGTTTGCACAGCGCGCGAGCGGCGCGTTCTAGCGGCGTCATGCCGAAGAAGGTCGCAGGGGTGAATGCTTCGGTCAAGGGTAGCATATGCAAGACAATGACAGCGGGCGCATTGATCTGCCTTTCCCCAAATACAGGGGGAAGGTTCTCAGGCCCCGGATAATATACCCTGCAAATAGCGGCCATAATCCGACTTGCCGAGCTTGCCGATCGCCCGTTCCAGTTCCGCTACGCCGATAAACCCTTGTCGGAAGGCGATTTCTTCGGGGCTGGCGATCTTGAAGCCCTGGCGCTTTTCCAGAACGCGAACGAAATCGGCCGCATCAAGCATGCTGTCAGGCGTCCCCGTATCCAACCAGGCAAAGCCGCGGCCCATAATCTCTACATTGAGCTGCCCGCGCTCGAGATAGGCACGATTGACGTCGGTGATCTCCAGCTCTCCACGTGACGAAGGCTCAAGATTGGCGGCGATGCCCACCACCTGTTCGTCATAGAAATAGAGGCCGGTCACCGCCCAGTTGGACTGGGGCTGCACCGGCTTTTCCTCGATGCTGATCGCCCTTTTGGCTTCATCGAAGCTCACCACGCCGTACCGCTCAGGGTCATTCACATGATACGCAAAGACGCTCGCCCCTTCCTTGCGGGAGGAGGCGCTAGCGAGCAGCTCAGGCAGGCCATGGCCATAATAAATGTTATCACCCAGGATCAGCGCCGACTGCTGCCCTGCCACGAAATCCGCGCCGATAATATAGGCCTGCGCCAGCCCATCGGGGCTCGGCTGCTCGGCATACTCGAAGCTCATGCCCCATTGCGATCCATCGCCCAGCAGAGCCTGAAACGCCGGCAGGTCGCGCGGGGTGGAGATGATCAGCACCTCGCGGATGCCCGCCAGCATCAGCGTGCTCAGCGGATAATAGATCATCGGCTTGTCATAGACCGACATCAGCTGCTTCGAGGTCGCCAGCGTCATCGGGTAAAGGCGGGTGCCGCTGCCACCGGCAAGGATGATACCCTTCATATGTCGTCCCCTTCAGGTAATCAGCTCAGGCCGATTCAGCGTGCAGGCGGGCCATCACGCTTTCCAGCGATTGGCGCCAGTCCGGCAAGGCCACGCCATGAACCTTGGCAATCAGGCTGCAATCGAGCCGTGAATTAGCAGGCCGCTTGGCCGGGGTGGGATAGTCAGCGGAGGTGATCCGCTTGACCCGGGCGGATGCGCCGCCCTGCGCAGCCGAAGCGGCGAAGATAGCCTCGGCGAAATCCGCCCAGCTAGCTTCCCCGCTTGCGGTCATATGGAAGACGCCGCGCAGTTCCGGATAGCTACTGGATACCATATTGGTAGCAACGCGGATAATGCTATCGGCGATGTCGGTCGCGCTGGTCGGATTGCCGAGTTGATCGGCGACCACGGACACCTCATCCCGGTCACCCGCCAAGCGCAGCATCGTCTTCACAAAGTTCGCGCCGAACGGGCTGTAGACCCACGCCACGCGCAGGACCGCGCTATTGCCGCCATGAGCGGCCAGCACCGCCTGCTCGCCCGCCAGCTTGGAAGCGCCATAAACGCTCGTTGGTCCTGTCGGATCGCTCTCGACATACGGCCGATCCAGCGTGCCGTCGAAAACATAGTCGGTCGAAACATGGACCAGTGGCACACCCAACATCCTCGCGGCTTCCGCCACTGCGCCCGCACCCGCACCATTTACAGCATGCGCGAGGTCGCCTTCGCTCTCCGCCTTGTCGACTGCGGTATAAGCAGCGGCAGAGACGATGGCGTCAGGGGCAGCAGTCTCAAGTGCACGGGCGACGGACGCCGGATCGGCGAGGTCCAGTTCAGGTCGGCCCAGTGCGATCACCTCATGCCCGGCGGCGGCTCCGCGCTCGATCAGGCTGGTGACGACCTGTCCCGCCTTGCCGGTGACTGCAATCCTCACGCAGCCGCTCCGGCAGGCGCGGGGGCGGCGTTCAGCCCCAGCCTTTGGCCGTTATAACGGTCCCGTAACGGCTTCCACCACCATTCATTGTCGAGATACCAGCGCACCGTCTTTTCGATGCCGCTGTCGAAATTTTCCTGCGCCCGCCAGCCCAGCTCGGTCTCCAGCCTGGTCGCATCAATTGCGTAGCGCGCATCATGGCCAGGGCGGTCAGTGACGAACTCGATCAGTTCTTCGCGCGGGGAATCGGAAGGAACCAACTCGTCCAGCACCGCGCAAATCCGCCGCACCACGTCGATATTGCGCCGTTCGTTACGGCCGCCGACATTATAAGTCTCTCCCGGCACGCCCTTCTCGATGATGAGGTCGAGCGCGCGGGCATGATCATCGACATAGAGCCAGTCGCGCACATTCTCGCCCTTGCCATAGACCGGCAGCGCACGGCCCGCGAGCGCATTCAGAATGGTGAGCGGGATCAGCTTTTCGGGGAAATGATAGGGGCCGTAATTGTTCGAGCAGTTCGACACGACCACCGGCAGGCCATAAGTGCGCTGCCAAGCCTTGGCGAGGTGGTCGGACGCGGCCTTGGACGCCGAATAGGGCGAGCTGGGGTCGTAAGGGGTCGTTTCTTCAAACAGCCCCTCCTCGCCCAGCGAGCCATAGACCTCATCCGTCGAGACGTGGAGGAAGCGGAAAGCGTCCTTCGCTGCCTCGGAAAGCCCGTTCCAATAGCTGCGCGCCGCCTCCAGCAGGGTGAAACTGCCCACGACATTGGTCTGAATGAAATCGGCCGCTCCGGTGATCGACCGGTCGACATGGCTTTCCGCCGCCAGATGCATGATGCGGTCGGGCCGGAAGGTCGCGATCACCTCATCCATCACAGCGCGATCACAAATGTTAGCTTTGAGAAAGCGGTGGTTGCCCTTCTCCTTAACGTCCTTGAGAGAAGCCTCGCACCCGGCATAGGTCAGGGCGTCGATGGTGAGGACCTCATAGTCTTTCTCCAGCGCCAAATAGCGGACGAGGGCCGAACCGATGAAGCCGGCACCGCCGGTAACGATCACGCGCATGGCGTCATTTCCCCCAAGTGAAATAGGCTGGAAGCTCCGCGAGCAGCGGCTGCTGTCTATCCTTCGGCGAAAGCGTATGGGGATCAGCGACCTTGGGCCAGTCTATGCTAATCGCCGGATCATCCCAGCGAAGCCCCTTGTCGCATTCAGCGCTGTAATAGCCGGTCACCTTGTAGCAGATGACCGTGTTGGGTTCGAGCGAGCAGAAGCCATGCGCAAAGCCCGGCGGAATCCAGAGCTGCTTGCCATTGTCTGGAGTCAGCGTCTCGGCCGCCCATTGTCCAAAAGTGGGTGAGCCCTGACGGATATCGACGGCAACATCAAACAGAGCGCCGGCAGTGCAGCGGACCAGTTTGCCCTGGGCGTACGGTTCGCTCTGGAAATGCAGACCGCGGATTGTGCCCGGGCGCACGCTACGGGATTCATTATCTTGAACGAACGTCCAATTCCCGCAGTGCTGGGTAAACAGGTCCGCGCGAAAGGTTTCTGCAAAAAAGCCGCGTTCGTCCCCGATATGACGGGGGGTCAGGAGCTTGAGGCCAGCGATATTAAAGGATTTCGTTTCCACCTGCTCACTTCATTCGAGGCGGCTCTCTGCCATTGACCCCAACGCTATTTCACCGCCTGCACGGCAGCGGTAACGGTCAAGACCGGAGAAAATAATTGGCTGATCAACTGAATAAGCTTGCTGGGCTGGTTGGCAGCCGCATTGCCGAAGTAAAGAACATCCTTGTCCCGCATAGAGAAGCGCTGGGCAAGGAAATAAGATCCGGTTTTCATCATGTTGAGATGATAAACTTTCGGAACCTCATTGCCCTGCTCATCCCGGACATAGCGGAACACGAAGATCGCGGCAGGATTGCCAATATTGGGATTAGCGCCACCTGCGGTAGCTATCGCTTCTGCAAGAGAAACCGTCGAACGACGGAATGGAACCTGTTCAACCCGTCCGGAAGCCCCTAGAATGGAAAAAGTACGAGGGTCATCGATCAACATCAGTCGATCACCGGGGTAGGCCCTTATGTCCAGCTTGGGATTTTCGATAAGATCATTGATCCGAATATCGACGCTTTGTCCACCCCGGACAATCCGGAGCAACAAATCCTTGGCTTCTCCACGATAACCGCCCGCAAGAGCGATCACGTCAGACAGCGTCTCCCGGTTCGTCTGCAATACGAGACGACCCGGTCTTGCTACGTCTCCCCCGACGATAATCGAATTGGTGATGGCCTGACTTAGGGTCACGATCACCTGCGGGTTTTGCGACAGGCGGGATAGCGAATTGCGGATCATCGCCTCAACCTCCCCCGTGGTGATCCCCGCCACATGAAGCACGCCAGCGTAAGGAATGGTGATGTCACCCAGATCATCAACGCGAGTTGGCGGTAGCTTCTGAACCTGAACGCCCGGGCTCGCTGCTATCTGATTCAATCCTCCGGCACTGCTGCCATTGGAGAATAATGTGACGCCTGCTTCATAGATGTTGATGTCAAGAACATCGCCAGGACCGATCCTGTCGGTCGGCGGTGGCGCAAGCTCGGGCAGCAAGGCTGCCGGTGCCACAACCGCGTCCGGGTTTGGCACCTCCGTAATTGTTCTAATCTGAACCAGCTGGATCGGTGCTCCATCATCCGGAGCGATCGCCGTTTTCCTGACCTGCCCCCCTGTAGGGCCATTTGAAGGCAGTGAGGCACATCCCGCGAGTCCGGCGAGCAGAGCTAGATATATGGTGTTCTTAACTTGCATCGCTCATGATCTCGAAGGCTTGCGACAACGACGGGGGCACGCCTTAGCATCGGCCTTCAGGAATGGACAATAGGCCCACTTACGATTGTGCTGATTGCACGCCGAGGCTTCTGGTGCGGGTACCTAACCGATGCCTCACTCCTTCCGATATTGGCCCTGATAACCTTGGCCTCCTCACTATTTTCATCCTCGGGAAGCATTTGCCGCCCATCCCAAACGGTGTATGCGCTGCGCGACGCTTGCCCATGGTTATAGGTTCAGGGGGATTATGAAATACGCGGCATTTTCTTCGGTTCGCGCATTCAGAAAAGTAGCTGCCCCGAAAGCTGATCGCCGCATGGCGAACATCCGCAACACGCTTCACCAATCGGGACTGTTCAACGCCGAATTTTATCAGGAAAAATACCACGGGCAGTTGCCCGAGGGCATGAACCCTCTTGATCATTATATTCTGGAGGGAGCTGCCAAGCGCTTCGCTCCTAGCCCTTGGTTCGACACGGCTTTCTACCTCACCAAAAATCCGGACGTCGCCCGCGCAGGTTTGAACCCGCTACTCCATTTTGCACAGCATGGCTGGCAGGAACTGCGCAGCCCTTCACCCAAATCCTATGATTTTGTCTGGCACTGGGTGATGGAGAACAAGGACACATCCTACCTCCAGAACCCGATGCAGCGCCACTGCGCGCAATATCGTTCTGCCGGGGAAGACGTCCTGGTGCGGGCACAGGCCCCCCTGACCGCAGAAGAAGTCCCGCTGTTCGCGGAGGCTTGCCGATCGGTCCTCACCAGGCATAAACTCCATGAAAGCGCGCTGTGCATCATCGGTGAATATGCGGTTCAGAACAGCTTGTGGTCTTCTGCGGAAGACGCATATCACGCTCTGATATTGCAACGCCCGGATGTCCTGAATTACCGATTGGCGCTGGCGAACGCTGTCGAGCGGCAGGGCCGGACCTGGCAGGTTGCCGACATCCTCAGGGACGCAGCGAAGCAGGCGCCTGACAATGCGGATCTGCCGTTTCGCCTGGGCGACGCGCTCGAAAGGATGGGGCGCCATGCAGAAGCCGCCTCCGCATTTGCCGAAGCCCTTGCGATCAAGGACGGATCGGCTGACTGGCACTATCGCCATGGCTATGCGCTGGAACGGGCAGGAGAACAGGGACAGGCCAAGGCGGCCTATGACGCCGCCCAAAAGCGAGACAAGAAACTCAATTCGGCCAAATTCGGGGTCGGCGTATTTCACCAGGCTCGCGGATTGTACAAGGATGCTGCGGACGCCTATGCCGCCACTGCGGCGGAGAACCCCATCAATCCCGAGCTATGGTTCAAGCTGGGTTTCGCCTATGATCGCTGCTACGAGTGGGCCAAGGCGCAACACGCTTATTCCGTCGCTATATCTCAGCAATTTGATCGCCCCTACTGGCATTACCGGCTCGGCTTCGTGCTGGAGCGGCAGGAGAAATGGCAGGAATCCGCTGGCGCCTACCGAACAGGCGCGGACATGGACACAGAGCACCGTGCCTACTGGTACTATCGCTGCGGCTATGTGTTTGAAAAGGCCAGCGCCTATATCGAGGCATGCTCTGCCTATCTGCTAACCAGCAAGCCCTTGTGGGAAGCCTACAAGGCTTCGGGGCCGGCCTTTTACGCCCAGTGGCTTCCGCAAGCGCGAGCAGACGCCGCATCAGCTAACGCTGACGTTCTTCGCATTGTCGAGGGATTGGCGGGGGCAGTCGGCCAGTATGCAGCCGGAGTTTCGCGCGAGGGCAAGGTACCGGCCATCCACAGGCGGGCCAGCCACGCTCACGCGCAAGCAAAACTGTTGGAAATGCAGGGTCAGCTGGAACCGGCAGTACAGACCTACCGGTTGGCGCTGGACCTAAGCCCCGATCACCGGCCCGCATGGCATCGCGACCTAGGCGGATTGCTGGCGCGGCTCGGCAGATACAACGAAGCCTGCGAAGCATTCCGCAATTCACGGATACTGAAGCGCGCATACGGCGTAGATATCACCAAGTATGAAGCCAGCAAGGGCGCCAAGGCTCGCATCGAATATTGCGAATATCTGGAAACGCTGCCAATTCGAAGGAATACGATACTGTACGATAGCTGGTTAGGAGGAGCTATTGGGTGCAACCCCTATGCCATTTTCCGCTACGTCATAGATCGACCAGAATTTTCGGGATGGACGCATATCTGGGCCATAAACGATCCGTTAGGTATCCCTGAAGAATATGCCGGTAGAGATAACGTAATTTTCATTCCCCGCGACTGCGATTCCTACCGTCGTTACTTGGCTACGGCCGAGTATCTTATCAACAATGTTACCTTCCCCTACTGGTTTATCCGTCGGGAGGAACAAAAATACCTCAACACCTGGCATGGCACTCCACTAAAAGCGCTCGGCAGAGACGTAAAAAGAGAGTTCATGACGCATGGCAACGTGACTAGGAACTTCGTCCATGCCACGCACTTGTTGAATCCAAATCGCCATACCAGCGACGTTATGATGAGACGCTATGACGTTGATGGGATATATGCAGGAAAGGTGGCGGAAACAGGCTATCCCCGCATTGATCAGGTAGCCAATCCAGATGAGAATCGTAGGCGGCAGCTTCTGAAGGAACTAGGGCTTCGAGCCGACAAACCTGTTGTGCTCTACGCACCGACATGGCGGGGCGTCCAAGGCAAACCGCAAACCGACACCGATCGGGTTATTGCCGATGTATCTGCCATGGTCAGTGAGGATTATCAGTTGGTATTCCGCGGCCATCATTTGATGGAATCTGCGATTTCCGGACTAGATATTCCCGTTGCCGTGGCGAGGCAGCGGATCGATAGCTGCGATTTGCTATCTATTGCAGATGTTTTGGTAACAGACTATTCAAGTATTCTTTTTGATTTCCTGCCTACCGGGCGCCCCATCGTATACTATGCCTATGACCTAGAAGAATATGGCGCAGGGCAAGGATTTTATTTCGATATAGCCGATCTTCCCGGAACCTTATGCAAGATCATGGAGGAAGTTCGAGAAGCGGTCCGCCAGGGACTGGGACAATCCGTCAAAGACGACCCTTCATATCAACAGGCACTCACCCAATTCTGCCCCTTTGAGGACGGAAATTCTACTAAGCGTGCAGTGGAATTCTTTTTTTCGTGCTCAGACAAATATGTGGTCGACTGCTACAATGACTCTCGCAAATCTATCGTGATGTATAACGGGATGTTCCCTATTAATGGAGTTACATCGTCATATCTGAGCCTGCTCCGTAGCCTTGAAGGCGAAAACATTCAAATTACGACGCTATTTGATCCAGCGAAGATAAGGATTGATTCCGTACGCATCAAAAATTTTAGATCGATGCCCGATAGTGTCAAATGCGTCGCCCAGCTAGGTGCAATGGTACTGAATCCGGAAGAAACCGATATTGTCGCGCGATTAAGCGCCCAGCGTATCCCCGCAAGTGAGGAGATGTGGGCGATTTACCTCCGTGCCTATGGACGGGAATACAGACGTGTATTCGGAGACGCCAAACACGACACGTTTGTGAACTTTGAGGGTTACAACTCAATGGTTGCTCACATTGCTGCTGCCGCGCCGGCACATGTCCGAAAGATCATGTATCTACACAACGATATGATCGGAGAACGTGATGTAAGGCTTCCGCACCTTGAGAGAATATTCCGGTTATACAACCACTATGACAGTTTGGTTTCTGTATCTCGTTCGATTTGCGAGGTTAATTCTGACAAACTTCGAGGCGAATTGGATATAGATCATTCAAAATTTGTGTTTTGCGAGAATACAATAGATGCAGGCAGTATCGTCACTATGTCGGAATTGCCCATAGATGACGAACTCAAGCCTTGGTTTGGAGGCAGAACTACCTTTTTGTGTCTAGCCAGAATGTCGCCTGAAAAAGGGCAGGCCAAGCTCGTTCGGGCGTTCGCAAAAGTACGGGAACAACGCCCCGACGCAAAATTGGTTATTCTCGGTGACGGGCCATTACGTCAGGAACTCGCTTTGCTTGTGGAGAAGCTGGGAATCAGCGACAGCGTGAAACTAGCTGGCGCAAGGATAAATCCATTTCCCGCGCTGAAAGCATCTGATTGCCTCGTGCTCTCCTCTGACCATGAAGGGCAAGGCTTGGTTCTGATTGAAGCGCTGGTATTGGGCAAGCCAATCATCGCGACCGATATCGTCACCAGTCGCGATGTACTGGGTGATGAATATGGGGAACTGGTCGAGAACAGCGAGGACGGCTTGCGCAGAGGCATGCTTGCTTTCCTCGAAAAAGGCGTGAGACCATACTCTTTCAGCGCATCAGAATATCAAGCTCGCGCTGTCACGAGTTTCCGCAATGTCGTGCTTTCCGAAAAGGAAGATGGGCCGGGGCATTCAATGGCCCGGATCGACACGTCTCGGCGTCGCGAGGCATCAACGCACTAAACCTTGGCTCAGCGCCATTCAGGACGACACAAGATCGCATATCCATGATACAATCATACAAGATCATTAATGTCGCGCCGGGAAAGACAGCCAAAATTGGAAGTCAGTCCCGATGGTCTACGCCCCGGGACAGTACTGACGTACTCAAAGATAATGATAGAACTTTTTCGTTTCATACTTCGGGAGACGATTTCCCCTATCTTGAGATTGACCTGCATGATGCCTATCGCATTGAAAATTTAAGGATTTTTAATAGGAAGGGCAGTCATCAATATCTGGCTCGAACGATCATCGTGGAAGCTTCCCGCGATGGAGTCAGCTGGATAGTGCTGCACAGCGGTTTAGTTTATTGGTCGGAATGCTTTGAAATTCCGTGCAGTGGAATGCTTCAGGCGCGTTACGTACGACTCCGATTGGCGGAGAAAACATATTTTCACCTCCACCACATCGAAGTGAACGCACGTGTATATGCGAAGTTTGACAAGCCTGTTTTTGTCGGCCGAAGGACGGATGGCTTAGGTGAGCGCCTTAACGCTCTGATCAATGCAATCCGGTTGAGCGATATTTTCCAAACCGACTTCATTTTTTCATGGAGCGATAGGCTGGCAGACGACCCATTTCACGCGATCATGCCAATTGGTCGCATGTTTTCGCAGGATTTTATCGCGAAGCACCATGTCCCCTTAGCGGATACCCGAGGAGCATGGGAGTTCGACAATCAGAAGCAGTCGTTGGCGGCGGTGGAATGGGCATTGTGCAGCCACGGGGGAATCGCCGGTCCTCGCACTTCCCTTTCAGATCACATTTCGGGCGCGGCGGACATTTTACATGACGCGAGCCCCAGCGATGCTTTCAAAAGAATAGGATTTTCCGAGGAAGTCAATGAGGCGATTCTTCTAGCCAAGACAACGCCCATTCCACCCGAGGCGGTAGCTATCCACCTTAGAAGCGGCGACATCTTCTATAAAGATTATCGGAAATATGTTCATTATACGTATAAGGGAATGACCATACCCATCGCCAAAGCAATGATCCGCAAATTTTCTGCTGAGGGTGACAGCGTATATATTTTCGGAGAAGACAAAGAACAAATTGAGTATCTTTCCCAAGTATGTTTTGCGGTAAACTCATCCAAACTCAATGCCGACAAAACCGCTTCCATGGAACGGCACCAGAAGGCGATGTATGATCTCGTTCTTCTATCACGATTTAAGAAAATCTTGAGCGGATCCAGTGGTTTCGCGCGACAGGCTTCTTGGATTGGCGGAGGCCGCCTTATCTCGCCGAACGAGATCTTTGATGCCGAGCAACAGCATCGGATATCCATCGAAGATTTGCAAAATAATCGTGATAAATATAACTCATTGCAGACTTCATTCGGGTATTGGCACGCATATTATTACGGGCGAAACAAGAGAGAACTACATAATAGCATTGATGCCCTTAACAATGCTAAGATATTTGATCCAGAGAACGAACTTTATCCTTTGATATTGTCTAGCCTGTTCGTGATGAATGATGATTTATTGGAAAGCCAGCAAGTCTTGGAAACCTTGTTTCTCGACCGCCACGCCACGGGATCCCTTAAAGAGATTTTTCGTATTTTCACTGCCAAAACCCTAAACGCCTATAACCTGCAGGAATATTTTCCGCATTTCGAGCGCGCGGCGCTGTCGGGCAGCTTTATGCATTGCGCACTTATGGCGGAACTGTCCTTCTCCAAAGGCGACGAAACCGGCGCTACAGCCTATTTGGAACGATACAAAGCCGGATGCTCTCACCTGAAACAAAAATTGTTTGAAGCAGTACTGGCTCATCTCGAAAATCGGCCGTGATACAGCGGCTCTCATTTACAGCGAAATTGCACGAGGACCCTTGCATAATGAAGCGCGCTCTTATTACCGGGATCACCGGTCAGGATGGTTCATACCTTGCAGAATTTCTGCTGGAGAAAGGGTATGAGGTTCACGGCATCAAGCGCCGCGCATCCTCGTTCAATACGCAGCGGATTGATCACATATATGAAGATCCCCACCGCGATGATGCACGCTTCAAGCTACATTATGGCGATCTTTCAGACACGTCTAACCTGACACGAATTCTGGCTGAGATTCGTCCCGACGAGGTGTACAATCTCGGCGCCCAAAGCCATGTGGCCGTCAGCTTCGAAGCGCCCGAATACACCGCCGACGTGGACGCAATCGGCACTTTGCGGTTGCTTGAGGCCATTCGCTTCCTGGGCCTTGAAAAGAAGACGCGCTTCTATCAGGCATCGACATCAGAACTCTACGGCCTCGTTCAGGAAACCCCACAAAGGGAGAGCACGCCCTTTTACCCGCGCTCACCCTATGCAGTAGCCAAACTTTATGCCTACTGGATTTGTGTGAACTATCGCGAATCTTACGGCATGTACGCGTGTAACGGCATTCTCTTCAATCACGAAAGTCCCCGCCGTGGCGAGACTTTCGTCACCCGGAAGATCACGCGAGGCCTGGCTAACATCGCTCAAGGACTAGAGCCCTGTCTGTACATGGGCAACATCGATGCGCTGCGCGATTGGGGACATGCTAAGGATTATGTCCGAATGCAGTGGATGATGCTTCAGCAGGACCAGCCCGAGGACTTTGTGATCGCTACGGGCAAGCAATACTCGGTCCGCCAGTTCATCCTGTGGGCTGCCGCTGAGCTGGGGATCTCCGTGTCCTTTCAAGGCCAGGGCCCGGAGGAGGTTGCAATCGTCGAAAGCATTACCGGTGACGCCGCGCCGGCGCTTAAGCCAGGCGACGTGATCATGCGCATCGATCCGCGCTATTTCCGCCCGGCCGAAGTGGAAACGTTGCTCGGCGATCCGGGCCGTGCCAAAGCAAAACTTGGATGGGAACCTCAGATTACCGTGCAGGAGATGTGCGCAGAGATGGTGCAGGAGGATCTCAAGGCCGCGCAGCAAGCCAGGCTGCTGGTGAACCACGGCTATGCATCCGTGATGGCACGCGAGAACTGAAATGGCGGGCAAGCTCTTCATTACCGGCGGCTCTGGCATGGTAGGCCGGCACATACAGGTCCATCCGATGGCTGCTGAGTGGGAGATACTGGCGCCGACTAGCCAAGAACTCGACCTTCGTAACAGCACGCAAGTGGCCGACTATATTACCGAGAGGCAACCTGATCTGGTTGTGCACTGTGCAGGAAAGGTTGGAGGCATACGCGCCAATATTGCAGCGCCGGTCGATTTCCTTGATCAGAATGTCATGATCGGGCGCAATGTTGTCATGGGCGCTCGCGCGGCGGGAGTGAAGCGGCTGATCAACTTGGGATCTACCTGCATCTATCCTCGCAATGCCCCTAACCCCCTTAATGAAAAAATGATACTGACGAGCGAATTGGAGCCGACAAACGAGGGTTACGCGCTTGCTAAGATCGTTGCCTTGCGACTTTGCGAATATATTCGGCGGGAAGATCCTGCCTTCCTTTATAAGACGCTGATCCCATGTAACCTTTACGGCGAATACGACAAATTTGATCCGCAAAATTCACATTTGCTGCCAGCAATCATCCACAAGGTCCACCAGGCACGGGAAAGAGATGAGAAAAGCGTCGAAATATGGGGCGACGGAAAGGCTCGGCGCGAGTTCATGTACTCAGGCGATCTAGCCGATGCTGTTTTCAAGGCCGCAGCTAACTTAGAGACTACCCCGGACTTGATGAACGTCGGCGTCGGAGCCGACCACTCGATCAACGACTATTATGCAATCGTTGCTCGAGTAATTGGGTGGGAGGGCAGCTTCATCCATGACCTAAGTAAGCCGGTCGGGATGACACAAAAGCTGTGCGACACGACCCGTCAAACAGCGTGGGGATGGCGCGCGGAAACCTCTCTCGAGAGCGGCATCGCCAAGGTATACCAATATTATAAAGAAAGAATCTCCTAATGAATTCTCACCGCTTCCCTTTGGCGACCTCATCTTGGGATCAAGCCGAGCAAGACGCCCTCCAGCGAGTCATTGAATCCGGAATGTTCTCAATGGGTCCCGAGGTGCAGAATTTTGAAAGGCAATTCGCCGAATTCTTTGGTGTAAAGCATGCTGTAATGGTGAACTCCGGATCCTCGGCAAATTTGTTGATGACTGGCGCACTATTTTACAGTAAAAACTCTGATTTTCTCCTTAATCCTGGTGATGAAGTTATTGTTCCGTCTGTTAGTTGGTCGACTACATATTATCCGCTTGCGCAATATGGCCTAGTACAAAAATTTGTTGATGTTGATCGTAATACATTGAACTATGATCTTGATGCCTTAGAGAGTGCAGTAACGGATAATACTCGCGCCATCATGATTGTTAATTTGCTCGGAAATCCCAATGATTTTGATCGAATCGGAAAGATTGTTGGGGATCGTAAGATTGTGCTTCTCGAAGATAACTGTGAAGCAATGGGTGCGACTTTCAAGGGGCGGCAAGCTGGAACTTTCGGTACTGTAGGCAGCTTTTCCTGTTTCTTCTCGCACCACATCTCCACGATGGAGGGCGGCATGGTGGTGACTGACGATGAAGAACTCTACCATATCATGCTCTCGATGCGGTCACACGGTTGGACTCGTCACTTACCCAAGACAAATCACGTAACTGGTACAAAGTCTGACGATGCGTTCGAGGAGAGCTTTAAATTCGTTCTCCCTGGGTACAATCTGCGGCCATTGGAAATGTCGGGTGCACTCGGGCAAGCTCAACTTAAGAAGCTACCGAATATAATAGAAGGACGCCGGGCCAATGCTGCTACATTCATAGATAAGCTTGCAAACCACCCATTGTTTACGCTTCAGCACGAAATTGGTGAAAGTAGTTGGTTTGGCTTTTCACTGCTGTTGAGGCCGGATATTGATATCAGCCGTTCCACTGTCGTTGAAAAGCTAGTAAATCTAGGCTTCGAATGCCGCCCAATCGTGGCAGGCAATTTTGCCAAGAACCCGGTGATGCAACATATTCCGCATACGGTCCACGGGTCTTTAGAAGGTGCAGAATTTATCGATGCGAACGGCCTGTTCGTCGGTAATCATCATTACCCTATTCCCGAAGCAGCCGAAGTTCTCGCGGCCCTCTAGACTAGGTCATAGATCTTTAATTTTCAGGGCTGGATCGGCGTTGCCCCAATTGAGGGTTTCGCGGTTCTGTTCGCGTTCGCCGAGCCGAAGTTCGGTCGTGCTGTGACCCTGTTCCGAATCTTCCGCCAACCAGAACGAGAGATCCGGCGCCTCATCGGCCGGGGTTAACTCCGGCCGATGAAGCAAATTCGGCAGGCGTCATGAACCCTGGGGATGTGTGAGGGCGGTCTCGCTCCGTCCTCTCGATCCTGGCTTCGTCGACCTTTCCGGCGAATTCTCCAGGATCAGGTTGTCGAGTACGCTGTCAGCCAACCGGCGCATCAATTTGCCGTTCTCGTCCTCCAACTGACGAAGCCGGCGAGTATCTGACACCTCCACCGCCGCATCGCTTATAGAACGTTGCTAGGCTGCGGCACTGCTTGCGGCGCCGTAGGGGGCCCCACATCCTGCTCCTCGATCATGCCGATGGTCTGTCCTCGGTGAAACGGCTCTTCCTCATTCGTCTGCTCCTTCGAGGGGGGCAGCCCCTACATCACAATGAGAGACGTCCCGGAGGGGCGGGCAAGAATCCAATCAAGCATATCAGATTGTTACAGTTGCATGACATGCCTGCACTCGGCTATCAACTCTCTAATTTGACTAGGCCTTCGGAAAGGAGGTTCAAGCATTACAAGCAGGGACGTGATGCAAAATAGCTACAAAAGGTTGGGGACAGGGCTGAAGAAATTCGGGATCGGCGTTTCTAATATTATTCGCTATCGTGAGAGTGCCCACTCCATCATCTCTATATCGCAATTATTTGATACAGATTATTATCTGACGCAATATCCCGACGTTGCCGAAGCCGGGGCGGATCCAGTCCGCCATTATATCGATCATGGCGCGGCCGAGCTTCGCAACCCTTCCGCACATTTCAACACCCAGTTCTACATTGAGGCCTATCCTGACGTCGCTCCGTCAGGGATGAACCCGCTGGCCCATTACATCCAGATCGGGAAAGCCGCGAAGAGGTGGACCTCTCATAGGCTGGCTGTTCAGGAAAGCGGCTTCTTCGATCCGTCCTATTATCTCGATAATAATCCAGAGGTTGGCGCCTCAGGCCTTTCGCCGATTGACCATTACATAACCCACGGGTGGCGCCAATGGCGCAACCCAAGCGCCTCCTTCGACTTGATCTGGTATGCGCAGGTCTATCTGGGCAGCAAATGGACCATCGATCCCCTGTTCCATTATGTCGCCACCGGCGTAAAAAAGGGGCATTTGACGCGCCCGGCACTCCCAATTTCATTCCGCCCTGCCACAAGCTATCGCAGGCGGGTGGGCAAGCCGAAGCGCATCTGCCTGTTCGCCGGCTATGATCCGGACGGGCTGATCGACCCGGTCGTCGTCGAATATATTACTGATTTGGCGCAGCACGCGGATGTCTATTATCTGGCCGACTGCCATATCGCGCCTAATGAACTGGCGAAGCTCGAAAATCTGACGAAGGGCGCATGGACGCAGCGGCATGGATGCTATGACTTCGGTTCCTGGTCCATGCTCGCCCAGCAGCTGGTCGGGTGGGACCGTATCGACTGCTATGACGAGCTGATCCTGGTTAATGACAGCTGCTTCCTCATGCGCCCGCTTCAGGACGTCTTCTTCGAAATGGACGACCGCGACTGCGACTGGTGGGGGCTTCAGGCGACCAAGGGCATTGCAACGACATTCGCCACGCAGGCGCTACCCGAGACAATCGACCTCGACACGATAAAGAGCGATTGGCTGGCGCGCTTCGAGCATCAGCCCATCTATGATTTCCTGGTCGGCTCCTATTTCCTGGCACTGCGCAAGCCGGCCTTTTCAGATCAGCGCGTCCGCGATGCCCTGAATGGCGTTGTCCAGGAGAGCGAAAAGCTGCATGTCATACGGAAATATGAAATCGGCCTGACCCGGCTGCTCATTTCACAAGGATATGATTTCGATACCTTCATCAGGAAGGTTTATCCGCATCAGCCCGTTTTCACCGAAACGGCCTTCTCCCTGATTAGTCAGGGGTTCCCGCTCCTTAAAAAATATCATCTTGTGGAAAATCACTATCAGTTGCCGAATCTGGGCGACTGGAAAGAGAAGGTCCAAACAGCAGGTATTTCCAAAGATCTTTCTGTTTATGACCAAAATCTGCGGCGCACAGGCGACAACTCGAAGATATTCCTTAACCAGGATATCGAATTGCTGAATATAAACCCGCCTTTTTCAAATGAGGAATTAAAAGAATTAGACGGACAAGCCCCGAAATATGATGATTGGTGGGCATTTCCGGTATGCGCATATAATCATTTATTCGGTGACAATATCAGGGCTCTGTTTGAAGAGGTTAAGAATGATCCTTCTATAAAAAAGATTATCCTCACGCGTTCAAAGCCGGTCAATGTCGACGGCGTCAACGTCGTTATTTTACCACTTAATAGCCGGGAAGGGCAATTCTACCTCCTGCGCGCTCGCCATATCTTTTTGAAGCATGGGGTTGAATCGAATCTGGGGGTTCGGCTGTCGCCGAATCTTCATCGCTTTCATAATCTTTGGCACGGAATTCCGCTCAAACGCATTGGATATGCGTCATTGGACAACCAGCACCGCCTCAAGGTGGTGGCGGAACAAAATAAGCTCCTCACATCCGTCATCGCCGCGTCGCAGATCGATCGGAACGCCATGGCGTCCGCCTATTGGCCGCTTACCGTCAATGACATCTGGGTCACCGGTTTGCCGCGTCATGATCTTATCATGAAGCAGGAAAGACTTTTACCTGATGACCTGACAGAACAGCTGGAACTGCTGCGCGTCCTGTTGAATGGCAGGAAGCTGATCCTTTTCGCGCCCACATTCCGTCACGACCAACAGGATGGATATTACGCCTTCTCCCCTGAAGAGCGGGACGCGCTGGCTTCATTGCTAAAGCGCAACGGCTATGTGATGGGCATACGCGAACATATGGCCGATCGCGCGCGCCAATATTCAAGCCGCCTCTATGGCGAGGATTTCCTGGCCCTGCCCGAAACCCTGTTCCCGTCGGTAGAAATCATCCTGCGGGAAGCCGCCGTTGTCGCGACGGATTATTCCAGCATTTTTATCGACTTCCTTCTAACTGGAAGGCCTGTCGTCAGCTTCGCCTATGACTATGATCGCTATGCCAATAGCGAAAGGGGCCTTTTCTACGATCTTGAATGGTCTTTCCCAGGGAAGGTCGCCAGGACATTTGACGAACTATATTCCTCCATAGAAGACGCCATGAAGGGCATGAGCGATTTCGATGTCGCCATGTACAATCATAAAAGACGATTGTTCATCGAACATCATGATGATCAAAATTCAACTCGCGTCATCGAGCGAGTTCTCACTACAAACACGGGCAGCTCGACAATCTTCGATATCAATGATTCCTGCCATGATGCTGCGTTCAAGAATAATATATTGTGGGCGTTTGATCCCGAATCCGATGCCTCAGCACGCTACCGCATATTCAATCTGGCGTCTGACCTGGATAATATGGGCTGGAATAGCCGGATCATTGCCGGCGAGAACCTGACCATAGATCAAGCGGCCCAGGCAGACGTCCTGATATTCTGCGGCGCTGTCATTACCGATCAGATGCTGGATCTCGCCGAGGGTTTTCGACGGTCCGGCAAGAAGGTCGTCGTCGATATCGCCGACGTTTCAGTCGATGCCGAACTACTTAAACAGGCCGCATTCTACAAAATAAATCCTGAACGACAGCCGGCAATGCGGCTGCAGTCGGCAAATCTCAGGAAACTCATTGAATCTGCAACGCACATCACAGCTGCAACACCGGCCTTGGTCGACCTGCTGGAAAGGAGGGGCTGCCCGGCAAGCCATGTCCCTTATTCGCTGAGCGCCGCCACCATCGCTCGCTATTTGAAGGGCAGGCCGAAGTACCGGAACGACGTGATCCGCTTCTGCTATCGCGCGGATAATCTGGATCATGGCTCCGACCTTCAAATGCTGCGCACCCTCGAAAGCGGGATCCGTTCAGAGGTCGAGGACGTGGAATTTCACATAGTTGGCATGCCTAATGAGGCAGCAGGGTCGGCGGTTTTGCCCGAAGGATGGGTCCGCCACCCTCATTTGAGCCATGACGCATTCCACGAGCTGCTCGAGGAAATGGACATCTGTCTTGCGCCTCGCCCGGCAGACGCGCTTCACCAATGCGAGCTGGGCTTTTTTGAGGCCGGATTGCATTCGGTTCCCACCATCGCCTCTCCGCCGTGGGCGTCGAGCACGACCCGCATGCAGGATGAAAATAATATCCTAGTCGCGCGAACGCCCGACGACTGGGCTCGGTCCGCCGTGAAGTTGGCGAAGGATGCCCGGTTGCGGGAGCGCATAGGGTCGGCGGCTCGCGATACGGCGTTAAATGATTTTTCCTCCCGAAATATAGCTCATCTATACCTTCAAAATGTTCTTAATGATAGCAGTAACGCAAACATCAAAGGGGCCTAATAATGGTAACAGTTATTACATATGGGACATTTGACCTTTTCCATTTTGGTCATGTTCGCCTGTTGAAGCGTTTACGCGATTTAGGAGATAGGCTCGTCGTCGGCTGTTCAACTGACGAGTTCAATAACTTGAAAGGGAAGAAGACGGTTGTGCCATATGCGCATCGGCGGGAAATTCTTCTGTCGTGCCGGTATGTCTCTGACGTCTTTCCCGAAGATAATTGGGAACAAAAACGGCAAGATGTAATAAGGGAAAAGGCCGACATATTTGGAATGGGCCATGATTGGGCGGGGAAATTCGACGATCTTTCCGACTTGGTGAAGGTAGTGTATCTGCCGCGAACCGACGGCATTTCCACAACCGAGATAAAGGATTTGATGCGCGCCGCTCAGCCGTCCACTTCGCCCATCAGTGCTGGATCAGACGAACAGATTGATCGGGTTGCGGCTGCCGGTTCTCGCTCAGCCTGACCTGAATTGTTCTCGAAAGCTTACAGCGCCGCGTAAACCCGGAGCGCTTCCTGCACATCCTCATAGACCGTCGCGATACCATCATGAAGGATGATCGCGCGGTTGCAGTAGCGCTCGATAAAGTCCGCACTATGCGAAGCGAGAAGCAGCGCCCGGTCCTGCCGTTTTTCAAAAAACTCGGCTTGGCATTTCTGCTGGAAGTTACGGTCGCCGACCATGATGACTTCGTCGATCAGGTAGCATTCGAACTCGATCGCCAATGTGAGCGCGAAGGCTAGTCGGGCGCGCATGCCTGACGAATAGGTTTTGACCGGCATCCGCAACTGGCGCCCCAGTTCGGTAAATTCCTCAATGAAATCGCGCATTTCATTATATGGCTTGTTATAGATGCGTGCGATGAAACGGGCATTGTCATAACCCGTCATACTGCCCTGAAACCCGCCATTGAACCCCAATGGCCAGGAACAGCGCATCGAACGAACGACCTTGCCGGAGGTTGGCATTTCCACCCCTCCGATCAGCTTGATCAGGGTCGTCTTGCCCGCTCCGTTCCGTCCCAGAAGGCCGATCCGGTCCTGTGGATTGATGGTGAAGTTCACGCCCCGAAGGACGGTCTTGACCTTGTGCCCGCTCCGGTAGCGCTTGTGGACATCCTGACAAACGATCATCCGATCACCAGTGTCCGGCGTATCCGGCGGCACATGATGAGACCTATAACAAGGAAACATACCGAAACGGTGAGTGCCTTGGAAACGTCGTAATAAGGCTGCACCACAGAACCAAACAGGCCATACCGCATCAGTTCCACCCCACTCACCATGGGCGACCACATTAGAAAGGAACGCGCATCAGGGGCGAGCCAAGCGACAAGATTGAATGTACCCGAAAATGGAATGGCAATGTAGGTGGTAACCGGGATAAACTTTTCGACTAATTCAGAGACCTCGGACAATGGCGCAATAACAGTGCAGATGGATAAAACGAACAGGGAATAGATGCCCCAACCCGCCAGCAGATATCCCAAGTCGTGTGGCATAGGAAAAAGTTCAAAATATCCCAAAACGGCGGCAATGAAGACGAAAGCCATCATTGAACCAATCACCTCAATCAGCACACGAACGAAAATAAAATCCAGAATCTTAATTTGGCGATGGTATAGAAGTGCGCCATTTGCGACAAATATGTTCGCCGATTTACTGACCGAATGGCGAAATAATGTTAATGGAATATAGCCGCTGATCACAAAGGCAACCACGCTTATACCATGCAGTTCGGTACCCTTCATGAAGGTCCAGACGACCCCGACTAGCCCAGCGAACATGAGCGGCTCTGCCATGAGCCACAGAAAGCCGATATTTTCACGTCCAAAGCGTGTGGTGAGTTCGCGGATCATCAGCGCCTTCACAACGAGCATCTGAATGCGCAATCCGTCTTTCAGGCGTTTCATCAGTCTTCCGGTGCGTGCTCGAGAATGCCGACAACCAACATCCATCCAATCAGATAGAGACACAGACTGGTGAAAATGACCGTTAGGATTTCCTTGAGCCGTGCCGGCAGGAGCGCATCGTCAGGCTTGTTTGGTTGAACAACGCGCTCGAGGTAATAGTGCTGCTTCAAAGCATCGGCTCGAGCCTGTTCAAGCGAGGCATTGGCTGCAGTCAGCATCTGGGTAGCAAATTCTTGTTCGACCGCCAGATTTTCATATCCACTCAACTTTGAAGCGATGCCTGTCGGGGTACCCACAGCGCGGCCCGTCTGAGACGCGATTTGTTCAGATAGCGCGGCGATGCGCTGGCGCAGGGCGGGAATAGAGGGGTGGCCTGGCGTAACCCGCTGAACTTCAGCAAGCTGGGCGCGGAGAGCGGCCTGTTGCGCGATCAAATGGTTGGAAACCTCCAGCACGCCCATTCCTTGCTGCTTAGGATCGAGCAGTTCGGATCTATTCCTGTACTGGCCTAACTCAACGCGCGCTTTGCGAACCCGAGATTCAGCCGCTGCAACGCGATCCGTGGCCTCTTGGATCGTTTTAGTATTCGCTCTCTCGTTCAGCCGATTGACGAGCCCCTCGCTCAACTGCAGCAGGTTCTCATTCAGAACTTGGGCTTGAGCTGGTTCAAAGGTGCTAACCTTCAACACCGCCATCCCGCTCTCATGATCGAGACGGGTCTCCATCATGGATCCGTAATAATCATAAAGATTTTCAAAGTTATCTTTATGAAACAACAGTGGAAATCGGCTTATCCGGTCAGCTGCAGGGGACATGAAAATCCCCCTAACATCCACACGCTTGCTCAGATCCCGCAACGCATCACGCGAGCGAAGATAATCCATAATCTCCTTAGTCTGCTCCTGGCCAGGAGATAGCCCTGTGGTCTGTATCAGACCGGCGAGCGAGGAGATCGAACCCGACTTGCGGTCCGGTGATTTGATGATGAAGCGAGATTCCGAGACATACACGTCCGATGCGATCAATCCGAAATAGATCGTCGCCAGCAGAGATGGAACAATCACGAACAAGCCAAACCAACGCCAACGTTTCAGGCGCTCAACGATCTTGTTTGGCCGTGTTGCCTCTTCAGCCTGAAGCTGGAGCTGAGTATCGTAATGCATATCCAACGCTGACTTCCTCCGGCCAAAGAGGCCGGTTGCGGCATTAAGCGGTTACCCCTCCTCGGACAAGAGTGGACTGCCGCAACGCTAAAGACCAGGGACGGGCGAGCCATCCTAGACGGATACTGTGGCAACCGGCGTCCACCCTCATAGGCGATACGACCATTTGGGGGTTCCCGTCCCTTGGCCCTTTCTCGTTTCACGATGAAGACCCGATAGGAATCGGACGGATCACTCTAAAATATTGATCTATATATACTATATAGTTCGACCGCTTGATCAGCCATGCTACGCACTTCCTTTGAGCGACGGGGTGGCAAAGAACGATATCTATTAGGATCAGCATCGATCTTCTCTATTACCCGGCGAAAATCCCGGGTGGTGGTGACATCAATGACATACCCGTTCAGGTCATCTTCGATTTCCTCGCCGATTGCGCCCCGATTTGAGGCCACCACCCACAAGCCACTGCGGAGAGCTTCCCGCGTGACAAGACCGAAGCTCTCCGGCCAGGTAGATGGCGCAAGCAACACATCAAGTTGACCATATAGCTGCCCGACCTGCGACTGCGGGAACGGAGCCGTCAGCGTCACGGGAGTTGCACCCCAGATCGTATTCACTGACTGCGCAGGCTCCAGCGTCCCATCAACCATCGTCAGATGCACATTATGAAAGTTGCCGCGTCGCAAAGTTGCTTCAATCAGCGACGCGCCCTTATGCGCGGATCTGCCTCCCACATGTCCGAGCGCAACGCGGCCGTCCTGCCGCGGTGAACGCACCACTTCTTCAAGGGGAGGGGTCCCATTTTCGACTACCCGGAGCCCGGTGATGCCTGCGTCTGCATAAACTTTGGCGAACGGGGCTGAAACAGCCAAATTGACCGCTGATTTCTGAAGCAAGGATGCCAGGCGCTGACGCCGTGCGATGGACTGGAGGCGATCGGAACCGCCGGCGGCCGTCCCCAAGATATCGGTACTTGGCAGCTGTAGCAGGCCGTCCTTGTCCACCAGAAACTGGTGATCGGACACCCACCATGCATCGTGCAATGTGACAAGGTAGGGAATTCCTCGGCGCAGAGCCACTTCGACGATCGTGGCAGTCAGACGCTGGATGCAATGGAAATGTATGATGTCTGGCTGGAAATGATCCAGAACGCGTTCAAAGGGTTCGGCATGATCCTCATTGAACGGTCGCCAATCCATATCGGCTTCCTGCGGCGTCGAAAGGCGATAAACCGGAACGCCATCCTCGGAGCTCATGTTCAAACGACCAGGGGATGTGCCCCCATCCTCCGAGCAGAATATCCCGATTTCCAAACCTGGATATTGGTCCTTGAAAATGCGGACGTTATCCTCGACCACCCGGGTTGCTCCACCATAGCTTTGAGGAGCAAAGAAGACATGACAGATGAGGATCCGGAGCCTTTTTTCGGGACCCTGTACCTTATCCGCACTGGAACCGCCGAATGCCTCCTTGAGTGTCTGAGCCGACACCTCAAGATCATAGTCTCGCAAAACCTTTCGCCGCGCTTCTGCCCCGATGGTCGCACGCAGTTCCGAGTCCGTTATCAACCGCTCCAAGGCAGATTGCCAGTCTTCCGGAGAGTTTGCGACCAAGCCGTCAATACCGTCCTCTACGACCTCGCGATAGGTGCGCGTCCCGCTGAGGATCGAAGGGATTTGCAGAACGGCAGCTTCCATCCATTTGATTTCACTCTTGCAATCGGCGACTTTTCCAGGTTCCAAAACGGCAAGATTGATGTCGCAACCGGCAAGCACCGACCAATAGGCAGTAACATCGGGAATAAACGCGTAGGTGATGATACGATCACCCATAGCAGCCAGATCCGAATTTAGCTTGAGGTGACCGACTATCACTAGGTCTACATGCGGGTACCGCTCCATTAGATTCAAAAGCGAGGGTGCAACCAACCTGTTGAAGTCGGCATTATGCGCTTTGGTACCCGATCCATAAAAGATCCGCACACGCCCGCTTTCATTACGGATCGGGTTAGCTCCCATTGTAATTGCTGGAATATTGCGCTTATCCAGTCCGTTGCGAATAATGATGTTAGCATCAGTAGACGTAACAAGCTGCATCTGCTCGGCCAAAGCCGGCGTTGAGGCAATGCTCCCTTTGCTCATCGACATTGCATAACGGAACAGCGGCACGCCAAACTGTAACCCTGCATATTCGGCGATGGAAACCTGCCCCTCGAAGGATTGAAATGGATCAGGGTAAAAGCCAGAGTCAAATATTAGATCATCTACTTCATAATATGTATTCAGCCCTAACTTATTCGCACATAGAATAGCACGTAATATGCCCGGCACTGCTGCGACACGATAGAATATCGCAGCTCTCGCGCCGACCAATTTGTCTATGAATTCCTGAGCGTCATAATGCGAAAATATTTTGACAGGAATACCAGCTCTTTCGAACTGTAGCGCCTTCTGCTCGATGCGATAGTGTGTGCATTGCCGCAGATCGTCATTGGCTAAAATCGCCACATAGCCATTCTTATCCCCTCCAACAGGAGCAGGAAGGCAGTCTAATTCTGTGTAAATTGCCTGAATTTCATTCAATGTGTCGGTGAGAAGCTCATCCACCGCTTCCCGTTTCACGAGACCGGATTTCCCTTCTGCGATTTCCCGATATAGCGCGTGCGCTCGAGCACTCTGATGATCGAAATAAAGCTGGATAATTTCATGAAGCTTGCGACCGAACTCAACTTTCTGTCGCCATGTCGGCCATGCCTTGCGCAGCACGTCGAAGGCTTCTGAAAACTTTTCCCGCGAGGCATGGATGCTAGCGGCATGAAGGAAGGAGCCAATCGGTGCTCGGCCGATGGCGATCGAGGCGGTATAGGCTTCTAGCGCATCGGGGATGGCACCCAACTCACGATGTGCATCGCCCAGGAGGCACAATGGTTCGGCTGCAGGAGCGAGCATCGTGGACCGGGTAAATAAAGCAACGGCTTTACGATGGTCGCCAAGAACCAATGCTCGCCGCGCGATGCGGTCCAAAAGCCAAGACGCATCTAACCCCATAAGATCGATGTTAAGAATTATCTTGTGCGCCGAAGCATTGAAAAGCGCTATCAGGGCTCGGCTTCGAGTAGTAGCCCGCGGCAGTCCGCTCCGACGGATAAAAGCCTGCCAATCGAAAGAAAGAGGATAAGGCAGCCCACCCAGATAGGAGGCCAGGAACATTCCCTCATTGGGAGCGACATTTGCTGGAAATCCTTCGGCGAGCCAGGCTCTGTACAATTCCGCATCAGATTTTTGGTTGTGAGACGGCAGCATCTCATTTTTGCGTACAAAATCTACGTCAAAAATATAATCAAAGTTGATAGGCCATATTTTTTCTATTCCTACTGAGCAGAATAAATCTATCGCCTCCTCACGAGATAAAGGAATATCATCGATGTCTTGACCGCACCAAGAAATAAAATCTGCCGCAACAAACGCAGACTTCCATTTTTCTTCGTCAGGAATTAACGCTTGTCCGTTTCCATTTTCGGGAAACCGACAAATTCTACCTTCTTTCTTTCCATGTTTTACATAGTGGAAAAATAGGTCTTCATCATTATCAAACCTATAAGACAGATCCTTATTATAGAATTTATAAGCAGCAACATCGAATTCTCTCTTGATACTGGAATCAGCAAGAGACATTCCTTTGATATAATCAGACTCGTTTGGGAACCTTCCTTCTTTCTTTCCGTGCTTGATGTAGTGCTTGAGTGCCTGCCCCTTTCCTCTAATCATCTTTAAATCATCATAATGAGATAGATAGAACTTGGCGTCAAACCCCTTTGCATATTTGCTTACCGCAAACTTATAAATAAATTTACGTGCTATCCTCAAAGTGATATCCCCCGAAAAAAGCATCTTCACCAGCAAAAATAACTAAATATATTTAGCCCCTCATCTTCTTTACTAATCTTCGTCGGAAAGTTTGACGCGCAGGTAGCTCTATCTTTCGAGTAGGATTTTCTACTATCTCACCCAAATATTTGTTCAGACGTGGCATGCCGTCGCTGATCGCTACAAGATCGCGCAGTTGCAAGCGGCCAAGCACTTCATCGGAAAAGGCGGGCGTATAATAGATGCAGTCATCGAAATAATAATGCGTCACCTGTGACCAGCGAGTGAGCCGCGGGTCTACCTGATGGCTACCGCCATGAAGCAGGTTTGCGCACCAGATCAGCGCCTGCCCCTTTCGCGCCAGAAAAGTTTCCTCCTGCGTACCGTGCGCTTCACACAACGCGCGCCATGCGGGCCCGTAAGGATCCTGCGCCGAACTCAGATCTCCTCCGTAGCCCCGGCGCCCAATCAGCGCATTCGACATAATCGGCCAGCGATGCGATCCGGGATGATAAAATAACGGTCCCGCGTCCGGATCAACATCCTCCATTGCCAGCCAGACACCGCACATGAACCGCTCAGGCAGACTGGAAAAATGGACTGAGTCCGAATGGGCGTCCTGTTGCGTACCGACCGGAAAGTTCAGCGTCTGAAACGGAAAAGCGTGGCGGCCATAAAGCTTGCTTAGCAGATCCAGCACCGCCTCGTTCGAGGCAATCGCGCGAACATCTTCGTCAAAGCTCCAGGCATCCTGGACGCGCCGCTCACCCAGGGTTTTGTTGCTTTGTGGATCATCGAAATCGATCCCGTAACGAGGGGCAAGGCTACGCTTAATTCGCTCAATCCGAGCATCAAGGTCCACATCCGGAAAGTCGAACACCGCATAGCCCTTTTCGTAGAGGCTACTGGCGATCTCCTCCTCTTCCTGGGTCAGTCCCTGCGATGCCTTGAGCATAGGAAAAAGCGGAGACTCGATCAGCGGCAAACCGGGGAGGACATTGGTCACGGCGTACTAAGCCTTTCTGGCAAACAAGGTGGGGTTTGCTTAATCATTGCCGCTGACCTAGACCACGCTTTGTTTCACACGGTCAAATAGCATTCTTGCCACACGCCACGAACCACCGGGACCCTGGCCAACATCCTTCAGGATGCTGGCGAAGTCATGTCTTACGGGTGGCCCGGTAGCATGAAGGTGAAGGGGCCACCAACCGGAGAATTTTTAAAGCCCACTTTCGCTGAGAATGAATGACCGGTGACATCTAACATACCCACGGCATAGTCCCCCCGCCCCTCGCTGCCGGATAAGGCGGATTGAGGTAGACAGCATGTCGGGGCGGTAATAGCGGCGCGCGAAGGCCTACAAGGGCAGCCGCTATCTCTCCCATCCAACATCGCTTGCGCTTTCGATTGGATTTAGCCATGAAGTCATCAATAAATCGGAGATTCCAATGAATCTGCTTCAGCCACTTGGCGTGCTTGATCCTCATTTCAAAGACAAGATTGCTGACTTTCGGAGATTGAAAGCGTCTGCAGCGCCGGATGTTTACGATATGGATTTTTATCACGCCCGAACGGAGAAGCCATTTTACGGACACGTAGAAATTCAGAATGACGACACCAAACCATTCTTCATGTATACAAATAATGATGACATTATTGCAGAATTTTATTTGTGGTACGGCCGCAATGGTTACGAACGGACTACAATTCGTGAGTGGGTAAGACGGGTAAAAAGCGCCAAGGTTGTTTTTGACATCGGCGCTAACACGGGCATCTTTTCCCTTCTAAGCTGTTTCGCAGATGAACAGCCAAGGGAAGTGGTAGCTTTCGAACCCACTTTTCGAGCCTGCGCCAGGGTCTTTGAGAATCTCAATGCCAATGGGATCGTCGATCGCGTGAAGGTTGAAAAGGTCGCTCTCTCCAACCAAGCGGGGACGATTGAATTCATGCACTATGAGAATGCGACCCGTATCAGCTCTGGTGCAAGCTACGTTGAAGGGGCGAGTCATTTCGCAGTTCACTTTCGGGAACTATGCGAGCGCATCACGCTCGACTCTTACATTGAGCAGTCCGGGCTCATACCCGATCTTGTGAAAATCGATGTTGAGGGCGCCGAAATTGATGTAATGGAGGGGGCGAAGGACCTCATCGCCCGGCGGGCGACATCCTTCATCATAGAAGTTATCCCCCAAACCGCTGACGCCGTTGTGCAGCACTTCGACGGCTACAAGATATTCATCTTGGATGATCATCTAAATCGGGCAGTCGTGTGGAATGGCGAGATCACCCACCACGTCAACCTTCTTATTGAACCCTAAACTGAACATGCGCTCCGTTTAGTTTGCGCCACCATCCAGCGTCGCTTGAACGTTATTGTAGCGGCGTTATTAACCGTGCTCAGCATCCCCCTCCCGCCGATGTGCAAAGCCAGTTGGCGGCGCTGTCGTTCGATGGCCAAGTCGGCCGGGCTCTAATCAAGCTTGGAGGAAAATCCCCCGGGGGAGGGCGACAGGTCACCCCGATGATCTGATTGTCAGTTCCACATCTTATTTGTCCTCATCACCGGCCTTTTTCATCCGATCTCTACCTGATTGTAGATGCTTGAGAAATCGTCTTTATATTCTCCATGTCGTTGATGACCTTCCGATAGATATCGACAAGATCCCTCGACTGATCATCAGCAGTTCGCATAGCGGGTAACTTCGCAGGTGATTTCTTATACCTTATATGATCTCGATCTATTGCCATGAAAACGCTAACGATATCTGATATATCATTTACCGACACAACAAACCCATTCTCACCAGGGACTACGGGCTCCGCCATGGCACCGCGATCGCTTGCGACTACCCACAGACCGTGAGCCAAGGCCTCTCGGGTCACCAAGCCAAAACTCTCCTCACAGGTAGAAGGTGCCAGCAAGATATTAGAGCGCGCATAAAGGCTCGCCAAATCTTCTGAAGACATTCTCCCTGTGATCGTAACTCGAGTTTGCCCCCAAAACGTATGGGTGTCGTGTCCTGGCGCTCTTGCAAGGTCGACTATCGTCAGCTCAAGATTGGCGAATGGATGCGCCTTGAGCGCAGCCTCAATGAGATACGCTCCTTTGTGGCGCTCCAAACCGCCTATATGGCACATAGCAACAGGTCCACTTTCGGCGTGGCGCTCTTTTTGCAATATCCTTGATACGCCATTTTCCAGGACGTCGCAGGGTATACCGCATTGATCGTATATTCGCTGAAAACTCTGTGATACCGCGAGGCGCCGCCGAGCCCCAAGCAGAGCTTCCCGCAACTGCTGGGCACGTCGAGCAGAGTTCAATACGCCAACATTTTTTAATCTTGATTGCGCGAAATAATCCTGATGCACCGAAACTGGCAAACCGAGGTTATCGGACAAGAAGAAGAAGTCTGAGAGCCACCAAGCATCATGCATTGTAATTAAATATGGAATGTCACGGGATCCGCAGACATCTGCAATCGTAGCTCCAAGTCGTTGGAGGCAATGTATATGAACTAGATCAGGCTTAAAGCTATCTAGCACCTCTGCAAATCTCGCAGCTGCCATAGCGTTTTCCGGACGCCAATAAATATTTTCCTCTTGCGGTGTCGCTATCCGAAAGACAGGCACACCTCTGTAGGTATCGACGCTGAATTGCCCGCAATCGTCGTTAGATTCATCTGTGCAGAATATAGAAATTTCAAATTCATCGCGATGATTATCGATAAAGTAATCCACATTATCTTTCATAACGCGAGTGGCTCCACCTATTAGCTGCGGAGCAAACCAAACGTTCACAAACAGGATCTTTGATTTGGATCTCTCTGTAAGCACCACGCTCCGGGCGTTATCAGATATCAAAACTGGTGGAGGCACCGCACCTTGACAGATCTTATCATTATCTTCCAACGCCGCGATCATAGCGGCTGAAAGATCTCCTTCAACCAACCGTACTTTATGATCATAGCACTCCGCCGACCTTGTCGGCAGGACCTTAGATCCTTTATCTTGCTGGACGACCAAAAAAGGCACTTCGCCAGCTTCGGCGTCAATCCATGCTGCGTAAGGCTCCGGCTTGTCAAATGACACCGACTGGACCACGAGATCGATGGTCGGTATTGTCTCTGACAGTACTGAAATGGAAGGATCGTTATCAATCTTAAGCAACCGCGGCTGAATTTCTTTCAACTCCCGGCAGAGAATAAGCTGATCATCTACAACGAAGTCTAGGTTTTTATTACTTTTTGCCACTTCGGCGATTGCTTTTGCCAAAGCCTTCTGGTCTTCCGAACCCATACCCTGATTTGGCAGTATCATAACCACTTTACGCTGCTTTTGGTCGCCTCGAATATTCATCGGTTGGTACCGGAGGAACTGTCGCGGTGTATTAGGCGCTACTACAGAGAGAGCATTAAGGCACCCTCCCACTGTCGTTACCGCTTCATCACAGTAGCGTGCGACTAGCGCCATTTCCCATAAGGAAGATCTACGAAACTCGCTTTGCTCCCCGTTTTCACCCCAAATAGATTGATCAAGATCGTAATCATTCCAGTGGCGAAGGTCTCCAAGCCACAAGATCGTCCGCTTGCCCAACGCGCGCGCAGTCAGGATCGCTCTTGCTACCTCGTACGTAAAAGGCACCTCGTGGAAAACGACCTCTTGAGACTGAAGCATGGTTCCAAGATAATCTAAGCTATCCAACTCCTGTAGGCTTCGTAACGCTATATGACGATGCTTAGAGAAATCTCTACCTCGATATAACGGACGCCCGGTAAATATAAGAACGCCTATCGCATCTCCGTTAAATTTGGCACCCTCAGGAATGCGAGACGAGATATCGCTAATCAAGCGATCCGCGATATCCAATTCCTTCGCACTCCCAGGTCGGGCAACGATACGGCTGACGCAATTATTTGAGCGCATATGCATTGCGCGATCATAGTACTGACGCCACGGTGCGGCTTCTTGCCACACATGCCTACCTGACTCTAGGCAGGTAAGGGCGGCGCTATAATGCCTTTGCATAAGCATAAGGTTAGCCGCCTTGAGGTAGCTCCAGCGATTGGGTGTTGGAGAGCTCACTCCATTTCGATAATGGATAAGGGCTTGCTCGCTGTTGCCAGCCTGATCCTCGATGTCTCCGAGCATGTGCTCGAGCCACCCGCGGTTACCGCCTGCGGTCATCGCCGCCCTCATGAAGAAGCGGGCTTCGCTGAGATCATGACGGTTCAACCACGAATGCGTCGCAAGATATTCAAGAAATTGAGGTGCCCCTTCCCCCTTCACGAATGTCGCTTTAGAAATTCCAGGTGAGGCTATGAAAGCTTCTAGAATTTCGCAGCGGCTGCTACCCTTGAGATGGCCTTTTTGCGTTCTGTGCCAAGCGACCCAATCAAACGCGGTAGGGAATTCCTCATGACCCCATATACGTAACAGCCACGCCTGCTCTGATGGCGCCGCACCTTTCTGGCTCCCGACGTTAAGATAGTGCCGAAACAATTCGGCATCGCTCAAATCTTGCCGTTCTGTGATTTGCGAGCGATAAAATTTCGGATCGAATGTTGATTTCAATGAAAACGACGGAGCGAAATCCAAGCCCTTCTCACATAGGGCTACAATAACCTCTGCTGCCGTGGATACATCCCCTGCCCAGTGTCTATAAAGGCCGCGGAACTCCGCAACGTCGATGTCAAAAATCCAAGGCCCGCTCCGGATTCCATAGCGGCTCAAAAAGACATCGACGACTCCTTCCCCTTTATCAACACGGCGCTGCTCACTCGAATCGAATATAACAATGCCTGAAGCACAAAGCTGTTCGAAATCCTGCCTGATGTCATCCAAGACATACCGATATTTTCTCCCTTCCGATCGTCCGATGCGGACAAAATGATCGAGGGCGCGTTCAGGCGTATCCGCCACATGAGCGATATCAGGATTAAGCCGTAAATAGATACTGTGATCAAAGTCGTCGGGAATGGTTCCACATTCCGCCTCTAATCGAGCAAGGAATGCCGCGCGAGAAGGCAAACGCCGCTCTTCCCGACCGTGATTATCATAGTGCTTCCAAAGATCTGCGTCTGTTTTAAAAACGCGGAGGTCAGGATAAAATCCCCTATAAAAATCCGCTTCGAACCCACGCCACATGATAGCTACGGTAGCATTGTTTCTTAAACGCTGGATCCAGCTCCGCTTAGTTGGAGCATTATTATGTCGGGCTTCTTCTCGCAGCCCATTCCTCGACGCCGCGAGAAGTTGAGATGCCGCAACAGAGCCAGCAATCCAGTAATCTTTCTTGCGTGCGACCTCAGCTACGGCCTCGGGGAGTGCGTTCTCAACCTCAAGAATGGGTGAGCGGGTCGTGCCCGCGATGGGATCAAGTTCGTAAATCTGCTCCCGCATCTGAGATAGAGTGTCAGCGTCTGGCTGACTAAATCTTTCGATCAAGGGATCGACCAAAAAATTGAAATTGTTGGTCGCCGCCATCCACATCAACACAATGTCTTGATCGGCGTGCGTCGCGTACCTTAACAACTTTTCAGAAGGAAATTCGAATTCGGGTTGGGCAGCCTCACACAGCTGGGGAGAAAGACCTCCATTCCCTCCTTCAACAAAGTTAAGGATCGGCAGAAGAGTTGGATGCTTGAAGAAATATTCAAGCCATGCATAAGATCCAGATAAAGAATCAGGTAGCTTTTCTATTGGAAATAGAACCTCATCTGACATTTCGCAAAAAGGTAAGGCGTAAGGGCGATTAACCTCAAAATTGTGGTATGTCGCAATGAGGTGAAGAAACATCATCGGGGGCACAAATGATCCGCCCTCCGCACAACGCTGAACTAAGAATGAATTCAGTGCTCGCGAAACAGTGCCAGAATAACCTAGATCGGATATTGCAACAGATTTATAATTATAGAAATCAAGTCCTTCTAGGTATCGCTCTATATCAAGACGCTTTTTAATAATGGAAGACTTAATTTTGTCTTCTAGCCCCGCTTCTCGATAGGCGTTCGCCACTCGGAACGTATCATTAATGGAGGTTAGAGGATGTTCACCTAGCTCTTGAGGGCATTCTTCAATGCCCAGCAAATGAGAAATCTCACTTGCTGTTGCAGTTCCCTCTTTCAACCAAAACGCAATACCAACAGCGTGAGGGAGCCAATCAACTGAAAAATCAACATTTGCCCATATTGTAAGCACCCGATTGAGGTACATGTCACTGTGACCGGGGGAAGGTAGAAAATTGTCTCTTAGTGGAGATTTCCACTCTTCAAAAAAACTACTTATAGCTAGCCCATCGCGTGCCATAAAATAAATGTGATCATCTCGTCGATTATGGGCATTAAATAAAACAGAGAAAATATGTGTCTTGACGATATCTGATATATCCTCTTCAATATTATTTCGCATTCCATAGTCCGGACGCGCCAATCGAAGAAGAGGGTGCTGCTCGACGTGAACTGCTCTAATTCCTAATTGTGCAGCCATTTCTATATCACACGCGAGATTATCACCGACATGCAACATATCGTCGGGATTTATCTTTAAATCTCTAATAACCTTTGAGAACAAATCACCCCTCTGCTTGGTGAGATTGGCATCTGCGGATACATAGATATGGTCAAATAAATGCAGTATCTGGAGCTTTTTGAGAATTGCCTCCATATCTGTCATTTCAAAATACATATCGGAGATAACAATAAGGGTGCGCTTTTCCCCACGGAGCCGCTCTAGAAGCTCTTTTGCTCCCTCGACCAAGGCTAAGTTAGCCATTTCAATCGAATGCTCGAAGTGAACAATGCGCCGCACCATATCACGCCGGGCTTTTTCATCACCCATCATTTGGTGATGCGCGAGCCAATGATCCCATACCATCTCAATGGTGGGCTCTTGGATCTCTATATCCGTCCGCCCTTTTAGGGCCGTTGCCATCCGGTACCGCAGCATCGTCACATCTTGTGGCCGATATCGGGAACGGAGCCCCATCAAGGTCAGCGCATATGCGCTGACCAGGTCATGAACTTCATTTACTGCCAAAAACTTGCGGCGGATGAGCGTATCGAACAAATCGAATGAGATGTACCGGCTGTTATGCGCGTGATCATAAAAATCGCCAATTGCACCAATCTTTTCCATGTTCGAACGTCACTTTCGGAGGCTTGTCGCTTGAAGTTCAGATTGTGTGTATGCTTCATCAGCTAGACAGATTTGTGTAGGTTTGCCAGATTATCTCGCTTAGCGATCTTCTCCCTTCCGAGGTCAGTCCCTGCGATGCCTTCAGCATAGGAAGAAGCGGAGACTCGATCAGCGGCAAACTGGGGGAGACATTGGTCACGGCTTACCACGCCTTGCTGGCGAACAGGTGGGGCATGTTCAATCAACGCTGCTCGCCTAAGGCATGCTTTGTTTCACACGGTCAAATATCATTCTTGCCACACGCCACGAACCACCGGAGCCCTGTCCAACGTCCTTCAGGATGCTAGCAAAATCATGTTTCACGGTCGTTTTGTCGTCCAGATCCCGATAAATTCGCCAGAAGGCATCAACCCCGATCCCACGGGGCATATGCCAGACGCCGTGATAGCCAAAACTCTGTCCCAGGCTCCCGCTCCGTTCAGTGGCGAACAAGTCTGCCAGCGCCCGGGGTGCGAAGCGCACCCCCCGGCCCTCCAACCAGCTGCGATTTGCCCGGCCGATCGCAATATCCTCGGGGTGAAAAGGCACGAACTGGCCGTCCCTACAGGCCTCCATCAATCGCCGGCTACGCAAGGAGAAGCCGCCATTGCCGACATCATGCCCGTCATCAAATTGCGGCCAGCTCGCCCCGATATAGTCATAGTCGAGAAATTCGGCACGCCACCGATCCGCGTTAATCACATGGCCGTCCCACTGCACTACCAGGCAATATGATGTCTCCACATGGTCAACCAACTGCGAGAGCATGAAATCCGAATAGGCGGCCGCAGAGTTAAGCCGCGGGATGGGGATGACGGAAATATCCGGGTGCCCATGGTGCACAGGCGCATCCGTGAAGAGTTTACAGGCCGCAAAATCGACCTGCGCCAGGCTCGCCTCCAGCGCGCGCAGTGTCGCCTTCACATTGACCGACGTCGCGGCGCACAAGGTAACCTGCGGCAGCGCTCGCCGGGCAGCCTCCTGCTTGGGTCGGTCTGTCACGCTTCTAGCCTTACCACGAAGCGCTCGCTTGCGCGGCTCAGCTCAGGATGATGGAAGGGATCGACCACCTCCCCTGTACCCCATAGCCGTTTCAGCGCGTCCAACTCGCCGGCCAGCCTCGCGGCGCCCAAAGGGTCCCGATCAAAACCACGGGAAACTGACTCATGATGTATGAGCGTTGCGCGCGGTTCGTAGAGCGATTGCCACCCCCGCTGGTTCAACCGCAGGCACAGATCCACATCGTTGAAAGCAACCGAGAAATTGCGCTCATCAAGGCCGCCGACGGCATTAAAACGATCGCGCGTCACGACCAGACAGGCCGCCGTCACCGCCGAGACGAATTGCGGCAGCGCATGACGTTGGAAATAGCCCTCTTCATCGGGCTGAAGGAAGCGGTGCGCGTGCCCCGCCGCGTTCCCCATGCCGATGACGACCCCGGCATGCTGGATACGCCCATCGGGATAGAGCAGCCGCGCGCCAACCGCGCCGACATCGTCACGCATGGCTTGGGCCGCCATGGTCGCCAGCCAGTTCGGCTCTATCACCTCGATATCATTATTCAGCAGGCACAGCAGACGGCCGCGCGCTTCTTCCACGGCACGATTGTTGATGGCGGAGTAATTGAACGCCCCCCCATGCCGCAAAACGCGATGACCCGCAGGATCAAGGCCAGCGAGAAACTCAAGCGTCTGCGGATCGTCGCTGTCATTATCGACGATGATGACTTCCAGGTCAGGATAGTCGGTGGCCGCGAGGCCGTTCAGACATGTTTTCAGCAGATCCACGCGATTGCGCGTCGGTATGACGACGCTGATTGACGGCAGGGGATTTGCTCGACTGGCGGGAGCAGCCGGTAGTTGAGGGCGGGGGCGCTGTTGGCGATGATGCAGGATCTTGCTGATATGTAGCGGGGTCCCCTCTCCTAAGGCCCGTTCCACCAAACGGCGGGGCCAATCAGAAGTGCCGGAAAGCGCTTCGAGATCATTGCGCAAGGCCCAAATAATGCAGGCTCCTGACAGATAATCGAAATGCTGGTATAGCTCGCTGTTCCAGTCAGGCTTGAAGTGCGGCGCGGTGCGTCGGCCATCCTTGCTGATCAGGTCGTCATCGGCATAGATGATCCCGGCCTTCGCCCCGGCGATTGCAGCGCGGTAAGCACTTGCCGCCCCCCGCGCGAGCCTGTCGCCGGCTACGATCGGCATCAACCAGAGCGCGGCGCTCCAATCAATCTGTCGTGCCGCCGTCGCCAGATCCGGCACGTCGGCCGTGCCAATCAACAACGCTGGCAAGCCTTCCGCTTCCAGATTTTCCAGGGTCTCCTCTACCAGCCCTGCTTTCACATCAATCAAGGCAAGGATCGGCGGCTTTTCGCCGCTGCTGTTTGCAGTAGAAATGACGTCATCCCGCAACATCAGCCACATATCATAGGCTCTTGGCGACGTCCCCAGGAGCCGCGCCATCTGGCCACGCGACCGCAGCCTCTTGCGGCGTATGCGCCACCACATGGCCATCAGATAAGCCCGGGGATCTGTGCGGAAAGCATCAAAATGGATAGCCAGGGTCAGCCCGGCGCTGGCCTTTTCCAAAGGATAGGGGTCTGTCCGGCTCGGCTGCATGCGGCGCTGCGATAGCGGATTGGGCAAGAGGAACAAATGGAAAAACGGCGAGCCTGATGAGATCGAATTATCCGGTAGCTACCAGATAGCTATCCATTGACCTGATAGCGACCAGATAGCTAGATGGTATCCGAAAAGGGGAACGCTTATGCCTACAGTCGTATTTGTCAGTCCCAAGGGCGGCGTCGGCAAGACAACGGCCGCGCTTTTGCTCGCTTCAGAAGTCGCGCGTGGCGCCAAGGTGACGGTGATCGATGCGGATCCCAATCATCCGATTCAGGCCTGGAGCAAAGGGGCCGATCTTTCGGAAAACCTCTCCATCATTGCCGACGTGGACGAGGACAATATCCTCGACCGGATCGAGGAAGCCGCCGCGCAGACCCCATTCGTCATCGTTGATCTGGAGGGTACCGCCGCCAAGATCGTGTTGCTCGCCGTCAGCCAGGCCGATCTGGTAGTGATCCCGATGCAAGGATCGCAGCTTGATGCCGAGCAGGCGGGGCGGGCCATCAAGGTGCTCAAGCAGCATGAGAAGATGACGGGACGCGCCGTGCCCTTCGGCGTGCTCCTCACCCGCACCAGTCCGATCATCCGCACGCGTACCATGGGGCATATTCAGAGGGGCCTCAACGATGCCGGGGTGCCGGTGTTCACGACGCAGCTGCATGAGCGAGAGGCGTTTAGGGCGATCTTTTCCTTCCAGAAGACACTGGAGGATCTGGACGAGAAAGACGTGCCCAATCTCGACAAGGCGATCGTCAATGCTGAGCAGTTCGCTGTCGAAGTGATCGAGCGGCTGCGGGACAGCCGGAATGCAACTGCAAACAAGACGGAGATGGCGTGATGAGCAGGGCAAACCCTTTTGGCGACCTTGATGATTTCGCGCCGGAAAGCCCTTCTCGCCCTGTCGCGGCGGAGGCAATCGATCAACTTGCGCAGGCGAGCGGGTTTCTGAGCCGGAAAGCTCAGGCCGCCCCCTCCCCTGCCCCGGCGCGTCAGCCTCGGCGTCACACCACAGGACGCAATCGCCAGATTAATATCAAAGCGACTGAGGAGACGATCACTGCCCTCTATACCATCGCCGATGATATGGGTCTTCCGCTGGGTGCGGTGCTGGAACAGGCTCTTGCAGCCTTAGCCGAGAAGCAGAAAAGCGGCGCCTGAATATCGGAATAGCTATTGGATACCTGATGGATATCCGATAGCTATTCCGATGAGCTACACAGGTTTAGGAGAGACGTCATGAGGGCATCACTACTCGGGAGCTCATGCGGCAGCGGCTAGCGCCTGATCGATGTCAGCCAGAATATCGCTGATATGCTCGATCCCTATGGAGAGCCGGACATAACCCGGTGATACGCCGGACGCGAGTTGCTCCGCCTCGTTCAGCTGCGAGTGGGTCGTAGAGCCGGGATGGATCGCCAGGCTTCGAGCGTCACCGATATTCGCGACATGATAGAATAGCTGCAAGGCGTCGATAAAGCGTCGTCCTGCGGCGAGACCGCCCGCCAGTTCGAAGCCAACAAGACCGCCCTGCCCGCCTGTCAGATAACGATCCGCCAGCTCCCGCGCCCGCCCTTCCTGCTGTGAGGGATGGATCACCCGAGTGACCGCGGGATGCCGCACCAGATGTTCAGCTACGCTTACTGCATTGGCGCAATGCCGTTCCATGCGCAGGGCGACGGTCTCGATGCCTTGGATCAGCTGGAAGGCGTTGAAGGGCGAGAGCGCCGCGCCAAGGTCCCGCAACAGGATGACCCTTGCCCGCAGAATATAGGCGATGGGACCAAGCGGCTTCGCCGCCTCCGCCCAGATCGCGCCATGATAGGAGGGATCGGGCGTATTGAGCAGCGGCTGCCGGTTTGGAAAGGCCGTCCAGTCAAAATTGCCGCCATCGACAATCAGGCCGCCGATGGAGGTGCCATGACCACCCAGATATTTGGTCGCAGAATAGACCACCACCGCCGCGCCATGATCGAACGGCCGACACAGCAGCGGCGCTGCCGTATTGTCCATGATGAGCGGGATACCCTGCTCCCGCCCGATGGCGGCGACATCCGCGATCGGGAACACCTCCAACTTGGGATTGGGCAGGGTCTCCGCATAATAGGCGCGGGTGCGCGCATCGGTAGCGCGGTGAAAATTATCAGGATCGGACGGGTCGACGAAGCGCACGTCTATGCCCTGATCCTTGAGCGTATTCGCGAACAGATTGTAGGTGCCACCGTAAAGAGCCGTCGAACTGACGATATTGTCGCCAGCGCGTGCCAGATTCTGGATCGCATAGGCCGAAGCCGCCTGCCCCGACGCTACCGCCAGGGCCGCTGCGCCGCCCTCCAGCGCAGCAATGCGCTTTTCCAGAACATCGGTCGTGGGATTCATGATCCGGGTATAGATGTTCCCCATTTCCTGAAGCGCGAAGAGAGATGCTGCATGGTCGGCATCGCGAAACTGGTAAGAGGTCGTCTGGTGAATGGGCACAGCGACCGAACCAGTCGTCGGATCGGCCCGCCAACCTGCATGCACGGCGAGCGTCTCCGGTCTTGGCCTTGTTTCAGACATACAAACTCCGTGGGATGAAAGACGAACCTTAAGGGTGGCTTTGAACGCCAGCGAAAGCAAGCCGCGCTACCCCTCCCCTGGACCGTCTGCGTGGACGGAGCGGGGGCTGACTGGCTAACCCCCATCCTGAGTAGAACGCATCTTTCTGCAGGCCGACAAGCTCGCTTAGAGCGCATATAGTTTGTAATCTTGCTTCTTAGCCTCCAGCACCAAGCGAGATCGGGCCCCATCATCTTGTTCGTCGCGTCAGTCCAACCGAGGTCCGCCTCTTTGCGCAGCTTCATAGTTTCCTGATGCCGGGAGATTTGATCTCGGGCGGAGAAGGCAATGAGTTCTAATCGGTCCAGCTGGAGCCTCGCACGGGCCGGCTTAAACGGGCAGACGTCGAATGCCGAGCCAAAAGGCTATCCAGCAGATAGCTATCCGATACCATGATGGAAGCCCAAGGCCAGCCATTCCGCCTTATACCCGCGAGGAAGGAATTCTGTCTGTTTCGACCGCATATGGTGGCGCGCATGCTTTCCGGATTGCGGTTTCCAAAGGTAGCGCTGGTTACTGACCATCGAATCTGCGCTTCCTCATTAAAAGCTGTCCTCCAGCGCTTCGGCGGGTTTTGCATACACCATAACCGCTTGCTCCCGCTGGGGAGCATTCGCGCCGCGTAGCGGTGCGTTCGGCCTTTGCCGGATTGTGGTGTTGTAGGAGGTTGGGAGGAGGGTGAAGCTGGGTTTTCATATGTAATGAGGTTGTTGGCCGGCAAGGCCAACTCCGCTGATCTCTTTTATAAATGAATCAAGTAGCGGTTGAGGTTCTTTTTGAGACTCACGCTCCTTGCGCTCTAGCGCGGCGTCGAGCCGGGCAAGGACCTTGGCGAGCGGGCCTTTAAGCGCGGCCTCGGCCTGCTCATGGGCTGGCAGTCGGGCGTGCATATGCCTGACCTCCTCGATCCGGTCGGCTTCGCGCTGCAACTCGTCGTCAGGGATGGGGGCTGGGCGCATCCAGCGAGGCAGATAGGCCTGGACGATCTTGGGCAGGAAGGCGCGATAGGCGTTGGAGGTCTGCTCATAGCGGGGGCCGGGGCCGTCGCCTGCGACACGCTTGAAACGGCGCTGGCGGACGAGGAAGCCGATCCCCTCCAGGATTCGCAGTGCTCGCGCGACGGTGGCGCGGCCCAGGCTGGTTGCCTGCGTAAGATGATCATAGCTCGGGAAGACGCGCCCCTTGTTGAGGCGGGCGAGGGTCAGGATTTCCTCGAACACCCGCACGCTGGCGGCGGTAAGCGACGTCAGCAGCCGCTCTGCCGGGGTCAGTTCGCGCCCATCGCGCCGAGCTTCACTGCGCAGCTGGCGGCCTGCGTCCAGAATGCGGCGGGCAGCGCGCAGCAGGCGATCGGTCTCACCCTTGGCAGGGGCGACGAAGAAGACATGTTCGAAGGTCCCTGCTTCCACACTGTCGCGCAGCACCGGCGCGCCTGTCGGGTGCGGCGCACCGGATCGCGCCCGTGCGTACCCTATTTGGCGCGGCATCTTCACAGCGCTAAGCGCGGACACCATCGCCTCGCCAAAGCCAAGCGTTCCCATTCGTCCCTCCATGCGGAAGGCCGTCACCAGACAAAAAGATACCGTGGCGCGAAGCGCGCATCCTTGAAACGGCGTTCGATCTGGCGTAGGGAGAAGGGACTGTTTGTGACCCGGACGACGTTTGGCGACGTCGCTCCACTACCCAAATGGATGCCCGGCCTTCGTGCCGGGCTTTCTATTATGTGGTCACAGCCACCCCTTCAGTCATCTCAGCTCAGCCCCCATGGCCAGCTGCAACATATTCGCAGCAATATCCGCGCGGTGGAAGGCTTTACGGTTCGTGCTTTCGAGTAGGAAAGCGAAAATTCGTCCGGTTTGATTCGTGCTTTCAAGTAGGAATTGCCCCTCGATTCGTGCTTTCGAGTAGAATTAGGACGGCCCAATTCGTGCTTTCGAGTAGAAATTGGCCCACCAAAAGCATGCAGGCGCGAATCAGGAAGGGCTGAGCAAAGCCCTTTGCAAGTCGGCGGTAGGAAAGGGGGCTTTCAGGCCTCTTCGACCTGACCCTCGATCATCAGTTCAGGACCCGGCTGCGGCCGACGGGAGAGGATGACCCGCGCCTTGGCAGGCCTGCGCCCGACTTTGCGAGGACCGTCCTCTGCCGGTGCGTCCTCAATCAGGCTGATGTCATAGTCGGGAATGGCGTTCGCCGCCGCGATCTGCCGCATGGCAATGCGGAAATTGGAAAGCGGGTTCTGAAAGCCGATCTGAAGTTTCAGCGTCTGGAGGTCCATCTCCAGCGGTTCGCCATCGACGCAGGTAGAGCGCGCCACCTCGTAGATGCGGCGCTCAATGGGGCCCAGCTGGAAATAAGTCGACGCATAATCAAGCACTTGCCGGTCGCGCAGGATGGCGCGGAAAAGCCAGTCGCACAGCCGAACCTTGACCGCCTTCAGCCGCTTTTCGCCCTTGCCCGAACGTGCATATTGCAGCCGCGCTTCGGACAACCAGGAGAAGAAACCGTCTTCGCCTTCGCCTCCAGCCTCGATATTCGTCTTGATCTGCGTGCCCTGCAGCCGCTCCAGTGCATCGGCGAGACGCGAGTAGGAACGGGCGCTGTGATTGGAGCCCGTGACGCTGAACAGGTCGTGGGCGGTGAAGGTGAAATCCTGAGAAACCGCCGCGCCTTCGTCGATTTTCGACGCCATGAGGCTAGCGATGTAGAGGACGATTTCCTTGTCGTAGATGGTGGCAACGCCCCGCGCGCTCGGACGCACCTCGATCGACACGGTCGGGGTGGCGTAGGCGAGGGGCTTCATCCAGGCATTTTTGCTGAGCGCAAAGAAGGGAAAGGCCATCAGCGACCGCTCACCGCGGATCTCGCCGACAAGGGGGCTGTCGAGCTTGAACAGTTCGCCTTGCGGGGTGCCCATTATGATCGTTCCCTTGCCCATTATGCCGCTCTGGCAATTTCTACTCGAAAGCACGAATTTGGCTTTCGCGCACCCTCTTTATGCAGGCTCACCGGATTGCGCCGCCGCCGCCGACGCAAAGGAGTATATGATCTGCAAGCGGCCCTCTACCAGCAAGCCAGCGCGCGTATCGAGGTCCACAGAATGGATCGTCCGGGCAAGCACATGGATGGCTTGCAAAGCCTACTTCCAAGCCAAGTTCGCGGTGCGCGACAGTGGTGAATTCACTTAGAACCTGCACGCTCATCTCGGCACCCCGCGCCAGCAGCGCCTCTGCAAGGTCCAATCGAGGGTCATCAGTGAAGGCGTAAAGGGCGATGTTGGTATTCAGGAAGATTTTCGGCATTAGCGCCGCTCATTCGCTTCCTGGCGATCGAAGCTCCAGCCCGAAGGGAGGGGGCGGCGCGAGACTATTCCCCCAGCGGGTGACCCTGCATGATGGCTTCTTGGATACCATTTTGGTATCTACCCGATAGCTATCATTTCATGGGCCGACGAAAGACAGTGCGTTAGCGCGACTGTTGAAACGGCCGAAATAAGGTCGGCTGCGACAAACCAGGGTCAGCAAGAGGAGGCTGCACAAGCTGATGATCAGCCCTCCCCATTCCTGCCATAGGTAAACACGTTCTATCCGGTAGGTCCCAGGGCGGGCGTAGAACCGGATGACAGGCCCTTGATAGGGCACCACCTCTTGGCCTCGCATCACGCGCCAGATAGGGAAGGCGGCGCGCCGCATCATCACCTCGCCTGGCTTGTCCACCACAAGTTCGTCGCCTTCCTTGATGTCGTGCCATGCACTCAGGTCCGGCTTCCGATCGACATCCCGTATGAGCCGGGTGTCAAACCCCACAGGCAGATATTCCACGGCATCGGGCAGATCGCGCGCAATCATGGCATAGGGAACCGACTTGGTCAGATATTCTGCCGAATGCATCGTCCATTTCGTGTAGGCGAACATGACAAGGCCCATTCCTAATCCCATAATGACTGCTTTGGGACGACAGGCAAGCATGGCCGTAATGGCGGCGAACTCGATAATACCCAGCAGCCGCCACGGGAATTGGGCCCGGCTGAATGGCGGGATATCCCAGATGAATGGGATAAGGCCGAGAGCCGCCAGGCCAGCTACAACAGTGATCAGAGTCCAGATGGACCGCGCCCTGAGCGAGAGCAGGGCAAGCCCAACGACAAGTGCGGGGATCGAAAGCACCTGAAGCAGCGATCCGGGCGCCAGCAGCGCCCAGGACGACGGCTGATACCAAGGCCCCCATAGCAGTTGCGACGAAATATAATCCTGCATGGTTAGGTGTAGGCGCTTGCAACCGTAGCAGCTTCTGCTCGCAAACAGCGCCTTTTCCTGC
>NZ_CAJHOG010000010.1:0-73165 GCF_905120495.1 Sphingobium sp. S6 | reverse complement strand
CCCGCGGCTTCACATTATAGTCAATGACCCGCTTCACGGGCACAAGGATCTTCATGCGCCTCTCCATAAGTATGCATGCTTATCATGTCATATCGCCTCCGGCAGGCCGCGTAAAGGCGAAGGTAGGAAATAAGATACTTGCGTAACATATGCAGGCGAACTAAATGAGCCTTTGGCTGAACATGACCGCCGCGTTTCAAAGCGGTGAGCGGCCCTGGGTGCCGCGTCCTTGAACAGGTGAGGTGAATGACTCAACTCGGCATTTCGCGCTACGGCGCCTATGTTCCCCGGCTCAGGCTGGATCGATCCTTGATAGCTGAAGCGCATCGCTGGATGGCCCCCGGCCTCCTGGGTCAGGCGAAGGGCAGCAGGGCGTTCACCAGCTGGGATGAGGACGCGATCACAATGGGCGTCGAAGCCGCCCGCGACGCTTTGGGGCATGCCAGCCTTGATGCCATAAGGGCTGTCCGACTGGCATCGACAAGCCTGCCATATGCTGACCTGCAAAATGCGGCGATCCTGGCGCGGGCGATCGGCGCTCCGGCCAAAGTCGCTACATCCGACGCTGCAGGATCGCAGCGGGCAGGCACATCTGCCCTGCTACAGGCGCTCAAGGGGACGGAGCCCTCCCTTGTGGTGGCATCCGACAATCCTTTCGCAAAGCCAGCCAGCGCGCAGGAAATGAGCTTTGGCGCGGGCGCGGCGGCCTTTTTGGTGTCAGACCAGGATGTGGTGGCGCGCTTGATTGGGTCGGCGTCGTTCACCGAAGTCTTCGTCGATCATTTCCGTTCGGCGGATGCCCAGAGCGATTATGGCTGGGAAGAGCGGTGGGTCCGCGACGAAGGCTATGCGAAGATCGTGCCGCAGGCCGTCAGGGCCGCGCTGGCACAGGCGCAGCTTTCCATCAGCGACATCCAGTATTTCGTCATGCCCTCTTATCTCAAAGGGGCAGCGGAAATGGTCGCCAAGGCTCTGAAATTCGGCGGTACGGTCGCCGGAACGTTGGACGATGGCGTCGGCTATGCAGGTGCGGCTCATGCGTTGCTGATGTTCTCGGCGACTTTGGAAAAAGCGCAACCCGGCGATCGGATTGTGCTGGTCGGCTTTGGCCAGGGCGCCGATGTTCTGATATTCCAGGCCACTGAGGCGATCGCGTCGGTCCGCCCCGTGCGCGGCGTCGCTGGCTCCATCGCGGACGCCTTGCCGACCGACAGCTATCTGCGGATGCTGTCATTCTATGGCGGGATCGAAAATGAATGGGGCATGCGTTCCGAAAAAAGCGCCAAGACGGCGCTGACCGAACAATATCGCTCCGCCGCGCAGATCGAAGGTTTCAATGCAGGCAAGTGTGGCAATTGCGGCGCGGTCCAGTTTCCGCAGATGCAATATTGCGTACAATGTCACGCGCCGGGTGAAAAATTCACCGATGTTCCGCTGCGCGACAAGACTGCGGAAGTCCTCACATCGACCGCTGACTGGCTGTCCTATCATCCTTCTCCGCCGCTTTGGGTTGGCTTCGTGAAGTTCGACAATGGCGCGCGCGTGCTGATGGAGATGGTGGATATCGGCCCGGACGGGATCGACACGGGAGACCAGGTCCGCATGGTCTTCCGCATCAAGGAAAAGGACCGTCAGCGGGGATATAACCGCTACTTCTGGAAATCGACGCCGCTGAGCGCGGCCTGAGGAGTTCGCGATATGGCGACGGGTATCAAGGACAAGGTGGCCCTGCTAGGCATGGGCTGCTCCAAATTCGGCGAGCGATGGGACATGGGGTCGCCTGACCTCATGAAAGAGGCGTTCGAGGAAGCGCTCGCCGACGCGGGGATCGAGCGAAATCAGATCGAGGCGGCATGGTTCGGTTGCTGGGGCGATAGCGTCAATGTCGGCAACAGCTCCATTCCCGCCGCGATGGCCCTCCGCCTCGAGGGCATTCCCGTGAGCCGAGTGGAAAATATGTGCGCGACCGGGACGGAAGCGTTGCGTGGGGCGGCCTATGCGGTCGCCTCGGGGGCTGTGGATATCGCGCTCGCGATCGGTTCGGAAAAGTTGAAGGATACGGGCTTTGGCGGCCTGCCCCCGGCCTTCAAGGGGACATTCAATGACCTTTGGATGCCCCTGAGCTCCGCGCCGGCCGGCTTTGCTCAACTGGCGCCCTATTACCGGGCGAAATATGGGACGAGCAAGGAAGACTTGAAGCGCGCCATCAGCCATGTGTCGTGGAAAAGCCACCAGAATGGCGTGCACAGCCCCAAGGCGCATTTCCAGAAGGCGGTGCCGATGGAAACCATCATCAACGCGCCGATGATTTCCGATCCCCTGGGCCTGTTCGATTGTTCGGGCGTGTCGGACGGTGCCGCCTGCGCGATCGTGACCACGCCGGAAATCGCGCGAGCTTTGGGCAAGACAGACCTTGTCACGATCAAGGCGTTGCAACTTTCCGCCAGTTCAGGCCGGGAAACCCAGACCAATGACTGGGACGGCAGCTATGTCGCGAACACGCGCAACGCCGCCACACGGGCTTATAGGGAAGCGGGGATCACCAATCCCAAGGCTCAGGTGAACCTCAGCGAAGTGCATGACTGCTTTTCGATTACCGAATTGGTGACGATGGAAGACCTGGGCTTTTCCGACGATGGCCGCGCCGTGTTCGACATTCTCGACGGCCGCTATGATCGGGATGGCGCGATACCCTGCCAAATCGACGGTGGTTTGAAATGCTTCGGTCACCCGATCGGCGCGTCGGGCCTGCGAATGGCCTATGAAGTCTACAACCAACTGTTGGGCCGGGCAGGGGAGCGGCAGCTGTCGAACCCCTCTGTTGGACTGACGCACAATCTGGGCGGTGTTCCTTATCAGGGCATTGCCGCCATCTCTATCCTGGGACTTGCGTGATGCCTGGAGTCTGGTTTGACGAGCTTGAAGTCGGCATGGTCTTTGACCATCCTATTCGGCGTACCATCACTGAAACAGACAATGTTCTGTTTTCCTGCATGACTCACAATCCGGCGCTGCTGCACCTGGATGAGGAGTATATGAAGGGCACGCCTTTTGGCCAGCGCCTGGTCAATTCGGCCTTCACGCTTGGCCTGATGGTCGGCATTTCGGTCGGCGACACGACGCTGGGCACCGCAGTAGCCAACCTTGGCTGGGACGAGGTGCGCTTCCCCAACCCGCTGTTTCATGGCGACACCATCCATGTCACGAGCGAGGTCATTGATCTGCGCGAGTCAAAGTCGCGGCCTGAAGCCGGGATCGTCACATTCCTTCACAAGGCCTATAATCAGAAGGATGAACTGGTGGCGTCATGCAAGCGATCGGGCCTCCAGCTCAAGAGGCCTGTATCATGAGCCTGCCGATCCGATCCTTCCTCTTCATCCCTGGCGATAGCGAGAAGAAGCTGGGCAAGGTCGATGGCGTCGCTGCCGACGCCTTCATCCTTGACCTGGAAGATGCCGTTGCCGTCGCGCGTAAGCCAGTGGCGCGGGAGATGGTGCCGACCTTTATCAAGGAGCGTCCGCGTTCTGGCCGGAAATCCCAATTGTGGGTGCGCGTCAATCCGCTGGACACGCCCTGGACTCTGGAAGACCTCGCCGCGATCGTGCCCGTCGCGCCCGACGGCATCATGCTGCCCAAGGTCAACGGGCCAGGGGATGTGGCTCAGGTCAGCCATTATCTGAGCGCGCTGGAAGCGGCATCGGGTGTCGAGCAAGGGTCGATCCGCATTCTGCCGGTGGCGACCGAAACGGCCGTTTCGCCATTCCGCCTAGGTGATTATGCGGCGGCGGGCCTGACCCGGCTGTACGGGCTGACGTGGGGTGCGGAGGATTTGAGCTCTGCGATCGGAGCGAGCGGCAATACCGATGCGAACGGAGAATGGACGCACACCTATAAGATGGTGCGTTCGCTCTGCCTGCTCGGTGCGCACGCTGCCGGAGGCGAGGCGGTGGATACGCTCTATGTCGATTTCCGTGATCCGGAAGGCCTGCGCGCCTCCTGCAAGGCCGCACGGGCCGAGGGCTTTTCTGGCCGTGTCGCGATCCACCCCGCGCAAGTCGACATCATCAATGAGAGCTTTTCGCCATCAGCGGATGAGGTGGATTTCGCCCGGCGGGTGGTCGACCTGTTCGCGGCCAATCCGGATGCTGGAACCCTGGGGCTTGACGGCAAGATGTTGGACATCCCCCACCTGAAGCAGGCGGAAAGGACTTTGGCGATGCATGAGGCGCGCCGTGGTTGAGGCGCGGTTCAGCAACGAAGGCGGACGTGGCATCTTTTCCGCCGAGCATGAGCAGTTCCGCGAAACGGTCGCCCGGTTCGTAGATGAGGAACTGGCGCCCAACCATCATCAGTGGGAAAAGGACGAAGTTGTCCCCCGCGAAATCTGGAAGCGGGCGGGCGAAGTCGGCATATTGTGCCCCAATATCCCGGAGGAATATGGCGGTTTCGGCGCAGATTGGCTCTACAATGTCGTTGTCATCGAGGAACTGGCGAAGAAGGGGATCACAGGTCCCGGCTTCATGGTGCATTCGGAAATGGTCGCGCCCTACATATTGGCAGCAGGCACCGAGGAACTGAAGCGCGACGTGCTGCCCCGCATGGTCGCGGGCGAGTGTATCGGGGCGCTTGGCCTGACTGAACCGGGCGCTGGTTCCGACGTCAAGGAAGTCCGCACCTGCGCCGTACGCGATGGCGACGATTATGTGCTGAACGGGCAGAAGGTATATATTTCAAACGGGCAGCTCGCGGACATCATGGTCTGCGCGTGCAAGACCGATCCGGCGGCGGGCGCCAAGGGGGTCAGCCTGATCGCGATCGACACGCATCAGCCAGGCTTCAAACGCGGCCGCAATCTTGAGAAGATCGGCCTGAAAGCGCAGGATACGTCGGAGATTTTCCTGGAGGATGCGCGCGCGGAGTCCTGGCGTCTGCTCGGCCGCGAGGGCGGCGGCTTCGGGATCATGATGGGCAAGCTTGCGCAGGAAAGGCTGACCCAGGCGGTGCGCAGCATCTGCGTCGCGGAAGCCGCGCTGGAATGGACGGTGGCCTACACGGCCGAGCGCAAGATGTTCGGCCAGACCCTCTCTGATTTCCAAAACACGCAGTTCGTCCTCGCGGAGCTGTCGGCTGAGATATTGTCGGCCCGGGCTTTTACCGACTGGTGCATCAAGCGCTTCCTGGCGGGCGAGCTAACCGGCGTCGAAGCGGCAAAGGTGAAGCTTGTGGTCACCAATCTTCACGTCAAAGTCGTCGATCAATGCCTGCAATTTTTTGGCGGCTATGGCTATATGACCGAATACCCGATCGCACGCGCCTATATCGACGCGCGCATCGTGCGCATCGCGGGCGGGGCGGCGGAGGTGATGAAGCAGATCATCGGCCGCGACCTGTTCGGCAAATGAAGGCGGTTGCCAGATCATCGTTGGTCGGAATAGAGAGGCTTCGAGATATCATACGCCTGCTGATAATCGGGTTCGCTATCATATGCTATTGCAAGACGGGCGGATTACAGATCATCGGAACAGGATGATGCATTGAAATCGCCTTTGACTGGATGGTGAGAATGACGAAAACGCTGAAAACTGCCGTGCGGAAAAAGAAGGCGCCTGAACGGCCCTCTGCGCAACAATTCACCTTCGGCTACTTGGTCCACGACGTATCGCGTATCCGGCGCACGGTGATGGACTTGCTGATGCGGCCCTACGGCATCACCCGGTCGCAATGGTCCGTCCTCAGCACTCTGTCGCGCGCAGGGAACGACGGGATGATGCAGGTCGATCTGGCCCGGCTGATGGAAGTGGGCAAGGTGACGGTCGGCGGGTTGATCGATCGGCTTGAAGCATCGGGTCATGTCGAACGCAGGGCCGATGCCAATGACCGCAGGGCCAAGCGTGTTTTCATTACCGAAAAGGGCTTTGAGGTGATCGGCCTCATGATCGAACTGGCGGCGACGATGAACCGTCGCATCCTGGAAGGTGTGTCAGATGCGGACCGGGAAGTGTGCGAGGACGTGCTACTGCGGGTGAAGCAGAATTTGAAAGATGTCCTTCGTGAACAGGGCGGTTTGAGCCTGATCGAGGGCGAAGACTGAAGCAGCGCCAGGAGGCTCAAATCTGATGTTCTTTATCATTCTGGCCGCCGACAAGCCTGGAGCTCTACCCCTTCGGCTGCAGCACCGGCAGCGGCATCTGGATTACTGGCTGGAAAAGGGTGCTGCGGTGAAGGTCGCGGGCGCGATGCTGGATGGGGACAAGCCGGCCTCGGATCCTCAAGGCAGTTCCTTCCTGTTGGAGGCCGAGGACGAGAGCGCTGTTCGCGCATTGCTGACTGGAGACCCGTTCATGACCGAAGGGGTATTTACGGGCGAGTTCGTCATTCAGCCTGTGCGTCCCGCGATTGGGGAGTGGCGGCGCGATTGAGCGCGAGCACACACACCGAAGCCGTTAATCCTCCCCGATATATACCAGCATCTTGGGTGCGTTGCTGTCTGCGAACAACGCTTCCAACGCGCCGCTGACGCGGTCGATACCCGGCATGATGTGGTCGTGAAACTTGAGTTCTCCGTTCAGTACCATGTCGGTCAGCTTTTCCACTGCTTCGGGGAAGCGGGCGACATGATCGAAGATCACGAAGCCCCCACAAAGAAGAGCGCGCAGCAATATCTCGCGCTCGTTGCGCAGGCCCGTCGGTGGGGGTGACCAACTCGGGGTCGCTGCGGTACCACAATGCACGATGCGGCCATGCCTGGCCATCGCCCGGATAGCCATGTCCAGGATTGGGCCGCCCGTGTTGTCGAAATAGATGTCGAAGCCGCCTGGTCGAACCTCTGCAAGGGTAGCTGCCAGATCGACGGACTTGTAATTATAGGCAACGTCATAGCCATAGTCGCTGACGCAGCTTTTCACCTTGTCATCACTGCCAGTCAGGCCGACGACAAATGCGCCCGCGCGGCGGCCGATCTGGCCGACGACACTGCCCACCGTCCCTGCCGCCGTTGAGACAAGCATGGCCGCGCGCTCATAGGGCGGCGCGATGTCGTGCAAGGCGAGCCAGGCCGTTACGCCCGGCATGCCAAGCACGCCGGCATAGGCGGAAATCGGCGTGCGCGGATTGGGTATGTGCGACAACAAGTCATTGCGTGTCGCGACCTTATAGTCCTGCCACCCGAAAAATCCGTAGACGACGTCCCCAGATCGGATGCTCTTGTCCCGGCTTTCCAGCACCACACCAACCGCGAGCGCGCGCATTGGTTGGCCAAGAGGGGTCAGGGCCTCGTTAGCTGCCCACCCCCGCTGCACCGGATCGGCAGCAAGATAGAGGTTGCGAACCAGGAACTGGCCTTCGCCCGGCAATTCGATGCTGGCATCTTTCCGCGCGAAATCAGCAGCGACAGGGCTGGCCACTGGGCGGCGGGAGAGGATGACCTGCCGGTTCGTGAGGCGGGTGCTGAACGGGGGGATGAAATCCGGCACGCGAGCTCCTTATCTGGCGGCGGCGATCAGTACGCGTGCAATCTATATTCTCTTGCCGCAAAGCTTGTCAAATAAGACATATGGCGTATGGTAATAAGGCGCACCATATAAGGCCGCGGAAGCTTTTGGGGTGGTTAGTTACCCGCCATGGGAGGATGACGCTTGGACGTTGAGAAAATCAGGAACCTGACGATCGAGCCGATCGTCCAATCTTATGACAAACGGGACACCATCCTGCATGCGCTGGGGCTGGGCTATGGCCTGGACCCGCTTGATGAGGCCGAGTTGCCGTTCGTCTATGAAAAGGACCTGCGCTGCTTGCCCTGTTTCGCCAACATACTGTGTCATCCTGGTTTCTGGGCGCAGCGTCCGGAATTCGGTATCGACTGGGTCAAGATATTGCATGCAGAGCAGGATCTGACGATGCACAAGCCTTTGCCTCCGACGGGTGCGATCAGGGGCGAATATCGTGTGGCGGGGATCGAGGACAAAGGCGAAGGACGCGGCGCACTGCTCCATCAGGAAAAGGCGCTGTACGACACGGCGACGGGCGATCATCTGGCGACGGTGCGATCCACCTTGTTCCTGCGCGGCAATGGTGGAGAGGGCGGGTTCGGCGATCCCGTCCCGGCGGCTGACCCCGTGCCTGAAGGAACACCCGATGCCGTGGTGGAGATTACCACCCGGCCCGGTCAGGCTTTGATCTACCGGTTGAGCGGCGACTGGAACCCGCTGCATGCGGAACCAGCAATTGCGCGAAAGGCGGGCTTTGATCGGCCGATCCTGCATGGCCTGTGCACGAAGGGCTTAGCCAATCGTGCCGTGCTGGCGCGTTATTGCAGCAATGACGTGGCCCGCTTCAAAGGCATGTTCGTCCGCTTCAGCAAGCCGGTCATGCCGGGTGAGACGATCCGCTTTGAATTTTACGAGCAAGGCGGCGGACGACTGCGTTTCCGTGCGGTGGCTGCCGAACGCGATGCGGTTGTGCTCGATCGTTGTTCGGCGGAAGTAGGCGAAGCTTGAAAGGGGGCGTCGGTGCGCAAGGACATGCGCGCCGACGCCCAGCTTATTCCCCGCTCAGGAATTGCTTGCGGACAAGTCCGCGCTGAACCTTCCCGGACGCCGTGCGGGGCAGCTTCACGCCAAGTTCGATACGGCGCGGGATTTTGTAGGCGGCGAGCGACTGTCGCGCGAAGGCAATCAACTCTCCGGCGTCCAGCGTATGACCGGCGCGCACTTCGATTGCTGCGGTTACCCCTTCGCCCCATTTGGGATGCGGGAGGCCGAATACGGCGCAGTCCATCACCGCCGGGTGGTCGCGCAGCACGGCTTCGACCTCGGCAGGATAGACATTCTCTCCGCCGGACACGATCATGTCCTTGATTCGGTCGGTCAGGAAGAGATAGCCGTTCCTGTCCAGACGTCCGCCGTCGCCCGAGCGATACCAGCCGTCGATCAATGCTTCGGACGTTGCCTCGGGATTGTTCCAATATTCGATCAGCAGGGTGGGCGACTTGACCCAGATCTCGCCAGGCTGGTCCACGGGCAGAAGCTCGCCTCGGGCGCCGCGAATGGCGATACTGAAGCCGGGCAGCGGCCGTCCCACTGACCGAAGAAGATGTGCACGACGGACGTCATGTTCCTTTGGCCCCAGGATCGACATCGTCCCCGTAATCTCGGTCATGCCATAATATTGCAGGAAGTTGCAGGAGAAGCGATCCACCGACCGTTCCAGCAGGCTGGGGTCCATCGACGCGGCGCCATAATGGATACCGCGCAGCGTCGGCACGCGAACATTGCGCGCGTCCATCTCCGCGATCAGCCCGCGCACCAGCGTCGGCACGATGAAGGTGCGCGTGACGCCGAATTCTAGGCAGGCGTCGAGGATGGTGGCAGGCGCGGTGTCCGCGATGATGTGGACGGTCGCACCGCGCACCAGAGCCGTGCACACCCAAGACATGCCGCCGATGTGAAAGGTAGGAAGGGGGGAAAGCAAAACCTCGTCATCGCCCCAATCGTCGAAATAGCCGGACAGCTTTTCGACAAGGCGATGGATGCCGAACGCATATTGCGATGTGACGACGCCCTTGGGCCGCCCGGTCGTGCCGCTGGTATAGAGTTGCAGGCACGGCGCGTGCGGGTCCAGGGGCGCGGGAGCCGCCGGCTCTGCCGCCGCGATCCGGCTGCGCAGACCCTGCGCCCCCTCTTCATCAACCACCAGCGTCGGAAGGCCGCGCCGATCCGCTTCCTTGAGAAGCGGAAGGAATTCGGCATCGGCAATGACCAGGCTGGCTTCGCTGTCTTCCAGCACATAGGCCGTTTCGGGCGCCGTATTGCGCCAGTTGACTGGAACGAGCACTGCTCCGGCGCGAATGGCTCCGATCAGGACGAGGAAGAACAAGTCGTTATTCTTGCCGAGATAGGCCAGCCTGCCGCCGCGCCCGACGCCATATTCCGCCAGTAACGAGATCACCGCATTACAGCCCCGGTCAAGCTCAGCATAGGTCCAGCTATGGTCGCCGAATATGATCGCCGCTTTGTCCGGCGAGGCCGCCGCGCCGAAACTTGGATAATCGGACGGCAGAATGAGGCCGCTATCGTCGAGGGCTGGCCCCTCCGCCAGCGCCAGGCCCTGTGCCAGCAGTCCGCCCATCACTCCGCCGTCAGAATGCGACATCGTCTCCACCCTTTGTCTGCATCAGGGCACGGGCTTCGTCCGGGGTGGCCACGGTCAGGCTGAGTTCTTCCAGCACGCGGCGGATTTTCGCCACCTGTTCGGCATTGGATGTCGCGAGCTTGCCCCTGCCGGCATAGAGGCTGTCCTCCAGACCCACGCGCACCGATCCGCCCAGCAGCGCGGACAAGGTGACAAGCCGCATCTGGTGCTTTCCTGCAGCGAGTGCGGAGAAGATGAAATCTTCGCCAAACAGCCTGTCCGCCGTCGTCTTCATATGCATGACATTTTCTGGATCGGGGCCGATGCCGCCCAATATGCCGAACACGCCCTGAATGAAAAAGGGTGGCTCGACCATCTTGCGATCGACGAAATGCGCGAGGTTGTAGAGATGCGCGACGTCATAGCATTCAAACTCGAACCGGGTGCCCTGGTCCGACAATTGCGTCATCGCCTGCTCGATCTGAGCGAAGGTGTTCGACAGGATAAAGTCCTTGGTCATTTCCAGGTAGGGTAGTTCCCAATCGAACTGCCAGTCGGCAATCTTCGCTCCCGCGCCCGAGATGTTAAAGTTCACCGATCCCATGTTCATCGAACATACTTCCGGCCTGAACGTCTTTGCCGGAGCGAGGCGGTCAGCAAGGCTCATGCCCAGGCCGCCGCCCGTGGTGATGTTGACGATGACGTCGGTGGACTGCTTGATGCGCGGAAGGAACTGCCGGAAGAGTTCGGGATCCTGCGATGGCTGCCCGGTCTCCGGGTTACGCGCGTGCAGATGAACCATGGCGGCCCCAGCCTCTGCCGCTGCGATCGCCTCGGCCGCAATCTGGTCGGCCGTGATCGGCAGATGAGGGGTCATGCTCGGCGTATGGATCGAACCGGTGACGGCGCAGGTGATGATGACCTTGTCGGTGCGTTTCATATGATTATCGGCTTTGCGCCGCCTCTCCAGGAATGACTGTTCTTATCAGGAAATTGTCAGATAATCTCGCCGAGCACAGTGCCCACGGGGTAAGTTTCGCCGGTTTCCTTGAAAATCTTCAGCGTACCGGATGCGGGTGCTTCCACCTCCTGGGTGGACTTGTCGCTTTCCAACGCGAACAGCGGTTCGCCAGCGGTCACGGTCCCCCCGTCGGCTACGAGCCATTCGGACAGCAGCCCTTCGTTCATCGAAAAGCCGAGCTTGGGCAGCAGGATTTCAGTCGACATGATATTTCTCCTTTGGCGGCGCTACCTGACGCCGAAGATGGTCAATGGGGCATGGAAGCGAATGAGCGATGTTCGCTCCATGCATGATCTTTGTCTGTCAGACGCAGCAGCCCGAAGCACTGAAGGCAGGATAGTCGGTGTACCCTCTTTCCTCGCCGACATAAGCGTAATCGAAATTTGCCTCGGCAAGCGGAAGGCTGCGCCTCAACCGGGTGACGAGGTCGGGATTGGCAATATAGGGTCGGCCAAAGGAAATGGCGTCGGCCTGACCCTTGGCGATGGCCTCGCCCGCGGCAGGGCCGTCGAAGCTGCCATTTTGAATGATCGTGCCTGAAAAGACGGACCTCAACCGTTCGATGACGGGATAATCGGGCTTTTCCATGAAGCCGGACGCGATGGGCTCGATCAGGTGGATATAGGCAAGCCTGCTTTGCTGTGCGAGGCGGCCGATCGCCTCTGTCAGGGCGGCTGGATTCGAATCCCCCATGCCCTTGCGCTCGCTGGTAGGGCTGACGCGAAGACCGACGCGAGCGGGATCAACCTCCGCCGTCACCGCATCGATGATTTCCTGCAGCAGCCTGACACGGTTTTCCACGCTGCCGCCGTAGCGATCCTGCCGATGATTGCTTTTCGATTGCAGGAACTGGTCGATAATATAGCCGTTCGCGCCGTGGATTTCCACACCGTCGAAGCCTGCCCGCATTGCATTTCGTGCGCCCTGGCCATAGGCGGCAACGAGCTGGCCGATGTCTCCCTCAGTCATCTCGCGCGGTACGACATAGGACTTCATCGGCAGGAAGCCGCCCTGATAGTCGTCAGGCGGCGGTGCCATCGTTTCGCCTTCACCGGCAATGGGGGAGGGGGCGATCGGTCGCTGGCCCCCTATATAGTCCGGCAGCACTAGCCTGCCCATGTGCCAAAGCTGGCAATAGATACGCCCGCCGACGGCATGAACATGATCAGTGACGGCTTTCCAGGCCGTGGTCATTTCATGAGACCAGATGCCCGGCGCACGATACCATCCCATGCCCAGCGGATCGACGGCGGTCGCTTCGGAAATGATGAGTCCCGCGTCCGCCCGCTGCGCGTAATATTCCCCTTGAAGACGCGTCGGCACATGCCGTTCGTCGGCACGGGCGCGGGTCAACGGGGCCATGATCACCCTGTTCGGGATTTCCAGCGACCCGATCGTCAGCGGTTCAAACAAGGCGTCCAAAGACATTGCGATATTCCTGCAAGCTCAGTCATCGATGAAGGCGGCGGACGTTCCAAGGCCCACCGCCACTTCGTCAGCACCTGTATCAGGGATCCAACCATTCACCCGGGTTGATCCCCGCATTGGAACGCGCGAATTTCAGGATTTTCGAGACGCGCTCGCCAAGCACTGTCGGGTCCTTCGACGCTTCGCAGCCGGGTCCATGCTGCCAGCTTTCCGCCACCGTGATCCCATAACCCCAGACTTCGAAGACGCGGCCGCTCACATGGCTGGCCTCAGCACTGGCGAGCCAGGCGACGAAGCCTGCGATCCATTCAGGATCACGACGTTCCAGCTGCTCAGGCGTCCATTCGCGAAGCCCGGCGGTCATGCGGGTTTCCGCGCGCGGCGCAATGGCATTCACTGTGACGCCGATCCGCTGCAATTCGCGAGCGGCAACCTGGCTGAAGCTGGCGATACCACCCTTGGCCGCGGCATAGTTCGCCTGGCCGATATTTGCGAACAGAGCAGAGTGCGAGGTCGTGTTAATCACGCGCGCGTCCGGCTGGCGCCCCGCCTTGCTTTCGGTGCGCCAGTAATTGGCGGCATGATGCGTGGGGGCGAAGGTGCCCTTCAGGTGCACCTTGACGACGATGTCCCACTCCTCCTCGGTCATGTTGACCAGCATGCGGTCACGCAAGATGCCCGCATTGTTGATGAGGACGTCAAGACGGCCGAAGGTTTCTACGGCCTGATTGACCATGTCGCGGGCATTGTCCCAGTTGGAAACGTCGCCGCCATTGACGACGGCTTCGCCACCCAGCGCCTTGATTTCGTTCACAACCTCCTGCGCGGGTGTCAGGTCTTCGCCACCCGCACCCGCTGCGTCCCCGCCCAGATCGTTCACCACCACCTTCGCCCCATGCTGCGCAAGCTTGAGCGCATAGGTGCGGCCGACACCACGCCCGCCGCCAGTCACGATCGCCACTCTGCCTTCTAGAAAACTCATGCCCTCTTCCTTGCTTACCTGGGAATCAGTCGTTTGGGGCTGCCGGACCGACCATCACTCGGGCCTCATCCAGCCTTAGCCTCTTTACGCATCTAATCCGTATGCGTACTATACGCTTTAGATCGTTTATGCAACATCTGTCGGTGTCAGGACAATATGTCAGCTACGAAAATGACAGATGTCTCTTAAAGCCCTGCAGGAGAGGCAGCAATGGCAAGGTTGGAGCGAAAGGTCATCATCATCACCGGTGCCGGTTCGGGCCTTGGTCGCGCAGCGTCCATCCACTGCGCTCAAGAGGGTGCAAGGCTGGCTCTGGTCGATGTGAACGCCCCCCGCCTGGAAGAAACGAAGGCGGCAGTCTTGGAGCTTTACCCGGAGGCAGAGATACTTCTGACGCAAGCCGACGTCTCGCAGGAGGATCAGGTCAGCGCCTATGTGGAGACGACCAAGACACGGTTCGGGGTGGTCGATGGCTTCTTCAATAATGCCGGCATCGAAGACCGGCAGGTAGTGACAGAGGACGTCGATACCGAATTTTTCGATCATATCATGACGGTCAATGCCAAAGGCGTCCTGCTGGGCCTCAAATATGTCCTGAAGGTGATGGCGGGGCAAGGCCATGGACGAATCGTCAATACCGCGTCTGCGCTCGGCATTCGTGGTGCAGGGCGGCAGGCGGGTTACACGGCCAGCAAGCATGCTATCGTGGGACTGACCCGCAATGCGGCTCTGGAATATGGTGCGCTGGGCATCGGCATCAACGCGGTGGCTCCCGGCGCAATCCTGACGCCCTTGGTCGAGGCATCGCTGCGGCAGGTAAATCCGAATGACTGGGAAGAAGCGGCCGAGCAGTTCGTCGCGCATAATCCGGCGCGCCGCATGGGGACTCCAAAGGAAGTGGCATCGGTGGTCGCCTTCCTCCTGTCCCCCGACTCATCTTTCGTGAACGGCGCTGTCATCCCGATCGATGGCGGGCAATCGGCGCAATATTGATGGTGACGAGAAACAGCGGGGCAAGTCCAAGAATAAGGAGGGCGCCATGTCCGCAGAAGAATCGGCTGTCGAGGCAATCCGTAATTTGAAAGCCCGATATTTCAGGATCATCGATACAAAATGCTTCGATGAACTGAACAGCATCCTGACCGAGGACGCATATTTCGACCTGGATGGCATCGTCAATCGCGGTTCGGATGGAAGCATTCTGGCACCCGTGCAACTGGCCGCGCTATTTCAGGGCCATCAGGCCGCCGTTGTGCGCGGCCGCGCCGCCATGGTCGCCTTCATCACGCAGGCGCTCAGCCCGGTCATCAGCATTCACCACGGATTTACGCCGGAAATCGAGGTGGACGGCGACAGCGCAAAGGCGATTTGGCCCATGGAAGACATCTTTTTCGGCCTCACGCCGCCGCATGGCCTCATCCGGCAGGAATATGGCCATTATGCGGACATCTGTCGCAAAGAAGGAGGCATGTGGCGCATTGCGAGCCAGTCCTTGTCCTTCCTGCATCAGCGCTGGTTTGAAAAGGAAGGGCAAGCCTCATGAATATCAATGGCAAGGTCGCGCTCGTCACGGGCGCGGGGCAGGGCGTCGGGCGCGGCATCGCGCTGGCTTTGGCGGCAGGCGGAGCGCTGGTGATATTGGTGGGCCGCACGACAGCCAAGCTGCAGGCCGTGCGGGCCGAGATAGAGGCCGCAGGCGGCGAAGCGGATGTGGCTCACCCGGCCGATGTCAGGCATGCGGCCGACATCGATGCCCTCATAACCTATGCCGCCGATCGTTACGGGGGCATCGATATTCTAGTCAACAGCGCGCAACAGGCAGTGCTCGCGCCATTGCTCGACATTGACGATGAAGGGTTGCTGCTAACCTTCGAGAGCGGCCCATTCGCCGCCTTCCGCATGATGAAGGCGGCGCATCCCTATATGAAGCAGCGCGGGGGCGGGGCGATCATCAACATCGTCTCTTCCACCGCAATCAACTGGGATACGAGCGGCACCGCCGCCTACTCTGCCGCCAAGCAGGCGATCGGCGCGATTACGCGCGCGGCGGCATCCGAATGGGGGCCAGACGGCATCCGCGTCAACAACATCGCGCCGCTGGCAGGATCACCGGCTATGCTGGCCTGGCTGGACGCCAAGCCTGAAGGACCCGACGCCTATCTTTCCACCATTCCGCTGCGGCGGATCGGTGATCCCCAGGCGGATATCGGGCGCGCCGTCCTCTTCCTCGCGAGCGACGAGGCTGCCTACATCACCGGCGCCACGATACCGGTGGATGGCGGACAGGCGAATTGGAACTGAGGCTGTGACTAAGGGGAAAGCGATGGAGGACGAACGGCCAAGCGGCACTGTGCGGGCATTGCTTTTGGTCGGTGGCAATTTCCACGACTTCGACATGGTGCGCCGCCGCCTGCTGGCGGCGCTTGGAGCGGATGAACGGATCAGGACGACGTGTACCAACGGCTTCCACGATCTGGACGCATTGAAGGCCGCTGATTTTCTGCTGACCTACACCACCAATATCTTCCCCGAAGGCGAAGCTCTGGCGGAACTGGAACGGTTCCTGGCGCGCGGCGGACGCTGGCTCGCCATCCATGGCAGCGCCGCCTATATTGAGTTTTCCGGCACGGAGGTGGAGATTGGCGGCATCAAGCTGCCGGGCCTTACCGACACGCCGGATCGCCATCCCGCCTATATGGATTTGCTGGGCTGCCGCTTCATATCGCATCTCGCGCTCCAGCCCTTTACCGTGCGTTCGGTGTCCGATCATCCGATCGTGGCGGGCCTGCCGCCGTTCGAGGTAGTGGACGAACCCTATATCCTGGAATTGCGCGGGGAGAGCGAGATCCTGCTCGAATCTCGCTATACCGGCGACGCGCCCGGTTACGTGAAAGGGCCCTGGCTGGAAGACCTGCCGCGTCCGCAGGCGGTGCTCCATCGTCATGGCGCAGGCGAGGCACTGTTTCTGGCTCCGGGCCACAGCTGTGGACGATATGACCTGCAGCCATTTATCGCGGAGATCGAACCGCAAGTGGGGCCTTGGGGCAACCATGTCTTTCTGGAAATCATCCGCCGGGCGATCCGATGGGGCGCGCGCATGCCATCGGACGCGTCATGACCGATGCCGCTTCTGTCGGAGCAGTGCTGAGAGCCGCATATGTGCTCGATGAAGCGGTCGATGCTAAAGATTGGCTGCGCGTAAGACATAGTTTCATGCCCATGGTCACGGTCAGAATCGGCGTGCTTGTCGGTGATGAGGCTGCGCTGGTGCCGGTGGACGAACTGGTGGCAGGCATAGCCTCGCTCAATCCCCCGGCGAAGCTGTCCTGCCACACGCTGCTTAACCCGATCGTCACGGTGACAGCCGACCATGCGAGCTTGCGAGCGAAGCGCCATGGCTGGGCCAGTTGCGCGGAGCTGGCACCGTCGCTTCATGAACTATGGGGCTTGGTATCTTATAGTTTCAAGCTGTCGGAAGGCGCGTGGCTGATCGAGGAAATGGGGCTGGTCACGCTGCGCGAAGCGGGCAATCAGGACGTTGCCCTGTTTCGCGGTGTAGGCGGCCCTGCTGATTAGCGATTTTCTACCTCGTCCGTCGCGCGGGCGAAGCGCGCAAGGTGCATGTCGGCGTCGCCAAACTGGCGCGCGATGACGAAGAGACGGCGATAATGGTGGCTGATGTTCAGTTCTTCGGTCACGCCGATGCCACCATGAAGCTGGATGGCCTGCTGGCCGACGAACAGCCCTGCGTTCGACGCCTGAACCTTGGCAGCTGACACGGCGGCGGTCCTGACCGCCTCCTCCTGCTGCATGACGCCCAAAGCGTTGAAGAGAGCGGATCGGGTCATCTCCACCTCGATCAACATGTCCGCCATGCGATGCTGAAGAGCCTGGAAATTGCTGAGCGTCGTGCCGAACTGCTTGCGGACCTTGAGATAATCCCGCGTCGTCCAGAGCGCGGTGTCCATGATGCCGAGCGCCTCGCCGCATAGCGCGATGATGGCATGATCCGCGGCCAAGGCGATCGCGCGTTCGGCGTCCTCGCCTTCCATGAGCAACTCCGCCGATGCGTCATTCAGATGAAGGTCGCAGACCCGGCGATTGTCGAGCGTACGATAGGGACGAAGTTCCAGACCAGCCTGTCCTTGGCTGACGAGGTAAATGCCGATTCCATCGCCCTGCCGAGCGGTCACAAGGAACATGTCCGCCTGGCTCGCGGCCTCGACCAGAGATTTGACGCCCGTAAGGAGCCGCGACGAGCCCGAACCTTCCGCGCGCACTTCGACAATCCGCCAATCGCCGCGCCCAACCGGCTCCTGCAATGCCGCGGCTGCCCGCTGCTCGCCCATGATCAGGTTTGTCAGAAGGGTGCTGGCGCTGTCCGATCCGACGGCGGCCAGCAACTGGCTGGCGAGAACATGCCCGATAAAGGGTTCGGTCACCAGGCCGCGCCCCAATTCTTCGGCTATCAGCGCATTCTCTATCGGGCCTCCGCCAAATCCGCCTGCCTCTTCCGCAAGGCCCGCACCCAACCAGCCCAATTCGGCGAAGGCGCCCCAATGATCCGGCGCGACGCCATCCGCTGACCGGATGATAGCGAACCGCTTGTCCCAGTCATATTCCCGTTCGACGAAGCGCTTGACGCTGTCGCGCAGAGCGTCCTGCTCAGCTGTATAGTTGAAATCCATGATGTCACAGCTCCAGGACGGTCTTGGCGATCAGGGTGCGCTGAATTTCGTTTGCCCCGCCATAGATAGTGGTGGCGCGGCGGAACATCGCCTTGGCCGCGACGCCGATGCCATGCTCGGGGATGGGACTGCCACTCTCGTCCTTATCGGAAAGGCGATGTTCGGCATTGCCATCGGTGCTGACGGCCATGCCATAGTCACCCAGGGCTTCGGCGGCGAGATCAGCGACGCGCTGTCGCAGTTCCGATCCGCGAACCTTGACCAGCGACGCGACGGACGCGCTGCCGTGATTGTCGGAGGTGAGGGCACGCAACACCGCATATTCCAGCGACTTCGTGTCGACTTCGATACGCGCCAGTTTCGCGCGAAACACCGGATCTTCGATCAGTGGGCGGCCATTCTTCGTTTCGATCCGGGCGATCTCGCGCAACTGGGCGATGTCTCGCCGAGTGTGCGGGACCTCTGCGCTGTTGGTGCGTTCGTTCCCCAGCAGGAACTTGGCGTGAGTCCAGCCCTGGCCCTCCTCTCCGATCAGGTTTTCCACCGGAACGCGCACATCGTCGAAGAAGAATTCGTTGACCGTCAGCCCCTCGTCCAATGTCCAGATCGGGCGGCGGGTGATGCCGGGCGTCTTCAGGTCCACGACCAGCGACGATATACCTGCCTGGGGCTTCACGTCGGGGTTGGACCGCACGAGCATGAACATCATGTCGGCATGGTGCCCTTCGGTGGTCCAGGTCTTTTGTCCATTGACGATATAATGGTCACCGTCTCTCACGGCGCGCGTGCGCAGCGAGGATAGGTCCGAGCCAGCGCCTGGTTCGGAAAATCCCTGCGCCCAGAATGTCTCGCCCAGCCTTATGGCTGGCAGATAGGTTTGCCGCTGTTCTTCCGAACCGAATGTGTAGATAACCGGCGCGACCAGTTCGGCGCCGATGCGGTCGGCCGTGGGGGCGTAAGCCCTGCGCATCTCATCCTCGAAGATGAAGCGCTGAACCGCGCTCCACCCAGGCCCGCCGTGTGCTGCGGGCCAGTGCGGCATAGACCATCCCCGCTCGGCGAGAATACGAGTCCATGCCGCCTGATCTTCGCGGTGGGGATGAAAGTCGTGGCGGCCGCGCCGGGCGAGGTCTGCTGGAAGGCTGGCTTCTACAAACTCCCGGATTTCGGCTCTGAACGCCTTATCCTCTTCACTGTAGGCGGGATCCATCGGTTTAAACCCAATGCTGTTTAGTATGTAATAATATGGTATGCATACATACCTAATGGGCGGGAGCGCAAGATGCAAATCACAGTCAGCGTTACTCAGCGGCCGGTGAAGGATGGGTGCCGCTTTTCGCGGATGGCGTTCAATGCTTCGCCGAAATCAGCGGTATAGGTCGCCAGTCCTTCATAAGCGACGCCGGCTTCAAACACCGAACTGAACAATTGCCGCAGGGCGATGTTGGTCACCGACTTGGTGTAGCGTATCGCTGATTGCGCGCCGCGGGCAAGGCGAGTCGCATATTCCGCGACATACTCATCGAGTTCGTCGGTGGGGACGGCGAAACTGATTAGGTTGCATCGTTCCGCTTCCACCGCACCGATAGCCTCGCCGGTCAGCAGATAATGTTTTGCCTTGCCGAAACCGATAAGTTGCGGCCAGATCAGGGCGCCCCCGTCGCCTGCAACCAGCCCCAGCTTGACATGAGGATCGGCGAACCGGACGTGGTCGGCGGCGATGACGATGTCGCACAGCAGCGCAATCGACGCGCCAAAGCCGATCGCGTCTCCGTTCACTTTGGCAATCACGGGCTTGGGGCAGTCGAGTAGGCCCATGACGATGCGCCGCATGCTTTTCGCCTCATTGACGAAGGGCTCCCGACGCCCCGCTGCCTGGTCTTCAAGCCATCCGAGGTCTCCCCCGGCCGAAAAAGCGCTCCCGGAGCCAGTCAGAATGATGATATCGCTGTCGGCATCGTCCGCAGCGTCGAAGAAGACGCGCGCCATTTCCTCATGAAGGGCGGGACTGACGGCATTCAGCACGTCCGGGCGGTTCATCCTTATGGTAAGAATGCGCCCTTCGCGTTCGAACGCCAGGGCTTCATAATGTTCGAACTTCATGTCTTCTCCCATTGATGCTCGGGCTGTCCGGCTTCGACAGCCAATTGCAGAATCTAGAACGCTAGCATACTAACGTGTGGCCATCATGTGAATGGTCCGGTGGCTACCCTACTCCAACATGCCCGCACTTTCCGCATCGGCTGAAAAGCTACCCGACAAGAGTCGATTGGATTCCTCCAGAAGGTTCGTCAGCATGGCGATGCGTTCTGACCCCAGCTTCCGCAAGAGCAGTTCGTCCTGTTCAATCGCTCCGCTCTTCAATGGCTGATGCAATGTCTGGCCTTTTGCAGTCAGGTGCACCATGACCAGTCGCCGGTCGGCCGCAACCCGACGCCGCTCGATTATGCCGGCTTTCTCCAGCCTTTGAAGTGTCTGGCCGATGGTGGCCTTCCCGATCTCCAGCCTGCGGGACAGTTCGACCTGCGAAAGAGGTTCTTCCAGCCACAATTCGCCAAGGACATAGGCCTGGGCCGGCGCAATGCCGGTCATCCTGATCCGTTCAAGATAATCGGCCTGCGTGATGCGCGCCAGCAATTGCGCCTGATATGCCAACGTCCTTTTGAACATCGGGAATGAACGTTCTTCGGTCGCCCCAACGGTCTGCGCTGGCTCGCTCATCTTGTTGGCGGCTCTCGCCATTCTCATCCTCCCCTGCGTCGCGCGGTGCAGCCGCGAATCATTGATAGTCGCGGCGGCCTTGCATCGCCACCTTGCACAGAGGCTCGCCTGCATCAATAAATGACATTTGTATGTTTATGCGCCATGTTGTAGTGACGGTTGTCAATAATGGTCGGCAGGAACCTCAAGTGCCGCCGGCGGCATCAGGAGAGAATCACGTGACAGGAAATGTAGACACGCAGTGGCCCGGTGATGGCATCGCATTGATCACCGTGGGCGATGGCGGCGTATCGGGAAAGCTCACCACCTGCGCGACGGTAAGCCTGCTTGCGGATGCATTGGAGGCTGCAATTGAACAGAAGGCGCGCGTCATCGTGCTTGCATCCTCGATGGAAGGGCACTGGCTCGAACATGCCTATCTGGCGGATATCGTGAACCTGGTTGAAGGAAAGCCAGCGACTGGCGATCCGGCGGGTTGGTTCCGCTCGCTCCAGCTCCTCAATCGCGGGCCAGCGGTCACGATCGCGGCGATCAATGGTGACACGTCAGGTGGCGGATGCGAGCTGGGCTGGGGCTGCGATCTGCGCGTCGCGGAAGAGCAAGCGCGCTTTAGCCAGCCGGAAGTCGCCATCGGCGCTGGAACGGGGATCGGCGGAACGTCGCGCCTGATGCGGCTGATCGGGCGGACGGTCACGGCCGAAGTCGTCCTGACAGGACGTCCACTGACCGCGCAGCGACTTTATGAACTCGGCGGTGTCAATCGCGTGGTGCCCAAGGGCAAAGCTGTAGAGGAAGCACTGGCGCTTGCCCAGCATATCGCATCGCTGCCGCCGCAATCGGTCGCTGGGATGAAGAAGATGCTGGGCGAGGCGGAAGACCTGAACCAGAGCCAGGGTATCGAGAATGATCAGCAGATCAGTCAGGGCTTGTTCGCGCATCCTGACAGCCTCGCCAGCATGAAGGCGATACAAGCGCGTTTTGACGAAGGCGAGAGCGTGGACCAGCTCTATTGGAAAAATGACTGATGTCATATATTGAAAATAGTATGCTAGCATAGTAACGATGGTGGCGAACAGCGGTCGGCCGTACGGCCTCGCCAATCATATCTAAAAAATGGGAGAGAGTTCATGGATCTGGGCTTGTCAGGATTGAAGGTCATCATGGGCGGCGCGACGCGCGGGATCAGCCGCGCTGCCGCAGAACTGTTCGCTGCGGAAGGTGCACAGCTGGGCCTCTTCTCCCGCAACGGAGAGGCGCTGGAAGAATTTAACAGCGAGTTGGGCGGCAAGGCCGCCACGCGGGAATTCACGCTGGAAGATCGCGAAGGTTATAAGGCGATGCTCACGGGCCTAGCCGACGAACTGGGCGGATGCGACATCTTCATCCATTCGATCAGTTCTTCGGGCGCGCAGGGCGCCATGGACTGGGACGAAAGCTACCGCATCGACATGCTGGGCGCGGTGGATGCGTGCGAAGCACTCGAACCCTATCTCGAAAAGTCGCACGCTGGGTCCGTCATCTTCATGTCGAGCACGGCGGCCATCGAGACATTCCTGATGCCGCAGGCGTTCAATGCGATCAAGGCAGCGTTGATCACCTATGGCAAGCAGCTGTCGCAGGCTTGGGCTGCCAAGGGCGTGCGCGTGAACATGGTCACTCCCGGCCCGATCAGCTATCCGGGTGGGAATTGGGAAGGCGCAAAGGCGCTGATGCCAGACCTCTATAACGGTATCGTCGCCCAGATCCCCATGGGGCGCCTAGGATCGCCCGAAGAAGTGGCGAAGTCGATCGCATTCCTGGCAAGCCCGGCCGCCAGCTATGTGACTGGCGCCAATCTCGTCATTGATGGTGGCTTTACCAAACGCGTCCAGTTCTGATCCGGGGTTAGTCAGGAGTAGGGTGAATGGCGGCGAATGTTCGCTACGCAGAAATCCGGTTCAACGATCGTCCTATAAAGGAACAGTTGTCCGATCCAGAAAGCTTCATCCTGGAGCCGGGAGAAGTCACCGCAGACTATGAGAAGAAGTCGCCGTGGCGGCTGGAAGACCTCCATCCCAACATCGCGAATTATCGAACCGTGAAGACAAGCAGGTCGATCGACCCGGCGGTCATGGCCGCCGAGGAAGAGCGACTGTGGAGCAAGGTCTGGCTGCTCGCGGGAATTTCTAGCGATATTCCCGATGTAGGCGACTGGTTCCGCTTCGACCTTGGCAAGCAGTCGATGATCGTGGTTCGCAACAAGGACGGTGTCGCCGCATTCTACAATGTCTGCAAACATCGCGGCAACGAACTTGTGCAGGATGATTTCGGCCATGGCGCCACGTCCTTCACTTGCATCGTGCACAGCTGGCGGTTCAACCTCAATGGCAAGAATGTCCGCGTGACGGATCGGGAGACTTTCCGGGAAGAAGCGCTATGCCAGAATCTGGACCTGACGCCGGTACATGTAAGGGAATGGGGCGGCCTGATTTTCGTCAGCATGAATCCCGATCCCATGCCGTTTGAGGAATATTATGCTGACCTTCTTCCCATGTTGGCCTCTTACAAGATTCAGGATATGTTCGTTGTCAAGCATTTGACGATCGATGTTCCAGCCAACTGGAAGACGATGTATTCGGCATTCAACGAGACCTATCATGCTCATGCGACACATCCTCAGATAAAGCCCTATGTCGATGATCATTATGTCCAGTACGACTTCTATCGGAACGGCCATAACCGGAACCTGTTTTCGGTAGGTTCCGTCAGCCCGCGCTGGCCGGACAATCGCTTCGTCAATGTGGGGCTTGCCTATTTCCTGCAGGAAGCGGGCATCAAGATGTCGGCGCTGAAGGGCGACGCGCGTCACGTTCGCAGAGCATTGCAGCAGGCCAAGCGCAAGGAGGACAACCCTTTCGGCGTGGACTATTCGGGCTACACGGACAATCAACTGACCGACGACTGGAACCCGTCGCTGTTCCCCAATGTGACGATGAACATGCACCCGGAAGGCATATTGCTACAGCGGTTCAGGCCTCATCCGACCGACCCCGAACGGGGCTATCAGGATGTGTTGGTGCTGTCCGCCAAGCTAGCCGAAGGCCGCCGCCCGCCCGCTTACATGGGTGTAGAGGATGATGTCGATGTCTCGGGGAAGATCCGTCCTCCGATCCGTCGCTCGACCCATGAAAACCCGCAGGCCGGTGAGGTTGTTGAGCAAGACATTGCCAACATGGTGACGATGCAGCGTGGCATGCGGTCGAAAGGACTTAACGGAACCATCGTTTTTTCCGAACAGGAGCGTCGAATTCAGCACTTCTACGCTGAGCTCGACCTCTATCTGGAAGGAAGGAAAGGGGGCTAAGCCAGATCAATAAACTGAAATGGCTTAGCAAATTGCCGGGGGCTGCATATCAAATGATATGCGGTCCCCTTTTTCGCCCCTGGATCAGCCCGGCGTGGGAGAGAAAGCGGCCCCGCTTTCCAGTTCCTGAGCCAGACGTGTAAGGAAGTCGCCGGCGGGCGCCCCATCGATAATCCGATGATCGACAGTCAACGACAGACCCATGACAGGCCTGATCACGAGGGTTTCGCCATCTTCCGCGACCCATGGTCTGGCGGTCATCCGGCCCAAACCGATGATCGCCTGTTGCGGGTAGCTGAGGATCGGCGTGAAATGTTCGACCCGCGTAAGGCCCAGATTGGTCACGGTAACGGTTGCGCCCGTCAGTTCAGCGATTGTGAGCTTGTTCACCTTGGCCCTCGCAACCAGGTCGGCCCGCCGCTCGGCGATGTCGGCCAAGGACAGGCTGCCCACGTCGAAAATGGCGGGCGCGACCAATGCGCCAGGCAGCGCGATCGCGCAACCGACATGGAACTGTTCTTGCGGTTCGGCTCCCCGTTCCGTCTCGACCGCGTTGAACAGGGGGAAGTCGCGCAACGCCGATGTCAGTGCGGCGATGATCAGATCTTCATAGCCCAGTTTCAACCCGCTCGCTTTCCATCGGTTGCGTGCCTCGACCAGCGCGGATGCGTCAATGTCGCAGAAAAAGCTCAACTGCGCCGTTTTCTGAAGGCTCTCGCTCATCTTTTGGGCGATGATGCCCCTGATGCCGGTCAGGGGAAGTATGTTGTCAGACGCCATGATGTGACCTCGATATCAGTGAGTTGATTTGCAGGCTCTGCCGCGCATGTCGTCAGCCGCGAACGGTGCAGAAACAGTCCCGAATTTCGCGCACGAAAATGCTGGGCTGTTCCCAGGCTGCGAAATGACCACCTTTTTCGACATTTTTCCAATGGATGATGTTGTCGAAATAACGCTCCGCCCATGCGCGCGCGGGCCAGATGATCTCGCGCGGGAAATGGCTGTAGCCCAAGGGCAGCTTGACATGCCGGGGACGGAAACCGTGCATGCTTTCCCAATATAGCCGCGCGGAGGACGCGCCGCTGTTCGTCAGCCAATAGAGGGTAATGTTGTCCAGCATCTCATCCGGGGAGAAGACGCTTTCCGGTACGCCGTCGCAATCCGACCAGCGCTGAAGCTTCTCGTAGATCCAGGCCGCCTGGCCGATAGGAGAATCCGCCAGCGCAAAGCCGATGGTCTGCGGCTTCGTCGCCTGAAGCCTCGCATAGGCGGATTCCACTTCGCTGAACTGTCGCATGGCATCGAGCGCTACTTGCTCCTCGGGAGCAAGGGTTTCCGGCAGATCGGACGGCACGATGGAAAGCATGTTGAAGTGTACAGCGGCCAGTTCGGCAGGCGCATCGACGGCAAGGCACATCGTCACCAACGAACCCCAATCGCCGCCCTGCGCGACATAGCGGTCATAGCCCAATCGCCGCATCAATTCGGCCCAGGCTTTTGCGATCCGTTCTACCCCCCACCCGGTGGTCGGAGGCTTACCGGACAATCCATAGCCCGGCAGCGAGGGAATAACGAGGTGGAAGGCGTCGGACGGCTCGCCGCCATGGGCGCACGGGTCTGTCAGAGGACCGACGACGTTGCGGAACTCCAGCACCGAACCGGGCCAGCCATGCGTCAGCAGCAGCGGCATAGCTTCCGGCTCTGTCGACCGAATGTGGAGGAAATGAATGTCGACACCGTCAATGCGCGTGCGGAACTGGCCAAGGCCGTTCAGCAGCGCCTCGCATTTCCGCCAGTCGTAATCGGTGCGCCAATAATTGGCCAAGGCGCGTAATCGCTCTGAAGGCACCCCCTGTTCCCAACCTGAGACCGGTTCCTCGTCGGCCCAGCGCGTCCGCTCCAGCCGATTGCGCAGATCGTCAAGCTGCACCTGCGGAACGTCGAGCGTGAAAGCTTCGATGAGCGACATTAGGGGCGCTCCAGCACGGATTGCAGCACTACGGCGATGCGATGCATCAGCCGCTGGGTGAAATGCGCCCCGGCGCTTGCGACCAATATGTCGTTGCTCAGCCCTTTTTCAAAAGTGTCCCGGCCGCCCTTCAGCACCAGGTTCATGAGCCTTAGTCCGCCTCGTAGCGCAAAATAGTCGATCTGCCGCTGTGGAATGTCCAGCCCACCTGCAGAGCGATAGGCGGCCATGAAGCTTTCCCAATCTGCTGCGGCAATCACGATGGGGTAACAATAGCCGAGATCCTCGCCCGGATGACCGATCGCCGCTTGCTCCCAATCGAGGACTGCCGTGATGTTGCCGTCCTGCGCCAATATATTGTGAAAAATCATGTCATTATGCACGATCGACTGCTGGTCTTCGATGCAATCGACATTGGCGCGCAGCCATGAAATCACCGCCGACATGGTGATTGATGGCCACCGGGCGAGGCTGTGCCATTCCTGGGCCATCTCCTCCAATTCCTTGTTCCAGCTTTCACTGTCGAACGCATTGCGCGAAGGGCGCAGGCCCTGTCCCACTTCGTCGATCGGCTGCCTGTGCAGGACTGCCATCTGCCGTGCGAGATCGAGTACGACATTGCCGTCGGCGACCGGGAGCCAATAGTCCGGTTGCACGGTCGCGCCGGGTGCATGCTCCACCAGCATGAAGGGGGCATCCAGCCATACGGGATCCGTTTCGACCAGAACAGGCGCCGGGACGCGCATGCCTGCACTATGCAACCGGCCCAGCAGATTGAATTGTGTCAGTTCATCCAGAAAGCTGTCATTGGTCGCCAGATTGGGAATGCCGCGCTGGATGACCAGCCTGGCGGGCAGATCGCCCATATCTGCCAAGCCGATCAGCGCCGTCTGGCGCGACCTGCCGCCCACGACCAGTTTGAATGAATCGATGCGCAGAGCATCGCGTGCCATTCGCTGCCGCAGATAGGCTTCCAACCTCTTGGGGTCGATGGCGTCGCTGTCGGCATCCGCCTGCTGGGGCTGAGCGCGTTCGACATCGTCCATGCGGGCAACCGCTGACTCAAGCAGGCTGCGTTCGCCCGCTATCGCATCGAGAAACCCGGTGATGTGCTCACCCCTGTCGAGACATTGCGCCACTTCGGCAATGGCCCCGCCAGTCGTCCGGTAGGCCGCCGCATTTTCGGCAGGGCCTCCCAGGCGATCCGTGTCAGCGAGTTCGGATATATTCGGCGAACCCGGGAACTCCGATGGTCCCCGTTCGAGCCCGTTCGCCGTCGCGGTGAGGACCCGGATGCCGCTGTCGAGCGTGGCGAGGGCGCCATTGTCAGTAACGAACGGGCGAACTTCGCGCTGCAATGCTTCGGCGACGGCCCAAAGATGACGTGCGTTTGTCATAGCTTCCTCTTTTTGGAAAGAAGCATATGGTACGATAGCGAATTAATCAACTGAACGAGGTGCGGAGGATGAAAATTCCTTCCGATCCCTGATCTTGCCCATTGGTCACGGGTTCAGAAGCGTACGGACCACATTGTTTTTGGCTGCAGGGCGCCGCGCTGCTTGACATAGGGAACGCAGCATATAGTAATATCGCGTACCAATGTAGGGCGCACCTGAATCAGCAGGTTTGACGCAAAGAGAGCGATGCAGTGGATATAAGCTTATCAGAGGAACAGGAAGCCATCCGCGACAGCGTACGCAAGGTATGCGACCAGTTCGGGGACGAATATTGGTCCCGCTGCGAAGATGAGAAGATCTTCCCATCCGAATTTCACAGGGCGATGGCCGATGCCGGCTGGCTCGGCATCACCATGCCGGAGGAGTTTGGCGGCGCCAATCTGGGCGTGACCGAAGCCGCGATCATGATGCACGAGGTTTCAGCGAGCGCGGGAGGCTATTCTGCAGCGAGCACGATCCACCTCAACATCTTCGGCCCCCATGCGGTGGTCGTTCACGGCACGGACGAGCAGAAGAGGCGAATGCTTGGACCGTTGATCGCGGGCGCGGACCGTGCCTGCTTCGGAGTGACGGAGCCGGATGCCGGACTCGATACGACGAGTATCAAGACCTTCGCCACGAAGGTGCCTGGCGGATACCGGGTGACTGGCCGCAAGATTTGGACATCGTCCGGCCAAGTCGCAAACAAAATCCTGCTGCTGACACGCACCACGCCCAAGGAACAATGCAAGAAACCTACGGATGGGATGACGCTATTCTATACCGACCTCGACAAGAGTCAGGTGGAGGTGCGTCGCATTCCAAAGATGGGGCGCAACGCGGTCGATTCCAACGCGACCTTCATCGATGATTATTTCGTGCCGGATGAGGACAGGATCGGGGAAGAGGGCAAGGGGTTCCACTATATTCTCCACAGCCTTAATCCCGAACGCATACTCGTCGGCATCGAGGCGGTGGGATTGGGCCGGGGCGCTCTGGCACGTGCCGCCAAATATGCGTCCGAGCGCAAGGTCTTTGGCCGCTATATAGGCCAGAATCAGGGTATTCAGCATCCGCTGGCGGAAAATTGGACCTATTTGGAATCGGCCTATTGGATGATCATGCGGGCCGCAAACCTCTACGACACCGGCAAGCCCTGCGGAGCGGAGGCAAATGCCGGTAAGTTCCTGGGCGGCCGCGCAGCCTTCGACGCCTGCACCCGTGCGGTGATGACGCATGGCGGCATGGGCTATTCGACCGAATATCAGGTGGAAAGGCTGTTCCGCGAGTCGATCCTGATGCGCATCGCGCCAATCACCGAACAATTGATCCTGAGCTTCATCGCCGAAAAAGTGCTGGATCTGCCGAAGTCTTACTAAAAACTCAGCTGGAGTGGATGACATGTCCAATTGGCCAAAACCAGATGCGGCAACGCTCCTGGAAATCTATCGCAAGGCAACGCTCATCAAGCAGAATGACGAGCATGTCATCAAGCAGATGATGGCGGGCAAGCTGGTGATGCCCTATTACAGCCCGCGCGGGCAGGAAATCATCCCCTCGGCGATATCCGTCAGCCTGGACGATGACGATTATATCTGCACCATCTATCGCGGCATCCACGACATGCTCGCCAAAGGCTTTCCGCTAGATGAGCTGTGGGCGGAACTTGCAGGCAAGGTCACCGGCACGTGCAAGGGCAAGGGCGGCCCGATGCACCTGACTTGCCCGGAAAAGGGCATGATGGTGACGACCGGGATCGTCGGATCGTCCATGCCGATCGCCACCGGGCTCGGCTGGGCCGCGAAGCTCGACGGCCGCAACCGTGTTTCGGTGGCGAATTTCGGGGACGGGGCGACGAACATCGGCGCTTTTCATGAATCAATGAACATGGCGGCCGTATGGAAGCTGCCCGTCATTTTCCTGTGTCAGAATAATCATTATGCCGAACATACGGCCCCTGAATATTCCCGCGCGATCGACCGCATTTCGGACCGCGCAGCGGCTTATGGAATGCCTGGCGTCACCGTCGACGGCAACGATCCGGACGAGATGTATGGCGCCGCCAAGGTCGCGATCGAACGCGCCCGGGCGGGCGAGGGGCCGACGCTGATCGAAGCCATGACCTTCCGCTTCAACGGCCACATACTGGGCGAGGCTGGTCACTATATGGACAAGGACATCTACGCCAATGCGCAGGCCAAGGACCCGATGCCGGTCCTGCGCGCGCGCCTGCTGTCCGAAGGGATCGCCACGGAGGCGGACCTCGCCGAGATCGAACAGGATGCCGACAGCCGGATCGTGGCGGCGATCGAAGCCGCCATGGCTGCAGACTTCCCGGACGTCGCCGAACTGAAGCGTGACGTGTTCGCTGAAGAAATCGCTTGAGGTAATGGCAATGACCGACACAATCACTGCACCCGCTGCGTCGCAGGACAGCACCGCAAAGAAGATGACGATGGTGGAGGCCATCAACCTGGCGCTTCATGATGCCATGGAGGCCGATTCCAAAGTGATCGTTCTTGGTGAGGATGTCGCCGATCCGCAGGATGGCGGCGTCATGGGCGTGACCAAGGGGTTGTCCACCCGTTTTGGCGAAGAGCGGGTCAAGTCCACGCCCATTTCCGAACAGGCGATCATCGGCGCCGCGATCGGCGCAGCCGTGGGCGGCTACAAGCCCGTGGCCGAGATCATGCTGATGAATTTCATCGCGGTCCCGATGGACATGATCTTCAACCATGCCGCGAAGCTGCGCTTCATGTCGGGCGGGCAGACTGGCGTGCCCATGGTCATCCGCACCATGACCGGCTCGGGCTTTTCCACAGGCGGTCAGCACAGCGACTATCTGGAAGCATGGTTTGCCCATACCGCAGGCATAAAGGTGGTCGCACCCTCGACCCCCGACGACGCCTATGGCCTGATGCGCGCGGCAATCGATGATCCCGATCCTGTGCTGTTCATCGAAAACATGCCAAGCTACTGGACCCCAGCGCCGGTCACCAAGCAGGTAATTCCCATCGGCAAGGCACGGGTTGCCCGTAAAGGCACCGACGTTACGATCATAGCGCATTCGCTGATGGTGACGCTAAGCCTCGCAGTCGCCGAAGCATTGGAAGCAGAGGGCAAGTCAGTCGAGGTCATCGACCTGCGCACCATTTCGCCTTGGGATCGGGAAACCGTTCTTGCCTCCGTGCGCAAGACCGGCCGGGCGGTCGTCGTCCACGAAGCGGTGAAGCAGTTCGGCATAGGCGCGGAAATTGCGTCGATCATCTCCGAGGAATTATGGGGCACGCTCAAAGGCCCGGTCGAGCGGGTAGGCGCAGCCTATTGCGCCGTGCCTTTTTCCAAACCGCTGGAGCAAGCCTTCGCACCCAATGCCGATACGATCCAGGCCGCCGTTCGCAAGGCGCTCGGTTGACCAGCCGCGAAGGGACAGCGGTGATGCTCCAGTCTGCGCCTGACGAAAGCTATCTGGTCGACACGCAGGATGGCGTCCTGCGCCTGTCGTTCAATCGGCCGCAACAGGGCAATGCCATCCCCAAGGCCATGGTGCCGCTGCTGACTGATCTTTTCCGCGCCGCGCAAGCAAACCGGACCGTCCGATGCATCCTCGTTCGCGGAGAGGGAAAGGTGTTCTCGGCTGGCGGTGATGTCGCGGGCTTTGCAGACTCGATAAAGCAAGACGTGACGGTCCGGCAGTCGGATTTCGCTCGCCGCCTGCCACTGGCGCGGGCTCTTGTGGAAGCCATCGTCGCGTTCGACCGGCCGATCGTCGTGTCCGTGCGGGGGGCGGCGGCCGGTGCAGGGCTCTTCTACCCTCTGATCGCCGACTATGCGATCGGCGATGATAGCGCCACCTTCGTCTTCGCGCATCAGCGCGTGGGGCTCAGTCCGGACGGCGGGGTTACTGCCGTGCTGCCGCAAGTTGTGGGTACGCGCATGGCCCGCATGCTGCTGATTACAGGGGCCAAGGTCGGTTCCGTGGAAGCGCTCCGGTTGGGCATGCTTCACAAGATCGTCCGGGCGGATGCGTTGGACGAGGAAGCAATGAAGATCGCCCGCCGCCTTGCTCAAGCGCCGCAACTGGCCGTCGTCCAGGCGAAGAGGCTCGTCAACGATGCGGCTGCGCGGAGCCTGGCACAGATCCTTGATGCCGAAACGGACGGCATCGTCGCGTGTGTTGGCGACGCCGACTTCGAAGAGGGCGTTACGGCCTTCCTGGAAAAGCGCGCGCCCGCATTTCCTTCTGCCCGCTAAAGGCGCGGGCGCTCGCCGCGCGTTGGAGAAGATCATGCATATTCCGCTACAGGAAACACCTTGGGAAGGGGATTTCCCCGACATAGAGAATTGGAGCGAAAATTTCTGCCTCGCCGGGTTCGATCCACAGTCGGGTGTAGGCCTATGGCTGCATATCGGTCGATGGCATCATGACCTCACTTTGTTCCGGGAGGTCGTCATCATCCGCTTGCCTGACGGCACGGTAATCGCGCATCGGGCGATCGGCGATGCCCACGCCGCTCAGGATGGGCCGGGCGGCCCCCATCTCGCCGTGCGCATCGTGGAGGCTGGGCGCAAGCTCACTTACCGCTTCAGCGGCGGCGTGATGCGCGTACCCGCCGCGCAGATGCTTCAGGGCTTGGTGGGTGATGGGCGACGCACGCCCGCTTCCTTCGACCTGACCTTCACATCGACTGGGAATATCTGGGATCTGCACAAAGTAGGCGGGCTTCAGGAATTTCTCCCAGCAGGTCATATCGAACAGCCTGGCCTGCTTTCCGGATCAATCCGCGTGGGCAGCGAGCAATTCAGCTTCAACGCGATGGCGAACCGGGATCACAGCCTGGGCGGCCGGGACAATCGCAATCTGCACAGCCATCAATGGTTTCAGGGTTATTTCGAAAACGGCTTGGCCTTCCTGCTGTTCGATGCGGAGATCGACCAGGGCGAAGTGGTTTTCTCAGAGGCGGTTGTCTATGAAGACGGCAAGAGCTTCGACGCCAAGATCGACCAGATCGAACGATGCGGCCATGTGAATGACGATCAAAAGCTGATCAGGACAGTGCTGAGTTATGAAAAGGGCACGCTCGTCATCGATACAGCCGCATTCCACGGCAGCTCCTATCTGTCGCTCGCCTCTCCGAACGACACCTATGTCGGCGTCTATCCTACCGATCCGGGTCCGACGCGCGTGGTTGACGAGCAGTCCGTCAGCCTCCTTCTAAATGGCGCGGTGAAGGGTTATGGCTGTTATGAACGGACGATCCCCGGCGCCCATATCCGGGAGGCGTGAGAGGGGCCGCCATCCGGCAAGCTGTGAGCCGGATGGCATGCTGGCGCTTCAGGCGTCCTTCAATGTGCCGATTTCGACATTGGCGAGACCCTCTTCCCCCGTTTCTTCGCACCGCACTCGGCACATATTCTCGACATTGTAATAGACTTTCGCGCCGGGCTTTTGCGAATGTAGAGGCAAGCGGGCAAAGGCATTGCCGACGTCGGCGGTCAGGGTGAAGGTCTCACCGCCCAGCGTGACGGTGTGGAATATGACCTTGTCGGGCATGCCTTCCGGCCCTTCACCGACATTCTCGATTCTGAGTGTTTTGATGACCTCATTGCCCTCCGGCCGCGCGATATAGCCTTCTGCCGTCATATTTTCAGGACGGACGATGTTGCGCACCGTGAAAAGATGAAAGCCCATGGTCGGGAAGTTGAAGAATGACCAGTTGTGATCCTTCACGATCTGGTCATTGCGCATGCCCCAACTGTGGTCGCGATAGCCTGACCCGTCCACGTCCACCGACAGGCCTGCGAGTTCCCCGGTCTTGAACGTCACCACCCCGGTTGCATTCATGCATTGGCCTTGATGGCGAAAGCCAAATCGATCGAGGGCGGTATTTTCGGAAATGGAGAACTGGTCCGGATTGACGTCCGCGCAAGCGAGAAAGTCGAACAGATGCATCCGGCGCGTGAAATGGAGAGAAGCCGCTACCGTGTCATCCTCATATTCAACGAGAAATTTTTCCTGCGGCTTCAGGAAATGAATCCTCTGGTTCCCGTAACGCAGCAGCTTCTGATGCTCGAAGGGCTGAGGTAGAGGAACCTCGCCGCTGTGGCTGACCTTCACACCCTTATGCAGGACGGTGAAGGAGGCGAACGCCCGGTCAAAAGTCGGCTCCGCCGTGCTATGGGCCAGGCAGCACAGGTCACGATCGGGGTCCATGAAGACCCAGAAGTAATTTTCCTTCCAACGAAGCCAAGCCCGTGCCGGGACCGTATGGGGGTAATCTTCGTGCAGCAGCATAGGGCCTCCAAAGGGCGGCAAAAGGGCGCGAGGGCGCCCTGTGGACCATAGACATGGCTGGCCAGGTTCATGACCCGCGTCGATTGAATTCGGCGCGGGTCACATTCTGTTTTTCAGCAACCACGCAGGCGACCATGATCAGAGATCGAAACGGACCTCGACCCCATATGTCCGCGGATCTCCAACACCGCCCAAGTCACCGGCCGGCGTATTGGTCTGCGGAATCTCGTTGTTAAAATATTTCTCGTTCGTAAGGTTGGCGCCCCACAAGCGGAAGGTCAGCTTATTGTTGAATTCCGGCTTGAACGAGATGCTGCCATTGAACAGCGTCAGCTTGGGTTCCGTAAGGATGTTGTCCGGGTCCCACTTCAAGCTGGAACGATAGGACATTTGCCCGGCGAAGCTGAACTGGCCGACAGCGGTCGGTAGCTCATAGTTGAAGCCCGCATTGACCTTCCATTTGGGCGTCTGGGAAAGCCGGTTGCCGCCAACGTCGCCAACGGCCAGGGTGACGCCCCAAGGCGGCGTGAAGATGGGAACGTTGATCGGCGCACTGTCGAAGCTGATAAATTTCGCCCAGAGATACTGCCCCGCCAGGTCAAGCCTTAGTCGCTCGGTCACCTGGAAGGATGTATCGAATTCGAAACCCTTGGTGCGCGCTTTGTCAGCGTTCGCGAATGCGACGAACGGCGTCGGCCCAGCAGGGGTGTCCACTAATTGAACGAGCTGGACCTGCGGGTCCTTGATGTCGTTGCGGAACACTGCGACGTTTGCGCGTACCCTCCGATCGAACAGGGTCATCTTCAGGCCTGCTTCATAGGAGGTCACCGTTTCCGGATTGGTCGGCGGAGCGCTCAGCGGAATGGTATTGAACGTACCCGACTTGTAGCCGCGGCTCCATGTCGCATAAGCCATTATGTCATCGGTGAAATTATGATCGACCGAGACCTTGTAGGTCCACTTGTCGAAGCTTGCCACTTGATGATAATCCGGCGCTGCGGGTATGTCGGCTCCAACCAGCGGGGTCAGCGACACTTGGCCGTCCCCCTGAACGCGATCTTTCGTATAACGTAGGCCAATCGTGACATTGGTCTTGTCATCGACGACAGGGAAAGTGGCCTGTGCGAAGGGGGCGAGGGATTCGATCTTCTGTCGGCTGTGGATATTCTGGCTGGCGAGCCCGTTCAAAGTGAGAGCATCGCCATTGATGCGGACATTTACGTTCGTGCGCGAATTCATATAGAAGAAACCGAGAATCCAGCTGATCTTCGAGGAAGGCAGTGATTTCAACTGGAGTTCTTGCGTTATCTGCCGGTCTCCGATCCTGATCGGGAAGGCTAGCCAGTTCAACTCGGTGTGATCGCCCTCATAATTCAGAAGTTCCTTTGCCTTCCGATAGGAGGTGATGCTTGTGAAATCGGCGAAGCCAAGTTCCTGATCGATCTTGATCGACCCTCCCCAACCACGCAACCGGTGGAAAATCTCGGTGTTGGCGTAGATATCGTAAAAGCCTGGAGGATCGAAATATTGCGTGCCCTGAAGGGGCGATCCCAAAGGATAGCCACGGGTCGTGCCTGGATAGATACTGACGGCGTTGCCCTGGTTCTGCCGCTGATAAGTGTAGAAGCCGCTCAACCGGATCTTGGTCGTATCGCTGGGTTCAAAGACAAGCTTGGAGCGAATATTATAGAATTTGCGCTTGTACGTGTCCTTGTCCAGGAATTCGTTTCTTCCCCATCCGTTGCGCTGATCCAGCCCGACAACGGAGATACCGGCGGCGACGCCATCTCCCAATGGTGTGGCGGCATACAACTTTCCGCTGATCGTGTCGTAATTGGCATAGCCCAGCGTTGCCGAGAGATCCGTGCTGTCACCAGGATCGCGGGTGAAGACTTGCATCAAGCCGCCGGTCGAATTCCGGCCGAACAATGTACCCTGCGGACCTTTCAGCACTTCGACACGTTCGATGTTCGCTAGTTCAAGATAGGCGCTGGCAAGACGGGAATAATAAACGTCATCGATATAGACCGGAACGCTTGCCTCGTTCCCGGGGGTAGACGCCCCGGGATTTCCGACGCCGCGCAGGAATGGGATGACGACACCGGACATCTGTGACACGAACAGCGAGGAGTCAGCCTGCTGCAGGTCTGCCACACGGGCAATGCCCTTCGTTTCGAGAGCTTCCCCAGTAAACGCCGTGACGGCAACAGGAACGTCCTGCAGATTCTGGCTGCGGCGCTGGGCCGTGACGATGATATCGGTGAGGCCTGTTGGCGAGGACTGGGGCGCTGCATCATTTTGCGCGGCCGCATCAGTCTGGGCAAGCAGCGGCGCCGGTGCCACGCTCGCCAACAACAAGCCTACGACAGAAAATGCCTTTTTCCTCATGATCTTCCCCTAAGCTAACGATTATGATTATCAGCTAATCGAACGAAAACGGGTAAGGCGGACATTGCAATGTCCTTTTCGTGCCCCTTCAAGACGTCGCACCATCTTCGGTCGCTTCGCAGTTCGTGCGACACATCGCACACCTATCAGGCGATCGCACTTCAGCACCATTCACGACGATTGTCAACTAAGTAAACATGCGAACGGTAAATAGGTGTATCGCATTGTGAGCTGCTATCGACGGTTCGTCCTGACCGCAGCTTCGCGCCCGGCGATGTGGCCGAAGACCAGGGCCGGGCCGATCGTCCCGCCTGCGCCTGGATAGGCCATGCCCGTGATACCCGCCGCGGCGTTGCCCGCTGCATAAAGGCCGGGAATGTGGCCCCCCCGCAAATTCTGCACTTCGGCTCTGACACTGATTTTCGGACCTCCCTTCGTTCCCAGGACGCCGGGATAGACGCGGCAGGCATAGAAGGGCGGCTGATCGAGGGGGCCGACGGTTTGAAAGGGGCCCTCCAGAGCCCAGTCGCCATGGTAGCGATCATATTGGCTTTCGCCGCGATGGAATTGGGGATCAGCGCCCTCTCGCGCCGTTTCGTTGAACTGCTGAACCGTTCGCTCAAGGCCATCGGCATCGACGCCGATCTGGTCGGCCAGTTCGCGCAGCGTCGCCGCCTGCACCATCCAGCTCGGAACCGGGTCCCCGGGATAGCGCGTCAGCACCGGATATTTGTCCAGATAGGCGTGGTGAAAGATGATCCAAGCTTCCCGATTGGGATAGTTGAACGTCTGCGGATCGAATTGGAAAAAGGAGCGGCCGAGGTCGTTGTAGTTGCAGGCTTCGTTGACGAACCGCTGCCCCTTGCGGTTCACCATGATCGATCCGGGCTTTGTGAGTTCCGTCACTGCGAAACGGATCGCTGGCTTACCCTCATATTCCTCGCCGGGGATTTTCATGATCGGCATCCACCATGCCTCATCGGTGTTGGCGAGGGCGGCTCCAGCCTCCGCCGCCATCAGTAAGCCATCGCCCTCATTATCGGATGGACTTGCGGCCCCCTCATGTGGGCCGCGCAGCAGGTCCTTCACCAGACCGGCATTCCATTCAAAGCCGCCGCTCGCAATGATGACGCCCCTGCCCGTACGCATCTGAAATGGCTCGCCATTCTGGCTGCCTGTAACGCCCGTGACCGCGCCGTCCTGCATGATGAGACCTTGCGCCCGCATGCCGAACAGGATGTGGACGCCCTTTTCGACCAGACTGGCCGCCAGTCCTGCTACTAGGGCATTGCCGACACCCACCAAACCCTTTTCCAGCCGTTCGCCGATGATCGCGGGGTCGAAGATGTCAACGCCGTCCTCCAGGTCGTTGCTGGAGACCGGAATTGGAAAGGTCAGGCTGCCCCTCAGCCTGGGCCGTAACGCCCCCAGCTTCTCACCGGGAAACAATCCAGCCGACAGCGACCGGCCATATGTCCCACCGGGCAGTTCGGGATGATAATCGGGCCATTTGAGCGCCCGAAAGCGAATGTCCGTCTGCGCCTCGATGAATTTGATGACGTCTGAACCCTGATCGACATAGGTTTCGATCATATCGTCGTCCATGCGGCCCAGTGACTGGCGGCGCAAATAGGTAAGCGCTGCCTCGCGGCTGTCGCTGGACCCGACCTCATGCATATGGTGGTTGCATGGGATCCAGGGCACGCCACCGGACATCGCCGTGGTCCCGCCAAGCTTTTCCGAACGTTCCAAAATGACGACATCCGCTCCGGCATGGCGTGCGCTCAGGGCCGCTGCCAGCCCGGCCGCGCCCGAGCCGATCACGATGACGTCGGTTTCTTCAATTCGATCCTGCGCTGACACCTTATCCTCCCGAAACATCTATGAGCACTGCAGCGGCGCCTCCTCGCGGGAGGCGCCGCCGCAGATCAGGCATCTTCCCGTGCCAGTGCGAATTGGCGGGCGACGGCGTCGAAGGACCGCTTCGCCGCTTCTTCCGGTTCGAGCGCGCGGAATTCGTGCGACAGCATCTCGACCCCGTAACAGCCATCATATCCGGTCGCCGCGATCGCACGCAGAAATGCCGGCACGTCGAAGCTACCTTCGCCTGGCAGAAGGCGATTGTCCGTCGAATCGTCGAAAATGCCGCCAACGACTTCAGCGGCCGCATCGTCCAGTTCGACATGCTTGATATAGCTGGCGGGCAGGGCGGCTACTTCATCATAGGGAATCCCCGGACGCGTCATGTGCCAAATGTCGATTAACAGCCCGCCATTGTCCGAACCCGCCATTTCAATGAGTTGCCGCCCCGACTTGAGATCGCGAATATTCGCCAGCGGGAAGACCTCGATCGAAACATAGGCACCCACCTCGGCAGCCTGCTCGCTCAGCAGCCGGAAGTCTGCGGCCATTGTTTCCATCGAGACACCGCTGTCGCTGATGTCCCCGACGATCTTGATATGCTTGGTCCCGATCTCCATGGCGGTATCCAGCCATAGGCGCCGCATCTTGTCGGAAGCAGCGCGCGCCTCGCCCTGTGCGAACCAGTCGGTCAGGCATTCGACTTCCAGGAACTGAACTCCGGCATCGTTCAGGATGCGGCGGATGCCAGCCGTGCCGTGGAGCGCGACGTTTGCGGCCAGATCATCCCCTGACAGCCCCATCCCATAATATCCTGCCGCCACCGCTGCGGCGGCACGCCGCTCCAACGGGAAAGGACTAGCGACCGGCGCGCCTGGATAGGCATCGCCTGCGATCGTGTAATAAGTCGCGACAATTTTTGGATCATTCATGATGAAATTCCTTCGTCAGCATCGCAGGAAGGGGCAGGCCGCTTCCGCTGGACAGGGGTTTTCAGAAGCGGTTGGAGCCGCGCGCGGCTTCGCGCCCGGCGATATGGCCAAAGGTCAGCGCCGGGCCCAGCGTCGCTCCGCCGCCCGGATAGGCCATGCCCATGATGCTCGCCATGGCGTTACCCGCCGCGTAAAGGCCGGGGACGATGCCGCCGGACAGGCTCATTACTTCGGCGCGCTCGTTGGTGCGCGGACCACCCTTCGTGCCGATTGTCCCGATCTTGGTTTCTACGGCATAATAAGGTCCGCGCTCGAGCGGCCCCAGCGTCCTTGCAGGGCCTTCGGCGGCAGGATCGCCCCAATAATGTTCATAGACGCTTTCTCCGCGGTGGAAGTCCGGGTCGACGCCTTTGCGTGCATTATCGTTGAAGCGCGCGACCTCTGCCTCCAACCCGGCAGGATCGACGCCGATCTTCGCTGCCAGTTCAGCAAGCGTGTCCGCGCTCGCCATCCAGGACGGGACCGGATCGCCCGGGTAGCGCGTCAGGAACGGGAAGCGGTCCATATAATCCTGGCTGACGATGTGCCAGGCAGGCAGGTTGGGATAGTCGAAATTGACCGGATCGAACGCTTGAAACACGCGCCCAATGTCATTGTAATTGCACGCTTCATTGACGAACCGGCGACCCATCCGGTTGACGATGATCGATCCGGGGCCGCACCGTTCGATGCCGGTCAGCCGGACCAGAGGGCGGCCGTCATATTCTTCGCCAGGTATCGTCACTGATGGCTGCCACCAGGCTTCCGACATATTGCCAAGCTCTGCGCCTGCCTGAATCGCCATCTTCAACCCGTCGCCTTCGTTCCAGGGCGGGCTGTGCGGGCCATGCAAGGGCCCGCGCAGAAACTGGCGGGTCATTTCCTTGTTCCACTCATATCCGCCGCAGGCCAGGATCACTCCCTTGCGCGCGCCGATGCGCAGCGGTTCTCCATCTTTGTCGGCTTCGACGCCGATGACGACATGGCCATCCTGTACGACCCGCAGCACGCGTATGTTGCGCCTGATCCGGACACCGTGGTCGATCGCCCCCTTGATCAGCCCCGCCATCAGCGCGCCGCCCATTCCGACCATGTCCTCGTTGAGGCGACCACCGATGACCTCGGAATCCAGCACGTTGATGCCGTCTTCCACATCGGCGATGGAAATGGGGATGGGGAAATGTGCGCTCGATCGCAGGGCGGGCCGTAATTCGCCCAGCTGCCCGGCCGGAAAAATGCCAGCCGTCACTGAACGGCCGATATTTCCGCCCGGAAATTCAGGATGATAATCGGGCATCTGAAGAGCGCGGAAGCGAAGATCGGTCTCCTGTTCGAGGAACAGCAGCACCTGTGGCGCGGTGTCCACGAAGGTCTCGATCATGACATCGTCCATCTTGCCCAGCGAAATGCGGCGAAGATAGGTGAGGGCCTGCTCGCGGGAATCGCTGCGCCCGATCTCATGCATATGATGATTGTTGGGAATCCAAGGTACGCCGCCCGAAACCGCACTCGTACCACCCAGCTTGTCCGTACGTTCAAGCAGCAGCACCTCTGCGCCCGCTGTCCTGGCGGCCAGCGCCGCGGAGCAGCCCGCAGCGCCAGAGCCTATCACCAGAACGTCTGTTTCCTCATCCCATTGGGTCACGATTATCTCTCCTGCATTTTTCAGACGATCGCCTGGCTGCATGCCCTTTATGGGTCTTGCGCGCGGCCGCCTCGTTTGCGCCTAGCGCGCGTCTTCAAGGATCAGCGATGATGCATGCCACGCCATCGCCATCGCCGGTGCATTGGTATTGCCCGAAGTCAGGTTGGGCATGATCGAACAATCGACCACACGCAGGCCTTCCACGCCGCGAACGCGCGTGCGGGGGTCCACCACGGACTCGTCATCGCTGCCCATCCGGCATGTTGCGACGGCATGGGTGCCGCAACTCAAATGGCGGCGCACGGCAGTCAATATCTGTTCGTCGCTGTCGTTGCCGCTCAGACCCGGCGCAATTTCGCGTGTGACGAATGGGGCAATGGCAGGCTGCGCCATCAACTTGCGCACGAACCGCACCATGGCGACCGCCGTCTCGCAATCCTCCTGCGTCGTCAGCCAATTGGGATTGATCCGCAAAGGATCGTCCGAGTGAGGCGAGGTGATTGTCAGGGTGCCTTCACTGGTGGCCCGCAGCATCGCAGTTGCGATCATCATGCCGGGTGTCTTGTTGACGCCGTTGGTCGGGACCGCGACATCCGCCTCTCCCTGCGCCAGAGTCACGCCGCCCACGAAACACTGAAGGTCCGGCCGCGTAACGCTTGGACGGCTGCGCGCAAAGATGCCGATCTCCTGCGGTACCGTCGCCATCGGGCCGCCCTTGAACAGGAAATATTCTGCAAGGCTGCGCGCAAGGCCCAACCCACGATAGCGGTGATTGAGGCCCTTTTCGCCCTGCAAATCATAGTTGATGCCGTAAATCGGGTGTTCCTGCATCCGCCGCCCGACATCGGGGCTGTTGACAAGAACATCGACGCCTGCAGCTTTCAAATCTTCTGCAGGCCCGATCCCCGAAAGCTGGAGCAGCTTGGGAGAAGCGATCGCGCCTGCCGATACGATGACTTCACCCCTGCAGCGGAACTCCGTCTTCTGTCCGCCGATCCTGCACATGACGCCCTTCGCCCTGCGCTCTTCGATGATGATCCGATCTACCTGCACGCCTGTTCGGATCACCAGGTTGGGTCGATGGCGTATTGGGTCCAGAAAGGCGACCGCCGCGCTCTGCCTGCGGCCATTCTTGATATTATGATGATAGTAGCCAACGCCCTCCCGGCTTCCGGCATTGAAATCGTCGTTGCGCGGCAGCCCCATCTGTCCGCCTGCTTCGATCATCCGGTCGGCAAGGGGGTAATGGAACTTCGACGTCGATACATGCACCGGGCCGCCGACCCCATGTTCTTTCGACGCCCCCAATTCATGATCCTCGATGGCGTTAAAGGCGCGGAGCATGGTGTTCCAGCCCCACCCTTTGGCGCCGCGCTCCTCCCATTGTTCGAAATCTTCGGGTTGGCCACGGATATAAATCATGCCGTTGATGGCGGACGAGCCGCCAAGCCCTCTACCTCGCAACCATATCTCGCTCGCGTCCAACCCGTCTTCGCGCGGCTGTTGAACCGGAAAATACTGGGCGAACTTAGGGTCGCCGACCAGTTTCGCCACGCCTTTCGGCATGCGAACGAAGATATGCTTGTTTTCGCCACCAGCTTCCAGAAGCAGCACCCGATTCGACGGATTTTCAGAAAGCTTGTTCGCCAGCACGCAACCGGCGCTGCCTGCTCCGACGATGATATAGTCGAACTCGTCAGCCATGTCCTCTCCAGAAATTAAATGACATCCGTCTTATATAAGCTTCTATGACACGGCGGATTGGTAGATACAATGGACTTTGCGTTCTCGATGTTCGGCCGCGTATCAAGCGCATATGCCAGAGCTATTGACAGTTTGTACGACATTAGTCAGGTAATGAGGGAAGATAAAGCGGTCCGTTACGGATGGCCGGTCTGCCGAGTGTCGGCTCACTGCTGGGAGAGGTTGAGATGGGTGTATTGGACGGCAAGGTCGCCTTGGTGACCGGCGCCTCAGGTGGCATCGGGCGACAGGTTGCCATTGCCTTGGCGCAAAATGGCGCGCGGATCGTTGCGCACTATTCTTCCCGCCGTGAAGGTGCTGACCGGACGGCAGCCGACGTGCGCCAGGCAGGCGGCGATGCCGTGATCGTCCAGGCGGATCTCAGCCATGCGGACGGGGTCGCTCAGCTGTACGAGCAGTTCGATCAGCAGGCTGGGGGACGGCTGGATATTCTGATCAACAATGCTGGCGCCGGACGAAGCTCGCCGATCACCACCATCGATGAAGAAGAAATCGACAGCATGTATCGCGTCAATTTCAAGTCGCCGATACTCGTCACGCAGAAAGCTTTGAACCGCTTCAACGACGGCGGCGCGATCGTCAATATCTCATCGATGAGCGGACTGATGGCCCAGCCCCCCGGCTTTGCCTATGCCATGAGCAAAGCTGCCGTTAATTCATTCACGGTTTCGATGGCCGTCGAGCTCGCGCCGCGCAAAATCCGCGTCAACGCCGTCGCTCCCGGGCCAGTAGATACGGACCTTATCAACGGCTACCGCGAAAGCGACGAGGCGATGCAGATGTTCAGGAGCATGGCGGCGCTCGGCCGCATCGGCACTCCTGACGACATTGCCCAGATCGTGCTTTTCCTAGCGTCGCCCGCGTCAGGGTGGCTGACGGGCCAGGTGATCCAAGCGAGCGGCGGCATGAGGCTTTGAGCCTCATCTTGCACGAGCGCGCGTCACTGCACTTAGGAGAATGAGATGTCTGTAACCTATGACTTCAAGGAAGGCGCGGTCGTCATATTCGGCGGCAGCGGCGGCGCAGGTGGTCACATCACACGCGCCTTTGCAAAGGCGGGGTGCACGGTCGCGTTCACCTATTTCGGTGGGAAGGCGCGGGCGGACCACCTGGAAAAGGAACTGCGCGACGCGGGATGCACTGCCGCTGCCTACCAGGCCGACATAAAGCAGCCGGAACGGCCGCAGGAAATCATAGACGAGGTCGCCCAAAAATACGGGCCAGTGCATACGGTTGTCTATGCGGCGGGTCCAGTGATCGAGGTTTGCCCGATCGTTGAAAATGGACCGGAACGGTTCAAGCTGCAGGTGGATTCGGAGCTGCTAGGCTTTTTCCACATCGTGCGCGGCGCCATCGGTCATCTGCGGGAGAACCGCGGCACCCTGATCGCGTGCACATCCTTCGCCAATTACAAAGTTCTCATCAATGACGGCTTGTCCGCTTCGGCAAAGGCAGGCATCGAGAGCTTGGTTCGACAAATAGCGGTGGAGGAAGGCCGCTATGGTGTGCGCGCCAATTCCATCGGGCTTGGCTGGTTCGACATCGGCCAGGGCGCGATCGCGCCGATTGATCAGTCCACGACGCAGAGCGACATCGGCAAGGACATGGTCAAGCTGATGAGCAGCATGATCCCGCTCGGCAATCGTCCCGGCCGCGGGGAGGAGTTGGCAAACACGGTGCTATTCTTCGCATCCGAGCAGGCGTCCTACATCACCGGGCAGACGCTGCTGGTGGATGGGGGTATTTCGCTGTGATGACACTTCGCGCCTGAGGATGGGACCGCGAGGAGGGATGCTCATGAGGACGACGGAGATGAATGAGGGCGCCTTCTCTGGCTGGCGCATGGCCGCGCTCCTGTTCGTGGTGTTGAACATCGTCCTGGGCATCAATTTTGGCAGCTACGGCGCGCTGGTGGACGCCATTCAAAAGGCGTTCGGCACCACCCGGGCGCTGGCATCGGCAGGGTCGAGCGTGCTGACGCTGGCGATGGGGCTATTGTCGCCGCTGGCAGGCGCACTGATGCTGCGCTTCCCTATCAGGTTGCTGATGATGGCCGGTGCCCTGTTCAGCGCCGCGGGCTATCTGCTGATGGCCCATGTTCAATCCATTTATGCAATGCTGGCCTGCTATGCGCTGCTGATCGGGCCGGGCTTTTGCTTGATTGGCGTTATCCCCTGCACCCATGTCGTCAGCAACTGGTTCATATCGGAGCGTGGCAAGGCCATCGGCCTCGTCAATATGCCCATCGGCAATATGATCATGCCGGTGGTCGCCGCGATGATGCTCCAATCCATAGGATTGCGCAGCGTCTTCCTGTGCTTTGGCGTGATGATGGCGGCGCTTGTCCCCTTGCTGTTCCTGCTGATCGATCATCCCGCGCGCGTTGGGCAACTTGCAAGGAGCGCGGGCATCGGCGCGGTTCCGGAGGCGCAAGCCGCCCGTGGCACCCCCGTACGATTGCTGCGCGAGCCAGCCTTTTGGGTTATGACCATCGGCGTAGGCGTGCTCAGTGCGGCGGGCCTCGTCATGATTACGCATCTTGCTGCGCTCGCGATTAGCCGCGGGCTTGACCTTGGATCTGCCTCGCTGTTGCTGGCTGTGCAGGGGATGGCAGGGGTCGCGGGCGCCCCGCTGTTCGGCTGGATCGCCGACCGCATCGGTGGAGCGAAGGCTTTCGCCATCCTCTCACTTGCCCAGATCCCGCCATGGCTCGGCCTAGTCCTGGCGGGCGCGAATTTCCCGGTCCTCCTTGCCTTGTCCATCCCGGTCGGTCTGTGTTGCAACGGGATATTGACGCTGTTCGGCACATTGACCGCCGAATGGCTAGGACGTGATCGTGTCGGCATTGGGATGGGCATGTCCTACCTCTTTCAAGTGCCGCTGATCTTCGCTGCAGCGCCGATGGCTGGTATAATCTTCGACATGAGCGGCTCTTATGACGGGGCCATCTATATTCACACCGCCTCCTTTGTAATGATCGGCCTTTTGTTCCTGATCTACAGGCCCGTCACCGCTAGTGACCCAGCGGGGGCTGCGAGAGGGTGATGGACCGGACGAATATAATGATATCGGACCAGAATGGCCGGAAGGATTGAGATGATGACATCGATGCAGGGCGAGCCGCAGGTTTCCATCGGCGATGCCGACAGCTTCCAGTGGGATGATACGGCTGACGTTGTCATTGTCGGCTATGGCGGAGCGGGTATCTGCGCCGCGTTGGAATTGGTCGAAAACGGCGCAAGCGTCATTGCGATCGACCGCTTCAATGGTGGGGGCGCTACGGCATTCAGCGGCGGCGTGGTCTATGCCGCCGGAACGGACATCCAACGACAGAACGGCGTTGTCGACGATCCTGACAACATGATGAAATATCTGAGACTCGAAGTCGGCGATGTCGTCAAGCCGGAGACGCTGAAGCGCTTTTGCGATCAAAGCGCGGGCAATCTGCAATGGTTGCAGGCCCATGGCGTTGTGTTCGGGACAAAGCTTTATACAGGCAAGACGACCTATCCGCCCGAGGGCTATTTCCTGCAATATTCAGGCAATGAAAAGGTGGAAGCGTATTGCCGCGAGGCCAAGCCCGCGCCGCGAGGGCATAGGACACTTGGACGCGGATTCACGGGTAACAAGCTGTATCGCGCGCTGCGGGAGACCGCTGATCGATCGGCCATTCGCACGAGGCTGCATACGATCGTTCAAAGCTTGGTCGTCGATGGCAACGGGCGAGTCGTCGGCGTCGCCGCGCTCGAGCTGCCAGCGGCGAAACATGCCGAGCATCAGAAATATTACGACAAGTTCCCGCCTACCGCTCCATTCAAGGAGAGCAAGGCCGAAGCCGCGAACAAGGCGGCGCGGGCTGTGGAGCAGGAGCATGGCCAGTTGCGCTATATCAGGGCGAAGACCGGCGTCATCCTTTCGACGGGCGGTTTTGTCTTCAATCTGGACATGCTCAACCAGCATGCTCCGACGCTCGCCAGGCATTACAAGACCATGATGCGCTTGGGCACGCTGGGCGACGACGGAACGGCAGTGAAGCTCGGCACGGCGCTCGGCGCGGATACCGTGGGGATGGATGCCATGTTCGTAGGTCGGGTCCAATCTCCGCCCGCGGCGCTGCTGGATGGCATCCTCGTCAACCAGGCGGGCGACCGGTTCGCCAACGAAGCCGTTTATGTCGGCACTCTCGGCCGAGCTATCGCCGCCCAACCCGAGGGCAAAGCATGGCTGATCATGTCCACCAAGGACATTCGAAAGGCGATGCGGCAGGTGGCCACGGACGGCGTGGACGCATTCATGCGCTTTGGTGCTCCAGCCATGCTCAATCTTCTGCTTGGCGGCACGAAGCGAGCTAGGGATCTCGACGTGCTTGCCGAAAAATGCGGCATCAACCCCAATCGCCTGCGCCAGACCGTGCGCCGCTATGAAGACTTGGTCCGCAACCGGCATGACGATGATTTTTCAAAGCTGAAGGATCATTTGAAATCGCTCGGCAACGGCCCCTATGTGGCGATGAATGTGTCCCTGGCCAACCGCTACAGTTTCATCACTTTCCATACCTTGGGAGGATTGGCGCTAGATGAAGCGACGGGTGCGGTCCGACGCGCCGACGGCAGCACGATCCCAGGTCTCTATGCAGCGGGCCGGGCAACAGGAAGCATTCCATCGCGCACCTACATTAGCGGTCTTTCCCTGGCGGACTGTGTCTTCACGGGCCGCAGAGCTGCCCAATCCTGCTTGCAAGAGGCGAAGCAGGACGCGCTCGCTCCGGCCTGAGAGGCAACAGATGCATCCGACGTCAGATCGGCGTTGCGAGCAGTTTTTGACAAATGTCATTTATTCCGAGATAAACCGAGTGCCTAACTGCAAGTTGACGCCCGCAGGGCTATTATTTTGGAGAGAGATTCATGTTTTCCCATATCGTGCTTGGCAGCAATGACATCGAAAGGTCTAAGCGCTTCTATGACGCAACGATAGGAGCGCTCGGGGGCCCGTCGGCATTCATTGATGATAATGGGCGGCTGATCTACATGCATAATGGCCTCTCGCTGCTGATTACCAAACCGATCGATGGCCAGTCAGCGACCCATGCCAATGGTGGTACGGTCGGCTTCGCCGTTCAAGATCCAGCGCAGGCCGATGCGTGGCATGCGGCAGGGGTAGCCAATGGCGGCGTGTCCATTGAGGATGCTCCGGGCGTGCGCGAAGGGCCGATGGGAGCCCTCTATCTTGCCTATCTCCGTGATCCGGACGGTAACAAGCTTTGCGCGTTGCACCAGCTTCCGCAGTAAGTTCATCAATCCATGGCTGAGGCGCGACGCAGCCGGCTTTCGCCTGCTTCTTTGCAGGAAAGAGGCGGTAAGGCTTCAAGCGGTTGCGCCTCTCTTCCTTCCATGGGATAATGGCGGCGGGAGTGACTGCATCGATAAGTTGATGGAGAGGTGCCCATGACGAAGCTAGGCGACGCCCGCCCTGGTGCATTTGCCGCGCGTGGTCGACCGACGGTTTCCGACAACCGCGAAGTATCGAACGAGTTGCTCCATGCGATGGAGCATGGCTTGCGAAACAAGAGTCATTTGGACCTGACGACGCGGGAGATCGCGTCCGCCGCGGGCACCAACGCGGGCATGATCCACTATTACTATCACGGCAAGAATGGCTTGATCGACGCGGCGCTGGACAATCTGAGCAGCGACATCGCGCAGACTCTCAATGACCTGAACAGCTTGTTCCTGACCGACTGCCAGGACGCCACCCGCAAGATCGTCAGCGGCTGGATGAATGTGCTCGAAATCCACCGCGGTACGGCTAGCGTGGTCCTGATTGAAAGTTTCCGCCCCTATTCGACGGTATGGCATTCCTACCGGCAGAAAAAGTCGCAGGGCAGCTTCAATCGGATGCAGGAACTGATCCGGACCTTGGTACGGCAAGGCTATTATCGGGCGGATACCGACCCTCAAGTCGCAGCTTTTTCAATCATCTCCATTGTTCTTTCGCCTCTCCTGGTAGGACAGATAATGTCGGAGATCGGTCACAAGATCAGTCACATAATGGATGACTGGGAAAATGAGGCCGTCAAGCTGATCGATGAGCGCTACCGTCAAGTTGACGCAGGGCGCGGTCGCGCCGCGTGGCAAAAGGGAAGGGGAGCTTTGACAGGAGCCGCTGATCGGGGAAGATCACAGCATTGAGCGGCCCGTCGGAGCGTATTGATCCCGCTCCCCTTCATGAAATGTGCGCATCTCGTTAGGCCGCGCACATCATCCCGGCGCCTGCTTCCGCAATGGCTTCGTCGAATTGCTCCCGAACACCCCAGCGGGCGAGCCTCCGCATGATCTCCATCGCGTCATGAGGATAACCAAGTCCCTCATAGGCAATGCAGCCGAGCGGTGAGAGCCGCTGCGCCCCGCGCAACATGCACCGGTCAGCGATCTCCGCCTGCGTCGCATCGGGATAGATGCCGATCGTCTGCGTATGGATGGTCACGGCGGCAACTGCGGCATCGAGATCGGGGACGGGGATGATGTTGATGACGCGCCCGCCGATCCGGTCGCTGAATTCGACAGCCTCGGCTTGTTGCGACACGATCACGCCGCCCTCATTCGCCTTGACGCCGAACACCCTGTAATCTTCGGAGTAGCGGATGCCTTCTATTTCGTCGCGCAGCACCGGGTCGAAAGCGGGATGGGGCGAGCTATAAGCGGCGGGCAGCGCCTGCAACGCCTCATGGACCAGTCGGCCAAAGTGGTTCAGCCGGTCGAGCGAAGGCCCATCACTGCCGCATACGACATAGGCGAGACGGCTATTGCCGCAGCCTTCCTGATTGAAATAGCCGAAGTCCTTGGCCAGTTGCTGTGCAACCCAGCGCATCTTTTCCTCTGATTCCAACGCTTCCGCGCCAATGATCGAGGCGCTGACCTTCGGATCAAGCGCGATCAGGTCGAGGCCCGAGGTCAAGTGCTGACGGATGTGATTCATCGACGCCGGGCCGCCCCAGGCGACGATCTTGTCGATATTGCGTGTGTCATATAGCTTCTTCTCGAAGCCAAGGTCGCCGCCCTTCCAATAAGCAACTGTCATATGGCGGGTGATCGGATGGTCGGGGTCCATCGCGATCATCGTCTTTGCGATGGCGACGGCGGTGAAGGGATCGTTAGAGGGGCTCTTGACGATATTGTCACAGCGCAGCACGGACCCGTTGATCACCGCGTGCAACGCCACATTGGGTGCGTTGCCAGCGTTCAGGTGAACGATGCGCGACCCAAAAGCGCGCACCATCGCGTCCCGGTCATGCAGCGGCCTTGGCTTCCAGCCTTCCAGATAGTCGCGGCCGATATTTTGATCGACGGCTTCCTCGACGATTGTCCGCCGCAGGTTCGCGGCGAAGGAAACATAGGCGGTGCGCAGTATATCGGGTGACTGGCCCGACGACTGCATGTTCATTTCCAGCGCCAGGCGAATGTCGGGATTTATGTCCGGGTGCAGCCTGCGGCCCAATTCCTCAAGGAAGTCGAGAATATTATCCAGGCTGACGGAATAATAATCCTGCAGGTCAGCGCCATTGCGCAGGACGATCTGGTCCAGATATTTGTTCACGTCGGGGGTGAGGAAAGCGATTTCTCCCCGACGCCCTTCATAACGGACCAGATTATCCTCTATGATGCGGCCCCGGATGATGAGCGGGATAGTATATTCTTTCATCTTCAGATACTCCGAGACAGATTGGGTCAGGACGCCTTGGCCAGGAAATCTTCTAGGCTCTGGAATGCCTGCGGTGTGCGGGCACATACGATTTTGTCGTCGCCGCCATTCAGCTCCGAAATGCGGGTGATGTCATTATCCATGAACGGACCCTTGCGCCCGCATGCGCATCCGCCGTCGAAATGTACCGTCACCTGATCGCCAGTGATGACTCCGGCCCAGAAGGTGGTCGGCATGGGGTCGAACACGACCATGCGTCCTGTCTGTGTGCCTGTGCGCGGCAGCGATTGGCCGGTTGCCGGGTCCATCAGGTGAGTGATGCCCCAAGGCAGGGGATGCAGTTTGTCATGGGGGCAGCAGACCGCAGTCGAGCTGGATTCGGTCATGCCATAGACTTCTTTGACGCGCCCCGGCACATGATGTGGGAACCGTTCCGCGACGACATCGCGCCACCCTTCAGGGAAGCTGAACCCCTTGGCTCCGCCGCCGGTCATGATCATGGAATCGGGATGCCATTCAACGAAGATGTCCATCTTCCGGCAGGCCTCAGCCATGAGGTAGAGGTTCATGAGCGCTCCGTAGAACATGACCTTCTGGCCTTTCAGGCCAATCACGGCATTTTCGATGAAGCGGGTCCACCGTTCATCCGCATTGGACGCGCGGGTTGCGAGCGCCTTGGCGATTGCCTGCTCGGCAGGGCTCAGCTCCAGTTCCTCGCCAAGCGCCTGTGCCCGTTGCAGTCGTCCGTTCAGCCACATTTCGTCAGCGGTCAGCGTGCCATCGTCCAGCGTGATGAACATGTCTTCCCGGCCGCCGTAGCAATTTTCCTTCAAGACACGCATGATGAGGGGGATGTTATGGCGGCCGTAGCGGGAAGGCCACGGACAGACGAAAACATATTCACCGCTCTTCGCGTAAATACCCGGCTCGTCATGATATGGCTCGACGATATAGGTGTTCTTGTCGATGAAAAGTTTTTCTTCGACCGTACTGAGCGGGAATAGCGAAATTTTTCCGCTCGTTCCTGATGAAGTGACAGGACGCAGCGGCGTCGAACGCTCGACTTCCAGCAACCATTGTTCGATCGACTCGCAGTGTTCGGCATGAGCGCTCGACAGATCGTGCGTAGTAAGCGCCTGAAGCCAGCGAGTCAGCTTGTCGAACCGTGCTTTCTGCACGTCCAGCGCGGAATAGGATTTGAACATTGTGTGCGGCATCGCTAGACGCGTGAGGTCATCGAACCCGCTGATTTCTTCTAATCCGACTTCCTCGGCCAGGCGCTGGAGAGCGCGTAATTTGGGTTTCAAATCCCGGAACCGCCGCTGGAAGAGGGCGAGCTGAATCTTTTCGACCTCAGTATAATCCAGGTCGAACAATTCTTCCTGGCTCAGTTTCAGGAAACGCCAGGGATCTTCTTCCAATCTATCGTAGAGATTGGCCGTTGGGTTGGATGTCATGAATTGCTCCTGAAATGATAGGCGTATGTTTGGAGACGGCCGATCGCTCTCGCGTTATCGGGCGGCGTCGGCTGGAAATTCCGGGCGCTCCGAGCCGGGATCGAGAGCGAGGCGGACGGGTTCAGCGGCGGCAGCCTTGCCTGCCCTGCGCCCGAAAAAGGTCGCGCCGCCGATCAACAGACCGCTCGCGTAGCCCCAGCCTTCGACCGAAAGGTTGGGGGCAACCTGACCGACTGCGTAAAGGCCGGGGACAGGCGTGCCATCGGCCTTCAATGCCCGACCGTCAACGTCAGTATCGATGCCGCCCAAGCTAATGCAGCAGAAATAGGCCGATCCTACTGAACAATCGATTGCCGCGAAGGGTATTTCCGAAATGGGCGCGAGCCATTTGGGGTTCTTGCGGAATTCCTCGTCATATCCGGTTGTGGCATAGCGATTGTAATTGCCGATCGTCTCCACCAGCGCGCCCTCAGGCATTCCAAGATCGGCCTCCATTTCCGGGATATTGTCCCAAGCATCGACGACCTCATGCTTGCGCTCGGATCGGATGTCGCCAAGCTCTGGCCGCCCGAAATTGACATTGTCGCAGATAAGATAGGCTTTGCCGTCGGGCTGGTTCAAAATCGCGTCTGTGGACCAAGCGTGATAGACATCCTCGGCTACGAACCGGCGGCCCAGACTGTTCACCAATATACCTTTTACCAGGCTGGCTGGCGGATAGAAGGGCGACGTCACCATGCTCTGGTCGAGCGCCATGGTTGCCGCACCCATGCTCTGGCCTAGGGCGATGCCTGACCCGTCGGCGGTAGGGACGCCCAGAGGTGAGATGCCGTCGCGCACGCCCTTCGATCCATGGGCAAGGCCAAGCTCCCGGTTCCATTCGCTGCCGCCGGTGGCGAGCACCACGCCCTTGCGCGCCGCCACTGCGAGGTTTCGGCCTTCCTGTCGATACTGGATGCCGACGACCGCGCCCGCATCGTCACGGACGAGCGCGTTAACTGCCGCATCGTAGATCACGCGTACCTTTAGTTCATTGAGGCGCTGGAGCAACCGGTCGAACAGAAGATGCCCAACAAATCCGCCGCCCGGCTTGTGCCCCCGAGGCATAGGCTCAGCCGCTTCAGACAGGGGCCAGCAGGCTTCGCTTCCAGTCCACACCAGCGTTTCATCGCTATGGGGATGGAAATGTTTGCCGTCGAAATAGCGTTCGTTGAACGTGACGCCTAGCGACATCAGCCAGTCATAATGGCCGACGCTACCCTCACAATAGGCCTCAATCTTGTCGATCGCGGCCCTCGGCTGCGTGGCCCTCAGGAACCGGGCCATATTCTCTGGCGTGTCGGCGAAGCCATTGGCCTTTTGCGGAGGCGTGCCGCCGCCCAGGTAGATGAAGCCGCCGGACATGGCGGTAGACCCCCCTCCGCCGGACGTCCGTTCTATGACCAGAACGTCTGCTCCCGCTTCGGCGGCGGCAATCGCTGCAGAGGCGCCAGCACCTCCCAGCCCAGCGACTACAACGTCCACCGCCGTCGCGAATGCGACCTCGTCCAGCGTCTTGGCTGCCTCTGTCTTCACTGTGGCGCTCCCATTTCCACGTTCCCGCCATTCTTGAGCTTCAGCATGCGGATGGGGCCGGTTCCGTCCCAGTTTCGTGCGGCTTCGGCCACGTCGCGGAACAGGTTGATCAACACTGGCTCTGCAGGCACCAATTCCAGCATGCAACCCAGCTCGCTGCGGGTGTCGGCATAGGCAACCTTCGCTCCGCCGACCGAGCGGAACTCGCTTGCCATCTCTATGCCTCGCGCTCGCAAACGCTCGATTTCTTCTTCGACGCTTTGAACTATCCGGCACATGTGATGAAAGCCGCTCTGACCTTCAGGAACCATGTCGCGATAGGCGGATGCACCTTTGCTGGTCTGTTGGATCAGTTCAATCTGAACCGGACCGGCTTGGGCCAGCGCAGCCTTGAAGGCGAGCGGCTCTGGTTTTCCACGATAAAGGGCTTCGGGATAATCGGCATCGCGCCGAAAAAATGGCCCCACCCCCATTGATAGCCACTGCTCCATCGCAGCATCCAAGTCGGGTACAACCCAGCAATTCTGGAGCAGCGCCATCTTGTCACTGCCGTGAAAGAAATCGTGGGCCGCCATCAGAAGTCTGCCGCCAGGGATACGCCCCACGTCCGGCCTACCGACGGGATCGCAAAGTCAATGAAGGATCCGATGGTGTTGCTGGACGTGAACCCGTCATAAATGGTGTTGTTTGTCACATTCTTGACGAAGCCGGTCAGCGTCATCTTTAACTTGTCATGCACCGGGAACTCATAGCGCATGGCAAGGTCGATTTTTGTCACCGGGGGAATGGACCCGCGTGGATCGTTGAGTACACTCGTTTCATAGCGCGAGGTGTAATAGAGTGCGGCATTAAGTCCCGCTCGGCCGGCTCCGAGGTCAAACGCATAGTCGGATATCAGCCCAGCGGTCCATTTGGGGGTCCGGCGAAGCTTGAGGCCGGAGAGGTCGGCAAGCCCCTGTCCGGCAAGATTTCCGACGAAGCTCAGATATTTCGCGTCCAGGTAACCGGCCGATCCAGTGATCGTCCATCCAGAAACGGGTACGATCGCGAGTTCAGCCTCCACGCCCTTGTACCGCGCCTTCGCGGCATTCACGGTCGCCGTCACAACGGCTCCCCCAGGCGCGATTGTGAGGACATCTTCCTGCTTGTCCTTCAGCGTGTTGTGGAACGCGGCGACGTTGAGGCGGACGCGGTGGTTGAACCACTCGCTCTTGAAACCGACCTCATAGGCATCCATGATTTCGGGGCGATAGGGAATGACGGCGTTAACGATGCTTCCTGCTCGGCCGTTAAACCCGCCAGCATTATAGCCGCGGCTCCAGTTGGCGTAGACGAGGAGGTCGGGCTTTACATCATATTGCAACCCGATGCGCGGCGTCAGTTGGTCGAACTTGACCGAAGCGTTCACCGGGCCTTGTTGCGGGCCGAGCACGAACTGGTCGCGGATCGGCTGAAGGATGCGTCCCCAGAGCGTGAAGTTAGTCTGTTTGCGATCCCACGTCTGCCGCGCGCCTGCCGTCAGGCGCAGCTTATCAGTGATGTCCCAATCGCCTTGAAAGAACAACGCGAAGGAACGGCTCTTCTGATGGATGCGGTAGGCGTTGAGCGAGTTGTAGAAGGCTGTGCCCGGCGGGGTCGTCGCCGACAATCCGGCTAGATCGACGGAAGGGAATTGCCGCGCGGTGAATGCATATTCGATGAAGAATGCGCCCGCCACGAAGTTGATCGGACCGTCGAACTGCGTTTCCGCGCGTAACTCCTGGGAAAACTGCCAGGAGCTTTCCCGCTTGTCGTTCCGCTGGATCGCAAAGCGGGTCGCGTCGAAATCGCCAAGCTGGTCCTCTTCGTCTTCACGATAGCCTGAAAGGCTGACCAGCTTGACGCCATCCAGTTCGTGAGCGACTTCCAATGTCATCGCGCTCAGATTGTAATAAGCCGGAAACTGCGATGTCTCTACGTCATTGCGCTTTTTGCTAAGCGGCCTGCATACGATTGAGGTTGCGGGATTGAGGCACTGGATATTGCGCCCTGAAACGTAAGTTGGGTAACCCAGCGTGCCCAAGCCATTGGGCGTGAGCAGCTTGGGACCGGTCAGCGGAATAAGGTCCGGAGTGAGGAGAGGCACGTAGGGCGGCACCTCGCTGTCATCTTCCATCCGCTCTAGTGACAGATAGATGCTGGTCCGGTCGGACGGAGTTGCCACTAGCGATAGCATATAATCCCGCATATCGCGTTTGCCTTCGCGATCGCCCGTGATGCTGTTGCGGAACTCACCCTTATGCTTCTTGATCGCGATCGCGCCCTTTACCGCCAACAGGCCGGGAATGATCGGCGCCATCACGACGCCTTCAAAATCCGTTCGTCCGAAACTGCCCACCGTCGCGCGCAGTTTGCCGCTGACGGGCGCGTCTGGATCAGGGCGAGAACGAATGACGTTCACCGTCCCGCCCGTCGTATTGCGACCGAACAGAAGGCCCTGTGGGCCACGCAAGATTTCCAAACGTTCGATATCGAAGGCATCAAGCAGCGTGCCGCGCTGAAACGCCAGCGGAATACCGTCGATCGTAAAGCCGATGCCGGATTCGACGGCGCGGTTCGGGTCCTGGAGTGAGATGCCGCGAAGGCTGATCTGGGGCGTGTTGAGGGCTGCGCCGGATCGTGAAATCGTCATGCCGGGCACCATGCCGCGCAGGCCGGTCAGGGCATCAAGGTTGGACGCCCGCATCGTCTCGCCAGTGAAAGCCGTCACTGCGACCGGCACATCCTGCAATGGCACTGCTCGCTTCTGAGCAGTGACGATGATGTCCGCCAGTTCTGCGGCAGAAGACTGCGCCGCACCGCCTGAAGATTGCGCCAAGGCATCACCAGTCCCGATCGCGCTCAAAATGAGCGCCAACAGCGAAGAGCCTGTAAAGGTCCGCATGCTATCCCCTCCATTGTCGCGTCATTTGCCGCGCGACTAAATCTAATTACCGGTGGCTCACCCTTGGACTGCCACAGATGCATGAGAACGCAATCCGGTGATTATGGAAAGTTCGATAATAGGCCACAGGGCCAAGCTAGCAATCGCCGGACCGAATTGGCACCTTTCGGGCATCAGAAAACTAGGACAATGGGCGCGCGAGCTTAGAGTCCTCGCCTGTTGCGTCGGCATATGATCGCTGGTTCAGTGCGGCTCCCGGACGGATTCCGCTCTAAATGGTGGGTTGACGTGGGTGGCAGACGACTCGTCAGCGACAGCCATTCCCAGTGCCATTCTCGCCCGTTGAGTAGCTTCGCCGACTGCGGTCAACCAGAGAAACGGCGCTTGCGCTGTGTCGATGCCGTTCCGGTCAAACTTTCTTGCGGCGCTTTGGCGCGGGCTTCGCTGACAATTTTGTCACCGTAGACGCCAGCAATTCGATCTGAGCCGTTGCCATTTCGAGCAGAGCGAGGTCGTCATGTGCGGCGAGGGTTCTCGCGGCCGCCATTATCCTGTCTTCCTGCCTGCTTTCCGTGGCCGTGGCTTCTTCCGGCGCTGCGCCGTAACGCGCCTCGGCCCGCGCCAGGAAATCCAGCGCGACTTCTGTCGCCTGCTTAACCGCTAAATCCGTAATCTTACCATGCTGCTGTATACTGGCTTCGAAAATTGCCGACTGGATGATCACCAGTGTCCGAAACGGGTCTTCTTCCGACAGTGGTTCGATCGACCATCCCGTGTGCCACAAAGTGTGGTAGGGCAGAGCTGCAACCTTGTCGAAGTCACGCACCAGATGACGCGATTCAAATGGAATGTGACGCGCCAGTGCGCCCGGCTTCGCTGGATTGGGCTGGTTGAAATAGTTCTGGATGCCCTTGATCATCAACGTGACCAGTTGTTCCAGGCTCTGCGGCTTGCGTCGCCGCACATAGCGCTCCACTTCAACGCCCGTCTGCTGGACGAACCGAATTGCAATCTGGCCCAATATCTCATCAACGCTGGCGAAGTGGGAGTAGATTGATGTGCGGGTGATACCGCCGTGGTCGGCGATCATCGCAATGGAAATGTCAGCCGGCTTATGCTCTTTGAGCAACTCTATCGTTGCCTCAATGATCCGGTCGACACGGGCTCTGCCGGGCGCGCGCTGCCCCAGCTTCTCCCGTTCGGAAAGTAATTCACTTTGAAGGGTTTGAAGGGTGTTTGGCTCCGAATCCGTTCTCAAACTATGCGGTTTGATCTTCGTCGCATTTTTTTCCGCTTTGGCTTTACGCGGCGCCAGTCCCTGTTTTGTCATCGCTCAACCATAGCATAGAGGGGTGAAGTTTCAAGTAAGCGCAGTCTCACCAAACCTGCCAATTGTCACGTGGCAAAAATAGTATCCTAGCGCACGATATCGCTTTACAGGCCATGGCTGCGGCGATAGATGATGGTATGTGACATTTGTCTGTCTTTGAACAATGTGAGCTGGATTCCGGCCGCACGGAAACAAGCTGTGAGGAGAGGTGCGGTGGCACAAGCGCCAAGGGTAGGCCATAGCTGCGGACGATCTCGCCGTCGTCGTGCTTACGGCATCAGATCTGCTATGTCGGCCGAAGGATGTCGCTCATATGGCTGTTCCTATCATCTTAACGGCGTCATATGGCTCATGCCAAAATTGGTGGTTGATGGAGGCTTGATCATAGCATGAACGCCGATTTCCTTCCGGTCGCGGCGGCGGCCGACCTGCCGAACAACAGCAGCAAGCCGATCAGCGTGAACGGCTTGGACCTTCTGCTGTGTAATGCGGATGGAGAGTTTTTTTGCGTGCAGAATGAATGCACGCATCGTGCCTTTTCTCTGGCCAGTGGGCGCATCAGACGCTGCATGGTGCTATGTCCTGAACACGGCATGCCGTTCGATCTGCGAACCGGCAATCCCAAGGGGCAGCTTACGGACAAGCCGCTGCGAACGTTCCAAACACGTGTCGTGGATGGCCAAGTCGAGGTTGCGGTGCCAGCGGAGGTGGGTTGAGATATTTGCGAAGGCAGCCATTGCGCCACGTGACAGCAGTCGCATAAACAGGTGCAGGATGCCGAAGGGTACCGATAGATAACAGGTGCGGACTACGCGCCTAGCGGGAGTAGGATTGTTGCAGGGTCTTTTGCGTTCAGGCCAACGCGCGCCGGTGAGCCATTGCATTGGGAATCCCGTTCCCGACGGTCGGGCCTTGATGGTGGAGTGTGGGCATTGAACGCGGATTATATTATTGTGGGCGCTGGGGCGGCAGGCTGCGCGCTTGCCCACCGCCTGTCGGAAGACAGTCGGCGCAAGGTCATCCTGCTGGAGGCGGGTGGTGCTGACCGTGACCCCTTCATCCACGCTCCCGGCGGGCTGATGCCGCTCCTGATGTCGGGAAAGCATAGCTGGAATTATACAAGTGCGCCCCAGACGGAATTGAACGACCGTATATTGTTCTTGCCTCGGGGCAAGGTTCTCGGCGGGGGCAGCTCCATCAACGGAATGATCTACGATCGCGGCACGCCGAGTGATTATGACCGGTGGGCTGCACTGGGCAACAGCGGTTGGTCCTATGCGGATGTGCTGCCCTATTTCAAGCGGGCTGAAAATTACGAACCCGGCGGAGACGCTCTGTTGCACGGTCATTCCGGGCCGGTCAGGATCAGCCGTCCGGGTGTTCACAACCCGCTCGCCAAGGCGTTTCTGCAAGCCTGCGAACAGGCCGGCTATCCCTATAATGACGACACGAACGGGGCGGCTCGCGAGGGTGCGGGTCCCGTCGATATGTTCGTCAGCGCAGGACGTCGGTGGAGCGCGGCGACGGCCTACATAAAGCCGTTCCGGTCGCGCTCAAACCTGGACGTGCGGTTGGGCGCGCATGTGCTCAAAATACTGGTCGAGAACGGCCGCGCCGTGGGTGTCCGCGTCCGGGAAAAAGGTCAAGATTTGGATCTTCGGGCAGATGGTGAGGTGATCCTCTGCGGCGGCGGCATCAATTCGCCCCAGCTCCTGATGCTGTCTGGCATCGGTGACGCTTCGACATTGTCGCAGCTTGGCATAAACCCAGTGTCCAATCTGCCAGGCGTGGGTCAGAACCTTCAGGACCATCTTTCCCTTTATGTGAAGCAGGCGGTCACGCAGTCTGTGTCCCATTATCAATATGTCAGCCCGCTCAAAGGCGCGCTAGCACTTGGCCAATATCTGGTTCTGCGCAAGGGGCCGCTCGCCAGCACGGGTATGGAGGCGGTTGCCTATATTCGGTCGCAGCCCAACGTCACTGAACCGGACATAAAGCTCTCGCTTGTGCTCGCCCTGATGAACGACGAATTGACCGGCCTGATGCCCCGGCATGGCTTCATGGCGCATGTCTGTGTGGTTCGGCCCCACAGTCGCGGGCAGGTAACGCTCGCGTCACCCGACCCGCAGGCGGCTCCGGTTGTGGATCACCGTTACCTGAGCGACGCTCGCGACATGGTCGATTTCCGCAACGGCATCAAAATGTGCCGCCGGATTTTCGGCCAGGCCGCTTTCGATCCCTATCGTGGCGATGAACTGTCACCTGGCCCGTCGGTGCAGACTGACAATGAGATCGATGCCTTCATCCGCGCCAATGCGAACGCGGATTACCACACCGCCGGCACCTGCAAGATGGGATCGGACGATGACAGCGTCGTTGATGCTCGTCTGCGTGTCAGGGGCATTGGCGGCCTCAGGGTTGCCGACACGTCGGTGATGCCGACGCTGGTGGGCGGAAACACGAACATGCCCGCCATAATGATCGGCGAAAAGGCCGCGGACCTGATCCGGGAACGCAGCCATGCGTAACACATATGAACGACAAAGGACGCGGCGCGGACCGCGAACGACTGGAGAGCTATAATGGCTGCATGGGATGAGGTTTTCGACGTGGTGGTCATGGGTTCCGGCGCGGCGGGCGTGTCGGCGGCGATCGCTGCGCAGCATCGCGGCTGTCAGACCCTGGTGCTGGAGCGCAGCGACAAACTGGGTGGGACGAGCGCCGTGTCGGGCGGGGTGCCGTGGATTCCCAACAATCACCATATGCATGAAGTGGGGACCACAGATTCGCGCGAGCAGGCTCTTACCTATCTGCGCAGCCTTTCGCTCGGCAAAATGGACGTCGAACTCGCCGAAGCCTATGTCGATGAAGCGCCGGGTGTGCTGCGTTTCCTTGAGGAGGAGACGCAGCTGGCGTTCCGGGCTCTGAAGACTCCAGACTATCACCCTGAACATCCCGGCGGCACCTTCGGCCGCTCCGTAAGTCCCGGCCTGTTCCCTGCGGGAGAATTGGGGGAACTGCGCGCTCACCTACGTTCGGCGCCTTGTTTCCCGCTGCCCGTCGCGATGACTGATATCGATGACGGAACCAATATGCTGGATCCGGAGGTGATCGGCGACCGGCTTGCCAAGGGCATGGTAGGGACCGGCATGGCGCTGATGGCTGGGCTCATCAAGGGCGCAGTAGACAAGGGTGTCGAGTTTCGCCGGAACGCGCGTGGCCGCCGCCTCGTGATCGAGGATGGCGCGATCGTGGGGATCGAGGTCGAGCAGGATGGCCGCATGGTCAGGATCGGCGCGCGCCGTGCCGTCATCCTCGCGAGTGGTGGCTTTGAGTGGAACAAGGACATGGCGACCGATCTCATGGCCGGTTCTATCGAAGGTCCGCTCAGCCCGCCTTACAACGAAGGCGACGGCCTTATCATGGCAGCGGAAGCCCAGGCGAGCATGGCCAACACCCATGAAGCCTGGTGGATGCCGATGATCCGCATTCCCGGGGATGAATATGAAGGGCAGCAGCTCAACCGCATGGTTGTCGGCGAAAGGGCTTCCCCCGGTTCGATCATGGTTAACCGCGCGGGAAAGCGCTTCGTCAATGAAGCCCATAATTATAACGATGTGGGCCGCGCCTTCCGCAATTTCGATCCCGTGGCGTTCGATTATCCAAACCTCCCCGCCTGGATCATCCTCGATGGGAGCTTCCTCGACAAATATCCCTTCGGCACGCGCTATCCCGGGGATCCCATTCCCGCGTGGCTTGAATCCGCACCATCGCTGCGCCAATTGGCGGAGAAAATCGGCGTCGATCCTGATGGCCTTGAAGACACGGTCACGCGTTTCAACGCGAATGTGGCGCGTGGGGAGGACCCCGATTTCCACCGGGGGCAGAGCAAATATGATCGTCATTATGGCGACCCGTCCCGCGAAGGGGCGCTCCAGTCATTGGGCCCGGTCGATCAGGCTCCTTTCTACGCCTGCCGTGTCTATTCCGGGGTCCTCGGCACCAAGGGGGGGCCGAAGATCAACGCCAGATCCGAGGTTGTGAATGTCAGGGGCGGTCGGATTCCCGGCCTATATGCAGCGGGCAATGTTTCCGGAGGGTTCACCGGCATGGCCTATCCAGGCGCCGGGGCGACGATCGGACCGGGCCTCGTCTTCGGCCACATCGCGGGGCGCGAGGCAGCGTCCAGCGTCAACAGATTCTGAAGAGGAGGCGAGATTGCCTGAAGTCGAACATACTACAACGGTCGCCGCCTCCCTGCCTCAGGTCTGGAATTTCGTGGAGGACATGGACAATTGGGCGCCATTTCTGACAGGCTATCAGCGGCATGAGAAGATCAACCGCGACGAGTCCATCTGGGTGGTGAAGGGCGAGCTGGGCGGTTTGACCCGCAGCGCGGAATTCAAGGTACAGGTCACGGAATGGAACGAGCCTAGCCGGGTTACTTTCGTCATGGAGGGCTTGCAGGAGCCTGTCACAGGTTCGGGTGAATTTCTCGCGACCGACCTCGGCGGCGGCGTGCCCGATGCCGCGCCAGCTTCCACCGGCTCTGCGACGCCTCCATCGAGCGGCTGGCTGAGCCTTTTGTGGGAGCGACTATCCCGCTGGTTGCTGCGGCGTGTGACGAACAGTGCCGACGTGCAGACGGTGAAGCCGGTGGCGGAGGCGGGCAGTTCGAATACACAGATCACCTTCAGGCTGAACGTCCAGGCGGGCGGCGCCACCGGTCCAGTCCTAAACCTGTTGCTGGGTCCGATGCTGAAACCGGTTGCTGAAGATCTGGCGATGAAGATTGCCCAGGCGGTGGACAAGCCGTCAGCAAGTTGAAGGAGGGGCCTGCGTCAGCGGGACGTAGGCCCCGGCCGATACAATTACTCTACTATTGACGGACAATTGTCCGTTATGCATGATCGTCTGGGATCGGGCCGCCCATCGCCATAAGAGTGCGATGCGGGTCGCCAGATATGACTGGACGATTGGAAACAGGATCAGCGCGCCGGGATGCGCCTGGATTGAATCGACAGGAGATGGATATGACGGAAAATCTGGTCGCCGAGGCGGGAGCCGGGCGTTCTTCAAAGCTTCAGGGTTGGCGCTATTTCGATCGCGATTTCGCGGCGCGGGAATGGGATGCGGTCTGGACCAAGAGCTGGCTCGTGGTTTGCCGTGAAGATCAGATCCCCGAGCCGGGCGATTTCCTGGTGGAAGAGGTCGGCGCGGAGTCGATCCTGGTGGTGCGCCAGGAAGACGGCGGCATCAAAGCCTTCTACAATGTCTGCCAGCATCGTGGGAACAAGCTGGTGTCGGTGGCGGAAGGGTCGATGCCGTCCTTCACCTGCGCTTATCACAGCTGGAAATGGTCGCTGGAAGGCGAGTGCCTGAGCGCGCAAGACCCCGAGGATTTCAGCGCCGGATCGCCGTGCGGGCGCAAGCGGCTCGCTGAACTGAACAGCGAGACCTTTGCCAGCTTCGTCTGGGTAAACATGGATGCCAACCCAATGCCTCTCAAAGAGTATCTGGGTGAACTGTACGAGCCCTTAGCGCGCTATCCCTTCGAACTGATGCACTGCACACAGGCCATTTCTGTGCGGATGCCCTGTAACTGGAAGATCATTTCAGACAATTTCCGCGAAACATACCACATCCCGACGGCTCATCCTGAAGGGCTGTATGTGAACGAACCCTATTATGTGACCGCGATCATCGAAACGTTGAAGAACGGTCATGCGCGCCTTGTAACGCCGGGCAGCCAGCCCTCGCGCTATCTGCCGGACGGCAAGCTGGCGATCGACGACTATCTGATTCAGGACCTCAAGACCTGGGAGTTGAATCCAGAGGATTTCAGAGACAAGCCGCTGGCGATCCGTGAGGCGATCATCGCGCAGAAGCGCAAACTGGGCGTCGAGCGCGGCCATAGCCATTACGACCGGATGGAAGATGCGCAACTGACCGACACCTTCCTTTATTCGATCTTCCCCAATCTGACGCTGACCTGTTTTTCGGACGGTATGCTGTTCCTGCGCGCCTGGCCGCACCCGACGGACCCGGAAAAATGCACCTTCGACACGTGGTTCTATGCGACGGGCACGGAGGATTTCTTCACCAAGATGCTGACGTCGGCGGGTGGCGTGGCCGACACCGCGCGCGCGCCTGTAGAACGCGAATGGCGTAACTTCGGCGAGGGGAGCCTTGGCATCACACTAGATGGTGATGCGGGCATCATGGAGGCGCAACAGCGCGGCATGCATTCGCGCGGATGGAACGGCGCCGAATTGGCCGGGCAGGAAAAGCGGATCGCCCACTATCACGATCGCATCGATCAACTTATCGCCGAAAATGAAATGTCTATTGCCGCCGAATGACGAATGGTCTGCGGGCGCCCGCGCCCGCAGCGCCTATGGTGTGACGGATTTCGTGGGTAGCTGGCGAAACGCAGCGTGCGTCGCCCCTCCAGTGGTGAACCAACGATTGCCGATTTGAAAATAAGGAGAGGCTCGATGTTCCTGGACCCTGTTTCAGGCCAACTCAAGAAGGTGCGGCAGATCGCATTCGTTGTACCGGACGCGATCGAATGGGCGCACCGGCATATGGCCCGCTTCGGGTCCGGCCCCTTCTTTGTGCTCGCGCATCTTCCCCATGACCTGCAAACCTATCGGGGCAAGGAGATCGATCTCGATACGACAGGTGTCGTCGGCCAATGGGGCGACGTGATGGTCGAATTGGTGGAGCAGCATTGTGACACACCGTCGGCCTATCGGGAACTTTATCCGACGGGTGGGCCCGGCGTGCACCATATGACGGTGTTCGTCGATGACATCCACGGGGCGATCAAGGATTATGAAAGTAAGGGCTTTGATAACATCCTCTATTCCGTCGTGTCACCGCTCGGAGACTCCAAGCCCAGCCCTTATGCGATGATGGACACCCGCAACGAGTTCGGCATGCTGACCGAATTTTATGAAGAAGCTGTTGTCAGCGACTTTTACAAAATGGTGAGGGATGCCGCCGAAGGGTGGGACGGCTCAGATCCCATCCGGTACATATACGGCCAACCTTGAAAGGGGATATTCTCGACATGGAAAAGCGCAATCTCGGGAAATCCGACTTGAAGGTCTCTGTTGCCGGTCTTGGCTGCAACAATTTCGGCTGGTTCCTGGACAAGGAAAAATCCCTCGAAGTGATCTCTGCTGCGCTCAACGCCGGAATCAATTTCTTCGACACGGCGAACAACTACGGCTTCCCGCCGGGAGAATCGGAACGCATCCTGGGCGAAGCATTCAAGGGCCGCCGGGATTCCGTGATCATCGCCACCAAGGTGGGCGACAAGGTTGGCGACGGCGACGATAAGCAGGGCGCCGCTCCTGCCTATGTGCGACAGGCATTGGAAGAGAGCCTAGCCAACCTGGGCACCGATTATGTCGATCTCTACCAGCTGCATTATCCCGATCCGGCTGTTCCGATCGGGGAAACGCTGGGCGCATTCGATCAGCTCATTCAGGAGGGAAAGGTGCGCTATGTCGGCTGCGCGAACCACAGCGCCGCGCAACTGGCTGAAGCACTGGAAGCTGCCGGCACCAGGCATCGTGCAGCGTTTATTTCCTGCCAATCGGAATATAGTTTGCTGGCGCGTGACATTGAACAGGAGCTCGCGCCCTTGATGATCGACCATGGAGTCGGGTTTTTACCTTACTTCCCCCTCGCCAACGGGCTTCTGACTGGCAAATATCTCGGCGGTGACGAGAGTTCGGGTCGTCTGGAAACGCTCAAGAAGATACCCTTCTTCGACAAGTTCCTGACGCCCGAAAGGTTCGAGAAGGTTAGTCGCCTCGCAGAAATCTCTCGCAAATCAAACGTCCCCATGACGAAGCTGGCGCTCGGCTGGCTCGCTGCCAAGCCCTTCGTTTCATCGGTAATCGCCGGCGCGACGAAGCCCGAACAGGTTCATGCCAATGCGCAAGCCTGCATGACAGTCCTGCCGCAAGATATAATGGCGGAACTGGATCAGCTGTAAGCAGCAGCTATGCTTTATCGCTGCCGGGGCGCAGAATCGCGATAAAGGCGGAAAGCGTTGAGCCTCCCGCCTTTCATTTCTGCTCAATGTGCTGGGGAATAGGAGGCCGCATCGGCGAAGATCAACGTCTCCTTCGCGCCGCTGCGGCAGATTTCCTGATATATTTTGCCACCTTCAGGAGCGCTCGCCATCGCTTGTATTCCGGCATCGAATGCGTTCATGTCCGGCAATTTCCAAAGATGGATCACAGTATTGGCCCGACCGATCTTGGTAACTAGCCCGGCAATCATCTCCCATCCGGCGCCTTCGGCAATACGCTTCATCTCGGGAACTATATTCAAGAAGATTGGAAGCGTTTCATAATCGAGTTCCAACGTTGCCTGAAGATAAACGCTCATCTGGTTTCCACTCCTTACGATCTTGGCCGCGATATTCTGCCACCGCACGACGCGACGATAAATGACGACCGTCCGATATACAAGCGCCGACGTGATGCATCGAAGACGGACAGGCGAGTCGCCGAAGCGCGCGCAGGCTCCGGCAAAAATATCGCGTCTCCCATTATTCTCGGCTCTGAAACCGAAAAGTAACCGTCACCTGTCACATAAAAACGCGGCTACGGCTCGTTGCGGCCGCTTACCTGTTGACCCTCCGCTCAAAAGCAGTTAGCTAGCACACTTGTGTAGCGACAAGAGTATCCGGCAAGGATCGCCGCCACATGTGATCAAGAAACAGCGTTGGATGGGGAGGACATGATGCGAGGCTTGGCATTTTCGTCGGCGATAGCGATGGCAGCTGCGATGGGAAGCGGTCAGGCGGCATGGGCCGCAGAACCGCAGCAAACACCGGATGTCACCGCTGCCAATCAGCAGCAGCAATCTGGCGGGCTCTCCGATATCATCGTGACGGCGCAAAAGCGCGCCGAACCCCTGCAAAATGTGCCTGTCTCCGTTTCGGCATTCAGCAATGACACGCTTCAAAAGGCCCGCGTCGATGGCCTGACGGGACTGCGCGGCCTGGTGCCGGGCATGACCGTCACACGTTCGGGCGCAGCCGTTGACGTTCCGCAGATCAGCTTGCGTGGCATTTCCATTCAGGACGTCCTGCCCAGCGTTGAACCAGGCATCGGAATTACCCTGGACGGCATTCCCATCGCCTTTCAGCGTGGCGCCTTGATAGATGCCTTCGATGTGCAGCGGGTGGAAGTGCTGCGCGGTCCGCAAGGCGTTTTGAACGGCAAGAATACGACAGGCGGTTCCATCAATGTCATTCGCCTGCGTCCGGACCCCTCCGCGGATACGACTGGAAAAGCGCGCTTCACGATCGGCAGCTTTGGCCAGAATGATTATGAAGGCTATATCATGGCGCCAGTCGTCAGGGATATACTTGCGGTCAAGGCCGCCATATCCGTGCGCAAGGACAATGGTCAGTTCCGTAACATCGTGGATGGCGGACGCGAAGGTGATCGCGACGTGCGTCAATATACGCTGGCCGCGGTCGCAACGCCGACAGATCGGCTCAATATCTATCTATCGTTCGACCGGTTGGAAAATGACAGCGCCATTCCGCCTTACGTCGCCACGCCTGTTCCTGATCTGATCGCCTATTCCGTCCCAGGCTATTTCGGGGGCATGAATTCTACCTGCCTCAACCCGGCGACGCAAATCGTCTGCCGCCCGTTGAGTGATTTCGACAAGGGGAAGAATGAAGTTGAAACCACTCAGTTGCCCGCTTCTTTGCGCCTGACTGCCGGTACTGGCGAAATCTCCTATGACCTGACCGACGAAGTGAAGTTCACTTCGCTCACGGGATATCGGGAATTCCACGAACGTCAGACCAGTGATTTTGACGCGACGCGTTTCGCCCTGTTCCGCGATAAGGCGTCAGTCGACGCGAAGCAGTTCTCGCAGGAAGCGCGCTTTGCGACGTCTTTCTCAGGCCCGTTCAACATCGTGGCGGGCGCATTCTATATGAACTACCGGTACATCGAAAAGCAAAACCCGTCGCTGGATGCGGCAGTCTTGCCGGACACGGATGTGGACGGGAACGTCATCCTCACCAACGGTATGCCGACATTCTCGACGCCGCCCGGCGTGGCGTTCCTCAACTCCTTGAATCGTTATCGCACTTTCCAGACCAACAAGACCTTCGCGCTATTCTTCCAGGCTGATTACGATATCACCGATCAGTTGCGCTTGACCGTCGGCGGGCGTCAGACTTGGGACAGGAAGACGACGGATTACAGCCTTTGGGCGCCGGTCGTTTCACCGACGCGTGACAATGACGCGATCGGTCCTTTGGTCGGCCAGGTCACAGGCCGGGCGAAGTTCAAGAAATTCACGCCGAAGGTCAATCTGCAATATAAGTTCACGCCCGATATCCTTGCCTATGCGCAGTATAGCAAGGGCTACAACACCGGCGGCTTCAATGGACGTCCCGGCAATCTTGTTACCGCTGTTCAGGCTTATGAGCCGGAAACGATGCAGGCTTATGAGGTCGGCCTGAAGACCGAACTCTTCAACAAGCGTGTTCGGCTCAATCTTTCGGCCTTCCACAATACGCTGGATGACAAGCAGGAAAATGTCCTCCAGGTTGTGGGTACGACTAACGTCGCTACGACCCTGAACGTGGCCAAGGCGCAGTATAAGGGCTTTGAAGCAGAGCTGGCCGTGGCGCCGATGCGCGGTTGGACGATCACGGGGTCGCTTGGATATTTGGACGCGAAATATAAGGACTTCGTGGGCGACCTGGGTCAAGGGACGAGAGACTTGAGCGGCCTCAAGCTGCGGCGTGTTCCGAAATGGACGGCAGGCGCCATATCGGACTACAGCTTTGGCGCCGGGCCGGGCACTGTGGGGTTAAACGCGGCGATTTTCCACACCAGTCGCTACGAGACCGACGTGCTGAACGATCCCCGTGGTTCCATTCCGCCGGTTACGAAAATCGATCTTGGCATCCGTTATGAGCTGCCCATCACCGGCGCGACGACGATAGAAGTGGCTGGCTTCGTGAAGAACGTCACCAACAACACGACATATGATGGGTATACGTCCGGCGATGCGGTAGGCACTTTCATTGATTTCGCCAATCCGTCGATTGGCCGTCAGTGGGGCGTGTCGCTGACTGCTCGCTTCTGATCCAAAAGGGCAAGCTGCCACCAAGAATTGAAATGTAGGAGTTGTTCAGATGAGGCTTGAGGGAAAGGTGGCGCTCGTCGCCGGAGCGGCAGGACCCGCCAATATGGGTCAGAAAATCGCCGAACGCTTGGCGCAGGAGGGCTGCAAGGTCGTCGTGACGGGCCGGCACGAAGAGCCGCTGCGTGCTATCGCGGAGCAGATCGGCGGCAACTACATATTGATGGACATTACCAGCAAGGCCGATGTAGATGCCGCCGCAGACTTCGCCGTCAAGACCTATGGCAAGCTGGACATCGGCGTCAATGCCACTGGCTGGGGCTTGATGAAGCCAACCCATGAAACGACCGAGACCGATCTCGACAAGATCATGGGCATCCAGTTCAAGGGACCCTTCTTCTTCATTCAGGCGATGTTGCGGGTGATGGGGCAGGGTGGATCGATCATCCAAATTTCCTCCGCCACCGCCACCATCATGCTCGAAAATCATGCGGCCTATATGGGCACGAAGGCCGGGATCGATCATGTAATCCGCACCGTGGCTAACGAATATGGCGCGCGCGGCATCCGGGCGAACTCCATTTCACCCGGCCTGACTGAAACGCCGATGGCGGGCGACAGCTTCAGCGTGAAAGAGCTGATCGACGCATTCGCAAAAGAATATCCGCTTGGACGCCTGGGGACGCGCGAAGACATTGCGGCTGCCGTCGTGTGGCTTGCATCGGATGAATGTTTCATGACCGGCCAGAATCTTCAAGTGAATGGCGGGCTTACGCTCCGTCGTAACCCAATCCTGTCCGAACTCGGCGAGATCGCTGCGCGCGCGACGGCGCATTTGAGCAGTTGACGAGATAACGTAGCGCGGGGCGGAGCCCATGCTTGCGTCTGAAACAATGCGGCAACAGGCAAGGGAGGGCGCATGAGCGACCCTCCCTTTTCGCTGCTGATTGCATGATAGCCGCGTGCGGATCTTTGGAAGCGCCTAACAGCAAGCCATGACTACAGCCCGACTGAGCCACATAGGCTGTCGGGCACAACGGATGCGGGTCTGACGGCGGCTTGCCTAAATCTCCTTGGGCATGGAAAAGCCGCCCCGCCTTACATGCCGGGGCGGCTCCACATCAGCTTAGATGTCGGTGAACTGCATCCGGCGGATCGGATCCGTCCCATCAAAGCCTTCGGCGGATTTCTTCAAATGGTCGTAGAAGGGGCGAGTGCCTTCTTCCTCGTAAAGTTCGGTCATCACGCCAAGTTGCTTTGACGTGTCCATGATGGCGTAGCGGCCCAGCCGATTGGGGAAGGTTTCGCCATAAAGAGCAGCCTCGCAGCCCTCAGCCTCATATTGAGCGATCCGCTTGTCGAGATCGTCGACAAACATCGCGAAATGGTGGATGCGTGACTCGCCCTTCTTCACGAGATCGCGATAGGCGGACGGTTCGTCGTCATGCTGCTGCACGAATTCGGCCGTGATATTGCCCCACTGACCATAGACGGAGGTGACATCTATGACGCTTTCCTTGCCGCGATAGCGGTGCACGTGAAGCGGATAATGTTCGACTGCCCAGAACGGCCCTGACCCATAGCGGCGGGAATGAGCGCGGGCGGCTTCGATAGCGTCTGGCACCACGAAAGCGATCTGCGTGATGGCGAGGGCGGGTGTGAAGATAAAATCACTCATATCGTCGTTTCCTTCAAAGACATTTGTCAGTTCATTGATTCGATGTTGAGGGTGGTCGCGCGAGTGATCTGATCATGGCCGATGGCTTTGGATCGTGTCGGCTTCAACTGGCCCGGAAACATGTCGCAGGCGCGAAAACCTGCACCATTCCTTGCCCTGAAGTCAGCAGGGCTAAGGCTATGCAGCGCTTTCGGTGGCCTGTTGATGGTCATTCACCCTCTACCCGGAGCGGCTCATGCTCTGCTCCTCCGCCGTTACTTTTTAAGCAACCGACATTTGTCTGGTAAAGGATGTGCCCACATTCGTCAAATTCATAAATGCGTGGACCGCCCGGATGGGGCGGTGAGAATATCCATTCCGGGCTCCGGCTCACGCTTTGGTGATTGACTAAATGAACGACAATCGTCAGTTAAGCTCTCAGCACTCCGGGCGCTGACATGCGTATGTCGGCGATCGGGCAATTGCAGCCATATTATGGAGAGGAAGGAAATGAGCTACAATCTGACGGTACGTCGTGAAGGTGCCGTGTTCATCATCGGCGGAACCGGCGGCGCTGGCTCGGCAATCGTCCGTGCTTTCGCGAAGACTGGCGCCAGCATCGCTTTCACCTATAACAGTAACGAAACCAAGGCGAATGCGCTCGTGGATGAACTGGCAGGTGAAGGCGTGACAGCGGCGGCCAGCAAGCTGGACATTACCGACTTGCAGGCCGTGGAAAAATGCGTCGGCGAAGTAGTGGAACGCTTCGGGCATATCCACACGGTGATCTACGCGTCCGGTCCGATGTGGGACAATACATTGCAATTGGCTGACGTGAAGCCGGGCTTCATGGAATTCCTCGTCAAGACAGAGCTATTCGGCTTCTTCAACGTGATCAGCGCCACGAAGGAACAGATGCGTGCGCACAAGGGTGTGATCACCATTTGCACCAGCTTTGGCAACGCCCGCCGCTTCGATCGTGACGGCCAATCCGCAGTGCCCAAGGCAGGTCTGGAAAGCATGGCGCTCTATCTGGCGGCGGAAGAGGCGGTCTACGGCGTGCGCGCGAACGTCGTTCGCCTCGGCTGGTTCAACTTCGGCATGGGCGCGATCGACAAGACGGAAGCTGCGCTGGATGATCCAGGCCGCGCGATGACCGGCGGCGAAGCGGGTGCGGAAGCGCTGGAATGGATGACCAGCCGCATTCGTCTCGGCAATCGGCCTGGCCGGGGCGAGGAGCTTGCCAGCATGGTGCTCTATCTTTCGTCCGAGCAGGCGTCCTACGTCACGGGGCAGATCACCTGCGTGGACGGCGGCATCTCGCTTTGAGGATTGGGGGGCAGGCGCCGACCCTGCGATTGCGCCTGCCCTACGACTGCCGCTCTGAAGAGGGTGATGTTATTATTAATTGACAGATGTCAGATAAAAGGCATTATCAAATGCGGCCCCTGAGGCCAAAGGACGACTGCCTCCGCATTAGCCAAATATCAGTTGCGGTGAGCATTGCGATCTGACTGACGCAGAGAGAGGATCGATGGTAAAGATTTCCGTCCTGGCCAACCAGGTGGCTGGTGAGCATCGCACAGCCATCACTCCCTCGATCGTCGCGCGATACACAAAGCTTGGCCTATCGACAGTGGTCGAGAGCGGCGCAGGTTCTGCGGCAGGCTTTTTGGATGAAGCCTATGCTGCGCAGGGTGCCTCGATCGTGGATCGCAAGGAAGCGCTGGCGCAGGCTGATGTTCTGGTCACGGTACGCCCGCCAGTTCCAGCTGATCTTATGGGGGTCCGTAAGGGAACGAAGCTGATAGGCGGCTTGGCGCCTTTCGCTGATCCGGCGCGGATAGCGGCCTATGCCGAACTGGGGGTGGAGGCGATGGCGCTCGAACTGCTCCCGCGTACGACGCGCGCTCAGGCCATGGATATACTGTCCAGCCAAGCAAATCTTGCCGGGTATCATGCCGTTGCACGGGCCACGACCGAACTTAATCGCTGCCTGCCGATGATGACCACGGCAGCAGGCTCGATCGCCGCTGCCAAGGCGTTCGTCATGGGCGTGGGCGTCGCAGGTCTTCAGGCAATTGCCACGGCCCGCCGGCTGGGCGCGGTTGTCTCCGCCACCGACGTTCGCCCTGAAACGCGCGAGCAGATCATGTCTTTGGGCGCCAAACCCATATTTGAAGAAATCCAGGATGGCGACCAGCTTACCGCGGCGGTGGGCGGCTACGCCGGAGAAATGAGCGAAGCCTATCGGCAGCGGCAGGCCGCGCTGGTCAGCGGGCACATCGCGCAACAGGATATGGTCATCACGACCGCACTCATTCCCGGCAGGCCGGCCCCCCGTCTGATCAGCGATGCGCAGATTGCGAGCATGAAGCCCGGCAGCGTGGTCGTCGATCTGGCAGCCGAAAGCGGCGGGAATGTGGAGGGGGCCATCGCCGGGGAAATGGTGATGCGTCACGGGGTCAAGATCATCGGGCTTGTCGACGGGCCTTCGCAGGTCGCCGTGGACGCATCGAACCTGTTCGCTCGCAACTGCTACAATTTCATCGAAGCCTATTGGGACAAGTCGGAAAGAAGGTTGGCGATGCCCACCGATGACGCGCTGATCGAAGCGGTGACGCTGACCCGCCATGGCGAAATTGTTCACCCGCGCTTCGTTCAGGCAGCGGCTGCCTGACAACAGGGGGATAAGTCAGTGAACGCATTGAATGCAGATTATCTGTTCGTCTTCATTTTGG
>NZ_CAJHOG010000009.1:0-88244 GCF_905120495.1 Sphingobium sp. S6 | reverse complement strand
TCGGCGCAGAGCGACAGCCTACCTCTGACTGCCGCCAATCTTTGCAACAGAGCCCGGCTCGCTCAGGCTGCTATGGCCCAACGCGACACGTCCGTTTCCGACCTCTGCAAGGAACTCGGGATCGAGCGCGTCACTCTCTACCGCTATGTCGGTCCCAACGGGGAACTCCGGGATTACGGTCAGCGCGTGCTTGCTGCCAAAACGCGATGATGATGACGGGAGCCCCGATCAAACTTACCCAAGCGGACGCCGCAGACGTTGCAGACCTGTACAACCGTTGCAGCGACTATTTCCTGTTGCAGGACGGGGCCGCGCCCACGCTGGACGATGCTCGCGAGCTTTTCTCCGATGTGCCGCCCGAAAAGAGCGCCCACAATCAAGCTGTCCTGGGATGGAAGGGGCCTGGCGGCCTATATGCAATCGCGGCCATCCTCCGCGATTATCCGCGTGATGGCACATGGTATCTCGGCTTCATGATCGTAGATGCCGCACAGCGTGGTCGTGGCGTCGGACGCTCAATTTACTCGACGGTCGAAAGCTGGGCCGCTGCGAGAGGTGCCACAGAGATTCGGTTGGCCGTGCTGGAAGCGAATGAAGCGGCAGAGCGATTTTGGCGTTCTCTCGGCTTCATTGAGTATCGGCGCGTTGGGCCAGACACCTTCAAAATGCGTAGCCATCGCCGGATAGAACTGAGCCGTCGCCTTTCTGGCGCGACCGTAGAAGGCAGCAACAAGTAAGATCTCGCGCCGGCTATCTGGGCGAGCTTGGCGTAGGATTCCGCCCCCTCCCGCAAACGCCCCCTTTCAGGGAAGGGGGCTTGAGATCGCCTTGATGGCCTTCAATCCCGTTCCAAAACGAGCGATCGCGTCCCTGTTTCTCTCCAGCTCGCCATAGGGCAGATAGGCGAAGTCGAGATCGGCAATACGGCTGAAAGCCGGGCGACGGAGTTGCGCGCGAACGTCCTGCTCGCGCGCATTCGGTGCGACCAGGAATAGCCCGGCGGCAGCGTGCAGATCGCTCCCCGACAGCGCCAGATCGAGCATGCGCACGATCCCCGAGTAGATCGAGGTCGAATGTTCAACCTCGAACGCGGCGGCGACGCCGTCGCCACCCTTCGCCAGCCACAACACGTCGATGAGGCGGATCGAGTCCGCTCCGGGAGAGGTCGCAATGGCGTCTGGAAGGCGCTCGAGGCATCCCTGTCCAAGCGGGCAGCCAGCGTGAAGTCGACCGCGGTCATTGGCGGCGATCCACACATCGTAACCGAGGGCATGGCCGAGGTCGCGCAGCCAGGCCTGGATTTCGGCGTGCGTGCGATCGGTTTCGCCCTGCGCGGCGGCTGTCTTGTCGAGCCGGCTTGCCTCCGCTCTGGCATGTTCCAATCTGCCGAGCCAGTCGTCGGCCGCCGTTGCGTCATCCTCCAGCGGTGGCGCGGGATAGCGGCCCGAGCCAATGTCGAACAACAGTCCGCCGATCGCGCCGAGATCGTTGGAGAGCAACTCGCGGTAACGGTCGTTGAGGTCGAGGATGCCGGCGCGCATGGCGAGAAAATGATCCCATGACCCGAGCTTCACCTTGGCGCCGGTGACGGCATTGTAGCCCTTGACGATCGCGGTATTGAAGGGCGGCACCAGCGTCGGGTGAAGGAAATAGAGCAGGTTGGCCGCCGCCGGCCCCAGCCCCTTGATCTTGAGCGCGTCTATGCTGCGGATGTGGCTGATGATCTCCTCGGCGGTATCGCAGCACGAGCAATTGTCGAGCAGGCGACCGAACGCCCGCTGGTTGTCCGGGCTTTCGTAGATGTCTGGAATGCGCAGCTTGGGCTTCCACAGCCAGGCATGGTCGGCGCCCTTGAAGATCTGCCGCTGTTCGGCGATCGAGTGGACAACCGTTTCCAGTGACGAGCCGCGATAGGCGACGCCGAACCGCCCACTTTCGATTTCTGCGACCACCTGCTGCAGCCCGCGACGGATGGAGCGGAAGTTTTTCAGCCGTTCGTCCCACAGAAACCAGGAGCGATAGGTGGCGCCGGGATCGTCTCGCCAACGACGGACAAGCTCGCTCACGAGATCATGATGTGTCGCGGGTAACAAGGTCATACTGGCTGGGTCATCTAAACTGGGCTCCTTGCCGTTCAGGCTATCGCGAGCAAGGGCGGCTTGCACGTTCAATGTGCGATCCGCGAAGCGTGCTCAAATTGTCGGTGATCGCGCAGGGAAACGCCGCTGGCATTGGGCGTTGCCGGTCGCAACCGTCGACCGGGCGCACAGCCAGGCAGACGGCCGGCACGGGCGTCGCCGCCCGGGAGCGGCGCCGCAACCAGCTTTTTCCGGTCGAACTTAGCGGATCACTGCTTTGCGATCGCGGTGACCTCGCCATCGCTGCCCTTGAGCGAGAGGTCGAAATCGACCTTGTCGCCGACCTTGACCGCATCGGTGATCGACGGCGCGGCCTTGAACGCCATCGTCATCGCGGGCCACTTGGCCTCCGGGATCGGACCATGATCGAGCGTGATCGTGCCTGCCGCCTTGTCGATCGCGGTGACGGTGCCATGGCCCTTGGCCTTGATCGCGGCGTTCGCGTCAGGCGCCATCGACATGTTGCCCATGTCGCCGCTCATGGTCGCGGCGGGCGCCGCCTCGTTGGTCTCAGTCGCAACGGGGGCCTCCGCCTTCTTGCCGCACGCGGCAGTCAGGGCGGCGAGGCCGAGGGCAATGGTCAGTCGTGCATGGTTCATCGTCTTCTCCTTCATGATGAAACGGGTTGAGGGATGGGATCGGTCTTGGGCCGGCGCAACAGCAGGTAGGCGGCGGGCAGGACGAACATTGAGAGCAAGGGCGCGGTCAGCATGCCGCCGATCATCGGCGCGGCAATCCGGCTCATGACCTCCGAACCCGCGCCTGATCCCAGCAGGATCGGCAGCAGGCCGGCCAGGATCACCGCCACCGTCATCGCCTTGGGACGGACGCGCAGCAGCGCGCCTTCGCGCACGGCGGCCTCGACCTCGGCAGCGTCCGGATGTGCGCCGCGCTCGGCCAGCGCGTTCTTGAGATAGATCAGCATCACCACCCCGAACTCGGCGGAGACGCCGGCGAGCGCGATGAACCCGACCCCGGTGGCGATCGACTGGTTGAACCCCAGCAGATAAAGCGTCCAGATGCCGCCGGTCAGCGCAAACGGCAGCGTCCCCATGATCAGCGCCGCCTCGTCGAAGCGGCCGAAGATGAGGTAGAGCAGCACGAAGATGATCAGCAGCGTCGCGGGCACGACCAGCTTCAAGCGGTCGACCGCGCGCTCGAGATATTCGAACTGGCCAGAGTAAGCGATGCTGACCCCAGGCGAGAGCCTGACCTGTTTCGCCACCGCACGCTGCAGATCGCCGACCACCGAGGCAAGATCGCGCCCGCGCACATCGACGTAGACCCAGGTCGAAGGCCGGGCATTCTCGGTCTTGAGCATCGGCGGTCCCTCGGCGATCGAGACGTTTGCCACGGTGCCCAAGGTGATCTGCTGGCCCGCGGGCGTCAGGATCGGTAGCGCCCGCAGCCTTTCGAGGCTGTCGCGCAATTCGCGCGGATAGCGCACGCTGATCGGATAGCGGGCGAGGCCCTCGACCGTCTCGCCGATCGTCTCGCCGCCGATCGCGCCGGAGACGATGGCCTGGACGTCGGCGATGTTGAGCCCGAACCGCGCGGCGGCGGCGCGGTCTATGTCGACATCGACATAGCGTCCGCCGGTCAGCCGCTCGGCGAGCGCCGAGCTGACGCCGGGCACGCTCCTGGCCACGGTCTCGACATCATGCGCGATGCGGTCGAGCTCGGCGAGGTCACTGCCCGACACCTTGACCCCGATCGGGCTCTTGATGCCCGTCGCGAGCATGTCGATGCGGTTGCGGATCGGCGGCACCCAGATATTGGCGAGACCCGGAAGCTTCACCCGGCGATCGAGCTCGTCGACAAGGCGTTCGGGCGTCATGCCCGACCGCCACTGGTCGCGGGGCTTGAATTGGATCGTCGTCTCGAACATTTCGAGCGGCGCGGGATCGGTCGCGGTCTCGGCGCGGCCGGCCTTGCCGAACACGCTTTCGACTTCGGGCACGGTCTTGATCAGGCGGTCGGTCTGCTGGAGCAGCTCACTCGCCTTGGCGGCCGAGAGGCCCGGCAGCGCCGAGGGCATGTAGAGCAGGTCGCCCTCGTCGAGATTGGGCATGAACTCGCCGCCGAGCCGGCTGAGCGGCCAGGCCGTGGTGGCGAACACCAGAGCCGCGATCAGCAGCACTGCCTTGGGCCGCTTCATCGTCCAGTCGATCGCGGGCCGGTAGATATTGGTGAGCCAGCGATTGACCGGATTGGCCTGCTCGGCCGGAATGCGGCCCCGGATCAGCCAGCCCATCAGGATCGGCACCAGGGTCACCGACAGGATCGCGGCCGCGCCCATCGCATAGGTCTTGGTGAAGGCGAGCGGCGCGAACAGCCGGCCTTCCTGCGCCTCCAGGGTGAAGACCGGAATGAACGACAGCGTGATGATCAGCAGGCTGAAGAACAGCGCCGGCCCGACCTCGGCCGCCGCCTCGGTGACGACGATCCAGCGCATCTCGCCATCGAGATGTCTGTCCGGGTGATCCTGCTCCCAGCGTTCGATCCTCTTGTGGGCGTTCTCGATCATGACGACCGCCGCATCCACCATCGCGCCGATGGCGATGGCGATGCCGCCCAGCGACATGATGTTGGCGTTCACCCCCTGGAACCGCATTACGACGAACGCGGCCAGCACACCGAGCGGCAAGGTCAGGATCGCGACCAGCGCCGAGCGGACGTGCCAGAGGAACAGGGCGCAGACCAATGCGACGACGATGAACTCCTCGACCAGCTTGCGGGTGAGGTTCTCGACCGCGCGATCGATCAGCTGCGAGCGGTCATAGACCGTGACCACCTCGACGCCCGGCGGCAGGCTTTTCCTGAGATCGGCGAGCTTGTCCTTGACCGCCGCGATGGTCTCACGGGCGTTCTTGCCTGACCGAAGAATAACGACGCCGCCGGCGACCTCGCCTTCGCCGTTCAGTTCGGCGATGCCGCGCCGCATCTCGGGGCCGACCTGGATCGTGGCGACATCGCCGAGCCGGACGGGCACGCCGCCCGCCGCAGTCTTGAGCGGGATTGCCCGGAAATCGTCGAGCGTTTTCAGATAGCCCGAGGCGCGGACCATATATTCGGCCTCGGCCATTTCCAGCACCGAGCCGCCGGCTTCCTGATTGGCTTGGCTGATCGCCTGCACTGCCTGGGCGTGGGTTACGCCGTAGGCCGCGAGCTTCACCGGATCGAGCAGCACCTGGTACTGCTTGACCATGCCGCCGATGCTGGCGACTTCGGCCACGCCGGTCACGGTCTTCAGCTCGTAGCGCAGGAACCAGTCCTGCAACCCGCGAAGCTGCGAGAGATCGTGCCGGCCGGTGCGGTCGACCAGCGCATATTCATAGACCCAGCCGACCCCGGTCGCGTCCGGCCCGAGCGCGCTGCGGGCGCTGGCCGGCAACCGACCCTGGACCTGGTTGAGATATTCGAGCACGCGGCTGCGCGCCCAGTAGAGATCGGTGCCGTCCTCGAAGATCACATAGACGAAGCTGTCGCCGAAGAAGCTATAGCCGCGCACCGTCTTGGCGCCGGGCACCGACAGCATGGTGGTGGTGAGCGGATAGGTGATCTGGTTCTCGACGATCTGCGGCGCCTGACCCGGATAGGAAGTGCGGATCACGACCTGCACGTCGGAAAGATCGGGCAGCGCGTCGATCGGGGTCGAGCGCACCGCCCACAGGCCCGCGCCGACCAGCGCGAGCATGCCGAGCACGACGAAGAAGCGGTTCCTCACCGACCAGCGGATGAGATGGGCGATCACTGGCCCGCCACCTTCGCCATATGCCGCAGCGTCGGTCCCGCCGGGGGCCGGTCGAACCCGAACCGGACCCGGTCACCCGCCTTGAAGCCGCGCGCGATGCCCGGATTGGCGAGCGCGAAGGTCATCGTCATCGCCGGCCAGTCGAGCGCGGGAACGGGCTCGTGGCTGAGCGTCACCGAATTGGCCGTGATCCGCTCGATCTTGCCCGTCGTCTCGTACAGCGTGGCTTTCGACGCCGGCGCGGCGATGGTCGCCGATGCCGCACCGCCGCCGATCGGCCGCGCCTCGATTCCCGACAGGCTCGCCTCGGAATCGATCAGGAACTGCCCCGAGACGACGACGTTCTCGCCGGGCGACAGGCCGGCAAGGATCTCGGTCTCGCCGCCTGCCTCGCGGCCGATGCGGACCTCGGCGGGATGATAGCGCCCGTCGCCTGCGGCCAGCATGACGAGCGTGCGCCTGCCCGTGCGGATCACCGCTTCGCTCGGCACCAGCAGCGCCGGCTTGGCATCGCCGCCAAGCGCGACGCTGGCGAACATGCCCGGCCGCAACCGGCCGTCCCGGTTGGGCAGCTCGATCCGCACGGTGAGCGTGCGGCTGTCGGCCTGCGTGGTCGGCAGGATCGCGATCACCCGGCCGGCGAAGCGCTCGCCGGGGAAGCCCGCCAGCGTGGTGCTGGCATTCTGGCCGACCCGGACATCGCCCGCGCGCGCTTCGGGCACCGCGGCATTGAGCCAGACGGTGCCGAGCCCGCTTACCTGGGCGAGCGTCTGGCCCATGGCGAGCGTCACGCCGGCACGGGCGTCGAGCGTCTGGATCGTGCCCGAGATCGGCGTCGTGATCGTCACCACGCCGTTCGGGCGTCCGCTCCGCTCGACGCTGGCGATGAGGCCGTCGGACATGCCCATCAGCCGCAGTCGCTGGCGCGCGGCCGCGGTGAGGTCGGGCTTGCCGAGCCGCCTGACGCTCAGATATTCGGTCTGCGCGCCGCCCCATTCGGGCAGGAGCAGGTCCGCGATCGGCGCGCCGGCGCGGACCACGTCCCCGGGCGCTCGCGCATAGACGCGGCTCACGAACCCGCCCGAACGCGCCTGGATGACGGCGACGTCGCGCTGGTTGAAGTCGATCGTGCCGGTGACCTCGAGGGCCGAGGCAAGGCTGCCCATCTTCGCCGCGACGACCCGCAATCCCAGGCTCTGCCGCGCGGCGGGATCGACGGCGACCGTGGGGGCCGCGCCGGCGCTTCCTCCGTCCGCGTATCGCGGCACGAGCTGCATATCCATGAAGGGCGACTTGCCGGGCTTGTCGAACTTCTGGTTGGGGAACATCGGATCGTACCAGTAAAGGACTTTGCCTGCCCCGGCGGGCGTGGTCGCCTCCGATTGCGGTGCCTGGCGATGGCCAGCCCAATAGCCTGTGCCGCCGGCCAGCAGCGCGACAGCCAGGATCGATGCGCCCCAGCGCAGCGCGGATTTATCGAGCGTCATGGCCGCTCCTCCCCATAGGTGATAGTGATGCGGACCGCGTCGCGCGCGACGTCGGCTTCGCGGTTGAGCGCCTCGACCTCGGCCTCCGCGAGCCCGAGCGTCGTGAGCAGCGCGGCGCCAAGGTCGAGCTTGCCGGCGCCATAGCTGTCGCGGTCGAGCTCGGCGCGGTGCCTGGCGAGTGGCACCAGCGTCTCGCGGGCATTGCGCAACCGGGAGAGATGCATGGCATGGTCTGCGAGATCGGCGTCGAGCTGCGCCACCAGCTCGCGGCGGATCGCCTCGCGGTCGAACCGACCCCCTTGCGCAAGGCTCTCGCTTGCAGCGATCCTGGGGTTCTGGCGCTTGCCGGCGAACAGCGGCAGGTCGATCGACACGCCGACCGAGGCCATGTCGCCGTACATGGGATCGCGCCGGCCATAGGTGACGCCGACCTTCCAGTCGGGGCGCTTGTCGGCGCGCGCGAGACGCACGTCCGCTTCGGCGACTGCGATCCGCGCGTCCTGCGCGCGCAGGGCGGGAAGCGCATCGATCCCGGCCCGCAGCCGGATCGGATCGACATCGAGCATCGGCGGGTCGCCCGTCGCCTGCGGGTCGGGGTCGCCGGTATAGCGCGCGAGCCGGGCCCGCGCCTGCGCCACCACCGCAGCCATCTCGGCGCGGCGATCGGCGATGGCGGCGCGGAGCTGGTCGGGCTCGAGCGCCTGGCTCGGGCGCGCGCTGCCCGACGCCAGGCGTGCGGTCACGGTCTTCTGCAGGTCGTCGAGGCTGGCATCGAGCAGGTCGAGCTGCCGGAGCCGGCGTTCTCCATAATAGAGATCGACCCAGGCGAGGGCGGTCTCGAGCCGCACGTTGCGGCCTTCGACCAGCTCGCCCGCCTCGGCGATACCGATATCGGCCGCGGCGCGCGCGGCGCGTGCATGGCGCTTGGCGAGATTGGGGAAGGTCTGGCTGAACCCGATCGTCGCCATAGTGAAATCGTCGCGCGTGAAGCTGCCGGCATTGGGGCCGCTCACCGGGAAGTTCTGCAGGCCCAGGTCGAGCGTCGGATCGGGCAGGCGATCGGCCGCGACCGCCGAAGAGCGGGCGCCGGCTGTCGCCGCCGCGCGCGCCTTGAGGCTTGGCGCGTTGGCGGCAGCGAGCCTCACTGCCTGCTCGTAGGTGAGCGGGCCGGCCGACACCGGCACGGCCCAGGCGCTCGCAAGCGTCGCACCGATAGAGAGCAACAGGCGTCGCACAGCGCGCCTCGGCATCATGATCATGGATATCATCCCCTCATGACAGAGGCGGCGCGCCAAGATGTGACGCGCCGCTCCGGAGCGGGTTTAGCCCTTGTCCGACCTGACTGCGCCGCGCATGCAGTCGGCGGCGCTTGCCTGCATCATCGCGCAATCGCAGCTGGCCATGTCCCGGCTGTCGGGCACCCATATGCGGACACGCGCAGGGCCAGTCGCCCGCGGACCATATTGCGGCGCCGACCGCCATTCCCAATGGCCTTGCGGCGTGCGGCTCGCGTCGGTTGCAAGCGCAGGCGCGGCGAGACTGAGGGCCGCCACAAGGGCGGCCGGAAGCAGTTTGATCATCACGAAAACCTTTGACTGAAAAGAAGGAAACCGGGCGCGCACGCATCGATCGATGCGCGCAGCCCGTGCTCGTTCAATCAGGCAAGGCTGGTGGGAGGATCCGGCTCGGGCGCAACCGCCTTGCCGGTCAATATCGTGTCGGTCGTCCAGAAGCTGGGCGCGTCGTAGAGACGCGCAGGCGCAACGCCGCCTGCCAGGTCCGCTGCGACCAGCGGGATCACGCACCCCATCGCGGCGATGCAATCGAGCGTCAGGCCCTTGCAGGGCTTTTCGCTGGGCGCAGGCTGCTGCTTGGCCATCATCGCCATGCAGTCCGCATCCATGCCCTTGGCCAGCGGCGCGCCTGCCGCCTGCGGCACGCTGTGCGCGGCCGCCATCTGGGCTCCGAAGAGACCGGACAGCGCTCCGATGACGAGCAGGAGGGCGAGCAGGCGTTTCACGGGCCTCGATATCTAGCGGGTTTCGCGGGCGCAGCCAACCAAAGTCTCGCGCCGCGCGGATTTTGAAGTGCTGACGGCTGATTCCGTCAACTCCGCGTCAATAAAGATCCGGCCCGGGGAAGAAGATCGGCTGCGGCCTCTACGTATATCGAGGCTGGACCCGGGACCGTAGTCCCAAGCCTGAAGAGACGCTCTTCCCCTCGGCAAAGTCCGGGCGGTGGCTTACCATCCAAGGAGGTGAATATGGTCAGAAAAACTCTCATGGTCGCGCTTGCCGGCATTTCGATGCTTGCTGCCGTCCCCGCTATGGCCCAGGGCATCGGGCACAGCCTGTTCATGCGCGGCTCGATCGTCGACACGGGCAGCAACGGCACGGTCGTCTGCATCGGCAAGGCCGATGGCGCCGAGGTCGGCCAGAAGCTCGAGGTCTATCGCGTCGTGACCCATCCGGGTCCGTCCAAGGGCGTGGCGCCGACCTATCACCGCCAGCTCGTCGGCCATGTGACGATCGACCATATCTTTGACGATCACTTCGCGCACGTGTCCGTCGCCGACGGCACGCCTGCCAGGCACGACATCGTCGAGCTTCGCAAGAACTGACAAGCCGGTGGCCCGGCGGCACGGGCTGCCCTGCGACGCGTCGGGGCAGCGGGCCGCCGGCGACGAGGAGACCGTTCGGGGTCAAAGCGAAACCGCTTGACCCTGGACCATGGTCCAACCGGCATGATCGAGCGGATGACATGGGCAATTTCAAGATCGGCGAACTGGCCGCGGCCGCAGGCGTGGGGCGGGATACGATCCGCTATTATGAGCGGATGGGCCTGCTGCGCGAGCCCGCGCGCACGGCAGCGGGCTACAGGCTCTACGACGCGACCGACCTCGAGCGCGTCAATTTCATCCGCTCGGCGCAGGAGCTTGGTTTCACACTCGAACAGGCCCGGCAGCTGCTGGCACTCAGGGCGTCGGACACCGCGCATGCCCAGGCCGTGCTCGATATCACGCTTGCCAAGATCGCGGACGCCGAAGCCCGGCTCGAGCGCCTGTCGGATATCCGCGACATGCTGCGGATGCTCGCCGACGAATGCCCGGGCGAAGTGCCGGTCTCCGATTGCCCGATCCTCGCCTTCCTGACGGCGCGGCGGAAAGACCAGCAGCATAACAAGAAACATCAGGCAGCGCAGGACGAACGATCACCACGAGCGAAAGGGGTTTTGTCATGAAGAAAATGCGTTTGATCGCCGTCCTCACGCCGGCGCTGCTTCTAGGCGCCTGTGTGACCACGCGGCCGACCTCGGCGCAGGTCGAGAGTTGCCGGGCGATGGAGGGCAATATGGGTCTCCAGACGCCGCATGATCATGGCGAGATGAAGGGGCAGGGGCGCAACCCGATGAACCTCTCGCACGACCGGTGTCTCCGGATTCTGCGCAGCGCGCAATGAGCCGGTCCGGACGCCAGGGATGGCGCCCGGACACAGTTTTCAAGCCAAGGAGCAAAGCCATGATCGACCATGCGAAGAAAGCCCTTCCACTTGTCGGCGGAAGCCTGTTGCTGGCGCTCGCGCTTTCGGGCTGCGACCGCCAGGCCGACCAGACGGTGCCGCCCGCGGCGAACAGCGTCGCCGCCACCCCGGTCCTGACCGACAGCGGCAACGCTGCAGACGCGGCGCCGATGGACGCGATGAGCAACCAGGCCGAGATGGAGCGGCATCACCGTCAGGCGATGGACCATGACGCGATGCGCGCCGGGGCCGGCAACCAGACCGCGCCGGCACCCGATCCCGCGCCGGGCAATGCGGCGATGCCGATGAAGGATATGTAGGCTCGCACACTAAGGGGATGAGGATGTCCAGGCGGATCAGCCTTCGACGCTTGAGCCTCGGCTGCGCAATCGCTCTCAGCCTGTCCGCGAGCGCGGGCGCGCAGGAGGGCGAGGATCATGCCGCGCATCATGGCGCAGGCATGCCGGCCGGCGGGGGCATGTCCGCACCGGCAGAGCCGGGGTCGTCGGACATGGCGAAGATGATGAACCCCATGATGGATCGCATGATCAATGGGGAAGGGGAGAATGAGCACGGCCACGAATCGCGCCGGACCGGCTTCATCTCGCAGCTGCTCGCCTTTCCCGCGCTTGACGAAGCGGCAAGGCAGCGGGTCGCTGCGCAGGCCGGCGAACGGGTAAGCACGGGTCTGGCGATGATCAACGCCGCCTCGGCCGACGGCGCGCGTGCGACCACGGTCTCGGCCCGGCTCGATGCGGCGCGGCGCCTGCGCGAGGGAACCGACCTGTTCCGCTCCGGCACCGCCGCGCAGGGCGCGATCGGGGGCTTGCAGCCGCCCCGGGAGGTCGGGCTTGCCTGGCTGCGCGATCAGCTCGACATCGACCAGGCCGCGCCCGGCCATGCCGATCACTGGTTCGGCATCTCGCCCTCGCACCTCCTTCTCATGCTGTTCCTGGGGCTGGTGAGCGCCACGCTTATCGCGCTGCAGATCTTCCGCCTGCGGCGGATCGGGGCGATCGCCGGCGGTGTCGCCACCGCCAAGGTTCCAGCAAAGCCGGAGCCGAAGGCTGCCCCTCCCGCTACCAGGGTTGCGCCCGCGCCTGCACCCGTTGCCGACAGCGCCGGGCTCGCGCCGAGCAATGCGGCCGCACCCGCTGGGGCGTCGCTGCGCAAGCCCAAAAGCTGGGCGGGGCAGCTGCGCGTGGTCCAGATCGTGCGAGAGACGCCGAGCGTGCTGACCTTCCGGCTCGCGGACCCGACCGCCGACCGGCTGCCGTTCGACTTCCTGCCGGGCCAGTTCCTGCAGGTCGAGGTAGAGCCCGAAGCGGGCAAGACCGCGCGCCGTTCCTACACGATCGCCTCTTCGCCGACCCAGCGGGCCTATGTCGAACTGACGGTCAAGCGCGAGGAGCAGGGCGTGGTCTCGCGATACCTGCACGACAAGGTCGTCGCCGACGATCTGCTGAAGGTCAGCGGACCGTTCGGCGCCTTCACCTTCACGGGAACGGATGCCCAGAGCATCGTGCTGATCGCGGGCGGGGTCGGCATCACCCCGATGATGTCGGTGCTGCGCTATCTCACCGACACCGCGTGGAAGGGTGATATCTTCTTCTTCTACGGCGCACGGTCGACCGAGGAATTCGTGTTCCGCGACGAGCTCGAGCGGCTCGAACGCCGTTTTCCCAACCTCCATGTCGTCGCCGCGATGCAGCGCGCGCCCGGCACCGTCTGGATGGGCCCCGAAGGGCCGATCACGCGCGAGATGATCCTGGCCGCGGTGCCGGAGATCGCGAGCCGGCGCATCCATATGTGCGGCCCGCCGGCGATGATGGGCGCGATGCGCGGCGTGCTGGCGGAACTCGGCGTCCCCGACGCGCAGCTGCACACCGAGGCGTTCGGTCCGGCCTCGCTGCCGGCCGACCACGAGGATCTCGAGGTCAAGCCCGCGCCCCCGCCAGCGGATAAGCCGGCCCCGAGCGCCGAGGTGGCGCCGAGCACGGTGACCTTCTCCGTGTCGGGGGTGTCGGCGGCCTTGCCCGCGGACGAGACCGTGCTGGAGGCGGCCGAGGGCGCGGGCGTCGAGATCCCCTATGCATGCCGTGCGGGCACATGCGGCGCCTGCGTGGTCAAGCTGCTGCAGGGCGAAGTGACGATGGAGGTCGAATCCGGCCTTGCGCCCGCCGACAAGGCGCAAGGCTATGTGCTCGCGTGCCAGGCGAAGGGGACGGGCACGCCGCTCGTGGTCGAAGCCTGATGCGCGAACGCAGCGACATTGCCGTGGGCCTGCTGGTCGCGTTCCTGCTGCTGTTCCCGTTCGGCTATCTCGTGCATGTGTCGCCCCGCTTTCCGGGTAGCCTGGCCGGCGGGATCATCGGGATCGCAGCGCTCGTGCTGATGCTGCTGACGCTTCCTTATGTCGCGGCCAAGCACATCGCCTGGGTCGACAAGGCGCTCTCCCGGGTCGTCAGCAAGCCAACCCTGCTCGCCATCCACATCTATGCCGGCGTGCTGGCGCCGATCCTGGGTCTGGTCCACGCCGCGCACAAGCTCGAAAGCCCGGTCGGCCTGCTTCTGACCGTCCTCCTGCTGATGACGGTCATCACCGGCTTCATCGGCCGCTACCTGCTTGCCCAGCTTGGTCGGGCGCTGCGCGGACGCAGGTCAGAACTGGCCTCGCTTCGCGCCGCCTTCCTCGAGGAGCCGGCGGCGCCGACGCAGGCCGATACCGCAGCCCCGCCGCTGTCGGGCTGGAAGCGCTATCTGTTCGTCGCCGGGGATGCGTCCGCGGGCCAGCGCCCCCAGGACAAGGCGGGGATCGCCGCAGCGCTGGCCGATACCGAATTCGCGATCCGTGCCGAAGAGGCAACCAACACCCTGTTCGCGCGGTGGCGGTTCCTGCACATCCTGCTGGGCTGTCTCATCTTCGCGCTGCTCGCGCTCCACGTCGGCGCGGCGATCTATTACGGGCTGCGCTGGCTATGAGCTGGCAGCGTCTTTCCTACGCCGTCTTCATCGCAGCCCTGCTGGTGATGGTCGCCGCGGTCGCGATCCGGATGCGATCGGACGCGCCGAGGGATGCCGGCCTGGTGGCGCAGCTCGTCTCGCCCGGCCCGCTCTCGAGCGCGCACCAGTCCTTTGCCGGCCAATGCACGGCCTGCCACACGCCGGGCAAGGGCGTCGAAACCCGGACCTGTCTCACCTGCCATGCGGGCACCGATTTCGGGACGAAGCAGTCGACGCAGTTCCACGCGAAAGCGACGCAGTGCACCTCCTGCCACGTCGAACATGAGGGAGAGCGCGGCATCATCCGCATGGATCACGCCGCGTTGCTCGACATGGCGAAGTGGCGGCAGCCTTTGGCGGGCATGTCGACAAACACTCGAAGCCTGACCCCCGAGACCGCGCTCAATTGCGCGAGCTGCCATGCGTTCCGCGATCCGCACCAGGGCCTGTTCGGCACCGACTGCGCGAGCTGCCACAAGACCGACAGCTGGAAGATCGCCAATTACCGCCATCCATCGGTCAATTCGACGCAGTGCGCCGAGTGCCATAAGGCGCCGCCCAGTCACTTCATGGAGCATTTCAGCATGGTCTCGCAGCGCGCAGCCGGATCGAAGGCGCGCGTCGACCAATGCTATGCCTGTCACGCCACCGACAGCTTCAACAATATCCGCAAGCGAGGCTGGTATGATCACCATTGAGGCCGACTGGCTGAGCGCCTTCTTCCGGCTCGCCGTGATCGGCCTGGAACTGGCGGGCACGCTGACCATCCTGGTCGGCGCGGGGCTCGCAACCTTTCTGTTTGCGCGGCGGGCGAGGGCGGGCGACCGAACCGAGGCCTATAGCACGTTCCGCTCGGCGCTCGGCCGCAGCATCCTGCTCGGCCTGGAATTTCTGGTCGCCGGCGACATCGTCAAGTCGCTGGTGATCAACCCGACGCTCGACGATCTCATCGTGCTGGCCGGGCTTGTGCTGGTGCGGACCTTCCTGAGCATCTCGCTCGGGGTCGAGATCAACGGTCACTGGCCCTGGGAGGAAACCCGGATGGCGCGGGAGAAGGCGCGTGCGGCGTCGGATGGGTCGCCGGCGACGGCTGAGGCCGCCGGATGCGGCACACCGCGCAAGGGATAGCCGATGGAGGGTGCATGATGATCGAGAGACGCGAATTGCTGATGGCGGGCGCCGGCCTTGCCGCCGCCGGAACGCTGGCTGCGCCGGCGGCGGGGCAGCAGCATCGAATGGAAGGGATGGCGATGTCGATGACGGACTGCATCGACGATTGCCTGGCTTCACACCGCATGTGCCTCGAAACCGCCGCCTGGCTGACGAAGCAAAGCAGCGCGCTGGCGAGCGCGTCGTTGATCGCCATGCTGAACGACTGTGCGGAACTGTGCCAGGCGACAGCCAACTCGATGCTGCGGGAATCGGCTCTGCACCGCATCCTGTGCCGCGCCTGCGCCGATGCTTGCGAGCGCTGCGCCGAGGAATGCGGGCGTCATAGCGAGGACCAGCGGATCGCGCGTTGCTCGGCCACCTGCAAGAAATGCGCGGCGAGCTGCCGAATGATGGCGGACATGACCGGCTGACCACCCGCTTCGCATATTACGTATACTGCCGGGTCAGGACCGATACCATCTCAAGGGCAAGCTCCCGGAGGAGCGAGAAACGACCGGATCTGAAGCCGGTCGAACGGAAACCAGACTTGAAGGAATCGATAGTGCGCAAGAAAACGGTAGTTATCACTTCGCTCGCAGCCCTCGGCCTCCTTGCCCTCGGTGCCGGGCCTGTTCTCGCCGATGGCATGCCGTCGGACATGCCGGATCTCGAGGAGACGCTCAAGGCCAAGCCTGCGCCGGCTCAGTCCGGCACGGCCCATATGGAGGGCATGCGGCACGGCAAGGACCAGATGCACGGTGAGATGATGCGAGGCCACCGGATGGCCATGCGGGAATCGGGGAGCCAGGAGGGGGCTTCTGACATGTCGCATCGGTCGGGCGGGGGGTGCTGAACCAAAAGCCCATCAGAGGTCGGTTGATCAAAGCCTCACCATACAAGGCGTTGGTATCGTTTGACCGGGCCGCAACGTTGGTCCGCCGTTTCCCCGGCGGGCCAATTGCGTTTCAGAATAAAGGTCTGCACGAGCTTTAATGCGATGCAGTCATGAATCCGCTGGACCCTTGGACCATGGTTTCGCCCGCAAGATCGCGGGCCTGCCAGTCCTGATCCAGTGCGGATTCGTAACTTACGTATTCAGACCAAAGGGCCAAGCCCGCATGAGGGGTCGGTATGGTCGCGGTCGCAAACGGCGATCGGGCAAGGACTCATCATGCGGAGAACCACAATGCGAAAGACGAAACTTCTAGTCGGCGCGATCGGCTGCCTGGCGACCCTGAACTTCGCTGGCGCGGGTCTGGCGCAATCGGCACCCGCCGCGCCCCAGCACGCCCCTGCGCAGCCGAAGCCATCCACCGCCCATGCCCATCAGCAGGGGATGGATCATGGAGGGCAGCAGATGCACGACCAAATGATGCAGGATCACCAAGCCGGCATGCAGAAGCCGCAAGGCCAGCAGGGCGCTGCGGGCATGGCCGGAATGTCTGGTGGCTCGTCGCAGGGGAGCGGTTCGAGCAAGGCTGGCAAGCCCAAGAGCGGTTGCTGCAAGATGCCGATGAAAAAGGCAAAGCCGGCCGCCAAGAAGAAACCGGCCACGCCTATGGCCGACAAGCCGATGAGCGACATGTGAGGTTTCCAGCCCCGAGAACAGACCCCTGGGGCTGAGGGCCCGCCGCTGCCCCCGCGGCGGGCCTGTTCTTCAAGAGGTGTTCCAAGTTTCTAGGATTTCATAACGAGAAGCAGGCGTCCACCGCGAGAGAGAGGAGCCCGCGATGCGTAAAGCTCCAGGAGTTGGCACCGAGCTGCGGGTCCGCGCTTACGATTAAGAGGTCCGACCAAGCATGGCCGGATCAACTTCAGTGACCTCTGCGCCGCGATTGAATGGCGAGAGCCATTGCCTGCTTAGGCGACGAGATAATCTATGAGCTGATGAGAAAATCATCGGCTTCTTTTGCGTGTCCAGCCTGGCGCTTCGTAAAAACTCTGCCTGATTTTTGTCTGCGGAACTTACTTATAGGCCGTCTCATCAGAAGGCCTACTTCATCAGGCATCGGTAAAGATGGAGACAGGCGATGTTCGAGAAGGCGATCGGGACCATCAATGCTGCGGCGTCCTTCCGACACCGCTATGATAATTTCATCGGTGGTCGATGGAGCGCTCCAGCGAGCGGCGAGTATTTCGCGGACACGAGCCCGATCAATGGCGCCCAGATCGCCGAGTTTGCGCTGTCGACGCCGGAAGATGTCGAGCGCGCGCTCGATGCGGCGCACGCCGCCAAGGATCAATGGGCAAGGATCTCGCCCGCCGACCGCGCCAGGATTCTCAATCGCGTCGCCGACCGGCTCGAGGATAATATGGAGTTGCTGGCGCTTGCCGAGACGATCGACAACGGCAAGCCGATCCGCGAGACGCGCGCTGCCGACGTTCCGCTCGCGATCGACCATTTCCGCTATTTCGCCGGCTGCATCCGGGCCGAGGAAGGCGGGATCTCGACGATCGATGCCGACACCATCGCCTATCATTTTCGCGAGCCGCTTGGCGTCGTCGGCCAGATCATCCCGTGGAACTTCCCGCTGCTGATGGCGGCGTGGAAGATCGCCCCGGCGCTGGCGGCGGGCAACTGCACCGTCATCAAGCCCGCATCCCAGACGCCGCTCACCTTGCTGATGTTCGCCGAGCTCACCGCCGACATCCTGCCGCCCGGCGTGCTCAATGTCGTCACCGGCCCGGGACGGACCGTCGGCCAGGCGATCGCCGCCAATCCGCGCATCGCCAAGGTCTCGTTCACCGGCGAGACCGTCACCGGCAAGCAGATCATGCATGCGGCCGCCGACCATCTGATCCCCCAGACGATGGAGCTTGGCGGCAAGTCGCCCAACATCTTCATGGCGGACGTGCTCGACGAGGACGATGCCTTCTTCGACAAGGCGCTCGAAGGCTTCACGCTGTTCGCGTTCAACAAGGGCGAGGTCTGCACCTGCCCGTCGCGCGCGCTGATCCATGAGTCGATCTTCGATCGCTTCATCGAGCGCGCCGTGGCGCGCGTCGCCGCGATCCGCCAGGGCGATCCGCTCGACCCCTCGGTCCAGGTCGGCGCGCAGGCGTCGGAGGACCAGCTCCACAAGATCCTGGGCTATATCGATATCGGCAAGGCCGAGGGCGCGCAGTGTCTGGTCGGTGGCGCCAAGGCGCTGCCGGGCGGTGCGCTCGACCAGGGCTATTTCGTACAGCCGACCGTGTTCGTGGGTCAGAACCACATGCGCATCTTCCAGGAGGAGATCTTCGGTCCCGTCCTGGCGGTCACCACCTTCAAGACGGTCGAGGAGGCGATCGCACTTGCCAACGACACCGCCTACGGTCTTGGCGCGGGCGTCTGGACCCGGAGCGGCAACACCGCCTACCGTCTGGGCCGCGCGATCGAGGCCGGGCGGGTCTGGACCAACTGCTATCACCAGTACCCCGCCCATGCCGCCTTCGGCGGATACAAGGCGTCGGGCTTCGGGCGTGAAAATCACCGGATGATGCTCGACCATTATCAGCAGACCAAGAACCTGCTCGTCTCCTATGACGAGCACGCGCTCGGCCTGTTCTGACCCCTCGCTCAAAAGGAGAAACGGACATGGCGAAAACCATGAAGGCGGCGGTCGTCCGCGAATTCGGCAAGCCCCTGGTCATCGAGGACGCGCCGATCCCGACGGTCGGCCCCGGGCAGATCCTGGTCAAGATTGCGGCAACCGGCGTGTGCCATACCGACCTGCACGCGGCAGAAGGGGACTGGCCGGTCAAACCCAACCCGCCCTTCATTCCTGGCCATGAAGGCGTCGGGCATGTCGCCGCCGTCGGTGCGGGCGTCACCCATGTGAAGGAAGGCGACCGGGTCGGCGTGCCCTGGCTCTACACCGCCTGCGGGCATTGCGTGCATTGCCTGGGTGGCTGGGAGACGCTTTGCCACGAACAGCAGAACACCGGCTATTCGGTCAATGGCAGCTTTGCCGAATATGTCCTCGCCGATCCCAACTATGTTGGTCACCTTCCCGACAATGTCGACTTCCTCGACATTGCGCCGATCCTCTGCGCGGGCGTCACCGTCTACAAGGGATTGAAGGCCACCGAGGCCCGACCCGGCGAGTGGGTGGTCGTCTCAGGGATCGGCGGGCTCGGCCACATGGCGGTGCAATATGCCCGTGCCATGGGTCTCAATGTGGCCGCGGTCGACATCGACGATAGCAAGCTCGACCTCGCTACACGCCTTGGCGCCACACTGACGGTCAACGCGCACAGCGAGGACCCTTCGGCAGCGCTCAAGAAGGCGATAGGCGGCGCGCACGGAGCGCTCGTCACCGCCGTTTCGCCCAAGGCGTTCCAGCAGGCGCTCGGCATGGTCCGGCGCGGCGGCACGGTCGCGCTCAATGGTCTGCCGCCGGGCGACTTCCCGCTGTCGATCTTCGACACCGTGCTGAACGGCATTACCGTGCGAGGCTCGATCGTCGGCACGCGGCTCGATCTGCTCGAGGCACTGGCGTTCGCCGGCGACGGCAAGGTCAAGGCCACGGTCCATGCAGACAAGCTGGAGAACATCAACGACGTCTTCTCCCGCATGCACCATGGCGACATCGAGGGCCGGATCGTCCTCGACCTCGCCTGAACCCGACTTCGCGAAAGTACAGTTCATGTCTCCCTTACATATCCGGCCGATCGCACGGCGCCGTTTCGTCCAGGGGCTGGCGATCGGCGGCGCGGTTGCCGGCTTCGCCCCGGCGCTTCTCGCGCGATCCGCCCCAGTCTCGCCCGCCGAGCTTAGCGGGACCGAGTTCGACCTCGAGATCGCCGAGCTGCCAGTCAACTTCACCGGCAAACGCCGTATCGCGACCGCCGTGAACGGCAGCGTGCCCGCGCCGGTCCTGCGCCTGCGCGAAGGCGACACGGTCACGCTCCGTGTGCGCAACGGCCTCAAGGAGATGTCGAGCATCCATTGGCACGGCATCATCGTGCCGGCGGAGATGGACGGCGTGCCCGGCATCAGCTTTGCCGGCATCGCGCCGGGCGAGACCTTCACCTATCGCTTCGAGGTCCGCCAGAGCGGAACCTACTGGTATCACGCTCACACGCTCGCCGAGCAGACGGGACTCTATGGAGCGATCATCGTGGAGCCGAAACAGGCGCCGGCGGCGCGGGCGCCCGATCGCGACTATTGCATCGTGCTCAGCGACTGGTCGGACGAGCCGCCGCTGCAGATCTTCCTCAATCTCAAGAAGCAGAGCAGCTACTATAATTTTGCGCAGCCGACAGCCGGCGACTTCCTCAAGGATGTCGGCGCCATGGGCCTTGGGAAGGCGCTCGAGCGGCGGCGGATGTGGAACAGCTCGCGGATGAACCCGACCGACTACAGCGATGTCTCTGCCGCGACCTACACCTATCTGATGAACGGCGCGCCGCCCGCCGGCAACTGGACCGGTATCGCCGCGCCCGGCGAACGCGTGCGCCTGCGCTTCGTCGGCGCGGGGACGGCGACGTTCTTCGACGTGCGGATCCCGGGGGTCGAGCTGACGGTCGTATCGGCCGACGGGCAGCCGGTCGAGCCGGTCACGGTCGAGGAATTCCGGATCGGCCCGGGCGAGACCTATGACGTCGAGTTCACCATGCCCGAGGGCGGCGCCCGCACCATCTTCGCGCAGGCGATCGATCGGAGCGGCTATGCCCGCGGCACGATCGCACCGGCTCCGGGCATGGCGGCAGCCGTGCCGCCGCTCGATGCCCGGACCTGGCTCGAGCCGGTCGACATGATGGGCGCGATGGCGACGATGGGCGCAATGGGAGGCGACGCGCATGCCGGGCACGGCATGACCGAGATGCCGGCCAGGGCACAGCACGCCCGCACCGAATATGGCGCCAATACCGACATGCGCGTCGACTATCCCCGCACCAATCTGGACGATCCCGGCGCCGGGCTGCGCGGGCGCGGCTGGCGCGTGCTGACGCTGGCCGATCTGCGCACGCCGGGCGGCGATCCCGACCCGCGCGAGCCCGAGCGCGACATCGAGCTGCATCTGACGGGCAATATGGAACGGTTCATCTGGTCGCTCGACGGCATCAAGCTCAACGATTCCCGGCCGCTGCATTTCAAGCCGAACGAGCGGCTGCGCGTCACCTTCGTCAACGACACGATGATGGCGCATCCGATGCATCTGCACGGCATGTGGAGCGATGTCGAAGGCCCGGACGGCGCCTTCCAGGTCCGCAAGCATACGGTCGTGGTCCAGCCCGCCCAGCGGGTGAGCTTCCGCGTCACCGCCGACGCCATGGGCCGATGGGCCTTCCACTGCCATCTGCTCTATCACATGGCGGCCGGCATGTTCCGGGAGGTGGTGGTCGCATGATCCGGATTATCCCCTCGCGCGGCATTGCTCTTGGCGTTGCCCTCTTCCTGGCGCCGGCGATCACGGCTCCCGCCCTCGCGCAGGATGCCTTGCCCCCGTCGCCCGCCGCCACCCCTGCCCAAACGGCCACTCCCGATCCAAACTCACCTTCCGCGCAAGGCTCTCAGGAGCATGCGGGCATGGACATGCCGGGCATGGATATGACCGACACGAAGGCGTCCGGTAACGGCGCCACGATGGACATGGGCTCGATGCAGGGTGGCAAGGCCCCGCCGGACGCGCGCAACTCGGACGATTATGCCGACGGCTATCGCAACTCGACGCTGCCGGGCTATGAGATGGCCGACAAGCTCTCGATCCCCAAGATACTTGTGGATGAGCTCGAGTTCACCAGCGGCAACGAGGGTCAGGGCGTGGGCTGGACCGTGCTCGTCACCAAGGGTCAGGACAATGACAAGCTCTGGCTGCGCAGCCAGGGGCTCAAGAACTCCCGCGACCAACGTCTCGATCCGGAGAGCAGCGTCGAGGCGCTGTGGTGGCACAGCAAGAACCCGTTCTGGGGCACGCTGCTCGGGGTCAGGCAGGATCTCGGCAAGGGTGCGACCACCTGGCTCGCCGCCGGCGTCGAGGGACTGGCGCCCTATTGGTTCGACGTCCAGCTCACCGGCTATGTAGGAACCGATGGGCGTCTCGCGGCGCGCGCCAAGGCCTCCTATGAGGTCCTGTTCACCAATCGGTTGATCCTTACGCCGCAGGTGGAAACCAATATCTATTCGAAGCGGTCGAGCGATCGGCAGCTCGGCAGCGGCTTCAGCAATGTCGAGCTGAGCGGACGGTTGCGCTACGAGGTGTCGCGCAAGTTCGCGCCCTATATCGGCTTCGTCTGGGAGCGCGCATTTGACGGCACGGCCGATTTCCGTCGCCTGCGCAGGGAAGGGCCTTCCGAACACAGGCTGGTGATCGGCTTGCGCGCCTGGTGGTGATCCGCGGATGGCCACTCGAGGGATCGACCGCGAACGCGCCGCGTGACAAGGCTGGATCGCAAGCCAACGGTCGCTGGCCGGCCTCCTTTTTCGTCTTGTTGCTCGCGGCGGCTGCGGCGTCGGCGGGACAGACGGCCATTCTCGCCTTCCTTCCGGCACTGGTCGACCCGGCTCGTGGCGCGCTATCGTCAAGCGCTCATGATTTTCACGTCGCGAGCCTGACTGCGGTCCATCCCCTGGCAGCCTTGCTGGCGGCGCCGCTCTGGGGCTGGATCGCGGACCGGGTCGACTATCGGGCGATGTTGCGCGCAGCGCTGGTCATCCTCGCGCTGGTGACCGCGCCGATCGGCCTCGTCGGGTTGCCTGAGCTTTATGCATTGCGTCTGGTGGCGGGGATGGCGTCGGCCGCCATCATACCGTTGGGCTTGCTCTGCGCGAGCTTTGCCGCAAGCGGGCGCGCGGACCAGGCGCGCCGCTTCACCTGGCTGACCGCCTTCGTGTTTCTGGGCGATCTCGCCGGTCCGCTGGTGGCGGAGGTCTCGGCCGCGATCCTGCCCCGCGCTCCCCTCATGATCCTCGCTCTCGGCATCGGTGCCGTCGGGGCGGCGCTTTGCGCCGTGCGTCTGCCGCGCTGGTGTGCACCTTGCATCGATGGCGGAGACCTGCCCGCGCCTACGCTCGGCGCGACGTTGATCCTGCTTTTTATCACGATCGTCGCGGGCGGCGGGCTGGCGGCGATGCATGTCAATCTCCTGGTGACGCGGAGCGCCATTTCGCTGAGCCGCGAAGAGATCGCCTGGATGCTCAGTCTCTGCGGATTGGGCATGCTGGCGGCACAGATCTTCCATGCAAAGCTGGATTGGCTGGTCACTGTGCCGAGGCGGCTTGCCGGATTGACGCTGGGCCTGCTGGCTGTGGCACTTTTCATGTTTCCTGTCGCCGCGAGTATGGCCGAGCTCAGTGGGATCATCGTTGCTGCCGGCTGGAGCTCGGCAACCCTTCGATTGGTCACCAGCTTCTGGATCAGCGGCGGCGGGGCCCCTTCAGGCGTGAAGCTCGGTTTCCAGCATTCCGCCGCCAGCATCGGGCAGGCGCTCGCGCCGCTGGCGATAGCCATCGTCGCTCCCGGGGCGCAGCCGCTCGTTCTGTGGGGGATTGGTGGTCTATCGCTAGCGCTGCTTGTGTCCCTGCCGCTAGCCTGGAGGCCGCCCGCCATCGTAAAATCATCTGCGTGATGAGGGGAGGGGCGCATTGATGCGTATAGAAAAGAAGGGGCCTCTGCCCCATGCTTATCGTTCTTCCGGGAGTCATTTCATGAAGACCCGCCTATTCGTCGCCTTGCTGTTCCTCGCCATGCCCGGCGTAGCGCTTGCGGCCAGTGATATCGTCGTCCACCGGGATCCGGGATGTGGATGTTGCGAGAAGTGGGCGCAGGCCGTGCGCGCGAAGCTGGGACGCAAGGTCGTCATGCGTGACGATGCGTCGCGCAGCGAGCTTCAGCGCAAGGCCGGCATGCCCCGGACGCTGGCATCTTGCCACAGCGCGATCGTCGATGGCTATATGATCGAGGGCCATGTCCCGATATCCGACGTCAAGCGCTTGCTGGCGACCCGTCCTGCGGGCGTCAAAGGCATTGCGGTTGCGGGGATGCCGATCGGTTCGGAGGGCATGGAAGTGGCAGGCGCTGCCCGCCAACCCTATACGGTGGTGGCCTTCGGCAGCGCCGGTCAGCGAATTTTCGCCCGCCATTGATATCGCGCGGTTTGCAGCATCCTGCAGAATTGCCCGGTGGTAGAGGACCCCGCTGTCGAGTGTAGAACCTTGTGTCAAGCGAGCTGATGGCGTCCCTACCCCTACCTACACTGAAAAAGCAACGATTTGTCTTGTAAGTTGTTCGCGGTCGTCTCCCTGATTTGCCTGAATTTGGCCCAAAATGTGGGAACGATTGTGGGACCGTTTGCCCACCGAAAGTGTGAGAACGGCCCCAACATTCCCGATCAGGGCCCCGAACCGATGGCACTCACAGCATTGAAGGTGAAAAACGCGAAGCCCGGTCGCCATGTCGATAGCCGGGGCTTTGCCTGATTGCACTTTGCGTTCGCTTGCATTACATCGTCATGCAGAAAGGAAATCGACATGGCCGCAAACGCTCTTGTGCAGACCCGGATCGACGGAGCGGTGAAGGAGGAAGCCGCGACCGTGCTGGCTGCTATGGGGCTGACCGTCTCCGATGCCGTGCGCCTGATGCTGACCCGCGTTGCCCGCGACAAGGCCTTGCCGTTTGAACCGCTGGTGCCCAATGCCGAGACGATCGAGGCCATGAAGGAAGCGCGCGAGGGAAAGGGCAAGCGGTTCGCCACGGTGGTCGACCTGATGGCCGACCTCAATGCGGACGATTGAACGCTTCGGGCGGTTCAAGCGCGACTACAAGCGGGAGAAGAAGGGGCAGCACGCCAAGACGCTGGACGCTGACCTGATCCCGATCATCGAGGCGCTGGCATCCGACGAGCCGCTTGAACCGCGCCACCGCGACCATGCGCTGACCGGCGACTGGCGCGACCATCGCGATTGCCACATAAAGCCCGACCTCGTGCTGATTTACCGCAAGCCCGATGACGACACCTTGCAGCTTGTGCGCTTGGGATCGCACGCGGAATTGGGTTGGTGACGCCCGCGCATGGCGAGCTTATACGTTTGTCGGGTATGTCAGCCAGAGGCACGATTACGGGTTAGGTGTGATCAGCGAGCATCCGATGCCAACAAGCTTTTGCAGAAGACATCAATCGCAGAGATGCATTCGGCAGGCGCTGCTTGAAACAAAAATGAGGGCCATAAATCACTTTCACCCTCAAATTCTGACAAATTTGCCGTTAGTTCACGACTGGTGAGCGAGAAATGAGCCGATCGCGTTGGGCTTGAAGAGCCGACCGCTCGCTCCACCGTCGTGACCCCTACGTTGATGACCGGCGGATGCTGGCCCGGTAGACGATGCTGCCGAGAGCGACGACGACGCCCATGATGGCAAAAGATTCCATGCTCGAATGGCTCAAAAGCCAGATCGTGAGAAGGAAACCCTATTTCCGTGATTTGCTCGATCACATGCTCAGGGTTGAGAGCGCCATCACCGGCATCCGCGACATCCTGATCTCGGTGTTCGAGGCGAGTCACCTGCTCGAACAGCAGCGCCAGGGTGCGATCACGCGTCAGCTTGCCGCCTGGGCCGCGATCCTCGCGGTGCCTACCGCGATTGCCGGAATCTACGGCATGAATTTCGAGAATATGCCCGAACTGAAGACGCAATGGGGATATTTCGTCATCCTCGGCGTCATCGCTGCGGTCTGCATTGGGCTCTACATCCGGTTCAAACGTAGCCACTGGCTTTGACGGCGCAGATCGGCTTTCCACATCGCGCCGGGCTGAGGCTGCCGGGGGCCGGCCGCCATAACTCAATGCTTTCGCAGAACCTCGGCGCGGTGCCGGTCCAACGCATCGAGCAAAGCCCTGCCGATCAAAGGCTTTGCGAGAACGTGATCGAAGCCCGCCTCGGCGGCCCGCCAGGCCAGCAGCGTGTCGTGAAAGCCTGAGATCATGATGGCGCGTCCCGACCATCCGATCTCGCGAAGGTGACGCAGCATCGCGAATCCGTCGATGTCGGGCATGCGATAGTCGAGGATGACGCAGTCTGCCTCCTTCGCGCGGGGGTCGGCCAACAGCGCGTGGCCGGTCGTATATCCCCACACGGCATAGCCGCGCGATCTCAGCAGCAGCTGGAGGCCACGCCGCACGCCGGGATCGTCGTCGGAGACGAGGATGGTGTATCTGCCATCATGCTGAGTGGAACGGACCGATGGCATTGCGAGAAGCGGACACCCGTGTGACGATTGCACCATCGATCGCATATCGCGCCTCGTCCCGTCGCTACGTAGAGGTCGCAGTCACTTCGGCTTGCGGCCCATGCCCGCGGCAAAGGCGATCCGCAGGGCTTCGGACAAATTGCGGACCTCGAGCTTGGCCATCAGGCTCGCGCGATGGACCTCGACCGTTCGCGATGAACAGCCCAGGTCATAGGCGATCGTCTTATTGGGCAGGCCGTTCGCCAGCCCTTCCAGCACTTCACGCTCCCGGGGCGTCAGTGCAGCGACCCGCACGCCGGCTTCAGAGGTTTCCAGAGTGCGAAAGTCGACATCGTCGAGACGCGCGAACGCGCGGCTGACGGCGCCGAGCAGGGCCGCTTTCTCGAAGGGCTTCTCGAGAAAGTCGACCGCGCCGCCTTTCATGGCCTGCACCGCAACCGACACGTCGCCATGGCCGGTCAGGACGATGACCGGCATGTTGACCCCGCGTGCTGCCATGGCGGCCTGAACCTCGAGACCGTCCATCTCGGGCATGCGCACGTCAAGGATGACGCAGCCGACGGCCGCCGACTTCGCCTCCTTGAGAAACTCCACGCCCGAGGCATAGGTCACGACGTCGTAGCCCGCGGTCTTGAGCGCAAAGCTCGCCGCCTTGCGGATGCTCTCCTCGTCGTCGACCAGATGGATGACGCGTCTATCCCCCATGTTCCTCCTCCGCCCGCGCATGGATCAAGGTAAAATGAAAGCGGGTGCCGCCGCGGTCGGGGCGCTCCATCCAGATACGGCCGCCATGCGCTTCGATGATGGTCCGGCAGATCGAGAGGCCGAGGCCCATGCCGTCGGCCTTTGTCGAGTTGAACGCCGTGAAGAGCTGCTCGCGGATTCCGTCCGCGATGCCGGGACCGGTATCCTCCACGGTCACCTCGATCAGCCCGTCAGGGCGCAACCTGGTCGCCACCTTGAGGTCGCGAACCGGACACTCCGCCATCGCCTCGATGGCATTGCGCATCAGGTTGACCAGCACCTGCTGGATCTGCACCCTGTCGACGAGGACCAGCGTCGCGGCGGGATCGACCGCAAAGAAGCTGCGGATGCCGCGCTCGCGTGCACCGACCAGCGCGAGCTGGCTCGCCTCGGCGATGACCTGCGGCAGCTCGTGGAGGCTCTTGTCGACCTCGCCGCGGGCGACGAAATCGCGCAGGCGCCGGACGATATGGCCGGCCCGCAGCGTTTCCTGTGCCGCATCATCCATCACCGACCGTAGCGACACGAAGGGTTCGTCGTCCCGCTCGTCGAGCATGTCGCGGATCGTCTCGAGATAGAGCGCGACCGCGGCAAGCGGCTGGTTGAGCTCATGCGCGAGCGTCGAGGCCATCGTGCCCATCGCGCTCAGCCGAGAGACATGGACCAGCTCTGCCTGCAGTTCCTTGAGCCTGAGCTCATCCTGCTCCTTGGCGGTGAGATCCCGGATAAAGCCGGTGAACAACCGCTGCCCGTCTTCACCGGCCTCGCCGACCGACAGCTGCATCGGGAAGGTTGAGCCGTCGCGGCGCTGGCCGACCACGACGCGACCGAGGCCGATGATCCGGCGCTCGCCGGTCTGCAGATAATGCGCGAGATATTCGTCGTGACGGTCGCGATCGGGCTGGGGCATAAGGCAGGAGACGTTGCGGCCGACGAGCTCGGCTTCGCTGTAGCCGAACAGGCGTTGTGCCGCTGCGCTGAACGACGTGATGGCGCCGGTCTCGTCGATGATGATCATCGCATCCGGCACCGTCGCCAGAATCGATTGCAGATGCTGCTCGCGGGTCTCGATCGATGCGCGGACCGCCGCCTCGTCGGTGACATCGCGGCTGATGCAGGCGAAGCCGCGATGTGTGTCGCCTTCGAACAGTGCGGTGATCGTCAGGCGCGCCAGATATTCCGCGCCGTTCTCGCAGACCCGCCACGCTTCGCGCTCCAGCGTGCCCTCGTGAAGGGCGGCCGCCAGGTCTGCGCCTGGACGCCCCGCCGCAATCTCGTCGGGCGGGTAGAACAGGTCGTGGGGCTGTCCCAGGACGCGATCGAGCGGCCAGCATTCGGCACGCTCGCCTTCTTCATTATAGCTCAGCACCATCCCGGAAGGATCGAGCAGCGTCAGGACGTGGCCGCCAGCCTGTCGCAGGAACAGCGGCGCAAGCCGCGCCACCTCCCTGGCAATCTCGTCGGGCCCGCGCCTCGTGTAGACCATCGGCCGGCTCACACGCCCGGCCGGGCGCACGTATCCGGGCGTAGCCGGACCGTGCCACTCAGCGCCGCGCGAGTATGGCCTTCATCTCGTCGATTTCCTGCCGCTGCGAGCGCTTGATCGATTCGCAAAGCCGGATGACTTCGGGATCGCTCAGCTTTGCTTCCTGGCACATCAGGATCGCGCCGGAGTGGTGTGGGATCATCGAGCGCAGAAAGGCCGTGTCGCCGATCGTGGTCTGCGTGCGGATGAACGCGAAGCTGCCCAAGAAGGCGACCAGCGACGCGGCGATCAGCGCGATGTTGGCGGCCTTCGACGGGAACATGTGCCGCATGGCGAGGATCATGAGCACCACCATCGGTGAGACCATCATCAGCGTCATGTAGAGCATGTTGAGGTTGTTGTAGAAGCTGTCGAGCCCGTCGATCATGACGAACATCACCAGATACATGATGACGCCGCTGATGACGGTCTGGAAGGCCAGGCTCCAATAGGCGCCCATCTTCCGTGTGCTCATGTGGGACGAATGATCCATGGCGTATCTCCTTCGTTCGGCGCAGGCCGACCTGGGTCTCAGTGTAACGCCCCGCTCTCCTGTTCGCCCCCGCCATCAGCCGTCCCGATGCTAGAACCAGAAGCGGATGCCGGCGACGAAGCTGGTGGCATGGACGTCCTCGCCGGCAAGCCTCGACAGCCGCGCCGTGTCGCCGGCTTTGCGCAGATAAGAGACGCCGATATAGGGTGCGAACTGGCGGCTGAACTCATAGCGCAGGCGCGCGCCGAGCTCTATGTTGACCAGCCCCGAACCGATGTCGTTCTCCGGAATATCCTGCGCGGCGAAATTGACCTCGGCGCGCGGCTGCAAGATCAGGCGCTGGGTAATGCGCTGGTCGTAATAGCCCTCGACCCGGCCCAGAACATCGCCCTTGGTCGAGAGGAACAGCGCGCCTTCGACTTCGAACATGCCGGGAGCCAGGCCCTCGACGCCGACCGTCGCGTAAGTGCGGTCGGGCCCGCGGCCGAAGTCCTGGCGGATACCGCCCTGAAGATTGAAATAGGGGTCGATGGCCCGGCTATAGAGCACCTGCACCTCCGCGCTGTCGATGCCGCGGCCGAACTCGCCTTCGCCCTCGCTCTTGAGCCAGAGCCGGTTGATATCGCCGCCGTAAAAGCCTTCGCCATCCCAGCGATAGCCATCGCGACCGCTATGCGCTTGATACTCGAACAGGTTGAGCAGCACCTGCCCGAAATTGTTGCCGCCGCTGTCCTTCATCATGATGTCGCGTGAGCGCGCCATCTCGGCGCCGGGAAAATCACGATCGGCGAAGTGGTCGCTGGGGGGAGGCGGCGGGGGCGCATTGCCGGCCGGAAGCGCCGTGCCGGTCATTTGCATGCCGGGCATGGCGGTCTGGCCATGCTGCGAATGGTCCATCCCGGGCATGTCCGGCATCGCGCCGTCCTGATGCTGGGAGTGGTCCATGCCCGGCATGTCCGGCATCGCGGGAGACGCGGGTTGCGGCTGACCGGCCGCATCTCCCTGCGGCGCAGGACTGGCCTGGTGCTGCGAATGGTCCATCGCCGAGGTGGCGTCTGGCGCTGGTGTCTGAGCGCGCGGCCTGGCGGCGGCCTTGTCCTTCTTCTTCTCCTGCGCCGGCGGCACCTCGCCCGGCGGCGCCATGCCGGGCATGCCGTGCATTGAATGATCCTGGGCAAAGGCGGGCGCGGCAGCGAAAAGGGCGATCGCGCTCACCAGCGGCGTGAGGATGCGGGTCATTACGCGTCTCCCTTCGGACGGACGCTCACGACCCGCATCATCCCGGCATGCATGTGGTAGAGGAGATGACAGTGGAAGGCCCAGTCGCCGACCGCGTCGGCGGTGAAGTCCCAGGTCACCTTGCCGCCGGGCTGGACGATTACCGTATGCTTGCGTGGCGCATGATCGCCATGCCCCGTCACCAGCTCGAAAAAATGCCCGTGAATATGGATCGGATGCCCCATCATCGTGTCGTTGATGAGATTGACGCGCACCCGCTCGCCTTCGATGAAGGGGATCGGCTCGTGATGGTCCGACATTTTTTCGCCGTCGAACGACCACATGAACCGCTCCATGTTGCCGGTGAGGTGAATGTCGATGCTGCGGCTCGGCGCGCGCACGTCCGGATTGCGATCGAGCGCCATCAGGTCCCTGTAGACAAGCACCTTGTGGCCGACGTCGGCGAGGCCCTGGCCGGGCTCGCCGGTGCGGTCGACGGGCATCGGCGAGATGGTCTGGACGCTCGGGTCGCGCTTCACCTGCGGCGCGTTCGAGAAGTCTCGCATCTTCATCGACCCCATCGCGTGCCCGCCATGGTCCATGCCCGCCATCTGGCCATCGGCGCCCATCGCGCCGTGGTCCATCCCGCTCATCGCGGAATGATCCATCCCCGAATGATCCATGCCTGCCATGGCGCTATTGTCCATGGTCGCCATCGCTGCCGCCGCGCCGGTCGCGAGGCGCGCGGACGCGTTCTTCTCGGCCGTCGGATCGACGCCCCGCATAGCGCCGCCCGACATGTCCATGCCTTCCATGCCCGGCATCGAGGACATGTCCATGCCCATGTCCTTCATGTCGGCGAGCGGCCGTTTGCGTAAGGGGGGAACCTCGCCGGCCATGCCGGCGCGCGGCGCGAGCGTGGCACGCGCCATGCCCGAGCGGTCGATCGCCTCGCCGACAAGGGTGTAGGCCTTGTCATCGCCTGGGCTGACAACGACGTCGTAGGTCTCGGCAACACCAACCTGGAACTCGTCGACGGTGACCGGCACCACATTCTGCCCGTCGGCCTGGACGATGGTCAGCGGCAGGCCGGGGATGCGGACGTTGAAGGTGGTCATCGCCGACGCATTGATGACCCGCAGCCGCACCCGTTCGCCCGGGGTGAAGAGCGCGGTCCAGTTGTCCATCGGACCATGGCCGTTGACGAGATAGGTGTAGGTGGATCCGGTCACATCGGAGATGTCGGCCGGGTCCATCCGCATCTGGCCCCAGTCGAGCCGGTCCTTGAGCGGCTGATCCTTGCCCGACAGGAGCCCGGCCAGGGTCTGGCGCTGGAAATTGAAATGGCCGGGGTTGACCTTGAGGCGCCGGAAGATCGCCTGCGGCGAGAGCGCGCTGTGATCGGCGAGCACGATGACATGCTCGCGGTCATAGGCGACCGGATCGGCACCGGCGGGATCGATGATGATCGGGCCGTAATGGCCTTCCTGTTCCTGCAGGCCTGAATGGCTGTGGTACCAGTAGGTGCCGCTTTGCACGACGGAGAACTGGTAGAGGTAGTTCGAGCCCGGCTTGATGCCCGGAAAAGACACGCCCGGCACACCGTCCATATTGGCCGGCAGGATCAGCCCGTGCCAGTGGATCGAGCTGTCCTCCTCCAGCTGATTGATGACGTTGAGCCGCACGCGCTGGCCCTCGCGCAGCCGGATCAGCGGGGCGGGGACCGTGCCGTTGAGGCCGATTGCCCGGAACTTGCGCCCGTCGATGGTCATCGACTGCCGGGCGATGGTGAGCGTAATGTCTTCGCCCGACACGGTCGGCAGCGTCGGTCGCATCCCCGGCGAGATCGTCTGCGCCCAGGCCGGCAGCCAGGCTGACAATGCTGCGCCGCCGCCGGCGAGGGCCGCGCCGCGGAGGAACTGGCGGCGGTCGAGAGCAGAAATCATTCGGTTGTCTCAGCTTTAAGAAAGAGGGCGTACCTATTGGGAATACGCAGCATGGCCTCATCCCCCTCAAACTTTCTTTAATATTTCCGAAAGGCGTGCCCTAGCTCGATAGAGGCGCGTTTCGACCGCCTTCTGGCTGATCCCGAGAATTTCGGCGGTTTCAGCTTCCGATTTCTCGTCGATCGTACGCAAAATAAGCGTGTCCTTGAGGGAAGACGGCAGGGCAGCAATCGCTTTCATTGCTTGCGCGAGCTGCTGTTCGGCCCCGATCGCCTGATCGGGCAGCGGTGCGTCGTCGGCGACGCCGTCCGCCTCGCCGAGCGGTAGGGCTAGGGCAAAGAAATTTCGAACCGCTCGCCGACGCCGCCAGTCATGGCATTTGTTGATGACAATCCGGGACATCCAGACCTGGAAGGGTCGGGTTACGTCATAGCGGTTGAGTGCGGCAAAGGCCGCGACGAAGCTCGCCTGGGTGACATCCAATGCCTCATCCATAGATCCGACATGGCTGCGCACGAGCCGGTGAACCCAACCTTGATGCCGGCGGACCAGCTCGCCATAGGCCGCTTGCCGGCCTCCAAGCGCCAGAGCCGCGAGCTCCCCGTCCGAGCAGTCGGGGAGGCACGCGGTCATTCGGATTTGGCCGTCAGCGCTTTCACCACGGCGTCGTCGAATTTGTCCGTCTGATCCGGGCGCAGCACGGCCCGCATCGCGAAGATATGCTCAAGTGTTTCTTTCTGCAGCGCGCCCATGGCCTGGTGCGAGCGATCCACCGCAGTTGCGACTTGCGGGCCATAGCCATGCTCCGCTTCGATCGCTTCCGCGAGACGCGCATTGTCGGCGCGCAATTCGGCCTCCAGCGCTTGACGCCGGATCGCGTAGTTCTTCTCGATTGTCTCGAGTCGGCTGTGTTGCGCTGAATTCAGCTTCAGATCGCGATGGAGCAGCTCGTGCAGCTCATTTTCGACCGGGCGCACTGGAACCACATAGACGCGGCCAATGACAACGCCAGCGATCGCCGCGGCGAAGGTCACCAGGACGAGGAGCAGGAGCCGGCGGCGGTCGCGCATCACTGCGAGCTCAGCAGCGTCGAGGGCGCAAGCGCGAGCCGAGCATCGAAGGGCGATAGCGGTTTGGCATCAGCAGACCGTGTCGAAACTGCCGAGCCGGCAATTCCGATGAACAGCGCGGTTGCGGCCGCGATGCCGAACGTCATAGCGCCAAGGCTTGGTATGGCCCGGATGCGCGCTATTTCCGCCATGACCCGGCTTTCCAGGCCGCCGAGCCTGGGATCGAGAGGCGCATCGCGCAACCGCGAGAGCAGGTGGTCAAGTTCATCCATGGTGCTTCTCCGTCTTCATCCATCAATACGCACGATGGTCCAGGAACCCTTGCTGTAGATTGAAAAGAATAATTGCGAGGGGTGGGGGCTCGGGCTGCGTATTGTCTCATGGGATCTACAGGAGAATGTTCCAATGCGTTTCTTTTCGCCTCTCGCAGTTATCGCCGCCGTCGGCCTGAGTGTTTCTGCTCCGGCCTACGCGCATCCCAAGCTTGTGTCCTCGACGCCCGCCGCGAACGCCAGCGTCTCGGCGCCGTCGCGTATAACGCTCACCTTCAGTGAAGGTCTGATGCCGAAGCTGTCGGGCGCCGAGATCGTGATGACCGGCATGCCCGGCATGCCCAACCACCGCATGGCGGTAACCGGCTTCAAGACGTCCGTCGAAGGCGACAAGACGCTCGTGCTGACGCTCGCCAAGCCGCTCATGGCGGGCAGCTATCAGGTCGCCTGGCACGTCGTCTCGACCGACACGCACCGCATCCAGGGCAATCTCGCCTTTACCGTCAAGTGACGCCATGAACGACGTGGCACTCGTCGCCGTCCGCTGGGCGCTCTACGTCGATCTCGGCCTGTTGTTCGGCCTGCCGCTGTTCGCGCTCTATGCGCCCGGCGGCGGCCGGATGGTACAGCGGCATCTGCCGATGGTAGCAATGGTGGCCGGTCTCGCCTGTCTCGCCCTCCTGCTGTCGGCGCTGGGGTTCGCGTTGCAGGCAGCGGCCATGACCGGGCTGCCGCTCACCCAGCCTGATCTTTCCATGGTCGCAGAGCTGTTCAACGGCACGTCCATGGGAACGGCGCTGAAGGCGCGCCTCGTCGCGCTCCTCGTTCTTCTGCTCTCCATCCCCTTCTATCGCCGGCAATCCCGTCCTGCCTTCATCGCCTCCACTCTGGCAGGCGCGGTCGCACTCGCGACCCTCGCCTGGAGCGGGCATGGCGCGGCCGGCGAAGGCGAGGCGGGCTGGCTGCAACTGGGGGCCGATCTCATCCATCTGCTCGCCGCGGGCGCCTGGGTCGGCGCGCTTGCCGCATTCCTTGCGCTGGTTCTTACCAGGCTCGCAACCGATGATCTCGCCACTGAAGACATGGACCGGGTCATGCTCGCCGAGGAAGCGCTGCGGGGCTTCTCCTTCGTCGGCACGATCATCGTCGCCCTGCTGATCCTGACCGGGACGGTGAACGGCTGGTTCCTGGTCGGCCCGGGCAACATCGCGTCTCTCGGGCAGTCGACCTACGGCCTGCTGCTCATCGCCAAGCTGCTGCTCTTCGCCGGCATGCTGGGCCTGGCCGCGCTCAACCGTTATCGCCTGACCCCGGCACTTGCGCAGGCGATCGAGGAAGAGGACGCGCCACGGGCGCAGGCGCTGCTGCGCGCGAGCCTCGTCGTCGAAGGCGGTCTTGCGATCGTCATTCTCGGGCTGGTCGCCTGGCTGGGGACACTGTCGCCACCCATGTCGATGTAGTTTATCGTTTCGAACGCCTCGCGTTGGGAGAAGCCAATGCAATCGTACACCCCGCCGCGCGGGACTGGATCGACGAAAGACTATGATCGCGCGATCCGCCTGTGGGCGCGGGAGAAGCGGTGGCGTGCCGCCATGCTTGCCATGCTGCGCCCGGATTGGCGCCTGGTAATCGCCGATTATGGCCGCCAGCACGGGTCTCATGCGGCTCGCCTTCCGCCTGACCGTGCAGCGGCTCGATGGCATCGACGATACCCAGCCCAATGCCGACGGCGTGCTCCCCGGCCTGATGGCGGCCAAGCGAACGGGCCCGCCGATTTGGCCACTTAGGCGATTACGTATTGACCCTGACACGGTGTCAGACCCTAGATCGTCAGGCGTCGAAAGGAGCGAGGCGATGAACGAGACACATGGAGCGGCGCATGGCGGCGGTTGCTGCGGCGGCCACGGCACCGCTAAAGCGGCGACCGGCGTCAAGGACCCGGTCTGCGGCATGACCGTCGACCCGGCGACCACGGCGCATCACGCCGAGCATAGCGGTGAAAGCTATCATTTCTGCAGCGCGGGCTGCCGGACCAAATTCATCGCCGATCCCGAGCGCTATCTCGGCCCGCCGACGCCGCCGGTCGCGGCGCCCGAAGGCACGATCTGGACCTGCCCGATGCATCCCGAGATCCGCCAGGACCATCCCGGGTCCTGTCCGATCTGCGGCATGGCGCTCGAACCCGCGACCGTGACCGCCGACAGCGGCCCCAGCCACGAGCTAGTCGATTTCACGCGGCGCTTCTGGGTCGGCCTCGTGCTGGCTCTCCCGGTGCTGATCCTCGAGATGGGCGCGCATGTCTTTCCCGCGATCCATCGCCTCGTGCCGATGTCTATCTCGGTATGGATCCAGTTCGTGCTGGCGACACCCGTCGTGCTGTGGGCGGGCTGGCCGTTCTTCGAGCGTGGCTGGGCCTCGCTCAAGACCCGCAACTTCAACATGTTCACCCTGATCGCGATGGGGACCGGGGTCGCCTGGATCTACAGCGTCATCGCGACGCTCGCGCCTCAGCTGTTCCCGCCGGCCTTCCGCGGCGAGGACGGCATGGTTGCCGTCTATTTCGAGGCGGCCGCGGTGATCACCGTCCTCGTGCTGCTCGGCCAGATGCTCGAACTGCGCGCGCGGGAACGCACCTCGGGCGCGATCAAGGCGCTGCTCAACCTTGCACCAAAGACCGCGCGCCGGATCGGTTCTGATGGGAACGAAGAGGAAATCAGCCTTGATCTGGTTGCGGTGGGCGACCGCCTGCGGGTGCGGCCGGGCGAGAAGGTGCCGGTCGACGGCGTAGTCGAGGACGGCCGCTCCTCGCTCGACGAGTCGATGGTCACCGGCGAATCCATGCCCGTCACCAAGGCAAAGGCCGACACAGTGATCGGCGGCACGCTCAACCAGACCGGTGCGCTGGTGATCGTCGCCGACAAGGTCGGCCGCGATACCATGCTCGCACGCATCGTCCAGATGGTCGCTGAGGCGCAGCGCTCGCGCGCGCCGATCCAGCGCATGGCCGATCAGGTGTCGGGCTGGTTTGTGCCCGTGGTCATCGCGGTCGCGGCCGTCGCGTTCATCGCCTGGGGCATCTGGGGTCCCGAGCCGCGCTTCGCCTATGGGCTGGTGGCGGCGGTCGCCGTGCTGATCATCGCCTGTCCCTGCGCACTGGGGCTGGCAACGCCGATGTCGATCATGGTCGGGGTCGGCCGCGGCGCCGGGCTCGGTGTCCTCATCAAAAATGCCGAAGCACTCGAGCATATGGAGAAGGTCGACACTCTCGTCGTCGACAAGACAGGCACGCTGACCGAAGGCCGGCCTGCCGTCACCCAGGTCGTGCCGGCGCCCGGCTTCGACGAAGCCGAGCTGCTGCGTCTTGCCGCCTCGGTCGAGCGGGCGTCCGAGCATCCGCTCGCGTTGGCAATCGTCGAGGCCGCGAAGGATCGCGGCATCGTCACGAGCGACGTCATCGACTTCGACTCGCCGACCGGGCGCGGCGCGCTCGGCACGGTCGAAGGGCGGCGCATCGTCCTCGGCAATGCGCAGTTCCTTGCCGACGAAGGGGTTGCGACCGATGCGCTCGCCAGCCAGGCCGACGCGCTGCGCCGGGATGGCGCCACCGCGATCTTCATCGGGGTCGACGGCACAGTCGGCGGCGCCTTCGCGATCGCCGATCCGGTGAAGGCCACGACACCAGAAGCGCTCGCCGCGCTCAAGGCGGAGGGCATTCGCGTGGTCATGCTGACCGGCGACAACCGCACGACCGCGGAAGCGGTCGCCCGACGCCTGGGCATCGACGAGGTCGAAGCCGAGGTGCTGCCCGATCAGAAGAGCGCCGTGGTCGCCAGGTTCAAGCGCGAGGGGCGGGTCGTCGCCATGGCCGGCGACGGTGTCAACGACGCCCCCGCGTTGGCCGCCGCCGACGTCGGCATCGCCATGGGTTCCGGCACCGACGTCGCGATCGAGAGCGCTGGCGTCACGCTGCTCAAGGGCGACCTGACTGGCATCGTCCGGGCGCGGCGGCTCAGCCAAGCGACCATGTCGAACATCCGCCAGAATCTCGTCTTCGCCTTCATCTACAATGTCGCGGGCGTGCCCGTAGCGGCGGGTGCGCTCTATCCGCTGTTCGGTATTCTGCTCTCGCCCATTATCGCGGCGGCGGCGATGGCGCTCTCTTCGGTGAGCGTGGTCACCAACGCGCTGCGCCTCAACCGGAAAGCACTGTGAACATCGGCGAGACGTCACGGCAGAGCGGCGTCTCTGAGCGGATGATCCGCCATTATGAAAAGATCGGCCTCATCCCGGCGCCGGCGCGTCGGGGTGCTGGCTATCGTGACTATGGCGAGCGCGACCTCCATCGCCTCCGGTTTATCGCCAATGCCCGCGATCTCGGCTTCCCGATCGAGGAGATCCGCACGTTGCTCAGCCTTTGGGCCAATACCGGCCGTGCCAGCGCGGAGGTGAAGCGGCTTGCCCTTGCCCGCGCCGATGAGTTTCAGCGCAAAGCCGAGGCGTTGACGGCGCTGCGCGACACGCTAATCGACCTGGCTGAGCGCTGCCAAGGCGACGAGCGGCCGGATTGTCCGATCATCGCCGAACTGGCCGCGGCCCGATCCGCATAGCATCCGGCATCGCACGGCCGAGAATTTTAGGGGTGCCCGTTTTCGGTCGATTCGTGCAGGTCGACGGCGAAAGCGATCCGCAACAGGTCGGGCAGGCTTTGCGCGTTGAGTTTGATCATCAGACTGGCCCGATGCAGCTCGACCGTGCGCGACGTGACGCCGAGTTCATCTGCGATAAGGCTATTTGGATAGCCTCGCGAAATTCCTCTCAGAACGGCCCGTTCGCGCTGCGTCAGTCTCGCGGCTTTCGAAAGAGCGTCGGCCTGTTCGGAGGCACGACGGGCTATACTCTCAAGCCAGCTGAAGCCGCGGTCGATCGCGCCGAGCAATGCGGCCTTCTCGACCGGTTTGGCGAGAAAGTCGGCAGCGCCCGCCTTCATCGCCTGTACGGCGAGCGTAGGATCGCCATTGCCCGTCAGCACCACGACGGGCATGTCGATACCGCGTCGCGTCAGCTCCGCCTGAACCTGCAGGCCGTCCATGTCGGGCATGTGCATGTCGAGAACCACGCAGCCTTTCTCGGCGTCCTCTGCGCTCAACAGAAACTCCGGCCCCGAAGCGTAGGCTTCTACGGCAAACCCTGCGGTCCGCAACGTGAAACTTAGTGCTTTTCGTATTGTCTCTTCGTCATCGACGATATGCACGACGCGCTTGTTCCCCATAGCCCCCGAGATCGATCAATACGCAGTGCCGCGAGGGCAGCGCTTCAAGGGATACTTCTCTGCACGTTGGACTATGGTCCCAGGTCAAGAGTAAAAATTTGGCGAGGCAAAACGGCGAAGGACAGCGAAACTGTGAGGGTTCGGCTACTCCGCTCACACCAATGCCGCGGTCGCTGCGGCTCATTGCCGGGTCTCTGCTCCGGACGATGCATGCGAGTTGCCCGCGCCGCCCTCGGCGCGATCGAGCCATCGCTACGCTTCCATCACATCGTCGACCGGCAGCGGGTTACTGGCGCCCGGCGGGCGAGGGGGGCGGGTTGGCCCTTGACGGCTGCGCGATCGGACGCCCAGGATAGCAGGGTGGCGCGCTTTACTTCGGGCTCAAGCTTCAGGTGCCCAGCAACGTCGAGGGGATCGATGAACGAGCGTGTGTGCGACACGACATATCCTCCTTCCCTGCCGCGATTTTCTCCGAAAGGGAGATCTCAGGAGATTGGTTCGGACTCGTTTAGGGTCAATGGATGAGGACGCGCACAGCGTTTGCCGGGCGTTCATTTCCGTCTTAGAACTGACGCGCAGCACGCCATTCAATCCGGTGGCGAACGGCCTCCGCGATCGCTGGCATGACGTCTATATCATTCGACGCATGTGCAACCGCGTTCGTGCTGACGATCCTTTCGACAAGCCCACCCAGAACCTGCTCTGCATCGCCGGCAAAAAGCGGATGCACGACCACGCAATCCGGTCGCGCGAACCCCATGCCGACCAGTTGGCGCGCCGCCTCGGTGAGGGTCCGACCGGATGAGGCGATATCGTCGACCAGCACCGGCTGGCGATCGAGAAACGCTGGGGCATTCGGAATCGAGATGGTGACGTGACGGTCGCCGGATCGGATTTTCTCGCACACGAGAAACGGAGCATCGGCATCGGCCGCCACCTGCGAGACCCACTGTTCGCTTTCCAGGTCCGGACCGATGATCAGCGGGCGAGCGACATTGCGCTTGATCCACGAGGCCAAAAACGGCGCGGCATGAACAACCTGGGTTGGGATGCGGTAGATTTCCGACAATTCATGGTAGCGATGGAGATGCGGATCGACCGTCACCAGCCAGTCGAGATGGCGAGACAGGATCGCAGCAAAGGTTCGCGACGTCACCGCCTCGCCGGCATGGAAGCGTATGTCCTGGCGCATGTAAGCGAGGTAAGGGGCGACGAGCCCGATCCTGCGAGCGCCAAGATCGCGCGCGGTGTCGGCTGCGAACAGCAGCGGCAACAGCTTGGCGTCCGGATGATCGAGACTGGACAGCAGGATGACCTCGCGGTCGCTGACGTCGTTTCCGACCCTGAGATAGGTTTCCCCGTCAGGAAACTGACGATGCTCGATCGTGCCGACCTCTGCATCGAGCGCGGCGGATAGCGGCTGTGCCAGGGCCTCGCTGCCAGACAGCGCGAACAGCACGGGACGGTTCATAGCGCTTCAATCCCGAAGATCGGCCCGTCGCTCACCGCATAGGCCGCCGCATAGTCGAGCTCGCCCGGGCTCTCGGCATGAATGCTACACAAGGGAGCCCCGGCATCCACCATCTGGTTCAGCCGACACTGCAGCGCGACGCCGGCGGCCTTGGCCATCGGCGCGCCGGCAAGCTTCGCGACCGTCGCGAGCTTGCGATTGTCGATACTCACCAGGCGGCCGCTATAGGGAGCGATCATATCCTGTTGGAACCGGGCGACCGGTGGAGCCCGCATGCCGCCCTGCGCTTCGCAGATACGTTGGAACTTGGCCCAGGCCCGGCCGCTTTCGAGGCACGCCCGCGCACGCGCATAACCTTCGCGGGCCGGGGCTGCGTCCGCGAGCTCAAGCAGTCCTCCCGCCAGCTCGCAGGCCCGGTGGGCGAGATCCTCGGCGCCCGGCTGCCCCTGGAGCACGGCAAGGATATCCTGCGCCTCGAGCGCCGGACCGATGCCCCGTCCGATCGGCTCGGCGCCGGGGCCGCGCATCACGCGCGTGCGAAGCCCGAAGGCTTGGGCGACAGAGCTCAGCGCCCGCTCGAGCGTGTCGGCGGCATCGGCGCCGCGTACCTTGGCGGTCGGCCCGACCGGGATGTCGATGACCAGATGGGTCGCACCGGCCGCGATTTTCTTGGACAGCACCGAGGCGACCATCTGCCCGACGGCATCGATATCGAGCACCCGTTCCACGCCGATGATCACATCGTCGGCAGGGCTGAGGTTGACGGCGCCGCCCCAGGCGATGCAGCCGCCTTCGCGCTCGACCACCTTGCGGATTGCGGAAACGTCGAGGTCGACAGGTGCCAGCACCTCCATCGTGTCCGCCGTGCCGGCCGGTGAGGTGATCGCCCGCGACGATGTCTTGGGCATGATCAGGCCCTCCGCGGCCATGATCGAGACGATGATCGGCGTGGTGCGATTGCCCGGCAAGCCACCGACGCTATGCTTGTCGACGATGACCGTTCCGGGCCACTGCAATCGCTCGCCGACATCGACCATCGCCCTGGTCAGGCTGATCGTTTCGTCCGTATCGAGCGGGACCGCTGAGCAGGCCGTGACGAACGCCGAGAGATGGACATCGCTATAGCGTCGCTCGGCGATGTCGGTGATGATCGCTGAAAAAGCCCCGTCACTGAGACGATTGCCATAGATGCGCCGACGCACTTCGGCGAGCGAGGCGAGAGGCTGGGCGTGCGCGATCTCGACCGGATCGCCATCGCTGACGCCGAGCCGCTGCCATGCGGATTCGGAGAGGCCGATCTCGCCGGGCGCTGGAGTCTCCGCGGAGCTGTGCAGCAGCGAGACGACGATTTCCCGCCCGCCGGCGCGCAGCGCGACCTGCGCGCGGGACGCAAGACCTTCCGAGCGGCAGACGGGACAGTCGTGGCGCATGACCGCGATCAGATCGCTTCCGGCAGCCGACAGGCCGATGCGGCGTGCCCGCAGCGTCGTCGCGACAGGCTCTGCTTCGGCGTCCTCGATGATCCCGGGCTTCACGCGAGCATGCCCCAGCTACCCAGCGCCGGTACGCTGCATGCCCAACCCAGTTCCTCCGAGACACGCTTCGCCAGGACCTGGGCGCCGGTCGGCTCGCCATGGGTGACATAGACGTGGCGCGGGGCCTCGTGCAGCGACCCGAGCCAGCGCATGAGTTCGTCGCTGTCGGCATGCGCCGAGAGCATCGTCAGGTTGGCGACCTCGGCTTCGACCGGGATATACTCGCCGTGGATCTTGATCGTCCGGGCGCCGCCGATCATGGCGGCGCCGCGGGTGCCCGCCGCCTGGAAGCCCGAGAAGAGGATGAGGTTCTTCCCATCCGGCGCGAAGCGCTTGAGATGGTGGAGCACGCGGCCGCCCGTTGCCATTCCACTGGCCGAGATGATGACCTTGGGGGTGGGGTTGGCGGTGAGTTCCTTGGATTCCTCCACTTCGCGCACATAGTGCGCGACGCTGCACGCCGCTTCGCACTCGGCGCGAGCCAGGCGATGCTCGTCCATGAAATCGCACATCAGCCCGCTCGCGTTGATCGCCATCGGGCTGTCGAGGAAGATCGGGATGTCGCGGAGGCGTCCCTGCGCGCGCAGACGCGAGAAATGATAGAGAAGCGACTGAACCCGTCCCACGGCGAAGGCCGGGATCACCACCGTCCCGCCTCTCTCGACGCATCGCTCGACATGATCTCCAAGCGTCTTTGTCGGATCGACCTGCTCGTGGCGCCGATCGCCATAGGTCGATTCCACCAGGACATAGTCGGCGCGCGCGGGCGGCTCGGGATCCTTCATCACCGCATCGCCGTAACGGCCGATATCGCCTGAGAAGAGGATTGTCCGCCCCTTCCAGTCGATCTCGATCGACGCCGCGCCGAGGATGTGGCCGGCGCGATGGTAGCGCACCCTGATGCCGTCCGTGACTGCATGCCACGCTCCGAACTCGATCGGGCGGAAGAGCTGCAATGCCAGACGCGCGTCGGCCTGGGTGTAGAGGGGCAGCGCCGGCTGGTGCCTGGAGAAGCCGTGCTGGTTGGCGAACTCCGCATCCTTTTCCTGCAGATGGCCGCTGTCGGGAAGAAGGAGCTCGCACAGGGCCGCGGTCGCCCGCGTGGCAAGGACGGTCCCGTCCCAGCCCAGGCGCGCCATGCGCGGTAGTGCGCCCGAGTGATCGAGATGGGCGTGGGTCAGCAGCACCTGGCCGACATCCGCGACTTCGGGTGGGATCGATGCCCAATTAAGGCGGCGCAGATCCCTGGGTCCCTGAAACAGGCCGGAATCGACCACGATCTGAGTTTCACCATCGTCCACCAGATAACGCGACCCTGTGACCGTTCCCGATGCGCCGAGAAAGGCAACGCCGAGACCATCGGCCGGGCGCTTGGCCAGATCGATCCTTGCTTCACGCTCGAAGATGGTCACGCGGGAATGGTGCCGTTTCTTTCTCTTTTGCATGGACGCGGGCCTGCCTCTCACGATTATGTTCGTGAGCGCAGCATTGGTTCGCGGACGCCGCACGCCTATACGCAAAATCCGCAGCACGACTGCTGCTCCCCGACAGCTGCGTCGCCCGAACGCCGATGGCCGATCCCATCGATCGCCTTACCCATGCCTGCGCGATGCCCGGGGGACTTCGGTCTCTACTTATACCTTGCTCCTTGGACTCGAGCCTATGCTGCCCGGACGTTGACCAGAAGAGGACGGCATATGGGCGAACATGACCATCGCATGCGCAAGCGCGGCAAGATCGTTCTGATCGGCTTCCTGCTCGTCGCTAGCTTCTTCCTCCTCACCGAGCATACCGCGCACTTCCTGGGTGTGCTGCCCTATCTCATCCTGCTCGCCTGCCCGCTCATGCACCTGTTCATGCACCGCGGCCATGGTGGGCATCAGCATGGCCATGAGCCCGGTCAGGCACCCGCCGGCTTACCGGCCAATCCCAACGGCCGCATCGAAGGAGAGTCGCGATGACGCACGCCGACTATGGCTATGGTCTGTGGGGGCTCGCGCTGGTTAACGCCGCCGTTTTCATCCTCTTTGCGTTCAGCTTCTTCAAGCCGGCAACTAAACGAGACTGGCGCAGTTTGGGGGCGTTCAGCGCTTTCATCATAGCGCTCTTCGCGGAAATGTATGGCTTCCCGCTCACGATCTTCGTGCTTTCGGGGTGGCTCCAGTCGTATTTCCCCGCTGTCGACTGGTGGAGCCACGATGCTGGACATCTCCTGGAGATGATGTTCGGCTGGCGAGTTAATCCCCATTACGGTCCATTCCACATCGCCAGCTTTGTGCTGATCGGCGTGGGTTACTGGCTGATCTCGGTTGCATGGACGGCCCTTCACTTGAGTCAGCGCAAACACCAATTGGCCCTTACTGGGATTTATGCCCGGATCCGGCACCCGCAATATGTCGGCTTCATTCTCGTCATGCTCGGCTTTTTGCTACAATGGCCGACCCTTTTGACCCTTGCTATGTTTCCGGTGCTCGTCGTGATGTATATTCGGCTGGCTCGGCATGAGGAAAAGGAGGCGCTAGCCAACTTCGGCGAGGTTTACCGCGATTATATGGCTCGCGTGCCCGGCTTCATTCCGAATCTGACAATCCATTCGCGTCGAAGAAGGCCATGGCGATCCTTGACGGGAATGGCTGATGTAATTGCCGGCAAGGTCAATGCTGACGTTCTGACTGGCCTTATTATTCGGACATCGTTACCCGACCTCACAGCACACTACTGCAGCAATCCCGGTTCGACTGCGCAATCATCTTGGGAGGGCAAGTTCGCCTTGCACGGGCAGATTCGGTGTGGAGCTGATGCCCGGCACTAGACGCAGAGCATCGCCGATCAAGGTATAGACGGCGTGGCGCTGGCCGCCACGGTTCCGATGGTCGACGCGATAGCCCTGATAATGTCGGCGGAGCAGGCCTGCATTCACCAGTTCGGAAACGGCGCGACTGAGATTACTCTTGCCGGCTGTGCGAATGCGTGCCCGCATTTCCTCCGCGATCACGCCGCGCCTTTTCTCCGGATCGCCGGGGAGCAGTCCGTTTCTAGCGAGGTCGCTCTCGACCCGCTCGGCCAGCGTAATGCTGCGCGGACCACGCTGGGCCATCGGGGTCAATGCGTCGCATAGCCAATCGCGCAGGGAAACGAGCCCATCGTTCCGCCTGACCCAGGGACCGGCGCTTCCATCTGGCCCCGCCACCTGGGCGATCAGGTTGAGCAGCATGAAGGCATAACGGGGCCGGCTCGATACGGTCGCCAGCGTCTCGAGCACGGCCGCGACATCACAGCCAATGGAGGGTTCAAGAGGCTTGCCTGCATGAAACATAACATGATGGAATCAAGCACAAAGCAGGATCAATGTGAATCCCAAATCGGCGGCCACAGACGGGTTGTCAGCTATGACACTTTGCCGGCGGATAAAGTGTCATAGGCGATCCATTCTAATCGTAGATTGTTGCGAATCGTTCTCAACTCATCCTGATAATCATGGCGCTCGCCGCTTAGGTGTGGACGAGCCGTCTCCTCGCGAACGAGCTTCCGTCGCCTATGGCGAACAGGATAAAAGACTGCGGCCGCCTTGATGATCTCACGCGCTTTGCGACGGACTGTCAGCGTGCTGAAACCCTTGGCGATCTGCATGGCACGATCGATGCCGCCGTGCGCGATCTTGGCTTCCGCTGGTTCACGCTGCTTCACAATATCGACCTTCGGCGCGGCGACGAGCAAAGCCTGTTCCTCACAACCTATCCGTCGGCCTGGCTCGAGGAAGTGCTCGAAGAGCGCCATTATCTCGAAGATCCCATCCATGCGGCCTGCGCACGTACGCCCTCTGGACTGGCCTGGGACCGTGTCGGCGACGTGCTGGAGCTCACGCCGCGCCAGCGAGGCATCCTTGACCGCGCCCGGGATCATGACCTTGCATCGGGCTACAGTTTGCCGATCCGGACCCCGGGCGAGCCCGAGGCGATCTTCACTGCGGCCCGATCACGCGACGAGCCGCTGAGTGCAGAAGAGGTTCTGACCGCCCGTCTGCTCGGCTCGGTCGCTTATGATCGGGCGCGCGAGCTGCTTGGCGAAAGGGCAGGGCCATTGGCCTGCGTCCCTCTCAGTCCTCGCCAGGTCGAATGCATCGCGCTCGTCGCGCAAGGCAAAAGCGACTGGGAGATCGGCCAGATCCTCGGCCTCAGCCGCGATACCGTGCACGAATATGTTGAATCGGCCCGCAGGCGTTATGGCGTGCGACGACGCACGCAGCTGGTGCTGCGCGCGGTTCGCGATGGTCATCTCAACATGGAAGCGCTGCTCTGATCTCGCCGGCCATATGATGATCGGGCTTGGGCAAGTTCAGGATTTCTGCGCTGTCGCTGGCGCGATCAAGGACGCTACGGCCTTGTCTGACCTGATGGCCGAAATCACGAAGGCCATGGGCTTTCGGCACTATGCCCTGGTCCATCATGTCGACCTGAAGCCTGCGGTTCGCTCGGTCCACATCGTCGACTATCCGCAAGACTGGGTGGAGCGCTTCCAGGCGAGACGCCTCTATGCGAGCGACCCGATCCACCGCGCCAGCCATCGCACCAATGTGGGCTTTGCCTGGTCGGCGGTTCAGTCGATCATCTCTCTGACGGCCGCCGATCGCTCGATCCTGGCAGAAGCCTACGAGGCCGGGCTGGGCGACGGCTTCACCGTTCCGGCCCATATTCCTGGCGAGCTCAATGGATCCTGTTCCTTCGCGATGGCGGCGGGCGAGATGCTCGACCATCGGCAGCTGCCGTTCGTGCAGCTCGTCGGCAGCTTCGCGTTCGAAGCGGCACGCAAGATTTCCCGGATCCACGCGCCGCAATCCGAATGCCCGAGCCTGACCGAAAGGCAGGCCGAATGCGTGGCGCTGGTCGCGCGGGGCAAGACCGATTGGGAGATCAGCCAGATCCTCGGCATCGGCCAGGAAACGGTGATCCAGCATGTGAAGGATGCGCGCGACCGCTATGGCGTCACCAAGCGCACCCTCCTCGCCATTCGCGCCTTGTTCGAAGGGCAAATCAGCTTTGCCGATGTGTTCGGCCGATGATCTCCCCAGAACTGGGGATAACGCAAAAAAGCCGCCTCTGATCGACTGACAGGCCTCACCAAAAGGAGGCTGTCATGCACATCGGGACCGGCTTTTCGCAAGCCATGGAACACCGCCTGTTTCGCTCCATGTTCGAGGAGCGCAAGCGGGTCTTCGTCGATCTTCTTCGCTGGGACGTTCCGGTCATCGCCGGTCGCTACGAGATCGATCAGTTCGACAATGATCGCGCCGTCTACATCGTTGTTACCGGGGACGACGGGGAACACCGGGCCTCCGCACGGCTTCTGCCGACCACGCACGAGCATATTCTCGGCACGATCTTCCCGGATCTTTGCGAGGAAGCGCCGCCGCGCGGCAGTGCTATCCTGGAAATCACCCGCTTTTGCCTTGCGCGAAAATTGCGCGCCCGGGAGCGTCTCGAGCTGCGCAATCAGCTGGTCACCGCGCTCGTCGAATATGCCCTCGCCAACCAGATCCACAGCTTCACCGGGGTCGCCGAGTGGCCGTGGTTCCAGCAGATCCTGGGTTTCGGCTGGACTTGCCGACCATTGGGTCTTCCCACGTCCGAGCAAGGGCGAAGTCTCGTCGCCTTGCAAATCGATGTGGACGACCGAACGCGCGAGCAGCTGCGCGCGAGCGGCATTTTCCGCCCTGTCGGCCTTGCCGATCTTCCCGCCGCAGCATGAGGAGGGCGATCATGGCCACGATCGCACGGCGCGGCGTCTCCGCCGCGACCAAAGCCGACGAAAATCTGCGGCAGCACGGCTTCTGCATCCTGCGGGATGTCGAGTCTCGGTCACGCATCGAGGAGATCAATCGATCCCTCCATCCGCGTTTTGCCGCCACGCCTTTCTGCCAGGGCGGATTCTACGGCCCTCGGACAAAACGCTTCGGTGGCCTGCTGAAGCGCGCGCCGACGGTTGAAAGTCTTGTCCAAAACCCTGCCGTCATGCGCCTCGTCCACGCTATCCTCGAGCCCTGGTGCGACACGGTCCAGCTCAACCTCACGCAAGCGCTCGAGCTGCACCCGGGGGCGCCAGCGCAATTTCCGCACCGGGATCAGGACATGTGGCGCGGTCCGACCGGCGAGCTCGAATATCTCGTCAACGTCATGTGGCCGATTTCGCCGTTCAAGGCCGAAAATGGGGCGACGCTGGTCTGGCCGGGGAGCCACAATGGCGGGCAGGGCGACGACGGCGCGGAGCCGGTCGCCATCGAAGCGGATCCGGGATCGGCGATCATATTCCTGGGATCGACCCTCCATGGCGCCGGCGCGAATCGTTCAAACGCGGTGCGCCGAGGCATCATCGTCAGCTACTGCCTCGGCTGGCTGAAGCCCTATGAGAACCAGTGGCTGACCTATCCGCCCGAGGTGGCCAGCGCATTCTATCCCGAGCTTGCCGCGCTGGTCGGCTACCAGCAGCACCGCCCCAATCTCGGCAATTATGACGGGCAGTGCCCGTCCATCCTGCTCGGCGGCGATCCGCCAGACCATCTCGCCGCAATCGATGCTCTCCGGCCCGACCAGGAAGGCGCTCTGTCCGAATTCCTGCGGCAGCAAACCGATCAACTCCCCCCCCGGCTAGGGGGATTGCCGAAATCGAGCGCGGTCGGAACAAAAGAGAGGTGAAATCCAACGGATAGCTGACGGCATTTCCCGACGCGGGAGCTGTCTCTCGCGGGGGAAGACCCGATGCAACGTGCAATATTCGGCATGGCGATGCTCGCCCTCGCCACAGCCCTTCCAAGCGCACCGGCAGCGGCGAATGACCTGGGCTGCCAGGTTCTCCTGTGTCTTTCCAATCCCGGTGGCGCGACCCAATACGCGCAATGCGTGTCGCCGATGACCAAGCTATGGCAACGCTTGGCCACCGGCGGCGCCTTTCCCGGCTGTAGCGGCGGCGTCGCCCGCACGAAGGTCTATGATCGCGATTCCACAACTCGCCGCCGGGTGGTCATCACGTTCAACGACGGCCGCAGCCAGACCTTCTCGCTGGCCGGCATCGAGCGTTTGGACGGCGGCCGCCGATGATCCTCGATGTCGCCACCCTTCTTTCGCTTGCAGGAGCTTGCGCACCGACGGTGGCGCCTGAGACGCTCATTTCGATCGTCCACACGGAGAGCCGGTTCAACAGTCTCGCAATCGGGGTCAATAGTCCCGGCGTGCGCGCGCCAAAGCCCGCGACCAAGGCGCAGGCAATCGCTGCGGCGCGCAGCCTGATTGGTCGAGGCTACAACATCGATCTCGGCCTGGGACAGATTAACAGCGCCAATCTCGGCTGGCTGGGGCTTTCGGTCGAAAATGCGTTCGAACCCTGCTCCAATCTGGCCGCCGCCGCGCGTGTCCTCGCGACCAACTACCAGGCGGTCGCGCGCCTTGCCCCGAGCCGGGATCATGCGATCGCGACCGCCCTGTCGATGTACAATACCGGCGACCGGCAGCGCGGCTTTCGCAATGGCTATGTCGCCAGGGTCTATGCCAGCGCGTCGGCCGTCATTCCGCTGATCCGTGGCACGGCGCCGGTGGCTGCCGCACCAGCGATTCCTCAATCTCTGCCCACCTTCGCTCCGCCACCCGACACCCCTGTTTCGCCACCGGCCGCAGCTGGGTGGAATACAGCGGCGAGGGCGAGCCAGGCCTCGCTCATGGTGTTCGGCGACGGGGCCGCATCTCAGAAAGGACAGCATCCATGACAGCAATCACCGCCCACCCGGGCGGACGGCCCCAATGGGCGCGACTTCTGCTGCGCGTCATCGGCGTGATGGCATTGGCGCTGCTTGTCTCGATGCTGCTGAGCGATCCTGCACACGCGCAAGGTGCCGACGGCATCACGTCCATGGCGGAGAACATCAAGACCTGGCTCACCGGGACCTTCGCCAAGACCATCGCGGTGATCGCGGTCGTGATCGTTGGGTTCATGTTTTTCACCGGGCGCGCCAGCCTCGGCCTTCTGGTGACGGTCATCGTTGGCATCTTCATCGTCTTCAGTGCGCAGTGGATCGTCGACACCATCACAGGTGGTGCGTGAAGGAGAGCGCCGCCCTGGACGAGCGGCTGCGCGAGGAGACGCTGTTCCTGGCGGTCACGCGGCCGACGATGTGGCTCGGCGTGCCGCTCGAAGCCTCGTTGCCGATCGCGCTTGCCGCCTGTCTCACTTTGATCGTCAGCGGCAACCCGCTCTATGCCGGCGCCATCGGAGGCGCCTGTCTTGCCGTGGCGCGGCTCATCGTGCGGCACGATGCCAATGCCTTCCGGCTGCTGTGGCTGTGGACCATGACCAAGGCGCGCAGCCGGAACCGCGCCTGGTGGGGCGGCAGTTCCTATTCGCCGCTCCCGGTTGCCGGGCTGAAACGCAAGGGCTTTGCGCGTGGCTAGCGCGGCTGCCCAGCTTCCGCCGCGCAAGACGCCGTGGCGCATATTGCGGCAAGAGGCCGAGCCGGGTCGCTATCTGCCCTACGTGCGCCACGTGACATCGGAGGTGATCGCGCTCGATAGCGGCGACCTCATGATGATGTTCCGCCTTGAAGGGCTTGCGTTCGAGACCGCGGATCCGATCCACCTCAATGACTGGCACGAGAAGCTCAACGGCACCTGGCGCAACATTGCCGACGATCGGCTCGCGCTCTGGACGCACATCGTTCGCCGCCCGGTCGATGACTATCCCGAAGGCCAATTCCGCTCGGACTTCGCGGCCGATCTGGACGAAAAATATCGCGCGCGGGTGACTGCCAAGCGCATGTTCGTCAACGAGCATTATCTGACGCTGATCATGCGGCCGGCGGTCGGCTCGGCCGATCGGACCGGGCTTCTCCTCAAGCGCATCGCCAAGGCCAGGGCGGCCGATGAGGAAGTCGACCCCGACGAGTTGGCCCGCTTCGAGGAGAAGGCGCGCGATATCGAAAAGCTGCTTCGGCGGTGCAGCCCCGCGCGGCTCGCTCTTTATGAGCAGAATGGCCTCCTATTCTCCAGGCCGCTCGAAGTGCTCGAGCAAGTCATGATGGGCGCAAAGGCCAAGGTCCCGCTGGTCCGAGGCCATCTTGGATCAGCCCTCTACGGCGAGCGGGTGATCTTCGGACGCGAGACGGTCGAGATCCGCGCCCATGATGCGAGCCGCTGGTTGGGCATTTTCGGCATCCGGGAATATCCCGCGCTCACCCGTCCCGGTCAGATGAACGCTCTGCTCGGCCAGGATTTCGCGTTCGTCGTCTCGCAGTCCTTCACCTTCATGGGGAAGGCGCGCGCAGCCGAAAGGCTGCGCCGGCGACAGAACCAGATGGCTTCGACCGAGGACGCGGCAGCAAGCCAGGCGCTCGACCTCGAAGACGCCGCCGACGATCTTCAAAGCAATCGGTTCGTCCTTGGCGAACATCATTTCTCGCTTGGGGTGTTTGCCGAAAGCCAGAGGCGACTCGCCGATAATCTGTCGGCCGCGCGGGCGGCGCTCGCGGACGCTGGTTTGGTATCAGCGAGGGAAGGGCCGGCGCTCGAAGCAGCCTTCTGGGCTCAGCTTCCCGGTAACTTCGCGTGGCGGGCGCGGCCGGCGGCAATCACATCGCGGAATTTCGCCGCATTGGCACCTTTTCATACCTACCCCGCAGGCCGGCCGAGCGGAAATCATTGGGGTCCGGCGATCGCGCTGATGAAAACGGCCGCGCAATCGCCCTACTATTTCAACTTCCATGTCGGGGATCTCGGCCACACGCTCATCATCGGTCCCTCGGGCGCGGGCAAAACGGTCGTTCAGAACTTCCTGATGGCGCAGCTCGAGAAGACGGGCGCGCAGCAGATCTTCATCGACAAGGATCGCGGCGCCGAGATCTACGTGCGGTCTGCTGGCGGGATCTATCTGACGCTGAAGAACGGGGAGCCAACCGGCTTCGCGCCGCTGCGGGCGCTCGAATATGGGCCGCGCAACCTCGTCTTTCTCGGTCGTCTGATCCGGCAGCTGGTGACGCCGCCCGGCGGCACGCTGGGCGTCACCCAGGAGCGCATGATCGACGAAGGCTTGGCGTCGCTCGGGCGGCTCGCACCGGAGAACCGATCCATTCTGGCCCTGCGCCAGCTGCTCGGCCAGCGCGATCCGGAAGGCATCGGCGCTCGGCTTGAGAAATGGTCGCGAGGCGGATCGCTGGGTTGGGTGTTCGACAACGAGATCGATGCTTTGTCGCTCGATGCGCCGTTCCTCGGCTTCGACATGACCGACTTCCTCGACAATCCGGAAGTTCGCACGCCGATCATGATGTACATGTTCCATCGCATCGACGGCCTTCTGGATGGCCGACGACTGGTGATCGACATCGATGAGTTCTGGAAGGCGCTGGGTGATGACGCTTTCCGCGCCTTTGCCCAGGATGGCCTGAAGACCTACCGCAAGCAGAACGCCTTCCTGGTTTTCGGCACGCAGAGCCCGGCCGATGCGCTGCGCTCGGATATCTCGCACAGTATCATGGAGCAGGTCGCGACCAAGATCCTGCTGCCCAACCCCTATGGGCGTGAAACGGATTATATCGACGGGCTGGGCCTGACCCAGGCGGAATTCAAGCTCGTCCGTCACGACCTGAACCCGGAATCTCGCCGCTTCCTCATCAAGCAGGGTCATGACTCGATCGTGGTGGAACTGGACCTGGGCGGCCTCTCCGACGAGCTCGCGGTGCTCTCGGGCACCACGGAAACCGTGACGCTCCTCGATGCCATTCGCGCTGATGTCGGCGACGACCCGGCGAAATGGTTGGCTCTTTTTCACCAGCAGCGTCGGTCTGCATCGATCAGGAAAGGATGAGCTATGGGTAAGGGCATATACGCAGCACTTGGCGCCATCGCCCTTGGAATGGCGGGGCCTGCAGTCGCGCAAGGTATCCCCGTCTACGACAGCTCCGGCTATCTGCAGGCGCTGGCCACGGTGAAGAACACCCTGTCGATGATCGATCAGGGGAAGGAGCAGATCGCAGAAGCGAAGCAGCTCTATGGCAGCTTCAACCAGGTCACCGACGTCAACGGCATCGCATCATCTCTTTCCACCGATGCCATGCGCCACCTTCTGCCGCGGGAGGCCCGTGACATCAGCCGGCTGATGTCGTCGGACAATGCCAGCCTGGGCTCGCTCGGGAGCTCCGCGACCCGTATCCGGGACGCCAACCGTATCGCTTTGCCGGAATTGCGACCAGGTGCGTCGGCGTATGAGCGCGCTTCCCGCGACAACCTCTTGCGGAACGGCGACCTCGCAGCGCGCGATGCCGCGATCGCGGAGGCGGCCTATGGCGTGTCGGCCCAGCGTACCGCCGGGCTCGAAGAACTGAGAACCTCGCTGGATACGGCTTCGGACGCCAAGCAGGTCATGGATATCCAGGCGAGGGTAGGGGTCGAGAATGCCCATATCCAGAACGACGCCTTGCAATTGCAGGCGCTGCGAATGCGGCAAGAAGCAGACGTCCAGTTGCGATCACAGCGCGAAAGCGAAGCGATACTGGCGACGAAGCTAGAAAGCTTGTCGCAATGACCGCGAGAGCTTTGCTGCTTGGGTTTGCCGCAGCGGGAATGCTCGCAGGATGCGAGCGGGCACCGCGCGGGAAGGACTATCTAACCTCTCACCCGGAAGAGCTCAGAGGACTCGTCAAGGCCTGTGCCGACGGATCACATCCCAACGAACAGGAGTGTTCCAACGCTGAAAGCCTCCGGATTCTCGACAACAAGATGCGGTCGCTTTCGAAATAATCCAGCGCCTTGGAGCTTCGCATGGCCACGGACATGTTCAATTCACTTTACGCGAACGTTGATGGGAAGCTTGATCTTTTCCTCAACGAGCGTCTCCAAAACGTCGTAGAGGTTGTCCGTGGTCCGCTCGCTGTCGGGCTGGTTATCTACATCGCCCTGTTCGGCTACATGGTGATGCGGGGCATCATCAGCGAACCATGGGGTGAGCTATTCTATCGGATGGTGAAGCTCTGTCTGCTGTATGTTGCTGCGACGACGGTCGCCTATTCCGATTGGATCACGACGCCGCTCTTCCACGGAATGCCCGATGCGATCTCCCAAGCTCTCGCCGGTAAGACGATCGACACAGTAGGAGAGGCCTTCGACGACTATTACACTCAAAGTGATGCTATAGTTGCACGGATAGAGACTGAAGCCGCAACGTACAGCGACATTAACCCATATAAACTGGTCCTCTATGCGCTGAGCCTGGGGCTGAAGGCATTAGCTGGGCTCTCGGCAGCGGTTGGATTTGCTATTACTATATTTGCCAAAGTTGCGTTGGCGATCATTATCGCACTTGGCCCCATCTTCATCGCTCTAGCTCTCTTCGAGCCAACGAGGCGTTTTTTCCACGGCTGGCTGGGGCAAGTATTCAACTATATCGTTCTCCTTGCTGTAATCATAGCCATCACGACCCTGATCACAGACCTCGGAGCGGCTGCAACAGCAGCATCTGAAGGCGTCGTGGATACGGCTTTCGGTGCTGTCCTGTTTGCAGCGTACATATTTTTGGGCACGATCTTCTTCTTCCAGGCTCCAGCCATTGCAACGGGAATAGCCGGGGGAGCCGCTGCCGGCGTGGGTGCCTTCGCCGGAACGGCCTGGGGCACGATGGCATCTCCCTTCCGACAGCGTCGCGTCATGCGCAACAGCCGCAACTTGGAGCGCGCCGCTCACCGCGGCGGCACCATCGAAGCGGCGTAGCGAGGCATCTCATGGCTTTTTCTTCACCAATATTCGCGCCTAGCTTCCGCCGTAGCGTCACCTGCCTGGGCGTTGTTCTGGCTGCGCTCGGCGTCGTCGGCTGTGCATCCGGTCCAAAGAAGCTCGCGGTTTGCAATGGCCATCACCTGCGCGACGTGAACATCTATGGAAGCGTCTTACCGGGCTCACCTGTGCCTGCGACCACGGCGCCGAGAGCTGCGCCGCCCATACCGCCGCTATCGCATCCAAGAGACGGCGATCCACCCCCACCGCCCGCCGTGCCTTCCGCGTCATCTTCCGGAGACAAAGTATCGTTCGCACCAAGGGGACCGCATTATGCGAGCTGCTGATGACCGCTCGGAGGCGGTGCCGGCATCGGGGCTGCAGCGCTATTTCCGGGACGCACGAAGCTGGGATCAGGACAGGATCCGGAACGCGCTGCGCTCGACCCGCATCGCTTGGAGCATCGCGGCCATCGCCTCACTCCTGGCCGCGGCCTCGATCTTCGCAGTTGCGGCTCTGACGCCTCTCAAGACTGTCGTGCCCTATGTTATTCGCGTCAACCAGACCACCGGCGCGGTGGATGTCCAGACCGCGCTCACGCAGCGGCCGATGCGCTACGATGAGGCGGTCACCAAATACTTCCTCGCCCAGTATGTGAGAACCCGCGAAAGCTGGATCCCGGCAGCGGCCGAAGAAAATTTTCGGTTCGTGACGATCCTCTCGCAGCCGACCGAACAGCAGCGCTGGGCGCGCTTCTACAGTAGCAACAATGGTGCCAGTCCCCAAAATGTCTGGGGCAAGAACGCAGTTGTGCAGGCGCGCGTGCGCAACATCGCCTTCATCAACGATCGCGTCGCCAATGTCCGGTTCACGCGGACAGTCCAGACCGAGACCGACATCCAGAACAGCGATTGGATCGCCACGATCACGTTCGCCTACGCCAACGCGCCCATGGCGGAAGGCGATCGCTACCGGAACCCGCTGGGATTCCAGGTCGAAAACTATCGTGCCGATCCGGAGGTGATCCGATGAGGGCGCTCTCCGCCGCCATCATTTGCGCGCTGGTGCCTGTAACGGCGGCGCACGCGGTCGAAGTTCCGCGAGGTGGTCCGTCCGACCCGCGCGTCAAGTTCGTCGAATATGAAGAGACCGAGGTCTATCGGATCGTCGGCACGTTCCGGACCGCAACACAGATTGTCCTGAGCGACGATGAGACGATCCAGCACGTCGCGCTGGGCGACACCGTATCTTGGGAGGTCGCCGTCGCCGGGCACATCCTGTTCCTCAAGCCGCGTGAGCGTGCCGGACCGACCAATCTCATCGTCACCACGTCGCGCGGAGGCGAATTGCGCAGCTATGCGTTCGAGTTGACCGCTCGCAGCGGTCCGATCACGGGCCGCAACGGCCAAGCCTATTTTCAGGTGCGGTTCCGATATCCCAGGGACGATGCAGACCGCGCCGCGCGTCTCAGGGCCGCGCAGATTGCCATGCAGGCGGCTGCCCTGGAGAGCCGGGCCGTTCGCGGCGCTCTCGATCATGGGGTCGTCGAAGGGCCTCGCAACATGAACTACAAGGTGCAGGGCTCCAGCGAGCTTCAGCCGTCGGAGGTCTCCGATAACGGGCAGTTCACGGTGTTGCGTTTCCCAGCGAACCGCGAGGTGCCGGCTATATATCTGGTGCGACCAGACGGGTCTGAGACGCTGGTTCCCTTCGACGTCCGTGACGAATTCGTCGTCGTCCATCTGGTGGCGCGTCAGCTGCGCCTTCGGCGGGGCGGCGAGGTGCTGTGCATCTATAATCAGGCGCCAGAACCCTATGGGGTCGATCATGGGACGAACACCGGGTCGCCCCATGTCGAGCGCACCATCACACATCCGCAGGAATGAGCCATGGTTGAAGATCCATCCTCCGTTTCGCGCCCTCTGCCGAGCGCCGATCTCACGCCAGAAAAAGACGAGATCCTGCACGAGCGCGGTATCGAGCCGATCGGGGGGATGACGCCTTCCAAGCGTAATACCGCCCTCATCTTTGCCGGCACGGCGATGGTACTCGGCATCCTGTGGGTTAATTCCGGAACGAGCCAACAGGCCTCCAATCGTGACCTCACTGCACCGGGCGGGGCGGCCCAAGAGCGGCGCGATATCGTGGCCCGGGAAACCGTCGATTACGCGGCGGTCGCGCCGCAGCCGAGACCGCTCGGCGCAGGCGGGAACGATCCCAACGCACCGGTGCTCAATCCCGCAGCCGGGGTTCCTGGCCCCGACGGTCAGATCGTCCCTGCCATGCAGCCCGGTGCAGCGCCCGGCCCGTCAGGCGCCCGGCCGAACCTGGCCGACCAGGCGCGACGGTCGACACTCATCGCCTATGGCGGGCGCGATCTCGGTGGAGAGACCTCGCAAGGCCCGGCGGCGGCCTCGAGCGCGCAACCGACCGAAAATTCAGGAACGCCAGGGAGTACGGAGGGCGGTGCGCCCAATGCGCTGGACTTGCTGCGACAAAGCTCAGCCGTAGGCGAAGCGCGAGCCTCGATGCTCCCCAATCGCAATTTTCTGATCACTGCGGGGACATTGATTCCCTGCACCCTTCAGACGGCCATCAATTCCGCACAGCCTGGATACACGTCCTGCCTGATTCCACGGGACGTGTATTCCGAGAATGGCCGGGTCGTGCTCATGGAAAAGGGCACGCGCGTACTCGGCGAGTATCGCGGGGGCATCCAACAGGGGCAGAACCGCCTCTTTGTGCTTTGGACCCGGGCGGTGACGCCACAAGGCGTCCGCATCGACCTTGCCTCGCCTGGGTCAGACGCGCTCGGCCGCGCCGGGCTCGCCGGAGCGGTCGACAGCTTCTTCTGGGCACGGTTCGGCGGCGCGCTCCTACTCTCGCTCGTCGATGACGCCGCCTATATTGCCGGGCAGGCCGCATCGAGCGGCAACGGCAATTTCAACAATGTCACGCGTGCGCCGAGCGAAGGGGCCGCGATCGCGCTCCAGAACAACATCAACATCCGGCCGGTGCTGAAAAAGAACCAGGGCGAGGAGGTCGGTATCTTCGTCGCCAAGGACTTCAACTTCGCCGATGTCTACAATCTGGAGCTGCGGCGGTAAGCCATGCGCGATACCGCCGTCCTCCGCCATTATCTCGAACCGCTTCTTCCGTTGCTGGAGCCGGATGATGTAACCGAGCTCGTCATCAACCGCCCGGGCGAGGCGGGGATCGAGGACCGGCAGGGGTGGCGATGGCATGAGTTGCCTGAACTGGACAGCGAGTGGCTTGGAACGCTCGCCGTCGCCGCGGCAAGCTTCACGCACCAGGACATCGATGGGCAGACGCCGATCTGTTCGACCGTCCTCCCAGGCGGCGAGCGCTGCCAGATCGTGATCCCGTCGGTGACGCCGAGCGGCTGCCCGTCCTTTACGATACGCAAGCCCTCGACCGTAACCCTGCCGATCGACCAGCTCGCACGCGCTGGCCTCTTTGACACGACGCGCGCGAGCGCCCGGGACCTTACCGAAACCGACGCCGAGTTGGTGGCACTTCGCGACGCGGGCGACTGGCCAGCCTTTTTCAAGGTCGCGGTCGCCGCGCGCAAGAATATCCTGGTCAGCGGGGCGACCGGGTCCGGCAAGACGACCTTGGCGAAAGCGCTTATCCAGCTCATCCCGCCCGACGAGCGGCTGCTTACGATCGAGGACACGCGCGAACTCATCGTGCCCCATCGCAATGTCGTTCACATGGTCTATTCGGGCGAAGGGCAGGGCCGTGCGAAGGTCGGTCCCAAGCAGCTGCTCGAGAGCGCGCTGCGCATGCGCCCGGACCGGATCCTGCTGCAGGAGCTGCGCGACGGCACCGCCTTCTTCTACCTGCGCAACGTCAACTCGGGGCACCCTGGGTCGATCACCACCGTCCATGCTGGCTCTGCGGCGGGCGCCTTCGAGCAGCTGACATTGCTCGTCAAGGAATCCGAGGGCGGCCGCGATCTCGCGCGCGATGATATCCGCGGACTTTTGCGAATGCTCATCGATGTGGTCGTCCAGACCCGGCGCCATGGCGGTCGCTTTGAGGTCGAAGAGGTCTACTTCCACCCGAAGGTGGGCGATGCCGGTGCAGCGTAACTTCTGGATCATCGGCCTGTCCGTTGCCGGCGGCACCTTATTGTGCTGCGCCATCGCCGTGCCAGTTGCCCTCTTTGGGATGGGCCAGATCGGCCCGAACACCGACATCACGGCCTTGCCCGCATGGTTGTGGTACTATCGGGCGGACCCGCTGCTTATTCTTTGGCTAAAGCGCGGGGCTCTGGCGGGCGCTGTTGTGGTCGGGCTCCTCGCAATCGGGATTCTGCGCCGCGGGCCGGCATTGCACGGCACCGCCCGGTTTGCGCGCGAAGGCGAGATCCGGCGGGAGGGCCTTCGCGACGCTGCCGGCATCGTTGTCGGCCGCAAGGCTGGACGTTTCCTGATATTCGGCGGGAGCGAGCATGTTCTGCTCGAGGCGCCCACGCGAGCGGGCAAGGGCGTGGGCGTCGTCATTCCCAATCTGCTGACCTGGCCAGATTCGGTGATCGTGCTCGACGTGAAGCGGGAGAACTGGGGCGCAAGCGCCGGCTATCGGGCACGGGCCGGCCAAGCAGTGCATCTGTTCGATCCGCTCGACGCGGAGGGGCGGACGGCGCGGTACAACCCCCTGGCGCACATCAGGCGGACTGATGACACCGAAGTCATCAACGAGCTGCAGAAGATCGCGGGCATGCTGTTCCCCGCGCCCGAGCGATCCGATCCCTTCTGGGCGGAGGCCGCGCGAGCGGCCTTTGTCGGCGTCGGCGCCCTGGTCGCATCCAACCCGGGCCTGCCCTTCACCATCGGCGAGATATACCGCCGCCTCACGAGCGGGGATCCCAAGAGCGACCTTCCCGCAGCGCTTCAGGAAGCTCGCAGGGTGGGCCAGCGCCTCAGCCAAGCTTGCGTGTCCGCGATCCAAGATTTCACCTCGGCCTCGGACAACACCTTTTCCGGGATCAAGCAGACCATCACCGCACGGCTCAATCTCTGGCTCAACCCCATGGTGGATACCGCCACCTCGGAGAGCGACTTCGACCTGCGCGAGGTGCGGCGTCGGCGCATGTCGATTTACCTTGGCGTGTCGCCTGACAATATCGACCGCATCGCGCCGATCTACAGTCTGTTCCTGCAGCAACTCGTGGATCTCAACACCCGCGACCTTCCTGAGGGCGCTAGCAATGTCCCGGTCCTGGTCCTGCTCGACGAGTTCGCCAGGCTCGGCAAAGCCTCGGTGATTGCGAGCGGCTTCTCCTACGTCGCCGGCTATGGCCTGCGCCTGGTTCCGGTCATTCAGAGCCGATCCCAGCTTCGCGCAATCTACGGTCCCGATGTCACCGACGAGATCATCGCCAATTGCGGCCTCGAGGTTGTCTTCACGCCTAAGGAGCTGAAGGTCGCGAACGAACTTTCCGAACGGCTCGGCTTTTTCACGATGAACGTGAAATCCCGCAGCCGTACCATCCACGGGCTACTGGCGAACCGGAGCATCTCGGAATCTGATCAGCGCCGCGCGCTCCTGCTGCCGCAAGAGCTCATGCAGCTGCCGAAGAACGAGCTCCTGCTCCTTCGCGCCGGCATCCCCCCAATTCGAGGGCGCAAGATCGCCTATTACCGGATGCCGCGCTTCACTCGGCGGGTGGTTGCTCCGCCTGTGCCGTCCGCCCGTCCAATCGCGGCAATGCTTTCCCCACCTACGCCGGCTTCAGCGCGGCAGGGCGCTGGTACACCCGGTCTGAGCGGCGCCCCACAGCAGCCGGCGACAAGCTCGGGCGAGACCATACAGGAGGAAATTGTGATGCGGGAAATGACCGACGCCGAGCTGGCAGGTGCGGCCAAGATCACGGATGACATGCTGGTTCTGGGCGACCTGGCCGAACTGCCGCCCCCGGGCGACGAGGCCGCCGCGATCGCGTTCGTGTCGGCGATGGTCGAGCGGGCACTTTTGCCATCGGTCGGGCAGCCATCCACATCCATTATCCAGGAAAGGACAGCCCATGTCCGCTGAGAAGTCCGAGAATTCGCGGGGCGCCAGGAAGCGCGCCAATGCCATTTCAATCGGTGAAGGTCAGTCCGCACCGCGTTCTGGGAAAGACACGCGGGACGACATTCCCAAGGATCCCGGCACCCCTAACAAAGGCAAGGAGGGGGCAGGGGTCGAGCCCCGATCAATTTCTGCCGGCGACATACCGGAGCCCCTGCGAAAGCGCTACTTTTCGTCGACCGGCAAATGGTCGGGCGAACCGGCCTACTTCACGACGGCGCAGGCAAAAGAGCCTGCATTTCGGGACCAAGGGCGGCGTCTTGTCACCTCGAGCGAGAGTGAGGAGGTCGTGCGTGATCTCGTCGCCATCGCCCGGCATCGCGGATGGTCGAATGTTCATCTTACTGGCAGCGAAGCCTTCCGCCGGGCAGCATGGCTCGAGGCCAGTCGCCAAGGATTGGAAGTACGAGGATATCGGCCGAACGAACGCGACCTACAAGAATTGGATCGGCTACGGCGAGACAAGAGCCGCAACAGTATTGCGCCGGCTGCCGTTCCATCAATCAGCCTGGAGTCCGGCCGAGGTCAGTCACAGGCTCGCGAGCGACCGACGCGATCCCGACCTGAGGCGCCCGGAGACAGAAACGAGCGAGCCGCGCAAAGTCAGTTGCGAGTGATCGAGGCGGTCGTGCGAACCGCATTGTTCGACAATCCCGAAGCGATCTCGCGTGTTATGAAGGTCGCGACCACGAAACTGCGAAACCACGTCGAACAGGGTCATCAAATTCGTCCTGCCACGGTCAGGGATACACGGGAACGGGGGCCTGTCAAAGTCGCGTCCGGCCGACAGGAATCGTCTAAGGTTCACCCACCTATCCAGCGATCTCGCAGTCGATAGGCGCGACTGAAACCGCTCGCACGGAATAGCTTGATCCTCATCGTCCTGAGCCCCAAAAGACTCAGAGCAAGGGGGGCCTGTGGACGTCGAAGATTTTATTGCGAAGTGGGCACCCGCAGGTGGCAACGAGCGAGCCAACACACAATTGTTTCTAACCGATCTGTGTCAACTGCTCGGCGTAGAGGCCCCGCGGCCAACGCTAAGTGACACAGCGCAGAATGATTACGTCTTCGAACGTCATGTCATCAAAACCGAGATTGATGGCGCTACATCCAACGGCTGGATTGATTGCTATAAGCGTGGCAGTTTCATCTTAGAGGCTAAGCAAGGTAGCAGTGCCGACCTGGCGGCAGTCGACGCTGGTCAAGGTTACTCGCTTCGCGACTTCTTTGGCCAGACTGCGGAGGACCGCTTCAAGCGCGGCATGGCTCGTCGAGACACCGCTGCATGGACCGGCGCTATGCAGCGAGCTGCAAGTCAAGCGGAGGGCTACGCTAAGAATTTGCCCCGCTCACATGGCTGGCCACCTTTCCTGCTGGTCAGCGACGTTGGATATTGCATCGACGTCTATGCGGACTTTCAACGCAACGGGAAAGGCTATGCGCCATTTCCCGACCGTCGTCGGTATCGAATTACCCTCGATGAACTGCGCGACAAGACAGTCCGGGAGCGCCTGGCGGCAATTTGGACCATGCCAATGTCGCTCGACCCCTCGGCCGAGGCGGCACGGGTTACGCGAAAAATTGCGGATCATCTGGCTGTTCTAGCCCAGGGTATCGAAGCTCGAGAGCAGGACCCGGATCGCGTGGCGGCCTTCCTTATGCGTCTCCTCTTTACCATGTTCGCGGAGGACACTGGTCTTATTCCGAAGGCGAGTTTCAGCGCGCTCTTGAAAAAAGTCCGCGATCGCCCCGAACTCCTGGCCCCCCAACTCAGTCAGCTATGGGAGGCGATGGATACCGGTGGCCTTGCGTTTGGCCTTGGTGAGGCAGGGGAGGTTGTGCGTCAGTTCAATGGATACCTCTTTAAGGATGCCAGTGCGCTGGCGCTTGATCAGCGTGAGATCAACGTCCTCATCGACGCAGCGGCATCGGACTGGCGCCAGGTCGAGCCAGCAATTTTCGGAACCTTGCTTGAGCGTGCGCTGAATGCCAAAGAACGCGCCAAGCTTGGCGCGCATTTCACTCCGCGCGCCTATGTAGAGCGACTGGTCGGCCCCACCGTAATGGAACCCCTGCGCGCTGATTGGGAAGGTGCGCGAACCGCAGCAACCTTGGCTGCGGAAGCAGGCGACAAGGAGACCGCGCGTCTTGAGGTCGAACGCTTTCACACCAAGCTCGCAAACATCGTCATTCTAGACCCGGCCTGCGGAACGGGCAATTTCCTTTATGTCGCGCTTGCGCGACTTAAGGAGTTGGAAGGAGAGGTGCTCGAATTGCTCGAAGCACTCGGCGATGAGCGCTATCTTCTTGAGCTCGGCAGCCACACGATTACTCCTGCCAACTTCCATGGCCTCGAAATCAATCCTCGGGCTGCACAGATCGCTCAACTCGTGCTCTGGATTGGCTATCTTCAATGGCATTTTCGTGTGAACGGAGAAGATCGGATGCCCGAGCCCCCCGTTTTGCGTGATGTCAGAACGATCATCCCAGCCGATGCCCTGCTTGATTGGGACGAGAAGCTTCCTGAGATGGAGAACGGCGAGCCAAAGACGATCTGGGATGGTACGTCGATGAAGCCGCATCCAGTGACCGGGCGACCCGTTCCCGATCACTCCGGTCGGCTAACGGTATATCGGTACGTCAATCCGCGGCGGCAAGTCTGGCCGGAGGCAGACTTCATCATCGGGAACCCGCCCTTCATCGGATGCCGCCGAATGCGCAAGCGCCTCGGGTCGCCCTACGTCGATACGCTCCGGAGCGTGTACGGCGACCTTTCTGGCGAGATCGATTTCGTGACCTATTGGTGGGCACGAAGTGCCGAGCAGGTAGCGAATGGCTCTGTTCGAGGATTTGGTCTCATCACGACGAAGACTATTGCCCAATCGAGTAATCGCTCGGTGCTTAGCCGCTATCTCGATCCTGAGCGCGGTGGCAAACTCTACCTGACCTTCGCGATTCCGAACCATCCGTGGCACGATCAGGAAACAACCGCTGCGGTGCGGATCGCGATGACTGCGGCTGCTGCCGGACAAGGCGCAGGACGGCTGTCGAGCGTTTCACTGGAGAAGCGCAAAAAAGGTGAAACACTGCTCGAGTTTGAGGAGCAAGTTGCGCCGATTAACATCGATCTGACTACCGGCGCTAACGTCGCCGGCGCCACCTCACTCAGAGCCAACGGCAACATCTGTCGTATGGGTGTGAAAATGTCCGGTGACGGATTCAAAATCAATACCGAGCAGCGAGCCCGCTTCATCGCCGATGGCGTGCCGCCGGAACGAATGCCGCTGGTTGTGGCCGGCACGGATGTGACTGAGTCTCAAAGTAACACTTACGCTCTCGACTTCTTCGACATCGAGACTGAGGACGAGTTGCATGATCGCTTCCCTGGCGTGCACCGCTACCTGTTCGATCATGTGAAGCCAGAGCGCGATGAAAACGACAGGGAGCAGTACCGCCTCAATTGGTGGCGCTTCGCAGAACCTCGACCGAGGCTTCGTGCAGCCATCAGCGGTCTCCGGCGCTACATCGTCACCAGCGAAACAGCTACGGAGAGGTTCTTCAAGTTTATTCCCAGTGCGGGCCGTCTCGTGGATGGCTCAGTTATAGCGATTGCGTCCGACGACCCCTATGTTCTCGGCGTGGTCTCGAGCACAGCGCACACCGTGTGGGCGCTTCGTGCGGGCGGGCGGATGGGGTCGGGCGACGATCCGCGTTATCAAAATGAAACCTGTTTTGATCCGTTTCCCTTTCCGCCGAGCGTGCCGGAACTGGAGCAGAGGATTCGGATTGCAGCGCGCAAATTGGACAGGTTGCGCCGGAAGGTTCTAGCGCGCCATTCGGATCTGACCCTGACAGCACTTTATACCACGCTCGCCCGTATGCGAGATGCCAAGGGTGGAGTTCTTGATCCCAAATACCGGTCCATCGCCGAACGCGGCGAAGTCTCGCTCATCCGCCATTATCACCAACAGATAGATGAGGCTGTCGCTGAAGCATACGGTTGGCCGCGCGACTTGGAACATGAGGAAATGCTGGTCAGGCTTGTTGCTTTGAATGACGAGCGAGCCGAGGAGGAGCGTGCGGGGCAGATCCGGTGGGTTCGGCCCTCTTTCCAGGCGAAATCCCTCCGAAAGAAGCCGGCCCAAGTCGTCCTGCAACTTCGCAGAGGCACCAAGGCAAAGAAGGTGGAGCGGGATTGGCCAAGCGCCCTTCCAGAACAAGTGGTTGCCGTCGCAAGCGTCGTGGCGCGGTCCGCCAAACCATTGGCGCCCAAAGATGTTGCCCGTGCATTCAAAGGGAAACGCGCCTCTACAGTCGCGCCAGTGCTTGATGCGCTTGCAGGAATGGGGATGGTACGAAAGCTTGAGGACGGCCGCTATGCGGCCTGAGAAGCTGCGCTTCGGCAAATGGCCAACGTCTCCATTTGCCGCTCTTATCTTCATAAACGGTAGGCACTGACTGCCAGGGGGGAACATCACCGTGTCGAGTTTCCGCTTCCTGCATGCTGCGGACATCCATTTGGACAGTCCATTGCATGGCCTATCGCGGTACGATGGACTTCCCGTCGAGGAGATCCGGTCGGCCACGCGATCCGCGTTTGACAACCTCATCCAATGCGCGATCGACGAGGCGGTGGACTTTGTCGTCATCGCCGGCGATCTATTCGATGGCGACTGGCGCGATATGGGGACGGGACTCTACTTTGCCCGGGCCATGGGCCGTCTCGATCAGGCCGGCATTCCAGCGTTCATTATTGCCGGCAACCACGACGCCGCCTCGGCGATCTCGCGGACGTTGACTTGGCCGCCAAACGTTCGCCAATTCGGACCGAGGCGTCCCGAAACCCACAGGCTGCCGAACCTCGCTGTGGCGCTGCACGGCCAGAGCTTTTCCACGCCGGCCGTCACCGACAACCTCGTCCTCTCCTATCCGGCCGCAGAAGCGAACTCGTTCAACATCGGCGTACTCCACACCGCCTTGGCGGGGCGGCCGGGGCACGCCAAATACGCGCCCTGTGGCGTCGAAGATTTACGCGGGAAGGGCTACGACTACTGGGCACTCGGCCATGTGCACGAGTTCGAAATCGTCAACGACAACCCCTATGTCGTCTTTCCAGGCAACGTGCAGGGCCGCACTATACGCGAGGCGGGCGCAAAGGGTGCAGTCATCGTGACGGTGGTGGATGGCGAGGTTTCGTCCATTGATCGCATCGATCTGGACGTTGTGCGCTGGATCCGCCTCGACATCGATTGCGCCGGCTCATCGCCGGGCGGCCTCCCGGACCTGATCCGCGCCGAACTGACGCGCATCCACGGCGCCGATGGCTCCGGTCGGCCAATGATCGTCCGCGTGAGCCTGAGGGGCGAGCTCGCAGGCGCAGGCGCGCTCATCGACAAGGCTGGGGCCATTCGGGACGACGTGCGCGCCATCGCCACGTCGATCTCGCCAGACCTTCATGTCGAGAAGGTGAAGGTACTGGTGTCGGAGCCGACCACGGAACAACACGCCGTGCTCGGCGAGGATCTCGATGAATTGATCGGCGAGGGCTCCTCGGACCTCGGACTAGCGGCGGCGATTGAGGCGGATCTGGAGCGCTTCATGGTTCTGGCGAAGAGCGCGCTCGGTGAGTCGGAGGACGGTGAATTGCGTCTGTTAGCGGCACAGGGCGACTGGGCAGGAATCCTCGGCACCGCATCAACGGCGTTGCGGTCGCGCCTGACGCCGGAAGCCTGACAATGCGTTTCTCCCGCCTTTCCCTCGAACGTTACGGCCGCTTCGCGGACTGCGAGCTAAACTTTCGGTCCGGCGACCCCGACCTCCACATCATCTATGGGGCGAACGAAGCCGGCAAGACGACCTCGCTGGCGGCGGTGTCAGACCTCCTTTTCGGATTCCCCCAGCGGTCGCCGTACAACTTCATGTTCGATTACATCCTCCTCAGGGTCGGTGCGGTACTGGAGGACGGTAGTCGGACGTTCGCGTGCCGCCGGAAAAAGGGTACGGCCGGCACGCTGCTTGACACGAATGACGCAGCGATCGACGAGGCTCCCCTTGCCTCGATGCTGAAAGGGCAGACCCGCGAAACCTTCAGCCTCTCCTTCAGTCTCGACCAGGATGCCCTGCGCTCGGGAGGCAAGGCAATGGTAGAAGCCAAGAACGACCTCGGCCGCACGTTGTTCGCCGCGGGTTCTGGCCTCACCGGCGTCGCCGACGAGCTCAAGAAGCTCGAAGGCGAGGCCGATGCCATCTGGGCGCCTACGACGTCCCAGCGACGCAGCTTTACCTTCGCGCACCGCCAGCTCGCCGAAGCCACCAAGACGATCCGAGACGCAGCTCTCAAGCCCAAGTCCTGGTCTGACGCACGGAACGCGATGCTGGAGGCACAGGCCGCACTCAATCTGGCTCGAGACGCCCGCGACGTGGTCCAAACGGAGCTGAGGGCTGCAGACCGCGTAAGGCGGCTCGCCCCGCTCGTACGGCTGCGCGACGAGCAGACCGAGACCCTGCTCGGCTACGAAACCATCGTTGATCTCAGTGTGCAACGCGAGGACGAGGCGGAACGCGTGATCCGCGAGGCCGAGGAGGCCCAGCGCCAGAGGTCGACCGCAGAGCAGCTAAAGGCTGACGCGGAAAACCGTCGGGACAAAATCGAGGCCGATCCGACCCTTTTGGAAAAGGCGGACGAGATCGACCAGCTCATCGCGGACGGGGGCTCCGTCGCGAAGGCCGCGCAGGATCTAGTCCGGCGCGAGGCGGAGCTCGTCGTCGCGGAGGCGCTGACTCGCCGTTTGAGGGCCGAAGCGGGACCCAACGCGGACGCCACACCTTCACGCGCTTTGGCGGCAAAGTTGCGCGACCTCTCCCGGACTCACGGCGAGAACGCCGCCGCGAGAAGGCAGATCGCCGAGAGCCGGAACGATCTCGACGACCGAAGGAAGCGCGCGCAGGACCGGCTCGATGGTGCATCGGCCGCCGCGGCTTCCGAGGCGCTCATTGATGCGGTCGACGCCGCACGCGCGCTCGGATCGGATGCCGACGCTCGTTGCGAAGGAGCCGGCCTTAGGGTCGAAGCGTTGGCATCGTCGCTGCCCGCCCTGCTCACCCGCCTTTCGCCGTGGACGGGCGGAATCGACGAGCTGCTGGTGCTACCCGAGGTGGGCGACGAGGAGATCGAGTCCGCACGTAGCGAACTGGCCGAAATTCTCGGCCAAGTTCGCCGTGAAGAGGAGCAGCTCCGGCACTGGACCGAAGAGGCCGAGAAGGTTGCGCTGGAGATTGGCCAACTCGCGACCGGCACCGTCGTGTCCGAGGACGAGATCGCATCGGTCCGTTTGAGCCGCCAGGACTGCTGGCAACCCATCCGTGAGAATGTCCTTGCGGGGACCCCACTCGGGTCTCCAGAAGCGGCCGTAGCCGACTACGAGACAAGCGTGTCCCGTGTGGACGAGAAGATGGTCCTCCGTTTTTCGCTGGCCGAGGAGTCGAGCCGCCTCTCCGTGCTCGAGCGGTCCAAGGCGTCGCACGATCTTCAGGCCAAACAAGCGCAGGGCCGGATTGAAGATGCCCGCAAGCGTTATGGAGAAGCAGCGGAGGCATGGGCGGCGCGATTGACCGCGGCCGGCCTGCCAGCCCTCGAGCCCACCCGTTTCCTAACCTGGCGGTCGGCGCGGGACGCGGCGGTCGAGGCCCATCGCGATGGCTTGACGTTGCGGGCCGATCTCGCTTCCATTGTCGGACGGCGTGACCGGTGCCGGGCCGCGCTGGCGCAGGCGTTGGAGGTTGCGGACGCCGGCGGACCGTTAACGCCGGTACTCGCGGCAGCCGAGCGGAAGCGGGCTGAATACGAGGATTTTACGCAACAGCGCCGTCTTGCCGCAGAACAGTTGGACCAGATCGCCGCGGAGGCCTCCGCCCTCGACCGGCGGCACCAGCGCCTCGACGATGAGGACGCGTCGAACGTCACCTCCTGGCGAGAAGTAATGGACGAAGCCGGTCTGCAGCTGGACATCGTCACTTGCGGTGCGGTTCTGGAACTACTCGATGATCTTCGTGGCGCCATCGCGGCAGAGGCAGACCTGCGCAGGAGGGTCGAGACGATCCGCAGGGACGCCAGCAATCACATGGAGCGGGTAGAGAAGTTGTCCGATGGCTCCAACGTTCCCGCGGGCGACACGGCGACGCGGCTTGGCGCTCTAAGGAATTGCCTCACGGCGGCCAGGTCGGCCGCCACGCTGATCGATTCGCTGGATGAGGAAGCGCGCCGCCGCGCGGATCAGTTCGAGGAGGCTTCGGCGAAGCTCGCCACGGCCGACGCGGCGCTGGCCCCCGCGCTCGCTGAAACCAAATCGACGGATCGCGCGGAATTATCGGAAGCGATCGAACGGTCGCGCGCGAAGCGCCGGCTGACGGTGGAGCGGGCCGCCATAGAACGCAGGATCGTCGAGGAAGGGGACGGCTTCACGCTGGACGAACTCGTCGCCGCAGTCGCCGCTTCTAATCCTGACCAAATCGCGAGCCACGTCTCGTCGCTGGATGCACGGTTGGGGGAATTGAACGACGAGGTGGCCGCAGCGGCTACGGCGCATGGCCACGCCAGATCTGCTTTCACCGCCCTCGACGCGGGCGGGACAGCCGCGGTGGACGCGGCATCGGACGCGGAACAGGCGAAGGCCGAGCTTGAAGTCCTTGCCGAACAGTACATCCTGAAGCGTGCTCAGGCGCTGACGTTGAAGTGGGCGATCGAGAAATACCGCGAAAGACATCAAGATCCGTTGCTGTTGCGCGCCGGCGATTTGTTCTCGATTCTGACCGCCGGCCGCTATGCCGCGCTACGAGTGGACGCCGACGGAAGCGTCCCGCGGCTGCTGGGCCTGAGGGACGATCGACGCACAATGGTGGAGGTGGGCGCCATGAGCGAGGGCACCACCGACCAGCTCTTCCTCGCCCTTAGGCTGGCGGCGCTGGAGCAATCGGTGAAGGCTGGGGTCAACCTGCCGTTTCTCGCCGATGACTTGTTCGTGAACTTCGACGACGAGCGCGCCGAAGCGGGGTTCAGGGTGCTCGCCGAGGTGGCCTGTTCCACGCAGGTCCTGTTCTTCACGCACCATCCCCACCTTGTCGAGATTGCCAAGTCCGTTGTCGGTGACGACCTCCACTCGAAGTGCGAGCTCGCTTGACGCGATGCGGCTAGAGGACAGCGCCATGATCATCTTCGGGACCGATCCTTGGTTCCGCCGTGCGGACGTCCAGGTGATCGGCGCCCAAGCCGATGGCGTCGGGCGCGCTGACGCTAGGGTTCATCGCCCGGGTTATATAGCGCCAAAATAGGGGGGAAAATGCGCATCAACCGAGCTAAGATTGAAAACTTCAGGCTCCTCCGCGACGTGGAGATCGGTTTCGAAGAACAGACGACGCTCATCGTTGGCCGCAACAACAGCGGCAAGACGTCGATCGCCGAGCTGTTCCGGCGCTTGCTGTCCGATCGCGCCCTGAGTTTCCGCCTCGAAGATTTTTCGCTCGGGTGTCACGAATGCTTTTGGACATCGCTTGTGTCTTTCCGCGCGCAGCAAGATTCGTCCGAGACGCTCGGACAGTTGCCAGCAATCAAGCTCGTGCTCGATATCGGCTATGACGTCGATGCGGCCGATCTTGGGCCGCTTAGCGAGTGCATCATCGACTTGAATCCCGATTGCCACGAGGCCCGGCTGGAGTTCCGGTTCGCGCCGAAGGCCAATGCGCTACAGGCGTTGTTCGTTGATTTAACGGAGCCGCTCGAAGATCCGGAGGCGGACCGCGCCCGGCTCTACCGCGAACTCGGAAATCGCATTGCCTCGGCCTATGCCGGATCGCTGGAAGCGGTCGATCCGAACGACCCGACCAACCGGAAGACACTGGAACCAAAGATCCTGTCCGCGCTCGTCGGCGGCGGCTTCATCAATGCCCAGCGCGGGCTGGATGACGATACATTCCGCGAGCGCGACGTGCTCGGCAAGGTGGTCGAGGTGCTCTTCCAATCGGCATTGACGGACGAACTGGATCCAACGCGACGCAGCACCGCCGAGCAGCTCAAGGAGGCGGTCGATCAGATCCAGGGCGATCTGCATATCGGTTTTAACGCCAAGCTGACCTCACTGCTGCCCACGTTCGACCTGTTTGGATATCCTGGCCTTGTAGACCCGGGATTGGTGACAGAGACCAGCTTCGACGTCGACAAGCTGCTCAGCAACCACACGCGCCTGCGCTACCGGGGCGTGAACGGCGTAACCCTGCCCGAAACCTACAATGGCCTCGGCGCGCGCAACCTCGTTTACATGCTACTACAGCTCCTGCGCTTCTTCCGCGAGTTCCAGGGAACGCCAACAGCGGCCGGCGTGCATCTAATCTTTATCGAGGAGCCCGAGGCGCATCTGCATCCCCAGATGCAGGAGGTGTTCATACGCCAGCTGGAGTACATCGCCAACGCGTTCGTCGCCCAATTGAACGCCGACCGTCCGTGGCCGGTCCAGTTCGTCGTCACCACCCACTCGCCCCACATGGCGAACGAAGCCCGCTTCGAGAGCCTCCGCTATTTTCTGTCGGTTACCGACGGCCCGGGCCTCCGGCGCTCAGTTGTGAAGGATCTCCGGCAGGGTATGGGCGGCGCGCCGGAAGAGGATCGCAATTTTCTTCATCAATATCTCACGCTATCCCGCTGCGACCTTTTCTTTGCGGACAAGGCGGTGCTGATCGAAGGAACCGCTGAACGCCTTCTCCTTCCGGCGATGATCCGCAAGACCGACGCTGCCGCGCAAGGCGAGCCGCAACTAAGCAGTCAGTACCTCACTGTCATGGAGGTCGGCGGCGCCTACGCCCATCGCTTCTTCGGCCTGCTGGCGTTCCTCGAGTTGCGCACGCTGATCATCACCGATATCGATTCCGTTGCGCCCGGGGCCAAGAACAAGCGCGTGGCGGTTCGTGTGGCCGAGGGCACATTCACCAGCAATGCCTGTATCAAAAGCTGGTACGAGCCCGACGTGAGCCCAGCCCAGCTGCTCGACAAGTCGACCGAGGAGAAGACCGACGGCGGACGACGGCTCGCCTATCAGATCCCCGAGCAGGATGGCGGTCCATGTGCTCGCAGCTTTGAGGATGCCTTCATCCTCGCCAATCCAGAACTCTTCGATCTCGGCGAGGGCGACCAGGCGACGCTCGCCTATGAGCATGCGGCCGAACAGAAAAAGTCCAGCTTTGCGCTTGAACATGCGATCGTAAACACCGAGTGGCGGACGCCGCGCTACATCGGCGAAGGGTTGCGGTGGCTTGCCCAAGGCAATCCAGCGCCGACCCTCGGGCCAGACGCGATCGCCGCCGAGTTGGTCGCCGAAGTGATTGACGCGGCTGATGGGGCCCAGGTCGATGGCTGACGAAGAGACCGCCGCCGACGCGGCCGGCCGCCTTGCACTTGAGCGTGTCTATGCGTGCTTCGATGCCGGACAAAGCTTCCGGCTCGAGGCAGGCGCGGGCGCAGGCAAGACATATTCCCTAGAAAAGGCGCTGCGCCGCCTGATCGAACTTCGCGGTACGGAACTTGTGCGTAAGCGCCAACAGATTGGTTGCATCACGTTCACGAACGTGGCGAAGGATGAGATTATCGCGCGCGTTCAGGCCCACCCGGCGGTTCGGCCGGAGACCATTCACGGATTTTGTTGGTCAGTATTGCAGGACTTTCAGCCCCAGCTCCGCGCGATCGTGCCTGACTTGCCGGGATGGGGAGAACGTCTCGCCGATGCCGGGGTGGGGGGGCTAGGCGCGAGGAAGGTCAATTACGACCTCGGCTATCCCCGGGTGACGCCAGACGAGGTGTCATTGAAGCACGAAGACGTGCTGACGCTGATGACGGAGCTGCTGGCACGGCCCAAGTTTCGCTTAGTGCTAGCGAAGCGCTATCCCGTGCTGCTGATTGACGAATATCAGGACACCGATGCGGGCTTCGTAGAGGCTCTAAAGCAGCATTTCCTAGGTACGGGTACGGGGCCTATCATTGGCCTGTTCGGCGACCATTGGCAGAAGATCTACGGTGAGGGATGCGGTGCGGTCGAGCACGCAGCACTCGAGGTGATCGACAAAAACGCCAATTTCCGATCCGCCGAACCCATCGTCGCGGTGCTCAATCGCATGCGACCCGATCTCGAACAGATCCCCAGCGACCCGGATGCGCCGGGTGAGGCTCGAATCTTTCACACGAATGCATGGCCGGGCCAGCGCCGAACGGGCCAGGGCGGTGGTCACTGGACTGGCGACACGAGCCCCGAGGCGGCACGCGCCTATCTCGATCACCTGAAGCAGCGATTGTCGGATGAGGGCTGGGACTTTGCCGTCGAACGCACCAAGATCCTGATGCTCAGCCACAGCGTGCTGGCGAAGGAACAGGGCTATCCGACCATCCAGAGCATTTATGGCCAGTTCAACGATGCCTGGCTCAAGAAAGAAGACCCCCACATCAAATTTCTGGCCGACCAGCTCGAGCCAGCATGCGCGGCCTTTCAGGCGAAGCGCTATGGCGAGATGTTTGAGAGCCTAGGCGCCGGCAGGCCGTGCATCCGTCGGCATCACGACAAGGTCGCATGGACGCAGTCTCTCGAACAGCTTATCCAATTGCGAGCGACCGGCACGATCGGCGCCGTCATCGACCTCATCAAAGGCCAGGCTCACATGCATCTGCCCGAGGCGGTGCTGGACCGCGAGCAACGCTTGGCCGACGCCGGACCCGAACCGGTCGAAGGCGAGTCTCGGAGGATCGCCCAGCTGCGAAGGCTACGGGACGTCGCCTACACCGAGCTGATGGCGGTGGATGCGTTCATCGATGGTCACACGCCCTTCGCCACCAAGCACGGCGTGAAGGGTGCGGAGTTCGAGAACGTGCTCGTCATCGTCGGCCGTGGCTGGAACAAGTATAATTTCGCGCAGATGCTGGAACGGCTCGACCCAGGCCCCCCGGCAGACAAGGTCGAATCCTTCGAGAGCAATCGCAACCTGTTCTACGTCGCGTGCTCCAGACCGAAGCGCCGATTGGCGCTGTTGTTCACCCAGATTCTAAGCGAGCTCGCGATGGCGAAGGTGACAGCTTTGTTCGGCGAGGCCAATGTGATCCCGCTTCCAGCAGATCCCGCGGGCGGGGCCGCGCCATGACCAAGGGAGAGGCACCACCGATGGTGACGATCGCTGCCTAAACGGACCACGATCTTAGCCAGATTTTCTCTTGGCTCGAAGCGGAGCCGCCGCGGGAGACAGCACCTCTCATCCCAACAACAGCATGATCGCGAAGAGACACAATGCCGGCGAGCTCATCGTCCTGAAGGCCGGCAACGACATCGCGGCTTTCGCGCTCGGCGCTTTCGATCTCATCGATATCTTTAAGACCAAGCCGCCGTTCAGACGGATCGGCATCGGCCGGACGCTGGCGCACTATTGAATCAGTCGAACTGCGGATACCGATAAGTAACCCCTTCCTATCCACTCATCACACGGGTGGGGTGATGTCGGCCCAGTAGATGACTTCTTCCAGGATATGCATGCTTTCGGGATTTTCCCAGCCCTCACGGTCGCTATCCCATCGCCCGATCACAGGGAGGTCAACCTCCCAGAGCAGCAAGCGACGGCCGTCTTTCCGGTCTTCCGGCAAAGTGCCGATCGGCTCCCAAGGGATGTGCTTGGCGGTGATCATGCAAGTTCCCTCGCTCGATTCCATTGGTCCCGCATTTAGCCCATCTTTGTGCAGGCACGAAACCCAGCTGGTTGCCAACCTGTCGGGTTTCGGCAGCCCGAGCAGCTTTTCGGTGCGCCTTCGGCTTATGACGCCAGACTTCGGTGCGTGAGCCGCCACTCGCTTGTGCGATGCTGGCACTGATTTAACATAAGATTGATTATCAGTCTTTTATCGTTCTATTTCAAATACTTAGATTACTTGCTCATTCGCGGTCTCCGGCATCAACGCCCGTTGATCGTCCCCTCGATCGCCGCCAGACCCTTCATCAACGCCTCGAATTTCGGCGGCGCGGCCATGAACATCTCCGACATCGCGCCATAGTCCCGCTCAAGCTTCTCCCAAGTCGCGCCATCGGGCGACAGGCGCAGCGTTCCAACCACGGCGGTGTCATAGGAGGCCGACCTGTCCGCGAACATCAGGCTCTTGTTGTGCACGACCTGCTCGAGCAGATCGATCCGCCCCATCGCCTCGTTCGTGATGCCCGCCTGGTCGAGCATCAGCACGTCATAATAATGGCGCGACATGCCCTCGCGCAGCTTGCCGTTATGATGGAGCGCATGAAGGATCGTGACCTTTTCCCAGAAGGTCCGCGCAACGGCCAGCGTCGGCACCTCGGTCACCGGATCCGGCAGTTCCTCGGGAAAGTCTTCGGCCAGATAGGGCAAGATCGGTCGAAGCGCGAACGGTTCCGTGTCGCCGCGGGCGCCAAATTCCAGCTTGATGCGCGGCTTGATGTAACCGCTTTCATCCGCGCCGCCGTAATTCTCGCCATAGGCGAGCCCGTAACCCGAGGTGCGCGGATAGACGAAGAGCAGCGTCTGCTGGTCCTTGTCGTCGGGATCGAGCGCCAGGCTCCAGCCCTCGGCCGTGCCGAGAGCGACTTCGATTTCGCGCGCCAGGATCGGCATGGCGACCGTGGCGACATAAGCCTGTGCCGCCGCCTTGAGCGCCTTGGTCCGGCGCTCGCGCTCCTTGCCGGTAATGTCGCTGTCCATCGGCGAGGCGACTTCGCTGAGCAGCGGCGCCGCGCGGCTGATGGTGAGGTCGATATCTTCGGAGAAGCGCGCGATGATCCCATAGGCTTTCGACAGCGAGGTCCCGCCCTTGAAGGTCATGTGACCGGCGAGGTCGGGACACATGACGAGGCGGCGTAGCGTCCAGCAGACCCAGAAATCCTTCTCGATGATGATCGGCGTCAGATCCCGCCGCGCCGCCGCTTCATCGATAAAGGCGCGCCGATCCTCGGCTGGTCTGCGTGCGAACTCATCCATTGCGGGCGGCGCCGATCTTTAAGACGACGTCGCCCATCCATCCGGGCATCTCGGCCCTGGCCTGGGCGAGCATCCGCATGTCGCGATCATCGAGGCGGGCGGCGAAGTGCCGGATCTTGTCGCTATCGATATTGTCCTTCCCCAGATGCGCGAGCGCCTGCACGACCGCGTTGACCGAGTCCGGCGCATTGTCGAGCACCGGTGCGCGGCTGTGCTTGAGCGTCAGGCTGCGCCCGCCCGCTTGCCTGACCCGGGTGCGGCCGGTCGTGGCATAGCTGGCCCGGGCGGGAACCTGGGTCGATAGCCCGAGCCTGTTCGCCGCCGCCGCGCCCGACGGTGCGAGCTTGTCCCCGCTCTGCGTCGAGAGGGCCTTGGCGACATTGGCGGGATCGGGACTGAGCGCACCGAGCTTGTCATGCTGGCGCGGATAGTCATAAAGACCCCGGCCGATGCGCCGGATGTCGCCGGCGGTCACGAGGCGCGACAGCGCCATGTCGACCGACCCACGCGTCCCGAAGTCGACGAAGCTCTTGGGCGTGAACACCCAGCCGCGGCCCTTGCCGCGCACGCGCTTCATGATCCGATCGGCTACCGCAGACACTGGCTGTGCTCCTATCTGTTAGATAATAGCACGCTTTTTTCTAACAAGCTAGAAGCGCGTATCAGCGCCTAAATTCGCTATTTTCCAAGATATTTTGGCATCGCATCCAGATAGGATGCCAAGGCCACACAGGCAAGGTAGGCAAGCCGCCCGCGGGAGCGCCGGCCATCATCGTTCCCGATCCCGGTGAGGCGGTGGCCGCCCCTCGTCCGCACCTGTGGGCGGCGAAACGCCCTCCGGCTCGTTTCGGCGCTCCTGCGGCGGCCGTTCGGATTGCAGTATCTCCCGTGCGCGCGCGAGCCGCCGCGACACCGCCGGCGGCATCGCCGCCAGAAAGCCGGCGATTTCCTGCCCCAAGGCCCGATCTTCCGGTTTTCCGGTGGCGGCGAGCGCGACGGCGGCCTCGGCATAGGCGCCGCGGATCTGCTTCTGGCGCGCCAGCGCCATGACATCTTCCGGCCGGCGCTCCTGGTCGGCCGCACGCACGAAGCTTTGCGCCCGCAGTTCGTTGAGCTGCGCGAGATTGAGCCTGCGCCCCTCGGCCCCAAGCCGGGCATCGAGATGGAGCGCGGCTGACCGCACGCGCTTCTGGACATGACCGCGCGCCCGCCGGGGTGTCGCTTCCGCCGCGACACCGCGCGCGCGCAGCTCATGCGCGAAGGTCTCACGCATATGATGGAGATCCGCCTTGCGCGGATTGAAGCGGGTTCCGTCCGCCCCTTCGGTCGCCACCGTCAGATGGACGTGGGGATGATCGGTGTCGGTATGGAGCGCCAGCATATAGGCATGGTTCCCCTCGAACAGGATTCGCGCGAATGCCTGCGCCGCATCATGGAGCGTCTCGGCGTCGGTCGATCCCCCGGGCATCGACAGCACCAGCGACATCGACGTCGGCCGTTCCCGGCCATGTTCGTTCATGGCCTCGTCGAGCATCGCCCAGTCCTGAGCGATCGCCTTGAGCCGATCCGGCTCGGTGATAATCTCGCCCTCGCTCGATCGGACGGCGAGCTTCCCGTGGCGCGCCACATAGCCGAAATGCTCGGCGACATGATGAGCGCCATATTGCTTGCCGGAGACCTTCACCATCACCTCGGGCGCCTTGCGCACGATCCGCTCGAGCTTGGCGCGCGCCTCGGCCTGGCCCATCGACATCGGCCGGGCGGCCCCGCCCCCGCTTCCGCCCGGTTTGATCCGAACATAGGCGCCGCGCAGGGTCCGCTTGCCGCCTGCCGGCGGCCGCCAGGCCTCCATCAGGCTGGGAAGCGGGAGAACCCCCTCCTCCTCACGCATCGGCCATGTCCCAGTAGCGAAGATCGCCCTTGAGCGCGGCCCCGAGACCGGCGAGCGCATCGACGATCTCGGACCTAAAGCTTGCGACCCTGGCCGCTTCCCGCGCGACGTCGAGGCCGGATTCGACCATCACCGAGGCGTTGAGCGCGCGGGTCGCCTGGTTGAGGTTGATCCCGATCCGATTGAGCTCGCGCCACGCCTGCGCGACGGCCGCCCGCTCCTCGCGCGGCAAGGGCGCGTTTGCGCGCAAGCGCCGCGCCAGCAACGTGGTGATCCAGTCGGTACGCTTCATCCCCAGCACATCCGCCGCGCGGTCGAGCGCGGCGATCTCTTCCGGGATCAGCCGAACCTCGACCCGGCAGGTTGCGCGCTGGCGGGCGCGCGGCGCCTGATGCCCCTCCCCCGCCTCCATGGCCAAGGCGTCACCGATCAAGCGGCGCAGCAGCGCCGAGCGGCCGCCCGATACCGCCGCGAGCGCGGCGAAACGCTGGGCGACATCATCGTCGAGCCGAAAGGTGAGGACGGGCATGTCCCCAACGCTATTGTCATACATCCCCGGCGCCAAGCCTATCCGGCCCTTACCTTTACTCAACTCATCTTATAGTCTGCTTGGGCAGACTATTGTTCTTCGGCCAGCGAACCCCTCTCGAACACCGATCGTCCGCAGCAAGGGGCGGCGCCTTCGGCGCTGCCCCCGCCCATCGACACGAAAAGGGCCGCACCCCGAAGGGTACGGCCCAAACCATCGTGCAAGATAAACTACGAACGCGGAGGAGGCGGGTCAGTTGTTGGCAAGGCCTCGCTTCTCTCGCCGGTCGGACCGATCGACGAGGCAGCGACTTCACGCTCGCGGCCATCCTCGAAAATCACCGTGACCAAAGGCGCCAGCGGGAGCCACGCAGGGAAGCCGTCGACCAAGACCGGTAGTCTAGGAGATCGGATCGGCGCGGAGGGTTTGTCCGTGAGGCCCGATCGAACCGGATCGCGGTCGGTGGGGGCCAATGGCTGTGCCACAGGCGCCCGCGGAGGGACCGGCGCCGGGTGCGTCTGCTTGAGTTCGGCGATGAAGCGCGATCCTGCGGCGAGCGTTGCGCCGGCGTCGCCCCAGCTGGCGACATAGGCCTCGACCTCGGCAGGGTAGTCCCTCGCCGTCCGGTGCAGATCATAGAGAAGGCGAATAGGCGCAAACGGCAGGGCCGCCTTGAGATAGGCCGGCATGTCGCCATAGGCGGCATAGAGCGAGACGAACTGCTTGGATCGGCCGAGTGCCGCCGCGATCTCGACCTGGTTCATCCCGCCCTTCAGCATCCGGGCGATCGCATGGGCGAGCTCGACCGACGACAGATTGGCGCGCTGGTCGTTCTCGACGATCTGGTCGGCCAGCAGTTGCACTCCCTCGCCGACCGGCACGACGATCGCGGGGATCGTGGCAAGGCCCGCCAGCTGCGATGCGCGGAAGCGGCGCTCGCCCAGACGTATCCGGTGCATGCCGTTCGCGTCGGGCGGCGTAACCGTGATCGGCTGCAGCACGCCGCGCGACGCGATCGAGGCGGCCAGCTCGGCGAGCGCGTCATCGTCGAAGCTGCGCCGGGGATTGCCGGGGTCGGGCAGGATGCGCGCAAGTTCGATATCCTCGACCCGGCGCGCCCGTTCATGGTCGCCGACAAGAAGTCCGAACTCCTCGATGCGCTCGTCGAACTTGCCCATCAGGCGGCCGCGACCTCCTGGCTTGTCATGCGCCCCTCGATCTCGGCGAGCACCGCGCGGATCTCCTCGGCCGCCGCCTTGGCGCCGCTGCCGGTCTCCTGCCATACCGGACGATGATTTTCCGCGGCATGCTTGTAGGTCGGCCGCGCCTTGATGAAGGCCGGGAACATGAGCTTCTCGCCGACCGCATGCGCCAGCTTCACCGCATTCTCCATCTCGCGCCGGTCGAACGGATTGACCATCGAGGGGAGGAGCCCGAGGAAAGCGATCTTGCGGCCGGCGCGCGCGGCCTCGGCCTTGCGCAGCGCGGTCAGCAGCATCTTGGCGCATTCGACCGAATCCTCGGCAACCTGCACCGGCGCGATCACGGCATCGGCGACCGCCATCGCGCTCAAGGTGAGCTCGTCCCACTTGGGACCGGTATCGATAACGCAATAGTCGAAATGCGGGCGGAGCGCCGGGAAGCGGCCGATGAAGTCGCGCACATCCTGCGCCGCCTTGACCATCTGGAGACGGGGATCGGCACCGAGCACGGTTAGCCCGGCCTGCCCGTCGGCGCACAGGGCAGCGGCAGGATCGAACAGGTCGGCGGAAAATCCGCCTTGCCGCTCGGCGCCCAGGCGCCGCGTCGAGCTGCCCTGCGGGTCGAGATCGACGAAGGCGACGCGGCGCTCAGGCGGTTCAGCAAGATACCAGGCGAGATGACTGGCGAGGAAGGTCTTGCCGACCCCGCCCTTGAGCAGGCTGACGACGATCGTCTTCATGACCGCGGCACCTCAGCAATAGTCGTCAGGACCATCGCGCAGGTTGCGCTCATAATGATCGCGCGAGGACCAGTCGCCGCCACCCCCAATGCCGGGACCGGCATAGCGGAACAGATAGACGGTGAGGGCGAAGCAGCCGAACGCGAAGAGAAACGCGTGATCGGGATGCGCGGCGAAATATGCGGCCATGATAAGTCTCCTTGGAGCCAGTGAACGGGCAAGCGAACGGCGCCACTGGCGCCGGCCACGCGCAATCGCGCGACATCTCGGACCCGCGCCCTCCCCTCCCGCATTTGCGGATGCGGCGTCCGTTGCCCGCATAGTCTGCTCAAGCAGACTATGCGGGCCATCCCCCCGGTCGGGGGGATGGCTGCGCCGGATCAATATTCGTCGGCCAGCAGGATAGTGAGCACGCGCGTCGTGACCTCGGGGTTCGCGGCATCCGGCGAGCCATAGGCGAGCTCGAGATCGTAATAGTCGATCTTCCAGTAGAGGATCGCATCCTCGAACTCGAAGCGGCCGAAATCATGCTCGTCGATCGGATCGTTGTCGGGCGTGAAGCTGTCATAGTCGCGCACGATCCGGAGGATCTCCGCGCGGCGGCGAAAGCCGCGGAACAGGGCGACGTCGCCGATCAGCGCCGCAACGCCCGCAGTCATCACGATCTGGTTGCGGCCCGGGCTATGGATGGACCGGCGAAGCGCGTCATTGAGTTCGGCGACGCGGGCGATCCGCTCGGCCTGGCTCATCGCATTCGGGGAGGATTGGGACATGAGAACGCTCCTGATCTGTCCGGCCCCGCCCGCCGGGGCCTTCCGACAGGCGTGCCAAGGGCCGGCGGCAGAGCGCGGCCGCGCACCGGCAGGGTCGCAACGGCAGTGGAGAAGCCCGCAAAGCGGGCTTGCGCGGGCGCGCGCGCCGGCCAGGCAAGCCGACAGGAGGAAGGTCTTGGCGGGCGGGATCGCGAAGAGATGATCGCGGTGTCCTGATTCTCTGGCTCCGCGGAGAGCCCGGCGCTATCCTCCGCCCATCATGACGAGCAGCGCCACTCTCTTCCGCCTTGCCCCGGCCTGGACCGCGTCACTCCAGGCGATGCGGCTGCGCCAGATCCTCGTCCGATCGCAATGCCGCCGCTGCGGTGCGTTGATGCGCGAGGATGTCGATGCCCTGATCGGGCTCCATGGAGCAGGCGCCAGCCTCATCGACCGGCAGGCCCGATGCCGCATGGTCGGCTGCGACGGCGCGGCCTATTATCTCGCGGCGCGGGGCCATGACCGTCCCTGGCACATATTGCTGCACGATGAGCACCTGCGTGCGGGCCTGGCCAACTGCCCTCCAGCGCGCGGCGCGACCGGCCGGGCCATAGTTTGCGCGCAGGGTTGAGAAGTGCGAGCAGTCACGGCAGGGATCGTCACCCGAATGGGCTGAGACTTGGCACAAGGCTCAGGGCGAAGCCTAGAGCCCGGTCCGGCCGCGCCGGAGCCGCCATTCTCAGCGCATAGATGCAGAGAAATCCGACTTTCAGACGGCAACCGCCCGTCGCAGATTGCCAAGTGCAGAACACAATTTCTGCGATACCTTACGGAGCTGCTGAAGCCTCTCCGCCGCCTCGTTCTCTTCGATCACGAGCGTCGAACGATCAGCCTGCCGTGCCCGGATCGCGATCACACGAAAGATGGCGGCCCATCGACTGGTCCGTTCGACTGTCAGCTTCGCCTGGCCATGGGCGAGCATCGTGCGCAGCCCTTCCTGGTGCCGAAATTCCGCCAGCAGGCTCGCGACACCCTTTCCCTCCACGGAAAAGGGGCCGCCCTCATTGACGAGTGCAGCAAGGTCATCGAGCCGTTGCCCGACCAAATGCCGTAGCTTCACCGACTGTCCTCGTCCCGGCTGAGCGCTCAGATGCAGCAAAGTCTCGGTAACGGCCACCTCCACCGCGGCGAAGCATTGCAGACAGGCACCGCGCCAGGCGTTCACCTCCTGGGTGACGCGCGCCCACAGGGCATCATCGCCGGCATTCGCTATCGCAGCCTCAATCGTCATTATCGCAGCATAGTCGCGGCATCTGAACAATCGGTTCTCGTCTTCGGCGCAAGCCGCGAGCGAAGCGCGGGGAATAACCGGGAGCCGAGCGGCTCCCGGTCGAGCCGTCAGGCAAAGGGATCGAATTCGGTGACGATGGCGACGCTGCCGTCGGCGTCTTCGGCGGTGATAACCCCGTAATGCTGCCCGATCGCGATGACGAAGGTGACCATCATGAGGCTGCGCGAGAGGCTGAAGGCGTGGCGGCGAGCGATTGCGATGTCGGTGAACATGTCGAGGCTCCTTTGCGCGCCGGCGGGTTCGTCCCGCTCGACAGGCGCCCGATGTGTCCGGCCGGTGGCCGCGATCACTTTTTTGGCTGGAGGCCCAAAAAGCCGTAGCGAAGCGACCGGACCCCTTGCGGGTTGATCGCAAAAGGTCACCGGGTGGACCAAGGATCGCGCCGATTGAGAGCGGGCGAACCCGCCGGCCAGGAGGCCAGGTCCCCGCCGATGTCGCGCCCCACCCCTTGCCCTGCCTGCCGCTCCATCCAACGGGTCCGGATGACAGGCCGCCGCTTGTCGGTTAGCCCCGCCGGATGCTGTTCCCGCTCCTGCTTGCCGCCGCCGTGGTCCCCAATGATCAGACCTTCGCCTGCACACCGACGCGCGTCTGGGATGGCGATGGCCCGATCTGGTGCCGCGAGGGCGCCCATGTGCGGCTCGCCGGCATTGCCGCGCGCGAGATCGACAACAGCTGCCGCCCCGGCCAGCCCTGTCCGAGAGCAAGTGGCCCGGCCGCCCGCGATGCGTTGGTGCGCCTGCTTGGCGGACCGCGCGGCCAGACATCCACCGGGCATATTCGCGTGGCTGGCCCCACCATGCGCTGCGTCTCGACCGGCGAAGCCAAGGGCAACCGGACCGGCGCCTGGTGCAACGCGCCCGGCATCGGCGATCTCAGCTGCGCGATGATTGCGACCGGCACCGTGCTGCGCTGGGAGCGCTATGCCAAGGGGCGATGCCGATCCCGCTGATCCGCTTGGGACCATGCCGCGCCTGAACAGGATAAGAGGCCCGGCGGCGATGCCGCCGGGCCGCCCTGTCCGAGCTCAGAAGGGGATTTCATCGTCTTCGGGCTCGTTGCCGCCGCCGCTATTCTCGTTGGACTTGGCGCGGGTGAGGAAGGTCACCTCGTCGGCGATGATCTCGACGCCGTAGCGTTCGATATTCTCGCTGTCGGTCCAGCGGGTGTAGTGGATACGGCCCCGGACCATGACCTTCATACCCTTGTCGACATATTGCTCGACCGTCTTGCCGACGCCGTTGAAGCAGGTGATCCGGTGCCATTCGGTGTCCTCGAGGCGGCGATTGTTGTCGTCGCGCAGGATCTTGCCGTTGCTGTCGCGCTTCGGGCGCGAGGTGGCGAGGCTGAAATGGGTAATGCGGGTGCCGCCCTGGGTGGTGCGGGTTTCCGGCGTGCCACCGACATTGCCGGCGAGGATGACGAGGTTCTGCATGGCCTGAGTTCCTTCGATGTGGGTCCAAGGGACCGTCCCTTCGACTGATCCCCGGCCAAGGCGGACAGGACGGCCCATCCACCGGCAGCGCAGCGCCGGGGAACCCCGAGACAAGGGGTGGTGCGGGCAGCCGTGGCACACGGCAACTCGGCCCGATGGCTTGCGGGTTGGATGGGCCGGACGGCCGGCTTAGGGGTCAGATGAGGAGAAGGACGGTGCGTCGCTTGGGCCATGACCGGAGCCCACCCAGCGAAACCGCCGATATTGCCGGCTTTGCCGAGCACGCCGGTCCGGCATCTCGCGGACCTTACGCCCGTGCCTTATCTGCCCGTCCCTTGAGCCGCAGGACGGGATTGTAGATCCTTCGCATGGCCACTCGCGGGCTCGACACGACGTCCGTTGCACGATCACGCGGAGGGGGAAGAGGAGGTACGCAAGGTGGCGGCGCCTGGCGTGGCTGGCCTCAGGCAGGCCGCCACGGCATCGAGGAGCTGCCCGGTCTCGCAAAGCACGGCGCCGATGTCGCAGGCATAGCCACCTGCCACCAGCGCGTCGATCCGATGCACGGCATAGGCCGGGCCGAGGCTCTTGATGAAATCGGCCAGCGGACGACCGGGCGCCGGCAGGCCTAGCTGCCGCGCCTCGTCGAGGGCGCGGACAAGGTCATGACGGATATCGCGGGCCAGCGCATCGTCCGTCCAGCCATGACCCAAAAGATGCGCCTTCAAACCCAGTTCGCAGGAGATCGCGAGCAAGTGCAGTGCCGGCGCAAGCGCAATAGGCGCGCCAATCTGCGCGCCGCGATGAAATTCGCGCGCTCGATCGAGAAACACGGCTGCAAGCACCGGATCGCCGGGCGCCGCCAATCTTTCGATCGCGCGCCAGCGGCGCGGCGTCAGCTGGCGGAGCCAGGAGGGACCGGCCTGGTTGCGAAGATGCCGTAAGTAAGCGCCATCGGCTTCGTCCACATCGCGGCCTGTCGACCATAAGGACAGCAGCTTCGCCTTCCAGTGGCGGCCATGCGCGGCGCGGAAGGCAAGGAGCGCGCACGCACTGGCGCGATCGGGCATGAACATGATGCGGAACCTCCGAAGGGAACAAGGGACGCATCCGCCCCGCCCCCTCCCCTCCGGCACCGGAATCCGCGAGATTGAGAAAAGCCGGCCGCCGAAGCGGCCGGCACGGCGGTCAGCCGCGAGATAAAGCCGCCGGCGGCGTTCCGAGCGGTCCGCGGCGATCGACGACATGGATGCCGCGCGCCTTGGCCTCGACCACCAGCCTTTCGGTGACGCCGTTGCCCTGGAAGGCAATGACGTAGCGCGGCTTGACCGAGAGCATCTGCTCGTTGCGCCGGAAGCCGGCACGATCGCCAAGCTTGCGATCAAGGCCGAACCGCAGCTGCTGGATGCCGTTCTGCTCGGCCCAGGATGCTGCAAGACGCTCGATGCCCTTCATGTCGCCGCCATGGACGAGATACATGTCGCCCACACGTTCGCGCACGGCCTTGAGGGTCCGCAGCAGATTGTCGGCAAACTGCTTGGCCTCGTCGTCGCTGGCGAAGCGAAGGCGCCCGCCGGCGAAGACCACGGGCGTGCCATGGACCATATTGGCATCGCGCACCCGCTCGCGCCGCGCCTGCAAATAGGCCCGGCCATCGACGATCGCAGCGGTCGTGCCGAGCGAGATGCGGTTGCCGGTCGCGGGCACCCAGGAGCGGCCGGTCTCATGCAGATAGTGGCGCGCCGCGGTGTCGCGCATCCCCTCATAGGCCTGGGCGGACTGCTCGACCTTGCGAGCGAGATCGATCTTGTCCTCGAGATCAGCGGTCGCGATCTCCGATCCGTCCTGCTCGGCGAGCAGGAGCCGGATCTCGTCGGTCAGGCGGTCGATCAGCTGATGCTTCTTGGCGGCCGCGCGGTGGAAGAGATTGACGAAGCCCCAGCCCAGATCCTCGATGTCGCGTTCGAGCGCGGTGAAGGGGAAGAGCGCGAAGAGATCGCTCCAGATGGCGCTGACGGTCTGTTCGAGCGCTTCGGCCGGCGGCGGCGCTTCCATCGAGCGTTGGTCGCCCATCAGGTCGAGATGGCCGAGTTCGAGTGCTTGGAGCACTGCTGAAAGGGAGCTGGTCATGAGGGATTGCCTTTCCGTGTCGCAGGGCCGGCGGCCTTCCCGCCGGATGCGCACCCTCCGGGCCATCGAAAAAGCGGCGGCGGCACCGCCGGGCAACGCCCAAGGGGAACCCGATAAGGTCCGGGTGGTGCGGGCAGGCGCGCCTCGGCGCGCCAACACGGCCGGAGCGTTCGGGTTGCCGCCGCCAGCGCGATGGCCCATGTGCCGCATCCTCTGGCGAAAGGCGCGAAGGCCCTGTCGCGTCAGGCATTCATGACGCAGAGGACCTTAAGAAGGGCACCCGCAACCCGATCTCCCGATACGCACAGGACGGCATGAAAGCGCGTCGCATCGGAAGAGCCCGGCCGTCAGGCCTTCGACCGTGAGGCCAGATCTTGGGCCGCGTCGCGCTTGGCGGCTGCCGCCTTGCGTTCCGAATAGCGGTCCACGAGTTGATCGGCATGGCGACGTGTCAGCACCGTGAAGCGCACCAGCTCCTCCATGACGTCGACGATCCGGTCATAATAGCTTGAGGCACTGAGACGGCCGTCCTCGTCGAACTCCTTGAACGCCATAGCAATGCTCGACTGGTTGGGGATGGTGAACATGCGCATCCACCGCCCGAGCAGCCGCAACGTGTTGACCGCGTTGAACGACTGCGATCCGCCCGAAACCTGCATGACGGCCAGGGTCCGGCCCTGGGTCGGACGCATGCCGCCGAATTCGAGCGGCAAATGGTCGATCTGCGCTTTCATGATGCCGGTGATCTGGCCGTGCCGTTCGGGACTGCACCAGACCATGCCCTCGGACCAAAGCGCATGCTCGCGAAGCTCATGCACCGCCGGGTGATCATCGTCCTTGATCTGGTCGGGGAGCGGGAGATCGGCCGGATCGAAGATCCGCACTTCGGCGCCGAAGAGGATGAGCAGCCGGGCCGCTTCCTCGACCGCGAAGCGACTGAACGACCGCTCGCGCAGCGAGCCGTAGAGGAGGAGGATGCGAGGTTTCGGCTCAAGCGCGCCGAGCCCGGCGGCGAGATCGGGCCGGATCATTGCACGGTCCAGCGCGGGCATGTGATCGGGTTCGGGAAGGATACGAAGACGCGACATCAGGCAATCCATTTGTACAAAAGGGCGGCGCTCGCCGGGCATAGCGATCGGAACTCGGCCGATTGCGCGATGACGGCAGGAACGTCGGTCCGTTCGGCTGTTTCATAGCCGTGACGGCGAAAGAAAGGCTCGGCGGTCGTGGTGAGCAGGTACAGGCTAGTCGCGCCCTCATCAGCTGCAGCGCGTTCGACTGCCGTGAGAATGGCACCGCCCAATCCGCATCCGCGCCGATCGGCCTTCACGACCAGCGAGCGCAGCAGGCGGTCGGAGCCGTCGCCTTCGATCCCGCCATAGCCGACAAGGCCAACATCATCCTCGAACCGAAAGAAGCGGCGTCCCGCCTCGGCGAGATCACTGGCAGGCAGACCCGCCGCGCTCAGCTCCGCCATCAGGTCGGAAAGCGACCTGGAATCCAGCAGTGTAGCGATCATGCAGGAACGCGTTGCTCGTACCAGGGCCGCGTCTTCTTGACGATGCTGACGACAGACAGCATTACCGGCACCTCGACCAGCACGCCCACCACGGTCGCGAGCGCGGCCCCGGAATTGAGGCCGAACAGGCTGATCGCGGCTGCAACCGCGAGCTCGAAGAAATTGGACGCGCCGATCAGCGCGGCCGGAGCGGCGACGCACCAGGCCACGCCGAAGCGCCGGCTGAGCCAATAGGCCAGGCCCGCATTGAAGTAGACCTGGATGAGGATGGGAATGGCAATCAGTGCGATGACCAGCGGATGAGCCAGGATCGCCGGGCCCTGGAAGCCGAACAGGAGGACGAGCGTCGTCAGCAGCGCAACCAGCGACACCGGCCCAAGCGTTGCCAGCAGCCGATCGAGCGCCGGCTGCCCGCCTGACGATAGCAACGCCCGACGAATGATCTGCGCGACGATGACGGGCACGACGATATAGAGCAGGACCGAGATGAGCAGCGTGTCCCAGGGCACTGTGATCGAGGCGACCCCGAGCAGCAGTCCGACCAGCGGTGCGAAGGCGAAGACCATGATCACGTCGTTGAGCGCCACCTGGCTCAGCGTATAGGTCGGCTCGCCGTCGCACAGGTTCGACCAGACGAACACCATCGCCGTGCAGGGGGCGGCGGCGAGCAGGATGAGCCCGGCGATATAGGCGTTGATCTCGCCCTGCGGCAGCAGCGGCCGGAAGAGCCATCCCAGGAACAGCGTGCCGAGCAGCGCCATTGAAAAGGGCTTCACCGCCCAGTTGATGAAGAGGGTGACGCCGACGCCCTTCCAGTGTTGGCGAACCGACCCCAACGCGCCGAGGTCGATCTTGAGCAGCATGGGGACGATCATCAGCCAGATCAGCACAGCCACGACCAGGTTCACGCGCGCGATCTCAGCCGATGCGATGGCTGCGAACAGATTCGGCAGCGAATAGCCGAGCGCGATGCCGACAGCGATGCAGAGCGCCACCCAGACGCTCAAATAGCGTTCGAAGCGGCTCTGTTGCAAAAATCGTGAAGCTTGAGCATGCTTGGCGGAGATTGGACGG
>NZ_CAJHOG010000008.1:0-108162 GCF_905120495.1 Sphingobium sp. S6 | reverse complement strand
GGAAAAGGCGCTGTTTGCGAGCAGAAGCTGCTACGGTTGCAAGCGCCTACACATACTCCGGTTAGAAAGAGCGCCGCCACCCGGACGTTGGTCTGACGCAACACGGACAGATATTGAACAAGTTGGGAGGGCTTGTCAGTTCGAACCGAAGGATCGACCGACGCGGCGGACTCCGGCTCCTGCAAAAGAAGCCAGACTAGACCAGCTATAATCAGAAGCGCCGCCGCCCCCCAGAGTGATCCGATACGCCAGCCCCGGAATTCAAGGACATGCGAATAGGCATATCCCACAAGCATGGTGCCGATCCCGTCGGTAGACAACATGACGCCCATGAAAACGCCGAGCCTTTTGGAATGCTCAGCCCAATGCATGGCGATGGTGTAGGGCCCGACGAAAAGGAGTGGAATGGCGGCGCCCTGAAAGATGCGCGCGGCCAGCATCGTTTGATAGGTTGAGGCGATCGAAAAGAAACACTGCCCAAGAGCGGACAAAACAAGTCCGGCAATGCATATATTCTTAATCCCCCAACGGTTGAAAAGCCCGCCTGCCGTGTAGACCACGATGCCGCCAGACAGGGCCGTCGCTGATGCAAGGGCGCCGACCATAGTGTAGTCCATGGAAAGGTCGGCCATCATTGACGTGACCTGGGTCGAATAACCTACATAGGGAAGGAAGATAATGACTGTGGCTATGAAGCAGAGCCCAAGCGCCGCCCATGCCCTGAAATGCACCTGCTGATCGTCAGTCACCCGATCACTCCCCCCTTTGGCCCATTTTACCGCATAATATTCCAGGGCGATCTTTGCGCATCCTTCAGCAAAAGGGCGCCAGGCGGCAGGAACGCAGCACGATCCTGCCGCCATCGCTCTTACCTGGCGAAGCGGCGAGCCTTGTTGAACAACCGGAAGTCGTCATATTTCTGACCGTAGATATACGGACGATAGTCATGACCATCATCCAATTCTTCCCAGAAAGGAATGGTCCAGCAGGATGCGCCTTCGCCATAGGAAACGCCACCGACCTCGACCACCGGGATGGTGTCGAGCGGATCGACGGCGGTGCCAGCGAGCTTGAGCGTGCCGGTGCCCTGACGCGTGACACGGAAATCCTCTGCGGTATCGAGGCAGCTCAAAACGACCTTGTTCTGAAAGCCCTTGCCGGTCGTGTGCGGCTGCGCCTTCAATTCAAAATCCTTGACGTTGTTTTGAGCTGGACCGAGGTCGGCACCGAGTTCGGCCTGAATTTCTATCAGGCGCACACCGTTGCGTTCAGCATAAGCGTAAACTTCATGACCATCGACATACAAGCGGGCGTTACCGGTCTTTTTCCCTTCGCCCCACATCTCGCGTCCAATGGTGACAGGCATGTCGCCGCTGACGAACAAGGTCAGCATGGTGGTCCCGGCTTCACCCTTATATTTGCACGACAGATAGATGATGCCGCAGTCGAATTCACCGCAAAGTGCCGACTGCCAGTGCGACACGTTGGCGTAGGCAATCGGCTCGTCGGGAAGATCGAAGCAGGGCGGCAGGACCTTGCGCAGAAATTCCTGCGTGGTCTTGAACTCGATCGTCAGGGATTCTGTTGTAAACTGCCCCTTAGACAGCAAACTTTCGATTTCAGCGACTTCCTGGTCCGTTTTGACGAAGCTCATTGACTAGCCTTTCTGTAATCTCTTTGACGAATTAAGATAAAATCGGATTTCACTTCTCGCCGCCAAATGCTTCCGCATCTGCATAAGGGTACCACCAGAAATCATGGGACGAGCATGAGGGATCGATCATCACCATCTTCGAGTGCCGGAACTGATCCAGTCCTTCTGCGCCCAGCTGGCTGCCCATGCCGGATATCTTGCGGCCGCCGAAAGGCGCGGCGTTATTGTCCATGAGCGGAGCATTGATCCAGGTCATGCCGCTCTCAAGTTCCTCGATGGCGCGGTGCGTTTCATTAAGGTCAGTGGTGTATACCGTCGATCCGAGGCCATAGTCCGAACGATTGGCGAGTGTGATGGCTTCGTCGAAGTCAGTGACGCGGCAGATGGACATCACTGGGCCGAAGCTTTCTGTGTTCAGAATTTCCGCTTCCGGCTCAACGTCCATTAATACCGTGGGTTCGACAAAATAACCGGCGTTGAGATGGGACGGCCGCGCGCCGCCGGTTGCCACTCGGGCTCCTGCCTCGATCGCACGGGAGAGCAACCCTTCGTATCGGGTCCGCTCGCGCTCCGACACCATCGGACCCATATCGACCTTATCCAAGCCGTTGCCGATACGAAGCTTGCGCGTCAGTCCGACTACCTTATCGATGAAGGCCTGGTGGATGTCCTGATGTATATAAAAGCGCTCGCCCGATGTGCAGACCTGACCGGCATTGAGATTGGCGGCGAATACGGCGGCGCGCGCGGCGATGTCGAGATTCGCCGAGGGCATGACGATGAACGGATCATTGCCGGACGTTTCGATCAAAGCCTTCTTGAAGTTTTCGGCGCATCCTTTCGCAACGGCCCGCCCTGCACCGACGCTGCCAGTAAAGGCAATGCCATGGATGTCCTTGTGAGCCACCATCGCCGTGCCAACACGAACACCACCCGTGACGAGGCCGATCAGGCCCGCCGGCAGGTGCGGCATCATCGTCTTGAGGAACAGAAGAGAGGAGATCGATGTGTGGTCCGATGGCTTGAGGATCACGGCGTTGCCAGCGCCGAGCGCTGCAGCCGCTTCCCAGGAATAGAGGCAGTAGGGGAAATTGAACGCCATGATGATGCCGACGACGCCAAGCGGATGCTTGGTGACCAAGTTCATATGGCCGCCCACCACGGGCCCGACGATGCGGCCATGATCATGACGGGACACTTCGGCATAATAGCGGAAGGCCCATACGGACCATGTAACTTCGTCGAAGGCTTCCTTGTAAGGCTTGCCCATTTCGCGGGTCATCGATTCAGCAAGGAGCGGGCGGTTGTCCTCAATCGCCTGCGCGACCTTGTGAAGTGCTTCAGTGCGTTCCAGCGCCGAAAGCTTGAACCATGCGCGTTGCGCCTGCATGGCGCTGGCGACCGCCTGATCGAGTTCGGCGTCAGTCGCGTCCGAAACGCTCGCAACCACTTGTTCCGTGGCGGGATCGATCACATCAAGCGCGGTCGTGGAAGCACTTCGCCGTAGCTCTCCGTTCACCAGAATATGGTTGCTATAGTCCGCAAATGGTTTGAACCCGGACATCAAAATACTCCCAAGAAGATTATGGTGAAGTTTAGGGGCGCTTGGCCGCCGCACATAGGATTACGCACCGAGCCAGCCCCCGTCGACGGCATAGGTATAGCCTGTGCAGTATGATGAAGCATCGGACGCCAGGAAGAGAGCCGCACCCCGCAGTTCCTCCGGCTGGGCGTAGCGCTTCATCGGCGTGCGAGTCAGCAGTTCGGCCTGAAGTTTGCGAACTTCCGGATCGGGATGATCCAGCTGCTCGCCTTCGCTCAATTCTGTGGCGACGTAGCCGGGGGCTATCGAATTTACCCGTATGCCCTCGGGAGCCAGCATGGCTCCGAGCTGGCGTGTAAGCTGCACGACTCCGCCCTTCGCCGCTGCGTAGCCAATGCAGCCCCACTGTGAGTCCGCGGTCATGCCAACGATGGAGGCGATATTGATGATGGAGCCGCCGCCGCGACCCTTCATCGCCCTGGCCGCCGCCATGTCAGTAAAGAAGACGCCCGACAGATTGACATCGATCAGCCGACGCCAGAGCTCGGTCGTGTAATCCTCCCAGGATATAGGAAGATTTGGTTCAGCGATGCCTGCGTTCGCGATACAGACATCAAGGCGCCCGTGCCGTTTCATGACGGCGTCGACCATGGACGCGACCGACGATTCCTGAGACACGTCCACCTGTATTCCATTGGCGGCGCCATAGCCATCGGCGGTAATCCGTTCAGCCGCCTCTTCAGCGCCCGCGCCGTTGATATCGGCGCAGTAAACAATCGCGCCAGCGTGGGACATGGCGGTAGCAAGCTCAAAGCCGATACCGCGCGCGCCTCCCGTTACGAGAGCCACTTTCCCATCGAGCTTGAACAAATCCATCGTGTTCACGGGCCGCCTGATCCTCCAACTCCCAAGGTCATGAAAAATCTGTTATTTTTATATACGCCTTCAAAGCAGCGAAATATTACGACAGCCGCTGGAAAGCCGATTCTCTTAATAACTTGGAAGACGACTATACCTAATTTGGCCGATGGTGCCGGTGGCGACCTGGATCGGCAATACCTCTGCGAGGGTATCACCCAAACCTTCTCGTCGGCAAAGGCAGCAAGACCTGGGGTTCAGATACCCTGGCCTTTTTCTTAATTGGACACCCTGCCGCTTTCCGCCTTGCCGAGCCGGGCGATCAGGCGGCCTTTGGTCACGGAGGGAAGCTCGTGGAAATGACGCCGATACTGCTGGGAAAAGCGGCTCGGATGGTGGAACCCCCACTTATGGGCCAGATCGAGCACGTCGGCCGCAGCGCCTCTTTGCAGTATATCTGAACGTACTCGGTTTAATCTTTGTGTCAGAATATATCGCTTCGGGCTTAACGCAGCGATATCGGCAAAGCTATATTCCAAGGTACGCTGACTAACACGCAGGGCTTCGCAAAGCTCGGCTACGCTGAAGTGTTGGGTAATCCTGTTCAATATATATTCGCGCGCTTTCCGAAACAGATAAGTTCGTGTGTCGAGCGATGGCCTGCTCGTGGCTTGAATGTCCAAGGCCGCTACGACGGCTCCAGCCGCGAGGGCGACATTTTCACCCCCGATCCACCAGTTCATCATTATGCGGATCGCCCGATAAACACTTCAGAAGACCAAAAACGGCTGCGTCCACGCCCCCCATCGCGCGATTTTGCTGGTCGGCCTTATCGGCGCGATCGTGCCGATGCTGATACGGCTGAGCGGAGCGGAAAGCCCCATCAAGGCCATCACCATGCTGGCAAGCATGGTGATCAATTTCTGGCTGCTGCCCTATTTCCTGATCAGCCTCGGCGCGATCCTGATCCTACGCCGCGATTCCGCCACCAGCTTCGCCCACTTGGTGGCACCGGCTGCCGGAGCGTTGCTTCTCCTTTTCGTGGTTGCCCAGAGCTTTATCGCACGGAAGGGACAGTGGGAAATGCCCGTCATTGCAGCCATTATCCTCTCAACGGCATTGGGGCTGCTCAGACTTGCTGACCGAACCCGGCGGTCGCAAGATCTGAGAATGCATCCCAGTCCGGAATAGAGGATGGGATAACATGCGGTGCCAGCCAAGACCAAAAAATGGCCCTCCCGAATGAATTCGGAAGGGCTTCAAGCGAGGGACGATTTGAAAGATCAGAAGTCTTTTCGGAGTTCGATGCCATAGCGCCGCGGGGGGGCGTATGTAACAATTCTGGTTCCAAACAGCGCGATATAATCGAACGCGGAGACCTGTTTGGCGGCATTGGTAAAATTCTTCACAAAGGCGGCTATTTCAAAGCCATCACGCGAATAACTTGCGCGAGCATTGTGCAGCGTAGCGGCAGGAAGCAGGTTCATCGCGTTATTATCGACGGATGAATAGCGCTTGGACTGATAGCTGAAATCATACACGAAGGCGATCTGGCCGCTGCCGACGTCAAACGACTTGCGAGCCAGGCCGTTGACGGTCCATTTGGGCGCATTGACGGCGCCCTGATCTACAACGCCACTGTAGCTCGTGTTTACATCATGAACCTTCGTATGAAGATTTGCCACGCCCAATTGGAGATCAAGACTCCGCATAGGTGTGACAGATAGTTCCATTTCGCCGCCGTACATGTAAGCATCATTGTTGGTGACGAAGGAAGTCAGGCCCTGAAGCTGGAATGCCTGGAAGTCGGAATAGTCATAATAGAATGTGCTAAGATTCAGGCGAACCGTACGGTCGAATAGCTTCAGCTTCGAGCCCGCTTCATAGGCGATCATCGTTTCGGCGCCAAAGGGCGTCTGCATGAGAGAGGTGGTCCCGCCCGCATTGCTATTGAAGCCGCTGCCCTTCACGCCTCGCGAGACGCTGGCATAGAGAAGTGCGTCATCACTGGCGGTGTAATCGAGCTGGAGGCGGCCGCTCCATAACCATTCTTTCTTTTTCGCGGCTCGACCAACTGTTGCCTCAGAAAAATCATATCCGAGCAGCGGGGGATCGTAGACGGTGTTGATGACCCCGTCTCCCAATTCATTATAATATACCTGCGAAGAAAAGCTCTTGGTGTCATGCAGCACCCGTCCGCCGACTGTCAGTTTCAAGCGATCGGTAAGCGCATAGTCACCCTGTGCGAACGCTGAATAGGAACGGACATGCTGGTCAAAGACGTTGCTGATATCGAACGCGAATTCTGTACCAGCATAAGCTGGGAACGAATAATTCTGATAATTGGACTGCTTTATGTCCAGGAAATATAAGCCGCCGGTGAAATTGAACCTATCTCCCACTTTCGACATGCGAAGCTCTTCGGACCATTGGTTCAAATTCTGGCCGCTGGGAAAATAGCAGGCGTTGAGGGGCGTACCATCGCAATCCTCTGCATAGGCGAATTTGAAATGCGTGTAGTTGGTGAGAGAAATCAGACTAATTTCATCCGAGGCGTTCCATTCAAGACGCAAGGTCGGTGAAACCCGCTCCTTCTTCAGATAGCCCACGGCGTTGAACGCAGTCTTGCGCGCACCTGGATAGGGATCACGATATCCCGTCGCGTCATTCCCCGGGCCGATGCCATATGCATCGACATCGGCGGGGAGGAGTTGCGGCGTGCCATTCACCAAATAAGCCGGCTGGGAGTCATAGGTCCCGATCCGTGCACGCGGATTGCGATCGTAGGAGATTGCAAAATAGGCTTTGAAATTGTGGCTCAAGTCCCGTTGGATCTGCCCGCGAACGCCAAAGAATTTCTGCGCATTCGTATCTGGGCCGGCCGCGTTCTTCCACCAGCCATCGGAATAGTCGAGCATACCCGAGATACGAAACTGCGTCTTGTCGTCCAGCGGACCGCCCATCGCGGCCTCCAGTCGCTTCTGATCATAGTTGCCGATCGTCGCCGACACAAAGCCTTCCGACCGATCTGTCGGCTTCTTGGTGATGAAGTTGGCGAGACCGCCGGTGGAGTTTCGACCGAATAGCGTTCCCTGCGGGCCGCGCAATATCTCTACACGCTCCAGATCATAGACGGGGAAGTTGGTTTCGTAAGGCGAGCTGACGTAAATGTCGTCGAAGTAGATGGCGTTCGGCGATTCCTGATTGGTTGAAAAGTCGGTCGCCGCGACGCCCCGCATCGTCAGATTTCCGTTCAGCCCCGAACCTCCGCTCGATTCAAGCACTACGCCGGGGACTTTGGAAGCAAGTTCAGTCGCCGACTGGACACCCATCGCCTGCATCTGGTCGGCCGAAAAGGCGGAGATCGAAAGGCCGACCTTGTCCAGCCGCTGCTCACGCCGTTGCGCGGTGACCACGATATCACCGCCCAAACCTTCCGGCTGGGGCGCACCCGGCCCAACCTCTTGGGCCAGAGCACAGGCGGGAACCATACTGATACTGATGGCCAGCGCTGCTATCGAAGCCCTTGTCGCGCGCGCGCCGTATGTCTGAAAAAGGTTTGGCCTTTTACTCAAGGATTGCAAGGCGTAGAAGCCGTTGTGATAAGCCATTGAAAAACCCCCTGATCGTTGTTGGGCGAGGTCCCGGTCGCCAAATTTTGAGACGGCCCGAAGGATCAGGCTGAAGAAATCGTTATACAATACCCTGTGAAGGGTAGCTTATGCTTGTCCGATCAATGCAGGCTTTTCATCTGACTCGGCCAAACCTTCCATTACGGCGTTTCATGTTCCAATTGCTCTGAATTGCCTTAATCGTCAGGCTGCCGTAGCACTGCGTCGCGCAGCCGGTGCAAGCAAAGCCAAGTTCCGATCAATATGATCGGCGTTGCGACGGACAGGATCGCCGAACCGTGCAGAGCAGGCGCGAAGGCCTCTACCCCCTCAAGCATATGCCCTAGGAGCGACACACCATAATAGCTGATGGCCACTACAGATAATCCCTCTACCAATTGCTGAACTCTCAGGGTCATGCCGGTGTTTCGCTCCAGCGAGGCCAGAAGCCTTGCGTTCTGATTTTCGATCCGCGTTTCGATCCGGGTCCTGAGCAAGCTGGAAAGATGTGCCGCGAGATCGGCGATCCGCTGCGACCGTGTGGTGAAGCTCGCACATGTGCGCATCGCTGGAAGAAAGCGGCGTTGGGTGAAATCGGTGAGCGACTGACACCCCTTTATCCGGCATGGAGCCAGTTCGGCCAGCCGCTCCTCAACCAGTTGGGCGTACGCGGCCGTTGCGCTCATCCTATAATTGGTAGCGCCCGCGAGGGCGCCAATCTCCAACGAGAGTTGGCTTAGCTCACTCAGCAGGTCGTCGTCACGAACTTCCGGACGGCTCAACATGTGACTCAGGTCTCCCAGCCTAGCTTCGGCTTCGTGCAGCAAGCGCGATTGCGCTTGAGCAACCGGCAAACCCATGAGGGCCAGATTGCGGTAATTCCCCAGTTCCTGAAGACGCTGCACGGTACGTGTGAGATCGCTGTCGCTAGCTACGTTTGCAGCTACCAGAAGCCTGCCATAACCATCGGCGCCGATACGAAAATCGGACCAGATGCGAATACTGTCCCCCACATGGCAGGATACCAGTTCATCGCCGACGACGCTATTTCCTCCAAGTTCTGAGCCTCTGCCTCGTCTTGCACGGTCTTGATTTTAGTTGCACGAATCGTGGCGCCCGGCAGTCTTTCCATTTGTGAAACAGCGTAGTCGGCCAGGTCCGTTTGGCCGGGGCCGATAAAAAGAGTGATCGAGCTTGCTTCGCTGTGACGCTCCCAGCTGTAGGCTATCCCGCCATGCCGCGTTCCCGAAACATGGTTTGCGCCGGACAGGCAATCTGGATTCCCGCTGAACTGGGAGACAAAATCCTGTTCCCGTGCCCGATCTTGGTCATCCAGAATGTTGAGTATCTGCACGATCTGCATCGACGCTGAAAGCCGTGGCCAGCGCCGCAAGTGCATTTCTCCGACGACCCGCTTGCGAAGCTCATGTTCTCTCACGCTTCGTGCCCCTTAAATTGGCCATCCTTCTCCGGCACCTTTCTCGCAACCGCGCACCCTCATCAAATCAGGTGCAAAGATGCGTGATCCCATCCGGGCTAAAATCAGTTCCAGATGCGTAAGTTCGCCACTCGATTACGCTGGTGGGGATATAGCTGGTGTGAGCCGATCATGCTCCTACCCCGAGCGGGGTATTGTTCCACCAGCGTGTCGCCAGCACTATGCATCCATACAACGATTTTGATGATCGATGCGTTTATTTGCCGGACAGTCAGACGCTCCGATCAAGATTTACGGACCTGTTGCCGGGTGATGATTTGAGAGATCGGCGCATATCTCCCATGTGCAAGTGAATAGCTCTCCGCACTCTCTACATCGCAGATTTCTGGAGTGTTTTTTGTGACGTCATATCCGAGTTCCGCCGAAGTCGTAATCATCGGTGGCGGCATCGCAGGATGCTCCATCGCTTATCATCTGACCAAATTAGGCATTTCAGACGTAGTCCTGTGCGAACGCAAGCAATTGACCTGTGGCACAACCTGGCATGCTGCCGGCCTAGTGACCCAACTTCGCGCTAACCGGCGGATGACGGAGCTTGCCTATTATACGGGCCAGCTGTTCGGGCAGCTGGAAGCCGAAACGGGCATGGCAACCGGCTATATGCAGCGGGGTTCGCTACGCCTCGCCAAAACGCCCGAGCGGCTTGAAGAACTTGCCCGCGGCGCATCCATGGGACGCAATTTCGGCTTGCCAGTCGAACCTGTTGCGCCGGGGGAAATCAAGGAGCGCTGGTCGCCGCTGAACATCGACGGCATTGTCGGCGGTTTCTGGTTCCCCAACGATGGCCAGGTCAACCCGATCGACGTCACGATGGCTTATGCAAAGGGTGCCCGCATGGGTGGCGCCAAGATCCTTGAGCAATGCCTGGTCCAAAAGATCATCGTCGAAGGCGGCAAGGCTGTCGGCGTCATGACGGAACGGGGCGAAATACGGGCGAAAAAGGTCGTCATCACCGGCGGCATGTGGTCGCGCGATCTGGCGGCCCAAATCGGCGTCAGCCTTCCCCTGCATGCCGCAGAGCATTTCTATATCGTCACCGAGGCGATCCCCGAACTTCCGCGCAACCTGCCTGTCATGTTCGTTACCGATGAGCACGCCTATTATAAGGAGGACGCCGGCAAGCTGCTGCTCGGCTGCTTCGAGCCTAACGCGAAGCCTTGGGGCATGAATGGCATCTCACCCGATTTCTGCTTCGATACGCTGCCCGAAGATTTCGACCATTTCGAACCCATATTAGAACTCGCAGTCAACCGTGTGCCGCTGTTGGCCAATGCGGGTATCCAGCTATTTTTCAATGGACCTGAAAGCTTTACCCCCGACGACCGTTACCTGCTGGGCGAAACGCCCGAGGTGCGCGGCCTGTTTACCGCTTGTGGCTTCAACTCGGTAGGCATCTTGTCTTCAGGCGGCGTCGGCAAGGTTCTTGCGGACTGGATCAAGGACGGCATGCCGCCGGTGGAACTGGTCGACGTCGATGTCCGTCGCACAGTCTCTTTCCAGACGAACAAGAAATATCTTCACGACCGGACGACCGAAACGCTGGGCGCGATGTACAACATGCATTGGCCCAACCTGCAGATGGAGACTGCGCGAAATGTTCGCCGGAGCCCCTTCCATGACCGCCTGATCGCCAAGGGCGCTTGGATGACCGAAATGAACGGGTATGAACGGCCCGGCTTCTTCGGCGGCGCAGGGACGACGCCGAAAGTAGAATATTCCTATCATAAGCCGAGCTGGTTCGACGACACTGCCGCCGAATGTCGCAATACGGCGGAGAATGTCTCGGTCTTCGACCTCAGCTGCTACGTAAAATATCTTATGGAGGGTCGCGACGCCCTCAAGGTGCTCAACAAGCTTTCCGCCAATGAGATCGACGTTCCGATGGGGAAGCTGGTCTACACGCAATGGCTCAATCCCAAGGGCGGCATCGAGGCCGATGTCACCATCACGCGCCTGTCCGAAACATCCTTCATGATTGTCACCATCGCCGCATCCCAGCGCCGCGACATGGCTTGGTTGAAGCGGCATATCCCCGATGACGCGCTGGCTCATGTAGTCGACATTACGTCAGGATTGCCGATGCTGGCGGTGATGGGACCCAAATCGCGCGAGCTGTTGCAAAAGATATCGCCCGCCGACTTCTCCAACGAAGCGTTTCCTTTCGGCACCAGCCAGGAGATCGACCTTGGTTACGCCAAGGTCCGTGCGAGCCGCGTCACCTTTGTGGGTGAACTGGGTTGGGAACTCTATATGCCGGCCGAATTCGCACAGCATGTATATGATGTCCTTGTCGAAGCAGGAGCGGAATTAGGACTTCGCGACGCCGGCTTCTTCGCGCTCAATTCGCTCCGCATGGAAAAGGGGTATCGCCACTGGGCCCATGATATCGGCGAAGAAGATACACCGCTGGAGGGCGGCCTCGGCTTCGCAGTCGCTCTGGACAAACCCGGCGGCTTCATCGGCCGCGATGCACTCCTGCGTCAGAAGGAAGCAGGTAAGCTGACCAAGCGCCTCGTCCAGTTCAAGCTCAAGGATCCCGACGCACCATTTGTTTTTCATAACGAGCCCCTGTGGATCGGCGACCGGATAGTCGGCGACATCTCTTCGGGAGCCTATGGGCATCGCGTCGGGGCCTCGCTGGGCATGGGCTATGTCCATCACGAGGATGGTGTCGACAAGGCGTTCCTGGAAGCGAACAGCTTTGAGGTCGAGATCGCGTGGAAGCGGCATGAGGTAGAGGCGCAGCTGGGCCCTTGGTATGATCCAAAGGGTCTGCGCATCAAGGTGTGACCGCCAAAGGCTCCACCCCCGCATTAGCAGCTACATCTTTGAAGGCGCTTAGCCTGATCGGGAGAATATCATGCGCATTCTCGTCCCCGTGAAGCGGGTCATAGGTTTCAACGTAAGGCCAAGGATCAAGGCAGACGGAAGCGGCCTTGACCTTGCGAACGTCAAGATGGCTATGAACCCCTTCGATGAAATCGCCCTTGAGGAAGCGGTTCGCCTGAAGGAATCGGGTGAGGCGGCCGAGGTCATCGTCGTTTCTGTAGGCCCAGCGAAGGCTCAGGACACGTTGCGGACGGCATTGGCTATGGGAGCCGACCGCGCCATCCTTGTTGAGCACGACCCCGACGTCGAACCGCTCGCGGTTGCGAAGATCCTGAAAGAAATCATCGCAGAAACCAGTCCTGACCTCGTCATCCTGGGGAAACAGGCGATAGACGACGATGCGAACCAGACCGGACAGATACTCGCAGGCCTCCTCACTTGGCCGCAGGGCGCCTTCGCAAGCCGGCTCAGCATCAATGGCGGCAAAATCGACGTTACGCGTGAAGTCGATGGTGGCCAGGAAACAGTAAGGCTCTCCCTCCCTGCGATCATCACTGCCGATCTTAGATTGAATGAGCCACGCTACGCCTCGCTTCCCAATATCATGAAGGCGAAAAAGCAGCACGTCACGATAAAGAGCCCGGCGGATTACGGGGTGGATTGCACCGCGCGCCTGAAGACCCTGAAACTAGCTGAACCGCCCGCCCGCTCCGCCGGTATCAAAGTGCCTGATGCGGAGGCTCTGGCCGTCAAAATCAAGGAAATGGGGGTTGCCTGAGATGAGAACTCTCCTTTTGGTTGAACATGACAATAGCGCGGTAAAGGACGCCACCCTGTCTGCCGTCACGGCCGCCGCCAAACTCGGCCCCGTCGACTTGCTGGTGGCCGGATTTGCGTGCCGCGCCGTAGCCGTGGCGGCGGCGGGGATCGCGGGCGTCGATAAGGTCCTGTTGGCTGATCATGCTTGTTACGAACACGCGCTGCCGGAGAATGTCGCGCCTCTCGTCGCCAACCTCATGGTCAGCTATGATGCGTTTCTTGCCCCGGCTACGAGCAAGGGGAAAAGTGTGGCGCCACGTGTCGCCGCTTTGCTCGACGTCATGCAAATTTCGGAGATCCTCTCCGTGGAGAGAGAGAGAAGCTTCACGCGCGCGATCTACGCCGGGAATGTCATAGCGACCGTGGAATCCACGGACCTCAAGCTGGTCATCACAGTGCGCGGTTCGGCATTTCCCATGACGTCGGCAACCGGTGGCTCGGCTGCCGTTGAGCCGCTTTCCGTCGTGGCGGACGCCAACCTGTCCACCTTCGTTGGGGCGGAAATCGCTGAACTGGAACGCCCCGAACTGACCAGCGCGAAGACCGTCGTTGCTGGTGGTCGCGCGCTTAAGGACGCACAGACGTTCGCGCAAATCATCATGCCGTTGGCCGACAAGCTGGGTGCAAGCGTGGGCGCCAGCCGCGCCGCTGTCGATGCGGGCTATGCGCCCAACGACTATCAGGTGGGACAGACGGGCAAGATCGTTGCTCCCGAACTCTATGTCGCGGTCGGCATATCGGGCGCGATACAGCATCTTGCCGGCATGAAGGACAGCAAGACCATCATCGCCATCAATCAGGACGAGGACGCTCCCATTTTTCAGGTCGCCGATATCGGACTCGTCGCCGATCTTTTCACCGCCGTTCCCGAGCTTACCGCAAAGCTGTGAAGCCGAGCGCGCAACTGGTCATAGAATTTTGGAGAAGAATGTGACGACCGATATTCTCACTGTATCCTGCCCTTCAAAGCGCGGGATCGTGGCCACGATTTCCAGCTACCTGGCAAGCCAAGGCTGCAGCATTTCGGATTCGTCGCAATTCGATGATGTGGAAACCGGCACCTTCTTCATGCGGGTCAGCTTCATTTCCGAAGAAGGGAAGCCCCTTTCGGAGATCGCGGAGGGTTTCACGCGGATCGGCGCAGAGTGGAATATGAATTTCGAGTTTCACGATTCCACGACCAGGATGAAGGTCATTCTGATGGTGTCCCGCTTTGGGCATTGCCTGAACGACATTCTGTATCGATGGAAGATCGGCATGCTGCCGATCGACATCGTGGGTGTCGTCTCCAATCATTTCGACTATCAGCATCTCGTGCTGAGCCACAATCTGCCATTCCACCATATCAAGGTGACCAAGGACAATAAGGCCGAAGCCGAAGCCGAACTGATGGCGATCATCGAGGGCGCGCAAGCCGAACTCATCGTGCTGGCCCGATATATGCAGGTGCTTTCGGACGAATTATGCCGCAGGATGCCAGGCCGGGTCATCAACATCCACCACAGTTTCCTACCCGGGTTCAAAGGTGCAAAGCCTTACCACCAAGCCCACAAGCGCGGCGTGAAGCTGATCGGCGCCACCGCCCATTATGTTACCGCGGAACTGGACGAGGGCCCGATTATCGACCAGGAAACCATAGCCGTCACACATGCGCAGAGCGCGGACGATTATGTGTCCATCGGACGGGATGTGGAGAGCCGCACATTGGCGCGCGCGATCCACGCCCACATACATCATCGTGTATTTGTAAATGGCGACCGGACAATTGTCTTTCCCGCAAGCCCGGACAGTTACGCCGCCGACCGCGTGGGCTGAACACCGCCACCGGCGTCGGGCCGTCCCCTGAACATTCGCATAATAAGGCTGACCATGGCGAAGATCATTGACGGCAAGATGATGGCCGATGGCATATTGGATACGGTTCGCGGGGACGTCGCCGCCTTTCGAGCACGCTGCGGCATCGCGCCCACTTTGGCGGTCATTCTGGTTGGTGATGATCCGGCGAGCCATGTCTATGTTTCGCGCAAGTTGAAGGCCTCCAAACGGGTCGGAATAGCGTCGATTGAACGGCGCCTTCCGAGCGAAACGACCCAGGACGTGCTTCTGGCGGAGATCGATGCGCTGAACATCGATCCCTCCGTGCATGGCATCCTGGTCCAGCTACCACTGCCGCGGCATATTGACGCAGCGGTGGTGCTGGACCGCATTTGTCCGTCAAAGGACGTCGACGGCTTCCACCCGGTGAATGTCGGTCGGCTCTCTACGGGCACTCAAGGACTGATCCCCTGCACGCCGCTCGGTTGCCTTCTCCTGCTTGAAAGCGTGGTGCAGGATTTCTGCGGCCTCAAGGCAGTGGTCATCGGAAAGTCCAACATCGTCGGCAAGCCCGTCGCCCTGCTGTTGCTGGAAAGGGAATGCACCGTCACCGTCACACACGTCAACACGCGCAATCTGCCCTCTATCGTTTCGACAGCGGACATCGTGATCGTAGCTGCGGGCAGCCCAGGCCTGGTACGCGGCGGCTGGGTCAAGCCGGGAGCGATCGTGATAGACATCGGCATCAACAAGGTCGTCGACAAGGATGGCCGGAGCATGATCGTGGGCGATGCGGTGACTTCGGAACTGGAGCACGCCGCGGCCGTCACTCCGGTCCCTGGTGGCGTCGGGCCGATGACGATCGCATGCCTGCTATCGAATACCATCCGCGCCGCCAACATGATGACGGCTGGTCGCCCGCCGGATGCTCAAGGCGCCCAATCCATCCCTCGCGTGGGTTAGGCGCGGCACGAGCACACGTAGCGATTCAGTTGCTGCGCGGCACTTGCCCATATTGAAGCAGCGGATCGGCATCCAGGCCGACATTCACTTCCCCAACTACGTCGATGAACAGCGAAAACAGCTCCGCCATCGAGCTGATATCCAACTTGGCGTAAATATTCCGTCGATGCACCTTTGCCGTACCCTCGGCCATTTTCAGCCGTTTCGCTATCACATCTATCGGATATCCCCTCAGCATCATCTGAACGACCTCGAACTCACGATCGGTCAACAGGGAACGGCCAAAATTATCTCGAGCTCTTTTTAGGTCGTCATGCAGTTTCACTTCTTCAGGCGAGGGGGGAATGAGATGCTTCGGGTCGACAAGATGTCTCCAGCTTGAGGAAAGGGTGCCGAACGCTATGGGAGCAATCGCCTTGGCTAGCTCCAATTCCTCATCCGTATAGAGCCCCGCATCACGTGAGCGCGCAAAGGAAAGTAATATGCGTCCACCTTGGCTATCCGACATGCAATAGCACATTTCGTCGGCGAGATCGGTATCAACATAGTGTCGTACGAAAAAGTCACTGGTCTGAAAATCCTCCTGATCTACCACATCTCTGAGACTGATTGCTTGGTTCTCAGTAGATCTCTCAATAGCGAGGTAGAATGGATCGGTAAGATAAAAGCCGTTCTTGTAATCATTGATCTGTTGCTCCCTGATGGACTTCGATGTACGATGCTCAACTATCTCGGGGCCGGCATTGCCGCGAAAATGAAACAACATCATCTCGTCTGACCGCAGTGCATGCGAGAACATGTCGAACAAAGCCTGCACTCTCGGTTTACCTTCCAAAGCGATAAGCCGAGCGATCTTGCCGTTCCATTCAGACGAAGCCAGATATTCCAGTGATAACATTTCAGACATTTCCCCCTGCCCTGACTTCAAAACGGAACGCGTTGAGGCAAGCGCTCCTCGGGCGAGCCTTTTGAAAACGCGTCAATATGCCGGGTCCGCGCTAAATTGCGCTCCAAGCCAACGTCTGAAACGGACGATTGATGGATCCGACCACCGATTGGCGGGGCCTCTGAAAACATAGGCCCCCAGCGCAACAGGCAAGAATTCCTTTTCCCGAGGCATGACCTTTACCAGTCTACCCGCCGCAAGATCTTCGGCAATGAGATAGTGATTACCAAGCGCGACACCCTGGCCGGCACGCGCGGCAGCCAGCGCCAAATGAGCATGGCCGTATCGACCTGTCGGAGTGTTGGGCGGAAGATCGATAGATTGTGCCTTCATCCACATGCGCCATTCCACATCGCTGCGTTCCTCGATCAGCGGCAATTTAGCCAAGTCTTCCGCTGACCTGATCTTGTCGCCCCATCGGGCAATGAACATCGGCGAGGCCAACGGAAAAACATGTGGTCTTGCCAGTTCAACCGTTCGCACCCCTCGCTTCCGGTCCAGCGTCTGGCAATCGCCAATATATCGAATGTCGCCATCAACCGCATTGTTCGAGAGATCAAGGAGCGCTTCCTCCGATCGAAGATCGACTGGCGGCATTCCATTCTGGCCTGACGACATCGCGAGCCGCGCAGCGAGCCAATGCAGGGCCAATCCTCCAACGCAGGATATAACAAGCTTGCCATCAGTCCTCGCCCGGACTGCAGCGGTTGCTTCTCTTAATTCGTTGAAGACCTTCATCAGACGACCGTGATAATCGAACCCGACGGCGGTGAGCTGCCCGCTGTCCCGATCCAGTAATGTAGCGCCTAGGCGCTCCTCCAGCCCTCTTACGTGACGGCTCACTATGGCATGGCTTATACCGAGGGACTTCGCCGCTCGCCGGATACCACCCAATCGGCCTACCGCCTCGAAGGCCTTGAGGGCTGAGAAAGGAGGCAATGGTGAATTCATCGAGCTCAGCCATATGAATAGGTGGTAACCTCAGGTTACCAAACTGGACGCCGAAAGCAACTGCTCCCGGAATGCGGAATGACCTAGTGTGTCAGCATCAGGAACGATTACAGAAACCCTCATGAAGGTCATCAGATGCGGAACTTCGAATATGTCGCTCGTCGCGCAAAAGCCATTCCGCAAGGCGTTGCCACCGCCACCAATATCATCGCTGCAAGAGCTGAGAATGCCACCATCTGGGATGTCGAAGGTAATGCTTATATCGATTTCGCGGGCGGGATCGCGGTTCTTAACGTGGGTCATCGCCACCCCAAGGTAATCGCAGCAGTTCGCGACCAGATCGACAAATACACGCACACGGCATTTCAGGTCGTTGCCTATCCCCCTTATATAGAACTGGCGGAGCGGTTGAACGCTTTGGCGCCCGTGGATGGCAATGCCAAAACCATCTTTTTCACGACCGGCGCGGAAGCCACCGAGAATGCTGTCAAGATTGCGCGCGTTGCGACGGGCCGGCCCGGCATCATTGCTTTTGCAGGCGGCTTTCACGGTCGAACCCTGCTGACGTCCGCAATGACCGGCAAGGTTTCGCCCTACAAGAAAGGGCTTGGACCATTTCCTGGGGAAATCTACCATCTTCCCTATCCCAGTCCAACAACAGGAGTCAGCGTTGAGGAAACGCTCAAGGCTCTCAACTTCCTGTTTGCGGCCGACATCGAACCAGAGCGCATCGCGGCTTTCGTCATCGAGCCGGTTCAGGGCGAAGGGGGCTTCCACAGCCCACCGCCCGAATTTTTCCATGCGCTGGATGATATCCGTCGTCGCCATGGCATTCTGGTGATTGCGGACGAGGTTCAGACTGGCTTCGCGCGAACCGGGAAAATGTTCGGCATCGAACATGTGCCGATCAAGCCAGACCTTATTACCGTAGCGAAGTCGCTAGGTGGCGGCTTTCCGATTTCCGGCGTTATCGGGCGCGCAGACGTGATGGACGTCATCGGTCCAGGCGGTCTGGGGGGCACCTACGGGGGCTCTCCCGTCGGGCTCGCTGCGGCATTGGCCGTGCTGGATGTTATTGAGGATGAAGATCTCCTCAACCGTGCCAAGGTCATCGGCCACAGACTTCGCGAACGGATTGCGGAATTCGCCCGGAATAAGGATCTGGTGAAAATCACCGGCGTGCGGGGGCCCGGAGCGATGATTGCTTTCGACATCGTTGATGAACATGGCCAGCCGGATGGCGACGAGGCAAAGCGAGTCTGCGCCCGCGCACTTGAAAATGGATTGATTTTGCTAAGCTGCGGCCAATTTGGTCAGGCTATAAGAATTCTGGTGCCTCTGACTGTTGAAGATGAAACGTTGGAGCAAGGCCTGAATATTCTGGAGAAAGCGTTGACAGCTGTCGCGAGGGAGGTGGCGTGACCTTCCCGCACAATCTTTTTCGACCCGACTTGCTTAAGGAGGCGGCTTTCATTGATGGACTGTGGGTCGAAGGTGCGGCGAAAATCTCCGTCACCAATCCCGCAGACGGCTCTGTATTAGGGACTGTTCCCAACCTGGGCGCCGAAGAGACAAAACGGGCGATCACTTCGGCTTGTCAGGCTCAGGGCGAATGGCGCAAGCTGGCTGCGAAGGCGCGCGGCACTATTCTGCGGCGCTGGGGTGAACTGATGCTCGCGCATCAGGAAGATCTGGCCACGATCCTGACGCTGGAACAGGGTAAGCCTTTCACCGAAGCCAAAGGCGAGGTCATCTATGCCGCTTCATTTTTGGAATGGTTCGCGGAGGAAGCGCGCCGGATCAATGGCGAGTTGATCCAGCCCCACGCATCCGATCGCCGTCTAGCAGTGCGTAAGGAGCCGGTAGGCGTTGTCGCTGCCGTCACACCCTGGAACTTCCCCCTGGCGATGATCACGCGCAAGGCAGGACCTGCTTTGGCCGCCGGTTGCTCACTCGTGCTAAAGCCCTCTGAACTCACGCCTTTTTCCGCATTGGCTCTCGCCGTACTGGCTGAGGAGGCCGGAGTGCCCGCTGGCATATTCAATGTCCTGACGGGCGATGCGGCGCCTATCGGAGAAGTAATGACCACAGACCCGCGGGTCCGAAAATTCACGTTTACGGGTTCAACAGGCGTAGGCAAAATGCTGGCTGCGCAGTGCATGTCGACCGTGAAGCGTGTTTCCTTGGAACTGGGGGGGAACGCGCCTTTCATTGTCTTTGATGACGCCGATATCGAGAGCGCAGTTGAAGGCGCCCTGATGTCAAAATTTCGGAACACCGGCCAAACCTGCGTCTGCGCAAATCGCTTTCTGGTCCAAGATGGCATTTTCGATGTCTTTTCGCGGCGCTTGGCTGAACGCGTCAGCCAATTTGTAGTCGGAGCCGGCATGAGCGGCCCAACCGACCAAGGGCCACTGATTGACGGGAGGGCAGTGGCCAAGGCATCCGTTCATGTCGACGATGCAGTGGCGCGTGGGGCCCGTATTCTGACCGGCGGCTACGCTATTAAGGGCGAAGGTAATTTCTTCCTTCCTACCGTTCTGGCAGACGTTCCTGCCGAGGCGTTGCTTTGCAAGGAGGAGACGTTCGGCCCAATCGCCGGCCTAGTGAGGTTCATAAGCGAGGGTGAAGCGATCGAAATGGCGAATGACACTCCGGCGGGATTAGCCAGCTACGTCTACACGCGTGATCTGGATCGAAGCATTCGCGTTTCGGAATCGTTGGAGTATGGAATGGTCGGTCTTAATACCGGCCTCATCTCGACAGAGGTCGCGCCTTTTGGCGGCGTCAAGGAATCAGGCCTCGGTCGCGAAGGGTCCCACTGGGGCATCGATGACTATATAGAGTTGAAGGTGGTCTGCACGGGTGTAAACAGCGGCTTCTGAAAGCAGAAGAGCGTCGTTCACGCGGCCCAAGCATGGCGCTTGTTCCTAAAGGAGTGATCCCCGGGTTAGCGAGGCGAATGCATGGAGTTCCGCTTGGTTGTCCGCCGGGTTACGACCATTGCCTTGCGCCACGGTCGCCGCAATGGATCGGTTGCCCTCTCTCGCCGAAGTTGCAGCTGAGGCGGGTAAGCCGTCAGCCAGACGGGATTAGCCGATAGGCGAATGGTAATGGCCGGGGATCAGTTCGCAGATCCCCGGCCGATCAATTACCAGTTGAAGCGCAGTGTGGCGCCGAATTCGCGTGGCGCCGTTATGTTCGCCAAACGATAGCCGGAATCGAATGGGATCGGATCAAGGGCTTCAAACACGGGCAGCGAGCGCGTTCCGACTTGGAAGTTACCTTGGGACACGCGCTGGGCACGGGTTTGGTCGAGGAGGTTCTTCACAAACAGGTTGAACTCCCAACGATCTTCACCACGCAGGCCGACAAAAAGATCGATCTTAGTGAAGTCCCGATATGTATAGTCGCTATTCTGCGACCTGAAACCAGGCCGATACGAGAGCAGCCCCCGAACAAACGGGGTCAGAGAACCCATGGCGAAGCGAACTTCACCATTGCTGGTCAGGCTGAATTTTGGAACATCCGCGATACGATCGTTGCGGGTGCAAACAGCTACCTGCTCAGTTCCAGGAACGCTGGGCGTACCAATGGAGTCCGGCACGCCGTCACCATTATAATCGTTACAATATAGTTTGGCGTTATCGTAGTGAGCGTCCGCGTAAGTAGCGTTTACGTTAAAATCCACCCATTCAGAAGGTTGGAAGCCTAGCTGAACTTCAACGCCCTTGCTGATCGCATCACCAAATGTCGGCAGCGGCGCAGTCGCTGTATCGGTGCGACCGGGAACGCGTGAAGAGTTGGTCCTCAGATCGGGCGCGAAATCAACATAGTTTTTAAACGTCTGATAGAAGGCTGCAATATTGAGTGTCACTTTCCGGTTGAACAAGCTTGATTTTAAGCCGATTTCAAAGCCGTCCGACGTCTCGTCAGGGGTTTGAAGATATTTCTGGTCTAGATCGGTAGTAACGCCGGTCGCTGCCACGCCGGGACGGAAAGAGCGGCCGTAGTTAGCATAGAGGTTAAGATCGGGATTGACGGCCCAGCTGATCGCCGCGCCACCAGTGAGAGCACTCGGCTTTACCACGCTGGGCTTTACCGAAGATGTAGGTGCTCCGCCATCAATTACGAGGGTAGTCGTCTGCGTCCGAGTTGTCGTGCCCCACGTCTGGCGCAAGCCGCCAGTGATCGTCAGGCCGTCAACCACCTCATAACCAAGCAATGCCGACACCGCATAGGACTTGCTTAGGATAGGAAGGGTGACTGCAACATCCACAGGGACCGTGAAAATCTGCGGTGGAACAGGACCGGGTCCAGTCATGCCAGGAAAGATGCCCCCGAATGGATCGGTGAAAAAGACGTCATTGCTCTGGTTTACGCGGACGTCATTGAACTTTGAATAATCATAGTTGGCCGCAATCGCCCAATTCAGGCGCGAATCGCTCGGCGATTGAAGACGGACTTCCGCGGTCCAGAGATCATAGGGGGTGTGGACATGCTGGTTCAGCTGATAGCCGGGGACCGCATTCCCCTCATCCTGGTCACGCTGTTGTTCCAGACGGGTCTTTTGATAGCCCCCGTTGAAAACCAGTTCGCCCCAACCAAAGTCATAGTTGGTGTTGAGGGTGACGAGATGCGTTTCATTGGTGAACCGCAACGCGCCTTCGCTTACCGCCAAGCGATCGTTCAGGCTGATCGCGGGACCGCTCCGCAGGGGGAAGAAGCTGTTCGGGCTCGGCTGATTGCCGGGGCCGAACACGGCTCGGAACGGACGCGTGTCAGTCCAGAGATATTGGTAGACCAGGTCGGCACGGAATTCTGACGACGGTTGCCAGGCAAGCGAAATACGTCCGCTCATCGTTTCGTTATAGGATTTACGCCCGTCGACATTCTTCACCTGACCGGCACGGTTGCGGTCATATAGAAGCGCGCCGCGCACAGCGAGGCTGTCCTGGATGATCGGCACAGACGCCGCGCCTTGGAAATTGTAGGCATGCAGATCGCTGGCTGCTGCCTGTGCATAGCCGGTCGGCTTGGCCAGGTCCGGGCGAGCGGAGCCGATGACGATCGAGCCTGCAGGCGACACCTTGCCACGGAACAGGCCCTGCGGTCCGCGCAGAACTTGGATCTGGCCAATGTCGTAAATGGCGCTGAAGAAGGTGTTGGGATCTACGTCGATTTCGTTGAAATAGACCTGAACTGCGTCACTCGATCCGCTATCCGGATTGAACGAGATGCCGCGCAAAGTGGCGATATTGCTTCGGCCGTCGCCATTCTCGAGGGTTAGGCCCGGAACGACGTTCTGGATTTCCTTAACATCGAACAGGTTAAGCTTGGCGACTTCCTGTCCTGATACGACATCGACTGCGACTGGCGTTTCCTGCAGCGTTTCCGCGCGGCGTGTGGCAGTTACGATGATTTCCGCAGCGTTCGGTTCTTCCGCGCCCTGCTCCACTTGTTGCGCCGCTGCGCCGCTGGCGATGGCCAGTCCGCAGGCACAGCTCAACAAGCTGATGAGATGATGACCCCTTCGACCTTTCATAGTCCCCTCCATTTTGATGACGATTATTCGTTGCTGGGCAGCGAACATCTTAGAGGAAGGGTTTGCGCGCCATAAGCATGCATCCCACCATGTGGAACAATGCTGATAGCTGGCGCAGTAGCGCCTGGAACTATCCAGGCGCTACGCCCCCTTTAAGATGCGCACCATCCTCACACCAGGAGCGTGGGCGAGATCAAATGCATCCTTCACTTATCCCATGATGTGGGATGACGGGGATCGTCGATGCCATTGACTTAGTGTCACCAACTCGTTGTCTTAAACCGCGACATAGGATGATGGATGGTAATGGGGTGCACGAGTTTCCGTCCCAGACTGCAATAAGTGCCGCTGAAGGTGGTAGCCTGCTGTCCACGAACATAGGACAACCGGGGCGTCATATTGTGGCGCGGCTGTTAAAATTGATTGCCGGGCGCGGAGGCAACGCTGCCGGTGTGTTGCGGACCAATGGTTTTGACGAACCGCTGGAGCGATTTCTCGTCAGCACGCTTCCCGAACTGGATATCGCGGATCTGCAAAAACTATCGTCGCGCGCCAGCGTGGAACTGTCGGACATGCAGGCCGCAGCCGCTGGACGACCGCCTTTCCGGGGCGGCGATTGGCGACTGCTTTTCTACTGCCTCGTTGGCAGCCGGACCTTGCGTGAGGCGATCATGCGCACCGAGGAATTGCTGCTGGCGATTGACGGGCGGATGGGCAGCATGACGTTGAAGCGTAGCGGCGGAAAAGCTGTACTGTCCTACACTGGCGCGCGCAGCGGCGATGAAGAGATGGATTTAATCGTGACGCTGCATGGCCAGTTGATGTTCCATTCGATCTTCAGCTGGCTGATCGGCAAGCCTCTGGAGGGCATGGTTGCGCTCGACTTTCCCGAGTCTGCCGTGCGATACCTGGACGTCGAACTGCTCCCATTCAACTTGCTACTGGGCGCGGATCAGCTGGAAATGCGTTTTGCCGCGTCCATGCTTGACCAGCCGGTCATTCGCACCATGTCGGATTGCGAAGCGTTGCCGACGCTTAACTTTCTGTTCGGGTTGAGGGTCGGCGAAGATCCGTTGGAGATCGTGCGCCGGTCGCGCCACTTCATGGCGCTGGCTCTGCGCGATCGGCGCAAGCTGCCCTCGCTTGAAGAATTGGCGCGGCACCTTGCCATGGCACCGATGACGTTGCGGCGCAGGTTGCACAGCGCAGGAACATCATTCCGGGCAATCCGGGATGAGCTGCGCCATGAGATGGCCATCGACATGCTCACCAACAGCCGCATGTCGATCGAAGACATCGCAGAGCGGCTAGATCTGTGTGATTCCGATGCCTTGCGCCGGGCATTTCGTGGCTGGACCGGGATGGCACCTACCGAATTTCGCCGCAGGCTAGCGCAAGCCAAAACTGGATAGGTCAGACGGTGGCAGGCCAGAAGGGTCCTACCTGGTCCGCAATTCCACCAATTCCACAATCACTCCATCGGGGTCCCGCACCACGCTGTTGATCACTGGCCCCTTTTCATCCGCGGCAGCGATCCTGATCACGGGAAATCCTGCCTTTTGCAGCCGTAGGGCCACCGCGCGGCTATCACTGACCCGAATACCGACTTTCGCGCCGGTCGAACGGTTCTGCGTTGCATCCGGCTTTTCATGATGGATCAGGATCAACAGCGGTTCGCTGGACCTGGGATCACCTGAAAAGTTGAAGGCGATCTTTTCCGCGGGATCACCCGGTTTGCTGACGGTGAAAACCGATTTCATGCCCAATCCATCGACATAGAAGGACTTTGCACGCGCCATGTCCGCCACTTCCAGCGAAAGGAAGCTCAAACCTGATGCCGTCGCTGGATTTGCCTGTTGCGCCAGGCCGGGGGATGCCAACAGCAGGGACAGGAGGATCAGGGCAACCCTTTTCACGCCATGATCTCCGACAAGGTGCGCGAGGTCCGCATCGCTTCTGTGCCCCATGCATCCACGGGAACGCCCATCACCTGCTGCATGGTCAGCCCGATGCGGGAAATGGGATCGCCCTGGCTGGCGACATGAATGCCGCTCTTCACCTTGCCCCCTGCCCGGCCGGCAAGCATCACGGGAATGCCGTTCACATCATGATTCTTGGCATAGCTGACCTCGGAATGGGCGACCACCAGCATATTGTCGAGCAAGGTGCCGTCGCCCTCCTTGATTGCTGCCATGGCCGCAACAAAATCCGCCCATGCCTGCATGCTTTGCGTCGAAAATTCATCGACTGTGGGCTGATAGCCTTTGGCGCGATCCACCTGCTCCTCATGCGTCGCCTGATGATAGGCGGTTGGCGATCCAGCCTGCCGCAGATCGGCGGTGGCGGTCGAAAACACCATGTTGAACACTTTGGTCTGATTGCATGCCATCGCCATCGCCAGCATTTCCGCCATCAGCTTGTGGGATTTCTGGCGGGCCGGAACATCGGTGCTGGCGGCAATGTCCTCGGGCTGCGCCGGAACGACGCAGGCCTCTGCGCGGGGCGGTTTTTCCAATTGCAGCGCCAGCTTGTTCTCGACCTCGCGAATTGAAGTAAAGTAGCTGTCGACGCGGGCCTTATCCTCAGCACCCAGCTTGCCCAGCATGCGGCGGCGCTCCTCAGTGACGGCGGAAAGGACGCTGCGCCGAGCCATGACCTTGGGATCGGGCGTGAACTCCGCCGCGTTGGGGTCACGGAAATCAGCGCCGAAGATCCGGCGGTAGAGTTCCATCGGCGACGCGACGCTGGGGTTCATCTCCGTCCCGCTGCGATAGGAAAAGCTTGTGCGCGGGTTGCCGTCCGCGCTCAGTTCCAGGCTACGGTACAGCGTGCCCGCGCCAATGGCGTCGGCAATACTGACGTCGAAGGTCGGACCCGCGATCTGCTGCCAGGTATCACTGGGCGTCCCGGTGCGCAGCCCAACGTTGCCGGAGATGTGAGGCTGGTTGCTCTTGCCGCCCAGCGTGACGCTAAAGCCGGAGAGTACCGACACCTTGTCCTGCACAGGCTTGATCGGTGCGAGTTCGGGCGGCAGGTCGTAATTGGCTCCCGCCATCTTGGGATTCCAGCGATCCGGGATCATCCCGCATCCCCAGAACCAAGTGCCGAAACGCACCGGCAGGCGGCCGCCGCCATAGGTTGCGGCCAAGGCCGCGCCGTTATTGTCGAGGAAATAGTCGAGGAATGGCAGCCCCACGGCAACCGCTCCCCCGCCCAACATGCCGCGCAGCAGAAATCCGCGCCTGTTCAAAGACGTCATCAGCCTTTCCTTCCTGACGATGGCTTGCTCGCGACACGGGGCGCCGCAGGCGACCGGACGGCGAAGAATTGGGAATCTATGGCGATCCGCCGGAACAGCGAGCGGATGCGATATCCGGTGCGGGCGAAATCCTCATGCAGCCGGTTTGTGACTGTTTCCTCGGACGGCAACAAGGCCCGGCCAGCGGCATAGCGCCATGCCGATTGCGTGAGGCACTGCGTCACCTTTGGGTTGTCGTGCAATGCCTTGCCGAGCCCCGCGCTGTCATTGAACGCGATCTTGTCCAGCATGCCGGTGGTGTCGATCGGCACGCCATTTTCTGTCGCCCGGAACTGCCCAGCGCCATCGAAGCTATCGAGCGTCAGTCCCATGGGATCGGTCAGCTTGTGGCAGCTGGCGCATTCCTCATCATCCAGATGCGCCTTCAGCCGCTCGCGCGTGGTGCGGAAGGCGGGATTGCTTGTGTCCTGAACGATGGTGAAGTTCACATTGGCCGGCGGCGCGGGAACATGCTCGCACATCAGTACCTCCCGCACCGCCTTGCCGCGCAACGTGGGCGAAGATCGGCCCTCGTGCGAATGGAGCGCCAGGAAGCTGATCTGTGTCAGCACGCCCACGCGCGGATCATCATCCGGCAGCGTGACCATCGACCAGTCGCGTGGTCCATGAGGCATGCGGTAGAGCGGGCTCAGCTGCCGGTTCATCGCCACGCGGCGTGTGGTGAACAGGTCACGATAATCGCCATTTTCCGCCACCAGCAGCGTTGTGATGGTGCGCAACGTTTGTTCGCGGGCAGCAGGTGCGGCGGAGGAGCGGAAAGCCGGATAGATGATGCCGTCCTTTGACAGCGACATCATGCCTTCCAGTTGCAGGAAATCGTCGAAGAAGGACCGCACGCCCGTTTCGAACCGGGGCGAAGCCATAAGCCGGTCGACCTGGGCCGAGAGACCCGCCTGGGTCATCAGGCTACCGTCCGCTGCGGCTTGCAGAAGTTGCTCGTCCGGCGTGCTGTTCCACAGGAAATAGCTGAGCTTGCTGGCCCGCGACCAGGCGTCGATCGTGCGGCCTCCCGGGGCGCGGGGGTCCGCAACCTCCCGGTCGGTCTGGAACAGGAAAGGCAAATCCGACAGCATTGCCGTGAGCATGATCGCAAGGCCGCCGTGGAAGTCCTTGAGGGTCGCTGACGCCGCCACGGTCTGGGCAACGGCAAGCTTCACCTCACCTTCCGTCAGCGGCCTCCTGTATATCCGCAGACCTACCCGCTTGAAAAAGCCCTCTGCACAAGCCGCGCCTTGGGGATCGGACGGCTGGGGCGCGCATCCGACCAGCTTGTCGCGATGCTTCGCGTCGACCACCTGTTCAGCGATGCCCCGTGCGATCTGCTCATATTGCTCGGCCCCCGCGGGCGTCAACGACACCGCACTTGTACCCGCCGCCAGCAGGCCTCCCACCCGCATGTCAGGCTCGAACCGGCCGCTGACCTTGATATCGGGTCCGAATATGTCGGCGATGGTGGCGCGATATTGCGCTTCGGTCAGCCGCCGGAATTTGGGCGCCTGCTGTTGCTGCTGAGCCGCTTGTTCCAATGGCGCATCGGCATGTCCGGCACTTGCCGCCAACAATATGGCGCCTATCGATCCGAGCGCGGTGACAGCGGACAAAGCGCGAAGAACACGTGAAGAATTTAGCGGACCAATCATGGTTGCCTCCCTGACGCCACCTGCTGCGGCTTGATCAGAAAGACGGGCACGCCTTTGAAACGCAGCGCGGACGAGATGGCGCTGTTGCGTCTGGTCTTGGGGTCGGGATAGGCATCGGCATAGCGGCGCACCGCCTTGATCAACGCCGGGCAGGACATGCGTGTCAGATTGGCGCCGACCTGGGTCGATTGGTGATAGTTATCCTCAATGCTCGCCAGCGTGTGATAGCCGTAAATGCCACCTTCGATCGCTTCGCCGGGCTTGATCTTCGCCTGGATGCGCGCCTGGCGCAGTTCGCGATAGCTGTCGATGATCTGTTCGCGCAGCCGCACCTGCAGGTCAAACAGCTCGGTGATCAACTCGCCATCGCGAATCTTCCCCTTGGCTTGCGCCATGAAGCGGCGATCCTGATCGACGTCCAGGCTGGCCCAAGCCAACGGCTTGCCCGCACCTGACAACTCCAGCGGACTGGCACTGGCGTAAAGGCGAACCGTCACATCATCGTCATTCGCTGGATCGTCGACGCCGCTCACTTCCACGAGCGTGGGCGAAGACATGGACGTGATCACATTATCCGCCACCTTCGGCGTACCGAAGTCGCGCGTCGAAAAGGTGCATCCAACCGCGCGGATCAGCTGGTTGTCGACCCCGGGCTGCTGGTCCGGGCCGACATAATCCTCCTTGCCATTGCGGCCATCGAGATCGATGCCATAGGCGACAGGCCCGCGATAATCCTCATTCCCCTTTTCCATGAATGGGAAATCTTCGGGATTGGTGCAACTGTCATAGGCGAACCGCGTACCGAGAAAGGCAGGAATTCCCTTGCCTTTCGGGATGTTATATTTCTGCCGCAATGCCTGCTGCTCGGCCTCGGTCAGGCGCGCCATGCTGCCGTTGGAACCGGAATCCTTGCCTGTCGGCACCATCTTGAAGCCGAGCCGCTCGCCCATCAGCTTGTGCAGCTCCTGTACCTTTTCAGGGGCTTCATATTTCGCCCGTTCAGCGGGAGGCAGGCTTTTCAGGAATAGGTCGGCTGAGCTTAGCGACAAGCCCCGGCACGCCTTTTCATCCTCATAGGCCGCCACATAGATGTTGGTCAGCGCGAAGGAGAAACTCTGCGGTTGCGGCGTGGACGCGCCCAACATCAGCAGGCTGGCCGCCGCCAGCGATCCCGTCGCGGCGCACCTCTTTAGGCCATGAGCCCTCATATCTTTCATCATCCTCTATCCTGCCGCCTCGCGCTGTTACGCTTGCGTCTGCGCTTCTTATTCCGCAGTGGATCTAGGGCACGCCACGGCGTTTCTGTTCATCAACCCGGCAGAAATGATCTCAAATGACGGAAGTCACCCTAAACGACAGCTTCAGACCGCTCGTCAGAAACTCTGCGCAGCGATTTCCATGCTCATCCGCTGTGCCGCGCTGATCAGCGCCGGGCCTAACTCATCCAGCCGCGCGCGGGCCAGATGGGATGATCGATCCGAAATCGACAGCGATCCCTTCGGCAGGCCATAGCGATCGTTCACGACCGCCGCGACGCAGCGCAATCCGTCGCTATGCTCTTCATCATCGAGCGCATAGCCGCGCATATGAATGTCCGCCATCTCCCGCCGGAGCAGGTCGCCATCGATGATGCTGCGCGCGGTGCGGGCCTTGAGCGGCGCGCTGTTCAGATAGCGGTCGAACTCGGCCCTGGACCACTGCGCCATCAACACCTTGCCGGACGCCGTCGTGTGCAGCGGTAGGACGGCGCCTGGCCGGGCCGCCGTCTGGCGGAACCCGTTCGCCGCAGCCTGACCGACATAGCAGATGCCAGCGCCTTCCGGCACGGCGATGTTCACGCAATGCTGCACTTCGGACATCAGTGATCGCATGATCGTACGGCCCAGTTGCCCAAGGTCCCGCGTTTGCGCGAACACGGCCCCCACCGTGAAAGCCTGCACCCCGATGGACCAGCCGTTCCTTCGTCGATCAAAAGCCACATAGCGTAGCGCTTCCATGGTCGTCAGCAGGCGATGGGTGGTGGATCGTGGCAGGCCGACAGCGCGGGACAGGTCGCTGAGCGTCATATTGTCGCTCTTTGCCAGTTCATCGAGAATGCCAAATGCCCGCACCAGCGACTGAACTCGCCCTAGCAGGCCGTCTTCGGGCTCTTGCTGACTATCGGTCACGCTTGTTCCTCACCTTGCCTGATCACCACCGCACGAGCGACAACCTGTCAACTGGTATGACCTGTTTGCCCAAGCTTGTCGATATATTTTCTGCGGGGTGGACAAGGACCACGCTCGATCGGGATGTTCCGTATGATGGGATGATGAATTGTAGATGGCGCTGCTTGAGTTAACTTCATCGCCGCAAGGAGAGATGATGCCCGACATATTGCCACTCGATCGCCGCGCAGCGCTCGCATTGGGTGCTGGCGTCCTGCTGTCCGGTATCGAGCCTGCCTTCGCGCGCCGGTTGGGCAACGCTACGCCTCCTGATTGGGCGAGCGGCCCGATGCGCTGGTTCCAACTCGCCTTCACAGAAGATGATCCGGGACGCTACGATCCCACATTCTGGACCGACTATTTCCGGCAGATTCACGCTGATGGCGTGTGCCTTAGCGCCGGGGGCGGCATCGCTTTCTATCCGACTGCCATCCCCTATCATGGCATGGCACAGGGGGTCGGCAAGGGCGTCGATCCGTTCGGCGACATGGTCACGGCATGCAAGACACTCGGGCTCCGCGTGCTCGCCCGCATTGATCCGCACGCGATGAACGCGGCTGCGGCCGCTGCCCATCCCGAATGGGCGCTGACCGGCCCCGACGGAAAGGTCAAGCGGCATGGCAGTGCGCCGGACCTCACCCTGACCTGCGCCTACGGACCCTATAATTTCGATCTGATGCCCAAGGTGATCGAGGAGATCGCCAGGCGCTATCCAGTGGACGGCTTCTTCGGCAATCGCTGGAACGGCAGCGGCACCTGTTATTGCCAAAGCTGCCGGACGCTCTACCGCGCGGCATCTGGGCAGGACATCCCGCTCGATCCGGACCCGTCCAAGCCGGAGGGGCGACGCTATGCCGCATGGGTCGAAGATCGGCTCTTCTCCCTAATCGACCTGTGGAATGCGGCAGCGCGCAAGCACCGGCGAGAAGCCTTCTTCATTCCAGGCGGTGATCGCCGGGGTCTGGTCGATCTCAATGGCCCAGCCCTGTCGAAACGTCTGCCGCTTGCTTTCTGCGACCGTCAGGCGCGGTCATCGGATGGCTCTCCCTGGGGAACCGGACCGGAGGTCTGGGGGGCGGGCCGCTACACGCGCGAACTGCGCGCTTTCATGAAGGACAAGCCGGTCGGCCACATCATTTCGGTGGGGGTGGAGGAGGCCTATCGCTGGAAGGACTCAGTGCAGAGCCCGGCGGAAATCCGCATCTGGGCCGCTGGCGCGATCGCCCAGGGTGCGCGCCCTTGGATCACCAAGTTCAACGCCAAACCCCTGGATCGCCGCTGGATGGATGTCGTCCGGCAAATCTACGGCTGGCACCATGCCAATGAAGCCTATCTGCGGAACACCCGCAATCTGGCTCGGGTCGGGCTGGTTCATACGCCTAGGACCACCGCCTATCTTGGCGGTTGGACCGGGCGCGGAAAGTTGGAGGAGCATGGCGACGGCTTTTACCAGGCCGCGCTGGAAGGCCGCGTGCCATTCGACCTCGTCGACGAGGATTTCCTGGACGGCGACAGCCTGTCGCGCTTTCGCACCATCATCCTTGCCAACGCGGCGGTGCTTTCGGACAAGCAATGCGATCAGATCCGTGCCTTCGTAGCGCGCGGCGGCAGCGTCGTCGCAACCTACCAGACCTCGCTCTATGACGGTGAAGGACGGCAGCGGGCTGATTTCGGCCTCGCCGACCTGTTCGGCTGCTCCATCGCAGGCAAGGCGGAAGGGCCGCTGAGAAACGCATACCTCACCTTGCGCCACGCGCATCCGGCCATGGCCGGACTGAGCGACATCAGCCGGACCATCGGCCCGCTGTTCCGCCTGCCCGTCACAGCGCGCGATCAGCACGATGTCGCCTTGACGCTCGTCCCCAGCTATCCGGACCTGCCGATGGAGCGGGTCTTCACCGACCGGACAGAGACCGACATACCCATGGCGATTTGCCGTCAGGTCGGGCGCGGGCGCGTCGTCTATTTGCCGATGGACCTCGATCGCAGCTTTGCGGAGCTTGGCCATGGCGATCATCTGACACTGCTGCGCACCATGCTCAACTGGGCGCATGATGAAGCGCATCCCTTGCAGATCGATGGGCCCGGCCTCCTCGACATCGCCTGCTGGCGGCAGGAACGGTCGGTCACCGCGCATATCGTCAACCTCAACAATCCCATGGCGATGCGTGGCAGCTATCGCGAGGCGATCCGCACCGGGCCCTTTCGCATCCGTCTGCAACTGCCTGAAGGTAGGCGTGCGGCGCAGGCGCGATTGTTGACGGCCGGGGGCGACGTTGCGCACAGCGCGGCGAATGGCTGGGTCGAGGTGGAGGTGCCGCACGTCGACTTCCATGAAGTGGTCGCGATCGATTTGACTTAGCTTTGCAGCTTTTCCCAATCCGCCGCCGTGAAATTGTCCAACGCTTTCCTCAAGAAAGAACCAGCCACCGTGATCGACCGCCGCGACATGCTAGCTCTGAGCGCGCTGGGTGCGCTCACCCTCGGCACATCATCGCCTGCCGACGCCGCCGCAGTGATGCCGGACCAGACGAGCTTACCGCTTCATGGACGGCAATTGCATATCCTCGACCTCACGCACCGGCTGACGCGCGCTTTCGCCTTCACGCCGGGCCGCCTCTCCATGGAGGCCGTGGAGGGATCAGGCACGAAGGCAGGCATGGCGCTCAACCGCATATCCATCGTCGAACATACCGGCACCCATCTCGACGCGCCGCGCCACTTCGCGCCGGACGGAGCATCGGTCGGAGACATGGCGATCAGCCAGTTGATCGTCCCGCTGGTGGTCATCGACATCAGGAAAAAAGCGAAGGCAGACCGTGACGCACGGGTCGAACCGCGGGACATCGCAGCTTGGGAACGTCGCCATGGCCGCATCCCGGAGGGTTCCTGCGTCGCGATGCTGTCGGGCTGGGACCCGCTGGGCGCTTTCGCCAATTACGGCAGCCTGCCTGCGGCCGAGCGGCGCAAGAGCCCCGGCTTCGACGCTGCAGTGATGGACATTCTGATGAAACGCGACGTGCGGGGAATTGGCGTTGACGCCATGTCGATCGACGCGGGCGAGGCCATGCCCGCCTTTCCCGTGCATCAGGTGTGGCTGCGGAGCGGGCGCTGGGCGCTGGAGGGGTTGGCCAATCTCGACCGCGCGCCTGCTGCAGGCGGATTGCTGTTCGCGGGAGTGGCGCCGCTGGAAAACGCCACTGGCATGCCCGCGCGCGTGATTGCGCTTTATTGAACAAGCGCTGCGGCGCCCGCCCGTGCAGGAGCGAGCGCCGCAGCCAGTGTCGTCAAGCGCGCATCAGCGATCCGCCATTGACGTCATAGATCGCGCCGTTGATCCAGCGGCCATCCTCTGAAAGCAACATGGCGACGACGCCCGCATGGTCTTCGGATTCGCCCAGACGCGTGTGCGGGGTGCGCGCCATGAAATAGTCGGCCCATTTGGTCGCTTCTTCGGCATTCGCTTCCATCGCCTTCTTCATCTCGCCAGTGACGGTGAAGCCGGGTGCGAGCACATTGGCGGTGATGCCTTCCTTGCCCCAGCGCGCACCGACATGGCGTGCAAGCGCGTTCACGCCCGCCTTGGCCATGGCGTAGCAGGGACGCGTCGGCTCGCCGCCATGCGCCGAGCCGGAGCTCGTGTAGACGATCGCCCCCTTACCGCTCTTGACGAGGTGCGGAACGACGGCGCGCGTGCACAGCAGATGTCCGCGCAAATTGACCGCGATCGTGCGGTCAAAGGTGGAGAGATCGATGGCAAGCGCATCGCTATCCTCCATGATGACACGCAGATCCGCCGCGTTGATGTGCGCGCCATCCAGGCCACCGAAACGGCTCACCGCTTCCTCAGTTGCCTTCTGCACCGAAGCTTCATCGGAGATGTCGACATGAACGGCGAAAGTCTCGCCGCCTGCTTCCTGCGCCACCTGCGTCGCGCCTTCGACGTTGATGTCGGCGGCGCAAACGCGTGCACCTTCTGCGGCCAGCCGCTTGACCGTGGCAGCGCCGATCCCGGTCGCGCTGCCGAACACGATGATACGGCGGTCTTTAAGACGATTGTTGGTCATGAGCATCCTCCGGAGAAGCTATGGGTGTGAGAAATGTCTGCGGTTGAGTAACCACTCACCAAGTGGTTAGCAGCCCGTTCGAGCGCCGTCACCATCGCGCTGTGATCATTTTCCGCATCGCCGTGCGCAACGCAACTGCTGAAAAGTTGCTGCGCATTCGCCGTGGCGGGTAGCGATATGCCCAGCGAGCGTGCACCCGCCAGCGCCAGATTGAGATCCTTCTGGTGCAGCCGAATGCGGAAGCCGGGATCGAATGTACGATCGATCATGCGCTGGCCATGCACCTCCAGCACGCGTGATGCCGCAAAGCCGCCCATCAGCGCCTCGCGCACCCGTGCGGGGTCCGCGCCCGCTTTCGATGCGAAGACCAGCGCCTCCGACACTGCTTCGATGTTCAGCGCGACGATGATCTGATTGGCGACCTTGGTGACCTGTCCCGCGCCTACGTCACCGACCAGCGTGATATTCTTGCCCATCAGTTCCAGCAGAGGCCGGACCTTGTCGAACACATGCTGCTTCGCTCCGCACATGATCGTCAGGGCGGCATTTTTCGCGCCCACTTCGCCGCCGGATACCGGCGCGTCGACATAGTTGCATTCCAATGCTTCAAGCCTCGCCGCAAAATCGCGCGTGGCGATCGGGTCGATGGAGCTCATGTCGATAATGGTCGTGCCGGGCTTCACACCCTGCACCACGCCGCCCGCGCCGAAGAGTACGTGTTCGACGTCCGGGGTGTCGGGCAGCATCAGGATCAGGCAGTCCACCTCTGCCGCCACCGCCGCGGGTGTGGCGCATGCGATCGCGCCACCTTCACGCAACTCTTCGGGCATCGGCGTGCGATTGGCGCAGCTGTAGATCGCGTGCCCTGCCGCTTGCAGATGCCCGGCCATGGGACGGCCCATGATGCCAAGGCCGATGAACCCGATCTTCATTGTCATGCCCTCCTGGAATTGAGATAATCGCGTGCCCAGCCAAGGCCCGCCTTCGTGTCGCCCGCAGGCCGGTATTCGCACCCGATCCAACCATCATAGCCCAGCGCATCGATATGGCTGAGCAGCCAGGGATAGTTGATCTCCCCGCTGCCCGGTTCGGCGCGGCCCGGATTGTCGGCCAACTGCATGTGGCCGATCCGGGGCAGCAGCCGCTCGATCGTGCGGGCAAGATCTCCTTCCATGATCTGCATGTGGTAGATGTCATATTGCAGGCGGACATTGCTACGAGCCGCCTCATCCATGACAGACAGGGCTTCCTCAGTGGTGCTGTAGAAATAGCCGGGAATATCGACACGCGTATTGATAGGCTCGATCAGTATCTCGATACCGTCCGCTGCGGCCAGATCGGCGGCATACCCGATATTCGAGACCAGCGCGGCGCGGCATTCGGCACTGGCAGGCGCCTTTCCGGCCATCAGATGCAGGCGCGGGCAGCCTAGCGTCCGGGCATAATCCAGCCCCTTCGCCACGCCCGCGCGGAATTCCTCGACCCGGTCAGGAAGCGCCGCAATGCCGCGCTCTCCCCCTGCCCAATCACCTGCGGGCAGGTTGAACAGAACGACCTCCAGCCCGCACTTTTGCGCGCGCGCCGCCACGTCGGCTGGGTTATGGTCATAAGGAAACATGAACTCGACGCCGGAAAAGCCGGTCGCCTCTGCCGCATCGAAGCGGTCGAGGAACGGCAGGTCCTGAAACATCATCGACAGATTGGCCGCCAGCTTTACCATATCTCTTCTCTCTCAATTCGTTCCGGTCAGAAGGCCATGCCCAGAACGAGGTCCATGACATTCGTTCCCGTCGGCCCCGTATGGACCAAGTCGCCGGTCGCTTTGAACAAGCGGTAGCTGTCGTTGCGCGCCAGCATCTCTGCCGGGTCGAGCCCAGCTGCCCGCGCTCGTTCATGCAGGGCGCCATCGGCAAACGCCCCCGCCGCATCGGTCGGCCCATCGGTGCCATCGGTCCCAGCGGCGAGCAGCGCGGCATTGCCCTCCCCGGCCAGCGCCAAGGCTGCGACCAGCGCGAACTCCTGATTGCGCCCACCCAGCCCGTCGCCCTTCACCTGCAAGGTGGTTTCACCGGCCGACACAAGCAACGCAGGGCGATCCTGCGGCGGCACGGCCCGCAAGGCGTCTGCCATCCTCAGCGCTGCGTCATGCGTGTTGCCCGCCATTCCCGCGTCCACATCGTAAGCGCTCAGCCCCTCCCGCGCCGCGATGCCGTGGACCGCCTCGACGAGCATGGCGCTGTCCGCCAGCATCAGCGCCTCGTGGCGCCCTGCGGGTTCAGGAGGAGCCTGCATCTCTTTTGCGAGCGCATGGCGGATGGATGCGGGCACCGCTTGCTCCAGCCCATAGCGCGCCAGGATCGCCATCGGATCCGTAAAATCCGCGCTGCACGGGAAGGTCGGCCCTGATCCGATCATGTCTAGGTTGCCGCTCGGCACATCGGATATCAGCAGGGTCAGCACAGATGCAGGTTGGAGATGGCGCAGCAGCCCACCGCCCTTCACCCGCGACAGTCGCTTGCGGACGGCGTTGATCTCCTCGATCGACGCGCCGGATCGCAGCAGCATGTCCGTCACCGCCGCCTTTTCCTGCAACGTGACGCCTTCGATGGGCGCGACCATCAGGGCGGACGCACCGCCGGTCAGCAGAACGATCACGCTGTCGCGCTCTGTCAGCCCTTCGACCGTGCGCAGCATCTCGGCAGTCGCGTCGACTCCTTGCGCATCAGGGATGGGATGTCCCGCCTGTAGCTGTCGGATGCGCGTCAGCGGCTCGGCATGGCCATGCTTCACGATGACGCAGCCGTCCGAAAGGCGATCCCCGAGCAGTGTTTCAAGACCCCTCGCCAAGGAGCCAGCCGCTTTACCCGCACCGATTACAAAGATGCGGCCTTCCGGGTGCAAGGGCCAGTTGATGGCCTTGCCCCGGTGGCGGATGCGCCAGTGGTCGCCCTGCGGGATGCCCAGCCCTTCGACCAGCCTTTCCCCGCGCACGGCGTCCAGCGCCTCCACGTAAATATTTTTCAGCAGCGCGCGGGTAGCTGCCGCTTGTGGAAGGTCGCCCATGCCGTCAGGGCACCAGCAGGGTGAAGGGATAGACATAGGCCTGCAGCATCACGAACAAACCGATGAGCGCCCCCAGCACCAGGCTGTGAAGGAAGACATGGCGCAGGATGCGGCCTTCCTGCCCGAACCATTGGGTAGCGGTAGAGGCGACGACGATGCTCTGCGCGTCGATCATCTTGCCCATGACCCCGCCCGCGCTGTTCGCGCCCGCCATCAGCACGGGCGGCAGGTTCAGCTGTTCGGCGGTGATCTTCTGCAATCCGCCGAACAGCACGTTCGACGCCGTATCCGATCCGGTCACGGCAACGCCCAGCCATCCGAGCATCGTGCCGAAGAAGGGATAGAGCACGCCCGTCGCCGCAAAGGCCAGCCCCATGGAAGCGTCGATGCCGCCATATCGGGTGAGATAGCCCAGCGCCAGCATCGCCGCGATGGTGAGCAGCGAGGGCAGCACCAGCTTCCACGTCCGCAGATAGACAAGGCCGATCGTCCGCGCAGGCACACCCAGAAGCACTGCGGAGGCAAGCGCGGCGACCAGAATCGCGGTGCCCGTTGCTGAGAGTAGGTTGAGATTATAAACCGCCTTTTCATATTCCGGCGCGGTCACGACGGGGGGCAGTCGCTGGATCACGCCATCGAGCCCGGCGAAGGGCAGGCGCAGCGCGAAGATGGCGTCCAAGCCCTGCTTCATGAAGGGCAGACCCCACAGGAAGACGCAGGCGGTCAGGATGATCCACGGCATCCACGCACGGCGGACTGCGGCAGGATCATGCAGCGGCTGGGCATGGGCCGCATCTACCGTCGCTGCCACGTCCCGCTCGTCTCCCGCAGCGAGCTTTGCCTCATTGACATGCATGATGCGCGCGGGCTGCCATATCCGCAGGAAGCCGATCAGCGTAGCGATCGAGGCAAGCGCCGCGCCGATGGAGGTCAGCCAGGGACCGTGAAGATTGGAAATGAGCAGTTGCACGACTGCAAAGCTGACGCCTGCGACCAGCACGGCGGGCAACACTTCCATCGTTCGCCGCCACCCGCAATATGCCACCATCAGCCAAAAGGGCACGATGATAGCGAAGGGCGTCATCTGCCGCCCGACCATCGCCGACAGTTCAAGCAAAGGAAGACCCGTCACGCCGGATAACGTGACCAGCGGCGTCCCAAGCGCGCCGAACGCCACAGGCGCGGTATTGGCGATCAGCGATAGCCCGGACGCCTGCAAGCGCGTGAAGCCAAGCCCGATCAGCATCGCGCCCGTCACCGCGACCGGAGTGCCGAAGCCTGCCGCGCCCTCGAAAAAGGCGCCAAAGCAGAAGGCGATGAGCAGCAACTGCAACCGGCTGTCCGCCGTGATCGACGTGATCGCCCCGCGCAGGACATGGAACTGCCCGGTCGTCTCCGTCAGTTGATACAGAAAGATGATATTGAGCACGATCCAGCCGATCGGCAGCAGTCCATAAGCCGCGCCAAACCCAGCAGCGCGAAGGGCCAGCCCCGCAGGCATGCCGAATGCGAGCACTGCGACCGCCAGACCTGCACCCAGGCCCATAAGCGCTGCGATATGCGCGCGCACATGGAACAGGCCGATAGCGCCAAGCAGCACGACGACAGGAATGGCGGCGACAAGTGCGGACAACAGGCCGTTGCCGAACGGATCGTAATTCTGCGCCCAGATCATTGCGCCACCGTTGCCCTTTTCCCGATCAACTTCCGCTCCCATCGCGCCGCAGCTTTTCGCGGGTTCAGCACCCTCGGTCAGCGGTCGCTAGGCTGGAGAGCATGCGAACGAAACTCGTCTTTCCGCGATGCGGAACATATTCGCCGTTGAACGGCATGCGTTCCACAGGACGGAATGCAGTTTGCCGGATGATTGTCCATCGCGCTTTGCCGGAGCAGAATGGACATGGGGAGTTCGAAACAATCGGGAGCGTGACGAGCATGAAGTTGAGAGCGAACGGCGGGATTTCGCGCCGCGACCTTGTGCGCGCCCTGCCCGCAACAGCGATGGCGAGCGCCCTTCCCATTCAGAGCTGGGCCGCCGCAGACGTTGGCAGCTTTGATCGGCGGCAATGGTGGAAGCATGAATATCGCATCCTCCAGACTAATCTGCGTGAGATCGATGCGCTGGAAGACCCTCGGACGATCGCCCGCGAAACGCGCGCTTTCGGTGCGAATGTCATCGTGTCGAATATCGGCGGGATCGTCGCATTTTATCCCACTCAGCTGCCGCTCCATTATCGCAACCCGTTCATGAAAAGCGATTTCGCGGGTGAAATGGTCGCCGCCGCGCATGCGGAAGGTCTCGCCTATATCGGGCGCTTCGACCTCTCCAAGGTGACCAAGCCCGCTTTTGACGCGCATCCCGACTGGTTCATGCGCAACCGCGACGGCACTCCGCGCGAATATGCCGGGACTTACCAGGCATGCCCAAATGGCGGTTGGGCGCAGGATTACAGCCTGCAAATCTTGAAGGAAGGGGTCGAGCGGCACGATGTCGACGGCCTGTTCTTCAACATGACGGCTTTTGTCCGAACCGACTATTCCGACGTCGATCACGGCATTTGCGTGTGCGACAATTGCAAGCGGCGGTTCCGTGACTTGTACAAGCTGGAACTACCCCGAACCGAAGACGGGACTGATCCCAACTGGGGCGCCTATCAACAGTTCCAATCGCGCATCATGGCGGAACTTTCGGCCAAAGCGCGCGACATCATCAAGACAGCACGTCCAAACGTGCCGCTGATGGACTTTTTCGGCGGCGTCGTCGCGCGCGGAGAGGTGCAGCGGCGCGTTTCGCGCAAGGCGCCGGAATGGCCGCACGCCATGGGTGAACAGACGCGAGCCTTGATGGCGCTGGCGCCAGGCAAGGCTTTTTCCGCCACCTCGACCGCACATATGGATTATCCATGGCGGCAGGTGACGGAAAGCACGCAAAACCACATGCTGCGCTTTGCCCAAGCACTTGGGACTGGAGCCAAGCTCGATCTTTATCTGATGGGGACGCTGGGCGATCAGGATGACCCGCGTTTCCTGCCGCCGATTTCGCGCCTCTATCATTGGCATGCCGCCAATGAGCAGCACTATGCAGGACTGGAGCCGGGCGCACGCATCGCGCTCTACAATATGGGCTCGATCTTCCAGCCGGCTGGCACGGGACTGGCCCGCTATGGCAACAATGCGCAGCGGGGCGCCTATCAGGCGCTAGTCGATGCGCGCCTGCCATTCTGGATGACCAACGGTATGCAAGTGGCCAAGGCCACCCGCGACAGGGCCTATGATGTCATCATCATGCCGCATATCATGACCCTTGATGAAGGTGACGCCGCCGCGCTCGATGCTTTCGTAGAAGCAGGTGGTTTGATCATTGCCACTGGCTATACCGGCGCGCTGGGCAAGGACGGCAAGCCGCGCAGCATTCCGGCAATGAAATCAAGCCCCGTAGGCAGCTTTGGCCAACCGCGCGACGGCCATGGCTGGTCGCTCGACATGAGCAAGGCGGCCATTCCCATGGGCCCAGGCCGGATGCCAATCGACGAGACATTCTTCCCGGTGACGCCCCGCAGCGGCGCGACAAGCCTGATCCCGTTCGCGCCGGACCAGCGCTTCGGCCCCCCCGAATTTTCCTACGCCCGGCCTGGTGACACGGCGCGTGCCGACGCGGGCGCGCTGGTCATGGCTTATGGCAAGGGGCATCATGTCCATATCCCATGGCTGCCCGACTGGCTCTATTATCGTGACGGAATCGACGCGCATCGCGTGCTTTTCGAAAGCCTGATCGCTCGCTACGCCCCACCGCCGCCCCTTCTTCTGGAAGGCGCAGGCCCGATCGAGATGATGGCGATGCGGCAACCCGCTGCGGGCAAAATGCTGGTCCACGTCATAAACTATTCGGGCCAGCGTAACACCCATTATGGCGATCCGGTGATCGCCCAGGGGCTGAAGCTTGGCGTTCGTGGTCCTGTAGGCGGCACAGCCCGGATGCTGGTGGCTGGCAAGGCGGTCAAGGGCAAGCAGCGTGCGGGGGACCGCGATCATCTGTGGTTCGATCTGCCGCCGGTCGATACGTTCGAGGCGGTGCAACTCACTATGATCTGAAAGGACGAGCGGGGGAGAGGCGGCTGACCGCCTCTCCCCCATCCAATGCGGATCAGAAATTCGGGGCGAGGTCCATCAAGACGATGCCCTGCCCGACCCCTGCGTCGATCACATCGGCCGACCCTACCTGCGCCGCGACCATCCGGCCGTCCGGCCGCACGACGGGATTGCCGTATTTCCAGCCGCCATATTGCACTATGTTGGTCATGCGCGTGTAGCGCGGCTTCTTAGGGTCAAGGTCCAATATGCACAGATCCATGCCCTTCGAACGGTCCTGCGCACATTCGACGAAGGTTCGCTTTCCATCAGGGAAAATCCCCTCGACTTCGCCATAGAGGGTAGAAGGCGTGGGATATTCTGTGATCTTCCTGGTAGCGAAATCGACCGAAAGAACTTTCGTCTCGACACCCGTCGGCCCTTTGCCGAAACCGTAGCAAGGCATCGTCAGGCCTTTGTCGCCCGGCAAGAAGTCCTGTGCCTCAACAAAGCATTCGGTGGTCGTCACGATTTCCCGCACGTTTTCAAGCTTTGCCGACTGCCCGTTGACGGCAACGCGACCGGTGTAGATGGTCGTGGATGCCGGCTTGCCGCCAGCCGCCGCTTTCACCTGGCTCCACGCGATCATGTTGCTGCGCGGGCTGACCGCTATCCCTTCGAACACGGTGATGCCCAACGGAACAGGCGCACTCATCGCCTGAGCGTCCATCCAGAACAGTTCGATGCGGCCATGCCGGGTTTCTTCCCGCGTCTTTCCCAGAATACGGGGGCCAAGCAGAAGGTAGCTGCTGTCAGGGAGATAATGCATCCGCAAATAGCCCTCGCTGGGCGAGTGGCTGGTCAAGTTGCGCGTGCGGCCGGTCGCCATGTCATATTCATAAGCGTCGCCATAGGATTTGCCGATGAACGCCAGCTTGTCCCCCTTGGTCGAGAACACGGGCCTTTCTCCAAAGGCGGAGATCAGCCGCTGCCCGGGCGGCATGTCTTGAATGGGATTGCCCGGCTTGTTTCCTAGCGGCATCGTCGCGGGCACGGCCTCGCCGCGTGTAAAAGTCTGCGCGGTGAGTGCGGACAAGGGCACTGCCGCAAAGAGCGCGGCGGCCAGTACATGCTTTGCCTTCATTGATCTTTCTCCTTAGCCTTGCGCAAGCAGCTTGGCGGCCGCTGCAAGTCAAGCTGATGTCATGGATGTTTCACCATATGGACAGCGCGACTAACCGCTGGTCAGGAAACGCTGCGGGCGGTAAAGCCAATGCATGACCATCGAGTGCGCCGCCGTCCCCACAGAACCGGAGACTTCAGGATATCGCCGGGTGCTGGCGCACCTGCGTGACCTGCTGGTGAATGGCGGCGTGGAGACAGGGCACCGCCTGCCGAGCGAACGGGAACTGGCGTTGAGCCTGGGGGTGAGCCGTCCCGCCGTGCGCGAAGCCGTCCGCGCGATGGAGATGATCGGCGTGCTGGAAACGCGCCACGGACGCGCCAGCACCGTGCGCATCCCCGATGCAGCGGTCTTGGGCGAATTCTTCTCGCTTGCGCTGGCGCAGCAACCCGCGATCATCGACGACATTGTCGAGGTCCGCATCGCACTGGAACGGCAGGCGCTGCGCCTTGCCTGTACCCGGGCGACGCCTGAAGACCAGCGCAACCTCGAGGGAGCGCTGGAGGAGATAGAAGCGACCATCGACGATGTGTCGAGCGGGGGGCATGCTGATCTTCATTTTCACACCCAGCTAGTCGCCGCCGCGCATTCCCCCGCTTTGACGACTGTTTATGGCACGATCACGCATCTGCTGGAGCGGTCGCATGTCGAACGGCGCAGGCGCATCGCGGACAGCCCGAAGGCGCGGGATTATCTGGTCGATCATCACCGCAAAATCTACGAGGCCGTCCGCGCTGGCGACGCATCCATGGCTGACGATTTGATCCTCAGCCATTTCGCGATCGGCGCCGCGTGGAAGCTGCAGGGGACGATCCCGGATGCTTAGCCGTCGATCAGGATCGCGCGAAAGTCGTTGACGTTGGTGCGGGTCGGGCCGGTGAACAGCAGATCCCCCAACGCCTCGAAGAAACCGAAGCTGTTATTCTCGCGCAGCATTCCGCTCGCTGACAGGCCGGCCGCTCTGGCCCGCGCCAGCGTGCTTTCGTCAGCGATCGCTCCAGCATGTCCGCCCACGCCATCGATGCCATCCGTGTCGCACGCCAGCGCGGAAATCCCCGGCGCGGCGTCCAGCGACATGGCAAGACTCAACATATACTCGCTGTTGCGCCCGCCCCTGCCCGACGGGTTGCCGACCAGCACCGTTGTCTCTCCTCCCGACAGCAGCGCCCAGCGCCCGCCCTTGCGCTGATGATGCAGGGCCAGCGCAGCGTGAACGATGCCGAGTTCGGTCGCATCCCCTTCCAGATCATCACCCAGATAGACGGGCCTATATCCCGCCGCCGCTGCCACCTCCCCCGCAGCTTCCAGCGCCATGCGGTTGCGCGCGACGATCCGCGTGTCCGCGCGCGCAAGTTCAGGCGATCCGGGACGCGGCGTCGCATGCCGGTCATCGTTCAGCACAGCCATCACATTGTCGGGGACCGTTATGCGATAACGCTCGATCACCCGGCGCGCATCCTCCAGCGTCGTGCGATCCGCCACGGTCGGGCCCGACGCGATCAGCGCGGGATCATCTCCCGGTACATCAGAGAAGGCGAGGGTGACGACCTCCGCCGGGTGCGCCAGCGCGGCGAGACGGCCGCCCTTGACCTGCGACAAGTGCGTGCGCACGCAATTGATCTGCGATATGGTCGCCCCGCATAGCAGCAATTCCCGTGTCACGCGGCGCTTGTCATCCAGCGATACGCCATCGACCGGCAGCGCCAGCAGAGCCGACCCGCCGCCGGATATCAACGCCAGCAACTGATCCTGTTCGCCAAGGTCGCGCACGGCTTCCTGGATCATCTGCGCCGCGTGCAGGCCATGCTGGTCGGGCAAGGGGTGCCCCGCCTCGATGACCAGCGCATCGGCCGGCAAAGTACCTGGCGGCAGTCCGTGATCATAAGGAATAAGAACGATCGCCTGCGTACCCGGCGGCGAATGGCGCAACGCCACGCTGGCCATCGCCGCTCCGGCCTTCCCCACTGCCAGTACCAGCCGCCGTCCTTCCGGAGGGGGCGGCAGATGCGATGGCAAACAGCGCTCGGCCGATACCGTTGTCAGGGCGACGTCGAACATCTCCCGCGCCAGCGCAATCCGCGCCGCTTTCACCCTGTCGCCTTCCGTCAATGTCCGTTCCTCGCCCGCCGCTATGTCTTTGGCTTACAAAGCGGAGGTGGAAGCTGCAAATCGCAACTTGCGTGAAAAGGACAATTCCATCTGGCGGAATGCTATTGTCGTCGAACTATTTGGCCTTCTTCCCCAGCAGCAGGCGGGCCTGCGTACCCCAGGTGCCGACGAAAAGGTCTTCCACGCCGTCTCCGTTGACGTCGCCTTTCGCCATGCTCCAGCTGCGCCCCACGGCGGTGGCGGGCATGATGGTCGCCGTCACATCGCTGAAGCGGCCCTTGCCGTCATTGGCATAGGCACGCAGTTGCAATGGCTTGAAGCCCGGCACGTCGATCGCCCCGACGATCAGGTCAGGATGGCCGTCATGGTTGAAGTCCATCACCATCCCGCCCCAACTGGAAAAACGATTGGCAGGCAGGCGCGTCTTGGTTTCGTCGCGGAACTTGCCCCGCCCCTTGTTGATCAGCAACCGCGCCTGGGGATCCTTGTCCCATTTCTTGTTGTTGCTGGTCAGGTTCAGGAACAGGATGTCGGGCCGCCCGTCAGCATTGGCGTCGAACACATGCACTTCGCGCGTCTCCATCGGCGTCAGCAACTGGAGGCCCTTCGACGACTCGCGAAAATGCCCTTTGCCATCGTTCAGCAGCAGCCGGTTCGGCGGGCTTTCATTAGCGACCACCATGTCGAGATCGCCGTCGCCATCGACGTCGACCAGCGCGATATCCTGTGTATCATCCTCATAAGCGGGCAGATGAGTTGCCGTGGCGTCGATGAAGGTGCCGGGCTGTTTGGGATCGTTGAGCCACAGGAAATTCTGTCCCGAAGCGCGCGGTTTGCCGGGGCGGTCCTCCGCCGAATTGCCGATGGCGATGTCGGGCAGGCCATCGCCATTGACGTCGCCGACCGCCAGCCCATTGCCTTCGCTCATCTTCGGCAACCGGTCCGACGCTTCGGTAAACACACCCCCCGGCCCGCCGAGGAACAGTTGGTGCGCATGATCCTCCTCGGCAACGAAGATCAGGTCGGGAAAGCCATCGCGGTTGAAGTCGGCCGACAGCACATGTTCGCTATCATGCGCCTTGGTGCCAAGCGCGCCCTGTTTCCAGGTGAAGCGCCCCTGCCCGTCATTGATGTAGAGCCGGTTCGGGCCCATTTCGACGGCCAGCACTGCGTCCAGATCGCCATCACCGTCCACGTCAACCAGCGCGACATCCAGGGCGTGGAGATATTTGGAAACGGGGACATGCGTGTCCGTCACGTCGTCGAACATCAGTGTCGACGCGGCTTCGTTCTGCGCCTGCCCGGGCATCGCGCCTGCCATCAGAAAAGCGAAGATCGCCGTGCGGCTCATCAGGCGACGGTTCATCATGCGGTCTCCAGCTTGCGAAGATAGGAAAGGCTCTTCTTGAGAGAGTCGATGCGCGCCCCGGTGAAAGGCGGCTCCTGTTCAACGAAGAAATTGCGCACGCCCGCACCTCGCGCCGCCTTCAGGATTGCGGGCCAGTTCATTATGCCCGACCCGACCTCCGTCGGCTTCTGCTGCATATGATAATTGATCTGCGTACCCGCCGCGATGTCCTTCACATGCATCTGGGTGAAGCGGCCGCGATAGCGCTCGAGCCAGGCGGCGGTGTCGTGCCCGCCCGCCGCCAGCCATCCGGCATCCAGCTCGAAATCGACGATGCTCGGGTCCGTTCGTTCAAGCAGGATCTGCAAACCCGTCTTGTTCCCCAGTGGCGCCAGCTCGCCATTATGATTGTGATAACCGATGCGGATACCGTGTTTCTTGAGCACCGCGCCCTTCTCATTGAGGAAGTCGGCCATGCGCTCATAACGGTCGGCCGTAATGGGCGCTCCGCCGGGCTTCATCAGCGACATGAAGGAGATCGGCGGACCCCAGATCGGGTCCTTGGGGAACTGGAAAAGCGGCAACACGGCGTTGCGTGAACCCAAAATATTGAGCTGGTCCACAAGCTTGTCGAGATCATCGAAGTTGAGCCCGCTTGCGCCCGGCACCGTCGACGAAGCGGCGACATGAGCGCTCGGGCAGACAAGGCCCGCTTTGTCCAGTGCAGCCCGGAATTCAGTGGCGGAGCGACGGTGCAGCGACGCAAGCTCCACCGACCGGACGCCTGTCGCCGCGATGCTGGCGAGCGCGCCGTCGAAGTCGCGGTTGAGGTCAGGATCGAACATATAAAGCTGGACCCCCGCCCCATCCTTCCCAAGCAATGAGGCGGATTTGCGGCGCGCCATCGCCGGCACGCCCGCCCCCAGCATCAACAAAGCAGAGGATTTGAGGAGGTCGCGGCGATTCATCGGCATATCTTTCAGTTTGGAAGGGTCAGGCGAGAGCGGCCTTGCGGCTCGCCTCCCGCAGGGAGGTTTCGGGATAGCGCATCATGCACAGGACCACGCCAAGGGAAAACAGTGCGGGCACGATGCCGATCAACGTGCGCAGCGGCAAGGCGTTGCGCGGATCGCTGGCATGGGCGGGATCGAAGCCGAGCCAGCCAAGCAGCAGGAAGGCAAGGCCGACCGCCAGCCCCAACGCCAGCTTCATCGATCCGTTGAGCGTCGCATAGAGCAGCCCGGTGCGATCGACGCCGAAGCGGGCGCGAGTAGCGTCGGCGACATCGGCCATCAGCGCGCGCGGCAGGAACCAGGCGATGGGTATGCAGAGGCCCAGTACCGCGACGTTGGCAGCCGTCAGCCAGAAGGCGTTCGCAGGCTGCGTCGCCATGAGCAGTTGCAGTGCCGCCTGCATCAACGCGCCAACTTGCAGCGCGCGCGCCTTGCCGATCCGCCCGGCAAGCTTCGCGAACAGCGGCGTTCCGGCAAAAGCTGCGGCATAGGCGATCAGGATGAGCGTGCTGGCAGCCGCCCGGTCGAACCCCAATTGCCCCATATAGAAGAACAGCGCCACGGCGTTGGCGACGCCGGTCGACAGGGCAATCAGCAAGTCTGCCAGCACAAGCCGGACGACCGGCCCCTGCGAAAAGAGCGCGACATAATCGCGCAATGCAAGGGCTGCCTGAGAACCCTCGGAGGGCTGCTTTTCAGGAGTCGTCTTGAGCGCCAGCAAGATCGCGGCAGGGATCAGCACGATCATGACCCAACCCGCCGCATGCATCCCCGCTCCCGGGTCGCCCGGATAGGCGCTGGCGACGAGCGGCAATATGGCGAGGATAGAAAACTGCCCTGCCGTCGCGAAAATCTGCCACCAGGCAAAAATGCGCGTCCGCTCCGCTGCTCCCGTGGCGAGGGTTGCGGTCCAGGCAAGATGCGACAGCACGATCATCGAAAATCCGATGAAGGCAATGAACAGCCATGCCCATAGATAGGCCATGCCGACTCCCCGCTCCGCCTGGAACAGTGCATAGGTCGACAGCATCAGGATGGGCGCGCTCGCCACTAGCCAGGGGCGATACCGTCCCCAACGCGATCGCGTGGCGTCCATCATTCCGCCCAGCAATGGGTCGATCATCAGGTCCAGCACCCGCACCGTCATGAAGGCAGTGCCGACCGCGCCCACCGGCAGCGCCAGCGCATTGGCGTAAAATTCAGGCAGGAACACCGTGACCAGGGTCGCGTAAGCCTGGATCGCAAGTGCGGTGACGCAAAAGGCCGCGAGCCTGCCGCGCTCCATCGCTTCCTCCCTGCCCTGCGTCATTCGGCCCTCCCCCTTGATCGGATTCCAAACTGGTAATACCACAGCAGGATCAAAGCGCCAGTGGGCAGTTCGATTCTGCCGGTAAAAGACTGCGGAAGCGGCACTGGCAAGGGGGCTCGGGGATCAATGCGCAAACCAGAAACATTGTCCGGTGACGAACAGCTTATCCCGTATCGGGATGTCATCGGCTTTGCCAACGATCATGCCGGTTTCCCTTTGCGCCCGCCGGTGCTGGAGTTGCTTGGCCGCCATAGCGGACGGATCATCGATGTCGGGGCGCAGTCGGAAGAGCCTGTCGACTTTCCCGACGTTACGCGGCGCGCGGTGCAGGCCATCCTCGACAAGCAGACAGATCGGGTCATCCTGCTCTGCGGCACCGGCGCGGGCGCGTGCATCGCCGCCAACAAGGTGCGCGGCATCCGCGCTGCGGTAGCGCACGACACCTATGTCGCCCGGCAGGCGGTGGTGCATGATGATGTCAATGTGTTGTGCATCGGCGCGTGGATCACCGGACCGCAAATCGCCCTCGACATCATCCGCCATTTTCTGTCGGCGCAGTTCAGCGACGAAGAACATTTCCGCCGCCGCGTCGCAAAGCTCACATTGCTGGAGCAGGGCGGCTGAGCATGGCTGGCAAGGTCGTCATATTGGGCAGCGTCAATGTCGACCTGCTGGTTAGCACACCGCGCCTGCCGCTTGCGGGAGAAACCGTATCGGGGAGCAGCCTGACGCGCCAACTGGGCGGCAAAGGCGCGAACCAGGCCGTCGGCGCGGCGCGCGCGGGGGCGCATTGCATCCTGCTGGCCGCTGTCGGAAAGGATGAAGACGGAGCCAGCATGACAGCTGCACTTGCCGGTCATGGGGTGGATGTGGAACGAGTGCGTGCCACCTCCTCCGCCACGGGCTGCGCGCTGGTGGCCACATCGCCGCACGATAATCAGATCATTCACATCGCGGGCGCGAACAGCGATGTCGATGCCGCTCTGGCGGCGGAGGTTGATCTTGGCCCGGCCGACGTCTGCCTCGCTCAGATGGAGACGCCTGCACCCGCCACGGCAGTCCTGTTCCGGCGTGCCCGTACACTCGGCGCCTTCACCATCCTCAACGCCGCGCCCGCGTCGACCGGAGCGCGTGAGTTGCTGCCGCTCTGCGATCTGCTTATCGTCAATGAAGGCGAACTGGCATTGCTTGCCGGATCAGATGTTGGACCCATGCTGGACGACAATGGCCTGCTGTCGAGCAGGACTCCGCTCGGACTGGAGCCTGGCCAAATCCTGCTCGTGACCCTAGGCGCTGATGGTCTGGCGATCATAAGTGAGGACAAGGTCCAGCGTATTGCGGGGCGGCCTGCCAAGGTGATCGACACCACCGGCGCAGGCGACTGTTTTTGCGGCTATCTCGCCGCTGGGCTTGCCCGAGGCGACACGATCGAGCGGGCCGCTGCCGAAGCCAATGCCGCCGCGTCCATCGCTGTCCAGTCCTTCGGCGCGGCAGCCTCGATCCCCGACCGCGCAACCGTGCTGCAATGCCTGGGCAGCACTCCCGCACACACTCACTAAAAATATCGACAAAGGAGCCTGAAGCGTGACCCATATCATTGCGGCCCGTAAGCCCAATCGAGCCGCCCGCATCTTGAGCGCGGCGCTCCTGACCGTAGCCTTCCCCCTGACCGCGCCTGCCGCAACGGCGAAGGATGCCAAGATCGACTATCTGACCGCGCCCTTCCATCAGGAGCGTCTGCTGGGCTGGGGCAACCGGCCCAACTGGTCGCCCGATGGCCGCCGGATAGCCTTCACGAAGGACGATCTGGTCGATAGCCCGGCTTATGAGATTGATCTCCGTACGAAAAAAGTGCGCTGCCTGACCTGCAAGTTCGGCGACACGCAATTCGTCACCCGCATTTTCTACCTGCCCGACAACAGCTTCCTGATCGAGGCCGCGCCGGGGATGAAAGGCGGCAGCGGCGGCGCGGCCGATGCGGGCCGCACCCAGCTCTTCTGGATGTCGAAGAAGCTGGCCCGCCCTGTTTCGCTGAACAGCGGGGCCATGGGCGACATCGCGATCGCACGCAGCCCCAATGCGGACGGATCGGTCGACATCGCCTGGTCACGTCCGACCGCCACGGGTCTGGAACTCACCAAGGCAAGGCTCGTCAATGACGGACGCACCGCCCGCCTTGCGGACCAGCAGGCCCTTTATACCTATCGCCCCGGCCAGCCCGGCCCGGCCAGCTTCCCTGAAGCCTATGACTTCATCGACGGCGGGCGGAGCGTCATGTTCTGGACCACCGAGGTGGCCACGCTTGACAGCGAAATGTACAAGGTCGACATCGCGACCAAGGCCGTGAGCAAGGTGTACGCCACCCCGTCACATAACGAAACCCATGTCTTCCCGGACGAGCGCTATGGCCTGGAAGAAGCGAATATCCATTCCGATCCGGATGGCCCCTATCGCGGCATCAGCGCCCATATCAAACCGGGCGTCGAACAGATTCTGCGCTTTGCGGGTAAAAGCAATGCAGCGGAGATCGCCGCCGCCAACTCCGGCAAGGGCTTCGACATCTTCGTCATCACTATGGACGGCAAGTCTCGCCGAGCCCTTACCAATGTCAGCCGATCGGGGGCGCAGGCGCATCAATCCACCGTGTCCCCGGACGGCCGCCGCATAGCTTTTGCCATCAAGGATCCCGCCGGAAAGTCCGGCCACTCGGCAGGGCTTTATATCGGAACCTTCGGAGGAAAATAATTCTTCAGGGGGCGGGTTTTAACCCGCTCCCACCTCCAACCGAAAAGCTACGAAGAAGTGGCCGTCCATTTAGCTCTCTGGCGCATCGACGCGATCTTCTCTATCGCTAGGCGCAAATGCAACAGAGCGACCAATGCACCACCGACCTGCCGCTCATTGCGGAGCAGGAGCTGCTGATAGCTGCTGTCGCGGACCAGCCGATGTCTGTCAGATTGATCACCGGCGTCATCGCGGATGCGCCGTTCCCGATGTTTATCCTCATCGGGGAGACGCGTCGGCTGGTCTACAACAGCGCGTACATTCCCATCCTCGGCCCGCATCACCCCAGCGCGATGGGCCGCCCGTTCTTTGAGGTGTGGCCGGAAGTCCGTGATGTGATCGAGCCGGTAGTGGACCTGGCATTTGCAGGGGAAGCGACACGCTTTGAAGACCTGCCGGTCACGCTTCATCGGCCCGAGCCCGGGCCTGCCTGGTTCACCTTCTCCTATAGCCCAGTACGAGACGAATCCGGAGCCGCCGTTGCCGCCCTTTGCGTCTGCACGGAAACGACCCGAACCGTGATCGCGCGAGAGCGCCAGCATTTCATGAGTCGGCTGGAAGCTTCCTTCCGCAATTTGCAAGACGCCGAAGAGATTGTCATGGCGGCGCAAGCGCTGCTTGGTGAGCATTTCGGGATGAGCCGGGTCGGCTATGGCGGCCTGGATCCGGAAGGGCGCTATTTCACCACGTCCGGTAACTGGACTGATGGCTCCGTGCCGCATCACAACGGCACCCATGATCTCGCCGCCTTTGGTGACGAGATTTTCTCTGCGCTGCGCAATGGCGTCTCCCTGGCGGTTGAGGATACGTTGACGGACCCGCGCGCGCAGGGTTCCATGAGCGCGGCGGCGTTCGCTGCCCTGCAGGTCCGCTCTGCGGTGACGGTATCGCTGATCAAGGATCGCCGCTTCGTCGCCGCGCTTTACCTGCATCATCAAGAACCGCGCCGCTGGACGGCCGAAGAGGTCGATTTGATCCAGGAGGTGGCTGAGCGCACCTGGTCGGCCGTGGAGCGGGCCCATGCTCAAGCGGATTTGCGCGCTCTGGCTGAACGGCAAGGCTTTTTTCTTGAGCTTGGGGATGAATTGAGGCCCTTGGTTCGGGCCGAGCAGATCAAGGAGACTGCGGCGCGCCTTCTGGGACGATATCTGCGCGTGGGCCGCGCCGGCTATGGTGAGATCGACGCGGAGCAGCGCCATGTCACCGTCGAGCGCGACTGGAGCGATGGCCGCATGACCTCTCTCGCGGGCGAAACACGTCCCTTGGATGTTTTCGGCCCCGCCATCATAGCGCAGCTAAAGGCAGGCAAGCTGCTTCGGATTCCGTCGGTCGCGGACGATGCTGTCGCCGCGCCTTTCGCCGAGGGATATGCCAGCATCGGCGCTACGGCCTTGTTGATCGTGCCACTCATAAAGGAAGGCCGCCTGACGGCGATCCTATACCTCCACGAAGCCGAAACAAGAATGTGGACCGATGAGGAGGCCGCCGTTGCGTTGGAGGTCGCGGAGAGGACTTGGGCAGCGGTCGAACGCGCACGTGCCGAAGATGCAGTGCGGCAACTCAACGCGACGCTGGAACGTCGGGTCGGTGAAGCGCTGGCCGAGCGTCGGCTGTTTGCTGAAATCGTCGCCGCGACGGACTCCCCGATCCAGATGATCGGCGTGGACTATCGTTTCCTGGCCATCAACCCGGCCGGTCAGCTTGATTATGAACGCGTATTCGGCGTCCGGCCCCAAATCGGTCAATCATTGCTTCAATTGCTGTCGCATCTGCCTGAACAATGTGAGGGAGCGCGAAAGCTGTGGGCGCGAGCTCTCGCCGGTGAGTCTTTCCAGCAGCGCGCATGGTGGGGCGACAGCCCGGCAGACCGGCGAGCCTATGATATGCATTTTGAGCCGGTGCGCGGTGCGTCTGGGGAGGTGACGGCGGCTTACCTCATCGGGCGAGATGTCACCGATCTGCTGCGCGAGCAGGAGCGCCTTGCTGAAGCGGAAGAACAATTGCGCCACGCCCAGAAAATGGAGGCGATGGGCCAGCTCACCGGTGGCGTCGCACATGATTTCAACAATCTTCTGACGCCGATCGTCGGCAGCCTCGACATCCTGCAACGGAGGGGGTTGGGAGGCGAACGCGAGCAACGTCTGATTGCAGGCGCGGCACAGTCGGCTGAACGCGCCAAGGTTCTGGTGCAACGCCTGCTCGCTTTCGCTCGCCGCCAACCGCTGCAACCGAGCGCGGTAGACCTTGGCAGCCTCGTCCATGGCATGGCCGATCTTATCGCCAGCACGGCGGGCCCTCAGATCAAGGTAGCGGTAGAGGTCGCGGACGATCTTCCTCCCGCACATGCCGATCATAATCAGTTGGAGATGGCGCTGCTCAACCTCGCGGTGAACGCACGCGATGCCATGCCAGACGGCGGCATGCTCCGCATCAGCGTGGTTGCCTCCGAGGATCAGGGCAACCGCCCGGAACAACTGACGGGCGAACGCTATCTCAAGCTTTCCGTTGCCGACACGGGGGTAGGCATGGACGAAGCGACATTGGCACGCGCGATCGAACCATTCTTCTCAACCAAGGGCGTCGGCCAAGGCACAGGTCTTGGCCTGTCCATGGCGCATGGCCTTGCATCGCAACTCGGCGGCGCCCTCACCATTCAGAGCCACCTGGGAGTGGGAACCAACGTGCAACTGTGGCTGCCGATCAGCGGCGCTCACGCCACTGCCGCCCCGCTCCCCACGGCAGCGGCGGGTCAGAAAGCGGCGGCCGGGATTGCGCTGGTCGTCGACGATGAAGATCTTGCCCGCATGACGACGTCCGCGATGCTGAGCGACATCGGCTATGATGTGGTCGAAGCGGACTCCGCCGAACAAGCGATGAAGTTGGTCGAACGAGGATTGTCGCCCGATTTGCTCGTGACCGATCATTTGATGCCGGGGAAAAGCGGAACAGAGCTTGCGCGCGACCTGATTGTGGCACTGCCTCAAATACAAGTGCTTATCGTCTCGGGTTACGCCGAGCTGGATGAGATCGCGCCGGATCTGAGGCGGTTAGTGAAGCCGTTCCGGAGCGACGAGCTTGCCGCGGCCTTGGACGAGGCGCCCGGCGTCTGAAGAAATGTCATTGATCCGAAGCAATGAAGACCTTCTTCACCTTCAATATCTGGAACATCTGAGCCAAGGAATAATTGGTGCTGCGCTTGAACCGGAGTCAGCATGCGCATCCCCCCTCTCGAAGTTCTCATTGGAACAGCCTGTATTGCCGGTGCCGCAGGTTACACCATTCTCTGCTATTTGTTCAAAATGAGCGACATATGCTGCCGGGATGATGTAGGCATTATCGTCTCGGCGAGCCTGCTATTCGTGCTCTTGCCCCTGTTGATGCTGGGGTCGAGCCCGGCCCGGATCGGCGTGACGATCGTTGCTGGATCAGGCCTTGCTCTGGCGCTGCACCATGGAGGCATCACGCTACATGACGGCGCGCTGCATAGCGCAATGGCGAAGGCCGTGGCGGTTCTGCTGATGGGAACGGCCGCCCTGTGGCATTCGCCAGCCAATATCTGGTTCCGTCGCGGGCAGGGCCTGACCTGCTGATCTCTTTCCGTCAAGTTTGACGGATTGAATAGGTCTGCTCCTCTGCCGGCTGGAGCTATGCCCGAAGCAGCGGCTTATCGCATCATGCGCAAAATTCATGAAAAATGCGCAATAATGGAGCCGCTCGGTTGCCGCACTGAACGCGAACGGTAAAGCGTGACACCAATCACGGGAGATAAAATGTCCGATACCATATCGCTGCCGACCGCAGATGACGTGCTGCGTGGCGTGGACCTGACAGGACGCACTGCCGTCGTAACTGGAGCATCCTCCGGCGTCGGCGTGGCCATTGCCGCAGCGCTTGCCGGTGCGGGAGCCGAGGTAACGCTGGCGGTGCGCGACATGGCCGCTGGACGGGACGTATCAGAACGCATCGCCGCTTCGCGAGGAGTGGCACCCCCTGCTGTCGAACAGGTTGATCTCCTTTCAATGGCCTCTGTCCGCGCCTTCGCCGAGCGTTGGCGCAGTCGGCCGCTCGATCTCCTCATCAACAATGCCGGGCTGATGGGCCCGCCGCTCACGATGACTGAGGATGGCTTCGAAAGCCAAATGGCCGTCAACTATTTCGCGCCGTTTCTCCTGTCAGAGCTGCTTCTGCCATCTCTGGCAGCAGCGAGGGAAGGAAGCGGGATCGGCCGGGTAGTCATCGTCTCTTCAGGGTCCCATCAGTTGGCGACTTTGGATACCCACGACCTCAATTATGAGAGGCGTGCCTATGACAAGTTCGAGGCCTATGGCCATGCCAAGCTGTGCGCCAACCTGCTTGCCGTCGAATATAGCCGTCGCCATGCGGATGTGGGCGTGACGATGAATGCGGTCACGCCGGGTGGGGTTGAAACCAAACTGGGCCGGCATGTCACCTTTGAAGACGCGGTCAAGCTGGGTTGGGTCAATGAAGACGGCTCATTGCCGCAGGGCCGCATGAAGACGGCGGATGAAGGCGCGGCAACTCCGGTGTGGGCCGCTGTCGCACCAGAGCTGGAGGGCCAAGGGGGACTGTATCTCGAAGATTGCGCCATTGCGCCGATCTGGGCTCCGCCGATGCCTTCGGGCTGGGGCGTGTCCGCCTCTTCGCTTGATCCGGATGCGGCCCGCCTGCTCTGGCAGGTAGCTGAAGATTTGCTCAGGAGCGCCATGCCCGTGCGCAGTAAATGCTGACCGAACCGCTGCGCAACCGCCTCCCCGCGAGGCCGTCATGACAGCATCAGAAGCCATAGAAGCGTGCCGGATTATCGACGAGAATGCGGTTGCGCACCGTTTCGTCAGGCACCCATTCGGCTAGCAGGTCGAGCAGCCCCGATACCGTAGGCATGGGCCGCCACTGCGCGACATGGGGCCAATCCGATCCCCAGACGCAGCGATCGGGCGCGGCAGCGACCAGCGCCTGGGCGAAGGGGATGGAATCGCGATAACCGGGCTGTTCCGACATGCGGAAGGCGTCCGAAATCTTGACCCATCCGCCATCCGCGACCATCTGCACCAGCGTCTGGAAACCCGGATGATCGACGCCAGCCTCATAGGGTATGTGTCCCATATGATCGATGATCCACGGGGCACGAAGACGAGCTATGCGCGGGGCGAGGTCCACAAGGTTCCGCCCGTCGAGCAGGAACTGAAGATGCCAGCCTATTTCACAGGCCAGCGCGTCGAACCGCTCCAGATCCTTGAAACCTATGCCCCCACCGTACAGACCCGCGCCATCTCGGATGAAATCGTTGAGGCGAAGGCCACGCACGCCCGCCTCATGCGCCCGCGCATATTCTGCCTCGGGCAGGTCAGCGGGCATCACTGCAACGCCGCGCAATCGTGCGCGATGTGCCGACAGTGTCTCATGGAGCAGCCGATTGTCCGTTCCATGCACGCTGACCTGGATAAGGACGCCCTTGGCGAAACCCACAGCATCCAGCATCGCGAGATAGGCCTCGGCGCTCGCAGGCGGCGGGGTGTAGGACCGTTCCGCCACCAGCGGATATTCCGGCGGCGCGCCGATGACATGGCAATGCGTGTCGATCGCGCCTTCAGGCATCACGAAACGGGTTGGCGGGCCCTGCTCAGCAGGCGGGCCGGGGCATGGGCGGGGCTGCTCGGTCTCTGTCATATGGCTGCTCCGTCCGTGCGGTAAAGATAGTCCGGCCCAAGCTCATCCAGCGAGTTGGTCCCCAAGAGGGCCATGTTGCGGTCGATTTCCGCACGCAGCAGCCCGATGGCGTGGCGCACGCCCGCTTCCCCGTGAACCGCCGCAGCATAGAGGAAAGGCCGTCCAATCAGAACCATGCGCGCCCCCAAGGCGATCGCCTTCAATATGTCGCTGCCCCGGCGGAACCCGCTGTCGATCAGGACCGGCATATCGCCTGCTGCGGCGACGGCGGCGGGCAAGGCATCAAGCGTCGCAATCGCCCCGTCGAGCTGCCGCCCGCCATGATTGGACAGGATGATTGCATCCGCCCCAACGCTGCGCGCCAAGCTGGCATCTTCCGCGTGCAGCAATCCCTTGATGACCAGATTACCACGCCAGCGGTCACGAATGTGCCTGATCCCGTCCCAGGTCAGCCGGTCGCGCTGTCCGAAGCTCCGCTCGACATTGCGGGCGATCACTGGCGCGCCCCGCGTCGCGCTCGAATTCTCGAACGCCGGCATGCCATGGCGGAGCAGGGTCAGCGCAAAGGTGCCGAGCAGCCAGCGGGGGTGCAGCACCCCGTCCAGCGCGAGCCGAAGCGACGGCTTGAGCGGCGTGGAGAAACGTTCGCGGATCAAATTCTCACGATTGCCCAGAACCGGCACATCCACGGAAATGACGAGCGTGCCAAAGCCTGCCGCTGTGACCCGGTCCACCACACCGTCGATCCAGTCGCGATCAGCGGGAAGATAGGCCTGGAACCAGCAGGAGGGCGAAACCGCCCGCACCTCCTCCAGCCGGATGAGCGATGTCGCGCTGAGCAGCATCGGCACATTTTCGGCGTGGGCGGCCTGTGCGAGGGCAATGTCCCCCCGCATCGCGATCAAAGCCGAAAGTCCCATCGGTGCTATGCCGAACGGAGAAGACCAGTTCTCACCGAACAGGGAGACTTGCTGCGTCCGGCCCGCCATGTCCCGCAAAGCGCGCGGGACGAAAGCGACGCGGCGCATCGCCTCCCGATTGGCCGCGACCGTCAGATTATCTTCGCATGCTCCAGCGACATAGCCGAACAGCGGGCGTGGCAAATGCGCGCGCGCAAGGGCTTCATAGTCCCCAAGGGAAAGGACGCCCGCTGCCTTCCGCTTCATTCGGGCCGATGGCTCGGCTTCCCGCCTATCCAACCCTGTCCTCCCCACCATTTCCTCGTTCCGGCATCGCGATGAAATAGCCCCCGCACTGCGCTCATAGTCATAGAACAGCTATCGCCACCTATGCCGGATCGATATGTCCGAACGGCGCGATACCTCTTAATCAATATTGCAGCTGGGCCTTCCAGACACCGCTATCCACCAGATGCTTGATCTCCTCACGCACCAGCCGAACGATGATCCGCGTCGAACGGGTCAGCTGCTCCTCGCGCGGCATGCCGAGCACCAACTGGCGGACGACGGGCGGATGGCCGATAGGCGCATAGCGCAAGATGCCAGCATCGACTTCGCGGCTCATCGATGAGAGTGGCAATACAGTATAGCCAAGACCGAATTCCACCAGCTCCTTCAGCACCAGAAAGGAGTCCGCTTCAAATCGGACATTGAGCGGAACACCGGCCTTGCGCGCCGCTGCCTCCACGATCAGCCGAAGTCCGTGCGACTGGCTGGGCAGCACGATGGGCAGCTTGACGACTTCCTGGATCGAAATCGGCGTCGCAGGATTGAGGTCGGAGGATGAGGGGCCGACAAGGACCAACTCCTCATACAATATCTCCGCCACATTCATCTGGAAATCCGAAGCCGGGCCGTACAGCAGCGCGACATCGATCTCGCCTCTTTGCAGCCAGTCGATCAGGTGCCCGGCATAGCCCTCGACGATCCGCAGCGAGATATTGGGCGCCTGCTCCGCGACACGGCGGGCAAGCCGTCCAGCCAGAATATAGCTGACCGTCGGAGGAACCCCCAGGGCGATCTGGCCGCCTCCTTCCGCCGATCGGTTGCGTATGTCGTCGAACGCCTGCCGGACCTGGCGCACGGGTCCTGCGATATGCTGCCGCAATTCCTCGCCAGCCGGCGTGAGCTGCATGCCCCTGCGATGGCGGTAGAACAGCGGCGTGCCCGCCTCTTCCTCAAGGATGCGCATCTGTCTGCTCAACGCGGGCTGAGCGATCCGCATCCTGTCCGCCGCCCGGCTGAGCGAGCCGAGCTCGGCGATTTTCAGGAAATGTTCAAGCCGCCGGAAATCCACCTGCACGCGCCTTTCTATCATGCCCAACCGACATAGCTGGACGCGTATATTGTTCCTATTGGTTTAGCAAATCCCGCAATAGGCTTTGCGAAATCCACTTCGAGGGACACATGTCAGCCATTAGCGAGACGGAAACAGGGGCACACGCCGACTCCCCCTGGGCACCTATAATCTTCGACGCCTTGCAGCAGGCGAATGTACGGCAGGTCAGCTATGTTCCGGACGCAGGCCATGCCCGGCTGATCCGCATGTGCAGCGCCGCCGAGAACATGAAGAGCATTGTCCTCACCACCGAGGAAGAGGGCATAGCGCTCTGCACCGGCGCGTGGCTGGGCGGGGAGCGGAGCGCCCTCCTCATGCAGTCGAGCGGGGTTGGCAATTGCATCAACATGCTCTCGCTGCTGGCGAGCTGCCGCGTTCCGTTTCTGACGATCGTCACGATGCGCGGCGAGTTTCAGGAATTCAACCCGTGGCAAGTCTCGATGGGCCGCGCAACGCCCGCCGCGCTTGAGATCATGGGCGTCACCACCATCCGCATCGACCGGCTCGAAGACCTCGCCCCAATGATGGCGTCCGCCGCGACCATGGCGTTCGAAAGCGATCAGCCGATCGCTATCCTGTTGTCGCAAAGCATGCTGGGAGCGAAGAAATGGCTGAAGTGAACCGTCTCCACCGCCGCCAGGCCGTGGCGGACCTGCTCGCCGATCGCAAGGATATGCTGATCGTCACTGGCCTTGGTTCCCCCACCTATGATGTCTTCGCGGCGGGCGACCATCCCGGCAACTTCTACCTGTGGGGAGCCATGGGCGGCGCGGCTTTGACCGGACTCGGCCTCGCTCTGGCGCAGCCGGAGCGTCCAGTGACGGTCGTGACCGGCGATGGAGAGCAGCTGATGGGCATTGGCGGCCTTGCAACGATCGGCGTTCAGCGGCCGAACAACCTCTCGATCGTTGTTCTCGACAATGGCCATTATGGCGAAACCGGCGGACAGATGAGCCACGCGGGCGCAGGGATCAACCTGGCCGAGATGGCGCGAGTGTGCGGTTTCACGGAATGTTTCGAAGTCACCGATGAGGCGGGCATCGCTCGGGCACGCGAAGCGATCGGCACGATCGGTGAAGGTCCGCGCCTGATCGTCATCCGCATCGTGCACGAGGAAACGCCGCGTGCCCTGCCCGCCCGCGATGGTGTATGGCTGAAGGCACGCATGCGCGAACATCTGGGCTTCGGGCCGAATTGAAGCAGCAGGTCGAGGGGAGAGTTTAATGGCTGAGGATCTGGTCCGGTTCCGCAATCTGCTGGCGGGGAGTGCGCGTGAGGCGGGTGGCGGCGAATGGCTGGAGAGCCTTGACCCCGCGACTGGCAAGCCCTGGGCTCTGATCCCGCGCTGCACCTCTGCCGATGTCGATGCAGCGGTGGAGGCGGCGCGCACCGCCTTCCGCTCGCCCGAGTGGCGTGGCCTGACAGCAACCGCGCGCGGCGCCCTGCTCTACCGCTTTGCCGACATCCTCGCGGAAGAAGCGGAACGCCTCGCGCAACTCGAAACGCAGGACAATGGCAAGCTGATCGCGGAAATGCGGGCGCAGCTTGGCAATCTCCCCACCTATTATCGCTACTTTGCGGGTCTGGCCGACAAGATCGAGGGGCAGGTCCTCCCAATCGACAAGCCGTCAATGCATGCCTTCACCCGCCGCGAGCCGCTGGGGGTGATCGCCTGCATCACGCCGTGGAACTCGCCGCTCATGCTGCTGGCGTGGAAGCTGGCGCCATTGCTGGCGGCGGGCAACACGGCGGTCATCAAGCCGTCGGAACATGCATCCTGCTCGACCCTCGCCTTTGTCGAACTGTTCGAACGCGCGGGCTTCCCGGCGGGGGTCGTCAATACCGTCACCGGCCTGCCACAGGAATGTGGCGAGCCGCTGGTCAAACATCCTGACATTGCCAAGGTCGCCTTTACCGGGGGCGAACCCGGCGGCATCGCCGTCTATCGCTCCGCTGCCGAAAATCTGAAAAAGGTCACGCTGGAGTTGGGCGGCAAGTCGCCCAACATCATCTTTAACGATGCCGACCTCGACCGGGCGGTTTATGGCGCGGTGTCGGGCATCTTCGCGGCATCGGGCCAGACCTGCATCGCGGGATCGCGCCTGTTGGTACAGCACGACGTGCATGACGAGGTGGTGGAGCGTCTGGTCGCCTTGGCCGGCACCGCTCGCATCGGCGATCCGAAGCTGACCGACACACAGGTCGGGCCGGTGACGACCCTGGCGCAGCGCGGCAAGATAATCGATCATATTGCCGGGGCTCGTCAATCGGGCGCAGAATGCGTGCTGGGTGGCGGCCTGCCTACGATTGCCGGGTTGGAAGACGGCTGGTTCGTGCAGCCCACCATCTTCACCGGCGTCAACAACCAGATGCCGATCGCGCGCGAGGAAGTGTTCGGGCCGGTGCTTGCCATCATCCCGTTCGATGATGAGGAAGAGGCGCTGTCGATCGCCAATGACAGCCCCTATGGCCTCGCTGCGGGCGTATGGACGCAGAATATCGGCCGCGCCATTCGCATGTCTGAACGCGTCGAGGCGGGCACGGTCTGGGTCAACACCTATCGCGCCGTCAGTTTCATGGCCCCGTTCGGCGGCATGAAGCGCAGCGGCATCGGACGCGAAAACGGGCAAGAGGCGATGGACGAATATCTCCAGACCAAAAGCGTATGGATCGACCTCGGCTCTCCGGTATCAAATCCATTCGTGATCCGGTGAGATCATGAAAATCACGGAAGCCTTGTCGGATTTCTGTGCCAACGTCTCGATAGCGCCCCTGCCCTCAGAGGTGGTCGAGCGCACGCCCCTTCTCCTGCTCGACCTCATCGGCAACATCGTGCGAGCGCGCAGCGAGGCGGCGGTCGCTCCGCCCCTGCTCGCCACCGTAGCCGCGATGGGCATGGGCAATGGTGCAGCCCGTGTGTTCGGCGATCGGACAGGCTATGCCCCGGCGGGTGCGGCGCTGCTCAATGGCGCGCTGGCGCATGCGCTCGACTTTGACGACACCCATGCCGCTGGGACATTGCATCCCGGCGCGCCGGTCATCCCGGCCGCACTTGCCGCAGCGGAGATTGTGGGAGCATCCGGCGCGGACATTCTAGCCGCCATCGTCGCTGGCTATGAGACTTGCTGCCGGATCGCTGTGGCACTCCCAGCGGGCGATCATTATGCCCGCGGCTTTCATCCCAGCGCGACCTGCGGCGTGTTCGGCGCTGCTGCTGCGGCGGCGCGGATATTCGGCCTTGATGCCGCAGGGATCAGCTCCGCGCTGGGCATTGCGTTGAGCCAGAGCGCGGGAAGCCTCCAGTTCCTGGCCGATGGCGCGCAGACAAAGCCGTTTCAAGTCGGATGGGCGGCGATGGCTGGCCTTACCGCTGCGACATTGGCGCGCAATGGCTACAAGGGTCCGGCAGAAGCGATCGAGGGACGCCATGGCTTTCTTCAGGGCTACGCGCCTGCGCCCAGGCCAGAGCGGGTCGTACAGGATCTCGGCTCCGTTTACGAGTTGATGCATACCGGCATCAAACCCTATCCATCCTGTCGCTACGGCCATGCCGGTATAGACGCGGTGCTGGCGCTGCGGGCGGAGCATGGATTGTTGCCGGAGCAGGTGGACAGCATCACCTACGGCCTGTCCAACGCTGGCCTGCTGCTGGTCGGCGCGCCGATCGAGCATAAACGCAATCCACGCAACATCGTGGACGCGCAGTTCAGCGCGCCGTTCGTCCTCTCCTGCGCGCTGGTCACAGGCGCGATGGAATGGGACAGCTATCAGCGGTTGAACGACCCTGTCATCCGCACGATGCTGCCCAAGGTCGACTGCATCCACGATCCGGAGATCGAGGCGGAGTTCCCAACCAACATGTCGGGGAAAATCACCATCGCGGCGCGCGGTCAGACTTTCAGCCGCAAAGTGGTCGTGCCGCTGGGCGAACCCTCCAACTTCCTCGGAACAGATAAGCTGTTGGCTAAGTTTATGGCGCTTGCCGCTCCAGTGCTGGGAGCGACCAAGGCGGACACGCTTGCCAAGGCTGCACTTGACCTGGCGTCACTGCCGGAGGTCGAAAAGCTGACGCGCCTAGCCTCATAGCCGCCCAGTCAAAGAGCCTACTTTGGCACTGGCGACCTGGCGAGCCCCTGCGCCCGCGAACAGGACTAGATTAGCGGGTTTCTACTCGCGCCCGCATCGCCAAGCCGCCCGCTTGATCAATCGCCATCAAGTCGCCACCTACACCCTCCGGTGACAGGCCCAACATAAACGGCTCTCCCGCAAAAATCGGCCGCTGCGCGCGGAAGGAGAAGCTTGAGACCTGCGCGGCTGGAGCATGGCGCAGGAAATGATCCATCAGCAATGTCGCGATGAAGGGGCCATGGACGACCAGCCCGGGATAGCCTTCCACATCCTGCGTGTAGGGCAAATCATAATGGATGCGGTGCGCGTTGAAAGTGAGGGCGGAGAAGCGGAAAAGCTGCACCGGATCAATCGTTACCGCACGCGCAATTTGCGGCGCGGGCGTCAGCGCATCGGGCGGCGGAGGAGCCCCGTTCCGCCCAGCTTCGCGATAGACGATGTCCTGCTCTTCCTCAACACAGACCTGGCCGTCCACCTTCAACAGGTGACGCAGGGTGACGAAGCGCATCCGCCCGGATCGCCCCTCTTTGTCGTTGATCGCGATCGCGCTCGTTTCCCGCTCCACTTCGCTGCCAAGCGGGATCGGCGCGAGAAAACGCACGCGGCTGCCCGCCCACATCCGGTGCGGCAGGCCATCATCCTCCCGCATCGGGTGACCGTCGGGTCCAATGCATGATTGCCGCGCGTCCGGCGGAAACAACAACCAGTGCGCAAGCGGCGGCAACTCTCCCGCCCGCCACGGCGGCCTGTCATGATCAAGCAGCGCCGCAAGCAAATGCGCCTGCCGAGCGGCGGCTATATCGGTGCGATGTTCGACCGCTCGGCTCACAGAAACTCCGCCCGGATCGCCTCATCATCGCCCCCCAAAGCCGGAACCGGCAGCGCAACCGCCTCCTCCCCATCCCATCTTACGGGCGAGGCTGGCAAGGCGACAGGTCCAGTCGGGGTTTGCGCGGTGACGCGGCGAAGCTGGCTGTGCCGCGACAAACCATCGACACCGTTCAATCGTGCCCAAGCCGTGCCAGCCGCTTCCAGCCGGGCGATCAGTGCGTCAGGCATTTCGGCTGCAAAAACACGGCCGACCATCGCGTCCAGTTCAGGACGATTGGCACTACGCAGCGTGTTGGACGCATAGCGCGGGTCCGTCGCTAGGCCTGCATCGCCCAGCACCGTGGCGCAGAACTTCGCCCATTCCCGCTCATTCTGGATCGACACCACGATCTGCGATCCGTCCGCAGTCGCAAAGGCGCCATAGGGCGCGATCGAAGGATGCTTCAGCCCAGCGCGCGACGGCGCCTTGCCGCCATAATCATAATGTAGCAGCGGCACCGTCATCCAATCGGCCAACCCATCGAACAGCGACACCGCGATGCCGCGCCCCTTGCCGGTCTGTCCCCGCTCGATCAACGCCTGAAGGATCGCAGCATGCGCATTCATCCCGCAGGCGATGTCGGCCACCGAAACCCCGACCCGCGCAGGATCATCCGCCGTGCCGGTGATGCTCGCCAGCCCGGCTTCGCACTGGATCAGGAAGTCATAGGCCTTCATTCCAGCCGCATCGCCGCTCTCGCCATAGCCGGTGATGTCGCAGGTGATGAGGCGGGGATAGCGGGCGCGCAGATCAGCCGATCCGAAACCCGATCGCGCCGCCGCGCCCGGGGCGAGATTCTGGACCAACACGTCTGCCTTGGACAGCATCCGTTCCACCAGCGCCGCGTCGGCGGGGTCTTTCAGATCGATGCGCAGCGACTGCTTGCCGCGGTTGAGCCAGACGAAATAGGCGCTTTCGCCATGCACGACGGAGTCATAACCACGCGCAAAGTCTCCCTCCGCCCGCTCAAGCTTGATGACCCGCGCCCCCGCTTCTGCAAGGCGGCTGGTGCAGAGCGGCGCGGCCACCGCCTGTTCCAGCGAGACGACCAGCAGGCCTTCCAGCACTTTTCCCATCAGAAGCTCTTCGGCAGGCCCAGCACATGCGTCGCCACATGGCTGAGGATCAGGTTGGTCGAAATCGGCGCGACCTGGTAAAGGCGCGTTTCGCGGAACTTGCGCTCGATGTCATATTCTTCCGCAAAGCCGAAGCCGCCATGGGTCTGGACGCACATGTCGGCAGCATACCATGACGCCTCGGATGCCAGCATCTTGGCCATGTTCGCTTCGGTGCCCGGCTGCACCCCCGCGTCGAACAACGCCGCGGCCCGATCCACCATGGCAGCGGCGGCGGTCGTCTGCACATAGGCGCGCGCGATGGGGAATTGGACACCCTGGTTCTGCCCGATCGGACGGCCGAAGACGGACCTGTCCTTTGCATAGGCGCTCGCGCGATCAATGAAGAAGCGCGCGTCGCCAATACATTCCGACGCGATCAGAATGCGTTCGGCGTTCATGCCGGACAGGATGTAGCGGAAGCCCTTGCCTTCCTCCCCGATCAGGTTCGCCGCTGGCACGCGCAAATCGTCGAAGAAGAGTTCCGTCGTCGCATGGTTCAGCATGGTGCGGATCGGCCGAATGGTAAGGCCGTTGCCTACCGCTTCACGCATATCGACCAGCAAGACACTGATGCCATCGGTAGGCTTGGCGCATTCCTCACGCGGCGTGGTGCGAACCAGCAGGACCATCAGGTCGGAATGTTCAGCGCGGCTGATCCAGATCTTCTGGCCATTCACGACATAGTCGTCGCCATCCCGCTTGGCGAAGGTCCTTATACGGGTCGTGTCAGTGCCGCTCGTCGGTTCGGTGACCCCGAACGCCTGGAGGCGAAGCTCACCCGACGCGATCTTCGGCAAATAGCGTGCCTTCTGCTCCTCCGACCCATGCCGCAGGACAGTGCCCATGGTGTACATCTGCGCATGGGCCGCACCGCCATTGCATCCCGAACGGTGCACTTCCTCCAACACCGCCGTTGCAGCAGCCAGCCCAAGACCCGAGCCGCCAAACTCCTCCGGGATCAGCACTGAAAGCCAACCCTCGCTGGCCAGCGCCGTCACGAACTCGGTGGGATAGCGCCGCTCAGCATCCAGTTCCTGCCAATAGGCCCCGGGAAACCGCGCACAAAGCCGGCGGATGCCTTCGCGGATGTCTGAAAACGTCTCTTCTTGTTCGGGCGCGCCCATTTCCATCCCAATCATATCTAAGCTTGCCAGCCGGTATCGACGGACAGGCCATGCTGAAAAGTACAGAAATCAAACCGAGCTATGCGAAGCTGGCATATGATCCAAATATCCTAGACGGTGGGAGGAGTGCACGCACTGATGCAGCGAGCCGGCTCATCCCCGACGCAGCGGAAGCGATGTGGCCGCCTGCTGTCGAAGTTGTAAGCGTCGCCAGGTCCAAGGATGCATCGTTCGTCATCGACGGTGATTTCAATGAAGCCTGATATCACCACCCCGCCCTCCTCGCCTTCATGAGTAAGGCTGATCTTCCCCGTGTCCGAGCCCGGCTGCCACGTCTCCGACAGGATCTGCAGTTGCCGCCCAGCCAGGTTGGATCCCACCTGACGCAAGGACACGGACCCCTTGCCAATTTCCGTGAGTTCGGAAGCCTTGTAGAAAGACTGAGGGCGGTCCGGTTCGTCCATCGCGAAAAAATCGGACAAACTGACGGACATGGCATCGAGCACGCGCTTCAAGGCGCCGATCGACGGATTGGTGCCGTTCGATTCCATCAGCGAGATGGTAGAATTGGTAATCCCAGCACGTTTGGCCAGCGTGCGCTGAGATATTCCGGCCTTTTCACGCGCACGGCGCAGGCGCGATCCGATCTCCACTTCCGACACTGAAACGACTCTCCCTGTTGAACATGTTCGATATATCGAACGTTCATCAAAGCATCCTATTGAAAATCAAGGATCTTCTTAAAAGCTGAAAACGCCTTGCGGCATGCCTGGATAAACGGTCAACATGTCAACAAATTGACGGATGATCAAATGAAGACTTTGACCAACAGCGTAGCACTCGATGCTTATTGGATGCCGTTCACGCCTAATCGGAAGTTCAAGGCAGCGCCGCGGATGCTGGTCGAAGCATCCGGCATGTATTACCGCAGCGATGACGGACGCGACATCCTCGATGGGTCAGCTGGCCTGTGGTGCGTCAACGCTGGCCATGGCCGTAAAGAGATTGCTTCAGCGGTCGCCGCCCAGTTGGAGGGCTTGGACTACGCACCAAGCTTTCAACTAGGTCATCCCCTTGCCTTCCGCTTTGCAGAACGCCTGGCCGAAATAGCGCCCGCGGGTCTCGACCGGATATTCTTCACCGGATCCGGCTCGGAATCCGTGGACACGGCGCTCAAGATCGCTCTCGCCTATCAGCGCGCGATTGGTCAAGGCACACGCACTCGGCTGGTTGGGCGTGAGCGTGGCTATCATGGCGTCGGTTTTGGCGGCATTTCAGTAGGGGGGCTGGTCAATAATCGACGCGCCTTCTCCACCCTCCATGGCGTCGATCACATGCGGCATACCCACGATCCAAGCCGCAACCTTTTCTGCAAGGGCCTTCCCGAACATGGCGCCGAACTGGCCGACGATCTGGAGCGGCTCGTCCAACTCCATGGCGCGGAAACGATCGCTGCGGTTATCGTCGAACCGGTTGCTGGCTCGACAGGGGTGTTGCTGCCTCCACAGGGCTATCTGAAGCGGCTACGCGAAATCGCGACGCGGCACGGCATCCTCCTGATCTTCGATGAGGTCATCACCGGCTTCGGCCGCCTGGGCAGCCCCTTTGCAGCCCAGCATTTCGATGTCGTACCGGACATCATGACGACGGCGAAGGGGCTGACCAACGGCGCCATGCCGATGGGTGCGGTGTTCACATCCCGCTACGTCCACGACGCCCTCATGCAGGGGCCCGAGGCCGCGATCGAGCTATTCCACGGCTACACCTATTCCGGCCACCCGGCCGCCTGCGCAGCTGGTCTTGCCAGCCTCGACATTTATCAGCGCGAAGGCCTCTTCACGCGCGCTGCGGAACTTGAAGAGCATTGGCAGCGCAATCTGCTCTCATTGCAGAATGCGCCGCACATTGCCGATATCCGGGCCATGGGCCTGGTCGCCGCAATCGAGCTTCTGCCCCGACCCGATGACCCCGGATCACGCGGCTTTGATGTATTTGTGGACTGCTTTGAAAAGGGGCTTCTGGTCCGCGCCAACGGTGACACCATCGCATTGTCGCCGCCACTCATCATCGATCGAGACCAGATCGATCGCATCACGCAAACACTCTTCGACATACTTAGAAAAACGAGGTGACGCAGTTTCGGTTTAAATCTGTTTCGGACGACATCTCCCAAGAAGCCGGGATGACGACCGTACAAGCTCGATGAAGGAGCTTCACAATGAGCGTGCAGCATCTGCCAAATACGGCGACGATCGAAGAAGCCACTGCAGTAATGCAGGAACATGGTCATGTCATTATCGATTGCCTGGTTCCTGAGTCGGTGATGGATCAGGTCCGATCGGACATGCAGCCATTCAATCCGCAGGCTCAGCTGACCGACGCAGAGTGGGGCGGGGACTATGCGCAACGGGTGGGCAAGCTGATCGCCCGATCGGCCGCCGGGCGCGATCTGGCGATGAACCCGCTGGTCCTGGGCGTGGTCAAGAATATTCTCACCTGCGCATCGACGTTCCAGATTTGCACGACCGAGATGATCTCGCTCAACCCGGGTGCTCCGGCGCAAGTCATTCATACAGATGAACTACTGTATGATGATTTCATTTTCCCCGATGACTGCATCGCCTGTTGCAACACTCTATGGGCTGTCACCGACTACACTGAAGAAAATGGTGCTACACGGATCGTCCCCGGAAGCCATGCTCGTCCGCCTGCCCATTACAAAATGGAAGACACGCTGCCGGCAGAAATGAAGCGGGGATCAGTGCTGATCTTCTCAGGCAAGCTTTGGCATGCCGGCGGCAACAACCGGTCGAATGATGTGCGTATTGCGCAGGCGATAAACTATTCCCTTGGATGGCTGCGACAAGGCGAAAATCAATATATCGCCTGCCCCCCGGAAATCGCGCGGACCTTGCCTGACGATCTGCTCAAACTCATGGGATATCAGGTCGGTCCCAAATATGGATACGGCCATGCCGGAGCGCAGGCTGATCCATTGAAAGCACTTAGGGAAAGCTGAGGGATATCTTTCTCTCACAGCGATAACACAAAAACAATTGGCTGTTCCGGCAGCAAAAGGAGAAATCATGAACACGCATTCTTTCCTGCGACCGATCGCTGAGCCTCAGCTTATAGAGAACGCGTTCAGCGAAGATCAGCGGCAGCGGCTTTTCTCTGTCTTGCGCAATAAGGGCCCTTGGACGACGATCCTCTCCCAGGAATTCAGTTCGCCTGAAGAGGTGATCGGTGCAACATCCGGCTCACTTCCTGAAGGATTCGTACCGATGTGGGACATGTTCCTCAGCCCCGTCTTTCGGTCAACGCTCGGCCGCGGCTATGCAAGCCTTTACCCAGAGGTTGAGGATTGCTTCTACAACAGCAAGTTTCTTGATCTCGCCCGGGGTTATTGGGGCGCCAAATATGCAGCGCCAAACCTCATGCTCTGCAATATTCAGGGACCCGCCGGTGCGGGCGGGGCGCCTCATGTCGATGGCGCCGACTATCGGGGCGTGACCATTCAGAACACACCCGGCTGGCTTATCGGGCTTATGACCAAATGCGGGCTGTTTCGCCCTTGGCAGGTCAAGAAAGCGCAGGTTCTGACCTGGTACTATAAGGGGCAGATCGGCGGCGGCTTCACCTATTGGCCTGACGGCCCCGAGGGGCAGCCCAAACAGCTTTATGCGCCAATGTGGGGCCGTGCTGCCGTCGTGGAAAATGAGGTCATGTATCACGGCGCCAATGCATGCGGCCCGGCTGAAATGCGCAAGCCCGAAGGCTTGGCAATCAACTCGGTGATCGCAGCCGACCCCGATTCAGACGGCTGGCAAATCAAGACGGATGGAAACGTCATTCAGCAGTTGCCCGCCGACGAGATCCGCCTGCTATTCCATTGGGGCGCCGACATGTACATGGACCTGGATGAAATGACGGTCGCGCTGGATCATAGTGACGACCTGTCTCATGAGCAGGTTTTCGATATCTTCCTGTCGGAACTGCGCGCACGCGGCATAGCTTTCAAAACGCCGAGTTATCCGCTCCACGACCCCGAGTTCATCCAGTTGCTCACCAGCGTGTTCGAGCCAGGCTCGCCTACGATCATGCCCGCAATATACGATCTGGTGGCAGAATGAAGAAGCTCGTCGCCAATTACTGATGAATAACGACAGCCAATAGATTTTGGCACGACATTAAACGAATAAAGGGAGGCTGTTAAATGGTCGGATATACTAGGATTCGCATCGCCTTATTATGTTCAGTTACTCTTTTGCCTGTCGCCATTCCCCAGAATGTGCAGGCCCAGGGTCAAGATCAAGCCGTTGCGGAGCCCGATCCTAACAGCTTTCCTTCGAACGATATCGTCGTGACCGCCCAACGCCGTGATGAGCGCGCGCAAGACGTGCCTATAGCGATCACGGCCTTTTCTCCTGAGCGTCTACAGCAGCAAGGCGTTACGGAGGCGCAAAACCTGCAAGCGACAGTTCCCTCCCTGGTCGTGGGCAATAACGGAAATCCTTCGCGTGAAGCGCAGAGCTTCACGATCCGCGGCCAGGGTGCGACCTTCCAGGCGTCTCCTGGTGTAGTGGTGTACCTCAACGAAGTCTCGCTGCCCGCGTCCATTTCAACCCCGCAGCAGGGCGGCGCCGGGAACTTCGTCGATCTGGAGAATGTGCAGGTTCTGAATGGGCCGCAGGGCACGCTCTTCGGCCGCAACACCACTGGCGGCGCCGTTCTCCTCGTCCCGCACAAACCGACGAACAGATTTGAAGGCTATGCGCAGGCCAAGTTCGGCAACTACGATAATAAGCAGTTGGAAGGCGCGATCAACGTGCCGATCGTCGATGACAAGGTTCTCCTGCGCGTTGCAGGTGCCTATCATGACCGTGACGGCTACACCTATGATGTAGTCTGGGACAAGGATCGCGACAACACCCACTGGTATTCTGGACGCATCGGCCTGACGCTCAAGCCCTTCGAGGGGTTTGAGAACTACACCATGGCATATGGAGCCAATTCCAGGAATAATGGCACCGGCACGGTCAACACTGGGTTTAACATCGCTGCATTGTCAGACCCCACGCTCGGCTTTTGTCAGGAAGGCCCGACCATCCCCGGCGTGATCGCGTCATGTGATGTGTACCGGGCGGCTGTCGCCGATTCAGAAGCCCGCGGTCCCCGGCAGACGGCTCATGGCACCGACTCCTATCAAAAAACGAAGACGTGGGGCATAACCAACACCTCCTCGCTAGCGTTGAACGACGAACTGACCCTCCGCAACATTGTAAGCTACCAGCGTTTCAGGTCATCCTACAGCATCGATAGCGACGGCAGCGTCTTCCAACAGGAAGATAATGACCCACGGCGCTATCCTGCGCCGGGACAGGCAGTTTTGCCGGGCGATGGAACGCCGCTTACATACCTGAATGCGACATTGACCGATCTTCCAAGGGACGACTTGAAAGTTTTCACCGAGGAACTGCAACTGCAGGGCAATCTGCTCGACAATCTTCTGACATTCACCACCGGCGCATTTCTCTACGACCAGCGTCCGGTAGCAAATCAGGGTGCCGGTTCTGTCGGCTTTTGCCCTGCCGCCTTCACCGGTTTCTGCCCGGGATACGACATCAGATATTCAATCACCAACAGGTCGAAGGCGCTCTATGCGCAAGCGACGCTGGACCTAGGCCTGCTTACCCCTGCCCTCGCAAATTTGAAGCTCACGGGCGGATATCGCCATACCTGGGACAAGGTGAGCGGAACGGCGAATTTGTATCAGGCGGGCCCGGGCTTTGTCGCCTGCTATACCGATCCCACGATCCCAGCCACCACGCCTTCCGATTGTCAGTTTTCGGCTAATCTGAAGACCAATGCGCCAACGTGGAATATCGGCCTCGACTATAGGGTATCTCCTGCCCTGCTGCTGTACGGAAAGGTCAGTCGCGGCTACAAGGCCGGTGGCATCAACGCCAACGCCGTCTTTGCGAACACCCGTACATTCCCGCCCGAATATGTCACTTCTTATGAAGGCGGCTTCAAGTCGGACGTCCGCATTGCCGGCATGCCGCTCCGTTTGAATGCCACCTATTATTACCTGACATACAAGGATATCCAGCGAGCGGCCGGTGATTTCAATCCTGCCACGCAGGCTGCTGGCGCTCAGGTTCTGAAGGCTGATGCCCGCATTCAGGGCGTAGAGGCGGAAGCTTCGCTACGGCCGTTCCCCGGCGTGGAGATCGGCGGCACATTCAGCTACACCGACGCCAAATATAAGCGGTACGAATATCAACCGAGCGTGCTGGTACAGGACTGCTCGGGCAACTTCGTCAGCGCGCCTGGCACCGCAAACTTGACCTGTCTGCCGTTCCAATATGTCTCGCCCTACATCTACAGCATTCATGCCTCGGCTGAACAATCGCTTGGCGGCGATCTCGGCACGATCTCGTTCTTCGCGATCTACTCACATACGTCTTCGCAGCACACGTCGGGCACCATAGTCCCGCCGAACGAGCCTGGCGAAAAGCTGCAGGCGTTTGGCACGCTCAACCTGTCGATCGATTGGAAGAAAATCGGCGGGAGCAATCTGGATCTCGGCCTTTACGGCACCAACATCACCAACAAACTGTACCGGGTGTCCAACAGCAATGTGTTCAATTCGGTTCTCTACTCTGCCACCTTATATGGCGAGCCACGCATGTACGGCGTTCGTGCACGCTACTCCTTTTAGGGCGAGCATAGAGGCATCAGGAAATTGAATATCAAAAGCCGGTAATTTGATCGCAAAGAGGTAAATCGATGAGCAATACTTCCCTTTATTACGTCAAGTTGATGGTCGACGATGCGGAGGCTTTGGCGCCATTCTATCGTGAGGTCTTCGGAATGAAGGAAATCCGGCGTATTCACGAACCCGAACATGTACGCCCTCACCTGGAGATATATCTGTCGGCAGGAGAGACCGAACAATTGTGCCTGATGCAATATTTCAACAAGCCCACGCCCCAGCCTGGCGAAGTCAGGGTCGCCTTCACGGTTGGAAATGTGGACGAAGTCGTGGCGGCTTCGCAAGCCAGAGGCGGCGGCATAATCCTACCGGCCGAAACGCTGGAGGCATATAATTTCCGCTGGGCAACGATTACCGATCCTGAAGGTCACGCCATCGAGGTCATGCAGTTCGGCCTTTGACAAACATAGACCATATTTCAGTGATTTGATCACGATAGGAAAAAACCGATGAGCAAGATTTCCCTATATTATTTCAAACTGATGGTTGGCGATGCAGAGACATTGGTGCGTTTCTACAGCGACGCTTTCGGAATGAAGGAAGTGGGACGCTTCGACGGCCTCGAAACCGAAGAGCCCCACATAGAGATTTTCCTAAAAGCAGAAGGGGGAGAAAGCAACCAGCAACTCGCCTTGATGCATTATGTGAACAGGCCTACGCCAACGCCGGGAGAGGCAGCGATTGCCTTCATAGTCGACGATGTGGACGCCGTCGTGGCTGCAGCGCTGGCCGCGGGCGGCAGCATCGCCAGAGCGGCTGAGACGCTCGAGGAGCATAAGTTCCGCTATGCGATCGTGGCCGACCCCGAGGGTCATAAAGTCGAAGTCATGCAATTTGTCGCCTGACCACGGCAAATGAAGGAACGGGCGACGAGTCCCGCCGTCCTCTCAACAGGACGGTCGGGACTGATTGCCTCTCGCATGGTCTATACTGAAGTGGCGCATCGCGGGATGATATTCGAAGATGAATTTGAAGATTTTGGAGCTAGCTCATGAGCGATGTTAAAACAGCAGTCCGGATATCTCCTGAAGCGCTAAGAGAAAAATACCGCATCGAACGCGACAAGCGTCTGCGGGCCGATGGTCCGAACCAGTATCTTGATCCCAACGCCGTTTTCCGCGACTTCGACGCCGACCCTTATGTCGAACCAGGCTTTGCGCGCCCGGCGATCGTCGAAGAAACAGAGGTCGCAATCGTCGGCGGCGGCTTCGGTGGGCTCCTCACCGGTGCGCGCCTGCGGCAGCAAGGCATCGAGGATTTCCGCATCATCGATCGGGCAGGCGACTTCGGCGGCACCTGGTATTGGAACCGCTATCCGGGCGCGGCTTGCGACATTGAAAGCTATATCTACCTGCCGCTGCTTGAGGAAACCGGCTACATCCCGACGGAGAAATACGCCAAGGCGGCGGAAATCTTCGGCTATTGCCAGCAGCTCGGCCGCCATTTCGACCTTTACGACCGCGCATTGTTCCAGACGCAAGTAACGGAAGTGCGCTGGGATGAGCGACGCGCCCGCTGGCTGGTGCGCACCAACCATGACGACGTGCTGGCGGCCCGCTTCCTCGTCATCGCCGGCGGTATCATGCACAAGGCCAAACTGCCGGGCATCCCGGGGATCGAAACGTTCAAGGGACACAGTTTCCATACCAGCCGCTGGGACTATGCCTATACCGGTGGCAGCCCGACCACGCCGATGGATCGCCTGAAGGACAAGCGCATCGGCATCATCGGCACCGGCGCGACCGCGGTGCAGGCGGTGCCCAACCTCGCCCGCGACGCAGAGCATCTCTACGTCTTCCAGCGCACGCCGTCCGGCGTGGGTGAGCGGAACAACCAGCCGACCGATCCTGCATGGGCGGCTTCGCTCCAGCCAGGATGGCAGCAGGAGCGGATCGAGAATTTCGAGGCGCTGGTCGCCGGTCAGCCGGTCGAGCAGGACCTCATCAACGATGGCTGGACGCAGATTTCAGGCGGCGTCAATTTCGAAGGCGGCGCGGCTGATGACGATCAGTATGAACTGGCCGACTTCGCCCGCATGGAGGGCATTCGCGCCCGCATCGATCAGATCGTGCAGGATCCCGCCACGGCAGAGGCATTGAAGCCCTGGTATAACACCATGTGCAAGCGCCCCTGCTTCCATGACGAATATCTGCAAAGCTTCAACCGTCCCAACGTCACCCTGGTCGATACCGACGGCAAGGGTGTCGAGCGCATCACCCCCACCGGCGTGGTGGTCGGCGGCACCGAATATCCCGTCGATTGCCTCGTCTATGCATCGGGCTTCGAAGTCTCGACCGGCTATACCCGCCGCCTGGGCTTTGAACTGTACGGCAAAGGCGGGCAGTCGCTGACCGACGCGTGGAAGGACGGCGCCGCCACCCTGCATGGCATGTATACGAAGGGCTTCCCCAACCTGCTGATGTCCAGCCTGGTCCAGGGCGGCACCGGCGTCAACGTCGTTCCCATTCTCGATAATGTCGCGACACAGACCGCCTACACGATCAAGCGCATGGTCGATCTGGATGCCCGCGCCTTCGAACCGACCGAGCAGGCGCAGGAAGACTGGCTTGGCGTGCTGATGTCGCATCTGACGGGCACCGGCAAGTTCTCCTCCGAATGCACTCCCGGCTTCTACAACAACGAAGGATCGCTCGGCGACCACAAGATGGCCCGCAACGCTCCCTATGCCGGTGGCACCCTGGCCTATTTCGAAGAACTGAAGAAATGGCGCGAAAAGGGCGATCTCGAAGGACTGGAAGTTTCCAGGAATTCGGAAGCCTAGAGACAGCGACGAAGCTATCCGGATTTTGGTGCCGATTTCGTGCACCGAAATCCGGAAGTTCGAGTCGGCCCGCCTCCGGGTGGCAAAGTGCTGTAGTGACGCTTCAATCTGGCTTGACCTTCATCTTGCGGAAGGTCGGCCAATCTCCATCATAGGTTCATTGCTCTGCCCCGAAAATGGCATAGACTTCCGCAATGGACGGATTACGCCGCAGCGTCTGGCCGCCACTGACATGGATCACCTGGCCTGTAACAAAGCTCGACTCTTCGCTCGCCAGCCATAGCGCGGCGTTGGCGATATCCGCAGACATGCCCGGTCGCCGGAGGGGGATCTCTCGCATATAAAGTTCGCGCATCGCCGGGATGGCCATTCCCCCGCCGGACATGGGTGCATCCGCGACGCCGCCAGCCGCGATACTGTTGGCGCGAATGCCCCTGTCGCCAAATTCATTGGCGATCGTGCGGATGACGTGATCGATACCGGCCTTGGTGCCCATATAGGCGGCATGATCCTCAAACATGATCGTCGCCGTCACCGATGAGATTTGGATGATGGACCCGCCATGCTGCATGTTCCGCACCAGCGCCTGGAAAAACTGGAACGGCCCGGTGAACTGGACAGCGGCCATGCGCTCCAGCTCGTCACGGCTTGTTTCCAGAAACGGCTTGAGCAAGCCCCAGCCAGTGCTGTTGACGCCGATGTCGAGCCCGCCCATCTTGTCGGCGGCATCCTCCACCGCCTTGTTGAGACTGGCTTCGTCGGTGATGTCGCAGGCAACCCATTCCGCCCCGATCTCGTCCGCAATCTGTTGCAGCGGTTCCGTTCTGCGACCGGCAATGACGACCTGTGCACCATGATCGATATAGGTACGCGCGATGGCGGCGCCGACATTCTGTAGAGCGACGCCAAGGATCATGGCCCGTTTGCCGCTCAATCGACCGCTCATCTACTCTCTCCCAATTTTCTCGTCACGCTCGGCGTTAGTGGACCGGCCTGCTGTTGCGAAGGCCCAGCATGCCACCCCTCCTAAAGTCATGGCTACGCAAAGTACAAATAACATGATCGCCGTTCGTGCTAACGGCTGCTTCGATCGCGGTTAGATAGAGCGCCTATTTCGGCTTGAGTGCGAAATCCACCTGCACGGCGACTGTGCTCGTTGTCTGCCCCGGCATCAACGGCACATTCGAAGCGTTGGCGGCGGATTGTTCGACCGCGATGGGTGGGGGCGCTACCGGCACCGCACCCGGCAGATAGCGGTTCCCTTGGGTGCCGCCTGCATCGCGTATCGACAGCACGCGCGCGATAGTCATTCCTGCCGCATCGGCATAGGCCTCAGCGCGCGCATGCGCGGCCTTGTACGCTGCCGTGTATGCGGAGTTCGCCGCCTTCTCCGGATCAGCCATGCGCAGATCGGGACCACTCAGGACATTGGCACCCGCCGTGGTAGCCGCTGTCACTGCGGCGGATGCCCGATCAACGTCCCGCACGGTTACGTTGATGATGTTGCTGGCCTGATATTGGCCTTTGCGATCGCCCCAATCGAGCCGTTGCACACTCAGGCTCCGTGTCTGGATGTCCTTCTCCGCTATCCCTGCACCGGAAAGTGCGTCCACGATCTTTCCAATCAACTGTTGGTTCGCGGCAGTGGCTTCGGCGGCTGATTTCGCCCAGCTATTGATACCAGCCTGGAACTGGGCCTGATCAGGACGCGTGTCGCCCTGTCCCGTTGCGCTGACGGACAGCAGCGTTTCATCATGACCAACGCCACGCGGGTCGCGCGGCTCTCGATCACAGGCATGGAGGAGCATCAGCGGGCTCAATGCCAAACACAATTTAGCAACGGACATCATCTCTCCTGAGCTTTGCGGTGAAGCCGAACGTGCCCCACGAAAGATGAAGCGAAGCTGAGCGAAAGGCTGGGCCCACGGTTGGGACTTTCTGCTTAACCCTAGTGAGTTGGAGACGGGGCAGCCGCTTCTCCTGTAATGACGATCGACAATCCCGGAGTTCGCTAAATGATTTTCCGATGGTTCTACATCAGCACGAGCAGGCTTGCCGAGGACGAGTCCGATGAGCTGGTGGCGGATATCGTCAGGGACTCGATACCTCGCAATCGCAAGCTCCAGGTCACGGGCGCACTGCTGTTCACCGGCCGCCATTTCGCGCAATATCTTGAAGGCCCCGCGACTTCGGTGGACACATTGCAGCGGATCATCCTCGATGACCTCCGGCACGAAGATATCCGCACCATCGCAGAGGGCGCATATCCCTGCCGCCGGTTCGTCACCTGGTCGCTGGCATATGTACCCCCCGCGAGATCGGGTGAGCGGAGGATTGAACGGCTGCTAACCGACGCGGCGCGCGCCCGCGAAGACTGTGTCGAAGCATTAGCCCAATTCATGTCCGAATCCGCCATGATGGGACATGCATGAGCCGCTCCGCTTACCCCTCGATCAGCACCCACGCCATCAGATTTCCGGATTGGCGGCCTTCTCCGCAAGATAGCGCGACGTGAAATTGGGCGCCACCGCCGGCTTCTCCATCCGCTCATACAGGCGGCGGTAGGAGGACCGGGCGATCTGCCATTGGCCATCGACCTTGCGATATTCATCACGATAGAGGCAGGCGCCGCTCGTTTCCATGCCCGTACGGAAGTCCATGGCATAGTCGGTAAGCGTCCAGCGGCCCTCCGCCCGATCATCGCTCGTCACGTTGATCTCGGGCTGATGCACGGTATGACAACCGACGAAGTCCTCATGGAAGGCCGCGTGGAGCAGAGACACCACCTCATCGCGGCCCTCGGCATGGAAGTGATAACTGGCGCCAACATAATCGACGACGATGTCTGCCGTAAGGACGGAGGCAAGGCCTTCTGCATCGGCCGTATCCAGATACCGGCAATATTTATGTTTCAGCTGCTTGATGAGCTCTATGTCTTCGAGCCGTATCATCATGACCAATCCTCAAATTTTGCGATAAGGTTCGAACGCGGTCCCATCAAAACTCCACGCCGAAATCGACGCCATAGGTGCGCGGCGCCTGGAAGGTTCCGACAGTCCAGGTATCGAATACGGGAAAGAGGAATTCCGGCTTGTCCGAATTGTTGAGGTTCTTGCCCCACAGCGAAATCCGTCCCTTCACACTGCCAAGCGGGATATCGGCAAAGGTCATGCGGGCGCCGATCTGCCAGCTCGAAGGAATGACCAGCGCGCGATCAAGCGCAGCGTCTCCGCTCCCCAGACAGCCTTCGGTCGGCGACTGCAGCGCGCCGATCGGGCACTGAAGCCGGTAATGCTTGCCCTCATATTGGCCATCCACGCGGAAGCTCAGCGTCGTGCCGTCCGGGAAGGCCGCCGCTTCATATTGCGCCGCGAGATAGGCGGTATGCCGGGGCTGGTAGGACCGCACCGGCGTCGCGGCGGGATTGGACGATTCCGCCTTGGGCTTCACATCGGTGAAGCCGTAATTGGCGTTGAGGGTCAGGCCATCCACCGGCACCACGGTGGTTTCGACCTCGACACCGCGCGCCCGCTCCGTGCCAGTGTTGAGCAGGATGTTGCCGCCCTGGTTTGGATCGAAACCGGTAACCTGAAGCGCCTTGCGATCCGCCTGGAACAGCGCCAGGTTGACGCGGACGCGCCGGTTCAGGAATTCCGATTTAAGGCCGACTTCATAGGATTTGATCGTCTCAGGCTCGAATTCCGCGCCATGGAAGATACCGCCTGAAACGAACCCGGTGGTGAACTTGGCATAGACGCTGCTGTCGGGCGCGAAGCGGTAACGAATGGAGGCGTCATAGTCGAAGCGCCCCTGCTTCGCCCGGAAGCTGCCGCGCGGCACCGTGGGGGTACGCGGAGCCGCCAGCAGGTCGTTCTCCGTTCGATCATCCTTGGAATAACGTGTGCCCGCGCTCAGCTCCAGCTCGTCGGTCAACCGGAAATCCACATGGGCATAGGCGGCGTAAGACTTGTTAAGCACTCGCAACAGGTCGCCACCGGCCAGATAGCTGTCCGGGTTGACGATCGGGATCGGCTGGCCGGGTTGCGCCACCAGGCCGAAGATCACCGGGCTGTTGAGGAAGGCTTTCTCGCGATAGTAGAACAGGCCGCCGACGAAATCCAATCGGTCCATATGGCCCAGCAGCTGGAGTTCGTGGGACCATTGCCGTTGCTTGGCGTATCTCACTGCGCCCAATGCCTGGAAATAACCGCCCGTCCCGCCATAAGGATCGACAAGCGCGTTGCCATCCAGATCGGAAGTGCTGTTCACCTTGAAGCCGCGAAGAGCCCCGATATATTTGACGCTGAGCGCATCGTTCAGGTCATAGACCGCCGTAAGACTATGTCCCCAGGTCTTCTGGCTCGCGGCAGCCAAACCGTCGATCGGCACGCGGTCCAACCGCCTCAAACTCTCAACCGCCGTTCCGCCTAAAGCAGGTTGGTTGGGAAAATTGGTGATCGCGCCAAAGGCCGCACCGCCGTTCAACAACTGCATCGCATCGAGCGTCGTCACCAGATCGGCATAGTCGAACCGATAGTCGAGCGTCAGATTGTCGATGCCAGAATAGCGTACCGCCGCGAAAACGGATTCATTGTTGTTCGCGCCGAAACTGTCCGCGCTGGTTTGCGGCCCGAAAGGTTCCGGAAACAGATAGGTTCTGCGCGGACCGCTATTCTTCACATAGCCGGTATTTTCATCATGCACATAGGTGACCCGCGCGGACAAGCCATTCCATTCCGGTGTATTGACGGTAATCCGCCCCCGCCGCCGCTGGTAATTTCCGATGGTGCCGTCAACGACGACGCCGAACTTGCCGGTCGGCCCTGCCGTCACGAAGCTGATTGCGCCGCCGGTGGAGTTACGGCCAAACAAAGTGCCCTGCGGTCCGCGCAGCACTTCGATCCGTTCGATATCTGCGAGGTCGAATGCGGAATTGCCCGGCCGTCCTAGATACACACCATCAATATAGAGAGCGACGCCGGAATCGATCTGGAAGTTGATCGATCCCGAAGATACGCCGCGAATATTGAATTGGGGCGCGGTCGGCGATCCGGCCTGCTTCTGGATAACCACGTTCGGCGCCGTCTTGCCGACATCCTGAAAGCTTTCGATCTGGAGATCCGCGATCAGCTTCGCATCCATTGCAGTGACTGCGGTTGGAACATTCTGGATATTTTCAGAGCGTTTGCGCGCCGTCACAATGATGTCGGTCAGGCCAGCCTCGGCCCTGCCCGCTGCTGGAGCACTGTCCTGCGCACGGGCGACACCTGTCATGAGGGCGCTCGGCGCGACACAGCTCAATAATGCGCAACAGAAAATTCGAGACATGCTGTTCCTCCCCATTCTCTACGCCAGCGCCCGACGAAGGCATCACTGGCTGCGTCGCGAACGGAGGGAGTGGCTAAGGCTGCCCGGCTGATCCGCATGGCGCGCATTCGCGAGGATCGCAATCCGACCCTATTCGCGTTGGCCATGAGGCGCCTTGTGGCAGCCCCTCCTCTCCTCGTCTCGCGTCTGCCTTCAGCAGATCGTCTCGAGGAGCATCGCGCAGCTAAGGGAGGGACGACACCTCCATATCGATTAAGTCAAATCGAAGAGATCAGCCACGCGGCAGCGTCAGTTCCGGCATGCTGGTGTGGATCAGGTGAACAAGCTGCGATTGCCGGGCGACCCCCGTTTTAGCGAAGATTGACCGCAGATGTGATCGCACCGTGTTTTCAGCAATGCCTAGCCGGTGCGCGGTATCGATGACTGACACACCATTGGCGAGCGACGCGGAAATCGACGCCTCGGTCGGTGTGAAGTTGAAGAGCTTGCGCACGGCATCTGCTGTCACGACGCACTGCCGCTCCGGGTCGCCCAGGAACAGCGCGAGGGCGGGCGAACTGCCGGTATGCATGAAACCGGGGATCTGCACCGGTTGCACGACCATTCCGATGTCGCGATGACCGGAAGGACGCTCCGCCAGGAAAACGAACCGGCCTCCCCCGTTGCCGCATTCCGACGCGGCCGCCTTCAGCCTCTTACGGAATTCGGCGTCGCGGGATGGGTTGGTAAGGGCGACACGGCCTCCCACCAGCCCGATGCCGTCGCCATCCGCCAGGATTGATGCCGCAACCTCGTTGACCTTCAACACCTTCAGATCATGGTCCAGAATGACGGTGCCGACCGCGAACTGTTCGATCGCGCCGATCATCACGGCCTGTTCGGATCTGGATGTTTCCAGTCTCTGATATAATTCGATCGCCTGCCGCAGATGCGGGACGATTTCCTCTACCCGGCTGGTTTCCTCGCGATTGAAGGGATCGCCGCCCGGAGCACGGGTCAGGCGCAGACGCGCTTCGAACCCGCCGCTCATGCGCAGATCGACGCCCAGCACATGGGACCCGTCCATGGATTCAATCCATTCCTTGTAATAGGCGGAGTTCTTGAGCGCCGCCTCTCCCACATATTCATACAGCGTCATGACCTTGCCCTCGGGCAGGTTCACGAACGGATCGATCTCCAGATAGCGGTCCAGATAGCGCTTTATGGACTCGCTGGTCGCAGTCGGCGTGATCATCGTGGTGAGCGAAAGATCCGGCGGCGTCAGGATCAGCGTTCCGTAACGGGCATTGGTCTGGTCGCGCAGCATCAACAGAAATTCGCGCCACGGGTCATCGCCCAGCAGCCCCTGGTTCAAGGCCAGCATCAGGCGCGAAAATTCCATCCGCCTGCTCGCATCGTCAGTCATCTTCGTGCCTCTCCCGCACCGGCCCTGTGCGGCCGTTTCCAGCATGGTAGAGGCTTGAACAGATGTTGCCAATTGCGCAGCAGCCGAGCGGCCCTTACGCCTCTGCGATCATGTAGCCACCGCTCACCACCAGACATTCTCCGGTAATGAATGCCGCCGCGGGGCTGGCCAGGAACAATGCGGGACCAGCGATGTCCTTGGGCTCTCCCCAACGGCCAAGCGCCATGCGCTGCGCGGTCGCCGGGCCATAAACAGGATCGTCGGCATAACGCTCGGTCATGCGCGTGCGAACAGGGCCGGGCGCCAGCGCATTGATGCGAACCCCTTTGCCGCCCCATTGCTGTGCCAGCGATTTGGTCAGTAGCAGCATCCCAGCCTTGGCGGCGCTGTAGCCGGGAAACATGGAATTGCCGAATATCGCCATCATCGATGCGATCATCACCACCGCCGCGCCGCCTTCATGATCGCTCTGCTCCAGCAGGGGCATGCAAGCGCTGGTCAGGGCATGCACCCCCTTCAGGTTGGCGTCTATCGCAGCGTCGAAATCCTCCGGCATCGAAGTTCCGCCCGCATTGTTCACTAATATGTCGAGCTTGCCGAGGCTGTTTGCGAGTCCGTGGACGCTGTCCCGATCCTCCAGGCGGAGGCTGTGATATTCTGCGCCGGCAGGGATCAACTGCGGTTCGACCGCTTCTCGCGTGCCCGTGATGATCACCCGCGCACCGGCCTCCATGAAGGCACTCGCAATGACCGCGCCGATGCCGCTGCTCCCGCCGGTGACAAGCACATGACGCCCTGTGAAATCGAACATGCCGCCTCCCTTCATCCGATCGCGGCGACGGCATCCGCCGCATCCTGCATCGCGCCTTCGATATAGCCGACGCCATTGGCGTCGCCGATGCTGCGCACCTGAAAACCAGCATCGCGCAAAATGTCCGCCAGCCGCGCATCGCCCTGCGCGCCCTTCGCGATGATGACCTGGTCCGCGCCCACGGTCCGGCGCTGGCCAAATCCGTTCACATAGCTGACGGTGCGTTCGCCGATGGCGATGTCGGTGACACCGGGCAGCAGCTTGACGTTCAGGTGCTTCAATTCATCAAGCACACGCCACCGCCGCACCACCTGAAGCCCTGCGCCCATGCGGGAGGCTTCGTCGATCACGACGATCCGGCGATCGCGCTTGGCCAGGAACTCCGCCAGTTCCAGGCCGACCAGTTCGCCCCCGATGATGACGACCTGCTTGCCAAAAGGCATCCAGAAGTCGCTGGCCGCGCGGACGAAGCCGGGACGAGCGGTGAGGCCGGTCACTTTGCCCGCGCGCATCATCAGGCGAGTCTTGCCGTCGATCTTGCCGTTCAGCTGGCCAAGATCCTGTGCCAGCATCAGGCTGCGCATCTCGTCGCCACTGAATACATTGTCGCGGTCGGCGCCCGGGATAGGCGGCAGTTCGCGCCGCGCGCCGGTCGCGACGATCACCTCGTCGGGCGCGATTTCCCTCAGCAGTTCAGGCGTGGCCCGTGTGTTGAGGCGGATGGTGACATTGGGCTGCGCTGCTATCTCGCGCTTCAGCCAGTCGACGATGCCCTGATTGGGCGCATAGGCGATCGAAGCAAAGCGCGCTGTTCCGCCGAGCCCGCCGGTTGCCTCGATCAAGGTCACGCGGTGGCCGCTTGCCGCCGCTCTCCGCGCGGCTTCCATGCCTGCGGGACCGCCGCCGATAACAGCGATGTGCTGAGCGTGGGCCGTAGGATGCAGCGCCCTTTCCCGTTCGAACCCTGTCTCCGGGTTGACCGCGCACTTGACCGGGCGGCTGAAGAAAATCTGGCTGATGCAGGTATAGCAATAGACGCAGGGACGCACCGCGTCGGGTTTTCCGGCCTTCAGCTTGTTGGGCAATGCAGGATCGGCCAACAGCTTGCGGCCCATCGTCACGAAATCAATCTTTCCCGCCGCGATGAAGCGGTCGGCATCCCTGGGCTCGATCCGTCCCGGGCAGATGACGGGGATGTCCACCCGCGCCCTGATCCTCGCGGCCGCCTCGACGAAGCCGTTCCGGATGTCTGTGGCGTGGCCGGTCGAATAGGTCAGGCCGCGCCCGGGATGCCCGTCAGCGGACACATGGATGGCGTCCGCGCCCGCCTCCTGGGCAAGCCTTGCAGTGGTGGCGGCGTCTTCGACGGTGATGCCGCCGTCGATCAGGAAATGCTGGCTGTCGAGACGCGGCCAGATCGGCATGTCGGGACCCACGGCGGACCTGATCCCATGAATGATCTCACAAAGAAGACGCGACCGGTTCTCGATCGATCCGCCATACTCGTCTTTTCGCTGATTTATTAATGGGTTCAGAAATGACGAGATCAGATATCCATGCCCCGCATGGATTTCCACCGCATCCACCCCCGCCCGCTTCGCCCGTTCGGCAGCGCGAGCGAACATCTGCACCAGCTGCTCGATATCCTGCGCCGTCATCACCTTGTAATTGGGTTCCCCCATCGCCGCGAAGGGCGCGGTGAAGATCGCCAGCTCATCTTCCAGGAAGCCCTCCATCATGTCGCCGTCGCTCTTGCCGACCGCTGGAATGGAGGGCGTCCAGATCGGACGCCCGGCGAGCATGTCGTTCATGGCGACCAACCCCGCATGCTGAAGCTGCATCGCGAGCTTTGCACCATGCGCATGAACCGCATCGGCTAGCGCCCTGACGCCGGGCACATGCCGCTCGTCGGAGATCGCTTCGTTCCGCCAGTTACCCGATCCCTCGGGATAGCCGATCGACACCGAACCCATGGTGATAAGCGCCGCGCCGCCCTTCGCCCGCGCCTCATAATAAGCGCGCAGCCGGTCACCCGTGATGCCATCCTCGTCCGCCAGGTTCGATCCCATCGGCGTCATGAAGATGCGGTTGCGCAGCGGCATGGCGCCGATGCGTCCGGGCGCGAGGAGGTGGCGGTAAGCCATGATTATCCCTCTCCTGCCGCGTCAGATGCCGTAGCCGCCCGAGACGTTAATCTGCTGTCCCGTCACATAAGCGGCACGATTGGACGCCAGGAATACGGCAGCGTGGCCGATCTCCTCGGGCTGGCCCCAGCGTTTGAGCGCCAGGCCCTTCTGCACCTCGGCGACCCATTGGGCATCGAAGACGCCTTGGCGGGTGAGTTCCAGGAACATGCCCGCTTCGATCACGCCCACGAGCACGCTGTTGGCGCGGATGTTGTTGCGACCTTCTTCCTTGGCGATGCCGCGCACCAGCGACTCATTGCTCGCTTTCGGCGCGACGGACAGACCATCCTTTTCCGGCCAGTGCATATGGCCAGCGGACCCAAGCGTTACGAAGGAGCCACCGCCACGCGCGCGGAAATGGGGCAGCGCAGCCTGCACGGCGTTGAAGAAACCATGCACCTCGGTATCAATGGCCCGGCGCCATTGTTCATGCGTCATATCGCCTATCATCACCTGATCGACGAGAGGCCCGGCGGCCCAGACAATGGTATGGACCCGGCCGTGCGCGGCTACAGCTGCCTCGAACAAGGCCTCTACCTGTGCCTGATCGCGCACGTCGCCGCGATGGACCGAAACCTTGCACCCCATTGCTTCAATTTGACTGGCAAGCGATTGCGCAGCATCCGCCTTGCTGTGGTAGCCGATCGCGACGTCAGCCCCAGCTTCCGCGAAACTCTGCGCAACGCTGCGGCCAATGCCGCCGCTGCCACCAAACACAAGGGCAGCGCCCTCCGGAAACATTGCCTTTTCCATGATCCACTCTCTTTCTTTATTCCTCTGTCCGCCACCAGGCAGTCGGGACGCGCGGGGTGTAATGCAGGACATCATCTTGCGTTCGGCCCGGATACGTCGAAATCGATTAGACCCGGCGCTGTGCTCCGCCGTCCTCGCTCCAGGACGCTCCTTCGCCCAATATTAGGGCGACGACGCGTGGGTTTACATATTCCCGCCAACGGGTGATCCGCCCGCCAGCAAAATCGAAAACGCTGATGTAGCGATTGGAATATGGGGCGCCGGTAGGGATATACCGGCTGTGCGAGCTGTATTCGGCGATCAGCTGGTCATCTCCAACCAGGTCATGGATGGTTTCTATGCGATAGGCATAGTCGTCAAAGTCGCGCCAGCTCGCTTGCATGGCTTCCAGGAACCAGCGTGCGCCGCGATGCTCCACTGGGAAGCCATCCATGACGGGAAATGGCCATTCAAACAGGATATCCTCGGCCAGGCAGCGTTCGACTTCATCAAAGTCCTTTCGGCCCAGCGCCGTCAACATTGTTACGAACAGATCGCGATTTGCGCTGCTGGTCATTCACCCTCTCCTTTTTTCGATGTAGCAAAGAGGCGGACAGGCTAATTGATCAATTCAAGGGAAGCCGATGGACAAAGGCCGCAGCAAAGCAGAAGCCCGCTAGTTCGCACCCGTGGCATGCCGCGCGGCGATGTAGCCAAAGGTCATGGCTGGCCCGATCGTTGACCCGGCACCCGGGTAGGAGCGCCCGGTCACCGACGCCGCACTGTTGCCAACGGCATAAAGGCCCTCGATCGGCGACCCCATGTCATTCACGACCCGGCCGTTCCCATCCGTCGCAAGCCCACCATTGGTGCCGATGTCCCCCGCATTGACGGGCAAAGCATAAAAGGGCGCCTTTTCCAGCGGCAACAAGTTAGGATTGGGGCTTACCTTCGGATCGCCATAGTAGCGGTCATAGGGTTGCTGACCGCGGCTGAAATCCGGGTCTTCTCCACGGCTGGCATGATGGTTGAAGCGGGCAACGCTTTTCTCCAGCACGTCCGGGCTGACCCCGATCTGCACAGCGAGTTTCCTTATGCTGCTCGCCTTGCGCAATATGCGCCGTACAGCCTTTGGATGCATCCAGCTGGGGATCATCGGCATCAACGGTCCCATCGGGTAGCGCCATTTGAACCGTGCATCCAAAATCACCCAGGCCTGCCCTCCGCCCGCATCGCGCATGGCTTCGCCTGCCTTGTGGTATGAAGCTGCTTCGTTGAGGAAGCGGCGGCCCTTGGCATCGACAATGAGGGATCCGGGCAGCGAGCGCTCGAAGAAGAGAGGTCGGGCGCGATCCTCGCCGGGAACCTTGATCGTCGGTGCCCACCAAGCCGAATCCATCCGCCGCGTGGCTCCGCCTACAGCTTGGGCGGCACGGATCGCATCGCCTGTGTTGCCGTTCTGGCTGCCGGACCATTCCGGATTGGCCGATCCGGTCAGGTAGCGCCGCCGCATGTCCGCATCACGTTCAAAGCCGCCGGCCGCCAATATGACGGCTTGCCGCGCGGCGATCCGGCGGGTTCCAGCTGGCGTTTGCACCACTGCACCTTGTACCCGGCCATTCCGCTCGATCAGGGAGATGAGCGCGTGACGATAGCGTATCTCCACCTGACGATCGTCCAGCGAGAGCTTCAGCCGTGCAAGCAGGGCATTGCCGGAAGTCAGAAACCGGCTGCGCGTGGAGCGGAGGCGCTGTCCGACATCGGAATAATGCCGCCAAAGCGCGCGGGTCAGCATTTTTTGCCAACCGGGCATGCGCGTTATCATCGGTGCTGCTTCTGCCGCCGTCCAGCTGATCCGGCCGAACAGCATGCCCGCAGGATGGGTCGGCCGCAGCCGCGCAAGATCCGCGCCCAGCCGCCGCCCGTCTATCGGCTGAGGGTCATGGCTGCGCCAGCCCATCTTTCCGCCCGGCAGTTCGGCATGATAGTCGGTGTAGGGAATAGAGGCGTAGCGGACCTCCGTCCGCTCCTGCATATAAGCCAGCATGCGCGGTGCGTTTTCGACAAAGGCGCTGATGCGCTCCGGCTCGGCATCGTCGCCTGCCAACGCCGTTATGTAGCTTGCGGCTTCTTCCGGGCTGTCATCGGCGCCTGCGGCCTTGGCAAGATGGCTGGCAGGAATCCAGATTACGCCACCCGACGTGGCAGAGGTCCCGCCGAATTGATCGCCCTTTTCTATGAGCGCCACCGTCGCGCGATTGTCTGCGGCGACAATGGCAGCGGTCAGCGCCGCAGCCCCCGAACCCACGATCAGGACGTCCACTTCCTCGTCGAACGCTTCCACCTCGTCAGTTCCTTTCCATCGTCAGCATCACCTTTATGGCTTCCGGCGCACATTGAGCGGCGAAGGCCTGGGGTGCTTGCGAGATCGGGAAACGGTGGGAAATGAGAGACGCACGATCGACCTTGCGCTCAGCCATATAGGCCAGGGCTTCGACCAGTTCCTCGGCCGCATAGCCGTTCGATCCCATGATTGTCGGCTGCTTCTGTATCATAGGACCAAAGTCGATCGTCATCCTGTCCTCATAGGCGCCAAAGCAAACGATCCTTCCCCCGTCCAAGTCGATGAGGCGCAGCGCGGTTTCCAGGGGCGGCGGACCGGGCATATGCTTGATGTAGCCCGCGCAATCGATCACCGCGCCGATCCGCGCGGACTTGCCCTGATAGCCTTCCTCCGTGCCGGTGATTGCCGCGATCTGATCGAAGACGTCCCCGTCGCGGGCGTTGACCACGGCAGTCGCACCCTGCGCCAGAGCGGCCCCCAATCGTGCCTGATGAACGTCGACCGCGATGACTTGCCCAGCCTCTATCCCGCGCGCCCGAATGGCCTGGATGACGCTCAGCCCGATGATGCCGACACCGAAGATGACGACATGCTCCCCCGGCTTGATCGCAGCCTTGCGCACCATCTGGAGGCCGTCGGCCAATTGTTCGGTGGTGGCTGCCTCAATCATGTCCACGCCTTCTGGCATGCGCACCAGCTGAAATGGGTTGACGGGCACAGCCACATAATCGGCCATGCCGCCGCCCAGACCCGTCACGCCGACCACGCGCTCACCGACTGACCATCCGACCACGCCTTCGCCGATGGCGGCTATCGTTCCCGCGAATTCGTGGCCGGGGACATGATAGCCCTCCGGCGTCGCGCGGACGAGTTGATCGCGATAGCTGCCGTTGCGGAACATGTGCAGATCGGACCCGCAAATGCCGCAGGCTTCGACAGCAACGATCACCTCTCCGGCTGCAGGTACGGGACGCGTCGCATCGCTGCGCGCGGCGACATGTCCCGGATCGATGAAGTCCGCGACGCGCATGGTGGATAGTTCCAACATCCCCTCCTTCAACCCGGCATGAATTCGCCGCCGTTGATGTCGAGGCTGGCGCCCGTCACCACGGAGCAATAGTCAGACAGCAGCATGATAATCGGCCGCGCGCATTCGCGATCGGTCGGCATGCGGCCAAGGGCAATGCCCCGCTCCTGCTCCGCCTTCAGGTCAGCGACGCTCCGGCCACTTTCCTTTGCCATGTAATCGAGCGCCTGTTCGACCGAATGACCCCACATCCAGCCCATGAAGGTGGAGTTGACGCGGATGTTCCAGCGCCCGACCTCCGTCGCCATCTGCACCGTCGCCATGGCGAGCGCAGCCTTGGACGTGGCATAGGCGGCCTGCTGCACCCACGGCTTGCGCGTCACCTGCGTGTTCACATTGACGATGGCGCCTCCGCCCGTCTGGCGCATTTGCCGAATGACGGATTGGCAGAGCCCAACGGTGCCAAACAGGTTTACGTCGAACGTCCGTCGCCATTCGTCGAGGTCAGCATCGACAACGTCTGTAAATGCACCCGGGATATAGGCACTGTTGATAAGGCCATCGATACGGCCGAAGCGCTTCACGGTTGCATCGACCAGCCTCCCCACATCGTCCCGCTTCGAAATGTCGGTGGGGACTTTCAGGACTTGCACATCATGTCCCGCTTCCCGGATCATGGCTTCCGCTGCGTCCAGCTTCGAGGGGGTACGCGCGGCCAGCACGACATGGGCCCCTTCGGCAGCCGCCAGCGACGAGAGTTCCTGTCCCAGGCCAGGCCCAATGCCCGACACGATGACGACCTTGTCCTTCAATATCACGTCTATCCCTCCATATTCGATAGTTGTGCAGCGCCGCGGGCCTGCAGGATCAGGAAAATGACGGCGGCGAGAGCGAAGCCCGCGATCTGGAGCGCGATCGGCGTCCAGTAGCTGTGCGTCGCATCGAAAAGCGCGCTCGCGAGCGGGGCGGCGCCGAAGGTGAAGGGAACGGTGAACATCGTCACCATGCCCATCACTTGCGCGAAGTTTCGTGGTCCGAACAATCTGGTGAGCAACACCCCTTGGGCCGCCGCGATGCCGCCGCCGCATGCCCCCACGACGACCGCGTCCAGGACCAGCAGCCAATAGGGCGCGGGCTGAAGGAAGATGAACCACACCAATCCCTGCACCACACTGTTCGCGGCCAATGCTCTGCCCGGACCAAATCTGTCGGCCAGCCAGCCAAAGGCCATTGCTCCCAGGATACCGGTGCCCCCGGACAGGGCGAAGAGGAAGGAGGCTTCCTCCAGGCTCCAACCCTGCCCCATGATGAGCGGCACCATATGCGCGGCCTTCAGCACGCCGCCGCCCACAACGATGCCGACCGCCAGCGTGACGAGCCACAGTGCTGGGCGGGCGAGCAGTGTTCGCCAGGGAAGCAGCTGCTGTATTTCTGCGTGCGCGATCCCATCGGCGTGGCCAAGGGGCTGCTGACCGATCTGTTCGGGACGGTCGATCACGAACGGCATCAGTGGCAGGACAAGCAGGTGCGCAAGGCCTACGCCCACCAATACGGCGGTCAGTCCATAATGATGGAGACCCCAGGCACTGATCATCGGCACCAGCATGACGAACACCGGCATGGTCACGAAGCCCAGGGCCCGTCCCTGCTGCCGCACGAACCAATTGCTCGCCAATATGTTGGACGGAATAACGCCCAGCAGCAGAAAGCCGGGGGAGATCAACAGCGCGAAGATGCCGAGGAACTGGCCAATGCTGCCTGCCAGAGGGAGCAGACAATAGCCCGTCGCTCCCAGCAGCGCGCCCGTGGTCAGGACCCGCCGGATCGATGTCCGCGCGATCAACGGGCTGATCAGGGGGGCGCTGAGCGAATAGATGAGGATGACCAGCGAGATACCAAGCGCGGACAATGTGCGGGTCGTCGCGAACCGCTCTTCGATGGCCAGGACCAGCGTTCCAAAGGAGCCGAAGGTCAGACCCACCGCTACATTCTGCGTGACCGCCGCGATGGCAACCATGCGCCAGCCCAGGAAGCCCCGCGCGGCGTCGCGGTCCCCGTCTCCAGATGAAACGCACATTGCTGGCCTGCTCGCAAGCCGCCCGGACATCAGCGTCCTATCCTTTCGGCGTGCAGGGCTTCAGCCCGGGCCTTCAGCGCATGGGCGGTGTCGTCGAACGCCCGTTTCACCCAGGGTCCGCAAAAGCGCATGACATGGACGCCGTTTTCACCAAGAAATGCGTCGGTCGACCAATAGCGGCAGTGGCCGTTGGCCATCGGCTCGATGAACTGGTCGCGACGGGCGGCATAGGGCCAGTTCTCATGCCATCTCGCTTCCCAGGCGAGCCTCCGCTCTGGTTGGAGCTCGCATATATATTCGCATCCTTGGAGCAACGCCCCGGGATTGGGATAATTGACGAGGCTCATATAGACTGGCGCGCCCATTTCGAGCGTGGACGTGGCCTTCACGCAAAAGGGATTCCAATCGCCGTACCGATCGAGGTCGGTCAGGACTTCCCACACCAGAGCGGGCGATGCCTCGATCACTACCACTTCGGAAGTGACGACATTGGCAGGGTCGTAGCTGATTTTGGCGTCTATGGCGGCTTTCGGCACGATCTGGTTTCTCCGCTTCACTGGTTTTCGAGCGCAGGGGGGAAGGCGGACAACAGCGCTGCATCGACAAGCTGCGCCTGGCCGTTCAGAGCGGCCGCAGCAGGACTGAGCAGGAACAGCGCGACTTCCGCGACCATCTGTGGGGTGAGATTGCCGCGATAGGGCGGCGTGCCCAATTGATCCGGCGCAACGATGCTGTCCTGCTGCTCCGCTCCGGTCATCGGCGTCTCCACCCCACCCGGGCAAATCGCATTGACCCTGAGACCACGGCTGGCAAATTCGCGCGCTGCAGAGCGCACCAGGCCGACAACGCCATGTTTGGCAGTGCTATAACCCGCCGCATCCGAAAAGCCGGTGAGCGCGGCAGCCGAGGCGGTCACCACCACTGCACCCCCAGGGCGCAGACGTCGTTGCGCCTGCCGCAGGCCAAGATAAGGCCCGCGCAGATTGATGGCGATCATCCGGTCGAATTCTTCGACGGGCATCTGGTCGAACGGGCCATAGCGCTGGATCACGCCAGCATTGAGGAACGCCATGTCGAGCCCGTCGAACGCGGCTTCGGCCTGGGCGAAGAATTGCTCGTTGTCCGCCTCCCTGCTGACATCGCCAGCTATCGCAAGGGCGGTGCCTCCGTGCGCTTCGATCAGGCTCGCGATCCGCTCCGCATCCTGCATGCGGATATCGACCACGGCGACCTTGCAGCCTTCCGCAGCCAAGCGCATCGCAGCAGAAGCGCCGATCCCAGAGCCTCCTCCGGTCACAACTGCGGACTTCCCCACGAAGCTCATCCTGCTCTCTCCATCACCCCGGTCCTTTGCCGGTTTTTCGCAGCATGGCGTAGCTGAGACTCCTCCGCCTCGTCGAAATGGAGGGGGTCGCGCACGAGCGCTTTTCCCGGCGCCTAATTGATTTGGAGGTAGAGGGCGGTCGGCTTTTGAACCAGCCACATGAAGGCTGGAAGCAGGCCATTCTCAGGCCGATCAAACTAGGCCCGGGCGGACGGACAAAGATAAGGATTTCAAGGAGAGAAAATGCGCTATCGCGACAAGCTGGTCATCGTCACCGGCGCTGCATCAGGGATCGGCAGGGCGACCGCGCAGCGGCTGGCTGCGGAGGGCGCGCAGCTCGTGCTGGGCGACATCAATGAGGCGGGCGCTCGGTCCTTGGCAGACTCTCTGGATACGCAGTTCACGCCGCTAGTGATCGGCTTCGATGCTGGTGATCCTACCTCCTGTCGCGCTTTCATCGCCACTGCCGCCGAAAAGGCGGGACGGATCGACATGCTGTGCAACATCGCCGGGATCATGGATTGGGGGCCGCTGCCGATGTTCAGCGAAGAGCGATGGGAAAGAATGATGCGGGTCAACCTCTCCAGCATCTTCTACCTGTGCCAATCGGCGATGCCGCATCTGGTCGCCACGAAAGGCAACATCGTCAATATCAGCTCGGCAGCCGGATTGGTGGGTATCGCCTACACCACCGCCTATTGCGCGGCAAAGCATGGGGTCATCGGTCTGACCAAGTCGCTGGCGATCGAATATGCGAGCGCGGGCGTGCGCGTGAATGCGATCTGCCCCACCGGCGTGAAGACACCCATGACCACCGGCATCCTCCCCAAAGGCGTCGATATATCGCTCCTGATGCGCAACGCTTCAAAGATGGGTGATTTAATCGAGGCCGACGAAGTCGCCGGCGCCATCGCCTATCTAGGTTCGGCGGATGCGCGCACCGTGAGTGGCATCGCGCTGCCGGTAGATGGTGCCCAGACCGCAGGCTGAAGACGAGGAGGTCAGCTTGCACGCCGGTAATGCATGGCGACCACGCCGTTGCTTAGCGGGCTCGCCGAAATCAGTTCGAGCCGTCGCGTGCTGGCCAGCCCGCTTTCATAGAGGGTAGGCCCGTGGCCAGCGATCCGTGGGTGAACTAAGAACCTATATTCGTCGATCAGACCCAGCCGGTCCAGCTCAGCCGCCAGCTTAGCACTGCCTAGCAACACGCCGCCCGGCGTTGCGTCCTTCAGCCTCTGCACGCCCGCCCGCAGGTCGCCAGCGACGTGGTGACTGTTGGTCCATGGGAAGACATTCCGCGCTGATGACACGACATGTTTCGGCTTGGCTTCGAGCTTGACGGCCCATTCGCGCACCGCTGGCGGCGCGTCTGTATCGCCGCGCGCAACCGATGGCCAGTAGCTCTCCATCATCTCATATGTGACGCGCCCCCAAAGCATCGCCCCGCTCTGGTCCATAAGGCGGGTGAAGAAAACGTGCGTTTCGTTGTCTGCAATGCCTGCCTGGTGGTCGATGCAGCCGTCCAGCGTGACGTTGATGCTGAAAGTGAGAGATCCCATGGAGCCACTCTAGGCCGATTATGCGAAAGACTGTATCAATCGGTTCCGTCAGCTAGCAAGTGCTGCATGCGCCCTTGACGTGCACAGATGCATGCCGCTCAAGAACATGATCGTGGACAGGCACAGCAGCCAATATCCTATGGGGCGGGCTTCCGGAATTTCAGTGTCATGCGGTCGCTTTCGCCGACCGCTAGATATTTTGCCTTGTCCACATCGCCGTGGGCGAAAGTGGGCGGAAGGGTCCAAACCCCCTTGGGCCAATCAGCCTTGTCCTTGGAATTGGCGTTGATTTCCGAAGCTGCGACATATTCGAAGCCAGCGGCCTCGGCCAAGCGGCGAATGGTCGAGACCTTGAGATAGCCGCTTTGCTTCTCAAGCGCGCTGTCCCGGTCTTCAGGCAGGCGGTGATCGACGATACCGAGCGTCCCGCCAGGCTTGAGAAGATCATAAAATGCCTTGAAGGTCGCTGCCTCCGTGCCCGCCATCACCAAATTATGTACGTTGCGGAACGTAAGCAGCGTATCGACGCTGCCCGCAGGGATCATGGCGGTCTGGTCAGGATAGGAAATCAGCTTTACTTTGTCATAGACGGTCGGCTTGGCCGCGAGAAACTTGCGATAGTTCTCAAGATATCGGCCCGACGGCTGGAGCGCGTAGAACGTGCCCTTTTCGCGCAGCAGAGGCGCGAGGATTTCGGTGTACCAGCCGCCGCCCGGGCTGAATTCCACCACCGTCTGAGTTGGCTCAACATCAAAAAAGGCGAGCGTTTCTGCGGGATGGCGATATTTATCGCGAACTGTGTTGGCGGCGGTCCGGCTGGGCGCTGCGACGGCGGCTGCGATAGCGTCACCCTGTTGTGTTTTCCCGTGCTCAGCGTGATGAGTATGCTGTGCCGCTAGTGGCAAGGCGGGTACAGCAAGGGCAGTCAGCAGCAGACCGGCGCGCGCAAGACGGTTCATCCGTGATCCTCTCTTCTTCGGCGATAACCCTGATCTGCGCTTGATACTCGTGAATAGCAAGCGCACGGAGCGCTGACCCGCTTCTGCTCCGCTCAGGAGTAGGAGCTCAGGCAAGGCGGGGCATGCCCTCCCTGGCCAGGGTGCAGAGCAGCAATGCGGTCAGCGCCGCCCGCTCGCCTAGGCTCGGCACGATCAGATACTCGTCGGGCGAGTGGATCGATCCGCCGCGCACGCCCATCGTGTCCACCACAGGCACGCCGCACGCCGCGATATTATTGCCGTCGCACACGCCGCCCGTGTCGCGCCAGCCGATTTGCTGTGACAGCTTGCGCCCACAATCGCTGACAAGGTTAAGCAGCGCCAGCGCCTGGCGGTCGAGCGTCTTGGGCGGTCGACCAAAACCGCCATGCACGTGAATCGTAACCTCCCGCGCCTGCGCCACAGATGCCAGGATCGCCTGCATCGCGGTTTCGGCCATCATCTGCCGGTCGGCCGACACCGGCCGCATGTTCACGCGCAATATGGCATGGTCGGGCACGACATTGTTGGGGCCGCCGCCATCGATCCGCGCCGGGTTGACCGACAGCCCCTCGCCCGCCAGCTGTTCTAGCCGCAGGGCGATGTCGGCAGCGGCCAGCACCGCGTTGCGGCCGTCGCGGGGATTGCGTCCCGCATGCGCGCTGCGTCCCGCGACGATGATCGAGAAATTGCCGCTCCCCGGACGCGCGCCCGCCAGCGTGCCATCGGGCAGTGCCGACGGTTCATAGGTGAAGGCGGCCTGCTTTCCCTGCGCAGCTTCCCGCAGCAACGGCGCGGAGCCGGGCGAGCCGATTTCCTCGTCGCTGTTCAGTACGACCTGATAGCCGATGCGCGCGTGGAGTGGTGAAGCTTCAAACGCGCGCAGAGCCGCCAGCATCACCGCGATCCCGCCCTTCATGTCGGCCACGCCGGGGCCATTCAGCAGATCGCCGTCCCTGCGGCAGTGCTGAAAACTGCTCTCCGCCGGAAACACCGTGTCCATATGCCCGGTGAACAACAGTTGCAGCGGTGCATCGGGACGCACGGTGAGCAGGATGTTGTCGCCCAGATCAAGGGCGTCTTCCCGACCATCCAGCGCGATCGACGTTACCTCTGCCGCAGGGCGCAGTTGCATGTCGCCCGGCAGCACGGAAAAGGCGTCCGTCAGTAGCGACGCCATCGTCGCCAGCCCTGCCAGGTTCCGCGATCCGCTGTTGACTGCGGACCATTGCAGCAGCTGATCCAGCATCGGCGCGGCGCTGGCAGCCTCCACCACCGCCCGGTCGAGGCCCATATCGGCGCTGAAAATATGCTCGTCCGTCATGTCAGGCCTGGAACCGCCAGTTGTTCCGGCAGACTAACCTCGAAACTGGTGAAGGAATAGGCGCAATAGTCAGCAGCGCGCACTCATGATGAGGGCGCCGCCGCGATCATTGCTTGGTCATGTGGAAAATGCCGGTCGCATTGCCGCTGTCGAAGGAGAGGTCGAGCCTCCCGGTTGCGGGGTCCACGTCCCGGCTGATGAATTCATAGAAGGAGCCGGGCACCGTCATCTGGCACATGTCACCCTGATCATTGACGAATTCCCGTTCCACCATGTCAGCTCTGAAAGCGGTCTGGCGGACGCGGCCATTGCGGGAAAATTCCACCTTGTCCTTCATCGGCCGACCCAGCGCTTTCAGCTCCTCTGCTAGCGCGACGACGTCGGCCACCCGGTCGGTGGCGTGATTGAAGGCATTGCCCTCCGTCGCTATCCACGCCGCCTCTGCCGATGCGCTGCGCAGCGCCTCATAATCGGCGACCGTGCAGGGCGCATGATGTCGCCCGAAAGCAACGACCAGCGTCGGCAGCACGGCACGCGCAACGTCGAAGGGAATGGTTCCACCCGCGGCGAACTGATCCAGCGCGGCCAGAGCTTCTTCGTCCAGGGGGTCTTGCGAACTGCCAAATACGCGATCCGCGACCGCGGCGAACGCCTCGTCGAACTGGTCCACATGCAATTCGCTGACGAAGAATTGCGGGATGCTTTCCGGAAAATCCCGATGACGATAGGCGCGGCCGGTCATGCGCAGCGCCGGAAGCGGGTAGGTCGCTACATCCTCATAGCCCAACGGTTCCAGGATGCGCCGGAACGCCAATTCGCCGCGGGGCAGAGCGCCCGTATCCTTATCGACGAGGGCGATGGTGCGGATTGCGCCATGATCGAAGCACAGGCGGCGGCCGCTAGCGATGGCGTCCGAGACATAGCTGACAGCGCTCGGCACCCTTTCCAGCAATCCAGCGAACAGCAGCATGTTCATGGCGGCTGCCATTTGCGCGCGCGTAACGCCGGGCATGTCCTGATGTCCGGCCGGCAGCATAGGCGTCAGCATGGCGGCGATCCGGCCGCCATCCTCCTCACCCAGGATCGCGGTCACCAGCTTCAGCGCGCCTTCATTTTCGGTACTCATCCTGTAATCCTGTCATCAGCCAAGGCCGGATGCCGAAGATCGCAATAGCTTCATGTCTATAATCGATAATCGAGTATGATGGCATGGGTCAGATCGGCACGGCCGTCGTATATTTCACCTGCGACAAGGCGAAGTGGGACGACCCGGTCGCTACGGTGGGATGGCGCAGGACGGTGCGCATCAGGAAGTGATTATATTCTTCCACATCCGCGACCAATATCCGTAGCAGATAGTCCCAGTCGCCCGACATGGAATAGCATTCGATGATCTCGTCACGCGATGCGATGAAAGTCTCGAATGCCTCGGTCGTTTCTGCTTGATGGTTCTTGATCTTGATATGGCACAGCACGTTGAGGCTGCGCCCCAGCCGCGCCGGGTCAACGAGGCGGATTTGACGGCCCAGCACGCCGTCCGCCTCCAACGCCCTTATCCGCCTCCAGCATGAGGCGGTAGACGCGCCGACGCGCTCAGCAAGTTCGGCATGACTGATCGATGCGTCACGCTGCAATTCGTGCAGCAGCTTGCGATCGATCGCGTCAATGGGACGGATGGGCATCAGGCAGAGGCTTCCTTGTTTTTAACAGGAGCGAATCGCAGCCGCTCAGAGTCGATCAGCTCGGCGAAATCTTTGATGCATTTTCATCCATCACGCCAGCTTTGTGATGGGACCTCATCTCATATCACCCTGAATTTCCATCAAATGAAACATAATTTCGACCGTATATGCTAGGATTTCATCATCGTCGGCTCCATCGATTCAGGAAGTTTGCGCATGATTGATCTCGACAATCCCCTCGGGCTCGACGGCTTTGAGTTTGTGGAGTTCAGCGCTCCGGAAAAGGGCCTGCTGGAACCGGCTTTCACCGCCATGGGCTTCACCATAATTGCGCGTCACAGATCGAAGGATGTGCAGCTATGGCGGCAGGGCGGCATCAACCTGATCGCCAATTATGAACCGCGAAGCCCGGCCGCTTACTTCGCCGCCGAACACGGCCCGTCCGCCTGCGGCATGGGCTGGCGCGTGAAGGACGCAGCCAAGGCCTATGCCATGGCGATCGAGCGTGGGGCGGAGCCGGTGGAGGTGCGCACCGGACCCATGGAGTTGCGCCTGCCCGCCGTGCGCGGCATCGGCGGGTCGATCATCTACCTCATCGACCGTTATGAGGGCGAGGATGGCACGCTCTCCATCTACGACATCGACTTCGTTTATGAACCAGGCGTGGAGCGGCATCCTGTCGGCGCTGGATTCAGGATCATCGATCACCTGACGCACAATGTCTATGGCGGGCGTATGGCGCACTGGGCGAGCTTCTACGAGCGTGTCTTCGGTTTCCGCGAGATCCGCTATTTCGATATCAAGGGCGAATATACCGGCCTCACCAGCAAGGCGATGACCGCGCCAGACGGCAAAATTCGCATCCCCCTCAATGAAGAGGGCAAGACCGGCGGCGGCCAAATCGACGAATTCCTGCGCGCCTATAATGGCGAGGGCATTCAGCATATCGCGTTGTTGTGCGACGACCTTGTTGCCGCCTGGGATCGGCTGAAGGCGATGGGCACGCCGTTGATGGCCGCTCCGCCCGCCACCTATTATGAGATGCTGGATGAGCGGCTGCCCGGCCATGGCGAGCCGGTGGAGCAGTTGCAGGCGCGCGGCATCCTGCTCGACGGGTCGACGCAGGAGGGGGACCCGCGTCTCCTCCTCCAGATCTTCGCGCAGCCGACGATCGGCCCTGTGTTCTTCGAATTCATCCAGCGCAAGAAGGATGAGGGCTTTGGCGAAGGTAATTTCACCGCCTTGTTCGAAAGCATGGAACGTGATCAGATGCGGCGGGGCGCGCTGAACGTGGAGCAACCGGCATGACCGTCCCAGACCTCAAACGCATTCACCATGTCGCCTATCGCTGCATCGACGCGAAGGAGACGGTCGATTGGTATGCCCGCATGCTGGGCATGACTTTCACCACTGCCTTTGCAGAGGACAAGGTGCCTTCGACCGGCGAAGACGATCCTTATATGCACGTCTTCCTCGACTGCGGCGGCGGCAATGTCCTCGCCTTTTTCGAGCTGCCGAACCAGCCTGCCATGGGCCGCGACGCCAACACGCCCGCCTGGGTCCAGCACATCGCCTTCGAAGTGGAGGATGAGGCCGCGCTGCTCGCCGCGAAAGCGCACCTCGAGGCGCAGGGCGTCGATGTGCTCGGTCCCACCTGGCATGGGGTTTTCAAGTCGATCTACTTTTTCGACCCTAATGGCCATCGCATCGAACTGGCGGCCAATATCGGCACGGCTGAACAATATGCGGAGTTGAAGCGCGTCGCGCCGCTGATGCTTGAGGAATGGAGCCGTACAAAGCGCGCGCCCCGCCACGCGCAATGGCTGCATGAGGGGCCAAAGGCATGAAGCTCGCCAGTCTGAAAGGAGGCCGAGACGGACGCCTTGTTGTCGTATCCCGCGATCTGTCCTCCTATGCCGATGCGCAGGCGATCGCTCCGACCCTGCAGGCGGCGCTGGACGATTGGGCGGCGGTCGCGCCCCGCCTGGAAGCACTTGCGCGCGACCTTGAAAGCGGCGCGGTGACCGGCCAACCCTTCAACGAGACGGAGGCGGCCGCTCCCCTGCCCCGCGCCTATCAATGGGCGGACGGATCAGCCTATGTGAACCATGTCGCACTGGTGCGGCAGGCGCGCGGTGCACAACTGCCCGACAGCTTCTGGCATGATCCGCTGGTCTATCAGGGAGGGTCGGACAGTTTCCTGGGTTGCCGCGATCCTATACCGCTCGCCGATGAGTCATGGGGCTGCGATATGGAGGCGGAGATCGTCGTGATTACCGATGACGTGCCACAGGGCGTCAGCCCGGAGGATGCGCACGGCCTCATCCGGCTCGTCGGCCTGGTGAACGACATATCGCTGCGCAACCTCATTCCAGGCGAGTTGGCGAAGGGCTTCGGCTTCTACCAGTCGAAGCCCGCCAGCACATTGTCACCGGTCTTCGTGACGCCCGATACATTGGGCGCGCAGTGGCGCGACGGCAAGCTGCACGGCACGCTGAAGGTCGATCTGAACGGCCAGCCCTTTGGCCGGGCCGATGCCGGAGTCGATATGACGTTCGATTTCGGCATGCTGATCGCCCATTTGGCGAAGACCCGGTCGCTCGCTGCGGGGACGATCGTCGGGTCGGGCACCGTGTCCAACCGTGACGCGGACGGTGGCCCCGGACGGCCCGCAGCCGATGGCGGCCTTGGCTATAGCTGCATCGCCGAAGCGCGCATGGTCCAGACGATCCTTCGGGGGGAGCCGCATACGCCTTTCCTGCGGTGGGGCGACCGAGTGAGCATCTGGATGGAGGATGAAGCGGGTGCACCAGTCTTCGGCAGGATCGATCAGACAGTTGCGCAACCGGAGACCGCCGCTTCCGGCAATCAGCGCTGAAATAGCGGGGATCAACCCGCTCGTCGTCGCGCTGGCGTGCCCGTAGCAGCCGCAGGGCTGCTTACCCTTAAAAATGATTGTTTGCCCTGGCCCCGCGCTACTATGGCCACTGACGTGCAGGAATGTGGAATTAATTTGCACTGCAACCGGACGGGTCGAAATTGCTGGCGACAGCAGTTCCGACCACGCTCAATGCATCGAGGGTAATGCCCTCAATATGTCGAGAGCCTTACCCGAAGCAGAGCCGGCTGTTCGTTGAAATTGAACCCATAGGAAGTCTGGTCGCCATTCCAGCGACGTGATGCCTTCCACTGGCCGTTCACGAATGTCCCCTCCTCAGCGCTCAAAATTTGACCATTCAGCGCAGCGTCGGCCGGGGTGAACTGGAAACGGCTATATTGCCCGGCAACGAGGAACTCGTCTGGTCCCAATTGCGCGACGACCCCACCACCTACAGCTTCCTTTGCCCAAGCGGGCGACTCCATGCCGGGCCAGGCGGGGATATCGAAGTTGTTGCGGCCATAGATAGCGGTGATTTTCCACCGGCCCATCGACGTGGATTCTTCACTCTCGCTGCCTTTTGAGCTTCCCCAGGTCGGGTGCTTTCCAGCGATCGCTGCCCATTCGCTCGCGATCGGCTTGAACAGCCGGTAGGGAGCGGCGAACGCTTCGATCGTTGCGGCATCCAACTTGCGGGCACCGAGGGGATAGTTGGAATAGTTGGTGGCATCCATACCGAACGGGGCCCAGCCGATGGCTCCCCTGCCCAGGGCTGCCCAGAAAAACCGCGCGCTCGACGCAGCATTGCTCGTTTCGGGGACGAACAAGGCGTTGTCCGGTCGCGTGTAGCGGTCAAGCAATCCAAGGTAGGTCTTTTCAATCGGCAGATACAGGTCGGGACCTATCAGGTCCAGCGCCGGCGCGATCGTCTTCCAGATCGGCAAGACATTCCAGTTGGGCCCGCCGCTACCGACCTGTGCGGCCATCATGGTGCTCGTCGCGTCGAACACAGCAGCGTTGGTGTACATTGGCAGATTCTTCTCTGCCTTCCCCGCAGCGGCGACCTCTTGCACATAACGCGCATATGTCCAGGCGGCGAATGCCTGATCCGCTTCCTTGCCAAAGGCTTGGGCCCATGTCCCGGCAGGCTTGCCGGAGGCGCGCAAGACCGCTTCTGGAACCGCTTGGTTGAAAAGCTTCTCGGCAGCAGGCGAATAATCACGGGCAACGCCATGCGTCCCCACCTCATTTTGAACCTGCACCATGATCACCGTGTGCTTGGGATCCGATTGCTTCAGATGCCGCATCAGCATCGTGAATGCCTTCCGATCGGCAGCAAGGCTCGCTTCGCCCAAAGGAGACAGCGTCTTCGTAGGACGGCCATCGCGCCGCATCAGGCGCGGGAAACGGGTCGTGTCATTCTTCACCCATTCAGGGGTGTAGGTGGATTCGCCATTTTTCCAGCTGCCGAACCACAGCAGGACAACCCGCATGTCGTTCTGGCGCGCCTGTGCCAGCAAGGTATCGACCCAGCTATAGTCGAATTTCCCTTCGACCGGTTCGAACTGCTCCCATGCTACGGGAATTTCGATCGTATTCGCATTCAGCGCCTTCATCACGGGCCAGACCTGCGGAAGAACCGCGGGGTAGTTGCTTGAATTGTGGACCTGAGCGCCAAGCATGAGGTAGGGCTTGTCATCGACCAGGAATGTATGCCGTCCACCTTCACTCTGAAGCCGCGGTACATCCGAAGCCAAAGCTGTCCCGGGGAGCACCAATCCACAGAGCAACCCGAGCAAAAAATGATGGCGGACCATAGGATTCCCCTTTGAGACTTGGCTGCGCCCCCTGTTCAGGGCGCGACATGAACGACCGCCGCCGCTATATCCCACCGACACCAAAGAAGTAAACACATTCGTTGCATTTATTGGGCTCAGATATGGCTTTTCGGGCTGGTCAGGCCGCTTCGCCGCCTTTCAATGTGGAGCTTTGATCCAGCGTGACGATCGTCCCGTTAACGCGGGACTGAATATTGGCCACTTTGTCGCGCTCATTGTAGAACTGCTTGTACCAGTTGCGGAGCCGCCCATAAGGACCATCTGCGGGCACGGTGAGCAGATGTATGCTAGAACGCTTGTTGGCCCATATTTCCACGTCCTGGACTAGGCCGTCCCTCAACTGGTCCTGATATGTCGAAGCGACATGACGTTCCTCGTCGCTCAGCGCCCCTGAGCCATCGCTCATCCGTACCATTGTCGCGTGCCATACACGGGTGCGGCCATCCTCGATCGGCGTATGCGCGACGAGCATGAACACCGGCAGGTGGCTGTTCATGTCGGACTGAAGAATGCCCGGCCCGGTATACCATGTATCGAGTTGGCTCAGCGTCGGCGGAAGATTTCCCCAGCCCCGGTTCACCGCGGTAAAAAGCTGGTGAACGACATGGCCGTCAAATCTGTTCGCGAAGTAGATGCAGCGTTCGGCTCCATGGATGGGCGACATATGCCCCACGTCCGCCATGTTATCGACAATCTCACAGCCGTGGATGTCGATGTCGCCCAGATGATCGATCTTCCAGTTCACCCACCCCGCCTGATCATAATGGCCGCCGAAGTCCGGCAGAGCATAGTCCGGCTCCAGCCCTTCAGGATCGTGCCACACCCACAATATCCCGGCCCGTTCCACCAGGTGGTAGGTTTTGAGGCGCGCAGTTCCGGGAATGAAGTCGGAATAGGGAATATCATTGCACCTTCCATCGGGGCCATAGCGCCAGCCGTGGAAGGGGCAGCGGATGGATTCACCCTGGATTTGATCGCCATCTCGCATGATGTAACTGGTGGCGTTGTTGGCCAAATGAGCGCCCATGTGCGGGCAATAGGCCGAAACGAGGTAGGCCCTGCCACTCTCACCCCGGTAGAGGACGAGATCCTCGCCAAAATACCGCACCGGCACGGGCCGGTCCATCACCTGATCTGCGGCCCCTATCATGAACCACCCGCGCGGATATTGGACCGGGCCGAAGCCATAATCGCTGCTGCTCGCCATCTCTTCATCCTCTGATCACGCGGTCTTGATCGCCGCGATGCCCTTGACTTGATTAGCACTTTGCTCGGCGGGTGGCGACCCCGAGCATCGCTTCCTGCCAACTGCCGGGCCTGATTTTGCAAGTTCACGCCTAACTGGATGCATCGGAGGCGTGGACAAGCGGATCGGCTTGCGCCGAGCAGCATTTTCCGCGACCACTCCTGTAAATTGCTGGCCGCACCTGAAGGGGACATCATGGAACACCGGACCGGACGTCGAACATTCATTGCAGGCGCTGGCGCCTTGGCGATATTCCCTTCCTTGACCTCTGCCGCGCAGCGGCCATTGCCGCCGGGACCAAAGACGATGCCTTTGATGCCTCGGCCGGCCAAGGGCGACGGGCCCGGCTTCACGCCGATTTTTGATGGCAAGAGTCTGTCGGGCTGGCGCGGTGATCCCACATATTGGCGCGTGGAGGACGGCATGATCGTGGGAGAGGTGACACCGGACACCCTCCTCCGCAGCAATACGTTTCTGATCTGGAACGGGGGTCAAGTCGAAGACTTCGAACTGAAGTTGGACTATCGGATCACGGCCCAGGGCAATAGCGGAGTCAATTACCGCAGCAAGGTCGTCAAAGACGAAACCACCCCCACCAACCGCTTTGCGCTGTCGGGCCTGCAGTTCGATATCGATGGCCAGAATCTTTTCACCGCCATGGTATATGAGGAGCGAGGACGGAGCTTTATCGCCCGACGCGGCCAATTCGCACGCACGACGACAGAGCCTTCACAAGTGGTCGGAGCGATTGGGGAGCCTGGATTCCTGAAGACGCTGATCAGACCGGACTGGAATGAAGTCCACATCATCGCCAAAGGCCCTGCCCTCTATCATCTCTTGAACGGACAACTAATGGCGGCGGCAATGGATGAATCGAAAGGCCGCCGCCGCAGTGGCGAGATCGGAATGCAAGTGCATGTAGGTCCACCGATGAAGGTGGAATATCGGAATATCCGGTTGAAACGGCTGTGATGCGGAAGTGCCTCGACTTCGTGCATTGGTCCTGATTAAAGAAATCGCAGACACCAGGCCTTGATAACATCATGCCCGGCTTAGCGGTCGCATTCAGCAATCAAGATCATGATGCAGTATCGCCCTCGGCCCAGCAGGCCAGAGCCCCAGGTCAGCATAGACCGCCGCGACAGGGTCTTCACGGAAGGTCAAATTGATCTCCGGCGGAAAATATTGGGTCATCAGGACGACATGCAGCCGGTGGATCGGATCGACCCACATTCCGGTGCCAGCAGCGCCTCCCCAGCCGTACAGCCCCGGCGGCGTGCGTGAGGCAGACAGGTTCACCTGCATAGCCGCGCCAAAGACGACATCCTGCATCACATTGCCGTAGAATTGGGCATTGATCCCGGTCGGCAACAGGTTGGACCGCGCTAAACGCGCGGTTTCGGGTTTCAGCAGCCTTTTGCCACGATATTCACCCTCATTCGCGAGCATCGCGGTGAATCGCGCATAATCCTGGGCGGTCGAGACAAGCCCGCCACCGCCTGAAAGCAGCGCCGGACGGGCATAAGCGCTATCGGCTGGACCATCCACCAGGCGCCATGTCCCATCCTCACCGCGTTCGTGAAGGTTGACGAGCCGGTCGAGCTTATCGGAGGGTACGACGAAGCTGGTGTCCACCATCCCGAGCGGACCAAAGATGCGCTCCTGGAAAAAGGCATCAAGGCCACGGCCGGAAACGCGTTCGATAAGCGCTCCAAGCACGTCTATCGAGAGGCTGTATTCGAACATTTCGCCAGGATCGCGCGCCAACGGCAAGGTGCCGAGCAGTTCAACCATGTGCGCCAAATCGTGCGGATCTTCGCCACCGTCACGATGCGCGGAAATCCTGTCGCCGGGCAAGAGGCCCAGTTCCCGGTAACGCGCCGCAAGAGGTGAGAATTGCAGACCATAGCTGAAGCCTGCACTATGGGTAAGCAGATCGCGCACCACCGGCTGCCGCTTGGCCGGACGCACGGCGTCGCCTTCTTCTGAAACGAGCACATCGAGCTTGGCAAGTTCCGGAAGCAATTCGCCTATGGGTTGATCGAGACCGATCACGCCCTCTTCGACGAGCATCATCGTGGCGATCCCGGTGATCGGCTTCGTTTGCGAATAGATGCGGTGCAAGCTGTCGGGCTGGACTGCCCGGCCGGTTCCGAACCCCGTCTCGCCGACGGAAATGAAGCAAGGGTCTTCATCGCCCACGGCAACCGCGAGCACTGCCCCTGCGACATCACCCTGACCAATATGGCGCTCGAACAGGGTCGTCACTTCGCGGAAGCTTGCCGGATCAAAGCGGCGTGATGATTCTTGGTTCACATCCAATTCCTTCATCCGGAGCAATTCGCCGGGTTTTGCACATTAGGAGCCGTTCATCGCTGACATAACGGCGCTCAAGTACGGTCGAGCCACTTCCGGCAACTGATGATGCCGGAACATTTTCCAAAATATTGTCTGTCGTCAACATTATTGATCGACGGAACGGAAATAATACCGGACTGAGGTCAGCAGTTCTACAGGCCAAGTTCACCTTGACGGGGTTGCGAGGGCGTCGGGATCGGCGCTGGGGCGAGGGACCGGGACGAGAAGGGCGCGGCCGGAGCGACGAGGATGCGCGCAAGGCCGGTCAAGGTATAGACCGCCTGCCGTTGCGCCCCGCGATTATGATGATCGACACGATAGCCTTGATAATGACGGCGGAGTAGTCCTGCCGCCACCATTTCCGAGACGGCACGGCTGAGATTGGTCTTGCCCGACGCGCGGACCCGCAGCTTCACTTCCTCTTCGACCACCAGGCCCGCAGCGTCTTGGTCAGTTGGCAGACGCTCCTGCCCGGCAAGTTCGGCCCGCACTCGTGCGGCGAGCGCGAGGCGGCGAGGATCGCGCCCGCCCATCGGGGTCAGCGCATCACACAACCAGTCGCGCAGCGGCTGCAGCCCGCCATCCTTCGCCACCAAGGGTCCCGCGCTGCCGTCGGGCCGGGCAACTTCGGCGATCAAGGTGAGCAGCATGAAAGCATAGCGCGGCCGCGTACTCGCATGAGCGAGCCGGTCAAGCAGCGCCGACAAATCGCCGCTTCCGGATGATGGGGGCCTAATCGAACCGTGAAACATAACGGGGATGAATCAAGCACAGGTGGAGGCCAATGTGAATCCCTTGCGACAGGAATCGGTCGCTTTTGTCGCGCATGACACTTTGCCCGAAGGTAAAGTGTCATCGCTGGCACTTTAGGTCGCAAGATTTGGCCGCGCACGATGTTGGCCGGTTAGCGCCCGAGGGGAGCGCATTTTCAACCGATGGAGCAGGGATGCTGCAAACCTTCCTTTCAAGAACGACGCGCCGATCTTTGCTCACTCTCGGTGGCATGATCTCGGACACGAAAAAGCCCGCTGCTTTTTAGAGCAGCGGGCTTTTCTCTTTTACCAGTGGGTGGGGCTCAGTGTAGGCCGCTTCCGCCGCCTGCCAGTTCCTTGGCGATGGAGCCGACCATGTCCTTGG
>NZ_CAJHOG010000007.1:0-133111 GCF_905120495.1 Sphingobium sp. S6 | reverse complement strand
GCAGAAATCCGCGCTGTTTGCGAGCAGAGGCCAGTATCTTTGCAATCGCCTACAACTATGCGAATAGTTACGCCAATCCGACCAATCCATATCTGGACCCCGCTGGCCGCACCATCGGGCTGCTTAGCCAGGGCAGCTATGCCCGGATGAACGTATTTTCGACCGACAACAACCTGCTGTTCAATTTCAATACGGGTGCGGACATCGAGCATAAGCTGCTAGTTGGATTGGACTATAGCTGGAACAAGGTCAGTAAGCGTGAAGGCTTTGGGTCCGAGCTCATTGATATTTATGATATCGACTATGATGCCTTGACCATCCCGGCCATCTCCCCGGATTGGGCCGCGGTGTCACAAAAGCAGCTTGGCATTTATGTGCAGGACCAGATCCGCTTTTGGGATCGCGTTTCGGTGGTTCTGGGCGCGCGGCGCGACCGGGTGACGACTTCGGGAACGGCAGTCAAGGACAAGGCGACCACCTTCCGTGCTGGCATCATTGGCGAAGTGGGTGCGGGCTTCTCGCCCTTCTTCAGCTATACCGAAAGCTTCCTGCCGATCGCGATGACGGTCGATGGCGGCAGCCCGGCCCGGCCGCAGCGCGGGACGCAATATGAGGTTGGCTTCAAATGGCAGCCGGAACGCAATACGCTGATCACGGTGACGGGCTTCCATATCAAGGAAATCAACCGCATCATCTATGGCTCGGCTGGGTCAATCACACAGTCGGGCGAGATCACCAGCAAGGGGATCGAGATCGAAGCAAGCCACCAGCTGCCCGGCAATTTCGAACTGCTGGCCAATTACGGCTATAACAAGCTGGTGTCGCACGATACGGCGACCTTCGATTATCTGCCGCGTCATACGGCGTCCTTGTGGACGACGAAGACGTTCGGCCTGGAAGATGGCGCGCAGCTGCGGCTCGGCGCGGGCGTCAACTATACCGGCAAGCGGACCTCCATCGGTTCGGCCTGGACGCTGGTGACGCCGAGCTACACCTTGGTCGATGCTCTGGCGGAAATCAGCTGGAAGGATTGGCGCTTTGCGGTCAATGCCACCAACCTGCTGAACAAGCAGTATTTCGCGTCCTGCCTGGCGCGCGGTGATTGTTTCGTGGGCGCGCCTCGTAATGTGATGGGGACGGTCAGTTATCGGTTCTGATCTCGCCTGTTCCCCTCCCGCAGTCGGGAAGCGTTAGGGGTGGGGCGAGCGGTAGCGAGCTTTTTGACCTTTGAGCGTTGTGAGCGATTGCTGGCGCAATCGTGCCCACCCCCAGCCCCTCCCGCTTGCGGGAGGGGAGCAGTGAGGTAGGCCCTTCCCGTCTGCGGGATGGAGCCATGCGAGATAGACCCATCCCGGTCGCGGGAGGGGCTACAGTGCTAATCTGGCCTTGACTCATTATGGAACTCACCGATACCCATTTTGCGAAATATGGGAAAGGATGAGGAATAATGGCGCGTTTGGAAGGCAAGGTCGCGATCGTCACAGGCGCGGGCCGTCAGGGGAATATCGGCGCGGCGGTGTGCGACGCATTTCTACGGGAAGGAGCGCGGGCGGTGATCGCCACCGACCTGCGGACCGAAGATGCGGTCAGCAGCGAGATGGACGGCAAGCATGGCGCTGGCCGGTTCAAGCTCGTCGCGCAGGACGTGACGCAGGAGGCCGACTGGGCCAAGCTGGTGTCGTCGATCATGGCCGAATATGGCGCGATCGACGTGCTGGTGAACAATGCGGGCATTTCCATCCACGGCGGTATCGAGCACACGTCGCTGGAAGATCTGCACAAGGTCATGGCGGTCAACCATGATAGCGGTTTCCTGGGCATCAAGCATTGCGCCCCTGCACTGGCGGAAGCGGTGAAGCGCTTTCCCGGCGGCGGATCGGTGGTCAACACCGTGTCGATGGCGTCCCACATGCCCAATGCCAATAATCTCAGCTATCATGTGTCCAAGGCGGCGCAGCGCATGCTGACCATGTGCGCCGCGATCGAATTCGGCCCCAAGCGCATCCGCGTCAATTCGGTGCATCCGGGGCAGACGACGACGCCGCTGCTGAGGGAAGGCTATGAGGGCTATGCACAGATGGGCCTTTATGAATCCGCCGAGGCGGGTATTCAGGAACTTGTGAAAATGTGTCCGCTCGGCATCGAAGCCTTCCCGGAAGATGCGGCGCATGCCTTTGTCTATCTGGCATCGGATGAGTCACGCTTCGTAACTGGCGCATCGATCTATCATGACGGTGGACTTGGGCGTCAATATTAAGCGGGATTGATGAGGGGCGGCCGAGGCTGCCCCTTGTCATGTTTCAAGATTTTGTGCTGTTTGCTGTTGTCATAGGCGGGCGTTGGCCTGAACGCCGGCCAATATTGTTGGTCTTCGCTTCTGCGCAAGTTGAGCTGCTGATCTGCGGTGAGCTCGCAGCCATCGAGTGGTGAAGTGGGAGCCTTAGCGCCTGGGTCGAGGCGTGACCGTCTTACACTATGGGACTCGCGTCAGGCGTTTTGCGTCACCCTCAGGATTGACTCCCCCTTGTGATGCTTGGGCAGCATCGCAGGAAGCGGGACCCCGGATCAAGTCCGGGGTGACGAACATTCAAATATTGCGATGTTGTATGCGACAGCCAGCAGCCGTGCGTTTGGGAAGGCTCAGCCCGGACGCGGACGAGCGTTGTTCGCGACGGGCATCAGGCCCCGTGCGATCAGTTCCGCGACGCGGAGGGCCTTTGCGTCGGCCTGTTCGTCGGTCAGGGGCTCGGCCGTCCCTGCCGAGACCGCATCGACCATGTCCTGCGACAATAGCCAAAGGAACATCGATGCGACCTCCTCGCAATCAATGGCACGGATCAGGCCGCGTTCCTGAAGCCGTTCCAGATAGGCGCGGAGCGGCGCCTGCTGGCGCGCGGTTCGTGCCTCACCCATGGCATCGCGAAACTCGGGGAAGCGCAGGCCTTCGCGCATGCTGATCGCGGTCACGGCATGCGCAGCTTTGGTCCGGGTGCTGCGCATGATCATGCGGGCCCATTCATAGAGGCCCTCTACCGGATCGTCCCGGTCGAGCAGGCGCAGGTCGGCAGCCATGTGCCTGTCCGCAATCCGGTCCAGAACGGCGCGCAGCAGTCCTGGCTTGCCGCCATATTTGGCATAGATGGTCTTTTTGGAAACGCTGGCGCGCTGGGCGATCAGTGTCAGCGTGGCGCGTTCATAGCCAAGTTCGATCAGCGCTTGTTCGGCCGCCTGGAGCAGTGTTTCGGCGCGTTCTTGAAGCTCTGCCGCGCGCGGACGGCCAGCGCCGCTTCGCTTTTTCCCCTGGTGCATGGTGATGGCTTGGCTTGATCGCGGGCGGAGCGCAAGGCCCGGCTGTACGAGAAAAAGCGTCCCGCCTTGCCCCAGAAGGCGGGACGGGACGCTCCGGCGGTCGCAGGCCGCCCCCGGGAAACCGTGCGCGGGCCGCGTCCGGAAAGGGAAACCTGCTAAGCCGTTGATAGTTCCCGAGAAGCTGCGCCATTGGCGGGAACGGACGGACCGGCGATATTGATGAGATTCTTTCATCGGCCAGGGCCAGGGCGATTTGCGCGTTTCGTTGTTCCGGTCATTGCAACCGATATTGGAACCACATCGCGCCCTTTTTGTGCGATAAGAGGCCATGACCGGACTCACTGTCGATCGCCCCGCAGGCGCTGCGGAGGATTGGACGATCCCACAGGATTGGGACAGCTATTCGCCGCAGGATCATGCCGTCTGGGATGCGCTGTTCGCGCGGCAGGCCGCCCTGCTGCCGGGAAGGGCGGTGAAGGAGTTCATCGACGGGCTGGACATATTGCGCATCGCGAAGCCGGGCATTCCGAACTTCGAGGACCTGTCCGAACGGTTGATGAAGAGAACCGGCTGGCAAGTGGTCGCGGTGCCGGGATTGGTGCCGGACGATGTGTTTTTCGAGCATCTGGCGAACCGGCGCTTTGTCGCGGGGCGCTTCATCCGCAGGCCCGACCAGCTGGATTATCTGCAGGAACCAGATGTTTTCCATGATGTGTTCGGTCATGTGCCGCTGCTCGCTCATCCGGTCTTCGCCGATTATATGCAGGCCTATGGCGAGGGTGGGCTGCGTGCGGATGGATTGGGCGCGATCGAAAAGCTGGCGCGGCTCTATTGGTATACGGTCGAGTTCGGGCTGATCCGGCAGGACGCGGAATTGAAGATCTACGGCGCGGGGATCGTCTCTTCCTATGGCGAGTCCCTGTTCGCGCTGGATGATCCGTCGCCTAATCGCATCGGGTTCGGCCTCAAGCGGCTGATGCGGACCAAATATCGGATCGACGATTACCAGCAGTCCTATTTCGTGATCGACAGTTTCGATGATCTTCTGCGTCAGACGGTGGAGATGGATTTCGCGCCGCTTTACGAAGAGTTGAAGCAGGAAAGCACCATAGAGGCGGACGAGATCATCGATGAGGATCATGTCTTCAACTGGGGGACACAGGATTATGCCAGATCCAAGGTCTGACGAAGCAGCCGCGAGCATGCGCGTAACGCTGCACGGATATTGGCGATCGTCGGCGGCCTATCGTGTTCGCATCGCGCTTAGCCTTAAAGGCATTGGCTATGATCAGGTCAGCCATGACCTGCGCGCGGGGGAGCAGCGGGACGCCGATTATCTTGCGATCGCGCCGCATGGTCTGGTGCCCGCTCTGGAGGTGGGCGGCAGGACGCTCGTCGAAAGTCCGGCGATATTGGAATGGATCGAGAGCAAATGGGCCGATCCGCCTTTGTTGCCAAGGGATGCGGATGAGGTCGCGGTGGTGCGGTCGATGGCGGCGCTGGTCGGATGCGACATCCATCCGCTCAACAATCTGCGTGTCCTCAACCGGTTGCAGAGCCAATTCGGGGCGTCCAAGGATCAGGTGAAGCTATGGGTGCGGCATTGGATCGCGGAGGGTTTCGCGCCGCTTGAGCAGCTGGTCGCGCGGCATGGGGCGGGGTTCGCCTTTGGGCGCGCGCCGACATTGGCCGACTGCTATCTTGTGCCGCAGCTTTATAATGCGCAGCGGTTTGGGGTCGACCTGTCGCCTTATCCAAGGTTGGTGGCGGCGGGTGAGGCTGCGACGGCGCTGCCCGCTGTGCAGGCGGCCCATCCGGATCGGCAGCCGGACGCGGGCTAGCCCGTCTGTTCGGACTTGTTGAAGACGGCGAGTTGATCGGCGAAGGCGCGCTGGTAGGCGGGGCGTTGCTCGGCGCGGTCGATATAGGGCGGGAGATTGGGGTAGAGTTCGAGAAGCCCTGACCCGGTGAGCCTGCGCAGGACGGTGACCATCAGCAGGTCTCCGGCGCTGAAGTCGCCCTCCAGCCAATCGCGGTCGCCGAGCCAGTTGGAAAGTTCCGACAGGCGCTGCTTCACGCGCGCGTCGAGGAGGGGCATGCGTGCTTCATACCAGCTTTCGTCGCGTTCGAGATATTTGGGCATTTCCCGTTCAAGGATCGGCGGTTCGACCGTGTTGAGGGCGGCGAACATCCAGGCGGTGGCGCGGGCGCGGCCATGGAGGTCCGCAGGCCAGAGGCCGCCATGCCGGTCTCCGATGTGCAGGATGATCGCGCCGGATTCGAAGAGGGTGAGGCCATCTTCCTCATAGGCCGGGATCTGGCCGAAGGGCTGGGAGGTGAGATAGCCGGGCTGTTTCATCTGCGCAAAGGAGAGGAGCCTGACCTGGTAGGGCAGACCAGCCTCTTCCAACGCCCATCGCACCCGCATGTCGCGCGCCATGCCCCGGCCGCGATCGGGGGATCGTTCGAAGGCGGTGATGGTGATGGTCATCCTTCAACTCCGGCTGGCTGATCGGTGCATGGAAATTACCTCTTCGAGCCGTCAAAGTCGAATGGAGCGATCGGTACGCAACCGATCCGGACGGATGCGGGTTGTCATGGTCGCATGGCACGGCGCCATCATGGGGTGCATATGAGCTGGATGGCGCTGCAGGCGGGGTTCTGGGGACTGGTTGGCGGTTCCGCGCTGCTTCTGGGAGCGATGGTCGGATATCTGGTTGCCCTGCCGCAGCGGCTGATCGCGGCGATCATGGCGGTGGGCGCGGGGGTGCTCATCTCTGCGGTCGCCTTCGACCTGATGGATGAGGCCTATTCGAAGGGCGGGTTCGATTCCGCCGCCTTGGGCTTTCTGGCTGGGGCGGCCGCTTATACCTTCGCCAACATTCTGGTCACGCGGAATGGGGCGAAGCATCGGAAGCGGTCAGGCTCCAACCCGGATCAGAGCCAGCAATCGGCCGATGCGGGATCGGGCATGGCCATCGCGATCGGCGCGCTGCTGGACGGAATACCGGAGTCCATCGTCATCGGCGTCAGCTTGCTGGAAGGAGCAGGCGTGAGCATGGCAGCGGTTGCCGCCGTGTTCCTGTCCAATGTGCCCGAGGGACTGTCGAGCGCCGCGGGCATGAAGAAGGCCGGGCGCAAGCCTGCCTATATCTTCCTGGTGTGGGGCGGGATCGCACTGGCGTCGGGGCTTGCGGCGCTGATCGGGAATGTGGTGCTGGCCGACGCGGGCAATGAGGTGATCGCGGCGACGATGGCGGTCGCCGCTGGCGCGATCCTGGCGATGCTGGTCGATACCATGATACCGGAAGCCACCGAAGAGACGCATGAATTTTCAGGGCTGATCGCGGTCGCGGGATTCCTGTTGGCGTTCGTGCTTTCCAAGATGGGCGGATGAGATATGGGAAGCATCATGTCCGAGTTGCTTTTCCGTCACTCCGGATCAAGTCCGGGGTGACGATTATTCGAACATGATCATGCCCAGGTGGGCGGGCGCCCGCCTTGCAGCGGAGCGCTGTCAGAGTCCGCTATCGTAGCGCGACATTTCCTCGCGATAGCGCGTGGTCATGCGATCCTGATCGGCGGGGGGTAGCTCGTCCTTCAGATGAAGGAAGCGGTCATTTTCCTCTTCATAGACATGATGAGCGACCGCGCCCTTGATATGCTCAAGCTTTTCCTGCCAGTCGTGGCTGAGCGGATCGAGTTCTTCCAGCAGCGCCAGTTGGACCTTGGCGGCCTGCTGTTCCTCATAGGCCATGGCCATATGGCTTTTATGATCTTTGGACAGCTGCGGGTAGATGACGGCTTCTTCAGCGCTGGAATGGCTCGTCAGCAGGGCGGCGAGCTTTCTTTGCGCACTCGTCCGGCTCTGCGCATCGGCGGCGGCTTCTGCTTCGGAGAAGGCGGCCTCAATCTGTTGATGATGTTGCAGTATCTGGTCGAGCCAGTCGCCGGGCGCTGCCGCGGCACGCGCTTTCTGCCGCGCTTCGGCACGATCTTCCTCGGATTCCGGCGGCGTGACTGCCGCGACGATCCTGTCGAGAACGGACATTGCATGCTCCTATTGCTGAACGGATCGGCCGTGCAAAAAGGCACGGCCTGACATTCCAGCAATCCTCGCAGGCTTCGCAGGGTTCCGGGGCCGGGCGGCAAAGCGCGCCGCCGCTAACCCAGATTGCAAAGGCGGATGCGCGGCCCCGTCAGGCCGCGATCTTGTCCAGTTCGCTGATCAGGCGCAGGAACTCCACCTCATTTTCGTCATGAGGCGTGCCGTCCTCATGGAAGATGTCGTGGAACCAGCGTTCCTTCAGACCATCGATGTTGGGGTTTTCCCACTTGTCCCATGGCAGATGCGTCTGCGTCTTGCCACGGACCAGGCCCCAGCAGAAGGTGCCGACTTCATGCTCCTTCGCCACGGGGAGGATCGCCTGGAAGGTGCTGCCCGCCGGCCGCGCCATATATTCGGTGCAAAGCAGCGGACGGCCCATGGTCTTAAGCCATTTCACGCGCTGTGCGAAATCTTCGGCGATGCCGTAGTTGTGGAAGGAGATGACATCCGAATTCCCGGTCTGGGCCCGCTGGATCGGACTCAGCAGGTCAGGCGCGGACCAGTCGCCAAGCCAGATGCCGCTGGTGAGCGGGTGTATCGGATTCATTTCCCGCGCCCAGCCGAATGCTTCGACGAGCAGCGGCACGACGAGGTCAGCCTTGGCCTGCAACGCGACGGGATCGCAGAGCGCGACTTCAGGACCATTGTCGGGTTCGTTCCAGATATCCCAGGCGAGCACGCGCGGGTCCTGGCCGAAGCGGCCAACGACGCCCCGGACATAGGCTTCCAGACGATCATGTTCGTCGGCGTTCATCAGCGTCGGCATGCCGGGCGATTGCACCCAACCGCTGTTATGAACGCCTTCACGCGGTTCGGGCTGAGGCCCAAGCGCCGGTTCGGGATGCCAGCAGGAATCGAACAGCACCAGCATCGTGCGGATGCCGTGGCGGTCCGCGACGCCAAGGAAGGCCTCGATGCGGTCGAGGAAGCCTTGCGCATCCTCCAGCCAGAGCAGGTCATGCAGATAGACACGAACCGAGTTCATGCCCACCGACGCCGCCAAGGCGAGTTCGCGGTCGATGGTCGGCAGGTCGAAGGTGCTCGCCTGCCACATCTCCAGCTGATTGATCGCATTGGATGGTGTGAAATTGCAGCCAACCAACCAAGGTTGAGCCTTGAACCAAGCATGTGCCGCTTCCGGCGTCCAACGTTCACTCATAACTGTACCCGCTCACGACCCCCGTCCGATTCGACGGCTCTTTAATGGCGCGCCACTACGAACCCCGCTAATTTAGAACAAGAGGGTTAACTGGATATGAGTAAGTGGAATTTTCGATCGATTCCGATCGATTTTTAAGCGGCGTTTTGCATCGATTGTTCCCGGAAATGCTGGGCAAAATGTTCCATGGCCGAAAGGAGCGAGGGAAGCTGCGGACCTTGGGCCGTGGCGAGCGCGACGTTGGCGGGACGGGGGGCGGGCCAGCCGAAAACGTGATGAGCGACGGCATGGACGCGTGAGGGGTCATGGCCGCATATTTCAGTGATGCTTTTTGCGAAATCGGCCCAGGAAAGAGCTTGGCCATTGGTGAGGTGCCAAAGGCCCGCCTCTCCGTCGATCAGCAGGTCGAGCGATGCCGTCACCAGATGCGGGACATAGGTCGGTGAGACGACAAGATCAGACGCCGCGTGAAATTCCTCGCCCCGTGCAAGCGCCGAGACGACGGCGGTCGCGAAATTATATTGGTCGTAGGGAGAGAAGAAGGCTGCGGTGCGCGCGATCAGATGCTGACCGGAAAGCTCCGCGATGCCTGCTTCCATCTGCGCCTTGCTGCGCCCATAGCTGTTGCACGGCGAAACGGCATCGCTCTCGACATAGGCGGAGCCTTTCGTGCCGTCGAAAACGAGGTCGCTGGAGAAGGAGAGCGTCGGGATGCCTTCACGCTCGCAAGCCTCGGCAAGCGCGATGGCGCCCAGTGCATTGGCGAGCATGCAGGCGGATTCCTCCGTTTCTGCTTCGTCGACCCGCACCCATCCGGCGGCGTTGACCACTGCCCAGGGGCGCAGCCTTTCCAGCGCCGCGCCGATGCTGGCGCGCTCGGAGAGGTCCAGATCCTGGCGGCTTGTGAGGATGAAGGGGATGTTGCGGAGCGAACAGGCGCGGGCCATCGCCTGTCCCAAGGTGCCCGTCGCACCACAGATGAGCAGGGGTCGAGGCGATGTTGGACCGCGAGAACCGGCGATGTGCTGCGTGATCGGCGCGGGCCGTTGGACAGGCGGATGAACCATGCGGATGGGCCTATGCCACCAGCCCGCTTCTGTCGTAACAGGCGGACGGGCTGCCTTGGTCGCCAGCGCTTTCACCAGCGAAGCCATGGCGGTTGGGCGAGGCTGGCCGCTGCTGACGTCCCAGACGCCCGGTTCATAGACGCCCGGTCGAGTGAGGAGCGTGTTCCAGCCGGTGCTGCCGAGAAGGGACCAGATGGTCACCGCTTCCACCGGCACGCCCTGATCATTGAGACGGGTTGCGACGTCCCATGCCTGCGCCATCCAGCGGAGCTGTTCCTCGCGGGTGCAGCCATTATGCACTTCGGTGATCGCGACCGGCAGGCGATAGCGTTCCCACGCTTCGCGGATCGCGCCTTCGAGCCCCTGGGAGGGTGGATCGAGCACGCGCACTGCTTCCACATCCGCGTAAAGCTGCGTCTCGCTGCCGCCATGCAGATGCCGGGGATAGCGTTGCAGGCGATGATCGAGGAAGCGGTCGCTGGTGAGATAATGGTTGATGCCGATCACATCGGGCGGGCAGGGATCGTCGAGGATCGCTTGCAGCCGATGTTCCAGGCCGAAGGCCGCGATGCGTTTCCAGAAAGGGTCGCTGCGGTCGATCTTTCCGCAAAGAAGATCCCATCCGGTCCAGCGCCGCATATTGTCGAATGTGGCCTGATCCCGGAGCGCGGCGGTGGCGTAGGTGCGGCCAAGGTCGTCCGTCTGGATCAGGCGTGCAGCAGGGTTGATGCGGCGGATGGCCCGCATCGACAGGCGGGTGGCATCGACCTGATTGAGCAGCGCCAGCCAGAAGTCGCGTTCGGAACGCAGATGCGGATACCAATGCCCGTACAGCGCCGAAAAGCGCGCGGTCGTCAGGGGTTCGTTGACGGGCGTCCAGTCTTTGATCCAGGGATAGCGTTCGGCGACATGGCGGGCATGAGTGGCCAAACCTTCGGCAAAATCGTCCGAGACGAGGCTGGTATAGCGCGGCCCGCTGCCATGGTGGATGAGTCCCGCGATGACCCGGATGCCGAGTTCGCGCAGGCGGGAGAGCCTCTGGTCGCTCCACGCCCAATCGCATTGATCGGGATGATCCGGGCTGGTCCGTTCCCAGAGCACAGGGTAGCGGATCGCCTTTATGCCGAGTTCGGCGAAGCGGTCGAGATCCTCCAGCCGATCCTGATGGCCGCTCAGGCGGATCTGATCGCCATAATGTTCGTGCACCCGGTTCACGGTGCACTCAAGGCCGCCCCATAGCTGCGGATATTCGGTCATTTCGGATCCCCTCTGATGGCTTTTGGAAGAGGAAGCGGTTCTGACGGTGCCCCCGAGTAGGTCGAAACGGTCCAGCCGTTCAAGTGGATGCCTCCAAATAGCATCCTTCGGCCAACTTATATCAGCGGCAGGGCAGGAACGCGTAAGCTACTCCCGGGGTTGTGTCTGCATTCATCATCCAGAAAGGTACGCGCTTATGGTCCCGCCCCATTCGTCCACTCGGCATGGAACAGGACCAAGTCCCAAACCCGGCGCTCATACGTTAATCTGCTTCAGTCATCTTCGCTGGAATTTCGTGTTCCAGCGCCCGCAGCATCTGATGAGCCGCTTTGCCGCACATTCCCAGGTGCTGTTCTGGGAGGAGCCGAACCATGTCTCTGAGCTGAAGGCGCCCGACCTGCATGTCGAAACCTGCGCCCAAACAGGGGTCACGGTGGTTACGCCGCAGCTGCCCGCCGGGCTGCCCAGGGAGCAGGAGTGCGAGGTTCTGAAGCAGCTGCTCGACCTTTATCTGGCCGGGGAGCCGGGGCCGTTCATCCGCTGGTACTATACGCCGATGATGCTGCCCTTTTCCGAACATGTGATGGCGGACTGCATCATCTACGACTGCATGGACGAGCTTGCCAATTTCAAGGGTGCGCCGCCCGAACTGTTGCCGTTGGAGCAGCGGTTGCTGTCGCAGGCGGACCTTGTCTTTACCGGCGGCTACAGCCTGTATGAAGCGAAGCGGGACAAGCATCCCGCCGTCTATCCCTTCCCGTCGAGCGTCGATGCCCAGCATTTCGCGAAGGCGCGCCTTGCCCGCCCGGCCAATGACGATGGGCGCCCGCGCCTTGGCTTCTATGGCGTGGTCGATGAGCGGATGGACGTGGAGCTGCTCGCCGCGCTGGCGGATGCGCGGCCGGAATGGGTGCTGGAGATCATCGGTCCGGTGGTGAAGATCAGCGAGGATGATCTGCCCCGCCGCGACAATCTGCGCTTCCTTGGCGGCCGGTCCTATGAGGATTTGCCCGCTTGCGTCGCGGGATGGGACGTTGCGTTGATGCCCTTTGCCATCAACGACGCGACGCGCTTCATCAGTCCGACAAAGACGCCCGAATATCTGGCTGCTGGCAAGCCGGTCGTGTCCACGCCGATCGCGGACGTGATCCGCCATTATGGCGACATCGAAGCGGTGAAGATCGCGCCGCGCGGGGAAGGCTTCATCGCGGCCTGTGACGAGGCGCTGGCCTTGGCGCGCGGCAATGGGCAGTGGCTGAAGGAAGCGGACCAGCTGCTGGCGGGTATGTCCTGGGACAAGAGCTTCCAGCAGATGGACAGGCTGATCAAGGATGCGCTGTCGCGCAGCGTCCACGCTCATCCGATCGTCTCCCCCACGTCCTGGAGCAGCAGCCGGTCGCATCATTATGATGTGATGGTGGTGGGCGCAGGCTTTGCCGGCGCGGTGATGGCGGAGCGGCTGGCGGCCGATGGCGGCAAGAAGGTGCTGGTGGTCGACCGGCGCCCGCATGTCGGCGGCAATGCCTTCGATGAATATGATGCCAATGGAGTGCTGATCCATCGGTACGGGCCGCACATCTTCCATACCAACAGCGAGGAGATATTCAGCTATCTATCGCGCTTCACCAAGTGGCGGCCCTATGAGCATCGGGTGCTGGCGGCGGTCGATGACATGCTGGTGCCGATGCCGATCAACCGCACGACGCTCAACATGCTCTATGGCCTTGACCTCAAGACGGAAGAGGATGCGGCGGCGTTCCTGGCCGCGCAGGCGGAACCCGTGTCGGTCGTCCGCACGTCGGAAGATGTGGTGATATCGGCTGTAGGCCGGGAGCTGTATGAGAAATTCTTCCAGGGCTATACGCGCAAGCAGTGGGGGCTAGACCCGTCGGAACTCGACAAGGCGGTAACGTCGCGCGTGCCGACGCGGACCAATACCGACGATCGCTACTTCACCGACAAGTTCCAGGCAATGCCGCTGGAAGGCTATACGCGGATGTTCGAGCGCATGCTGGACCATCCCAATATCGATGTCCTGCTGGGTGTCGATTATTGCGAGGCGCGCGATGCCTATCCGCATGACCATCTGGTGTTCACCGGGCCGATCGACGAATATTTCGGCTACCGTTTCGGCAAGCTGCCCTACCGGTCCCTGCAATTCGAGCATGCGCAGCTGGACCAGGCACAGTTCCAGCCGGTCGCGGTGGTCAACTATCCGTCGCCCGCAACCGAATATACCCGGATCACGGAATATAAGCATTTGACCGGGCAGCAGTCCCCCCGGACAAGCATCACCTATGAATATCCGGCGGCGGAAGGGGACCCCTATTATCCCATCCCCCGGCCGGAGAACCAGGCGCTGTTCAAACGCTATGAAGCTTTGGCGATGGTGCAGCCCGACGTCAGCTTCGTCGGACGGCTCGCCACCTACCGCTATTATAATATGGATCAGGTCGTCGGGCAGGCATTGGCTACCTACCGCAAGATGGCCCAGCGCCACGCCCGCGAGCAGGCTGTCCCGGCAGCCATTGAACTAAGGCCTTCATCGGGCGCGGCTTAGCTGCTCCCCGCCGCTGTTGCCGGGGATGCGGCCGGAGCGTGATCCGATTTCTCTCTGATCGGATCACGCTCCGCTCGTTCAAAAGCGCTGCGCGATGACATGGGAGCTGCAATGCGTATCCATCATCTTAATTGCGGCACGGATTGCCCGCTGGGCGGCAGCCTGTTCGACGGGACCAGCCATGGCCTGACAGGGCGGCTGGTGTGCCATTGCCTGCTGGTCGAAACGGACAGCCATGGCCTGGTCCTGATCGACACGGGCTATGGATTGCGGGATGTCCATCATCCCCATGCGGGCTCCCATTCCCGTATCACCCGCACGATGCGCGCCCTTCTCAACATCAAGTTGAAGGAGGAGGAGACAGCATATCGGCAGATCGAACGGCTCGGCCTTTCCCCGTCCGACGTGCGGCACATCCTGCTCACGCATCTCGATTTCGATCATGCCGGTGGGCTGGAGGATTTCCCGCAGGCGCAGATCCATGTGATGGATGCCGAATACAGGTCAGCGGCTGGCCCACGCCGTGGCTTTGTCACGCGCAATCGTTACCGGCCAGCGCAGTGGAATGACGTCCGGCAATGGCGGCGCTACGGCGCAAGCGGAGAGAGATGGTTCGGGTTCGACGCCGTGCGCGATCTGGAAGGATTGCCGCCTGAAATATTGATGGTCCCCTTGCCGGGCCACACCTGGGGCCATGCGGGAATTGCGATCCAGTCGGGTGGCCGCTGGCTGCTGCATGCGGGAGACGCCTATTTCTACAGGGGTGAGATGCGCGGGGCGGCGAGGCATTGCACGCCGGGCCTGCGCGCTTACCAGAATATGATGGAGGTCGATCGGCGGGCGCGATTGGAAAATCAGGATCGCCTGCGCCGATTATCCATCGAGCAGCGGCATGAGCTATCCATCCTCTGCGCGCATGACCGGGTGGAGTTCGACCGTGCAACGGCGGGGCGGCTGCTCTAGCTTCGACGGGAAGGATCGCGGCCGTAGCCGTCATTCTGAAGGACCACGCTGCCGCCGTCGGGAAAGGCGGTCAGGTAGAGGATATAGACGGGCACCGGTTCAGGAAGGGGGACGCGCAGTTCGGTGGCGTTGACCGCGCCCATGGCTTTGCCGTGCATGAGCCAGGTGTAGAGGCGTTCTGCGTCGGCCACGCGGACGCAGCCGGAACTCAGCAGACGATCCTTGCGGGCGAAATTCTGCTTGGCGGGTGTGTCATGCAGATAGATGCCGAGCCGGTTGGGCAGCATGAACTTGACCGCGCCCATCATGTTATCCGGACCCGGCAGTTGCCGCACGCGCAGCTTGACGGTGCCGGCCGCAACCGCCGGCCAGTCGACCTCGTTGGCTTGGAGGATGCGGGCGTCATTGCCCCATCCCGATAGCAGTTCCAACCGCTCCTGTTCCAGAAGGGCGGGGCCGTCCGAAGCGATACGGGCTGCCCGAGCCTGGATGAGATCAGGCGGGAGGTTCCAATAGGGGTTGCGGACGGAAAAGCGGATCAGCCCGGCAAGCGACGGCGTCTGATGCTGCTTGCGGCCCACGATGACGGGCATTTCGCCCACGTTTTGGCCGTTTTCAACCATGATCAACTTGGCCGATGCGCTGTTCACAAGAATGTAGCGGCGGCCCGGATCAGCGGGAAGGGCGCGGAGCCGGTCCATGTTGATGAGGAGGGCCTGCTCATAATCCGGATTGGGGAGCCTTGTCGGATTGATGCCGGTGCGGCGATAGTCGCCAAGCGCCTTGCGTAGCCGCTCATAGAGCGGGTGCATCTGCTGGACCTGGGCGAGATAGGCTGTGGCGGAAGGCGGATCGGCGGCTGCGCGGAGCAAGGTGTCGGCGCTGGTTTGCGGCGCGAGACCGGCGTCCACATAGAAGACCCGGTTGCTTTCAGAGGGCGTGCGGAGGGCGCGGACATAGTCGAGCAGGGCTTGCGTCAGCAGGATTTCGCGATCCATCCCCTTCTGCCGTGTGGCGGTTATGGCCGCACTGAAGCTTTCGGGATCGAGGCCGTCTTCGCCTGCATTCGCCAGCACGCGCCGGAACATGTCCGCAGCCGCATCCGTCCAGAAGGGACGGTGAACGCGGGCGCGGTAAAATTGCTGGATTGCGGCAGCATCTGCCGCTGCGCCTTCCAATATTATCGCGGGCGTACCGGCTGTGGGCGCACGGCCGATCGCGGGGCTGTCGCTTCGAAAGCCCAGAAGTGCAGCAACCGCCAGCGCGCCGATGCATATCCCGGCGATTTGTGTCTTTGGCATTGAAGCGGACGGGCCGCTGCCGCCTGGTCGCGGCGTTACGGCAGCGGCGTCATCCGTTCTGGCTGTCAGCCGCGTTCTCCAGCACGCGATACCGCCGAGCCGCCAGTGCTGCTGTCTGATCCGGTCGTGCCATATTGGTCGCCGCTCATCGAGCCACTGCCGGTCGTTCCAGTGCTGCTTTCAGCCTGGCCCGAACCGTAGGTGCCGCTGGTGCCGCTTGTCGAGCCGGTCGAGTTGCCGCTACCCATTGTCCCGGTCGATCCCGACGAGGTCGTGCCGCTGGTGCCGCCGCTCATCGTGCCTGAAGTTCCGGATTGCGCCGTACCGCTGCCGCTGCCACTCCCGCTAGTGGTGCCTGCATTCTGCGCCAACGCAATTCCGCCTGCGGTCAGAGCGCCAAGCGCGCCGACTATTGCAAGTCTTTTCAACATATCATAGATTCCCTCTACTTGGGTGGGGCCGGGGAAACGAGGTGGTTACACTGTCGTTCCGCGCATGAATATTTGTTCTAACTTGAGTTACGCGTTTAGTTGTTACGCTTACGTTTGGGTTGGGGGGCTTCTTGACATTCCGGACATTGCTGCTCGTCGCAGCGTACGTTTGCGGGTCCGCGGCGACGCTGCCGGTTGAACGGCCGACTGTGGCGATCATCGATAGCGGTGTTGCGATGACCGCCGAACTCGCGCCGCTGCTCGTCGCGGAATATGACGTGGCGGCGCGCCCGGCGAGAGCGCCATTTCATCCGCGTTATGATCATGGCACGATGGTCGCGACGATCCTCGCACGCGCCGCTGGGCGCGATGTCGGGATCATATCCATTCGCATCGATGATCCTGAAGGATGCCCGGCGAATGTCAGCCCGCCTTGCCAGAATGATCCTGCGCCGGTCGCGGCCGCAATCCGGAAGGCCACGGCGCTGAGGGTCGACGCCATCAACATCTCGCTCGCGCTGGGCCAGGATGACGGCATTACGGCAGCGGTGCGGGAGGCCGGAGCGAAGGGGATCAAGGTCGTGCTGGCGGCGGGCAATGAGGGATGGGATCATCCCGGCAATCTCGCCCCTGCGCGTGAGGCTTTTCCCGCTGCCGTGCTGGTTGGCGCGTTGGACGGCGCGGGCCATCCGTGGAGCGGCACGAACCGGCCGGGACCTACGCCGCGCGACTATAATTATGTCTGGCAGCCTGGCGTCAAAGTGCCCACGGCCGCTGCCGATGGAAGCGCGGTGCGTGGCACGGGCACATCCTTCGCCGCGCCGATCGAGACTGCACGATTGTTGCGGACCATCGGGCAGGTTCGGGCTTCCTCCCGGACCGCCAACGGGATTTCCTGAAGCCATATCAGCTTCTTTTGGCCGTTATTGAGGCAAGCTTCGTCTAAATTGACTTGATCAGGAACAAAATGCTTGGGGCGCCGATTATAATCCTGTGAGATGGAATTGAGGCGGCTTGTCGATGTTGTCCTTCATCCCCTTGTTATTCGACAACGATCTGGAGGCCGGTGTTTTGCGCCGGTTCGACAATCCGCATCCTCTCATCTGCAAAAGGAGCACATGAAGTGACCCAAGGAAGAGGATGGACATTGGCGAGCGCCTGCATGCTCGCACTCACCGCGTGTACGACGGCGACTCCCTATCAGCCTTTGGCGGAACGTGGATCGGTGACCGGCGGCTTTTCCGATGAACAGGTGGAAGCGAACCGGTTCAGGGTCACATTTTCCGGCAACAGCATGACGTCGCGCGACACGGTCGAGCGCTATCTGCTGTATCGGGCCGCCGAATTGACGCGGCAACAGGGATATGACTGGTTCGTCATGGCCGACCGGGCGACGGAACGGCGCAGCAGGACTTATGTGGACCGGCCGTTCAGTTCCGGCATGTACGGCTATTGGGGCCCGTCCTGGCGCTATTATGGCCGCGGGTTCGGCTGGCGGACCTGGGACCCCTTCTGGGGCGATCCTTTCTGGGACAACAGCATCGATGTACGCACCGTGGATCGTTATGAGGCGACGGCCGAGATCGTAATGGGCCGTGGGCGCAAGCCCATGAATGACGTTCGTGCATTCGATGCCAGTGAGGTTCTACGAAATCTCGGACCCAATATAATGCGCCCTACGTGACCAAGCTGCCTGGATGACGGCCGCAGGGGGCGCGGCGGGATGATGAACATGGTTGAGCCTTGGACCCATCGACGGTCCAAGGCTCGACTCCGTGTATGCGATCGCAGGCGTCAGCGGCCTGAGCCGCTTTGTCCGGGCGCGGACGTGCCGGCAGATCCCCTGGCACTGGTTGGGGCATCGGTGCCGGAGACGGCGCCCCGCGTGCCTGTCTCGCCATCGGTCATGGCGCTCCCGGCGCCTTCGCCTGGAATGCCGTCAGGGACTGTCCCAACCGTGGTGTTGCTGGGCGCGAAGGTGGAGTCGCCGGAATCGGCCTGGTCCGACGGAGCGCAGGCCGCGACGCCCATGGCGATGATCATGATGGGAAGGGATTTTGGCACTTCATCTCTCCTGTTCTGGCATGGCAAGCAACCGGCCATGGGCGCGGCTGTTCCGGGGAACAGGCTTTGGACAATAGTGGGTTAATGCCATCGGCGTTCAGACGGTGACGGGTGCCCGTTTCCTGCCGGTGTCGCCGAAGACACGGAGATAGCGCGCGATTTCCGCCGCGTTGCCCGTCGCCTTCTCAGGGTTGTCGGACAGTTTGACGGCGGGCCTTCCATTTGCCTCCACCACCTTGCAGACGAGGGAGATCGGGTCGAGTCCGTCGCCTGGAAATGGCGCGCACTGCCGGAAGTCGTTGGTGAGGTTGGTGCCCCAGCCAAAGCTCATCCGCACCTGACCTTCGAAATGCCGATAGGTCTGTTCGATCGCATCGACATCCATGCCATCGGAGAAGATCAGCAGCTTGGTGCGAGGGTCGCGCCCCTTGTCGCGCCACCAGCGGATGATCTGCTCCCCGCCCTCGATCGGCGGCATGCTGTCGGGGCGGAAGCCGGTCCAGTCGGCGACCCAGTCCGGCGCGTCGCGTAGAAAGGCAGCGGTGCCGAATGCGTCGGGCAGCACGACCAGCAGGTTGCCGCCATAAAGGGCCCGCCAATCCTGAAGGACGCGATAGGGTGCCGCTGCCAATGCTTCATCGCTGTCCGCCAGGGCTCCCAGCACCATCGGCAGTTCGTGCGCGTTGGTTCCGATTGCCTCAAGGTCGGCGTCCATCGCCAGTAGCACATTGGACGAGCCGATGAAGCGATGCCCGAGGCCTTCCTTCAAGGCTTCCACGCACCAGCGCTGCCACAGGAAGCCGTGGCGCCGCCGGGTGCCGAAGTCCGATATGACGAGGTCGGGCAGACGGCTCAGCCTTTCCACCTTTTCCCACAATTTGGCCTTGGCGCGGGCATAGAGCACGTCCAGGGCAAAGCGCCCGCGATCCTTCATCGCCGCGCGGGATCGCAGCTCGTTGATGATGGTGAGCGCGGGAATTTCCCACATGGTCGCATGCGTCCATGGACCGGTGAAGCGCAGCTGATATTCGCCGTCCGCCCTGCTCAGTTCATAGTCGGGCAGGCGGAAGTCGGCGAGCCATGCGATGAAGTCCGGGCTGAACATCTGCGTCTTGCCGTAGAAGCTGTTGCCTGCGAGCCAGATCAGTTCCTTTTTCGCGAAACACAGCGATCGGGCATGGTCGAGCTGTGCGCGGAGTTCGCCTTCGTCGATGCTGTCGGCAAGCCTGACCGAGCGGCTGCGGTTGATGAGCTGGAAGGTGACTTCGACGTCCGGATAAAGACGCCAGATCATCTGGAGCATCAGCAGCTTGTAGAAGTCGGTGTCGAGCAGGCTGCGGACGATGGGATCCAGCCGCCAATTATGATTATAGGTGCGGGTCGCTATGTCCGTGAAAACCATGGGCCATCCTGTCGGGGGTCAACGGCCAAGGCGGTTCCGGGGATCCATTTTCTTGTGCCCATCGGCAATGTGCCGCATCATTGATCCGTGCTTGGAGGAGTGAAGTGGCAGGGATGACAGTTTTGGCCAAGGACATGGCGGAAAAACCCGCTGGCGGTCGTGCGGCCTATCTGGAGCGGCGGCGAGCGGCGACGCGCGACGGGATCGTCCGGGCGGCACGACAGGTGTTTGCCGAAGCGAGCTATGTCGATGCGAAGATCGACGACATATTGGGCGCGGCTGGAGTCAGCCGGGCCACTTTCTATTCGCATTTTGAATCGAAGCTGGAGCTTGCCAGCGCCATCTATGAGGAGACGGTGCCGCAGACGCGAGCCTTGTTCGAACGGCTGCCGCTGCTGGCGGGGCAGGATCTGTCAGCGGTCAGGGAGTGGTTGGCGGACTTTGTCGGTATCCATCTGGAGCATCGCTATGTGACGCCGCTGATCGCACAGTTGCAATTGTTCGAAACGGGCTTTCGAGCCCGAATATTGGCGGATACCGAGGTGCTGATCGATCTGGTGGCGGGATCAGGTGTCGATGCCTTTGCCAAGGCAGGCGCAGACGATCGGCAGCGCATCAGGGTGCGGCTGTTGTTCAATCAGATTGCCCATGTGTGCGCGGAGGTGGCCAGGGGCGAGTTTGGCGTGCAATCCGACATCTGCCTGGATTTGATGGCAGAGGAAATTGGCCGGTTCGTGAAACCGGCTGCCTGACGGGCCGCGAAAGCCGGTGGACTTGAAACCAGACTGAGAGTATGGTTTCAAAAATGACAGGAGTAGGAGAGCGCCCGTGGTGATCCGGGTCGGCATGGTGGGCGCGAGCCCCGATTATGGCTGGGGTTCTGGCGTCCATCGCCGGGTGATCGAACGATTGCCTGGCTACACGCTGCAAGGCGTATGCACGACGCGGGAGGAAAGCGCCCGGGAGGCCGCCGCCAGGTTCGGGGCGCCGCTGTGGTTCACTGATGCCGAAGTGCTGGCGCAACATCCCGACATTGATCTCGTCGCGATTTGCGTGAAGGTGCCGCATCATCATGCGATTGCCAGGGCAGCGCTGAACGCGGGCAAGCATATCTATTGCGAATGGCCGCTGGCGATCAGCGTGGAGCAAGCGGAGGAACTGGCGGCACTGGCGCGGCGGCGGGGCGTCAAGGCGATGATCGGCCTCCATCTGCGCGGATCACCGGTGATGACCCATGCGGCCAACTTGGTCGCGGAAGGCTATGTGGGCAGGCTCTACAGCGTGACGCTGCATGCGCGGATTTTCGGTCCGGTGATGCGGGCGATGGCGATGCGGGCAGGCGGCACGACGCTGCTGTCCATCTATGGCGGACATTTGATCGATGCCATGGACCATCATTTCGGCCCGATCGAGGATGTCGATGTGCGCGGGGCGATCCATTTGCCGCCGGTCGATGAAAATGGTGCGCCGATTGATCGGGATGCCGACGATCATTTGCTGTTCGAGGGCAGGCTGCGGGGTGGCGCGCTGTTCCAGATGAACCTTGCAGGCGTGTCGATGAGCGGCATGGGTTGCGCGTGGCGCATCGAGGGCAGCGAAGGGTCATTGCTGTTGTCGACACGCGACCCAAGCCTTCCCGCGATAGAATCCTTGGTGCTGCATGGCGTACGAGGGGGTGGCGCGATGGAGCCGATCACCATCCCCTCCGCCCTGGAATGCGCGGCGATACCTGCTGAACCAGACCGCTACAGCGCCTATCCGGGCAGCTTCGCGTCGCGCGAGGCGCTGTCGTCCATCGGCAATCTCTATACGCGTCTTGGCGAAGCCATAATGAACGACGCAGCGGTTGACCCCGATTTCAGTCGGGCGGCCACCATCCAGAACCTGCTTGCCCGTCTGGACGGCGCAAGCTCTCCCCGTGCATGTGCACAAGCTGCCGGAGTTACGCCATGAAAGCTGAATTGGAAATCGCCGATACCGCGCAGGCCGACAATGCCGAAGAGGTCACGTCGGGTAGCCCGATCTTTTACCTGAACGGCCGCCGCAAGGTGCGGACGGAAAGCAGTGTGCTGGTCAGCTCTTCGCGATGGCTGAACGATGCGCGGGTGCGCGAGTGGATCTCGACCGAAAATCTGCGGCGCAACGGTCATGACTATCCGCTGCTCTATGGTCTTCCGACGCTGATGCAGGCGGTCGATGAGGTGCGTGATGTCGAAGAGGCCGAAAGGCTGGTGGCGGAGGAACGCCGCCGTAACCCGGCATTCGACCAGTGGCTGAGCGAAGCTTTTGTATCGACCTACAGCAAGGATGATCTGAAGGAATATCCAGAGGGTTCGGTCGGCCGCCAATTGTTCGAATATATGGATGAGTTCGACCTTTCGCCTGAACTCAACTCTCGCATCCTGGACAACCCGGACTGGAAGCCAGCGAATACGCTCGACTATTGGAACCTGCGCATGGGGCAGACCCATGATGCCTATCATATATTGGGCGAAGTCGGATTTGGATCAGTCGCCGAATATTTCATCACGGGCGTGGTCACGGGTAATGTGTTCCGGCATCTGGGCGCGGAGCTGGCGGGCGCTCTGATGACGGTCAACACGCTGATCATGTTCCCTTGGATGACGCGGACCATGCTGCATTATCCGGGCGCATGGCCGGATTTGTGGCGGAACCTGTCCTATGGCTATGAGGTGGGGCAGCAGTCGGACGCGCTGTTCACCGCGAAGTTCGAGGAGATCATGCACCTTTCACCCGCCGAGGCGCGGGCGGTGCTGGGCTGGCGCGGGCACCGGGATGGTGTCGACAGCAAGCGTGCGTCGATGATCTTTGGCGAGGGGCGGGAGATTATTCCCTGAGCCTGTAGCGCGGGTTCTTGAAAGGAAGAATAGGACTTCGACAAGCTCAGTCTGAACGGTGCTTGTATGTTCCGGACAGAACAGAATGGGAGGAGGCGCTTAGCCCCCTCCCGATATCTCACTTCCCGTCGAGATGGGCAAAGTCGAACTGGCTCGTCGGAATGATGTCGATGCGCGAAAAGTCGATGAAGCCTGCGCAGCTGTCCGCCATATCCTTTGTATTGCGGGCGAATTTCTCATCATCGCCGACTGCGTCGAAGAAGGCGGGAGAGTTGGTCATCGCTTCTGGCGTGAAGCATTCCTCGACAAAGGCATCATAGTCGGGCGCATTGGGCGTCAGCGCGCGAACGATGATATTCTGGACATATTCGAAATTCGCCTGCGTATCGATGGCGACGCGGGTGTGATGCCGGTGCCAGTGCGCGACGGCATCGTCCCAGCTCATGTCCGAGCGGAAGGAGATGAAGCTCGCCTGCGACCATCCCCAGGTGCGTGACCCGGCCTGCGGCGCATGATTCCGATTGGGAATGATGGTGGATTCAGCAACGACCCACAGCTCGAAGCGGCTGCTATGTTCGGCCAGGATGTCGTCGATGGGTCCGCGGAAATGGGCATTGGCGGTGGGCAGCCAGAATTGCACCACCGCATCCTGCTGCGGCTGCTGCCATGTTTGCAGGAGCGGCGCGGCTGGTTCCACGGTCGCGTCGCGCAGGTTCAGGCGGATCGCAGTTGCGCCCGCTTCCTTGAGCGCAGCGGGAAGCGCGGCTTTCAACTGTTCGGCATAGTCGGCGCGCGAGACGCCCTCGGGCGCCCAAAGAGCGCAGATCAGCTTTTCCATTCAGATTTCTCCATCAATCTTTCAGGTCAGTCGAAATTGGCCTGTCCACCGTCAAGCGGGATGGTGGCGCCCGTCAGATAGGACAGGTCCGATCCGCACAGGGCGACAATGGCGCGGCCGATATCTTCCTCCAGCCGACCGATGCGGTCGAGCGGAATGGTCCGGAAGAAGGCCTTTGCCTCCTCGGGATTATTTTCGATCCACCATTTGAGGCCCGGCGATTCGGCGTGCGGAGCGATGGTGAGGACGCGGATATTCTGCCGCCCCCATTCCGCCGCGCCCGCGCGGGTAAGAACACGGGTCGCCTGCTTCACAGCGCCATAGCAGCCATAGCCGGTCATGTCCCAGCGGATGCCAGCGGAAGAGGCGAAGTTGAAGATGGTGCCGCCGCCGCGCGCCGCCATATGGGGACGCACCAGCTTCATCAGGCGGAACGAGGCGAGGGGGCCGGATTCAAACCCTGCCAGGAAAGCCTCGTCCGTCACTTCATCAAGCAGGCCAAGCGGCACTTCCTGCGCATTGTTGATCAGGATATCGACGCCGCCAAGATCGCTGACCGCACGATCGACGGCAGCGGCGAGATCGTCCGCTGCCTTTACGTTACAGGCGACGGCGATGGCGCGAACGCCATGGCCTTCGGCAAGGCGTGCGGTTTCCTCAACCTTTTCGAGCGTCCGCCCTGCCAGCAGCAGATTCACGCCTTCAGCCGCAAGGGCTGTGGCGATGCCCTGCCCGATGCCCTGTCCCGCCCCGGTGATCAGGGCAACCTTGCCTTTGAGAGCCGACATCGCTCTATCCTTTCCCTTCATTTTGTTTCTGTGGCCTGCGCGTTGCCGCGCCTTGGATGTCAGACCTGGCGCGGCCGCAAAATCGCGTCGCTGCCGCCGTCGATGAAGATCAACTGACCCAGCAGATAATTATTTTCCATGTTGAGCAGGAAGTCGAGCAGTTCGGCGATCTGTTCCGGCCCGGCATATTCGTTGACGGCGATCGGATTGCTCTGGTTGATGAGCTTTACCATGTCCGGCTGGCTGAGCAGCGGTGTCGTCATCGGCGTTTTCACCACGCCAGGCCCGATGCCATTCAGCAAAATGCCTGCGCCGCCCCATTCGGGCTGCACCGCGGCGCGGCGGACCCATTGCGATAGTGCGTTTTTCGACGTGGAGTAGGCGTTGCCCCCATCATTCGCCATGGCTTCGCGCGCGGCCTCTTCCTTGCCCGCGAGGCAGAGTTCGACCACCTGGGCGTTGGACGGCAATATGGCTGCGGTGGAGCAGATGGCGACGGCGCGCGGACGGGCGGACTTCGCGAGCAGGGGCCGCAGTCCTTCCAGCGTGGCGACCGCGCCGAAATAGTTGATGCCGATGGTCTCCCGTTCCATCCCTTGGGCCGAGATGCCGGCCCCGGCGAGGACCGCGTCGATGCCATCGGGTGCGCGGCGCGTGACCTCATCGATCATGCTGGTCCGACCTTCCGCCGTGCCGAGATCCGCATCAATGTCGGAATTGCGCAGGTCGACACCGATAACCTGGTGACCCGCGCGCTCGAGCCTGTCGCGTGTGGCGGCGCCGATTCCCGATGCTGCGCCAGTCACGACTATGGTTCTGCTCATGAAAACACTCTCCGTCTTTTGCTTTGTTGCGTTGTAGATGGCAGTTTTTTCTGCGCATAGCCAGTGCTTGTTCTCTTGCGTGCATGAGATTATCGTTGCGCATATGACGCAGCAGGTTCTGATCGGCCCCAAGGCTCCGTTGGGCAGCGCGGCTGGGCCGTGGACGGTGCTGGCCGTCGTGACGAGCAGCGCCGCGCGCGTCGAACTGCGCCGCTATGAACTGCCCCGGCCCAACGAGATGTGGGAACTGGACGAAGCGCCGATCCTGTCGATCGTCATGCCCCGCGCCGAAGGCACGCAGGGCGAGATCATGTTCGATCTGGGCGACCGGCGGCGGCACAAGGTCGGCCGGCTGATGCTGCGGCCCGGCGGCATAGCGATGCATTCGCGCGGCGATGGGGGCACGCTCGACATATTGACCTGCCGTTTCGATCCGGTGCGCTTCGCAGCGGTGACTGGCCTGTCCGATTGGGATTCGCGGCGGCTCAGCCGGTGCGCGTCGATCAGCTCACCGGTGCTGATGGCGCTGGCGGAGCGGCTGAAGCAGGAGACGGTGACGCCGGGCTTTGGCGCGGAGATGGCGGTCGAGGCGCTCGTGCAGCTGGCGATGGTGGAGTTGGCGCGGTTGTTCCGGCGGCCGCGGCAGGCTGACGCCGCGCAGGGCGGACTTGCGCCATGGCAGCTTGCCCGGATCGAGGAAGCGTTGCGGTCCAGTGATGGAGAATGGCCGACGACGCAGGCGCTTGCGAGCCTGTGTGGGATCAGCCGGTCGCACCTGTCGCGATCCTTTGCCGCGACGGCGGGCCTGGCGCTGTCCGACCATGCAGTGGCGATCCGGATGGAGCGGGCGCAGGACATGATCCGGGGCGGCGTGCTGCCGATGAACCGCATCGCCGAGGCGCTGGGCTTTGCGACCGCGAGTGCGTTCAGCGCCGCGTTCCGGCGCGCGACCGGACTGACCCCGCGTGCGTTCCGGCAGGAGTTTCACTAGGGGGTGCGCGCCCCTCGACAAGCTCAGGACGAACAGGGTTTAGTTGTTGGCGCGCAGAAAGCTGATCAGCACTTTTGCGAGTGCTGCGCCCTGGTCTTCCTGGACGAAGTGGCCGCCATTGGGGATGCGCGTGTGCGGCTGCCCTTTGGTGCCAGGGATGCGGCGTTGGAAGACCTCTTCCCAAGCAATGGTCGCGGGGTCCTGATCGCTGAAGGCGGTGAGGAAAGGCTTGTCCCAGCTTTCGAGGAAGCGCCAGGCGGCGCGGTTTGCTTCCAGCCCTTCCGCGCCTTCCGCGATCGGGATGCCGCAGGTGATCTGGAGCATGCCCTTCTTGTAGGAAGCGTCGGGGAAGGGCGCGGCGTAGGCGGCGAGCACGTCTGCCGGAACATCCGTTGCACAGGCGCGGCCGACGAGCAGGTCGAGCGGCAGGTCTTCGCTGGTGCGGCAGGTTTCGACCCAGGCGGCGATTTGCTCGCCGGGCCAGTTGGCAACGCCCAGCGGCGGCGGGTCGCAATTTTGCAGCAGCGTATTGGTGGCGAGGACGGCGTTGAAGCGCTCCGGACATTCCGAAAGGACGCGCAGGCCGATGGGGCCGCCCCAATCCTGGCAGACGAGGGTGATGCCGCGCAGATCGAGCGCCTCGACGAAGGCGCGCATCCATTGCACGAAGCGGTCGAAGCCATAGTCTGCGCGAGAGGCGGGCTTGTCGGACTTGCCGAAGCCGATCATGTCGGGCGCGATGACGCGATAGCCCGCCGCCGCCACCGGGCCGATCATGTGGCGGTAGAGATAGCTCCAGGTCGGATTGCCGTGCAGCATCAGGACGATGGGAGCATCGCGGTTCCCTTCGTCCACATAATGCATGCGGAGGGCCCCAAGCTGCTCATCCTCCACCTCCACATAATGGGGGGCGAAGTCATAGCCCGGCAGTGCGTCGAAGCAGGCTTCGGGTGTGCGCAATATGCCGGGCCGGACTTCCATGGTCAGAGGATGTAGCGTTCGCGATAGGTGGCGAATTCGCGCTTGATCGCCTCTTCGTCCAACCCGAAGCGTTCGAGCGAATAGTCGTGCATCGGCCGCTGCTCGCGCTTGTTACCCGCGAGGAATTCGGCGAGCACTTCTTCCAGCTGCGCATCGACGGCGATGCCCATGCGGGAGAGGACGCGTTCAGCCTGCGCCATCGGTTCCTTGCCTACTTCACGATAGTCGATGTCGATGAAGCGGTCTTCGCCGATCCGTTCACGCGCTGCTTCGAACAGGCGCATCCATTCGACAAGGCGCGGGAACCAGAAGGCACCGACTTCTTCGTCAGTAAGAGTGGCGCTGAGTTTGTACAGCGCCGCCTGCATGGAGACGTAGGAGGGCACGGTCTGCAACGGGTCGCGGTGCGTCATGATGAGCAGCGCGTCCGGGAAAGCCTTTGCCGCGACTTCCGCATAGGGGAGGTTGGAGGGGCTCTTCAAAATCCACTTGCGGCCCTTGCGCGAAGGGTCCTGCCACTGAAGATATTTGAGGATGGTCTTGAGGTCCTCATGCCCTTTGGACTGGTCATATGTGTTCAGCCAGCGGCTGAAGCTTGGCACATAATTCATGCCCTCTATCATGGTGCTGACGAACATCTGGCCGAGGACCAGGATTTCCTCGTCCGGCGCGTCGGGTTCGAGGGGATGGATGGAGGCGAGTTCGGGCGAAAGCTGCAGCCAGCCATCGATCATCGCCTGCGCATAGGCACGGCGTTCGACCGGATTGCCGCGTTCTTCGCCGGGGAAGGGAGCGAAATTCTGCGCCTCGTACCAGCGCAGGCCCGTCATGCCGGGCGCGCTGGCAAGCAGGCGCTGGAAGATGGTGCTGCCGGTGCGCGGCAGGCCCAGGATGATGCCAGCGACATCGACCTTTTCGTCGAGGATTTCCGGGTGGCGCTTGATGTCCTCCAACATGCGCAGGCGGCTGACCAGGCCCTTGACAATGACCTCTGTCGTCGAAGCGCGCCCGGCAGGGGTCAGGCGCCCTTCGCGGTTCGATGCTTCGATATAGCGGTCCATCGGCTCGAAGAACCATTCGTCCCCGAAATCGGAGAGCCCCGCCCGCTCGCGCGCCTGTTGCAGCAGCGCCTCCCGTTCAAGGGGCTGGGTCTGGATCTGGTCGGGCTGGGTCGCCATGGTCTTCACTCTTCTTCAAAAGCTTAAAGGTTGGGGTAGGTCAGCCTGCTGTCTGGCCGCCATCGACGGGGAAGGCCACGCCGGTGATGCGCTTGGCCTCCGCCGATGCAAGGAATGCGACGGTGTCGGCAATGTCGTCGGTGGTCGCCATCGCGCCGCTGTCGAGCCAGGAGGCCGAACGCATGACCATCTGCCAGTCGATATTGTCCGGCGGCGTCTGATGCAGCATCGGCGTATCCACTCCGCCCGGGCAGACGGCGTTGACGCGCACGCCTTCCTTCGAAAATTCGAGCGCGAGCGCACGGGTCAAGCCGACCACGCCATGCTTGGATGCGGTGTAGGCCGAATTATAGGGCACGCCGACAAGACCGGCGGCGGAAGCCATGTTGACGATATTGCCGCGCCGCGCGACCAGATGAGGCATGGCCGCACGGCACATCTGATAGACGCCCGTCAGGTTTACCGAGATAACCCGATCCCAACGGGTGCGATCGACATCTTCGAAGCGGCCGAAGTCCAGCACGCCAGCGATGTTGCAGAGGATGTCGAGCCCGCCATGAAGCGTGACAGCGCGATCGATTATGGCTTTGCAGGATACTTCATCCGCGACGTCGAGCGCCAATGCGGTGGCCGCCGGTCCAATGGCCTGCGCGGCGTCCTCGACACCCTGCGCATTGCGATCACCGATGACGACTTTTGCGCCGTCTGCTGCGAGCCGCCTTGCCACCGCCAAGCCGATCCCGGACGCCGCGCCGGTCACAACCGCGATCTTGCCATCCAGACGCATGTACCTCTCCTCATCTTTTAATTTGTTGATCGATGCTTGCGTCAATTTGCTACGCAATTCAAGGCTCATGCACGGAAAAACTTGACAAGCGCGAACCTCGCAGGCCTGATCTGGTTCATAAAATCAGAAGGAGGATGTCTGATGCTTTCGCTCCAGGAAATTTCGGACCGGCTTGAAATTCAGGATCTTCTGTCCCGCTACAGCTATGCCATCGATGAGCGGAACTGGGACGGACTGGACGAAGTCTTCACGCCTGACGCGGTGATCGATTATAGCGAGACGGGCGGGGCAAAGGGCAGCGTCGCGCAGATCAAGGCATGGTTGCCGGTTGCCATGGAGCGGTTCCCCCTCTTCCAGCATATGGTCGCGACGACGAAGCTGGAACTGGACGGCGACACAGCCCGCAGCCGGACCATGCTGTTCAACCCGATGGTCTACAAGGGTGACGATGGCAAGGAGCAGGTGTTCTTCATCGGCCTCTGGTATCGCGACAAGCTGGTGCGGACCGGCGAAGGCTGGCGGATTGCCGAGCGGTACGAGGAAATGGGCTACGCCCATAATGTGCCCGAGATGCCGCCGATCCCGCCCGTCCCAGCTTGACGGTCTCGCGCTTGCTGGCGGGCTCCGCGGCCCGCGCTGCCTCTATCTGCACCGGCCAAAATGTCCTATAGCTGGCGTCAGCTGCACGGCATTCGTGCAGCGTCATGGTGCCAGGCCAAGAGGGGGACGACGCCAGCCGATGATCAGCAGCGAGGCAGAAAAAATCGAAGAGGGGGCGAAGAGGCGGGTCGGCAGGCCCAATGCCCGTGAAGCCGAGCTGAAGCATGAGGCGATGTTGGAGGCGGCGCTGGAGGAGTTTTCCAGCCATGGATTTCATGGTGCGTCCGTGCGATCCATCGCCGAGCGGGCGGGCGTGTCGACGCGCACGGTGTATAACCGTTACACGGACAAGGTCGCGCTGTTCGAAGCCTGTCTGGAGATGTCGGCGATCCGCCATCATGTTCCGACAGATGGGAAAGGCACCCTGCGTGAACAGTTGATGCGATATGCGCTGCACGTCAGCAGCCGCGTCAATGAAGACCGACAGGTACGGTTGGCCCGCATCATTTTCCGTGAATGCATCAGCTTTCCTCAATTGGAGGAAGTGTCCCGTCGGCAATTCGAGCGGTTTCAGCTGGAACCGCTGCAGAATATCCTGACGGCGCATGGTTTTGCCAAGGCGCAGGCTACGACGCTGGCGGAATTTTATGTCGCCCTGCTGCTGCGGCGGTGGCAGAACCGCATCATCTACAATGAGAAGGCGATGACCCCGGCGCAGATCAGGGCCAATGCCGAAGCCGTGACGAACCTGTTCCTGAATGGCGCCAGCGGCATGTCCAACGAGGATCCGAGCACCCGCAAAGCATGACCGGACCTGCCGGGCCGTCAGACTGTAGCGATCGGCGTCACGGGTGAGCCCACGCTGCCGGGCAGGCGGAGCGGCGGCGCAGTGAGCAGGAAAGCATGGCGGCCCCGTTCGCCAAGCCATTGGGCCAGTTCTTCCAGATACCAGAGTTCACCCAGGAAAATGCCCTGGCGGAACAGGCAGAGGTCATGGACAGGCAGGCGGATCGGCGGCGGTTCGGGCGAGAGAATGAGGTCGAGCGCCTCGATCGCGAGATTGTCCGAGCAGATGGCGGTGATGCCGCTGTCGATGATCCATTGGAGCAGGCTTTCGTCACGCCCGTCGAGCGCGCACCCGGCCATTGCAAGCGGCACATCCTCGCCGCGCGCTTCCCGGTCGAGCAGCATGCGATCGACACCAGTGTAGAGCAGCAGGAAATCGCCTGTGCGCACCTCCACGCGCTGGGCATCCATCGCGCGCAGCAGATCGTCGCGCGTGATCGGTCGGTACTCCGTTCCATAGGCGGCCTTCAGGTTGACCAGGACGCCGCGCCCTTGCACCCCGGCTGTCGCCAAGGTCTCTATGCCGAGCGCGCGGGCGCAGGGCGCCTCAGCGGCACCTTCACCACCGCTGACATGATCGCCAGCGCGGAAGCCGTTATAATAGACCAGTTCCGCCACCCCATCTCCGTCCGCGTCGAAGGTGCGGCCCCGATGCGACAACGCGTCCCACTGCGTTGAGTGCTGCGTGTATAGCAGGACCCTGTCGTCGCAGGTGGATTCTTCGCCATTGGGGTCGAGGCGGTTGTACATGTCGCCTTCCTCATCGCAGGCCGCGCTGAGCAGCGGCGGGCGACGGAAAGGCGTGAGGGGAATGGTGGGCACGTTGAGCGGCAGGCTGAGCGTGAAGGCGATGCCTTCCCGAACCTCCGCCATCGCGGCGCGGCGGCGTTCCGGCGTGATCAGGTTCATCCGGCCGATCTGATCATCCTCACCGAAGTCGCCCCAATTCGACCCTTCGGGCCGGTTCACCCAGCGCGGCATCTCCGCTCTCCTCTCATTGTCATCCTTGGGATGCAGGCGCATCGTGGCTGCTCATGCGGCCGGGGTAAAGCTGCATCATGACCCGGCGCAAGCCTTCGCGCCAGTTGACCCGGCAAGGTCCGGTGATCGCGAGACGCCGTGCGTTGTCGACGCCGGAGCCGGGCTGCGCGCCGGGCGCGGGAGCGATCTCGACACGCGCAGGGAGGCCGAGCAGACTTCCGGCATAGGCGGCCATGTCCTGCACGCTCACCATGTCATCCCCTGCCCAATTGACGATGGTCGCGGGGACGCTCGCAGCGTCGAGTAGGGCGGGCAGTTGGGCGAGCAGATCGTCGTCATGGATCGGATTATAGGGGCAGGGATCGGACCGCGTGATCCACGGGCGGCCTTCCGCCATGGCTTGTGCGACCAGTGTCGGCAATCCGCCGCGCGGCCCGTAGGACGCGCCCATCCGGGCGAGGGTGACGGGTATGCCGAACTCGCGCGCGCAATAGCGGGCGACCGCTTCCTGCGCGATCTTCGCGACTGAATAGGCAGTCATGCCGGGCAGCATGGCGTCGCCGAGCGGGTCGGTTTCGCTATAGGCGTGGCGCGGGTCGGGGTGCGGCTTGTAGACGGCGACGGTCGACATGATCAGCGCCGCTTCGACATTGCGGCAGTGGGACAGGAGCAGGCCGGTTCCTTCAGCATTGGTGGTGATCGCCTGATCGCAATCGCTGCCTTCGACCGAAGCGGCGAGATGCAAGAGATGCGTGAAGTCACGGGGGAGGTCGGAAAAGTCAGGCTGCTGGAGATCGACGGCTAGGGTCCTGATTCCCGCATCCTCGACTTCCCGTCGCTGCGCAGGATCGCTGAAGCGGGCGATGCCCCAGACTTCATTGAAAAGCGCGAGGGAACGGGCAAGCGGAAAGGCGATCTGGCCAGCGGGGCCGGTGACCAGGATCTTGCGTCCTTGAAGCGTGGAAGATGATGCCATGATCCGAAGCGTAGGCGAGACGCGGCGCGGACCGTAGCGAGGAGTGCGGTTCTACGCATTTCCGTAACGGAGTGGCGTAAATGTGGCTCTAATTAATGGATGAAATGGTGAATTGGCCGCAGTTAGGATATTGATTTCACATCATGGCATGTTATTAGGCCGCCCGAAGTGAGTGCTTACATAACGTTCCGGTAAACGGAGGTGGCGCTGAACCAAAAAGGGGAGTCCAGATGTGCGGCCTGTATGACATCATGAAGATGACCGGCAGAGACGCGGCAGCAGCACCTATCCCGAATATCGCCAGCGCGCGCGCCTAATCTTACCCTTGCCTGCATAGGCTGATCCGGTCGGATCGGTAACAAAAATCAATTCAGTAAAAAACGTCTGGAGAGGATTGGGGCTGCGGTGGACGCCGCAGACCTCTGCACTACATGCATAGGAGAGTGTGAATGTCGTCTGTTATCCGCGCGCGGCGTCGATTGCCGTTGCTTGCTACCAGCATGATGGCTGGTTTTGCCGTCTCAATATTCGCCCCGGCCGTCCTGGCCCAAACCGAAGCACAGCCGCAGGGCGCGGGCGAGAATATCGGCCTCACCGATATCGTCGTGACCGCCAACCGGCGCGCGGAACGCAACCAGGATGTTCCGATCGCCATCACCGCGCTGTCCGCCGATCGGCTGGAGCAACAGGGCATCGCCAAGGAGCAGGACCTTCAGGCGAGCGTCCCGTCGCTGGTGGTTGGTCCCAACGGTCAGGGGTCGCGTGAATCGCAGTCCTTCACCATTCGCGGCCAAGGCGCCACCTTCCAGGCATCGCCGGGCGTCGTCGTTTACATGAACGAAGTGCCGCTGCCCGCTGGCATCACGCTCAGCCAGCAGGGCGGCCCTGGCAACTTCGTCGATCTTGAGAATCTGCAGGTACTGTCCGGCCCGCAGGGCACGCTGTTCGGTCGCAACACGACCGGTGGCGCCGTGCTGTTGGTGCCCAAGAAGCCGACGAACGAGTTTGGCGGCTGGATCAAGGGCGAGATCGGCAATTATGACCGCCGTTACGTCGAAGGCGCGGTCAATGTTCCCGTTATCGAAGACAAGCTGCTGGTTCGCGTCGTCGGCGCCTTCCATGATCGCGATGGATTTACGCGCGATGTCGTATGGAACAAGGATCGCGACGACGAACATTGGTATTCGGGCCGCATCGGCATCACCTTCAAGCCGACCGAGACCATTGAAAACTACACGATGATTTATGGTGCGAAGTCCAGCAACAATGGCGCGGGCTTCGTCCACAAGGGCTTCAACATCGAAGGGCTCAAGAGCCTTGTGAACCCTGCCGATGGCTCGCCGGCCCCCTTCTGCATCGAAGGGCCAACCATTCCGAACGCGGTCGCATCCTGCGACGTGTATCGCGCTGCATCGGCACAGGCCAATGCATTGGGCCCGCGCAAGACCGCACTCGGGGTCGATATCTTCTCGCGCACCAAGACGTGGGGCGTTTCCAACACGACCGATATCGAGTTGAGCGACGAACTGACGCTGCGCAACATTGTCAGCTTCCAGAAACTGAAGCTGGATTATGCCTATGACAGCGACGGCACGATCCTGCAGCAGCATGATGTTGATCCCAATCGCCTGCCCGCTCCAGGCCAGGTCCTGCTGCCAGGTGACAACACGCCGCTGACATATCTCAATGCGTCGGATCCGGGCTTCCCGCGTGACGATCTGAAGCAGTTCACGGAAGAACTTCAGCTGCAGGGATCCACCCTCGACAAGCATCTGACGTACACGGTCGGCGGTTTCTATTATGACCAGCGGCCGAGCGGCAAGCAGGTTGGCGCAGCGATCGTCTACTGCCCGGCTGCGTTCACCGGATCCAATATCGTGTGTCCGTCAAACTACAGCACTTACGGCACGACCCAGACGTCGAAGGCCCTCTACGCTCAGGCAACATTCGATTTCGGAGCGGTGTCGCCTGCTCTGGAGAGCTTGCGTCTGACCGGCGGCTATCGCCACACCTGGGACAAGATCCGTGGTTTTTCGACGGCATTCGTACCGGAGATCAATGGAACTGACGCGACTTGCGCATCGAGTGGTCTGACCGTGCCTCTTGCGACTGCCATCGCGGATTGCACCTACACCGCGGAACTGAACAGCAAGGCTTCGACCTGGCTGATCGGACTTGATTACAAGGTGATGCGCGACGTGCTGCTGTTCGGCAAGGTGAGCCGTGGGTACAAAGCAGGCGGGTTCAACCAGCAGGCCGTGTTCACCAACACCCGAACCTTCCAGCCGGAAAAGGTCACATCCTATGAAGCTGGCTTCAAGGCCGATTTCCGGATTGCCGATGTGCCATTCCGTCTGAATACCAGCGCCTATCTGCTGGACTACAAGGACATTCAGCGGGCTGGGGCGGACTATAATCCCGCGTCGGCTGCTGGTGGCGCGGTCGTCCGGAATGCCGACGCGCGGATCAAGGGTGTCGAAGTCGAAGCTTCCATGCAGCCGTTCAAGGGCCTGGAGATCGGTGGTAACTTCAGCCACACTGACGCGAAGTACAAGACATATGAGTTCACCACGAGCACCGGTGGCTTCGGCTGTAACGGTGGCGTGGCGCCGGGCGGCACGGTGGACCTGAGCTGTCTGCCCTTCCAATATGTTTCGCCATACATCTGGAGCATTCATGCGAATGCCACGATACCGGTTGGCGATGACATGGGTGATTTGAACTTCTTCGTGAATTATTCGCACAGTTCGCGTCAGTATACTGATCCCGGCAACGTGCCTGCGCAGCAGCCGGGCGCCTATCTGGAAGCGTTCGGCTTGCTCAACATGTCGCTCGATTGGAACGGCGTTGCGGGCAGCGGGTTCGATGTGGGGCTGTTCGTCACCAATGCAACCAACAAGCTTTATCGCATCAGCAACAGCAACGTGTACCAGCAGGGCGGGTTGCTGTATCAAACGAGCCTCTATGGCGAACCCCGCATGTACGGGCTGCGCCTGAAATATCGCTTCGGCGGCGAGTAAAAAGAGAGGGCCGGGGAAACCCGGCCCTTTTTCTTTGTGGACATGCCGGGCGACCAAGGCATCATCGGTATCGATAGAACGGACCGGGAGAGGGCGAATGGTTGCAAACGGATTGCCGGAGCGGCTCACCCGCCCGGAGATGAGCGCGCAGGAGGCCTTTGCCGCGTTCATTGGCGGGTGGCAGCTGGTCCTGTGGACGACCTTTCATCCCGATGGCTCGCGGGATCATCCCTTTGGCACGGATGCCCTCGGCCAGATCATGTACAGTGCCGATGGGCATATGAGCTGTCACCTGATGCAGGCGAACCGGCCCCTGTTCGGCAAGCCCAGCGTGTATCAGGTGAGCGACGAGGCACTCGGGGGATCGATCCGGGGCTATAGCGGCTATTTCGGGCGCTTTTCGATCGATGCGGAAGCCGGGATCATCACCCACCATGTCGATGGGGCGTGGTATCCCGACTGGATCGGATCAGACCAGCCGCGCCATTATGCATTCGAGGGTGATCGGCTGTTCCTGGAAGCCGCGATCGGTGATGATCTGGTGAGGATCGAGTGGCGGCGCGTGGTTACGGTTGCGGCGCGGGAGATGAGTGGCGCGTGATGCGATCACCGCGCATCATCTGTCTTCCCGAGAGGCAGGATCAAATTCCGGCGGATATTTGCCTGGAGCATGATCATGTCGGGGCGACGCAACGGATGCGAATGCTTTGTGTATGACGATCCCGCTCTAGAGTATCTTCGAAGCGGATGGCATCATCTACTGGCTCGGAAAATGCGGAAAATCAAAGGTAAATGGAGCATGATCCGATCCTGTTTGCCCGGATCATGCTCTAGGCCGATAGGGCGGCCATCATGCGTGCAGCCAGCGCCTTGGGCACCCGAAGGGGATTGAGATGTTCAGCGACTGACGAAATGCGGTCACCATGGAAGGTGAACAGGAAAACATAGTCGTTCGTGTAGACCTGACCGGCGTCGAACATTCCTTCAGACCGGGCTTCGGCGGCGGCGCGATCGCCCTCCGCAATGATCGCATCGATGTGGAAGGCAAGGCCATCGGGGAAGATGCTTTTCAGCATAGCAGGTACAGCGCGGTATAGGCGTGCCTCCATCTTTCCTGATGCAGTAGTCCAGCAGGCCAGATCATCCGCGAAAAGATCGGCATCGAAAGCCCCGCTGGTGAGGCCGTCGAAGAAGCGGCGCACAAGCTGCCGTTGCCGGTCAGCCATGCGCGCCATTTCTCCAGCTGGTCAGGATCACGCGTTCGCGCCGGTCATGTCGCGGGCGGCGACATAGGCGAAGGTCATTGCGGGGCCGATGGTGACGCCCGCGCCGGGATAGCTTTCCCCCATGGCTGAGGCGGCATTGTTGCCGACCGCGTAAAGGCCAGGGATGGGCGCGCCTGCATCATCCAGAACCTGGGCCTTTGCATTGGTGAGCAGGCCGCCATTGGTGCCGATGTCGCCGGGATAGATGGGCATGGCGTAGAAGGGGCCTTTGTCGAGCGGACGCAGGCAGGGGTTGGGGCCGTGGCGGAAGTCGCCATACATTTTGTCATAGGCCGCTTCGCCGCGATGGAATTCGGGGTCTTCACCCTTGGCGGCATGGGTATTGAACCGGGCGATGGTGGCGGAGAGCGCCGCCGGATCGATGCCGATCTTGCCCGCCAACTCCTCGATCGAGCGGCCCTGCTTCAGGATGCTGCGCACGCCCTTGTTATGCATGAAAGTTGGCATGAGCGGGTAGAGCGGGCCCATCGGAAATTGGTGGCGATATTTGTGGTCGAAGATCATCCAGCTGGGGCTGGCGTCGTGATGTTCCGCTTCCCGCCGCGCCATTTGCTGGCCGACGATATGGTAAGAGGCGGCTTCGTTCAGATAGCGCTTGCCGCTCTGGTTGACCATCAGGCAGCCGGGCAGCGCCCGTTCGACCGTGCATAGCCGCCCGCGATCTTCGCCGGGCACGTAGAAGACCGGCGCGGCCCAGGCCGATTGCAGGTTCAGCATGTTGGCGCCGACCGCTTCGCCCGCGCGGATCGCGTCGCCGGTATTGCTGGTGACGCCGCCCGAATAGCGGGACGTGGGATAAAGGGGCGAGTTGGCGTCGCGCATCGTCTGGTTCTTGTCGAAACCACCGGCGGCGAGCACCACGCCCTTGCGCACGCCGATGCGGTAGGGCTTGCCATCCTTTTCGACCACTGCGCCAGTGACGCGGCCGTTTTCACGGATGAGTTCGCTAAGCGGCGTGTCGAGCCAGACGGGCACGCCCGCCTTGTCGAGTGCCATGCGCAGGCCGCCGGTCAGCGCATTGCCGAGCGTCAGGCGGCGATCCTTGCGCGAGGTCAGGCGGAAGGGAAGGTCGAGCCAGTAGCGCGACATGTTGACGACGAGGTTCTTCATCCAGCCCTTCGTGCGGTAGAGCAGTTCGCTCGTTTCGCTGAAATGCCAGTTGAGATAGCCGAACAGGCTCGCCGCAGGAGACGCGAAGCGCAGGGTTCGGATTTCCTTGCCGAGCGGCTTGCCGTCGATGGGCATGGGCAGGTGGGTGCGATAGCCCTGCGCCGACCCGCCGGGATTTTCGGCATGATAATCGGGATAGGGGAAGGCCATATACTGGACCGGCGTGTTCGCCATGACCCAGCGCAGCATGGGCGCGGCATTATCGACATAGGCGCGGATATTTTCGTCCGGCACATTGTCCGCCGAAAGGCCGCGCAGATAGGTGAACGCGTCGTCGAGATTATCTTCGAAGCCCGCCGCCTTGGCTACGTCGCTGCCCGGGATCCAGATGCCGCCGCCTGACGTGGCAGACGTGCCGCCCCAAAGATCGGCCTTTTCAACGATCAGTACATCGGCGCGGTTGTGCGCTCCGACAAGGCCCGCGAGGAGGCCGCCCGCGCCCGACCCCACCACCAGAATGTCGACTTCCTTGTCCCAATTACTCATTACAGCCCCATTCCGATCCGGGTTCCCAAGCGGACGGGTGGCGCTGCCGCGAACAGGCCGCTGCGCCAATCCCCTCCCGCAATATTCACGCGAACTGTGACCTTACCGGCTATAATGTCAACTCTTGCGTAGCTGCGGCGCGATTTTAGCATGCAAGGGCGGTGGTTTGGCGGCAGATCAGCAGCGGCCCGTCACCGGGATGCAGGCGCCGGTGACAGCGGCCGCGCCATCCGACAGGAGGAAGGCAATGACGCTGGCGACCTGCGCTGGCGACACCCAGCGGCTGAAGTCGGCGTCGCTCATGTCCGCGCGGTTGGCGGGCGTGTCGATGATCGACGGCTGCACGGCGTTGACGCGGACGCCATTGTCCTTTTCTTCCTCGGCCAGCGCTTCGGTGAGCTTTGCGATGCCCGCCTTGCTGGCGGCATAGGCGCCCATGCCCGCCCCCGCCTTGATCGCGGAGGCCGCGCCGATGCTGACGATCGCGCCGCCGCCTTCACGAAGCGAGGGGAGGGCGGCGCGCACGGCGTTGACGGCGGTGCGCAGGTTGATGTCGAACAGCGTCGCCCAGGTCGCGGCATCGCCATCGGCGACGGTTTCCCAGCGGAAGGTGCCCGCGACGTTGACGAGGGCTGAGAGGGGGCCGTTGGCGTCGATCGCCTGATTGACGGCGGCCGCTGTTGCGTCAGGGTCCGCCAGATCGACGCCGCCCAAATAAGTGCCCTGCGTCCCCGTGCCCGCGCTGTCGGCGCGGTCGATGCCGGTCACCTTGTAGCCTGCCTGGACCAGCGCCTGGGTGACGGCCTGGCCCAATATGCCAGCAGCGCCGGTCACGATCGCGTGAGTTTTCATGCCATCTTCTCCTGTTCGTGGCTCTGTTGCGGCGATCAGAGCGTCGATTCCTTCATTTTCCCCTCGCCCAGCAGTGAGGGGGCCTCATCGGAGCGACCGACGCGGGTCAGGTCGTGGGGATAATGGACGGACGCCCGCCAGAAAAGCAGCCCGCCGAAAATCGTCAGCACCGAAAGCGAGAAGAGGCTGATGCGGAGGGATTCGGCACCGAACCGGTCAGCGAGCAAGTCGCTGACGATGCCGCCCAGGACGGGGCCGAAGGCGCTGCCGATGACGTTGATGATGACGACCAGCATCGCGGTCGCCTGGGCCCGTTGGTGCGGCAGGACGAGGCGGGCGGCTGCGCCGAAGGAAGGGCCCGCCCACATCGCGGCCATCATGCCGGTGAGGATGGAAAGCAGCGCGACGCCGGGGACGCGCAGGCCGCCGATCTGGACGGCGGCGCCGCCGGGCAGCGTGAACATGACGATGAAGAGCGGGAAGGCGAGCAGGAAGGCGATGGCCGGGACGCGCAGCTGCCATTCTTCGCCACGCACGCGCAGGCGGTCCACGATGACGCCGCTGAGCAAGCTGCCCGTGATGCCGCCGATCGCCGCGCCGATGCCAAGCCAGGAGCCTGCTTCGACAATGGTCATGCCATGGGACCGCATGAAGAAGGCGGGCTTCCAAATGGCGGCGGCATAGCCGAAAATGTTGAACGTCCCGACACCCAGGCCCAGCAGGCGCAGGGAAGGGATCGACCAGCAGCGCCGGATGGCTCGCCACAGGCTTTCGGATGGCTCATCGCTGGGCGTCTGCGCGGCCTTGCTGCGGCGCGGGCCGGTGAGCCAGAGCAGGAGCGCCAAGGGAAAGCCGGGGATGGCGAGCGCGAAAAAGGCCCAGCGCCAGCCCCACATCGCGGCGACGGCCGCGCCGCCGGTGAGGCCGAGCACGACGCCGATATAGGTGGAAGCGGAAAGAACGCCCATCGCGCTCGACCGGCGGCGTTCGTCATAGAGGCTGGCGAGGAGCGATTGCGCTGGCGGCAGGCCGCCCGCCTCGCCGATGCCGACCATCAGGCGGGCAATGCTCATTTGCAGCATGTTGCCAGCCGCACCGCATGCCGCCGTCGCGGCGCTCCAGAGCGTGGCCGACAGGGTGAGGACCCCGCGCCGCGACCATCGGTCGGCGAAACGGGCGAGCGGCATGCTGAACAACACATAGCTGGCGACGAAACCGGGCCCGCCGACGAGGCCAAGCAGCGAATCGGACGCGCCGAATTCCGTCTTGATTGCCGGGATGAGGACAGAGAAGACGTGGCGATCCGCGTAGCTGAGCGAATTGATCGCCAGCAGCAGCAGCAAGATATAAAGCGCATAGGCCGGGCGGGCCGGCCTCTCCTCCATGGGCGCCATCATTCTCTCCTCACATTGCGGGCACCCGGTCCGCGCAGCTGAAACTTCATGGCCGGGTGCAATTATCTGGGGAGGCATGGCGCAGGCGCATCAAATTCGCAAGCGCTGAGGTGCGTTGATCCGCAAATGTGGAGCGGCGCCGGACGAGCAGGCCCGGCCGGTCCGGTGCCGGCAAACCTCTCCTTTACCTCACCATTCCATCTCTGGCGGGACGATCAGGTCCTTCACGGCGTCAGGGGCATAGGTCCAGGGTTCGTCGAAGCCGACAGAGACGGAGCTGTAGCCGAGGATCTGGCGCAGGACCTTGGACGAGCCCTTCATCACTTCAGGGTCGATCGTCATCGGGAAGTTGATCATGGGCTTCCACCAGGGCGGGCAATAGCCGACGATCACGCCAGCGCGCTCCAGGTCCGTCGATGTGTTCGCGCCCGTGCCATGCAGCAGCAGGTCGGTGTAGATGAGCACGGACCCGGCAGGCGCTTCGGCAGGCACGGATTCATATTGGACCGCCCAGGATTGCGGTTCCGTGTCGCGATGGCTGCCGGGGACCATGCGGGTCGCGCCATTGGCTTCGACGAAATCATCGAGGCACCAGATGAAGCGGGTCTGCGCGGCACCGGCGGACAAAGGCATCGCGCCGCTGCGGTCGCGGTGAATGCCCTGCTGCGCGCTCCCGGGACGGGTGACGTTGGCGCCATAGCTGTGCACCAGATAGGATTCGTCCAGTGTCTGCGGCCCCAGCAGTTCGCGGGTGAGCTGAAGCGGCATTTCATGTTCCAGAATGTCGCGGAAGAAGCGTTCCCGGTTCATCAGATGGCAGCCCGACATGCGGCGGTTGAGATCGTCATTGTCGGTGTAGAAACGGCGCACGCGCTCTTCGTCGATCGCTTCTTCGCGGGCGATCTCGGCGGCGAGGAAGTCGCGCATCTCGCGCGCCTTGTCCCGGCTGACGACCTCTGCCGCGATCGCATAGCCCGCGCGGTCGAGATCGGCGCGGATCTGATCCATGTCCTTGGTCGGTTGCGGCAGGGGACCGTCAAATTCCAGATGTTTTACGGGGCGGGTGTCCATCGCGCCCATATTGTGCGTGACTTGGCGTTTCGCGTTTCCGGTGGCCATGGCTTATCCTCTCTCTCCTATTCGTCCGTGTTCCGGATCGTCCTTATTTTATAATCCCGATCTCACGCAATCAATTCAAACGGCCGTTGTACTTTCCTGCTTGAGGGCGCGCACCGCCATGGTCCAGTGCCAGGCGGCCCACAGGAAGAAGGCGGTGAGGCAGATCAGCGCATCCCGCAGGCCAAGCGCCGCGTCACCCCCGCGCAGATAGGCGAAAGCGTCGCTGAGCACGCCTGCGGCAAGTGGCCCCATCGATACGCCGATCAGGTTCGCCGCCACGATGTTCACGGCGCTCGCCCGCGCACGCATCGACACCGGCGCGAGGCTTTGGATGAGGGCGATGGAGGGCGCGGTCCAGAAGGAGCCGACAATGTAGCTGGGGATCAGGATGAGGAGAACGCTCTGCCCATCCGCCATGCTGAGCGCGACAATGTCCAGCGGGATGGAGAGGAGCATCCCCGCGATCGGCAGCCAGAGCGCCATGTGGAGGCCTGACTTGGCAAGGCGTGTCCCCTGCCACCCGCCGGCCCAGGTGCCGATCGCCCCGCATATGCCGGTCAACAGGCCAAGGCCGATGCCGACATGTGCCAGGCTCATGCCATGGTTGCGGATGAGGAAGGAAGGCAGCCAGGTCGAAATGCCGGTCTGGGCGAAGGCCATGATCGCCGTACCGGCGGCAATGTGGACGAAGGCCCGGCGCCGCGCCAAGACACGCAGGCTCTGGAAGAAAGTCAGCGACTCTGGCGTTTGTGCTGGTTGATCGGACGGGTCTTCGGTTCCGCCACGGATCGGCTCACGGGCGATGAGGGGAAAGAGGATCGCGATCAGGATGCCGGGGACGCCCGCCAGCAGAAGGGCTGTGCGCCAATCCGTCGCCTGCGCGACGATGCCGCCGATGGATAGGCCCGCCATGATTCCGACCGGCACGCCGATGGCGAAGAGGCCCGCCGCAGCGGGTCGCTCGCGGGGCGGGTAGAGATCGGAGATGAGGGAGTGGGCGGCGGGGGCGAAGCCTGCTTCGGCAAGTCCAACGCCCATGCGCGCGGCGAAGAAGGCGCCGAAACTGCGGGTGAGGCCGCAGAGCGCCGTCATGATGCTCCAGCTGGCGGTGAACAGCGCGATCAGCCGCACGCGATTGACGCCACGATCAATCAGCTGGGCGATGGGAATGCCCATCAGGGTATAGAAGATGCCAAAGGCCCCGCCGGTCAGCAGGCCGAGTTCCCAGTCAGCGAGCTTGAAGTCAGCCTTTATGGGTTCCTGAAGGATGACGACGATCTGGCGGTCAAGATAGTTGAGGCTGTAGATGAAGGCGAGCATCAGCAGCATTGCCGTGCGGCGTCGGCCCTGGAGCGGGGATGATGCGGCGATAGCGTCCGGTCCAACCGCCGGGAGGGCATCTGACATGGTCAGCGGTGCCGGGTTCGTCATCAGCTTGTCTCCCAGGGAGCCGCCACATGCGCAACGGCTCAGGTCATGGGAGCCAAGATCATCGGATCGCGATCAGGATCAACGCGGGTGCGCAACTTTCCGCGCATATGGAAGGCCGCAGGTCAGGCGCGGGGCAGGCCGAGGTGATGCTGCGCGATGATGGTGCGGTGAACCTCGCTGGTGCCGCCATAGATGGTCTGGCCGATCGACTGGCGGTAGGATTCCTCGATCTTCGCCAAGGCGGGCGTTCCATGGGTGAGCGTGCCGGGCGCGGCAAGGGCGGCGAGATCGGCAGCGTCAGCCATGTAGATTTCGGTGGTGAACATTTTGGCCATCGGGCCGATGGCGCGGGTCATCCGGCCTGTCTCTATCGCCCAGGTGACGCGGCGGCACATGAGGTCCGCGATCTCCAGATGGGTGCGCACGCGGGCAAGGCGGGCGCGGACCGCAGGCTTGTCGATCGCGCGCTTGCCCGCCGCGTCGCTGCTGCCTGCCCAATCCAGCGCGGCGCGCATGAGACTGTGGTGATAGATATGATAGCCTTCGCCGCCATGTTCGATTTCCATGGCGGCCGCCATGACCTTGAGCCCGCCATTGACTTCGCCGAGCCGGTAGCGATCGGGCACGCGCACTTCGTCATAGAAGGTGATGTTGGTGCGTTCATCCTGGAGCGTGTCGACCGGCTGGATCGTGATGCCTGGCAGGCTCATGGGGAAGAAGAAGATGGTGATACCTTTATGCTTGGGCGCGTCGGGATCGGTGCGGGCGAGCATCAATATATAGTCGGAGATATGGGCGCCGGTGGTGAACATCTTTTGCCCGGTGATGATCCAGTCATCCCCATCGCGCACGGCACGGGTGCGGGCGGCGTACATGTCCGATCCTGATGCCGGCTCGGTAAAGCCAAGGCAGGCGAGCGCCGATCCGTCGGCGAGGCGCGGCAGCACTTCGGCCTTCAGTTCGGGCGAGCCGAACTTCATCGTCATGCGCGCGCCCATGTTGGTGCAGCCGATCGGGATGCGTGAGATGCCGAATTCCTCGAACACGCGGCCGAGCGCGGTGACTTCCATGGGGCTGCGGTCCTGCCCGCCCCATTCACGGGGCCAATCGGGATAGGCGAGGCCCGCTGCGGCAAGCTTGCGGTGGAGGTCGGGCAGGTGGCCGTCGGTGGAGGTGGCTGCTGCGCTTTGCAGTTCGGGCGTCATGACGGTTGCGAGGAAGGTGCGTACTTCTGTCGCAAACGTCTCTTCGGCGGGGGTGAAGCCCATTTCGACGCCGGGGTCGCCAGCGTCGGGCAGGGCGGTCGTTGTGCCTGCCCATAGGCGATCGCCCGCATCGACCAGCCGGTCCTCCGGATCGCCTTCCGCCAAGGCCACGCGATCGATCGCGAGGAAATAGAGGTGGATGTCATATTCGTCGGACAGGCCATAGCCGCCGAAGGTGCGCAGCGCCCGGCGCACGGCGGCTCGGGCGGTGGTGGCGGTCCACCAGCTGGTCATGGCGGCGAGCGCGCCTGCTTCGGGCTGCTTCTGCGCGACGCCCCAGATGGTGCGCCATAGCAGCAGGCGGCCGCCCTCCATGTCGGTGATGGAGTCGGCGAGGGGGAAAGCCACGCCCTGAAACGCGCCGATCGGCTGGTCGAATTGCTTGCGGTCGGTGGCATAGGCGGCGGCCATTTCGATCGCGCGGGTGCCTGCGCCGACCAGCCAGGCCGAGCGGAGCAGGGTTCGTTCGGTGAGGCCGGCTTCGTATGACTGCCGTGCCGCATTGCCGCTGGCGATGATGCGCGCTTCGCCATTGGGCATGGCGGCGTGGATGGCGTCGGATTGCCAGCTGAGCTGGATGCAGCCGTCCTGCGCGTCGAAGCTGATGGGCGTCGAGGATGCCTGATCGAGCAGCGCGGCGGCGGCTTCGCCCTCAAGCCCGCCCAGAAGCGCGCAGGCGGCGATGCCGTCCGCGATCGGGAGAGGCGCTGCGCCCCGGCCCGCCGCTTCGCAGATCAGCGCGGCTTCCATGAGGCCCATGCCAAGGCCGCTGCGATCTTCGGGCGCGCGCATGGTGATGAAGCCCATCTCGCCCGCCTGGCTCCACAGGCTGGCGTCGACGGCGCCTTTGGACGCGCGGGCGGCCTGCACCACCTCTTCGCGGTCGAAGAAGCGCAGGGCTGCTTCCTGCATCATCGCCTGCTGTTCGCTAAGTTCGAGATTCATGCCGTTTTCACCTTGTTCGCGCCCTTCTGCTTGGCCATCCTGAAGTGCAACATGTCAATTTGGCGGCGGCGCGCTTCCGGCAGTGCGGAAGGGCGCGGGTAACGGATGTCCGCAGCGCCGATCGCGCGCAACCAGCGGTCCAGGAGTAAGTCAGATGGTAGAATATATCCGTTACGCGGTCGAGGAACGGGTGGCGACGATCACGCTGGATCGCGCCGACCGGGCGAACGCGCAGAATGAACCTTTTTTGCAGCAGTTGAACGAAGCGTGGGAAAAGGCGGCGGCGGACGAGTCCGTGCGCGTCATCCTGCTGCGTGCGGAGGGCAAGCATTTTTCCGCCGGGCATGATGTGAGCGCGGAGGCCATTCGCGACGGGTCGTTCAACCGCATCCGCGAGACGATCCCGGAGCGCGGGCTGCTGGGCATCCATGAATGGGAAGCCAAACATTATCTCGGCTATTCCAGGCGCTGGCGGGATATTCCCAAGCCTTCGATCGCGGCGGTTCAGGGCGCCTGCATCGCGGGCGGGCTGCTCCTTGCATGGCCGTGCGATCTGATCATCGCGGCTGACGATGCGCGCTTTTCCGATCCGGTGGTGCTGATGGGCATCGGCGGGGTCGAATATCATGGGCATACGTGGGAGCTGGGGCCGCGCAAGGCGAAGGAGATGCTGTTCACCGCCAAGCCGATCGACGCGCATGAGGCGGAGCGGCGGGGCATGGTGAACCGGGTCGTGCCGCGCGCTGAGCTGGATGCCGAGGCGCTGGCGCTGGCGCGCGAAATTGCGCAGATGCACCCCCATGCGCTTGCCATGGCGAAGCGGGCGGTGAACCAGACGCTCGACATCATGGGGCAGAGCGCGGCGCTGCAAAGCTGTTTCGATATCCACCAGCTGGGCCATGCGTCGGCCTATGGCCAGACCGGCGAGTTCATCGTGGCGGGCATGGACAAGGTGAAGTCGCACTCATGAGCATCCTGGCGCAGGTTGACGGGGGCGTCGCCACGCTGACGCTGAACCGGCCGGATCGGCTGAACGCGGTGACGGAGGCGATGCTGGACGAGATCGCGCTGACCCTGCGTGGCTGGTCGGTTGATCCGGCGGTGCGCTGTGTCGTGCTGGCGGGGGCGGGGCGCGGTTTCTGCGCGGGTTATGATCTGTCGGGCGACGGCAAGGCGGCGCGGGACGAGCCGATGCGGGCCGATGAGGCTGCGGCGAAGATGAGCATTCATGGCGAAATTCCGCTGCTGCTCCATCGCATGCCCAAGCCTACCATCGCCTGCCTGCGTGGGCCGGTGGCGGGGAGCGGGCTGGTCATGGCGGCGGCGTGCGACCTGAGGATTGCATCGCGCACGGTGAAGTTCAAGCTGGCCTTTGCCAGCGCCGGGCGGTGCGGCGATCCGGGGGCAAGCTATCTGCTGACCCGGCTGCTTGGCGCGGCGCGGGCGCGGGAGATGTTCCTGCTCGACGAGCCAATGCTGGGGGACGAAGCGTTGGCGAGCCGGTTGGTCAATCGGCTGGTTGAGGATGAGGCACTTGAGCGTGAATGCGCGGCTTTGGCCGCGAAGCTCGCCAGCGGGCCGACGGCGGCATTCGCGGCGATGAAGCGCAACCTCAACGCGGCGGGAGTGATCGCGCTGGAGGAAAGCATGGCGCAGGAGGCGGCGGCGAATGCGCAGATCAGCCTGTTGTCGCATGATGCAAATGAAGCGGCGCGGGCATTCATGGAGCGGCGCACGCCCCATTTCCTGGGTCATTGAAACGCAAGGAATAGCGCCTTTTTGAGTGGCTGTTCCGGCATTGCGGAAATGGCGCGGGTTCGGCTTACCTCGGCCTGAAGTTTCGATATTGCAAAAAATGAGACGGGCGCACTCGGACGCGTCTGAAAAGAATGGGACGGGATGAATGGCCACGGCGGCAAAGGCGATCGACACTGACAGCATACGGCGCGCCGTTGAGCTGGCGGACCTGAATGCTTTGCGGATCGCGCTGTATCAGAATAGCGGGGATGAGGAGATTGGCGCTCTGCCCGCTGCTGCGCTGATGAGCGACGGGCAGAAGGCGCTGCTGAAGGAGCGCGCGGTCGAGTGGTTGGCGGACAATGCCGGTCCGGTGAATCTGCCAGAGCCGCCCGAGGACGAGCTGCGCCGCTTGATGACGATGCTGTCGGGCGAGATGACGGATGTCGAGTTCGAGGCGCGGCGTGACCTTCCGGCCTTCCGTGCCGTTCCCTGCGCCGTCGAATGGGAAGGCGAGAAGCCTAAAATTCCCGAAGATTTCCGCATCGTCATCATCGGCAGCGGCCCGGCTGGAATCGCGGCCGGGGTACAGTGCGAGTTGCTGGGCCTGCCCTATCTGCTGCTCGATCGTCAGCCGGAGGCGGGGGGCACTTGGACGATCAACCGCTATCCCGATGTGCGGGTCGATACGCCGTCGATCACCTATGAATATAGCTTCGAAAAACTCTATCCCTGGGGCGAGCATTTCAACCGGGGCGAGGATGTGCGCACCTACCTCCAGCATGTCTCGCGCAAATATGGGGTGATGGCGAACAGCCGCTTTGGCCATGATGTGAAGGGTGCGGTGTTTGACGAAGGGCGCAACGTCTGGAAGCTGGACGTCGAAACGCCCGGCGGACGTCAGGAGATCGTCGCCAATGTGGTGATCACCGCTTGCGGCACCTTCGCCAATGCGCAGCTGCCCGACATTGAGGGTGTGCATGATTTCGGCGGGCAGATCATCCATCCGTCCGCCTGGCCGAAGGGGCTGGACCTTAGCGGCAAGCGGGTCGCCATCATCGGCAATGGGTCGACCGGCGTGCAATTGCTGAGCGCGGTGGCGCAAAAGGCGGGGCATGTCAGTGTCGTGCAGCGCACCCCGCAATGGATCAGCCCGCGCGAAAAATATGGCGCGCTGATCGAGCCGGAACTGGCGTGGCTCAACGAGAATATGCCCGGTTATTGGAACTGGTCGCGCTATACCGCGACGATGCCGCTGTTCGACATCGATCGGTTACAGCGCGTCGATCGCGAATGGCAGGCTCAGGGGGGCAAGGTCAGCAAGGCCAATGACGACCTGCGCGCCTTCCTGACCAACTATATCCGGCAGGAAACCGGTGGACGCGAAGACCTGATCGAAAAGCTGATACCCGATTATGCGCCCATGTCGCGCCGCCCGGTGGTGGACAATGGATGGTATCGCGCGCTGACACGCGACAATGTGGAGTTGCTGACCGGATCGGTGGCGCGCTTCACGAAAAGCGGCTTTGTGATGGCGGACGGGACGGAGCGGGACTTTGACATCGTCATCGCCGCGACTGGCTTTGACGTCCTCAAATATCTCTGGCCCGCGCGCTACAAGGGGCTGGAAGGCAAGGACCTGCACGACACCTGGGACGCAGGCGACGGGCCGCGTGCCTATCTGTCGATGATGGTGCCGCAATTCCCCAACCTGTTCATGCTGTACGGCCCCAATTCGCAGCCGCTGACCGGGGGCACCGGCCTGCCGCAATGGTGGCTGATCTGGGCGAGCTATGCCGCGCAATGCGTCATGCGCATGCTGAAGGAAGACAAGCGGCGCGTCGATGTGAAGCCCGAGGCGTTCGAGCGCTATAATCGCGAACTGGATGCCGAGGCGCAGAACTGGCTTCAGATGACGCCCGAAGGCGGTATCGAGAAGAATTATTATGTGAACCGGGAGCATCGCAGGCTTCAGGTCAACGCGCCGTGGCTCAGCCCCGATTACCACCGCATGTGCACGGTGGTGAATTGGGACGATCTGGAATTGAGCTGAAGGAACGGCGATGCCCCGCCCGGCCCTGGCCGCGTCACGCGCCATCGACATATTGAACTTCATGGCGGCAGCGCCCCTGCGCGGCTATTCGCTGACGGAGCTGGTGCGGCAGCTGGACCTCAATCCCGCATCCTGCCACGCGCTGCTGGGCGCGATGACGCGGGACGGTTATCTCGTCCGGGCGCAACGGGGGAAGGATTATCGCCTTGGCCCGGCGCTGATCGCGATCGGTCATGCGGCGCTGCAATGCCATCCGGTGGTGGCGGCGGCGCGGAACCAGATCGCCCTTTTGTCGGCTGAGCTGGACCTGGACAGCCTGCTCACCGCGCGGCTGGATGACCGGCTGATCGCGCTTGCGTCGGAAGGGCCGGGGCGTATGCCCGGCCTGGCGGTGGGGCAGCGGGTGCCGCTGATCCCGCCATTGGGCACGCCCTTCCTCGCCTGGGCGGACGAGCGGGAGGTGGATAGCTGGCTCGCCAAGGCGGCGGGGGCGATCGATGCCGACCGGCTGCGCCAGTCGCTCGCGATGGTGCGGCAGCGCGGCTATGCCGTCACGCAACGCAGCCCGGAGCAGGCGGCGACAGGGCTCGCCGTTCTCGGCATGGCGGAGGAACCGCTGGCCGGAGACTGGCAAAAGCGCGTCGCGGAACGGATCGGGCAGATGGGCGAGGATTACCTGATGATCGAGGCGCAGCCCGATCGGCTGCATCCGGTGATGATGATCTCCGCCCCAGTGTTCGGCGCGGACGGCGCGGTGCTTTGTACCCTGTCGCTTTTCGGTTTCGACCGGCCGCTGCCGTTGAGCCGGATCGCTGCTCTGGGCGAGGCAGTCGCGCGGCATTGCCGGGCGGCGAGCGGGATGCCGTGTGAGCCGGACAAGCAGATGAGTGAAGTTGGGAGAGGCTGAACATGCGGGCGCTGATCTACGAAGGGCCGGGCAAGATCCGTTTTGTCGAGGATGTCGAAGTGCGTGAGCCGGGCGCGGGCGAAGTTCTGGTGCGCATCGTGGCGAGCGGCATTTGCCATTCGGACATTTCGGTCATCAACGGCACCATCGATTGGCCTGCGCCTGCGGTGCTGGGCCATGAAGGGGCGGGCATCGTCGAGAAGCTGGGGCCGGGCGTCACCGAACTGGCGGTGGGCGATCATGTGGCGCTGCATACGCTGGCCAATTGCGGGCGTTGCGGCCCGTGCGAGAGCGGCAGGCCGACCCATTGCCGCCAATCCTATGGCAACCGCGCCCAGCCGTTCAGCCGTAACGGAGAGCCGGTGTCGAGCTTTGCAGCGACATCGACCTTTGTCGAGAAGACGGTGGTGAAGGCCAATCAGGCGGTGAAAATCGACCCGACGGTGCCGCTCGACATCGCCTGCGTCGTGGGATGCGGCGTGCTGACGGGGGTGGGATCGGTCGTCAACCGGGCGCGGGTGAAACCGGGCGAGACGGCGGCGGTGTTCGGCATCGGCGGCATTGGGCTTAATGTGTTGCAGGGCTTGCGGCTTTCCGGGGCGAGCCGGATCATCGCGATCGATTTGCTGCCCACGCGCGAGGCGAAGGCGCGGGAGTTTGGGGCGACGGACTTCATCGATGCTTCGCAGGGCGATGTGCCGCAGCGGATCAAGGACATCGTGTCCGGCGGCAATCCCGACCATGGCAGCGGCGTCGATTGGGCGTTCGAGTGCGTCGGCAATACGCGCGTGCTGAACGATGCCATGGCGAGCCTTGGCTGGGGCGGCAATTGCGTGATCGTCGGGACGACCGCGATGGGCACGATGGCGGAGGTATCGCTGACGCCGCTCTCCTTTGTCGATCGCGGGGTGATGGGTGCCCGCTATGGCGCGTCGCGGCCGCATCAGGATATCCCGTCCTATATCGCGCAATATCGGCGGGGTAAGCTGTTGCTGGATGAGCTGGTGACGCAGCGTTACGATCTTGCCGACTTCGAACGGGCCTTCCATGACCTGGAGGAGGGCAAGCTGGCGCGCGGGGTGTTCGTGCTGTGACCGGGGCCGATGCCTGGAACCTGCCGCCGCTGCGAGCGGGCCATGCCGCCGATGATGCGCTGATCGAGCGGCGGGCGCGGGCGGCTGGTCCTGCCGATGCGGGGGAGCGGGCGGGCGAGGCGGTGATTGGTGGCGTGCGTTGTTTGGTCATTGAGCCGCGTGGGTGTGATGCGCGGGGGGAGATGATCTACCTGCATGGTGGGGGGTATCGGCTGGGGTCGCCGCTTGCCTATGTGGATTATGCGCAAAGGATCGCGGATGAGGCGGGGTGGCGGATCATCCTGCCCTTTTACCCGCTGGCTCCCGAGCACCCCTTTCCGGCGGCGTTGCACGCTGTTGTCGCGGTTTATCGCGGGTTAGAGAACAGGCAGTCGGTCGTGGTCGCGGGCGACTCTGCCGGTGGCGGGTTGGCGGCGGCGCTGTGCGTTATGGCGGCGCGTGCTGGTGAGCGGCCTGCGGCTGCCGTGCTGGTGTCGCCGATGCTGGATTTGACGGCGCGGGGCGAGAGCCTTGATCGTAATGCGGCGCGTGACCCGATGTTTTCCAAGGCGGCCGTGCTGGATAGCGCGCAGTTATATTTGCAGGGGCATGATCCGCGCGATCCGCTGGTTTCGGCGCTGGAGGCTGACCCGGCGGACTTTCCGCCGACATTGGTGCTGACCGGCGGGGCGGAGGTGTTGCTGGATGAGGCGGTTGCCTTTGCCACGCGGCTGGCGCTGGGGGATCGGCGAGTTACGTTGCATGTCGCGCCGGAGATGGGACATGTGTGGCCCTTGCTTGCGCCCGGAACCAAGGAAGCGCGGGATGCGATCGCGGCGATTGCGGGCTTTGTGAAAGCGTTGGAACCGGCTCGATCCGGGGATTCCACGTAGCCGGAAAGCCGGTCCGCTCAATTGACCGGAAGCGGGCCGGTGCAGGACAAGTGTAGCATCAACTTATCATAGCTGACCGAAAGACATTCTGATGACGACGCCCAGCCTTCCCTTCCCCGTCTATGACGCGGACAACCATTTTTACGAGCCCGAGGATGCGCTGTTCCGGCATCTGCCAAAGAAGTGGCACAAGGATTTCCGCTTCGTCGAAGTGGATGGCCGCAAGCGGTTGGCGATCAAAGGGCAGATTTCGGACTATATTCCCAACCCCACCTTCGAGCGGGTCGCGGCGCCGGGGACGCATGTAAAATATTACAAGGCTGAGAACCCTGAAGGCCTGACGATGCGGCAGATGACGGGGAAGCCGATCGCTCCGCCTGAATCCTGGCGCACGGGCAAGGAACGGCTGGCGGTGCTGGACGGGCATAATGTGCACGCGGCGCTCATGTTCCCCACCCTCTTTTCGGTCATCGAAAAGTGGATGAGCTATGACCATGAGTTCCTGCACGATGCCCTGCATGCGCTCAATCAGTGGACGAGCGAGGAGTGGGGCTTTGCGCGCGAGAACCGGCTGTTCGGCGTGCCGGTGGTGTCGCTGGCTGACATGGACCGGGCGCTGGCCGAGACCGATTGGCTGATCAAGCAGGGCGCGCGAACGATCTGCATCCGGCCCTCTCCCGTGCCGGGCTATCGCGGCGGGCGGTCCATGGGGCTGAAGGACTTCGATCCGTTCTGGGCGCGGATCGAGGAGGCGAAGATCTTCGTGTCGGTCCATGCGTCCAATTCCGACTATGATCATCTGATCGAGATGTGGACCGGCGGGGCGGAGTGGCTGCCGTTTGAGTCCGATCCGTTCGTCAATTGCCTGAGGATCATCGAGCGGGCGATTTCCGACACGATCGCGGCGATCATCTGCGGCGGCGTGTTCGATCGCTTCCCGGGAGTGCGGATCGTCAGTGTCGAGAATGGCGCGAAGTGGGTCATTCCGCTGATCGAGCAGTTAAAGCATGTTTATGGGCAGATGCCGCAGAAATTCATGAATGATCCCGTTGACCAATTTCATCGGAATATCTTCGTGACGCCCTTTGTCGAGGATGATTTTGGGCAGTTGAAGGAGCATATGCAAGTCAATCGCATATTGTTCGGCAGCGACTATCCGCATCCCGAGGGGACTGAACACCCACTCGACTTCCTTCATGAGTTGACGAACTATTCCATGGCCGAGAAGGAAATGGTGATGTCGTCGAACCTCAAGGGTCTGTTGGAAGGCGTGCGCAATTAACGACGGCGGCCAGTTAGGACTACCATCAGTGAGCCAGGACGTTATCGAGCAGCTTCGCGCCAATCTGCGGGACCATAGGGATGATCGCGGCATCGAGTTCGAGGGCCGGTGGGTGAGCTGGGGCGAGGTGGCGCGCTATGGCGATGCCGTCGTTGCGCTGCTCGACGCCGCCGGTTGCCCGCCATCGGCGAAGGTCGGCATCATCATCCGCAACCGGCTGGCGCATGCGGCGGCTGTGGTGGGGCTGCTGGCGCACAGGCGGTCAGTGAGCTTCGTCTATCCCTTCCTCCCCGCGACCGCGATTTCGGACAATATCGAGAATCTGGGAGCCGCCGCGATCCTGGCGGACCAGCAGGATTGGCCGAATTTCGCGCAAGCAGCGGGACAGGCGGGCTGCGTTGGGGTAGCCTTTGGCGGGATCGATGACGCCCCAGGACTGGTCGAGGGCCTGGAAAAGTGCAAGCGATCCTCGTTCGACGATGCCCTGCCCGATGGCGGGATAGAGGTGCTGTCGAGCGGGACTACGGGCACGCCCAAGCGCATTCCGATGCCGCTGAAGCTGCTGGAGCGGGCGGTGATGAGCGCACCTGGCGCAGAGTCCGGCAGCGCGCCGCCGGTGCAGATCAATATCTGGCCGCTGGGCGGTGTGGGCGGCGTGTGCCTGCTGACCGGCGCTGCCGTCAACAACACGCCGCTGGTGCTGATGGAGCGCTTCACGGTCGATGGGCTGGTGGATGCGCTGCGCCGCCATAGGCCGGACACGCTGGGCCTTAATCCTACTGCGATCGCGATGATCATGGACGCCAATGTGTCGCCAGAAGACATGGCGAGCGTGAAGAGCGTGTCCGGCGGATCGGCCTATCTGGACCCCGACCTTCAGGAGCGGTTCGAGGCGCGCTATGACCTGCCGATCCTTTGGGGAATGGGGGCGACCGAATTTTGCGGCACTATCGTCCGCTGGACGCCGCAGATGCGGGCGGAGCGCGGGGACAGCAAGCGTGGCAGCACGGGCCTTCCCATGCCGGGAGTGGAGATACGCGCCATCGATCCCGAAAGCGGCGCGGAAGTGCCGCGCGGGGCGGAAGGGCTGCTGGAGGTGCATTGCCCGTCGGTGCGGGCTGACTGGGTGCGGACCACCGACCTGGTGATGATCGACGAGGACGGATATGTCTTTCATCGCGGGCGGCATGACGGTGCGATCGTGCGGGGCGGCTTCAAGATATTGCCCGAGCGTGTGGTCGACGTGCTGCGTCAGCATCCGGCGGTGGTCGATGCTTCGGTTGTGGGAATACCCGACGCGCGATTGGGCGCGGTGCCGGTTGCGGCGGTCGAACTGAGCCAGAGCGCCGGGGCGGTGGATGAACAGACGTTGCTGGCGCACGTGCGGGCCGAATTGCCGCCGACGCATGTGCCGGTGGAGATCCGGATCGTCGATGCGCTGCCCCGCACGCCATCGCTGAAGGTCAGCCTGACCGAGATCAAGAAGATGTTCCTGGCCGACGCCGCATAAGCGGGCGCGCATAACGAAGAGGATGGGTAGGATGACCGTGTCATTGCTGGGCCTTGAAGGAAAGAAGGCGCTGATCGTCGGTGGCGGGCGCGGCATGGGCGAGGCCAGCGCGCTGCTGCTGGCGGAGGCCGGATGCGACATCGCCGTGCTGGACAGCGTGATGGAACGCGCCGAGCAAGTCGCCAGCGAAGTACGCGCGATAGGGCGGGCGGGCATTCCGATCGAGGCCGATATTTTGGACGAGGCATCAGTCAAGAAAGCGGTAGCGGATGCGGAAGGCGCACTGGGCGGGCTCGACATATTGGTGACGATCGTGGGGCAGGCGCTGTTCAAGCCGCTGCTCGACGTGACGTTGGAAGAATGGGATTATGACCAATCCCGGAACCTGCGCTATTTCTTCGTGACGGCGCGAGCGGTGGCCCAATCGATGATTGCGCGCGGGGCGGGCGGATCGCTGATCTGCATCGGGTCGGTGGATGGAGCGGTCGGATCGCCGATGCATGCGCCCTATGGCGCGGCGAAGGCGGGCCTGATGCATCTGGTGAAGTCGATGGCGACGGAATGGGGGCGGCATGGTATTCGCGCAAATGCCGTGGCTCCGGGCAGCATCACGACGCCGCGCCTGCCCGAAACGGCGGAATCGCGCGCTCTGATGGAGTCGAGCGTGCTGCCGATCGGCCGTCCGGGCACAACGCGGGACGTGGCGGGGGCCGTGCTGTTCCTGGCGTCGGGATTGTCGGAATATGTGACCGGTCACAGCCTGTTCGTGGATGGCGGATGGATGGCCGCGAACCATTTCGACCCGAGGGTCATGGCGACCAAGAAGAGCAACGAATAGCGGTTCACTCGGCCAGGAACCGCCTGATCGCAGACAGGCATGTGTCGAAGGCGTCATGCTGGGGCCAGTGGCCGCTGTCGGCCAAGCGCAGTTCCCGCACATCGGGGATTTGGGTGAGCAAATCGGCGGGCAAGCCGGAAGGCCAGCTGCGTTCGCCATAGAGGAGAAGGGTGGGGCAGGCGATGTTGCGCCACAAGGCCCGAACATCCTCCATCGGAATGTCGGGAAATGCCCAGACGGCGAGATAGGGATCATGCTTCCATTGCCATCCAGCCTTGCCAGCCCGCCGCAAGCCATGGCGCGTCATGTGCCGCGCCTGCGCGGGGGTGAGGAAGGCATGGCGTTCCCGCATCCGTTCGACCGCTTCGTCCACCGACGCGAAGATGCGCGGGGTGGTGCGGGAGGCGGCGCGCCGCTCCCCGAGCCAGTTACGAGCGCTTTGGTCGATGCTTTGGCTGGAGCGATGCGCCTCGATCGCGAGAGGCGCGCCGACGGCCTCGATCGCGACGATCCGGCTGATCCTGTCGGGATAGGTTCCGGCAAAGCGCAAGGCGATGTGCGCGCCGAGGGAATGGCCGATCAGGATGGCCGGGCGCTGCGGACCCAGCGCCAGATGCTCGGCCAGCGCGTCGAGATCGGCCAGATAGGCCGCGAAGTCGTAGCGCCCGTCCTGCGCCCAGCCGCTGTTGCCATGGCCGCGAAGATCGGGGGCAATGATGTGATAGTCGGGCAGCAGGGCATCCGCCAGCGCGTCCCAGCTGCGGCCATGATCACGGCTGCCATGCATGAGGATGGCGAGCGGCGCGCCCTCCTGCGCCCATTCGGTGTAGCTGAGCGGCATGCGGCCGTTGAGAAAGCGTCGCCTGACGGGCTTTGTCCTGATGTGGGAGCGGCGTTGTCTGTCATGCATGCTGGCAGTTTAGAGATGAGCGACGATGCGCTGGCGACCGGCAATGGCGGCTTTCCATATTCGCGTAACCGCGCGGGTCGTAGCGGATTCCGGACGCTTGAATCCCTGTTGCGCTCAGAATATGGTAGTGTTCACCAAAATTCCGGTGACCGGCAGAACCGGCGCCCGCAAGGACGATGTAGGAGGCGGGATGAGCGCTAACTCACAGACGGAAGGCAGGTCTGGCGGCCGGGGTAGCGTCAAGTCGTGCCTGCGCACCCTGGAAGTGCTGGAATATTTCATGAAGTCGGGCGAGCCTGCGCGCACGATCGAGATCAGCGAAGCATTGGGCATTCCCAATTCGAGCGCGGACGAGATTTTGCGGACGCTCGCGAGCACGGGTTATCTGAGCTATAGCCAGGCGACGAAGCTTTATGCGCCGTCCTACAAGATCATCGCCAATGCCACAGCGATCGAGCAGAGCTTTTTCGGAAGCGGCCGGATCAATGAGGTGATGGAGGATATGCGGCGCCAGACCGGCGGGTCGGTCTTCGTCACGCAGCAGAATGATTGCTGGTCGGAAAGTGTCGCGGAAATGTCGGGCGGCTGGGCGGCGAAGCCGGACGTCGAGCCTTATTATCCGACCGAGATGATCTGCTTTCAGCGTAACAGTTGGCGGCCGGGCACCAATTTCGCCGCCGCGATGCTGGCGCAGCAATCCAATGTCGACATCATCCAGCTGGCGACCCGGACGCAAAAGCTGGGCCTGGGTCCGAAGGGGCCGACGCTGATGAAGCATCTGGTGGACCGGATTTCAACGACGCGGGCGCGCGGGTTTGCCCTGTGCCGCCGGAGCGCGTCCATTCCTGTGGACTCGATCGCCGTGCCGCTGCGGGTGCCGCATGGCGTCGCCTCCTACGCGATCGGCGTGGTCGGCGATCCGCTGTTCGTGAACGACAATGATGTGCGGCAGATGCTGTCGGGCATGCAGTCGGTCATCTACCGCTATAATGATCGCATCCGCCGCAAGACGACCGTCAGCGTTCAGTAATTGCCCGGCGTGACGAGCGCCTGCGCTATGTCAGCGGCGCTGGCGATGCGTGCCACCATGCGGAGTTGATCCCGCACGATGATGTCGTGGGTGGCGGGATCGGCCGCCGCGATGCAATCTTCCGCGACGATCGCGTGATAGCCAAGGTCGGTCGCTGCCAGGGTGCAGCCTGCGACGGCGACATTGGTGGACACGCCGGTAATGACGACCGTCCCAATGTGCAGGCGGCGCAACATCGCGTCGAGGGCGGTGCCATGGAAGCCGATGAGGCCGGAGCTACGCTCTATGATGAAATCTTCAGTGGCAGGGGCGAGTTGGGGCATGATCTCCGCCGCTGGACTGCCGGTCACGAGCGAGCCGCCCTTGCGCGCCATTGCGGCAAGCATGCTGTTGCGCTGGACGTCCGCAAAGTCGGGGCGATGGGCGATTGTGAGGTGGAAAACCGGGAGGCGGGCGGCGCGGAAGCGGGCGGCAAGATCGGCGATGCGGGCGATGATGCCGCGTTCATCGACTTGGGCGATAAGGCCGGGAAAGCCGCCCATGCCGGGTTCGACGATGCCGCGCTGACATTCGCTGATGATCAGGGCCGGGCGGCCGTGAAGTGAAACGGGCAAAGTCTTGGCTCCTGAACAAATTCCGATGGTCAAGGAGCGCTGCGCGCGCGGCTTCGGCAACAGTGGAGCGGGCCGCTCCACAAATACGGAAAGGCAGGGTTGGCGGTTGGTTGCCGTCCCGCTGCCGGTAGACATGCGGGCATAGAAGAGTGAATTTGCGTAGGAGTTGGTGAATGGCCGCGAAATATGCCGATGTGGCGGGGACTGCCCGTGCCGATTTACGGGCACGCAAGCTGCCGTTGAAGGACAGCCCGGAATTGCGTCAGGCTCTGGCCGAGGGCGAGATCCACACGCTGCTGATGACCTATGTCCATCTGAGCGGCGATGAGGCGATGCTGGACAAGTTCGTGCCCCACATCAAGTCGCCCTACGCCTATCCGCCAGAAGAGATTCCCGGCGACCTGGTCGAGGAGCTGAAGGACAAGCTGCTTCATGTGCTGACCACGCCTGGCGCTGCGATGGACGAGGAGCCGTCCGACGCGCTGATGCACCGGATGATGTCAGCTGGCTTGGCGGAGGAGGTGGCGGACGAGTTCCTGCCGCTGCTGTTCGACCAGATCGGCTTTCGCCCCGAGCAGCCCCGCCGCGAGCGCAAGGATCGGAAGCCTGCGCCTGCCGGGTTCAAGGTGCTAGTGATCGGCGCGGGGATGACGGGCATCGCGGCTGGAGTGAAGCTGGCGGAGGCGGGCTATGACTGGGAAATCATCGAGAAGAATGAGGAGGTCGGCGGCACCTGGTGGGAAAACCGCTATCCGGGCGTGGGCGTCGATACGCCGAGCCATTTCTACTCCTTTTCCTTCGCGCTGAATTCGGAATGGCATAATTATCATCCGCTGGGCACGGACATGTTCGCTTATCTGAAGCGCGTGGCGGATGATTATGACCTGCGGCCGAATATCCGCTTCAACACGCGGGTCGAAAAGCTGGTGTGGGACGAGGGTGCGGCGGTGTGGAACGTCACCGTGCGCAAGAAGGATGGCAGCGCGGAGGTGATCCGCGCCAATGCGGTCATCAACGGGCATGGGCCGGTCAACCGGATGAAGTGGCCCGCCATCCCCGGGCTGGAAAGCTTTGCGGGCACGCGGCTGCATACGGCGGCGTGGGACACGTCGATTGAACTCAAGGGCAAGCGCGTCGGCGTGATCGGCACGGGCGCAAGCGCGGCGCAGCTGATCCCAGCGATCGCTGGCGATGTGAGCGAACTGCACATCTTCCAGCGCAGCCGCCACTGGGTGATGCCGAGCCCGGCCGGGAATGACGAGGTCACGGACGGCGTCAAATATGCGATGCGGCATATTCCCCATTATCTGGAATGGTTTCGTTTCCGCATCTACTGGTATGCGGCGGACGGCCTGTATCCCAATGTGCTGCTGGACCCCGAATGGCCGGAGGATTCGCCATCGGTATCTGCCGTCAATGAGACGATGCGCAAGTTCGCGGTCGGCTATATCGACAAGATGTTCGCCGACCGGCCGGACCTCAAGGAAAAGCTGACGCCCGATTTCCCGGTCTTTTCAAAGCGCATCATTCTGGATCGCGGTCCCTATTTCCCCACTTATCTCCAGCCGCATGTGCATCTGGAGCAGACTGCCATCACAGAGGTCACGCCCAAGGGGCTGGTGCTGAAGGATGGGCGCGAGATCGAGCTGGACGTGCTGATCTGCGCGACCGGGTTCGACGTCGCAAACATGCTGGGCGATCTTGAGATCGTGGGCATTGGTGGCAAGCATCTGCGCAGCGAATGGGGCGCGGAAGATCCGCGCGCCTATTTCGGAATGCTGGTGCCGGGCTTCCCCAATTATTTCCACACGGTGGGCCCCAACAGCGCGCCAAACCATGCGGCGGGGCAGAACCTGATTTCGGAGCGGCAGGTTAATTATGCGATCGAATGCCTAGACTGGGTCAATGCGCAGGAGAAGAAGGCGCTTCAACCGAGCCGGTCCGCCTTCGACGCATGGCAGACCAAGGTCGAGACGCAGATGGTGAAGATGATCTGGAGCCATCCGCGCGCCTACAGCTATTATAACAATAGCAAGAAGCGGAACTTCCTGTCCTGGCCGTGGCGGCTGATCGATTTCTGGAATGAGTGTCAGGGACCGCGCAAGGAAGACTTTGAACTGCTGTGAATGGAATGAGGGGCGGCCTTCGCTGGGCCGCCCCTCTAGCTTTCAAAGCTGGTCGGTGTAGGTGTCCGTGCCAGGGATCGTCGGGATGAAGGGCGATGCGATCGCGATGCGGCCGATGCCGCTTTCCTCGATCGCCTGGGCGAGGGGGACATAGGCGCTGTCCCAGACGGCTTTCGGGTCCTCGATGGAGAAGCTGAGCAAGACCGCGCGGTCATTGACCTCTACCGGCACATCCTTGGGGCTGGTCGGGTCGAGCGGCAAGGGGGAGCCGGTGAGTGCCACGTCACCCGGCAGGTCGCGGGCGCGCAGCAGGGCGGAGAGGTCCGCGCTGGCCTTGCCGGGATCGAGATCGACGATGAAGGCGACGAGCCCGCCAAAAGGGCGATCAAGCGCGAGTTCGATCGGCATGGTGCTGCCGGGCGCATTATATTCCGCGTCGAAATTGTAGAAGCTGGTGTGGATATGGTCGCGTTCCTTGAACATGCGGCCGGCGGCGTGAAGATCATTGACCTGTTTGACCGCCCATGCGTCCCAATCCTTGTGATGCCCGTCGAGGATCCAGTAGAGTGCGAGATAGGAGCCTTTCGACAGGTCCATGCTGCCTGAACCAAAGCGCAAATCCTTTTCCGCACGGGTGGCGACGTAGCGGCCGCCCGAAACGGTGTAGGCGCCAATCATGCAGCCGCTGTAGAAATGATCTCGCTCGTACCAGCGATTATAGGCGACCTCATGGCCGGGGCGAGGCTCGACCATGGTGAAGAGCAGGGAGCCCAAGCGTATCGGCCGGTCGGCGCGCGCTATGTCGGCCCTCTCGTATAAAGTTTCGCAGCTTTGCATGGGCCTCTCCTGAAATTGATGGCGTACTGAAGCGCGCGCCGAGGCCAGGTTAAAGCAGTGCTGCGCCTCTTCCGGGTCGGCGGAAGGTCGCGGGTGGCGCTACCGGCCTGCCAAAGCGCGATAGACGGGGTGGCCGATGTCGCTCAGCACATCGAAATGGCGGGGCGTCCAGCCCAGTTCCCGGCGGGTGCGGGGGCTGCGCGAGCGGCTGCATGTCGCCATGCCGATCAAAGTTTCGAACTTGCCCCAGCGGCGAACGCCTTCGGCAAAATCGATGCTGCGCGCCTCGATGCCGAGGTCGCGCGCGACCGCTTCAGCCAGAGTGCGGTTGTTCAGTTCGCCCGCGACCGCGTGATAGAGGGCTCTGGCTGAACCCCGCTCCAGCGCGAGGCGGTAGACCTCTGCAAGGTCATCGACATGGACGTTGGAGTAGAGGTTGAGGCCTTCCCCGAGATAGCCGACTTCGCCGGTGCGCCCAGCGTCGGCGTAGAACATGCGCAGATGTCCGCAGCCGCCATGTCCCCAGATCATCGGCGGCCTGATCACCATGGCGCGCGCGCTGCCCGTCGATCCGGCGCGGCGGACCATGGTTTCGGTGTCGAGGCGGAGGCCGATATATTTGGATGGCTCGAACGGGTCGTCTTCGGCAAAACTGTCCTCGCTCCAGAGCCCATCGGTGCGTTGCGACAATAGGCCGGTGCCGCTGGTGAAGATGAAGTGATGGCCGCGCCCGTCAGCGGCATTCAGCAAGCTTCTGACGGTGTCATGCTCCTGCTGGAGCAGCAATTGGGCTGCGTAGATGGTGGCGTCATGCTGGCGCATCATGTCGATCACCGCGTCCAGATGCGAAAGGTCGCCCCGCAAGGGGATTATGCCATGATCGGCGAGCGCCCGATCTCCTTCGCCTGTACGGCTGAGGCCGCTGACCTGATGGCCGGATGCCCTGAAATGCCGGGCAATGTGCGATCCGAGATAGCCGGTCGCGCCAAGGACGAGAATGCGCATCGGGTTCCTTCCGCGCGGGAGGAAGCAACAGCGATGCACCCGGCGTCAAGAGCCGGGCCGTGCGTTCCGGAGAGGCGGAGGCGACAGGGGAGCGTCCGCAATCAGGTTCTTGCCGTTACTCCCGGCTCCCGCTCTTTCGGCAGCGTCAGACAAGAAGTGGGACCCCGGATCAAGTCCGGGGCGATGATTATTTAGAACTGATCTACGTTAAAGCGAGCTGACGAGATGGCCGCCGTCGACCACCAGTTCCGCGCCGGTGATGTAGGCGCCAAGGTCCGACGCGAGCAGGAGCAGGGCGCCGTCGAGATCTTCCGGACTTCCGATCCGGCGCTGCGGGATCCTGTTGATCATCGCCTTGCCCGTGTCCGTTTCCCAGACATGTTCGTTCAGCGGCGTGACGATATAGCCGGGGCACAGGGCATTCACGCGGATGCTGTGGCGCGCCCATTCCAGTGCCATGGCCTTGGTCATCTGCACCACGGCGGCCTTGGAAATCGAGTAGGGGCCAAGCTGAGCCCCTTGTCGAAGGCCGAGGATGGAGGCGATGTTGATGATGCTGCCCGGCGTGCCTGCCGCTACCATCGCGCGCGCCGCCCCGCGCGCGACGAGATAAGCGCCGCGCGCGTTGGTATCCATCACGCGGTCGAATTGGGTCACGTCCTGATCGAGCATCGGTCCGGTGGTGGCGATGCCCGCATTGTTAATCAGGATGTCGACGGCGCCAACCGCTTCCCACAAGCGATCGATGGAGGTGGCGTCCTGCACGTCGAGCGTGATGGCTCGCGCGTTGGGGAGCGATGCGGCGAGGCTTTCCAGCTGGTCGCCCCTGCGCGCGGTCAGGACCAGATCAACACCCTCTGCAGCGAGCGTGCGCGCGAAATGCGCGCCGAGTCCGCTGCTTGCGCCGGTGATGAGCGCGGTCCTGCCCTCCAGCCCGAAGGTGCGTGCCGTCATGCAGCCATCTTGTGCCGGGACTCCAGCGGCGCGTCTGGGTGATAGCTGGTGGGGCTGGTGGCATAGGCAGCGGCCAGCGTCGCGATGAAATCGGGGTCGGACATCGGGTCTGTCGGGACCGTTACTGGAATGCCCTTCGCCTTCAGGTCCGCGATCATGATGTCGAAGGCTTGATCGGTGGTGAGGTCATCGGTGTGATCGTAGAAGCGCTTCAGGTCCGCCATGTCGGTGAACACATGCGCGCTGTAGTGGAAGAGCATGCGCATGTCGCTTGCTTCATAACGGGCGACGATGCGATCGCCGTCTATGATGCGCCACCCATCTTCGCCATCCGCTTCGATCATCGATTGAAGCGTCATGCCAACCGCCATGTCGCGCTTTTCGCGCGGGCCGGATGCCTCGCCCCGGTGGAACATATGCTGATTGTCCGTCACCAGGCCACTGTTCCAGATGGGGGCGGTCAGGCGCTGCGGCGCGCGATCCGGGCCGTCGGGCCAATAGGTGAAGCCGCCATCGATGTCGCAGTCATAATACCAGGCGATCACCTGGCCCGCCTTTACTTCCCAATGGTCGAACAGGCAGGATTTCGCCATGACCGCGCCTAGCCATGCGGGCATGTTGGTGGGATCGAGCCCGCGCCAGCTGCGGCCGTCGATATGGCCCGGGTCAAAGCCGTGACAGGGTGCGTTGATGTTGAATTGGAAGAGATAGGGCGCGCCGTATCGCGCTCCGTGCATTTGCCTGACCAGATCGAGCAACCTGCGGCTGTAGAATATGTCATGCGCTTCATCGATATAGGGCAGGCCATTATTGCCGAAGGTGCCGCGAAACGCCGGGGTCAGAAGGTCCGCCAAGGTGATATTTTGATTTCGTTCGCCCTTGGGCGTCGAAACGGCGAGCATTTCTTCCGCTGAACTGAAGTGGATGGCCTGGATCAACTTCCACGGACCCTGGGTGCGCAGGATGTCCATCATCTGCGCATTTTCAGCATCCGTGAAGATGTCGCTGATCGGCCGGGGCGGGACGATCGGGGTCATGGGGCGGCGGCGCTTCGATGGTTCCATGGGTCCTCTCTCTTATCATTAGAACTTCGTACGGCCGCCGCCGTCAGTGCATCTGTCGTCAGGCGGCCAGTGCTTCCTCCGGTTCAGGCGGGAAGATGGATGGCTTTCCAGGATCATAGGTCTGGACCAGCAGGCGGATGAACTGCTGATCGGTGAGCGGATCGCTCGGCACCTCGAAAGTGGCGCCGCGCGCGCGCAGATCGGCGATCAGCATGTCGAACACCTGATCATTGCTGATGTCGTCGGTGTGGTCGAGCGAGCGCTTCAGTTCGGCATAATCCATGAAGATGTCCGCGCCCCAGTGGATGAGGAAGCGGAACTCGTCTTCGGGTATCTTCTGGATGACCTTGCCGTCGGTGGTGATCTGCCAGCCGTTTGGATCTTCGGGGTCGGCGCTGATGAGCGAGTTGATCGCAAGTCCTTCGGGCTGGCGAAGGGCGGCAGGGCCGCTGGCTTCGGCCGTGTGGTACATCATTTCATTTTCAACGACGACGGCGCGGCTCCACATCGGTGCCTTGATCTGCGCGGGCTGGCCCTGCGGACCATCGGGCCAATAGTTGAAGCCGCCGCCGATCTTGCCCTTGTAATACCAGGTGATCACCTGCGCCTTTTTCGCGCGCCAATGTTCGAACAGGCCGGACTTCACCATGATGTTCATCAGCCATACCGGCGACGTCTGCATGGAGATGCCGCGGAAACGGGTGGCATCGACATGGGGCGTCTCGCTGCCGCGGCAGGGGCCCTGAATGTTGAACAGCATATTGTCGGGGCGAGCATAGTCCGCCTTCCAATAGCCGCGAACCAGATCGAGGAATTTATGGTTGAAGAAGCAATCTTCGATCTCTGGATGCTGGACTGTCGATCCTTGCGCGAAATAGCCCCGGAATACCGGCGAGAGGAACATGTCCCATGTGGGCGTGAAGCCCTTTGGAAGGCCGCCGGAGGTGGTAGCCACGACTTCCTCGGGTGATTTGAAATGCTGTGCCAGGATCAAGGACCAGGGGCCGTTTTCCCGGACGACATTCAGCATGCGGCGATGCTGGTCGTCAGTATAGGCGTTTTCGATGATCTGCGGCGGGGCCACGGGGCGGAACTGGGTGGTCATGTCAACTCTCCTGAGTACCTACATCGCCGTCCGCCGCTTGGTTTGCAGCCCGTGAGAGCTGTGGCGGGTCGGTTACTGAGTGAATCCTAACTTATTCTTCCGGGGTGCGCAAGATATGACAACGCATGCTGTACTTCAGGCAGGTTGGTCCGCCGACATCTCGGGCAGCCATTCACGGACTGCGGTTTTCAGCAACTTGCCGTTGGGATTGCGGGGGAGCGGCCCCTCTACGATGTAGACATGGTCGGGCACCTTGTAGTCGGAAAGATTGCGCGCGCAGAAGTCGCGCAGGGCCGTGCCATCCAACTGGCCAGGGGCTACCACGAAAGCCTCGACTCGTTCGCCGAGTACCGGGCAGGGCCTGCCGACGACAACGGCTTCGGTGACGGCTTCATGCGACATGAGCATGTTTTCGACTTCCACCGAATAGATTTTGAAGCCGCCGCGATTGATCATGTCCTTCATCCGGTCGAGCACGCGGATATAGCCGTTCTCGTCCATGGTGCCGATGTCGCCGGACCTCCAATAGCCGCCGGTGAAGCCGCGCTCCGTCGCTTCTGGATTGTTCCAGTAGCGGGCTATGGTCATCGCCCCTGCGATCCAGATTTCTCCCTGCTCCCCGCGCGGGAGTTCACGGCCTTCCTCATCCATGATGAGGATGTCGGCATAAGGCAGCGCCTTGCCGACCTTGTCCGGATGAGCGGGACATTCGCCGAGCGGCATCATGACCGCCGGGGAGGATGTCTCGGTCGATCCGTAGATGTTCACCAGCGTCAGTTGGGGGAGCTGGGCGGCAAGCGTTTCGATGCAGGATTCGGCCATGGGCGCGCCGCCAAACGCGCCGATCCGCCAGTTGGACAAGTCGAAGCCAGCGAAATCCGGCTCCATCAGGCACAGCTTGTACATGGCCGGGACCATGATGGCGTAGCTCATGCGTTCGGCCTGGGCGAGTTCCAGGAAGGGGCGGGCCTTGAACGCCTGCTGCATCACCACCTTGCCCGCGACCCGGATGCTGAGCATCAGGATGAGCGCGATGCCGGTTACGTGAGAGGCGGGTACGGCGAGGATCATCGACTCGCCATCGCGCAAGCCAAGATGCTGCTGGCTGCCGATGCAGTTGGTGACGAGGCCGAGGTGGGTAAGCACCGCGCCCTTGGGGCGGCCGGTGGTGCCGGAGGTGTAGAGGATGCAGAAGGGATCGTCCTCGCCAACGGCGGAGCGGTGCGGGGCGTCGGTCGGCGGCTCGGCTTCAGCGTTGGACCATGAAGCGGCTTCGTCGGAATAGCGCAGCCAGTGGCGCAGCTGAGGATGGTCGGATCGGTCGGGCAGCTGGTCCTCCAGCGCGTCGTCAAAGATGATCGCCGCCGCGCCGCTGTCATTCAGCACATAGGCGGTTTCGGGGGCACGCTGGCGGATATTCATGGGCACGGCGATCAGGCCCAGCCTTGCCGCCGCCAGCAGCAGGGTGGAATAGTCCGCGCGGTTGGAGAGAAGGATGGCGAGCCGGTCGCCCGCTGCCAAGCCCAGGGATGTGAGGCGCGCCGCGCAGATGGCGACGCGGGCGGCGAGGAAGCTATAGCTCGACCGCTCTTCGCCATCGACCAGTGCGATGGCTTCGGGCGACCGGCTGACGGCGTCCAGAAACATGGCGTAAATGTCTGCGGGGCGGTCCTGATGGCAATCGACCAGCCTGCCGTGATGCACTTCCTTGCGGAGTTGCAGATGCTTCATCTCTTTATCGGTCCTCTCCATCCGGCCTGTTATGCTATGCCGGTCGCGAAGCTCTTACAGGGCTTTCTAATTACACCTTGCATTGTGCTTCTTCCCTTGGCAAGCGGCAGCCAACGAAAAGGAGCGGAGAGAGGCCATGGCAGATCATGAGGATGATGCGGCAATTGTCCGCAAGGTCGAGAATTTCGTCCGTGACGTGGTGATCCCCTATGAGACGGATGACCGCCGGGACGATCATGGTCCGCTGGACGCGCTGGTGCAGGAAATGCGGGCCAAGGCGCGCGAGGCAGGCGTCCTGACGCCGCATATCCGCGCCGACGGAACGCACATTAGCCACCGGGCGACGGCGCGCGTGCTGCGCGCTTCGGGGCTTTCGCCGCTCGGGCCGCTCGCTTGCAACACCAATGCGCCTGACGAAGGCAATATGTTCCTGCTGGGCAAAGTCGCCACGGCGGAGCAGAAGCGCCGCTATCTCGATCCGATGGTCGCAGGCAACGGACGCTCCTGCTTCCTGATGACCGAGCCGGCGGCGGAGGGCGGAACCGGATCGGACCCGTCGATGATGCAAACCGTTGCGCGGCTGGAGGGTGGCGAGTGGGTGATCAACGGGCGCAAGGCGTTCGCTACCGGGTTTGCCGGAGCCAGCTTCGCGATCCTGATGGCCAAGACGGAGCGGGATGACGGCGCGGCCGCTGCAACGATGTTCCTCGTCCCGCTGCCGCATCCCGCGCTGGTGCAGGAACGGCTGATCGGTACGATCGACAGCTCGATGCCGGGCGGCCATGCGGTGGTGAAGGTGGGAGATCTGCGCCTGCCGCCCGACGCGGTGCTGGGCGCGCCGCATGAGGGCTTTGCCTATGCGCAGGTCCGGCTCGCCCCGGCGCGGCTCACCCATTGCATGCGCTGGCTGGGCGCTGCCACGCGGGCGAACGAGATTGCGACGGACTATGCGGTCAAGCGGCAGGCGTTCGGCAAGCCGCTGATCGATCATGAGGGCGTCGGCTTCATGCTGGCCGACAACCTGATCGACCTGAAACAGTGCGAGCTGATGATCGATTGGTGCGCGGACGTATTGGACTCAGGCGAAAAGGCGATCACTGAAAGCTCGATGGCGAAGGTCGCCGTATCGGAAACGCTGTTCCGGGTGGCGGACCGTTGCGTTCAGGTGATGGGCGGGACCGGGGTCAGCCATGACACGATCGTGGAGCAGGTATTCCGCGAAATTCGCGCCTTCCGCATCTATGATGGGCCGACTGAGGTGCATAAATGGTCGCTCGCCAAGAAGATCAAGCGAGAGGCGCTGGCAAAGTCATGAATGCCGAGGAGCTGAACGCAGGGCTTTCCGACGTGCGCGAGGCGCATCGTTTTGATGAGGGCGCATTGCAGGCATGGCTGCGCGAGAATGTGCCCGAAGCGCAAGGCCCGCTGACCGTTCGCCAGTTCAAGGGCGGGCAGTCCAATCCGACTTTCCGGCTGGACGTGCCAGGACGATCCTTCGTCATGCGCCGCAAGCCGCCCGGCGTGACGGTGCCCGGTGCCCATGCCGTGGATCGAGAGGCGCGGGTGATAGGCGCGCTTGGCAAGCAGGGTTTCCCGGTGCCCCGCATTTACGGCCTTTGCACGGACGATGCGGTGATCGGCAGCTGGTTTTACGTGATGGAGTGCGTCGAAGGACGCGTCTTCTGGAATTCACGTTTCGAGACCGTCGCGGCGGAAGAGCGGGTTGCGTATTTCGACGCCATGAACGCGACTTTGGCGCAGCTTCACAATTTCGATCCGGTGGCGTTGGGTCTCGATGATTTCGGGAAGAAGGGCAATTATTTCGAGCGGCAGATCGCGCGCTGGTCGCGCCAATATCTGAGCGACGAAGCGGCTGGCCGCGATCCAAACATGGACCGGCTGATCGAATGGTTGCCGACGAATATTCCGGCAGGCGATGAAAGCCGGATCGTCCATGGCGACTATCGTGCCGACAACATGGTGTTCCATCCGACTGAGCCACGCGTGGCGGCAGTGCTGGACTGGGAGCTTTCGACGCTAGGCCATCCACTTGCCGATTTCGTCAATCATCTGATGATGTACCGGCTGCCGCCTACCATTCTATCCGGCCTGCGGGGTGCCGACTTCGCCGCGTTGAAGCTGATGCCGGAAGAGGAGTATATCGCCGCCTATTGCCGCAGGACCGGGCGGGACGGGATCGGCCATATCGGCTTTTACCGCGCCTTCGCCCTTTTCCGGCTTGCGGCCATCTATCACGGCATTAAGGCAAGGGCACTACGCGGAACGGCCGCATCAGCGCATGCAGAAGAACTGGCGGCGCAATATCCCCTGCTCGCCCAATTGGGATGGAGCGAGGCGGAAGCGGCTTGATCAAAAGGGGAATGGTGGAATGAAGACCCGGATTACCGAGCTTACCGGCACGCGCTATCCCATTATTCAGGGTGGCATGCAGTGGGTGGGCCGCGCCGAGCTTGCGTCGGCGGTGTCCAATGCGGGCGGTCTGGGCATCCTGACGGCGCTGACGCAGCCGACGCCCGAGGCGCTGGCCGCCGAGATCGAGCGGTGCCGGACCATGACCGACAAGCCGTTCGGCGTGAACCTGACCATTTTGCCGACCGCTCAGCCTGTTCCCTACGAGGCCTATGCCGAAGTCATCGCGGGATCGGGCGTGGGCGTGGTCGAGACAGCCGGGCGCAGTCCGGCCGATTTCATCGCGCGTTTCAAGCAGGCGGGCGTCAAGATCGTCCACAAATGCACGGCCGTGCGCCATGCGCTGTCGGCGCAGCGCGCAGGGGTCGATGCGGTGTCGATCGACGGGTTCGAAGCGGCGGGCCATCCGGGCGAGGACGATATTCCGGGCATGGTGCTGATCCCCGCTGCGGCGCGGGCGCTGGACATTCCGATCCTGGCGGCAGGCGGCATGGCTACCGGGCGCAGCATGGCGGCGGCGCTGGCTCTGGGCGCTGAAGGCGTGACTATGGGCACCCGGTTCATGCTGACCAAGGAAGCCCCTATCCATGAGGCGATCAAGCAGGCGGTGGTGCAGGGTACGGAGCGCGACACGACGCTGATCTTCCGCCAGCTGCGCAACACGGCGCGTGTGTTCCGCAATGCCGTTGCCGAGGAGGTGAACGTCAAGGAACGGGAACCCGGCGCGACGTTCGAGGACATCCGGCCGCTCGTGGCAGGCGCGCGAGGGCGCGCGGCGCTGGAAAGCGGCGAAGTGGATGGCGGGCTGGTCTGGGCCGGGCTCGGCATCGGCCTGATGGACGATATTCCAACTTGCGCCGAATTGATCGAGCGCATCGTGGGTGAATGCCGCGAGGCGCTGGGTCGCGCCGTGGCGCTGACCGGGGAGGCATGAGCATGCACTACAATACGATCCGCTATGAGGTCGAGGATGATGGCGTCCTGCTGCTGACGCTGAACCGGCCGGACAAGCTCAACGCCTTCACCGTCGAGATGTGCGAGGAGCTGATCGATGCCTATGGCCGGGCGAGCCAGGATGATGCCGTCCGGGTGATCGTGGTGACGGGCGAGGGCCGCGCCTTCTGCGCGGGGATGGACCTGTCGGTCGGCGGCAATGTCTTCGGCCTGGACGAGAGCATGACGCCGACCATGGAGGATCTGCGCGAGCGCGGCGATGATCCGGCGATCCTGAAGGGCGTGCGAGACACCGGCGGTCGCGTGGCGATGGCCATGTATGATTGCCTGAAGCCGATCGTCGGGGCGGTGAATGGCGCGGCGGTCGGCATCGGTTCGACCATGCTGTTGCCGATGGATTTCCGCTTCGCGTCGGAAAAGGCGCGCTTCGGCTTTGTCTTCGGACGGCTGGGCATCACGATGGAGGCGTGCTCCTCCTTCTTCCTGCCGCGCATCGTCGGTTTGGAGCAGGCGCTGGAATGGGCTTACAAGGCCGATATCTTCGATGCCGCCGAAGCGCATGAGAAGGGACTGGTTCGCGCCGTGTTCCCGGCTGAGACGCTGGTCGAGGAGGCGAAGGCCTTTGCCCGCTCGCTGGTCAAGGACCGATCGCCCGTATCGATCGCGCTGATCCGCCAGATGCTGAACCGCAACAGCGCGCAGCCCGATCCGTGGCAGGCCCATCTGACGGAATCGTTGGCGGTATTCTACACCAGCCAGGCGGACGGCCGCGAAGGAGTTCGCGCCTTCAATGAAAAACGGCCAGCGGAGTTTACGGGGAAGGCGTCGCAAATGCCGTCCTTCTTCCCCTGGTATGGCGACAAGTAATTCGAACGGAAAGGATGCAAGATGATCACATTGGAAGACAAGATCGCGATTCAGGAGCTGATCGCGCGCTTCACCCGCTGCTCCGACTATGGTGATTGGGAAGGCCTGGCCACCGTTTACACGCCTGATGTCGAGGTGGAGATGGAAGGCCTGGAGATCCGTTACACTGGTGTGGAGGCCCAGGTCGAACATGCCAAGGAGTCCGACCGGCAGGCCGAGGGCAAGAACCGCCACTTCAATTTCAACATGATCGTGTCAGAGAAGGATGGCGCGGTGTATGCGGAATATGCTTTCATGAACGTCAATGCGGGCAAAGCTCCCATGGACGCGAAGATCGTCGTCAGCGGCCGCCAGCGCGATACTGTCGTGAAGACGGGCGAAGGGTGGAAGATCGCCCACCGCTTCATCCAGTTCGACCAGTCGTTCAGCCTGGACTTCTAAGCCACGGAGAAGCGGTCGTGAACATCAAGGATCTGTGCGTCGTCATCACCGGCGGCGCTTCGGGGCTGGGTAGCGCAACTGCCGAACGGCTGTCGGAACTTGGCGCGCGCGTCGCGATCTTCGATTTGAACGAGGAAGCTGGCGCGCGTCTTGCCGAGCGATTGGGCGGCAGCTTCCATCATGTGGACGTGACCAGCGCCGAGTCCGTAGACGCCGGGCTGGCAGCGGCAGAGGCGAAGCTGGGGACGCCGCGTGTGCTGGTGAACTGCGCTGGCATCGCGCCCGGCTTCCGTGTCGTGGGCAAGGATGGTTCACCCCATCCGCTGGACGCATTCCGCAAGGCCGTTGAGATTAACCTGATCGGTAGTTTCAACGTCATTTCCCGCTTTGCCGCCAAGCTTGCCGCCGCGGGGTTGGACGGGGAGGAAGCGGGCGTGATCGTCAATACGGCGTCCGTCGCCGCCTTTGACGGGCAGATTGGTCAGGCTGCTTACGCTGCATCCAAGGGCGGTGTCGTGGGCATGACGCTGCCGATCGCGCGCGACCTCGCACAGCATCGCATCCGCGTGATGACGATCGCACCGGGCATTTTCCTGACGCCGATGCTGCAAGGGCTTCCGCAGGCGACGCAGGATTCGCTGGGCAAGCAGGTGCCGCATCCGTCGCGGCTGGGCAAACCGGAAGAATTTGCGAAGCTGGTTCAGAATATCATTGAAAATCCGATGCTGAACGGGGAAGTCATCCGTCTGGACGGCGCCATCCGCATGGGACCGCGCTGACCATCCGTACTGGAATGGGGAGGCGGATCGCCTTCTTGGAGAATGTGGGAAGGAAAGCTGCCGTGACCGAGATCAGCCGGGATGTGACCAATTTGCCGGAAACCGAGGCGAAGCTGCGCGACTTTGTCGAGCAGGGCGTCATATCGGGCGGCATCCTTGCCTGGGGAACGGCGGATGGTCCGGTCCGCTATCATGGCGAAGGCGTGCTGGGCTATGCGCGCAAGGATGTGGTGGACGAGCGCTCCATCTTCCGCGTCTATTCCCAATCGAAGCCGGTCACGGGCATCGGCGCGATGATGCTGATCGAAGATGGCGTCATTGGCCTGGACCAGCCGATCGGCGAGATACTGCCGGCCTTCGCAGAGATGCGCGTCATCGAAGGGGAAGACCCGGAAGTGACGCGGCCCGCGGCCCGCCCGATCACCATCCGCCATCTGCTGACCCATACGGCAGGCTTCGGCATGGACGGCATGACGCTTGGCGCTCTCTATGCCAAGCATGGCGTGACGCCTGGCACGCGGGAGTGGGTGCCGGGTCCGGGTGACCTCCCGGTTCCGGCGACCCTTGCCGAATTGGGTGAGCGCATCGCCGCGCTGCCCTTGGCGACCGACCCCGGTACACGGTTCGACTACAGCGTTGCGCTCGACGTTCTGGGGCTGGTGATCGAAGTGGCATCGGGCGTGCCCTTCGAGACATTCCTGAAGACCCGCTTGTTCGATCCGCTCGGCATGGTGGACACGGGCTTTTCAATCACGGCGGATCAAGCCGCCCGCTTTGCCGACCTCCCACAGCAGGAGGAGGACGGGACATGGGCATTGGCCGATGATGCGGCAGACAGCCTCTACGCACGCCCCTATTATCCGTCTGGTGGCGGTGGCCTGGTGTCGACGGCGCATGATTATTCCCGCTTTGCCGCGATGCTGCTCAACGAGGGTGAATTGGATGGCGTGCGCGTGCTGAAGCCGGAAACGGTGCGGCTCTCCCGGTCGAACCTGCTGCCCGAAGCGGTGACACATGTCGACCTTCCGATCGGCTACACGCTGTCGAATGTCGGCATGGGCGCGGGCATGTCCGTGTCCTTGCAGGCAAGCGAGCAGACCAACAGCTTCTTCGACTGGCCCGGCGCGGTGCCCGCCGGGGTGTTCGGCTGGCCCGGCGCGGCTGGGACGGCATGCTGGATGGACCCCGAGCGCAAGTTCTTCCTGCTGTACCTGACGCAATATTGGCCGTCCTGGCTGAACGGCAGCATGCGGCCGGAGATCGTCGCGGCGGCCTACCGGGATTTGGAGAAACAATAAGAAAGAGGAGTGGCTGCCATGCCGGTACTGGATAACGACGCCGATTTCACGCCAAGCCTGGGATCACCGGGCACCGGGGTCGTCATCACGGGCGGCGCGTCCGGTATCGGCCTGGCGGCGGCTCACGCCTTGGCTGCGGTGGGGCGGCCCGTGGCGCTGTGGGACATCAATGCAGAAGGCGCGGCCGGATCGGCGGGCATCATCGAGGGCCGCTACGGCGTCCGTGCGGCGGGGCTTAGCGTTGACCTGCGCAACCCGCAGGCCGTGACACCGGCGGCGATAGCGACCCGCGCGGCGATCGGCGCGATCGGCGGCATCGTCCATTGCGCGGGAACCGCCGAAGCGACGGGCATAGACGGCGTGACGCCGGAAAATTGGGACGCGGGGCTGGCGCTCCACGTCCGGTCGCTCGTCCTGATGACCCAGGCCTTCCGCGAAGATTTGCGGTCCTTGCCCGGCAGTGCGATCGTGGCGCTTTCGTCGATCAATGCGACGCTCGGCAATGGGATGATCCCGATCTACAGCGCGGCGAAGGGCGCGGTGATTTCGCTCGTCCATTCGATGGCCGATGAATTGGCGGCGGATGGGGTGCGCATCAACGCTGTAAGTCCAGGCATGATCGACACGCCGATCATCGCGGAAACGAAGGCCCAACTGCCGGGCCATTTCGAGCGGCGGATCATGCTAGGTCGCTATGGTGCGCCCGAAGAACTGGGGCGCGTGATCCGGTTCCTGATGTCGGACGAGGCGAGCTATATGACTGGCGCGGAAATCGTCGTCGACGGCGGAAACATCAACTCGCAACGGCAATAGAAGGCGGCGGAACCGCCCTCCGGCAAAGGGCGCCGCGTTCGAGACGCAGCGCCCTCTGGCAAGACTTAGAGGCGGTTTACTTCCTTGGCCGTCAGGCTGGTGACCAGGCCCTTTTCCGCCGCGCTGAGCGTGGTAGCGGGGATGACGACGAAGCGGCCGCTGTAGATGATCTGGACGGCGGTCGGCACGCCAGCGCTGTCCTTCAGGATGCGGTCGATATAACCGACCTTGCGGCCGTCAGCGGTCTTCACCAGCGCATTCTGCTTGATGACAGGTGCGTCGGCAGCGATAGCGGCAGCGGAAACGGACAGCGACAGAGCCGCCGCGAAAGCAAAGGAAAACTTCATGATGGAACCCCTTTTAAATGGACGGCCGGGCCGATAGCACGCGATAGAAGAAAAAATAAGACACCCCTTGTTGCAAAAAATGCAATTTGCGTTTCCGGTTCGGAAATTCGGCGGATTTCGGTGGTACAGGCGGTTGGGAAAGCTTCGATATGCACTGTGGAGAGGGTTCAGGCAGGATGATTGAAGAGCTTGTCCAGCGGCCCAAGGGGTATCGTGCATGACCAGCCAGACGCGCGAGTCGGGGCCACGCCTCGCCGGATTTTCAGTGATCAGCATCGCGACGGGCGGGTTCAACATCCCGCTTCAAACCTATTTGCCTGCATTTTACGCGACTGTGATCGGCATGGACCTGGCGACCGTTGGCCTGGTCTTCATGATCAGCCGGTTGTGGAGCGCGGCGGCCGACCCGATGATCGGGTGGGCATCCGATCATACCCGCACGCGGATCGGGCGGCGCAAGCCCTGGATCCTGGGCGGCGGCCTGCTGTTCCTGCTGTCGCTCCTGGCGGTCTTTTCACCACCTGCCGGAGCCACGCCGCTCTATCTAGGCGGTTGGCTGTTGCTGCTGTGTCTGGGTTGGACTGCGACATCCACGCCGCTTTACGCCTGGGGCGGAGAGATGGCGTCGTCGCCAGTCGAGCGGGCGCGTATCCAGGCCTATATACAGACGGGTTCGTCCATCGGCATCTTCCTGGTATTGGTCTTGCCCGCAGTGCTGGACGCTCTTGGGCGCGGCAATCCGGAGGCGCGGGTAGGATCGATGGGGGCGCTGGTGGTGGTCGTCCTTGCCATTGGCATGCTGCTGATCGCTTTACTGTTCCGCGAGCCGCCGCTTGGTCCGCGCACATCGGTGGCAGCGAATTGGCGCGAGGGTATCAGGACGGTGCTGACCGACCATGTGCTCTGGCGGATCGTGGCGTCGGATTTCTTCGTTGCGCTCGGGCAGGGTTTCCGGACTGCTGTGTTCCTCTTTTTCGTGACGCGCTACATGGGCATGGCATCGCCTGCCCTGCTGCTGATGCTGCAATATGCATTCGGCATGTTTGCGGCTCCGCTATGGGCGCGGATCAGCTACAGGTTCGGGCGGCTAAGGACGCTGATCATCGCCGAGGGCGTTCAGGTCGGGATCAACCTGATGGTCCTGTTCCTGACGCCTGACCGCATGTGGCTGTTCATCCTGCTGATCATTGGGCAGGGGCTGACGCAGGGATCGGGCAACCTGATGCTGCGATCGATGATCTATGATGTGGCGGACCGCCATCGCGAGGCGAGCGGCGTCGAGCGGGCAGGGCTGTTTTCGTCCGTGTTCAACGTGACGACCAACGCGGCCTATGCGGTGGCGGTGGGAATAGCCCTGTCGGTCGTCGGGTTCCTGGGCTTCGACCCCCGGTCATCCGGCACAGAGGGGATCATGGGCATGCATATGTTCTTCGCCATCGGCCCTGCCGTGGGGCACCTGCTGTCCATTTTGGTCATCAGTTGGAAGCGGGGGAAGTCGGGCGGCTCATTGGTCGAAAGCCAACTGCCTTCTGCCTGAAGAATGGACTTGCGCGGCGTGGGTTGCGTCAGACGTCGATCACCTTCGCCGGATTCATGATCCCGGCCGGGTCAAGCGCCCGCTTTATCTGGCGCATGACCTCGACGGCGGGGCCATGTTCCGTGACGAGATGCGCCTTCTTGCCAATGCCGATGCCATGTTCGCCAGTGCAACTTCCCTCCATGGCGAGGGCGATTGCGACGATCTGTTCCGACAACGTCTTTGCCCTTTGCGTTTCGTCCGCCGAATTCGGATCGAAGACGAGGACGACATGGAAGTTGCCGTCACCGACATGACCCACGATGGGCGCGGTCAGTCCGCTGTCGTCGATGGCGCGGCGTGTTTCCTCTATACAGTCGCACAAGCGTGAGATGGGGACGCAGACATCCGTGGCGATGGCTTTGCAACCGGGCCGCAGAGCGAGGTTGGCATAGTGCACCTTATGCCGGGCGTCCCACAGGGCGGTACGATCCTCCGTATTTGTCGCCCAGTGGAAATTGCCGCCGCCATTCTCGGTGGCGATCTGGCCGAAGCTTTCAGCCTGTTCCGCAACGCCTGCGGGCGTGCCGTGGAATTCCAGGAACAAGGTGGGACATTCGCGGTGATTCATCCGGCTATAGGCGTTGATCGCGCGGATCTGTAGCGGATCAAGCAGTTCTATCCGGGCGACGGGGAGGCCGATCTGGATCGTCTGGATGACGGCGTTCACCGCGCCCCGCAGAGTTTCAAATTCGCAGACGGCAGCGGAGATGGCTTCAGGCTGACCATATAGGCGCAGGGTTACTTCGGTGATGATGCCCAACGTGCCTTCAGACCCGACGAAAAGCCCGGTAAGATCGTAACCGGCAGCGGATTTCCTGGCCCGCCCGCCGGTCCGGATAACTTGCCCGTCCGCAAGGACGACGGTCAGTCCCAGCACGTTCTGCCGCATGGTGCCGTAGCGAACGGCGTTCGTGCCCGACGCTCGTGTCGAAGCCATGCCGCCAAGGGATGCGTCCGCGCCGGGATCGACGGGGAAGAACAGGCCCGTGTCCCGAAGCTCAGTGTTCAGCTGCTTTCGCGTGACGCCCGCCTGAACCGTGCAGTCGAGGTCGTCCGTACTGACGCGCAGCACCTGATCCATGCGGGAGAGGTCGATGCAGAGACCGCCGCGCGCGGCAAGGAAATTGCCTTCAAGCGACGTGCCGGTGCCGTAAGGCGTCACGGCAATTCCCTGCTCGTTGCAGAAGCCGACGGCGGCGGCGACTTCCTCAGTGTTCAGGGGATAGACCACCGCGTCCGGCGGCATGGCAGGATAAAAGGTTTCTGCCCGGCCATGATGATCGCGTACGGCGGCGCTGTCGCTGAACCGGTCGCCGAAGATCGTACGCAGCGCAGTCCAATCGGTCTGCTGGATCTTTACCGCCGTCGCCATCTGCGTCTCTCCCGTGGTCGATGAGACACGATACAGCGGTTCGGCAAGTTGCTCCACCATCTTCAGGCTGGGGCAGTCTGAGCGCCCCTGACGAGCCTTCCCGGTCGTGCACCCGTCGCGTCGTCGCTGCGGCGGATGACGTCGCCTGACACGATGGTTGCGACGAAGCCGGTCGCTTTCTGGTCCAGCCGACGACCGCCTCCGGGCAGATCGTGTCGCACATGCGGGGCATGGAGGTGCAGCGCTTCAAGATCGATGATGTTGATATCCGCCTTGTAGCCAGGAGCAATCCTGCCCCGGTCGCGCAGGCCCATGGTCTCCGCCGGGCGTGAGGTGAGCGCGCGGACGGCCTGAGGGATGCTGAGCTTTGGCCCGGCTCGGTCACGGGTCCAGTAGGTCAGCAGGAAGGTGGGGTAGCTTGCGTCGCAGATCGCGGCATAATGAGCGCCGCCATCGCCAAGTCCCATAACGGTGTCAGGGTGGGTGATCAGGTCATGCACTGTGTCGAGGCGGCCGTTATAGAAATTGCCGAGTGTGTTGTAGAGCATTCCCCGGCCATCGCCGCCGTTCATCATGAAATCGTAGGCGACTTCTTCCGGGGTGATGCCGAGGCGGCGGGCCTGCGCGCCGACGCTGCTTTCCGCCGGGGGTTCATAGTTGGGCGGGTCGGAGAGCGGGAAGATCCAGTCCCAGTTGCGGGTCATCATCGCCAATGGATGGCCCTCATGCGGCTTCTCGGTGATGAGCGTGGCGCGGAACTCGGCATCGCGCAGATGCGTGAGCTGCTGGTCGAGCGGCAGGGCGGCGATCGCTTCATAGCTTGGGCAGAGCGAGAAGGGGTGGCTGGATAGTTCAAAGCCGCAGATCATGCCGACCGGCCGGGGAAGTATTTGCGGGCTGATCTTCAGGCCCTGCGCATTGGCTTCCTCACTGATGCGCAGCGCGTTCTGCCAGACCGGCTCGCCCGTGTTCGACGTGCCCAGGGTGAAGGTCGCGGGCCTGTTCGCCGTCCTGGCGACGGTTAGAAGATGGGACAGTTCGTCAGTCCAGCTGGAGAAGGGGGCGTCGAGCACCATCTGCAAGACGCCGGTATCTGCGTCGCGCATGGCGCCCGCTATGGCCTTCAGTTCCTCCACATCGGCCTGATAGCTCGGGATATTCTCTCCCGCCTTGGTGCGGTGGATGAGGAGGCGAGAGGTGGCAAAGCCGATCGCGCCCGCATCCAGCGCCTCGCGGGTGAGGGCCTGCATCTTTTCGAGGTCGGCAGGCGTCGCGGGTTCGCGTTGCGCGCCGCGCTCGCCCATCACGAACACGCGCAAGGGGCTATGGGGCAGAAGGGCAGCGACGTCGATGTCGCGGGGGCGAGCTTCAAGTGCGTTCAGATAGTCGGGGAAGCTTTCCCAATCCCAGCTGAGCCCTTCTGCCATGACGACGCCGGGAATGTCCTCCACACCTTCCATCAGGCGGATCAAACGGTCGTGATCGGCAGGGCGGCATGGCGCGAAGCCGACGCCGCAATTGCCGATCACGACCGTGGTCACGCCATGGGAGGAGGAGGGGGAGAGTTCCTCCGACCAGATGGCCTGACCATCATAATGGGTGTGGATATCGACGAAGCCGGGAGTGACGGTGAGACCCGCCGCATCGATCACTTCGCGGGCATCGCCGGTAAAGGTGCCGACGCTGACGATCCGCCCGTCTGCGATCGCGACGTCGCCGACGAACGGCTCACCGCCGCTGCCGTCGACGATCGTTCCGCCCCGGATCAGCAGGTCGCATGCGCTCATTCGGCGGCCCTCGCGATGGGTTCAAGGCTGGTTTTGCCGTCCGACGCCCAGAAGGCGCCCTCTTGCGAGGTGTCGACATCTTCGACGCCGCGCACGCCCAGCGCCTCGCGCGCTTCCGCCAGCGGCAGGTGGAACACGGCTTCGAGCTTCTTCATGAAGAGGGCGTCGCTCTGCTGCCCCACCTTCATGCCCCGCTGGATCGCGTTGACGGCGGTCGGCCACACTTCAGGATAGTGAAGCATCGTGCGCACGGTGTAGCGGAGCGACCCGAATATCTGGATCATGTTCACCTCCGCCGCAAGATGCGGGTTGCGCATATGTTTGGGCACGTTGGTGAGGCGATACCAGTAGGGCACCAGCTCACCCATGAAGTTGAAGCCGCCGCCGCACAGGATATGTTCGAAGTCGTGCGTCTGGCCAGAACGCAGATTATAATATTGAAGCTGCGTTTCCGGTTCTTTCCAGGGCGTGATCTGGATCTCATAATCTCCGGCCGTCATCTGTTTGTAGAAGGTGCCGCCGAGAGAGCCGGGTTCATATTGTTTGAAATCTTCGATCGTATATGTGGAGATAAAGCCTTCACTGAACCATGCGTCCAGTTCGGGATTTACCTTCCTCTCCTGCGTGAACATCTCCTCGATCGCGTCGAAATCGCGCAGTGAATCGAGGATCGGCAGGAATTCATACATTTCGGCTGGAGGCGGCACGTCCGGTCCGTTGCGACGCAACAGGATCATCGCCAACCATTCGCGCAGGCGGGGATTATTGAGATATTTGGACGAAGAGATGAGTATGCTGCTGTCTGTTTCCACAGGCATCAGGCCGCGCGCGAGATAGGGAATGTCGACCATGTTGCTCGTTCCTTCAATCCAATACCAACTGCTTGTTGCCTGAACCCCAGGCGCTGATCCGTTCATCGCCCACCTTGAATTGCGGCAGGAGGTCGAAGAAGCTCTTGTCCGCGACGACGATGCGCTGGAGGCGGCGAGGCGTCATGCCCGTCAGGTCGCCGCGGGCATGCTGGAGAGCGATGTTGTCCCAGATGACGAGGTCGCCATTGTTCCAATGGTGGCGGTAGATACGATCGTCGCGATAGAGTTCGGCGAACAGGGCTGAGAGCGTGGCGTCGCTGTCCGGCTGGTCCATGCCGACGATACGAGCGGTCTGCATGTCGCTGATGTAGAGGATCGGCTCGCCACTCCGGGGATGCGGGATGATGACCGGGCGAACCTGGTGCGGCATGTCGGTTGAACTGTCGTAGCCGACCGACCGGTGTGTCTGAATCGGCGCGATCATTGTGACCGCTTCCCGGGCCGCGATGGCGGCTTTCAACTGCGATGGCAGGGCGGCGGCCGCAACCGCGCCGTTGGCGAAGTCGGTCCAGCTTTGTCCGTCATTAACGGCAACGGCGTGCAGCGAGATGATCTTGAAGGGCTCTTCCGTGAAAGCCAGATCGCTGTGCCAAGTGAGCGGGCCCGAGCCCAGCGCGCCATCGCTGGAGATTTCGCGATATTCGCCATGTGATCCCAGGACCCGGCCGAAATTTTCGAGCAGCCTGACCTGATCCGCTTCGTCAAGCTGCTGGTTGCGGAACAGGATCAGTTTGTGGCGATCGAACAGTTCGGTCAGCCGTTGTTCGAAACCGTCGGGCAGCGGCCACTGCAATCCGATGCCGATTTCAACACCGAACGGCTCCAGTGGCCGTTCCGTCCATGGCAGTGCCATTTCATGCCTCTCCGTCTTTTTCTCCGACGAACGGTATCGAACCGTTCGGTTGCCGTCAACAACAATGGGTGTATCCTGGCGGCGGGCTGTTATAGCAGCCCGACAATGCGCAAGGATGCTGGATGAAATTGGTGGCAGAAGGGAGGGGCGAGGTGGCATCGCCGCGCGTCCGCCACTTGCTGTTGTCGGCGCGCGCACAATTTGTGGAGCGGGGCTTCGATGCCGTCAGCATCGACTCGATCGCTCGCACCGCCGGGGTGAGCAAGGAAACCATCTACCGCTATTTCGCCGACAAGGAAGCATTGTTCCGCGCGGCTCTGGAGGCGCAGGGGGCGGAGTTCGACGCGCGCGCGGCGGCGGTGCATGAAAGTGCAGCGACGGGCGGGTCTGAACTGGCAGGACTTGCTAGGGTTATTCTCGATTCGGCGCTGGACCAGGGCATGTTCAGCGCGCTCTGGGTCGCCGCTGGCGTGGCGCACAAGATGCCGGACTTGGCAGCATCATTGCAGAGCGGGCAGGGGATGCGCCTGGAGCCTGTGCGGCAGGCTTTGGAGGATCATGCGCGGGAGAAGGGCATCGACCGCCCGGTCCCACTGGAACTGGCATTGGACTTCGGATCGCTCGCGGTTGAGGGGCCGGTCGTGCTCATGGGCTTTCCTGCCCCCTCACCGGAAGGCCGTGAGCGGGCCGCGCGTCATGCCGTTGCGCTATTTGTGCAAGGGGCCGGGGGTAGCGGAGCGGCCGGATTGCCGCCGCCCGAGCCTTTGGCGGATATGAGGTTTTCGCCGTTCGAGGAGCCGCTTCCCCATATCCGGACCTTGCTGGACGTGGCAGGGCGCCATTTTCTGCAGGAAGGCTTTGAGGGCGCGAACCTCAACCTCATCGGGGAGGAGGCGCGGGTGGGGCGTGGTACGCTCTACCGGCATTTCGGGAGTAAGGCCGGGCTTTTTGCAGGAGCCATGCGGATATTGGCCTCCGACTGCGCTTGTGGGGCAAAGCCGCCCGTGCTTCCCTTGGGTCGGGCTGATCCCGTTGCACTCCGTCGATATGTGGAGGCGGCGCTCGAAAGCCTGACCTCCACCACATCCATCCGCCTGCATCGTGCCGTTATCAGCCAGTCGCGGCGCGATGCGGCCTTGGCGAGGGAGGTGTATCTCGTCCTGCGCAAGCCTTGGGTGGATGGTCTGATCCCTTGGCTGGAAAGCCTTGGCATCAAGGAGAGTGCTGAGTGGCACGCGCGACAACTTCTGGTGCTCGCCATGAGGGGTAACCGCCTGCTTGCGGGAGGTCATCCGGTCGCGGAGTCCGATAGGCGATATTATGCCGAGCGCGCAGCAACCATATTCCTGCACGGATATTTGGCGACGTTGTGATTCTGTCGGCATCCCGTTGGCCCAGCGATGCCAGGGGACCGCCAAGCCTGCAATGCGCAGCCAAATCCATGAACCCCGCCGCATAGGAATATGCCTGATCCCCGATGGAGGTTTTGGCGGCAAATAGTGCTTTGACAAAGCTACGCAGCCCCGTCATCATCCTTTCGTCCAAGCGCGTCGGAGAATGTGCAAAGGAAATGATCTCCGCCTGTCTGGCGAGACATACAGAGGAGGCTGGATATTCGCGAAAAAGAGCTGAGCGGGACAGATTTGAATTCGTTCCATTGCTTGCGCGGCGGCCAGCATCGACAGTTCTCATTAAGAAAATAATATCGGCTAAGGGGCCGGAGTCTCGGGAGAGAGAGGCATGATTATCACGAATACACACCGTCTGTTCGGCTGCGGCCGCTAATGGTGTCCGCTTATTCTGGCGGGCATGCCATATCGCGTGAATAGGTGACGGATGGACTGCTTTTTGCCAGCGAAGAGGGGTGAACTGGCCTAGCTCTCCGATGTCCAGCAGGAGACTCATGAATGAATGGGATGACGGGCGCTGTTGCCGCGGGCACTGCCGCGGGCGGCCATGGTGGACGAGCGCGGATGATGGTGTTCCGCGCCTTCCTCGCGCAGAATGTTGCGGTGGGCAGCGCCTTTGGCGGTTTCGGGATCTCCGTTCTGCCGTTGCAGGAACTCCATGGGGCAAGTCGGGGCGCGACGACGCTTGCCTTGGCTTTGGCTGTTCTGGTGATGGGCCTTGTCAGCCCGCTTGTGGCGACATTGATCGGGCGGATCGGGCTGCGCTGGACGATGACGATCGGTACGCTGATGTCGGGTATCGGCTATGCCTTGCTGGCGATCGCGCCAAGCATGCCTGTCGTGCTGCTGCTTTATGCCCTGCCCATCGGGGTGGGCCTCGCCATGTTCGGCCCATTTCCATCGAGCGTTCTCGCCAGCAACTGGTTCAGGCATAATCCTGGGCCAGCACTTGGCGTCGCTAACATGCCGCTGTTCGTAGCGCTGCTGCCGATGGTGGGTATCTTCATCCTGCGCGACCATGGCTTGTCCGCCTTTTACCTGATCCTGGCGGCGCTGCACGTCCTGCTATTGCCGGTGATGCTGGGCGTGGCGGACGGGCCGCAGGACGGCGGGGAGCAGCCGGGACACCCGCATGCCGGGGAGTCGAGTGCAATGCTGCCCAATCGCACCGTGCTGCGAAGCCCTGCCTTCTGGGTCATGTGCCTTGGCGCTGGTTACCTGAATGCCGTCGGCATCACCGGGGTGTCGCACCTTGTCGCTTTTGTCGCAGAACGCGGGGTGGCGGCTGATGAGGCGGCGGGGCTGCTGTCGATCATGGGTGGAGCGGCGGTGATCGGTTCGCTTGCGATCGGCTTCCTGTGTGGCCGGTTGGGGGCACCCTTGGCACTGGCTCTCATTGCGGGGGGTCTGGCGATCAGCTGGGCATCTCTGCTTTCGACCATCTCCTTTCCGATCATGGCATTGGCATCGCTCATGCTGGGGGCAGGGGGCGCCGGAGTGTTCCCGGCGATCAACATGCTCTCGGGCCGCCTGTTCGGTCAGCAGTCGCTCCCTCGTGTTGTCGGTCTTTTCGGCCTCGTGACCTTGCCGCTGACCTTCTTCCTGCCGCCGCTTGCAGGCGTCCTGCGTGACGCGGTCGGGGGGTATACGCCAGTCGCCTCGATCATCATCGGCGGCTGCGCGCTCGTGGTCATCATTTTCGTGGCGATGGCGCGGGCAACCGCATCTCGCTCCGCAAACCGACTTGCAGAGTAGGAGTCACTCAGCCCGCGTTTGAAGGTGCGACGCTGGCAGCAGGTTTCACAAAGGATGCATCCCCAGGTTCATTAGGCTTCATCTGCTTGAGGAATTTCAGGATGCGCCCTTCGTCCACGCCCAAGCCCCGCGCGCAGAAGAGGATCGCGTCGCGCAAGGCGCGGTCTTCGTCATAGGGGATCGCGACCTTGTCATGGCAGCGGGCCATCATCATCATCGTGCTGACATGTTCCACATAGGCCCCGGCATTGGTGACTGAAAGCGTCTCTCCGGCGATGCCTCCATCAGCCCTCGCCGCTTCGATCGCCCGTTCCAGATTGGGCAGCGTCATGCGCAATGCGCGGCGATAGACGAGGCGGGCATAGCCTCCGTCACCGGCAAGGCTGCCCACGACCATGCGCAAGCCTTCCGCGTTGACGGCATGCATGCCCGCCATCGCATAGCTGAACGTGCGGCGCAGTATTTCGAGCAGGCCCTCGCTACTTGCCTCTGCCTCGCCAAATGAGCGCATGACGATATTCTGGTCGGTGATGACCTCGCGCAGTACGGCGCGGTAAAGATGCGTCTTCGTCGGGAAATGGCGGAACAGCAATGCTTCCGACACTCCAGCAGCGCGCGCAATCTGCTGCGTCCGTGCGCCTTCAAGCCCGTGGCGCGCGAAAACCGCCCTGGCCGCAGCGATGATGGAGGCCCGGCGACCGGCGCTGGAGAGACGGGTGGCTGGCATTGGTGGAAATATACTCCGGGAACAGGCAGCGTCGCGGCAGGCGACGATGGTAAAGTCTAAGGCTTTACGGAAGGGATACAAGTTGCTGCCGCCATCTGCTCCTTTTGAGGGCGAGGCGCTTTCGCCGCCGTCACGGGTCGCTGAGCGGCTTACCTTGTTCGATCGTCGCTATGAAGCGGCTGAGCAAAGCCTTTTGCCGTTCGATCATGGCTGGTGAGAGCGGGTCGATACCTGCCAAGCTCCGCGACACGGGTGCGGCCCAGAAATAACCGAACATCAGGTTGAAGATCGCCACGGTCTGAAGGATCAAATCCTCTGCCGCAGGCTCCAGCTCCGCCGCCTGCGTGATACGTCGTCCATAATCGATCAGCCGCTCGACCCATGCCATGCCGATCTCGTCGCGGTCCGATGGGGAGGAAAGGATAGAGCGTATGAGCAGCATGGAGACATTAGGATGCTGCGTCAGCACATCGACCAGCCGATCGGTCAAGGTGCGGAATGAGGCCTCCTGTGGGGACCTGGTGATGGTCGCTTCCATCTCGTCGGCCAATGGCTGCAATGCGCGTTGCAGGACCTGGCGATACAGGGCGTCCTTGCTTTCGAAATATTTGTAGAGCCCGGGCTGCTGGATGTTCGCAGCCGCAGCGATGTCCCGCAACGCAGTCGCGTCATAGCCTTTCTGCGCGAAGAGCAATTCGGCGGTATCTAGCAACCTGTCGGCCGTGCGTTGGCCCTTGCTGGTCCGTTGGACGATCGGTTCGCTGATGGCGCTTTGCGCGATGCTGGTCATGGATTTCACCCTAACCGGCTGCTGTTGCTTTGGCCATATGGCGCGCGTTGAGGGAGGGCGGGCGAGAGCCCCACATTGGCGCGGCAAGATGCGCATTGTCCTTGACACCTGTGCACAGGGGCGCATGAGCGCGTGCAAGTGCAGCACTGGCACCCCAATCGTGCAGAGGACCAGATGATGGAAGATATCTATATCGTAGGCGGCGCCCGGACGGCGATCGGCGACTTTGGAGGCTCACTCAAGGCCTTCATGCCGTCGCAGCTTGGCAGCATCGTCGTGAAGGAGGCGCTGTCCCGTGCTGCCGTTCCGGCGTCTGACGTCGAGCATGTGGTCATCGGCCAGGTCATGCCGACCAGCGCTCGCGATGGCATGCTGTCGCGCACCATAGCGTTGCAGGCTGGCGTTCCGCTGGAGGTGCCCGCCCTGACGCTGAACAGGCTCTGTGGGTCGGGCGTACAGGCGATCGTGTCGGCGGCGCAGATGATGAAGCTCGGCGAAGCGGCGATCACCGTGGCTGGCGGCGCTGAGTCCATGTCGAACGTGCCCTATCATGATCACGGCGCACGATGGGGCCGCAAGATGGGGGACAACCCTGTTGAGGATGCGCTGGTTTGCGGGCTTCAGGATGCAAGCGGCGGCTATCATATGGGCGTAACCGCAGAGAATTGCGCCGAACGCCACGGCATCACGCGTGAGCAGCAGGATGCGCTGGCCGTGGAAGGGCATCAGCGCGCCGTCCGGGCGATTGCGGAAGGCCGATTCAAGGAGCAGATCGTTCCTGTCGAGATCAAGACGCGCAAGGGCGTCACCATCTTCGATACGGACGAGCATCCGCGCGCGGACACCAGCATCGAAACGCTGACAGCGATGCGCCCTGCGTTCAAGAAGGACGGCACGGTCACGGCAGGCAATGCGTCCGGCATCAATGACGGCGCTGCCGCCGTCGTGCTGGCCACTGGCAGTGAAGTGGAACGGCGGGGATTGAAGCCGCTGGCGAAAATCCTTGGCTGGGGACATGCGGGCGTAGAGCCGGAATATATGGGCGAGGGGCCGATCAAGGCGGCGCCCGTGGCGCTGAAGCGCGCCGGACTGACGCTTGATCAGATGGACGTGATCGAGGCCAATGAAGCCTTTGCGGCGCAAGCTCTTTCCGTTGCCAATGCGCTGGCGTTCGATCGCGACAAGCTGAACCCGAACGGGTCTGGTATCGCGCTGGGCCACCCTGTCGGTGCGACGGGCACGATCCTGACGATCAAGGCTGCTTACGAACTGAAGCGGACCGGCGGGCGCTACGCGCTCATAACGATGTGCATCGGTGGCGGCCAGGGCATTGCCTTGGTGATCGAGAATGTCGGCTGATCATTGAGGAGGAGCCGAATGCCCTGGATGCGGCGTTCGGCTCCTTCGCTCATGCTGGCGGCGGACGTCAATGATCCGACATCTATGTTAAACCTCACCTTCTTTTGAGAACTCAATCACTTGTCGTGCGTTTAGACGGGGCGGCGGTCGATGAACCGCTGGCATGGAGTAGATCATGTCCGTTCTCGTCGAGTTTCCTGGCGGCGTCTGCCGCGAAGTTCCAAGCCAATTGCGCGCGATCGGACCCCAGCAAAATCGTGCGGACGAATTTGAGCAAGTCCCGCTGAACTGCGATCCGCACTGGAAATATGAACGGGAAGATGGCCGCTGGATCGCTGTGCACCGCCAAGGTCAGTTGTTGAGCATGCGTCCCGCCGCTCCGGCATGGTGGCATTTTATCGAGCTGATGATGGAGCCTGAGCGTCGTGCCCATGGCGCGAATGTCGCAGAGGCCAGCGAAACGGTGAGGCTTCAGTCCGCTGCCTGACCCATCCGAATGAAAAGTTGAGGGAGGCGCGCTGCAGCCAGCCTGCGGAACTCCTTGAGCGATCAGGAGTTCCGGTCGGTCGGAAGCGGCCGCCGCTAAGCCATGAAACTGGCGCTGTGGCCTAATGGGTGTGAAGCGTGTGACGATTTTGGGCGGGCAAGCGGGCGGCAACTATAATGATTTTCTGGGCGGGGGCGGTGAAATGGGCGATCGCATCGCCCAGTTCGACTGGTCCGTCACCAGCATCGGCACGATCGATATATGGCCAACCGCCATGAAAAGCATGCTGGCCTTCGTGCTGCGATCGCCGGTGCCAATCGTCACGCTTTGGGGCGACAAGGGCGTGATGATCTATAATGACGCCTATCGCACGTTCGCGGGCGGCCGTCATCCCGCTCTGCTGGGCACCAATGTCCTGGAAGGCTGGCACGAGGTTGCCGACTTCAATGCCAATGTGATGCAGAAGGTATATCGCGAGGGAGGGACGTTGTCCTACCAGGATCAGGAATTGACCCTGATCCGCGACGGCACGCCCAAGCAATTATGGACAGACCTGGAATATTCCCCTGTTCTTGATGAGGACGGCACAGCGATCGGCGTGGTGGCGATCGTCATCGAGACTACCGAGAAGGTGCTGGCGAACCGCCGCCTTCAGGATGATCGCAACAGGCTCTGGGCGATATCGCGCGACCTGCTGCTTGTCTGCACGTTCGACGGACGGATCACTGCGGTCAACCCGTCCGCCACGCGCATGCTGGGCTGGGCGGAGGACGAGATGATCGGCCATCAGCTCGCCGAGTTCATCCACCCTGCCGACCTGGATCGCACTAGTCAGGAGATTGAGAAACTAGGCGAAGGCATCACGACGCTGGCGTTTGAAAATCGCTATCGCATGCGCGATGGGGGATACCGGCTACTCGCCTGGACGGCTGTGCCTGACGCGGGCCGTATCCACGCCGTCGGCCGCGACATCACCGAAGAACGGCACATGGCGCGAGACCGGGATCGCATCTGGAACCTGTCGCCGGTACTAAAGGTCGTGACCGACACGCAGGGCCATATCACCGACGTCAATCCGTCATGGACGCAGAAGCTGGGCTGGTCGCGCGAAGAGACGCTGGGCAGGCGCAGCACTGACTTTATGGTGGAGGATGAAAACAGCTGGCAGCAGCGAGTAGATTCCTTGCGCGAAGGCATGCCGCTGCTGGATTATCGCACCACCTTGCGAACAAAGGATGGCGACCAGCGGATCATTCAGTGGACGACGGTGCCGGAAAACGACACCTTCTATGGATTCGGGCGCGACATCACAGCAGAGGTCGAGGCCGCTGCCGCGCTGGCCGAGGCCGAAGCAGCGCTCCGCCAGTCGCAGAAGATGGAGGCGGTCGGGCAGCTGACAGGTGGCATCGCCCATGACTTCAACAATCTTTTGCAGGGGATCACGGGCAGCCTTGAGATCGTGCAGCGGCGAGTTGCCCAAGGGCGCGTCGATGAGCTGGACCGTTTCATCAGTGGCGCGTCCACTGCAGCCAACAGGGCGGCTGCGCTGACGCATCGCCTGCTGGCATTTTCCCGCCGCCAGCCGCTCGATCCCAAGCCCGTGCGTGTCAATGCGCTGGTCGCATCCATGGAGGATCTGCTCCGGCGCACGAGTGGCGAAAGGATCGAATTGGAGTTCGTGCTGGCAGGTGGGCTGTGGGTCACCAAATGCGACCCGAACCAGTTGGAAAGCGCCATCCTGAACCTCGCGATCAATGCCCGTGACGCGATGCCGGATGGGGGCAAGCTGACCATCGAAACCTGCAATGCGCATCTCGACCGCGCCTATGTCGCTCGCCAGCGGGGCGTTCGGCCCGGGCAATATGTCTGCCTCTGTGTCAGCGACACAGGCATCGGCATGAGTGCTGATACCATCAGCAAGGCATTCGAGCCATTTTTCACCACCAAGCCGATCGGGCAGGGCACCGGGCTTGGATTATCGATGATCTATGGGTTCGCGCAGCAGTCCGAAGGCTATGCGAAAATCTATAGCGAAGTGGGTCAGGGCACGACGTTCAAGCTGTACCTCCCCCGTCATCATGGCAGCGCAGAGGATGAGGAGGCGCTTCCCGAACCCGGCCCGATGCATCATGCGGAGGAGGGTGAGGTCGTGCTGGTCGTCGAGGATGAGTCGGTCGTGCGCGGGCTGATCCTGGAAGAATTGCATGAACTCGGCTACGCCGCGCTGGAGGCTGTCGATGGCACAAGCGGCCTGGAAATGCTGCGGTCAAAGCGGCGGATCGACCTGTTGATCACCGACATCGGATTGCCGGGGCTGAACGGCCGCCAACTGGCGGATGCGGCGCGGGAATTGCGGCCGTCGCTCAAGGTCCTGTTCATGACCGGCTATGCGGAAAATGCTGCCCTTGCATCGGGTTTTCTGGAGCCCGGTATGGAGATGATCACGAAGCCCTTCGCCATGGAAGCGCTGGCCACCCGGATAAGGTCGATGCTTACCGACGCATCCTGAGCCAAGCCGGACGGGATCATCACTCAATACCACGGTGGATCATGGCATGATCCCATCGCCGACTTGTTTGAAGGTGAACTTGCGGCGGCCGTCCCGCTCGCGATAGCCTGTGTCCAGCACGATCGCCCGTAGACAGGCGACACAGATGCAATGGCTTCGGCTCGAGGGAAAACAAGCCTCAAGAGGAGAGAGAGATGACGGACATTCTGATCCGTGGCGGCACTGTGATCGACGGAACAGGCGCGCCCGGCTATCCTGCCGACGTACGCGTGGCAGGCGGCAGGATCACCGAGATTGGCGCGGGCCTGACCGCCGCCGCCGGTGAGGAGGTCGTTGACGCTGACGGCTGCTATGTGACGCCGGGTTTCATCGAGAGCCATACCCATTATGACGCGACGATGTGGTGGCAGCCGGACCTTGATCCGCTGCCCGGCAATGGCGCGACTACGGTCATTCTGGGCAATTGCGGATTTAGCGCCGCGCCGCTTTCGAAGGAAAAGGCCGCGCAGTTGGAGATGATCAAGATCTTCTCCTTCTTCGAGGATATCCCGCTGAAGCCGTTCCTTCAGAACGTCCCCTGGGATTGGGAGAAGTGGTCGGAATATAAGGCGTCCATGGCGCGCAACATCAGCCTGCCCGCCAATTATTCCGCCTTCGTCGGTCATATCGCCCTGCGCCTTGCGGCCATGGGCGTCGAGGCATGGGACCGCGCGGCGACTCCACAGGAAATCGCCCGCATGGCCGAACTGCTGGAGGACGCGCTGGCCGCTGGCGCTCTTGGCCTGTCGGACAATCTGCACGACCATGACGGCGACGACCGCGCCATTCCCACATTGCTTGCCGATGATGCGGAGTTCGAAGCGCTGTTTTCGGTAATGGAACGTCACCCCGGCACCACCTATCAGGTCATCATTGACACCTTCATGCGCAAGACCGGGCCAGAGAGCCTGGAACGGCTTGGGCGATTGACCAAAGGCCGGGCGATCCGGATGCAGGTGGCAGGGGCTGTCCCGACGCTGGAATTCCAGAAGGATATTCTGCCTCGGTTGCAGGACACGCTTGCTAAGCTGAAGGAAGAAGGGATCGATGTGTGGCCCGGCTATGCGCATGTTTCGCCGACCAGCACGCTCAGCCTCGTCAAGTCGCTGATCTTTGCCCAGTCCAATGATTATATCTGGCATGAGGTCGTCCTCGCCGAGACGCATGAGGAAAAGGCGCGGTTGCTGGCTGATCCCGATTGGCGGGCGCGGGCGCGGGAGAGCTGGGACACCAAGGCCTGGCCGCATTCGCCGATGAACAATCCGCAGGACCTTTATCTGCTGGACAGCGAAAATGGCGCGGGACCGGTAGGTGGGACGCTGAAGGAGTTTGCGGAAGCACGCGGGCTGCACCGTTCTGACGCGATGGCGCAGTGGATCCTTGAAAATGGCACCAAATCCACGGTGCACATGGCTCCATTCCCGAAGGATGAGGAGCTGACGATCCAGCTGATGCTGGACCCGCAGACGGTCGGCAATATCTCCGACGCTGGCGCGCATCTTCAAATGCTGTGCGGCGGCGGCGAGAATATCCTGCTCTTCACCAAATATGTCCGCGAAGGGCTGCTCACCTTGGAGCAGGCGATCCATGTGAAGACGGGCAAGCTCGCCAATTTCTTCGGCCTGCATGACACGGGCGAGATCAAGGTCGGCCGCCGCGCTGACATTGCCGTGTTCAATCTGGGCGAGGTTGAATATCGCAACATGGAGAAGCGGTTCGACGTGCCCGATGGTGACGGAGGCACGACGTGGCGCTTCACCCGCCCGGCCGCGCCGATGCGGCTCACGCTGGTGAATGGCGTCAAGACCTTTGACGGCAGCAGCTACACCGGCGCTCGTCCGGGTGAATATCTGCAACCGACGGCGGCGGCGAATGACGCGCTGGCTTCGTTGGAAGCGGCCGAGTAAAAGAAGGGGATGCGGGAGGCTGACGTCTTCCGCATCCTGCCTTGCGAGAAGGGGATGGGGGTTGGCTAAATTCGGTGCTATCGACCAGATCGGCATTTTGGTGGAAAATCTGGATGCCAGCATCGATAGCTGGATCAGTCACTCAGGCGTGGGTCCCTGGACGGTATTCCGCAATGTCGCCCTGGACGGTGAATATTGCGGCCAGCCGACGCGGGTGACGATGCATGTCGGATTATCCTATCAGGACGGTGTGCAGATCGAACTGATCGAGGCGACGAATGATGCCCCGTCGCCCTATCGTTCCGATGATGGCGAGCGATTGCTAGGGCTTCATCATGTCGCCCGCATAGTTGATGATCTGGACGCCGCAGTCGAAACGGCGGTGGAAGGCGGCATGGAATTGCTGTTCACCGCCCATAATCCCGCGACGCGCGTCGCCTATCTGCGCGCTCCGGGTCAGCCCGGGCAGTTGTTCGAATTTATCTGCGGCGCGGACATGCGCGGCATGTGCGATGCGGGGATAGCCGCTGCTCGTAACTGGGACGGAGCCGATCCCGTCTCTGTGATTGACTTCGCCGCCGTCTGACGGCGACTTTCCCATGATTTGACAGCATAAGAGCTATGCGCTGCCCCTGATTTACAGGGACAGCGCCGCTTGGATTTATTCCGCCGCCATGGAGGTCATGCCTTGGTGGTTTGGTCTCGGGTCTTCGCTGATCGCGGTGGTCCATGCCCACTCACCTGACTTGGGCGGGTTGGTGATGCCGAACTCCTCGCGAATGTCCTGCACCTGCCAATCGAGATAGTCGCGATAGGGGATGAGGAAGAGCGGATGCTTCCAGTTCCGGCCCTGCGCCGCGCCGATGTCCTCCGCTTCAAGTTCCACCTTGACCGCCTCTGGATAGAAGAGGCCGCTCTTCATCATCGTCTTGGCACGCAGATAAGAGCTGACCCGGTTGAAGAAGGACGCGAGTTCGGGCACGAAATATTGATAGAGCGCCCGCATATTGGCTGCGATAAGGGCAACCTCGCCGGCATGATTGGTCTCAAAGCCGGTGATCATATGTTCAATGTCATGGGTATGAGTCCGCTCCTTCATGTAGAAGTCGAAGTCGGTCTTGATCTCCATGCCCTGGAAGAAATGGTCCATATTATAGCCGCTGTTAACGACAAAGTCGTAGATCACGGCTCGGAGGGTTCCGGGTTCCGCGCCTGCAAGCTCCTCGGTCTTGAACAGTGATACCTTCTTTCCGTCCAGCCATGATTTGAACTCGGGTAGCCGTGCTTTTTCTTCCTCGAACAGCTGGAAGATGCGGGGCCAGTCCTCCAGTTCCATCAATATTTTCACGACATCCGGGATATAGGCGGTATTAGGTAGTTCCGCGCCGTTCCGCCGCAGCATTTCCTGTGCGATCAAAGCCCGCAATTGCGGATGGTTGAGATAGGGCGAGGAACTTATCAGGACCGAGCTTTCGGTCGTGAAACCCGGCCCAGAGCCATTATAATATGCAAAATCCGCGCTGCTGACGCGCGCTGAAATGTCGTTTTCCATCATCTCTCTCCTCTACATTCTGTCTTCAGAAACTTACCCCAAGCTCGACACCATAGGTCCGCCCACGCTCGTAGCTGGTTATGAGTTGCAGGACGGGCGATCCGAATGGATTATATTGCTGGTTGAACAGATTCTGGCCGAACAAAGAGAGCGACGCCTTCGCTCCGCCCAAGGGCATGTCCACCCAGCCGATCCTTCCATCCACCAGCCAATATGCCTTGGTGTAGGCGTAGCGATTCAGGTCGGCGCTATTGCCTGCAAGGTCGAAGAAAGGTGTCGAGACCAGTGGCGCGCGGCTGCGATAACGCCCGTCCACCCGAGCCGAGATATGGCCGCCCATGTTCATGTCCGGGCTGTCATACTGGACGGAGGCGCGGCCCTGCCATTTGGAGGCGAAAGTGGTGCGTGCAATATCGGCAACTTCGACCCCGTTCAGGATGAAGCTCTTATAATCAAGGTCAGTATAGCTCAGATTGCCGCTGAGCGTTACCCCCCGTACCGGAACCAGGTCCGCCTCAAGCTCGAAGCCCTTGATGCTCGCCTTGCCCGCATTGTCGAAGAACTGGCGGCCGTTGATGAAGTTCTGGGTCTGAAGGTCCTTATAGTCGCTGTAGAACAGGGCGATGTTGGTCCGCAGCCTGTTGCCCCAGCTTTGCGTCTTCAGGCCAAGCTCATAGGCGGTCAGCGTTTCCGGCTTATAGGGGATGCCGCTCAAGATGCCGCCAGTCACGTAGCCGGTGGAGACCTTGCCATAGGCGGTTACATTATTGTTCGGCCTCCATGTCAGGATGGCCGCCCAGGTCGCCTTCTTGTAATCGACCTTATAGTCACCGACGCCCAGCTGCCCGCCTTGGCCGCCTGATACCGCGAAGATCCGGTTTTCGCGCTTGTCGATGGTGTAACGCAGGCCGCCGGTCAGATCGAGCGTGTCGGTCAGATGGTAGGTGAGCTGGCCATAGGCTGCGTAGCTGTCATTGATGGCGCGGGTGCGGGTCAGGCCGCTGCCGAATATGCTGTCGAGCGATGGGTTGAAGTCCGCCGCATCAATGACTCCGTCGCCATTGATGTCGAAAGGCAGCTGTCCGACGGGAAGCCCGGGTATCACTCCCACGGTCGATGTATTTAGGACGACGCCGTTCGCAACGGGCTGGAAAATACCCAATATGTCGGTCGCGGGCGTGTTTTCATGGAAGTAAAAGAGGCCCGCAGTCAGGTCGAATGCTTCAGATGTGACCTGGACCTGAAATTCCTGGGTGAATTGTTTCTGACTGGTTGATCGGGATGTTAGCAGGGAAAAGAAGGAGTCGTTGGGTCCCGGCGCATTAGCGGGATCAAGTACGCCCGCAACATTGCCAGCCAGCAGTGCCTGCAGTTGTGCGGTCGTGAAGCGCAGGCCGCCTGTGGCGCCAAGGTCGTAGATGTTCGGGTCCTGTCGGAACTTGCGATAGGCAGTGATGCTCTTGATCGTGATCTCATCGCTCACGGGATAGGTGAAAGTGAGGCTATGCCCTTGCGTCACCACATGTTCCGCGCTTGTGGCGTTGGCAACTGAGGTCAGCCGGTCGGTCGAGATATTGGTGATCCCGCCGAACAGCGGTTGGAAAGCGATGATCGGCGCCAGCAATTGGCCTGATGCATCCGGGATGACGCCGAAGCTTTGTATCGCGCGGCCGGTGGAACGGGCGTCGGTATAATCGAAGCGATAGTCGGCAGTGAGGTCGCCCAAATCCAGTCTTGCCGCGACGCCTATACCATCGACATTGCGTTCGCCCAGCCGGTCGGCAATGCGTTGCACGCCGAAGGACGGATCGCGCTGGCGCAGGTCTATCGTGCGGCCCCCCAGCCGGTTGCGATAATCGCCCTCAATCTCGTCGTGCAGATAGGACAGCTTGACCGACAAAGGGCCAAAGGCGGGCAGATCGACGGAGACTTTCGTGCGAAACGCATCGTAATTGCCATAGGAAATGGTCCCGCGAACGCCGAACTCACCCGATGGAGCTGCCGTCACAAGGCTGATCGCGCCGCTGGTGGCGTTGCGACCGAACAGGGTTCCCTGTGGGCCGCGCAGCACTTCGACGCGTTGAATGTCGGAAAGATCGAAAATCGATCCAACCGTACGCCCGATATAGACGCCGTCCAGATAGATGCCTACCTTTGGATCCACGGCATTGTTGGAGGTGCCGGACGCCACGCCACGTATGATGATGGTGGGATTGGATTGCAGGCCCTGCGTGTTGATCTGAAGGCTGGGCGCCAGTCCAGCAAGGTTGCGGACATTGGTGACGCGCAGCTGGTCGAGTTGCTCCGCGCCGATGGCGGTCACGGCCACGGGCACCTTTTGCAGGCTCTCCTCGCGCCTTTGCGCCGTCACTATGATGTCGGCCAGCTGCCCTTGAAGACTGGCCTGCCCGGCCGGGTCGGCAGTCTGCGCCAGGGCCGCTGTCGTGGCGAACGATGATATGCCCGCTAACGAAACGGCAATGAATGAACGCATGGCAATCCCCTTCCTTTCGTCGGGCGATGCCATCCCTCGATACGGCCGCACTCCCTGTTAAGAGCCCGGACCTTCGACCGCGACCAAATGCGCCTATGCGCATCCGGCAACGGACGTTTGGCGGTGTGCCGCCATTATCTTCTTCCTGATGCAGCCTGGTCGCCGGCACATGGTCGCGAGCCCTTTCTGCATCCTCTCCTGATAGCGTCAGCCAACGATCAGCTCTTCGGCCGCGCTATCTTGTTTGCATGCAGCGTGTCTTGAAATGATCCCTTCGTCAAGCACCATCAGCGATCAACGTGGTATGAGCGGAGTGACTGGCGACGCCACCGCCAGGATGGCGTGCCATTCGCCCGGCAGAGCGGACGTGCGGCGGTCCACCTGCGCGATTTCACGCAGTTCTGCCCTAAACCGTTCGATCCGTTCAGCAACGCGCGCGATGCCGACGGGCGAAAGTTTAACGGTTTCGACCCCGAAGATCGTGTCGGGATCGCCATAATCCAGATTGAAGAACAGATGCTTCATATGCTGCTCAAAATGTCGCCGCATTGGTTCGCGTTGCCATACGTGCGCGGGATCTAGCCGTGCGCGGAGCCGTCCTCCAGGCAGCCGGTCGATGAGGGCCAGCCTTTCCAGCCTTTCGACATGCTGTGCGATATGTTCGGGCGGAATGCCGAACCCCTCCTCTGCCTCGGAAACCGGCCATCCCGTGACAATGATGAAGAAGACAGTCGATAATTCCGGGCTGGCGGTCAGCGCCTTTTCCTGGGCGAGCGTGAGCTTGTCGGATGACCGGTCGCGGACAGCCGCCTCTTCGGCGATTTCGGTAAGGGTGGTATCGGCGAGAGCGCACAGTTGCGACAAGGTGCGCAGGCCAAGGCCCCGGCCGTGCAGCCATCTCTTCACCGTGGCGGTGCCCACACCCAGCTTTTGCGAAACATCTGCCTGGGTGAGTCCCGCTGCTCTCAATCGGCGGCGCAGCGCCGCGAGCAGGAGTTCATGTTCCATGCCGAAGGGGTCGCTGGAGGGATGAGGGGGGCTCATCAGATGATCCTCTTCGCTGCTCGGAGGATGATGTCTTCCAGCCATGGCGCTAGATTGCGGACTGCGATGTTTGATCGCGGACGTTTCCGTGATCGATATCCATCCCTCGACTCTTCGGCTGCACGATTACCGTGCAGCCGAAGCTTGTTACCTTTCCAGATCATGGTCTCTCCAGCTTTTGTCTTTCGTAGAAGGGTAAGGGGCAGGATGCAGCTTACAAGACGGAAGTGAGCGCATCGTTCGCTCTGGAACATTTTCCTGTCGCAATCGGCCATGCTTGAGCATAGCTTTGACGAAGATGCTTGAGGCCGTCCGCCATGTTGGTCAGGCGGTGATCAATTCTGGCAGGAGAGGTGGACTTATGACCCAGTTTTTCGACGATCTTCAGGCGCGGCTGGATAAGGAAGATGTGTCGGACTGGGTCCTCGTCAGTCAGGAGATGATCGACCAGTTCGCGGGAGCGACGAAGGATCACCAATATATCCATGTCGATCCGGAGCGCGCGAAGCAGTCTCCTTTCGGCGGGACGATTGCTCACGGGTTCCTGACGCTTTCCCTTCTGCCCTATCTGTGTGCGGATGCGCGCGGCGACATCGTCCCGGATGGCGCGACCGAAATCAACTATGGCAGCAACAAGCTCCGTTTCCTGTCGCCGGTCCGGTCGGGCAAACATGTGCGTGGCAGGTTCAAGTCGCTGGAGGTCGTCGAAAAGCGGCCAGGCCAAATACAACTTACCACAGAAGCCACCGTGGAGATCGAGGGCGAGGACAAGCCTGCGCTGATCTGCGAATGGATTACCCAGTTCAAGCTTTGAACCAAAGCCCCGCCAATCCGTTTGTGCCTGACCAGACACAAACCGGAAACAAAAATGACAGCGACCAAGGGAGAGAAACCCCGCATCAAGCCCTTCAAGGGGCCTGCGGGAGGTTGGGGTTCGGTGCGGTCGCTGGCCGAGATTCTGCCTCGCGAACATTTCCCGGCGGAGGGGATGCGGGAACTGGCGCGGCAGAACAAGCCCGATGGTTTCATGTGCGTCAGTTGCGCCTGGTCGAAACCGGCGAGCCCGCATCCTGCCGAATTTTGCGAAGAGGGCGCAAAGGCGACCGCGTGGGAACTGACGAAGCTTCGCACGACGCCTGAATTTTTCCTGGAGCATGACGTTACCAGCCTGCGCGGTTGGCGGGACTATGATCTGGAACAGCATGGACGGCTGACGCACCCGCTGCGCTATGATGCAGCTGCGGACAAATATGTGGCCTGTTCATGGGAAGAGGCTTTCGACGCCATCGCTGCGAAGTTGCGGCTGATGGATCCCAAGTCGGTGGTGTTTTATTCCTCCGGGCGCACGAGCCTGGAGGCCTCGTACATGTATGGGCTGATGGCACGCATGTACGGCAACCAGAACCTGCCTGACAGTTCGAACATGTGTCATGAATCGACCTCGGTCGGTTTGAAGGCGGCGATTGGGGAAGCGGTTGGCACGACCCAGCAGAAGGATTTCGATGATTGTGACGCAATCTTGTTCTTCGGCCAGAATGTCGGGTCCAATTCACCTCGCATGCTCCACGACCTGCGCTGCGCGCGGAAGCGGGGTGTCGAGATCATCACATTCAATCCCCTGCGCGAACGTGGTCTTGAGCGGTTCACCGATCCACAAAATCCGATCGAGATGGCGACGCTCAAAGAGACAGGCATATCGACCCAATATCATCAGGTGAAAGCGGGCGGCGATATCGCTGCGATGATGGGTCTGGCCAAGTTCCTGATCGAGTGGGACGATGCCGCCAAGGCGGTCGGCGATCCTTCCGTACTGGATCACGAATTTATCGAGCAGCATACGAAGGACTTCCACCTGTTCGCGGACAAGGTGCGCGCGACCGGTTGGGATGCGATTGAACAAGAGTCCGGCCTGAGCCGTTGGAATCTGGAGCAGGCGGCGCGGGTTTATGCGCGGTCCAAGGCAGTGCTGGGCATCTACGGCATGGGCCTCACCCAGCATGTGAAGGGCGTCGAAAATGTCCGGATGCTCGTCAACCTGCTCCTGCTGCGGGGTAATATCGGCAAGCCGGGTGCTGGGCCGACGCCGGTGCGTGGTCACAGCAATGTCCAAGGGCAGCGCACCGTTGGCATTACGGAGAAGACGGAACTCGCGCCGGTCGAGAAGTTGAAGGAGCTTTATGGCTTTGATCCGCCAACCGAAAAGGGATTGGACACCGTCGAAACATGCACGGGCATAGTCGATGGGTCGGTTCGGGCCTTTGTCGGCCTTGGCGGCAATTTCCTCCGCGCAATACCCGATACGGAGAAGATGGAAGCGGCCTGGCCCGATCTGGATCTTACTGTCCACATCGCGACGAAGCTCAACCGCAGCCATCTTTTCCCCGGACATGAGGCGTGGTTGCTCCCCTGTCTGGGCAGGATCGAGCAGGATGTTCAGCAGAATGGCCCGCAAGCCGTGTCGATGGAGGATTCGACCAGCTGTATCCATGGCTCGCTGGGCAAGGCCGAGCCCGCCAGTCCGCACCTGTTGTCCGAACCGGCTATCGTCGGCGCGATCGCCAAGCGCCTGCTGCCGCATAACCCGCATGTGGATTGGGACAGCTGGGTCGCGGACTACGCCCGGATCAGGGACGCGATCGAGGCGACCTATCCTGAAAAATTCAAGGACTTCAACAAGCGGTTGTTCGAGCCGGGCGGCTTTTGGAAAGGCAATAAGGCGGCCGAGCGGATCTGGCAGACGCCTAGCGGCAAGGCGGAGTTCCTGCCGCCTTCTGGCCTGTCCGCCACCGGCTTTGAGGACAAGGCCGGGCAATATCGGTTGATGACCCTCCGTTCCAACGACCAGTTCAACACGACCATCTATGGCTATCATGACCGGTTTCGCGGGGTGAAGGGCACACGCGATGTTGTGTTTATGAATGCTGAGGACATGATGGCGGAAGGCGTGAAGGAAGGGGATGTGATTGCCCTTGAAGCGCCGTCACCAGATGGGCGCGTGCGTCGGCGGCCGGGCCTGATCGCCACGGTCTACAATATTCCGCGCGGGTGCCTTGGCGCCTATTATCCCGAGTGCAATGTGCTGATCCCGATCGAGCACCATGCCGAAGAAAGCCATGTCCCCGCGGCCAAATCGGTGCCGGTGGTTATCAGAAGGGAGGGATGAGCCTGCCTTGCATGCGATTATGTTCTGGTTGGATCATCGGGATGATCTTTCTGGCCGGTTGCAGCGCCGAGCAGCGCACGCTGGTAGCCGCGCAGCCGACCTCCCCACCCACCGGACCTGATGATCCACGGATCGCAGCGATCAGGGGCAATCTCTACCAGATTTCGCAGGGGGGGCGCTATTTCACCTGGTATGGCTGCACCTCCTGCCATGGGGAGCCCAAGACGAGCTGGCCGCCGCGGCTGCCGTTCGTCACCTATTATGCGCGCATCGGGCATAACGGATATGACCGGAAGATAGCTGCGGAACAAAGATGGCAGATCAGCGCCTATCTGAATTCGCTGACCGTCACCGACGCGGCCAAGCGGCATCGGCAGGCCGTGGATCAGAAGGGCGAGCCGACCGCCGGACAGTGGCAGGGGCCGTTATGAGGGCCTTTGCTCTCATTACCCTGTTGCTCGCGGGATGCGCCGGGCAGCAATCCGCGATGCATGTCGCAGGCGATCAGGCGGCAACGTTGATGTCCCTGTTCCGATTGATGATGTGGGTATGCGGCATTGCCTATCTGCTGGTCATTCTGTTCCTCGGCTGGGGGCTGATCCGCAGACGATCGGCGGCGGATACGAGCGAGCAGCCTTATCACAAGCTGATGGCGGGATGGGTCGGGTTCATACTGCTCGGCCTCATCCTGCTGGTAGTTGCGAGCTTCCTTGCCGACCGGTCGCTGGGGCAGAGGCCGCACGTGCCGTTGCAGGTGCGCGTCACCGGGCATCAATGGTGGTGGCGCATCGAATATCAGGCGGGAAATGGGCGGCGGATAGAGACCGCGAATGAACTCCACCTGCCCGCTGGCGTGCCCGTGCTGCTGGAACTGCGCGCGGCGGATGTGATCCATAGTTTTTGGGTGCCCAACCTTGCGGGCAAGATGGACATGATCCCGGGCAAGATAAACAGAATGACCGTGACCGGCCGCACGAACGGCTGGTTCAGGGGGCAATGTGCCGAATTTTGCGGGACGCAGCATGCCAATATGGCGCTGGCCGTGAAGGTCGAGCAGGTCGGTGAGTTCGAGCGCTGGCTCGCTGAACAGGCGCGGCCTGTGTCGGCCGAGGAAGGCGTGGCTGCTGGGCGTAAGATCTTCGAAAGCGCCAGTTGTGCGGTTTGCCATCAAGTGCGCGGCACCGAGGCGCGAGGGCGGGTCGGGCCTGATCTCACGCATGTGGCATCCCGCCGGACCATTGCAGCTGGGACCGCGCCGATGACCCATGGCAGCCTGCGCGGCTGGATCATTCAGCCGCAGGCGATCAAGCCGGGGACGTCGATGCCCCCGAGCGACCTGTCGCCGCAGGACGCCGAAGCCGTCGCCAGCTATCTGGAGACGCTGCGATGAGCCAGCACCATGAGCAGCTTCAGGCGACATGGTCGGACCCGCCCGGCATCTGGGGCTTCCTGACCACCGTCAATCCGCGCCGGATCGCCGCCCGATATGTTCTGACGGCGATGGCGTTGCTGATCCTGTCAGGACTTCTGGCGCTCGACATGCGGGTGCAGCTCAGCCAGCCGCAGATGCACCGGATGACGGCGCAGCTTTATAATGAATCCTTTGCGCTGCACGGGTCCACCATGTTGTTTCTGGTGTCCGTGCCGGTCATGGAAGCCATGGCCATGTGGCTGGTGCCTTTGATGCTGGGGCAGCGGACAATGGCATTCCCGCGGCTCAATGCCTTCAGCTACTGGCTCTACCTGGGCGGGGTGATGATGCTGTGGGTGCCGCACACGCTGGGCGTGACGCCGGACCTGGGGTGGTTCGAATATCCGCCACTCTCGGGCCCATCCTATTCGCCCGGCCACCGCGCCGACATCTGGGCGCAGATGATCACCTTTACGGAGGTGGCGGCGCTGGCAGTGTCGGTCAATGTTGCGGTCACGATCCTGAAGATGCGGCCGCCCGGCATGACGCTGGCGAAGATGCCCGCCTTTCTCTGGGCCATGCTGGTGTCGGCGGTGATGACGATTATCGCCTTGCCGGCGGTGATGCTGGTGACGTCGATGCTCATCGCGGACCGGCTGGTATCCACCCATTTCTTCAGTCCGGCTGGCGGCGGCGACGTGCTGTTGTTCCAGCACCTCTTCTGGTTCTTTGGCCATCCTGAAGTCTATATCATCTTCCTGCCGGGAGTAGGCTTCGTGTCGGCGATCGTCGAAACCTTCTCCCGCCGCCGCCTGTTCGGGCATGTGCCGGTTGTGCTGTCTATGCTGGCCATCGCGATCCTGGCCTTCGGACTGTGGGTGCATCACATGTTCGCCGTCGGCCTGCCGAAGGTCGGTAACGCGCTGTACACGGCAGCGAGCATGGCGATCGCCTTGCCTGCCGGTATCCAGATATTCTGCTTCATCGCTACGATCGCACTTGGCAAGCCAAGTTACCGCACGCCATTGCTGTGGATCATCGCGTTCATCCTGACCTTCGTGGTCGGCGGGCTGTCCGGCATCATGACGGCGTCGGCGCCGCTCGACCTGCAGCTCACCGACACCTATTTCGTGGTCGCGCACCTTCACTATGTCCTGATCGGCGGAGCGATGTTCCCGCTATTTGGCGCTTTCACCTATTGGTATCCCAAGGCGACGGGTCGGTTGATGTCCGATGGCTGGGGCATCGTCAGTTGCGCGCTGATCGTTGGCGGCTTCAACATCGCCTTTTTTCCGATGCACATATTGGGCCTGATGGGCATGCCACGCCGCATCTATACCTATGGGCCGGAGATGGGCTGGAGTGATCTCAATCTGGTGGCAACCGGGGGAACCGTCATCGCTTCGGTGGGAGCTTCGATCTTCGTGGCGAACGCGTTGATCAGCTATTGGCGCGGGAAAAGATCAGGCGCGGACCCCTGGGGCGGGTCGACGCTGGAATGGGCAACCCGTTCGCCGCCGCCCAACTATGCCTTCGCCGATGTGCCGGTGGTGAAGAGCGCGGCGCCGATGTGGGACAATCCGCTTGAGCCCTTCCCGGTGATGCGGGGTCTTTCCAGCCGATGCCGGGAAGCGCTGGTCACGTCCCTGGTGGACGCCAATCCCCAATATCGCCAGCCAAGTCCCGGGCCGTCCATCTGGCCGCTGGTTGCCGCGCTGGTGACATCGGCCTTGTTCGTGGGCAGCATCTACACGCCTTGGGCGCTGGTTTGGGGTGCTGTGCCGCTGGCGCTGGTGTTGACGGCCTGGTTCTGGCCCACGCGGCCACGGCGGAAGGAGGCGCAGGCATGACCGATCGGCCAGTCTATGTGCAGGGGGACCTGTCGAGCTTGCCGGAGAGCAAGGATGGACCGGCGGGCCTTGCCTGGTGGGGCAATGCCGGTTTCATGCTGATCGAAGGAACCGCCTTTCTGTTGGCGGGCGGGTCTTATCTCTACCTGATGGTGGCGGGTCCCGATTGGCCGCCGAAGGGGTTCGCGCCTCCGCAGCTGGTCTGGGGCATCGTCTTCACGATCGGGCTGTTGCTCAGTGAAATTCCGAACCGTTGGCTGATCAAGAAGGCCAGGGCGAGGGATGAAAGGGCTGTGCGCATCGGCATCATCATCATGACGCTGGCCGCGTTTCTCCTGTTCATACCACGTGCGTTGGAGTTCACGACGCTGGGGCTGCGCTGGGATGAGCACGCCTATGGATCGGTGCTGTGGATGCTGATGATCCTGCACACGGTTCATCTGATCACCGACTGGGGAGACACGCTGGTGCTCGCGCTCTGGCTGCACACGCATGAGGTGGACGACCGGCAGTTTGCTGATGTGGAGGACAATGCGAATTACTGGCGGTTCGTCGAGCTTAGCTGGCTGCCGCTTTATGCCTTGATCTACTGGGCGCCGAGGCTGGCATGAGCAGGGACGCGCGCTACGCCATCCTTTTCGCCGGGCCTCCGCTCCTCTGGTTCGCGAGCCAGCAGGGGATCAGCTTTTTCCTGCATGCCTGGTGCCGGGCGGGCACATATTGGCCGGGCGCTGGGATTGCGCTGTTCCTGCTGATCGCTGGCGCCGCTTCCTGGGGGCTGGTGAGGCTGGCGCCGGGGAAATGGGGCGCGTTGTTGTGGGTGGGGATATTCTTTTTGGCGTTGATGTTCCAGGCTCTGGCTCTGCTGATCCTGGAGGGGTGCCTGGCATGAGGCGCGTTCCCGGCAGCTTGTGGCTTGTAGCGGTGTTGGCTGGCTTTGGGGCCGTGGGGGCGATTGGCAGCTTCGCCGTGCAACAGCGGCAGGAGATGAGCAGGCAGGAAGAGCATGCGCAGGCACTTACGGGCGGCGTTGTGGAACGGGGCGAGCGGGCGATCGTGGCGAGGCAATGTAGCGCCTGTCATGAGATACCTGGCATAGCGGCATCGCGTGGGGCGGTGGGCCCCTCCCTGGCTGGCTTTGCCGCGCGCAAGACCGTGGCGGGGGTGCTGCGGAATGATCCGGACGCGCTGGTGCGATGGATTCGCTATCCGCAATCGGTGGTGCCGGGCAACGCCATGCCGAACATGGGCATAGGGGAGAAGGAAGCGCGCGACATCGCCGCTTATCTCTATACCCTTTCGCCCAGGGAAACATAGGCTGGCCCGTCATCCTGCTGTTCGGCAAGCATGTGCCAGGCGTAGAAGAGGGCGGCGGCGAGATAGAGCGTGCCGCCGGGAATCCACATGAGGATGCCTGCAAGCTGCTGGTCGTCGAGCGGGCTCAATCCCCATGGCTGGGTTGTCAGCCAGTGCGGGCGGTAGAGGGCGCTTTGGGCGAAGGCGAGCAACGCGCCGAGCAAGCTCATCTGCATCATGGTTGCGAACAGGGCGATGATACGGCCGGGGAGTTCCGAGCGGGCGAGAGCGTGCCAGAAGCCGGTGGCGGTAAGAAGGATGCTGAGTTGCATCAGCCAGAAGGCGGCGGAATTGGACAGCGCCAAATCATATGCTGGCGGAGCGTGCCAGAACCAGAGGACCAGCGCCTGAAGAACCGTCCAGCTGGCGAGCGATCCGCGTTTGGGGAGCATGGCTGCCGCGCGGGCGAGCAGGGGGGCGGCTATCAGGATCAGGACGAGATGATGGACTGACCGGGCGGAAAAGAGAGCCGAGCCGATCGCGCAGAAGGGGGAAATATAGAGGATCGCCCAGATGCCGGTGAAGGCGATCGCGGGTTTTCGGGAAGGGGGAGGAAGGCGCAGGGAGAGGAAGAGGGCGCCGGCGATGGCCAGCAGCAATAGCGGGTCCCAGTTCCACCGGGTCCAGAACTCCGCGGGCAGGGGAGCGGTGCCGCAATAGGGGGTGGGATTTTCCAACCGGGACGATCCTCTGTTTCCGTCACCAAGTCGTGAGGGGGAGGATCGTTCCCATGAAGGAAGTGGTGAATTGAAAGGGTTTTGGAGATTTGGGGCCGAAAATTGACCTGAAGGTCAGGATTCAGGCGGCGCTGTTGGCGGCGTGGATGCCGAAGGCCATGCGGGCGGCGTTGAGGGTATATTCATATTCTTCGCTGCCCGGCACGAGATCATGCCAGTTCTTGTGCGATATTGCAGCGAAACTGTCCTGCCAGATTTTGCAGGCGACCAGTTGTATTTCGGTTTCCTTGGGCGCGCGCTGCGCTTCCAGGCAGTCGCGCAAGATGGCGTGAAAAACGGCGCCCCGCAAAGGTGGGTGGGTCATGGACATCCTCTCCTGGCAACTGATTCTTTGTCCAGATTGCCGTAGGGGAAAGTTGCACAGCGGCGAAAGCCCGTCAACCATAGCCCAAAATTTCCACGCTGAAGTTCATGGCCTTTAACCTATTTAAATAAAGACTTTCCGGCTTTTACTTTACGAACACTTCCGTCCCATAAGTAAGTCGTTGATCGCGAAGGCCGGTCTCTTGCCAATGACCAGCCTTCGCTTCCCATTGTCAGAAGAGGAACTTGATCCCGCCGCGCACCGTTCGCGGTTCGACGACGCGGCTCAGCCGTCCTTCGACCGGCTCCGCATCGGCGGCGGGGATGTAGGATTCGTAATAATAGGCGATGTCCTTGTCCCGGCTGCCCAGGATATTGAGCAGTTCGGCATAGATCTGCACCCGCTTCCCCTTCCAGGCGGCGCGGGCATTGACGACAGTGCTGCCGGGATCGCGCACGCTATTATCCTCGATCAGGGGAGAGGGCCCGAGATGGCGGACGCGGATGCTGGCTTCCCATGGATCGAGGACGATAGCCGCCCCGGCGGACGCTGCATTCCTGAAGGCGTTGGGGATATGATCGCCATTGGTGTAGCGGCTGTGGCTGGCGGTGTAATTGCCGTCGAAGGCAAGCCAGGGGAGTGGCCGCCAGAAGGCGACAAGCTCATAGCCATGGCGGCGGCTGGCTCCGCTGGGTTCGACCGCGTTGGAATCGCCGACGAAGCGCAACTCGCTTCCGACGTTCAGCCACCAATAGGTTGCGGTGAAGGTGAAGCCGGGAAGCTGAAGGCGGCCGCCCAGTTCCTTGCCGGTGCCGCGCACGAGCATGGGAACAGGCGTGTCCACATTGACCGCGCCGCGCGCGTCATTGGAATGGAAGCCCCGGCCCCAATTGGCATAGAGTTCGACCTGCGGCGTGATCGCCCACGCGGCCGACGCCTTGGGCGAGACGAGCGTGTCCGAACCGCTGCCTTCACCCAATGCGGCGGCAACGGCGTCCCGGCTGCGGACATCATAATGATAATAGTCGCCGCGCACCCCGCCGGTGATGCGCAGGCCGGGAAGGGGCGTGACGGTCGCTTCGCCATAAAGCGCGGCCGAGCCTTGGTTGACGCGATAGCGGCCAAGCGAGGAGAGGAAAGCGCGCCCTGCGGTTCGGTTGACGCCGACATTGCCGATCGCGTCATAACGGTTTTCCGTGCCGAGCTTCAGTTGCAGCGCGGGATCGGCATCCCAGCGCTTTTCGCCCGTGAAACCGAGGACCCAGCGGCGGTCGAATTGCTGTATCTGCGCGCTGGTGCCGTCGGGGTCGGTGTAGGTGGGGTTGGAGAACATCGTCCAGTCGTAGAACTGGGCGTACAGATTGGCGCGCCATGTCGGCTGAATGGTGGCGAGATTGCCGATAATGCGGGTGGTTTCACCGCGCGCGGACGGATCGGGCGAACAGAAGATATCGGGGCAGAGCGGCGTGCCGACGATGCGCTCAGGGATTTGCTCGGTCGGGCGCCATGTCGCGCGATAGGCGTGGAGCGTGGCGTCGATCTTTCCGGCCCCTGTGGGGAGCGTATATTTGGCGAAGCCCGCATAATGGCGCAGATGTTCAGGCTCCTGCCATGGCCCGTCATAGGCCTTGGCCTGCGCGACCAGGGTGAGATCGCCCGCGCCCGCCCTTACCGTCCCGCCCGACGCCAGCCTGCGCCAGCCGAAGGATCCGCCCTCCGCCGAGACCCATGGCCGGTCATAGCCGTCGATCGTGGTCATATAGGCCGCGCCTGCAAGCGCGAAGTCGCCGCCATCGGCGCGATAGGGACCTTTGCGAAAATCCTCCCGCGCGATGATTTCGGGGATGAGCCCATTGAGGTCGAGATAGCCCTGGCCGTGGCCATGGCTGCGGAAATTCATCTGAACCGCGTCGATATAGGTGGTGAAGTCCGACCCATGGTCGAGGTTGAAGCCGCGCAGGAAATATTGATTGGCCTTGCCGCTGCCCGAATGCTGGGCCGCGACCATGCCCGGCACGGCTTCGAGCAGTTCGGCGACGCGCAGCAGCGGGCGGACGAGAAGGTCAGCACCACCGACGCTGCCTTCGCTCGCCGCATGGGCGGTGCCGATCTTGTCCTCGCCCCGGCCGAAGACGATGATGGCGCTGGCGTCTTCGCCCGCATCGGCCGCTTCGGCGGCAAAGGCTGGCAGGGGGAGGAGAGTGGCGGTCAGCGCCCAGGCGGCGCGGTGGAAATGATCGGGAAGTTTCACATCATGCACTCCGGGCGTCTGGCGACATCCGGCAAGAGACCTGTCGTCAGGCGACGACCGGCGCACGCCGACGGCCGGACGCCCCCAAGGCGGCCGCCAGCGTCACCGAAGCGGCCTCTTGCCGCTCGTTCGTCGCTCAGACGGAGTTCACCGTGCCGCGGCCATCCCCTGGACCAAGGCAAGAGCGACCAGACGCTGGCAGGTATCCTGGCTCGCGGGTCATCGCTTGATGCACGGCCTTCCCAGGCCTCGCAGGATTTAGCGTCCGGCCCAGTGACTTGCCCCAACCTGCCTGTGAGGTGGGGCGATGTGCATCGCGCTCGCCGCTTACAGTTGCAGGGACAGCCCTGGCTTGGGGAGGCGGATGCCTCCTTCACCATGTTCCCTTTTAAGCCTCTTTCGAGGCACCGGCGCGATCATGCCCGGGGGGTTGCCCCGGGTGAGGGGGCGATAGCGGAGGTGGGGGTGTGGGGCAAGGGGGGTGGTGGGGATTGCTCCCTCTCCCCTTTAGGGGAGAGGGGTGGGGAGAGGGGGCGACGGCTGAGCTTTGTGTTCCCCTCTCCCGCCTTCGCTTCGCTCGGCACCCTCTCCCCTGAAGGGGAGAGGGAATTGGGGGTGCTGGGCCTTCGCGCCAATCAGTTCAGGGTCGTGCAGCGTTCTCGCTGGAGGCGGAGGGCCATGGCCTGGTAGCGGACGGCGCGTTCATTGTGGAGGGCGATGGTTGCCTGGTCGGCGCCGCGCAGGCGGGCTTCCCTGGCTTGCCGCGCTTCCTGGGCGGCGCAGGCGGAAAAATGTGACGCGTCATTGGGGCGCATGGCCCATATCCTCTCTCAAGTTTCTTATGGCTCGAACGATAACATCGGCCTGTTTCCCGCTGCAATTACGCAGGTTAACGCCGGAAAGCTTCTATTTTTTGACAGGAGCCTGGCGAATTTTCGCATAATGGAATTTTGGCTTTTCAGCGGGTTGAGCGGGAGCCCGCCTACCTTTTTCTGTCAACCGCCCCTGTTCCACGGCGCGTCGCGGAAGCTTTCGCGCAAGAATGCGATGAAGGTGTCCACGGCGGCAGGGCGGCCCGCCGCGCGGGGGTGGACGGCGTGGACGGCGAGGTCGGCGGGGCCTTCCCAAGGTTCAAGGACGCGGACGAGGCGTCCGTCCGCGATTAGATCGCCCACGTCCCAGAGCGAGCGCAGGGCGATGCCGACGCCGGTAAGGGCGAGTTCGCGCACGATTTCGCTGCTGTTGGTGCGGACATGGCTTTGGCCGTCGATCAGCTTGCGCGCGCGCCCGTTGACCAATCGCCATGGCAATTGTCCTTCGGCGGCGAGCAGAAGGTGGCGCGAGAGGTCGGCGATCCTTTCCGGCGTGCCGTGGGCGGCGAGATAGGCGGGGCTGGCGCAGAGGATGCGGCGGTTGGCGGCGAGATGATGCCCCTCCAGATGGGCGGGAATGTCGCTGGTGATGCGGATCGCAAGGTCGATCCGTTCAGCGAGCAGGTCTTCATAGGCGTCGGACAGGTTGAGTTGGAGGTCGACGCGCGGATGCTGTTCCAGGAAGCGGCCGACATGGGGGGCGACATGGAGGCGGCCGAAGGAGGTGGGGGCGGAGATGCGCAACGGGCCGGATGCGGCGCGGTGGCGGTTGGTGACGCGTTCTTCCGCCTGGGCAATGGCGTCGAGGATTGCGACGAGGTCGCCGTGAAGGCTGGCGCCCTCTTCCGTCAGGGCGAGGCGGCGCGTGGTGCGGTGGATCAGGCGGACGCCGAGGCGGGCTTCGAGGCGAGAGAGACGTTTCGACATCATCGCGGGCGAGATGTTGAGCATGCGGCCAGCGGCTGAGAGGCTGCCTGCTTCCACCGCGCGGGCGAAGAGAAGATAATCGGGGTCCATCGATGATCTTTTCCTGTGGGGAACAGATGCTTTGAACCTTTATCGTCTAGTGCGAGGATGGCGGCGGGTCTATAGATTTTGGCCATAGTTTTTCGCGATGGAGAGTTGCCCATGGACGGTATGATCGAGAAATCGGGCCTGATGGTGGCCGCCGAACTGGCGCGCTTTATTGATGAGGATGTGCTGCCGGGGACGGGGATCGTGGCGGATGCGTTCTGGCGAGGCGCTGCTGCGATTTTCGCGCGGTTCGCGCCGCGCAATGCGGCTTTGCTGGAGAAACGCGATGCTCTTCAGGCGCAGATCGATGCCTGGCACGGGGAGCATGCGGGACGGCCTTTCGATGCGGAGACCTATCGGGCTTTCCTGACGGAGATCGGCTATCTTGTGGCGGAGCCTGCGCCCTTTTCCATCGGGTCGGGCCGGGTGGATGCGGAGCTCGCGACGCTGGCGGGGCCGCAGCTGGTGGTGCCGATCCTGAATGCGCGCTTCCTGTTGAACGCGGCCAATGCGCGTTGGGGGAGCCTGTATGATGCGCTGTACGGGACGGACGCGATCCCGGGCGTGGCGGCGGGCAAGGGCTATGATCCGGCGCGGGGCGCGCAGGTGATTGCCTGGGCCAAGGCGTTTCTGGACCGGGCGGTGCCTCTGGCGGAGGGGAGCTGGGCGCAGTGGGCTGGCGGGGTGCCGGTGTTGCGGGATTCTGCTCAATTTGCCGGGCGGGCGGGGGATAATATCCTGCTGCGCAATCATGGGCTGCATATCGAACTGGTGATCGATGCGGGGCATCCGATCGGGCGGGATGACCCGGCGCATTTGGCCGATGTCGTGCTGGAGTCGGCTTTGTCGACCATCTGCGACCTGGAGGATTCGGTCGCGGCGGTGGATGCGGGGGACAAGGTTGGGGCCTATGCCAACTGGCTGGGGCTGATGAAGGGCGATCTGGAGGACAGCTTCGAGAAGAATGGCGCGATGATGACGCGGCGGCTGAATGGCGACCGGTCCTATGTTGCGCCGGATGGGAGTGGGTTCACGCTGCCGGGGCGGTCATTGCTGTTCGTGCGCAATGTCGGGCATTTGATGACGACGCCTGCGGTGCGCTTGGCGGATGGGGCGGAGGCTCCGGAAGGGATTTTGGACGGGATCGTCACCAGCCTGATCGCCTTGCACGACATTCGGCGCGGCGGGCGCTTCGTCAACAGCCGGGCGGGCAGCATCTATATCGTGAAGCCCAAGATGCATGGGCCGGAGGAGGCCGCCTTCACCAATGATCTATTCGATGCGATCGAGGATCTGCTGGGGCTGGAGCGGCATCAGCTGAAGGTCGGCGTGATGGATGAAGAGCGGCGGACTTCGGCCAACCTTGCCGCCTGCATCCATGCGGTGCGGGACCGGATCGTGTTCATCAACACCGGCTTTCTGGATCGCACGGGGGACGAGATCCATACGTCGATGCGGGCGGGGCCGATGATCCGCAAGGGCGAGATGAAGGGCGCGGCGTGGATCAAGGCCTATGAGGATCGCAATGTGCAGATCGGGCTGGCTTGCGGGCTGTCCGGCCGGGCGCAGATCGGCAAGGGCATGTGGGCGGCTCCGGATCGGATGGCGGACATGCTGGAGCAGAAGATCGGGCATCCCATGACGGGCGCGAATACGGCCTGGGTGCCTTCGCCGACTGCCGCGACCTTGCACGCTACGCATTATCATGCCGTCGATGTTTTTGCTCGGCAGGAGGAGCGGAAGGCGGAGGCGGTGGCTTCGCTCGATGCGCTGCTGACGATACCGCTGGCGGCGGGGGTGAACTGGTCGGCGCAGGATGTTCGGGACGAGCTGGACAATAATGCGCAGGGGATATTGGGATATGTCGTGCGCTGGGTGGATCAGGGCGTGGGGTGCTCCAAGGTGCCGGATATCCATGACGTGGGACTGATGGAGGATCGGGCGACGTTGCGGATTTCTTCGCAGCATATCGCCAACTGGCTGCTGCATGGGGTGTGTTCGGCGGAAGAGGTGGACGCGGCGCTGCGGCGGATGGCGGCTAAGGTGGATGCGCAGAATGCGGGCGACCCGCTCTACCAGCCGATGAGCGGGCGGGAGGAGGAGAGCATCGCCTTCCAGGCGGCGCGGGCGCTGGTGTTTGAGGGGGTGGCGCAGCCTAATGGTTATACCGAGCCCTTGTTGCATGCGTTTCGGGCGAGGGTGAAGGGGTAGGATGTTCGTTCTACTTCGCCGTCATGCTGAACTTGTTTCAGCATCCATTTCTCCCCACGAGCGGAAGGCGTGTAGAGGCACAATGGATCCTGAAACGAGTTCAGGATGACGGTTTTGGCTAGGGTCGCTTACCCCAACAGGACATAGGCGGCGCCTGCTGCGGCTGAGCAGAGGAGAACGGGGAGGATCCCGGCCTTGAAGCGCAGGACGGCGATCAGGGCTGCCGTTGAAAGCGCCAGGGCTGGAAGGTTGATCGAGGCGAGGACGGGGACGTCGAGCGATCCGGTGGGCGTCGGGACGGCGTGGACCTTGGCGAACAGGGTGTGGATCGCGAACCAGAGGGCGAGGTTCAGGATCACGCCCACTACAGCCGCGGTGATGGCGGTCAGGGCTGAGGACAGCGCGCGGTTGCCGCGCAGGCGTTCGATGAAGGGCGCGCCTGCGAAGATCCAGAGGAAGCAGGGGACGAAGGTCACCCAGGTTGTGAGGATCGCGCCCAGTGTGGCGGCGACGAGCGGCGGCAGCATCCCGGCGTCGCGGAAAGCGGCGAGGAAGCCGACGAACTGCGTCACCATGATCAGCGGGCCGGGCGTTGTTTCCGCCATGCCGAGGCCGTCGAGCATCTCACCGGGGCGGAGCCAGCCGAACGTGCCGACCGCTTCCTGCGCAACATAGGCGAGGACCGCGTAGGCGCCGCCGAAGGTGACGACCGCCATCTGGCTGAAGAAGCTGGCGATGCGGGCGAACACATCGTTTGGGCCGAGTGCGAGGAAAAGGGCGAGGACGGGGGCAAGCCAGAGCACCAGCAGCACCGTCGAGATCTGGAGCGACCAGCGCATGTTCGGGCGGGCATGATCGGGAAGGGCTTCGCCGAGCGCGGTGTCGCGATCGTGGATGACGTTGCCGGACGCGGGACCATGGCCGCCGCCGCCCTTGAACTGGGCGATACCGCTGCGGCTGCCGAGATAGCCGATGAGGCCCGCGGCAAGGACGATCAGCGGGAAAGGTGCGTCGAGGAAGAAGATGGCGACGAAGGCGGCGGCGGCGATGCCGCGCATGACGTTGTTCTTGAGCGCGCGGGAGCCGACGCGGACGACCGCTTGCACCACGACGGCGAGGACGGCGGCTTTCAGGCCGAAGAAGAGCCCTTCGACGAGCGGAACCTTACCGAGAAGGACGTAGATATAGCTCAGGCCCAAGATGGCGAGGAAGCCGGGGAGAACGAAAAGGATACCCGCGATCAGGCCGCCTTTCGTCCTGTGGAGCAGCCAGCCGATGTAGATGGCGAGCTGCTGTGCCTCCGGGCCGGGGAGCAGCATGCAATAGTTGAGGGCGTGGAGGAAACGCTCCTCCCCGATCCACTTTTTTTCCTCGACAAGGATGCGGTGCATCACCGCGATCTGGCCTGCGGGACCGCCGAAGCTCAAGGCCGCGATCTTTGCCCATATGCGGGTGGCTTCGCCGAGCGGGATGCCGTGATCGGGCAAGGGCGTGGCGGCGGCGGAGAGGGTCGAGGCGTTGCTGCTCATCGATAGGTCTTTCGATTGCTGAAAAAGGCGTGGAACTGGTTGAGGGCGTCGCTGGCGAGGGCGATGCGCTGAAGATCATCGTCGGTGGAGGCGCAGACGCCGGACAGCATCGCGCCGAGGCCAGCGGTTTCGGGACGGGTGAACTTGCCGTCGGCTATGTCGAGTTCGTGGATGATCTCGCCGATGGCTTGCAGGGCGGGATCGTCGGTCAGCTTCGCGCGCAGCAGCAGGGTTTCGAAGCTGCACCTGTCGGCTTCATGGGTGAATTCCGCGTCGGCCATGTCGAAGCGCAGCTCGCCGGGCTCCGGATCATGGGAGCGGCTGTCGACGAAACGGAAGCGGGCATGGGGGTCGATAAAGCGGGTGATGAGCCAAGCGCAGGCGATGCGGTCGACATGGACGCCGCTGCGCGTGACCCAAATGCGGTTGGTGAGGATCGCCGGGGCCTCGGCCGGTTCGGCGCGGGTGACGTCCGGATGCTGGTATCGGCGGCGGTCGAGTTCGGTGAGCGCCGCTTCGGCTTCCTGGCGGCCGTGTGCGCCGAAAAAGTCGATGCGGCTGATGTCTTCGAGGCGCTTCTGGAGCTTGGCGATGTCTGCGGCGGTGGCGGGGCCGGTTTCGAGCAGGCGGCGCGCGGATTGGGCGAGGTCGTCATAATCGGCATCGCGGGCGGTGTCGAAAAGGGCGCGGACTTCGGCGTCGGATTGGCCGATGAGAAGGCGGATTTCCGTGAGGATGGCTTCGCCGCCGCCGGTGGTGATTTCATCCAATAGGGTGCGGAAGGCGGCTTCGGACGCGTCCGAATGAGGGAGGACATGGACGGCGTTTTTGAGCGGAACCGCGCCTATGGATTGGAGGCGGCGCCAGATTTTCACGCGCAGATAGGGTGGCTTGGCCGGGAGCTGATGGAGGAGGGCTAGCCAGGAGTTCATGATGCAGGTGTATCATATGAATTGTGTGTGGGAAATAGCTATATCATTCAGAGGTGATGTGCCTTCTCGCTCTGGTTCCCGTCAGGGGACCAGTTGCATTGTTCAGTTCGCGCCTCTGCGTGAAAAATTTTTGCACGCGGAGACGCGGAGGCGCGGAGAGTTGTGGGGGAAGGGGTAGGGCTTTGAACAGGCGTGGCCTTGCAACTGAGCTGGGGTTTGATTGTTTCGCTGCGCGGGCCTGTAAGCCTCCGCGTCTCCGCGTCTCCGCGTGAACCAAAGGGAATGGCTCCTGCGGCGCAGGAGCGCGCTGCGTCAGCGTTTAAGCTGTTCGATCAGCGCTCTGGCCGCGCTTGTCACATCTGACCAGGTTTCGTCGAAGCCTTCATCTTCGCCATAATAGGGGTCGGTGACGCTGGTGCCTTCGCGGCCGGGGACGAGGTCCATGAGGAGGCGGAGGTGGGCGGTGCCGTCGGAAGGGCGGATGCGGCGGAGGTTTTTGAGGTTTTCCGCGTCGAGGGCGAAGATATGGTCGAAGCGGTGGAAATCGTCCGGCGTGACCTGGCGGCCGCGATAGGTGGATATGTCTATGCCGTTGCGCAGGGCGACGGCCTGGGCGCGCTTGTCCGGCGGGCAGTCTACGTGCCAGTCGCCGGTGCCTGCGGAGTCGACCTCGACTTGAAGGCACGCCTTTTCCGCTTCGGCGCGCAGGGCGGCTTCGGCAAGGGGCGAGCGGCAAATATTGCCGAGGCAGACGAAGAGGACAGAGACGCTCATCCTTCGGCTGCCGCTGTCGAGAGGCCGAGATGCGGCACGCCGATCGAGCGGCGACCGCCGAAGTCGGTGCGAGCGACGATGACGCCGATCTTTTCCATATAGTCGATGAGGCGGCGGACCCGGCCCGGCGAACTGGTGCCATAGGCGCGGGCGAGGGCGGTATCGTCGGGGCAGGGCAGGCCCTGCATCGCGGCGCGGGCGATGAGGAGGAAGGGGGCGAGCATGTCTTCGGGCAGGGGCTGGGCGGCCTTCATCGCATCGTCCCAGCGCGGGTCGGCGGCGTCGAACATGCCCGCCTGCGCCATGGCGAAACGCTTGCGGAAGGCGGCGAGGTCGAGCGGCGGTGTGCGCAGACCCTTCATCCGGCAACGGACGCCGAAATCCTGATAGAGGGTGGCGACGCTGGGCTGCGCGTCGCCCAGGTCGGCGACGATCTCTTCCAAAACCGCGATGACCACGGGCTCATTCTGGCCGAAATCCAGTTCGGGGGCGGCAGGTTTGGCAAGGGGCGCGGCGGCGAGGGCGCGCATCAGTTCCTCGGCGGGGAGCGGCGGGGGTTCGGCGCGGGGTGGTGGAGGGGGCAGCGTGTCTTCGTCGCCTGCGCTGGCGAAAAGCAGCTCTTGCATATTTTCGGTCGCGGCTGCGGGGGGCGGCATCAGCTTGTGGGTGCCGCCGCGCGTGCTGGTCTTTACCGTGCCGATCTTCACCGCGACGGGGCGGCGGCAGATGGCGGGGCCGAGCGCGAGGAAGCGTCCGCGCTCCAAATCGCGTATCTGTTCGGCTTGGCGGCGCTCCATGCCGAGCAGGTCGGCGGCGCGCGCCATGTCGATGTCGAGGAAGGTGCGGCCCATCAGGAAGTTGGACGCTTCGGCCGCGACATTCTTGGCCAGCTTGGCAAGGCGTTGGGTGGCGATGACGCCAGCAAGGCCACGCTTGCGGCCACGGCACATGAGGTTGGTCATGGCGGCGAGGGAAAGGCGGCGGGCTTCGTCGGAGACGTCACCGGCGGCGACGGGGGCGAACATCTGCGCTTCATCCACCACGACGAGGGCGGGATACCAATGGTCGCGCGGGGCGTCGAACAGGGTCGAAAGGAAGGTGGCGGCGCATTTCATTTGCGCTTCGAGTTCGAGGCTTTCGAGGCTCAGGACCACCGACGCGCGATGTTCGCGGATGCGCGCGGCCATCTTGACGATTTCGCGTTCATTATAGTCGCCCGCGTCGATGACGACATGGCCATATTCGTCGGCCAGCGTGACGAAGTCGCCTTCGGGATCGATGACGACCTGCTGGACGAGGGCGGCGCTTTCTTCCAGCAGGCGGCGGAGGAGGTGCGATTTGCCGGAACCCGAATTGCCCTGCACGAGCAGGCGGGTCGCGAGCAATTCCTCTACGTCGATCGGAACGGGATTGCCGTTGCCGTCGGTTCCTATGCTGATGGTGGCGGTCACATCTGTCCTTTGGCCCAGGCGGTGGGATTCGCGCAAGGGTGGTGTGGCGAAGGGCGCGCGCGGGCTGCGAGAAGCTCGGCACGAGCGGGGCTTGATATGATGTGCTCCTGCGGAGGCAGGAGCCCAGGTCTGCGCTCCGAACTGGACTCCTGCCTTCGCAGGAGTACGGAGTGGTTGAGGCTTGACCGAACGATTGTTGCGGCGCAGCATCGATTTCATGGCGACTCTTTCCTCTCCTCCTCCGCCGGTTACGCAAAATCCGGACATTCGTTACCTTGGCCGCCTGCTCGGCGACGTGATCCGGGCCTATGGCGGGGATCGGCTTTACCGGCAGACGGAATATATCCGGTCCGCATCGGTTGACCGGGCGCGCGGGCTGCATGGCGCGGATGTGGTGGATACCGGGCTGGAGGCGTTGAGCCTGGACGATACGCTGTCCTTCGTGCGCGGGTTCATGCTGTTTTCGATGCTCGCCAATCTGGCGGAAGATCGGCAGGGGGTGGCGGCTGATCCGGACGCGGATGTGGCTTCGGCAATCGAGCGGCTGGAGGCGCATGGGATCGGGCGGGACGCGGTGCTGGCGCTGCTCAACCATTCGCTGATCGTGCCGGTGCTGACCGCCCACCCAACCGAAGTGCGGCGCAAGAGCATGATCGATCATAAGAACCGCATCGCCGACTTGATGATGTTGAAGGATGCGGGGCGCGACGAGACCGAGGACGGGGAGAATCTGGACGAGGCGATCGCGCGGCAGATCGCGCTGTTGTGGCAGACGCGGCCTTTGCGGCGGCAGAAGCTGTTCGTGCAGGATGAGATCGACAATGTCCTGACCTATTTCCGGGACGTGTTCCTGCCGGTGCTGCCGGCGCTTTATGCGCGGTGGGAGCGAGTGTTGGGGGTGCGGCCGCCCAGTTTCCTGCGGGTGGGGAACTGGATCGGCGGGGACCGGGACGGCAATCCGTTCGTGCAGGCGCCCCAGTTGCGGTCGGCGCTCGGGCGTGGGTGCGAGGCGGCGATCGCTTATTATCTGGAGGCGGTGCACGCCCTGGGGGCAGAATTGTCGCTTTCGACCGAGCTGGCGCATGTGCCAGAGGCGGTGCTGGACTTGGCGGAGGCAAGCGGGGACAACTCGCCCAGCCGCGGGGATGAGCCATATCGGCGCGCGCTGTCGGGGATTTATGCGCGACTGGCGGCGACCTATCGGGAATTGGTAGGCAAAGAGCCGCCCCGTCCTTCGCGGTTGTCGGGAGAGCCCTATGCGCAGCCGGGGGATTTGCGGCGCGATCTGGTGACAGTGGCGCAGGGGCTGGCGAGCGAGGGTGACGGCGCGCTGGCGACGGGCGGGGCGCTGGGGCGGCTGATCCGGGCGGTGGAGACGTTCGGGTTCCACCTCGCGACGCTCGACATGCGGCAGAATAGCGATGTGCATGAGCGCGTCGTCGCCGAAATGCTGAAGGTCGCGGGGGTCGAGGAGGATTATGCCGCGCTGGATGAGGAGGCGCGGGTTGCTCTGCTAAGGGCCGAACTGGCGAGCAACAGGCCGCTCGGGTCGCGCTTTTCGGAATATTCGGAGGAGACTGCGTCCGAACTGGCGATCGTGCAGGCGGCGGCGGAGGCGCATCAGACTTACGGGCCTGCGTGCATAAGCCATTATATCATTTCCAAGGCGGAGAGCGTTTCGGACCTGCTGGAGGTCAACCTGCTGCTGAAGGAGGCGGGCTTGTGGCGCGCGGGGAATGATGGCGGACCGGCGCGGGCGGCGATCATGGCGGTGCCGCTGTTCGAGACGATCGCGGATCTGGAGGCCGCGCCGGGCATCATGGCGGCCTATTTCGGCCTGCCCGAGATTGCGGGGGTGGTGCGCGAGCGGGGTCATCAGGAAGTGATGATCGGCTATTCCGACAGCAACAAGGATGGCGGCTATATCACGTCGACCTGGGGGCTGTATCAGGCGAGCAAGGCGCTGGCGCCGGTGTTCGAGGAAGCGGGCACGGCGATGCAGCTGTTCCACGGCCGGGGCGGCGCGGTGGGGCGTGGCGGGGGTTCCTCCTTCGCGGCGATCCAGGCGCAGCCGCGCGGCACGGTGCAGGGGCGCATCCGCATCACCGAACAGGGTGAGGTGATCGCGGCGAAGTTCGGCACGCGCGACGTGGCGATGACCAATTTGGAGGCGATGACGAGCGCGACTTTGCTTGCCAGCCTGGAGCCGGAGGGGATTTCGGACAAGGATGCAGCGCGCTTTGCCGGGGCGATGGACGAACTGTCCAAGACCGCTTTTGCCGCTTATCGCGACCTTGTCTACGGGACGGAGGGGTTCAAGGAGTTCTTCCGGCAGCTGACGCCGATCCAGGAGATTTCCGGCCTTAAGATCGGGTCGCGGCCCGCCAGCCGGACGAAGAGTACGCGGATCGAGGATTTGCGGGCGATCCCGTGGGTGTTCAGCTGGTCACAGGCGCGGGTGATGCTGCCCGGCTGGTACGGCATGGGACAGGCGTTCGAGGCGTTCGAGGACAAGGCGCTGCTGGCCGATATGGCGCAGAGCTGGTCCTTCCTCAAATCCGCGCTTGCCAATCTGGAGATGGTGCTGGCGAAGTCGGATCTGGGGATTGCGGCCCATTATCTGCCGCTGGTCGAGGATCAGGCGGTGGGCGGCGCGATCTTCGATCGTATCCGGCAGGGGTGGCAGCTGACCCATGACGGGTTGCTGGCGGCGACGGGGCAGTCGCGATTGCTGGAGAAGAACCCGAAGCTGGATGAATCGATCCGGTTGCGGCTGCCCTATATCGAGCCGCTGAACCTGTTGCAGGTGGAGCTGATGAAGCGCCATCGCGGCGGGGAGGATGATCCGCGCATCAAGGAAGGGATCGAACTGTCGATCAACGCCATCGCCACGGCGCTGCGCAACAGCGGCTAGAGGGTGAATCCGGGACGGCTAGCAGTCCAATGCCGCCCCGAACCCCTGGCGCTCCCCGTGAAGGAGGGCGCGAGCCGGAGAGCCGGGCGACAAAAGCAACCTGGCCAATTTCAGAAAAAAAGCTAATCCAGCCAAGAAGATGAAGGCCGGATGAACGTCGATGGCCCATGCGGTGAGCAGAGTCCATGTTTTCATTCACAACCAATTCAACCGGGACGCGTTATCCTGCCTGTATTGGAGAAAAGGAGAGAGGCAATGACGTGGTCCGGACGGAGGTTTCTGGCTGCGATCAGCCTTGCCGGTGCGGTGGCACTGGGCGGCTGCGCCTATGACGATGGCTATTATGGCGGTGTGAGCGTCGGGTCAGGCTATTATGGCGGTGGCTATTATGACGATTATTATGGCCCCGCTTATTATGGTTCAGGCTATTACGGCCCCGGCTATGGCTGGTACGGCGATTATTATTATCCGGGCAGCGGCTACTATGTCTACGACCGGGGTGGACGCCGCCACCGCTGGAACAACGACCAGCGGCGCTATTGGGAAGGCCGGCGCAACGAGCGCGGCGACCATTGGCGCGGCAGTCTGGCCCGGCCGGAAGAAGGCCGCCTCTATCGCGATGGCCGCCGGGTGAGAGATGGCCAGTGGCGTGGACGGGACAGGAACAATGCCACGGCTGCTCCTCCGGTCGTTCAGAGCCAGCCGCGCGCGGGTAGCCCGCGCGGCAGCTGGAGCGGCGACCGGTCGAGCGGTGGATCCGGTTCCACGACGACCCGTTCCGATGGAACGCATTGGCGCGGGACGCTGCGTCGCTGATGCGGGCTGGGTGGGGCGCTGCAACGCTGGTCATTTCCCTCTTGCTCGCCGCCTGTGACGGGCGGGAGGAAAGCGCGATCGACAATCTCGCCAACGGCGCCAACGCGGCGCAGGTGGAGAACAGCTTCCGCGCGGAGGCGCGGGAGGTTCTGGAACCGCTGCGGCCACCCGAGCCAGGGACGCCCGGCGGCTTGCCGCCAGATGCCGCCCCGATCGAGGAAGGGTCGATCGACCCCAAGGGACCGCAGGGCGCTGCCCAGGTTGTGCAGGGCTATTATGCGCTGCTGGAACAGCGGCGTTTCGACGACGCGCAGGACCTTTGGAACGAGAAGGGCGCGATCGGCGCGGAGGATGACGAGGCTTTTGCCCGGCGTTTCCGCAACTTTAGCGAAATCCACGCCAATATCGGTGCGCCCGGTGAGATGGAGGGCGCGGCGGGCTCTTCCTATGTGACCGTGCCGGTGCAAGTTTATGGGCGGCTCGCGGTGAATGGGAAGCCTTGGTACAAGCTGCGGCAGGTGACGCTGCGGCGAGTCAATGACGTGCCGGGATCGAGCGAGGCTGACCGGCGGTGGCACATCGAGTCGATTGGACCTTATGTCGCGCCGGTTGAGGGCGAGGCTGGCGATGTGGGGAATGACGCGTCGGTGGGGCGTTAGCTTGGAGAACTCCCCAAGTGCAACTCGGGCTGAGCCTGTCGAAGCCCTTCCCTATCTTCTTCGGCGGTATGGAGAAGAAGTAAAGCCCTTCGACAAGCTCAGGGCGAACGGAGAGGGGTGGGTGCCAAGTGGCCGAGAGTGATGCTGGAGCCAACCGTTGCGAAGGCGAGCGGAGTTAATTCCGCTCGCCTTGTCGCATTGTCAGGAAACGGTTGCCTTCAGGATCTTGCCCGGGGTGCGGGGCGGTTCGCCCTTGGGGAGGGCGTCGACATGCTCCATGCCGGACGTGACCTCGCCCCAGACGGTGTACTGGCCGTCGAGGAAGGTGGCGTCGTCGAAGCAGATGAAGAACTGGCTGTTGGCACTGTTCGGGTTCGCCGCGCGGGCCATGGAGCAGACGCCGCGGATGTGCGGTTCGCGGCTGAATTCGGCCTTCAGGTCAGGCAGCTTCGACCCGCCCATGCCGGTGCCGGTCGGGTCACCGCCCTGCGCCATGAAGCCGGGGATGACGCGGTGGAAGACGACGCCGTCGTAGAAGCCTTCCTTGGCGAGCTGGGTGATGCGTTCGACATGGCCGGGCGCCAGATCAGGGCGCAGCTTTATGACGACATCGCCGCCGCTGTCGAGGGTGAGGGTGAGCGTTTCGTCGGCCATGGAAATCTCCTCTTTCGGGGGAGTGGGGAAATGTTGGTCCATATAGAGCGTTAGGACTGGGATGGAAGCGCTTCAATCAATGTTTGAGGCATTGCATTTATCCCGATCATGAGCAAAAGCAGCCAAATGTTACAGGAACCGGACAGTAGGGGACGCGATGAGCGAGCGAGCCGATATGGCCGAGCCCCGGCCGGACGAACTGCCTATTGACGACGTAGTCGTTGATGGACGCGCCGCCGAGCAGGCGGAATCCCGTCATGACGAGGATGACCGGCTGAGGCCGGACTTTGTTTCCGCCGTGCTGGACGCGGTGGAGGATGGCGACCGTGATCGGGCGCGCGAACTGGTGTCGCCGCTGCACCCGGCGGATATTGCCGACCTTCTGGAACTGACGCCGTCCGAGCGGCGGGGCGAGGTGGCGGCGGCGCTGGGCGATCTGGTCGGCGCGGAGGTGCTATCCGAGCTTAACGACTATGTCCGCGACGACCTGCTCGATGCGCTGGAGCCGCAGCAGGTCGCGGACTTTGCCGCTGAACTCGATACCGACGACGCCGTTGCGATCATCGAGGATATGGAGGAGGCCGATCAGCAGGCCGTCCTCGACGCGATGGAGCCGGAAGATCGCGCGGCGATCGAGAGCGCGCTCGCCTATCCCGAGGAGTCCGCCGGCCGATTGATGCAGCGCGATCTGGTCGCGGTGCCCGAACATATGACGGTCGGCCAGGTGATCGACTATCTGCGCGACAATCGCGACCTGACCACGGATTTCTGGGAAATCTTCGTAGTGGACGAGGCGCACAAGCCGATCGGCACCTGCCAGTTGAGCTGGATCCTTACTTGCCCGCGCGCCATCGCCATGGCGGATGTCATGAAGCGAGAGCAGACACTGATCCCGGTCGACATGGACCAGGAGGAAGTGGCGCTGCGCTTCCAGAAATATGCGCTGATTTCAGCGGCTGTGGTGGATGCCAGTGGGCGGCTGGTCGGCATGATCACGGTCGATGACATCGTCCACATCATTTCCGAGGAAGCGGGCGAGGATATCCTGCGCTTGTCGGGTGCGGGCGAGGGCGACATCAATCAGCCGATATTGGAAACGGTGCGCACGCGCCTGTCCTGGCTGGTGGTGAATCTGGGCACGGCGGTGCTGGCGGCGTCGGTCGTCGGGCTGTTCCAGGCGACGATATCCAAATATGTCGTGCTGGCCGTGCTGATGCCGATCGTGTCGGGCATGGGCGGCAATGCCGGGACCCAGACCATGGCGGTCGCGGTGCGCGCGCTGGCGACCAACCAGCTGACCAGTTCGAATACGATCCGGCAGATCGCGCGGGAGTTTCGCATCGCGAGCGCCAATGGCACGGCGCTCGGGATCATGGTTGGCCTGGCCGTGGGATTAATCTATGGCAATCATGACCTTGGCCTGGTGATTGCCATGGCGATGCTGATCAACAATCTGGTCGCGGGACTGGCGGGGATATTGGTGCCGGTGACGCTGGACCGGTTCAATGTCGATCCGGCGGTATCGTCGGCGGTGTTCGTGACGACGACGACGGACATCATGGGCTTCTTCTCTTTCCTGGGGCTGGCGACGATCTGGGGTCTGTGACGGGCTTGACCCTGTGCGATGAGAGCCCATTTTCTGATCCATGCCCCTTCACATCACAAAGATTGCCTTTGGCAGCGAGAGCCCGGCGACGTTGCGCGCGTGGCTGGAAAGTCATTCCGGCGAGGCGCGGCTGACGACCCGCTACCTGCCCAAGCGGGTGGCGGAGATGGAGGGCGGGTCGCTTTACTGGATCCATCAGCACAGGCTGGTGGGGCGTAGTCCGTTGATCGGTTTTCAAGAGACCGGGCAGGGGCGCTTCTGGATCAAGCTGGAGCCGCGATTGATCGCGGTGCGCGGTGCGCCCAAGCGCGCGCATCAGGGGTGGCGGTACTTGGAGGAGAAGGATGCGCCGCCTGATCTGGGGTCGGGCGAGGTGGATGATCTGGAGGCGATGCCACCCGCGATGCTGGGGGAGTTGACGCGGTTGGGGTTGGTTTGAGGGAGGGTATTGGAGACCTCGTTCTCGTTCGGACTGTTGGCTATTCTCCAGCTTCCGTTCGGGCTGAGCTTGTCGAAGCCCTTTTCTTCTTTTCAAGTGCTATGCCTGAAGAAAAGCCCTTCGACAGGCTCAGGGCGAACGGAGGTGGGGGTGTTCTAACGAGGTGATGGCCCTCGATCGGGTGGTGGTGAGCGTTACGCCGCCTTTCCTTGCAGCGCTTTTTGCCGCCGCCTTTGCACCGATGAGCCGATGCCCATCGCCTCGCGATATTTGGCGACGGTGCGGCGCGCGATGTCCATACCCTTGCCGCGGAGCAGGTCGACCAGCGTATCGTCGGACAGGATCGCGTCGGCGGTTTCTGCGGCGATCAGGGCCTTGATGTGGCTCTTCACCGCTTCGGCGGAGACGGCGCCATCGCCGCCTGCTGCCGACACGCCGCTGGTGAAGAAATATTTGAGCTCATAAACGCCGCGCGGGCAGGAGAGATATTTGTTGGAAGTGACGCGGCTGACGGTCGATTCATGCATGCCGATGGCTTCGGCGACCATCTTGAGCGTCAGGGGCTTCAGGTGCGCGACGCCCTGGCGGAAGAAATCTTCCTGGCAGCGGACGATTTCGGTGGCGACCTTGATGATCGTTTTCTGCCGCTGGTCGAGCGCCTTGACCAGCCAATTGGCGCTGGCGAGGCAGTCGGCAAGCCATGCCTTTGACGTGCGATCCTGCGGGCCGGAGGCGAGTTCGACATAATAGTTGCGGTTGATGAGCAGGCGGGGCAAGGTCGCGCTGTTGATCTCGATCGACCAGCCACCGCCTGTGGGTTTCACGAACAGGTCGGGCGTCACCGGGGGTGCGCGGTCGTTTGAGTAGCGCAGGCCTGGCTTCGGATCATAGGCGCGCAGCTCGCGGATCATGTCGGCCATATCCTCTTCATCCACGCCGCAGATGCGGCGCAGTTGGGGGAGGGCTCCACGGGCGAGCAGGTCTAGATTGGCGAGCAGCTTCGCCATGCAGGGGTCATAGCGATCCGCCTCCTTGGCCTGAAGCGTCAGGCATTCGGCGAGCGATCGGGCGCCGACGCCGGTGGGGTCGAAGCCGTGGATGACGCCCAGCACCTGTTCCGTCTGAGCAAGAGGGACGCTGAGGCTATGGGCGGTTTCGATGAGGTTGGCCTCCAGATAGCCGGCCTCGTCGATCTGGCCGATGAGCTGGGTCGCGATCAGCAGGTCCATACCGGAGAGCGCATTGCGCGCTTGGTCCATCAGATGTTCCTGAAGGCCGATCTCCGGATTGGCGAAGCTGTCGAAGTCGATCGCTTCGCCGCTGCCTTGGGAAAGATCGTGGCCGCCTGATCCCATGGCGCTGACGGCGCGATCGGACGGGCCATCGTCAATGAAGGTTTCCGCGCCATAATCGACGTCGAGCGGGGCGTCGGTTTCGGCGTGGCCTTGGCCGATCAGCGCGTCGATGGCACCGGTTTCTGGCGCGAGCGCAGGGAGGTCCATCTGCGCGTCTATGCCATCGGCGGGGGGCGCTGGATCGGTCGGGCCGCCTGCCTCCAGCAACGGGTTCTTTTCCAGTTCCGCTGCGACGAAGGCGTCGATTTCGAGATTGGAAAGCGCCAGCAGCTTGATCGCCTGCTGAAGCTGCGGCGTCATCACCAGCGATTGGCTTTGCCGGATGTCGAGGCGCGGCGCGAGCGACATCAGCCGGTGCCTGTTTCGTCACGCCGGAGGAAGGGGCGCCGCGCGGTCATTTCAGAGCGAGAAATTCTCGCCCAGATAGAGGCGGCGCACCTCGGCATTGGCGACCAGTTCGGTCGGGCTGCCGGTGAAGAGCACCTGGCCGCCATAGATGATGCAGGCGCGGTCCACGATTTCCAGCGTCTCGCGCACATTATGGTCAGTGATGAGGACGCCGATGCCGCGCGTCTTCAACTGCTTCACAAGGTCGCGAATGTCGGCGATGGAGAGCGGATCGATGCCTGCAAAGGGTTCGTCCAGCAGGACGATCGAGGGATTGGCGGCAAGCGCGCGGGCGATTTCGCAGCGGCGGCGTTCACCGCCGGAGAGCGCCATGGCGGACGAATTGGCTAGGCGGGTGAGGCCGAATTCGTCGAGCAGCTGGGCAAGGCGAGCTTCGCGCGATGCCTTGTCCGGTTCGGCCAGTTCCAGCACCGCGCTGATATTCTGGGCGACGGTGAGGCCGCGGAAGATCGACGTTTCCTGCGGTAGATAGCCAAGGCCCAGTATCGCGCGGCGGTACATGGGAAGGCCGGTGATGTCCTGGCCGTCCAGGATGATGCGGCCATGATCCGGGCGGACGAGGCCCATCACCGAATAGAAACAGGTGGTCTTGCCCGCGCCGTTGGGGCCGAGCAGGCCGACAACCTCACCCTTTCCTACTGTGAGCGAGACATCGGTCAGGACCGTGCGCTTGTCATAGCTTTTGGCGATGGAAATGACCGACAGGCCGTCGCTCGATTCCTGCGCTGCCCTGCGCCTTTCGGCGTCCTGCCTATCCTGAATTACGACATCGTCCATCACTCATCCTTGCTGCGACATGGTTAACGCCACGTAAAATAGCGGCGCGGCCGAGGCAATTGGCAAGCTTTGTGCATGGGATTGCGTCCGGGGCAAGGGGAAAATCGGCGATCCCCGCTGAAAGGCCGTTCAATGCTTGATTTGGCGCGCCACAAGGGTCAGTGCTGCATCAAGTTCGGGATCGAGTTGGAGCAGGGCAAAACTGTCCGCTGCTGTACAATTTGATGCAATAGGATAGGCGAGGAATGAGGATAACAGAAGCCGGTACGGCGGAGGGATGGGCGCGTGCGCTGATCCCGCAGTCCGTGGAATCCTTGATGGAACAGGCCGAAGCCATGACGCTGGCGTCTTTTGGCGCGACCGTCACCTATTCGCGCAAGGTCTTCATCCCGCTGACGCATCTGTGCCGCGACGTCTGCCATTATTGCACCTTTGCCAAGGCGCCGCGCAATGCCGGGTCGCCCTATCTGTCGATCGAGCAAGTGCTGGACATCGCACGGGCGGGCGAAGCGGCGGGTTGCCGGGAGGCGCTGTTCACGCTGGGAGACCGGCCGGAGGACCGCTATGCGGTCGCGCGATCGGCGCTGGCGGGATTGGGGCATGGATCAACGCTGAGCTATCTGCGCGAGGCAGCGGCGGCGGTGCTGGCTGAAACGAGCCTGCTGCCGCATCTGAACCCCGGCATCATGGACGATGATGATCTGGCGATGCTGCGGCCGGTGGCGGCGTCCATGGGACTGATGCTCGAAAGCACGTCCGAGCGGCTGTGCGCCAGGGGCGGACCGCATCATGGCTCGCCCGACAAGGTCCCGGCGGTGCGGCTGGAGGCGATCGAAGCGGCGGGACGGGCGCGGATGCCCTTCACCACCGGCTTGCTGATCGGCATCGGCGAGACGCGGATGGAGCGGATCGAAGCATTGATTGCGATCCGCGATGCTCATGCGCGGCATGGCCATGTCCAGGAAGTCATCATCCAGAATTTCCGGGCCAAGGCGGACACGCGGATGGCAGGGCGTGCCGAGCCGCCGCTGGAGGAGCATCTTTGGACGATCGCTGCCGCCCGGCTGATATTGGGGCCGGAGATGACGATCCAGGCGCCGCCGAACCTCCAGCCCGACGGCCTCGCCGGTTTGATGCGGGCGGGGGTCAATGATTGGGGCGGGGTTTCGCCGGTTACGCCGGACCATGTGAATCCCGAAGCCCCCTGGCCGCATCTGATGGCGCTTGGCGCTGCAACGGCGGCGGCCGGGCGCGTGCTGACCGAAAGGCTGGCGGTGGGTCCGCGCTATGCCAAGGAGCCGGAGCGATGGCTGGAGCCTGCAATCGCGCTGAAGGTGCGGCGGGAAGTGGATGCCAGGGGCTTGCCGATCATCGAGCGGTGGCGCGCGGGAACGGGTGAGCCGCCGCCATCGCTGCCTGCCGCCGGGGAGACGATGCAGACTGGACGAATCGAGGCCATATTGGACAGGGCGGCGTTGGGGCGCGGCCTTGAAGAAGGAGAAATTGTCGCCCTGTTCGAGGCGGCTGGTTCCGATGTTCGTCGGGTTATGGATGCCGCCGATCGATTGCGGCGCCGAACGGTGGGCGATGCCGTGACCTATGTCGTCAATCGCAACATCAATTACACCAACATCTGCAGCTACCGGTGCGGATTTTGCGCCTTTTCCAAGGGGACGGCGAAGGCCTTGCGCGGGCCTGCCTACCGGCTCGACCTGGAGGAAGTGGCGCGACGGGCAGCGGAGGCGCAGGCGCGGGGTGCAACCGAAGTGTGCCTGCAAGGCGGCATCCATCCCGACTATGACGGCCATACCTATCTGTCGATCGTCAAGGCGGTGCGGGAGGCTGCGCCGGGCATCCATATCCATGCCTTTTCGCCGTTGGAAATCGCCCATGGCGCTTCGACGCTCGGAATGGAACTGGAGCCCTATCTGACGATGCTGAAGGAAGCAGGGCTGTCCACCCTGCCTGGCACGGCGGCCGAAGTGCTGCATGAGGAGGTGCGCGCGATCATCTGCCCGGACAAGGTTTCGACCGATGAATGGGTGGCGGTGATGCGGGCGGCGCATCGGGTCGGCCTGAAAAGCACGGCAACCATCATGTTCGGGCATGTGGACGACTATCGCCATTGGGCGAGGCATTTGCGCGTGGTGCGGGACCTTCAGGAGGAGACTGGCGGCTTTACCGAATTCGTGCCGTTGCCGTTCGTCCATATGGAAGCGCCGATTTGGCGGAAGGGCAAGGCGCGGTCCGGGCCGAGCTTTCGGGAGGCGATGCTGATGCAGGCGGTGGCGCGAATTGCCCTGCACGGCGCGATTTCGAACATCCAGGCGAGCTGGGTGAAGCTTGGCGAAGAGGGCGTTATTGCGGCGCTGGGCGCGGGCGTGAATGATCTGGGCGGCGTGCTGATGGACGAATCCATCACACGCGCGGCAGGCGGCGCCAACGGCCAATTGTTCGATGTTGATCGCATGCATCGTACAGCAGAGGCGGCCGGGCGCTTTGCCAGGCAGCGCACTACGCTTTACGGGCAGGTGAGGCAGGAGGCGGCGGCCTGATCTGCTTTGCCAAGCCGTGCCGGTGACGATAAGGCGTGGGGATGATTGAGGGAATGGAAGCCAGGCGGCCAATGCGTTTGCGGTCATTGTTGTTCGTGCCGGGTGATCGGCCCGAACGGATGCGCAAGGCGCTGAACAGCGGCGCCGATGCCTTGATCCTGGACCTTGAGGATTCAGTGGCGCTCGCTGGCAAGGCGGCGGCTCGCATGGAAATCGCGGCCTTTCTGAAGGAAGCGGCGGGTGGCGAAACCCTGTTGTTCGTGCGCGTGAACCCGCTCGACGGTGGTCTTACAGACGCCGATCTGGATGCAGTCGCGGAAGCGGGGCCGGCGGGGATCATGCTGCCCAAGGCGGAAGGTGCCGCGTCGATCAGGGATTTGGACGAGCGGCTGCGGCAGCGCGGTGATGATCGCGCGCTGATCCTGCCGATCGCGACGGAAACGCCCAAGGCGTTGTTCCGGCTGAGTGAATATGCCGATGTGCCGGAGCGGTTGGCTGGCCTTACCTGGGGCGCGGAGGATCTGCCCGCGGCGGTCGGCGCGCTGACGGCCCGGCATGCCGATGGCAGCTACACGTCGCCCTATGAAATTGCGCGCGCGCTTACCCTTTTCGCCGCAAGCGCGGCAGGGGTGCTCCCTATCGAGACGGTATATCCGGCCATTCGCGATCTGGAGGGGCTCGCCGCTTATGCGCAGCGCGGCGCGCGTGACGGCTTTCTGGGCATGATGGCCGTGCATCCCGATCAGGTCTCCGTGATCAACACGGCCTTCACCCCCTCGGAAGAGGAAGTCGCCCGTGCCCAGGCAGTGGTCGATGCATTTGCCGCCAATCCTGGCGCGGGCGTGCTGACGCTGGACGGCAAGATGATCGACCGGCCGCACCTGATAAAAGCGCAGGCGCTTCTCGCCCGCTGTTGAACCACCGCCAGTCAACTTGACGGCCTATCTCCCATATGGGAGAGGCGGGGCATGGGTTCTCTCTGGGCCGATCAGAACGAGCTGTTCCTGCCGCTGGTGGACGGGATTCATGAAAGCCCGCCCTTTGGCGCTTTCATCCGTAATCTCGTCAGCCGCACCTATGCGCGGCGGGCCTTCCTGATCATTTCACTGGCCAATGCCATGCCCGAACAGGAGCCCACGGTGATCCACATCGCCGCGCCGCGTGCTTCGCAGGAACCGCCGCTCGATTTCCGGCGGCTGGATGCGCTGCGGCTGCATCCTTATGGATCGCTGCGTCCAGGGCGCGTCTATGCGCTGGATGAGATGCTCAACTATGATGATGCAGGCGAACTGGCGCGGCAGCGCGAGGCGCTTAATGAGATGAATATCCGCTACGGCCGCTGGTTGCGTGTCGCGGCGGGCGGCGTGGCGGACGCCCATTTCCTGCTGGTACGGGAACGGGAGGATTTCTCTGCCTCCGCCGTCGCCGTGCTGTCCAGCATCGCCCCGCATTTCGCCGCAGCCTTGCGGACTTTGGTGGCCCTGATCGAGGCGCGATTGCAGGTGGCGATGGCGCAGGGCGCACTCGCGCGGCTGGGCGTGGCACAGTTGGCGTTCGACTGGGGTGGCCGAGTGATGGCTGCCGATCCAGCGGCGGAGGCGATGTTGAGCTTCACCATGAAGCCCGGCCCAAGTCCGGAGCGGCGGCTGCAATTACTGCCCGACACGACTCATGCGCTCAACCGGGCTTGCGCGGAAATGGCGTCGGCGCCGCCGGGCGCGACCCGGGTGATCCGCATCGATGAGAGCCGGGACCTGGACCTGCTGCTGCGAAAATCCGATCTGGCGTTGAGCGAACCTTGCGCCTTGCCAGCGGTGATCGGCATCGTGCGGACCCCAAGGCGCGAAGCGGCGCAGGCGGCGGTCGGCACCCTGGCGGCACTGCACGGACTGTCGAGCAGCGAAGCGGCGCTGGCCCATGCGTTGAGCCTGGGAGAGAGTATCGTCAGCGCGGGTGAGCAGCTGCGCCTGACCAGCGAAACGGCGCGCAACTATTCCAAGCGTATCTATGAAAAGACAGGTGCGAAGGGGCAGGCTGACCTGGTCCGGCTGATCCTGACGGGGCTTGCTCCCTTCGCCTGATCAGGCGCAGGGTGCGGCGAATTTCCATGGCCGTGAAACAGCAGAAATATCTCCCTTTCCCTGCAAGTTTCGCGGCCTCTTGTCTGGCGCTTTGACGGAAAAGTGGATAAGGGGCCGCCCAACGCTACGCATATCAATTGGAGGGGCAGGCGACCATGAGCAGTAACAAGGCAGCCCTTGAAGGCATTCGCGTCATCGACATGACCCGCGTTCTCGCAGGGCCCATCGGCGCGCAGATACTGGGCGATCTGGGCGCGGACGTGATCAAGGTGGAACGCCCGGGCGTTGGCGATGATGGACGCGTCTACGGCCTTGCCGAGGTGAAGGGCAAGGACGGGATGAATGTCCGCCAGGCGGGCTTTTTCGCGGCGGCGAACCGCAACAAGCGGTCGATCACGCTCAACCATAGCAAGGCTGAAGGCCAGGAAATCCTGCGCAAGCTGGTGCAGGGCGCCGATGTGCTGATCGAAAATTACAAGGTCGGCGATCTCAAGCGTTTCGGACTGGATTATGAGAGCCTGAAGGCGATCAACCCGCGCCTCATCTATTGTTCGGTGACCGGTTTCGGGCAGACGGGGCCGATGGCGGCGCGGCCTGGCTATGACGGCCTGTTCCAGGCTACCGGCGGGATGATGGCGGTCACCGGTATTCCGGAAGGGCAGCCTGGGGCTGGGCCGCTCAAGGCCGGTCCTAGCCTGGTGGATTTCATCACGGGCCATAATGTGGCTATTTCCATTCTTGCCGCGCTTCAGCATCGTAACCAGACTGGTGAAGGGCAGCATATCGATATCGCCCTTCTGGATAGTTCGGTGGCGATGATCAGCCATATCATGCAGGATTATCTGCTGAGCGGCGTTACGCCGCCTCGGCTCGGCAATGGCGGCAATGGCGGCGGGCCTGCGGACCTTATCCATACCAAGGACGGCATGCTGTACCTGACGGCGGGGGGTGACGAACATTGGCGTCGCCTGACGGTGCTGATGGGGCAGCCTGAACTCTACCAGGACCCGCGCTTCGACGAGAATTACAAGCGGGGCAAGTTGAACCGGCTCGAATTGATGGACATCATCAATGAGTGGAGCCGTGGTTTCACTTCGGAAGAGCTTCAGGCGAAGTTCGATGAGGTGAGCATTCCCGCCGCGCGCTACAATGAACTGCCAGAAGTGTGGGAAGATCCGCAGGTGCAGCATCGCGGCTTGCGGGTGACGACGCCGCATCCATGGTCCGAGACTGGGACCATCGACCTGATCGCCAGCCCGCTGGCCAATATGTCGGAATCTCCGGCGACGATCCGCCGTGCGCCGCCCCTGCTTGGCGAACATAGCGCCGAGGTGCTGGGCGAGCTGGGTTATGACGCGGCGCGCATCGACGAATTGCGAGAGATGAAGATTATCTGATCTCCATGATCCCGGCGGTTTCCGGCCGCCGGGCGCGTTTATCGTGACACTATACAGGCTATTATTGGGCCTGATTGGGCGCGAGCTGAGTTTTGGGGGTAAAGCTGGTCAGCTTTACCCCCATTTATCGTCACCCTCTGGGTTCTCGTGGCATAGCTAGTCCGCGTTCGGCGATGATGTTGCGCTGGATTTGGTCTGTGCCTGCGTAGATGGTGTCGGATCGTG
>NZ_CAJHOG010000006.1:0-143987 GCF_905120495.1 Sphingobium sp. S6 | reverse complement strand
ATGATCCCCGATCCTTGCGTTCCGGGGGACTGGTGTCCGACTATGTTGGCGACCGATCGAAGCGAGAACCAGTGGCGCTCACCGCGTCGGTGGAGTGGCATCTAGGCGTGTCGGATGAGTCGGTCAACAGGAAAAAACATGAGCGGCCAATTTTCTTCTGTGTGGGGTCCTGAACGGCCGGAACACAGGCGTTTCAGGCCTGTTCCTCCAGTTCGCCGGGCCATGTTTCAGTCCCCACCTGCGCTTGCGCCTGCGCATTATAGCGCCCGCCCGAAGCCGCGCCCGGCGGAAACAGCGCATCGACCGCCGCCAATATAGCAGGCGAGAGATCAAGGTGAATCGCCGCCAGATCCTCATCCAGATGTGCGATGCTGGTGGTGCCGGGAATCGGCACGATAGTGTCGCCCTTGGCAAGCAGCCAGGAGAGGCACAGCTGCGCGCTGCTGCATCCGGCTTCTTCGGCCAGCATCCGCAGCTGGTCGTAAAGATCGAGATTGCGTCCAAGATGGGGTGGCTGGAACCGGGGCATGCCGGTCCGCAAATCGCCCTCCTCCACCCCTTCCCTGCCGATCCGCCCGGCGAGCAGCCCCCGTCCAACCGGCGAAAAGGCGACAAAGCCGATGCCCAGTTCAGCGCAAACATCCAGCACGGCGATTTCGGGATTGCGTGTCCAGGGCGAATATTCTGTCTGCACGGCGGCGATGGGATGGACGGCATGGGCGCGCCTGATCGTCGGCGCGGACATTTCGGACAGGCCGATCGCGCGGATCTTCCCCGCCTCCACGGCGCGTACCAGAGCGCCCATCGATTCTTCCACCGGCACCTTGGGATCAAGCCTGTGCATATAATAGAGGTCGATCTGCTCCACCCGCAAACGCCGCAGCGCCTGGTCCAGCACTTGGGCGATCGCTTGCGGAGACCCATCGAGCACGCGCCGTCCGTCGACTTCGCCAAGCACGCATTTGCTGGCCAGCGTGAACTCGCCGCGTCGGTGCATCAATGTGCGGCCGAGGAGTTCCTCATTCTGGCCAAAGCCGTAAATCGCTGCCGTGTCGAAGAAGGTGACCCCCGAATCGATCGCGTGCAGCAACAATCGCTCCGCCTGCTCCGGGTCCGGGGGCGGCAGATAAGCATGGCTGAGGTTCATGCACCCAAGCCCTATCGCCGATACGGAAAGCGGGCCCAGATGGCGGACCGGCAGTTTTGCGGGCATGTACATCCCCTGTCATATGCGCTTGCGCTGCTTAGCGGGCCGGAGCTTCTTGCCACGGCCTTGATGACGCAATTTTGACAATCAGGGCGGCCAGTTCAAGCCGCCGCATCATATTCCAGTAAAGATTGCGAATTTGAAGGATTTCTGCGATAGCATTCCCGATTGAGCTTCAACTTGGGCGTCGGGGTCGGAAATGAACGCAATAGTGAGCCAGATCGGGGATCTGGCCGAAGCCGGCGAAAAGATGGTCGAAAGGCTGCGCCGCAAGGCTTTTCTGCCTGACAGCCGAAAGGAACTCAACGTCCGCTTCGGCATCGCCGAAGCCGCGCAACTGCTTGGCTGCTCCACGAATCGGATTCGCATGGCGGAGGAAGATGGCCGCCTCCCCCCTGCCCCGCCGACCGAAAATGGCAGACGTCCCGGTTACAAGGTCGAGGAACTGCTGAACATGCGGCAGGTGCTGGGCGCTTCGCCCGAACGCGCGCCGCTCGACATTCCCGCGATCATCGCAGTGCAGAATTTCAAGGGCGGCGTCGGCAAATCGACCGTCACCACGCATCTGGCGCATTATTTCGCGGTCCAGGGATATCGGGTGCTCGTCGTCGATTGCGACAGCCAGGCGACCACCACCACCCTGTTCGGCTTCAACCCGCATTTCAATATTCAGCGGGAAGAGACGCTCTATCCCTATCTGTCGATCGATCCGACGCAGGTCGACCTGCTCTATGCGGTGAAGCATACCGCTTGGCCCAATGTCGATCTGATCCCGTCCAATCTAGAGCTATTCGACGTGGAATATGAGCTCGCGGCGGCGGGCAGCGACGGCGGTTCCGTTCTCGCCGCACGGTTTCGCAAGCTCAAGCAGGGCCTGATGGACCTCGCCCGCCATTATGATGTCGTGCTGCTCGATCCGCCGCCAGCGCTTGGCACGATCAGCCTTGCGGTGATGCAGGCGGCGAACGCCCTCTTGGTCCCGCTGGCCGCGACGACGCCCGACTTCTGCTCGACCGTCCAGTTCCTCTCGATGATGGATCAGGTCATCAACCAGTTGCAGACGGCGGGGATTGAGGTCGATTATCAGTTCGTCCGGCTGCTCTGCTCGAAATTCGACAGCAATGATCCCAGCCACTCGATGGTCCGCGCGATCATGGAACAGAGCTTCGGCCCTGCCCTGCTCCCCATTCCTATCCTCGACAGCGCGGAAATCAGCCATGCGGCGCTGCGCATGATGACCGTCTATGAGCTCGAAAAGCCGATCGGGACGCCGCGCACCCACAAGCGCTGCCGCGCCAATCTGGACGAAGCCATGGGGCAGATCGAAGCGCTCGTCCGCCAGGGCTGGGGCCGCGTCGCGCCTGCGCGGGAAGAGGATATCGTCAATGCGGCGTGAGACTTTGTTCACGCGGAGACGCCGAGGCGCTGAGATATGGCGCTCCGCCGCAGGCGAAACTCTCTGCTCAACTGTTCGGTGCAGCGAAGCCGCCCGCATGAAAGAGGCAGCTGCGCCGCAGCCACAACTCCTCCGCGTCTCCGCGCCTCCGCGTGAACCAAAATCAACACTGTCCTACACAGACATGTTCACCATATGTTCCCCGCGAATCGGAGGACAAGCCCATGGCGCGTAAGCAATCGGACTATCTGGCAGCGCTCTTGTCGGACGAGGCGGAAAACCCCGCCCCCGCTCCCGCGACTGACAGCCCGCCTGTTGCCGAGGCCGAAACGTCGCCCCCCTCCCCTCCCCCGGCTCGCCCCGAGCGCGCGCGCGGCGCAACGCTGCTCGGCCGCGAAACGGCTCTTGCCCGGCTCGCGTCAGGGGAAGTGCGGCAGGTCACGCAATTGCTGCTTGATCCCGCCCGCGTGCGCATATGGCGCGGCAATGCGCGGCTATATTCCCATCTTACCGAGGACAATTGCCGCGAGCTGATCGACTCCATCATCGCGGAGGGCGGACAGAAAGTGCCCGCGGTCGTGCGGCGGGTCGAGGGCGATCCGGACCATGATTATGAAGTGATCGCCGGCACGCGTCGCCATTTCTCGATCAGTTGGCTCCGCGCGCACAGCTACCCGGACATGATGTTCGTGGCGCAGGTCGCCCAGTTGGACGACGAGGCTGCCTTCCGTCTTGCGGACCTCGAAAACCGCGCGCGCAAGGACGTCACCGATCTTGAGCGCGCGCGCAATTATGCGGAGGCGCTCGGCACGCATTATGGCAGCCATCTGACGCGCATGGCAGAGCGGCTGAAGCTGTCCAAGGGCTGGCTCAGCAAGATGATCAAGGTCGCGGGCATTCCCGACGACATCATCGAAGCTTTCCCCTCGCCCGGTGATGTGCAGCTGAAGCCCGCTTACCCGCTGGCCCAGGCTCTTGACGATCCGAACGCTGCTGCGGCTGTCCGCGCCGAAGCAGTCCGGCTCGTTACGACACAACGGGAACGCCGCGTCGCCGGTGCTCCCCCGATCCCGGGGGCCGAAGTCCTCAAGCGCCTGCTCGACGCCCCGCGCGTGGCCGTGTCGCAGCCGAAGGAGGATCCCTTCACCTGGACCACGCGCTACGGTCGCCCTGCCCTCACCGTGCAGTCGGTTAATCGGCAGGGCATCACCATCCGTTTTCACGCGGGGTCGGGCGCCGACATGGAAACATTGGCAATGGCGCTCCGCGACACGCTCGAACATCTCGAACGGCAAGGGATGGGCTTGCAGCAGTGAAGCGCTCGGGGGGGCATAACGGCAGAGCAGGAATGGAGCGAGACTTGGCGCTCGCCTATCCCTCACGCCCTGTTTCCCCGGGGAAACAACTTGTCCGTCCCGGGGAGGGCCTGCCCCTCCCCTCCTGCGGAATCCGTTTTTTCTCGCCAATTCATTCATTGTTTCCCCGGGAAAACATTGGACTCGCTCTGCCTTTGCCAAGGAACTGCCTATGACCCGCACCGGCAAAGCAGAACTTACGGACCAGTTTGAACTGTTCCTCCCCTACATTGCGGACATGCCGCTGCGCGATCAGCGCGAGATGATGGAGCGCCCCTTCTTCAGCCTCGCCAAGTCGAAACGCGTCAAGCCGATCGACTACACGTCTCCTGACGGCAAAGCCTGGGTCCATGTCTCCGCCAATCCCGATTATGGCATGGCCACCATCTGGGACGCCGACATTCTCATCTATTGCGCCTCTGTGCTCGCCGACATGGCGCGGCGCGGGGTCAACGACGTGCCACGCAAACTGCATCTCATGCCTTATGATCTGCTGCGCGCAATCCACCGTCCGACGACTGGCCGCGCCTATGAATTGCTGGGCCAATCGCTAGACCGGCTCGTCTCCACCACGATCAAGACCAACATTCGCGCCGAAAATCGCCGGGAGGCAACCTTCAGCTGGCTTGATGGCTGGACCCAGCTTGTTGACGAACGCACCGAACGTTCGCGCGGCATGACGATCGAACTCAGCAACTGGTTCTATGAAGGCGTGCTGATGCAGGGCGGTGTCCTGTCCATCGATCGCGCCTATTTCGACCTGACCGGCGGCCGGGAGCGCTGGCTCTACAAGGTAGCGCGCAAGCATGCCGGTGGGGCGGGGGAGGGGGGCTTCTCCATTTCGATGCCCACCCTGTTCGAAAAGTCCGGCGCAGAAGGCGCCTATCGCCGCTTCAAGTTCGAGATCGCCAAGATCGCCGAACGCGACCCGCTACCCGGTTACACCCTGCTCCTCGAACAACCGCAGGGCAAGCGCGAGCCTTCCCTGCGCATGAGCCGCCGCATAGTGGAAGCGGCCAAGGCGACGAGCAAATCCCCCGCTGCAAAGCCCACGGCTACCCAAACGACGTCGGTGAATGGAGCGCCATCGGCAGCCCGCTTATCGGCAAAAGGCGACGCCGAGCCCTTGTTCGACGCTTCCGACGTGATCCGCCGCACCGTCACTGGTCTTTCTTCCCGAGTGACGGCCGGTGAATTGACGGACGCCACATTGGCCACTTTGCGCGCCGATTGTCCGGGTTGGGACTATCAGTCGCTCCATCAGGATTTCCGCAACTGGCTCGACGCTGATCCTACGCGAACCCCAGTGAACTATCAGAAGGCCTTCATCGGCTTCGTGCGCCGCTTCCACGAAAAGAACCGCCACACCCTCTGACCGCCCCCCGCAGATAAGACGCGGCCTCCGTTATCATCGCGACATTTCGTAAGCCGTTCCCGAAGTGTCGGTAGCCCTCCCCGCTTGATCGATCACAATTTCGAACGAATCTCTGCGACTACATTTCATCCACAGCTTTTGAACGACATTTAGCAGCCATCTTGCGCAACTGATTCAATCCCGGTGGAGAGAGCAGCTCCAAAACGGCACCTTCGACATTCCGGGAACGGCACACGGTCCTTCAGGAACGATAGCCCGACACTTCAGGAACGGGTTGCTCGACACTCCGGGAACGGATAGCCGACCTTTCGGGAACAGCAGCTTGGTCCGACTCGTGCATCTTCAACGATTCGTGCGCGGCTCCGGCCGCCGTAACTCTCTAACTTTCCTTATAAACCCTGTAACTAACCCGAGATTTTCTGGTTATTGGAGAGAAGAGGAGAGGCAAGCTGCGCGACCAACTTGGTCGCTCCCTGGTGCGAGATGCCGAGCAGGCGGGCGACCGCCATCTTGCTCAACCCGGGATAGGCCAGTTCCAGCCGCATCAGCAGGGGTGCCTTGCTCCGTTTGGTTACGGGAAGCTCGTCGGGCAGTTTCTTCAGCCTCGCCTCAAGCCGGTTCAATTCTGCCAACCCTTGTGCTGCCTGCCTTTGAATCATGCCGAACAGCTGGCCAGTCAGCGTCGGCGCATCAATGCCGGGAAAACGGGGAAGGTCGACGAATGAGGGCAACCGCCGCAACGTCAGCCCCGATGCTTCAAGGGCAGCAGGAACATGCGCCGCGATTACCCATCCAAGGTCTGGCTGGCGCGGGTCGATCTGCAACTGCCGCCCATCCGCGGTCGTCAGCAACTGACCGCCGCTGGTGGGCGCCGCCAAGCCCTCTCGCGCAGCGATAAGCCGCTCCGCCACGGCCTGGACACTCGAAGCAGGGTAGGGCGCCTCCACCAAGGCTTGGACGGCCCGCCAGGCAGGACCGAAGCGCACCAGATCGTCCGGCGCCCATATTTCAGCTTCCTTCCGGTCGTCCAGAAGCTGCCGCGATATATTGAGTGTCGCGCGCGCGATGGGATCTCGTTGGCTTTCGCTGGCCGAAAGAGCAAAATGGACAAGCGCCGCGATCGACAGCGGGTCGTTCAACCCCTCGCTATGCCGTGGGGGAGGTGTGCGGCCGCAAATCCAGTCCTCCAGATCCCGGACGGCGATCGGCACCGACGCAACGCTGGCAAGTGCCGCAGCGCCCTTCACCCGCGCCCGCGCGAGCCAGATGTCGGTCGCAGGACTGTTGGCAAGCCGTCCGTCCAGCCGTCCGAGCAATAACAGCGCCTGCTCTGCAGATAACGAAAAACCCAGCATTTCTCGGGCTTAGCAAGATAAGGCGTACAACCAAACAGATATGTTGGTTGCAGGTGCTTTTTGGTGCGTTACGGATGCAGCAGACCTACGATGCGGGGCTGACGGGAGCAGATCAAAAAGCGAAAGCGCGTCCAAAATTCCATCGCCATGAAAAGTAACCATAAAAATGAGATTTTTTCATCGTGCCACAGAACCAAGCTGCCACTTGGGCGTTACGGCTGAAGGATCGATCCCGACAAAGGCAAACCGATGGTGACATCGGGACGCAAAGTTTCCGGCCTTGCTTGCAAGGTAGCGGGGCCGCCGAAGGAGCCGAGGTTCAGGTTAATCAGTGCAAGTCCGTCGTCACTCATAAATATAACAGGGCAGCGCATGTGCACGCCTCATGCCTATTCGACCCGTTCGCGTGGCCTCGTCTGCGTCAGCAAGAAATGCTGGATCAGATAGGAGAAGGTTTGTGGCACACGGACTAACCAGCGATCGAACGGCGCGGAAAAGCGCATTTGCAACCCTGGCCGCATGTTCCGGCCTCATGCTGGTGCTGAGCGCCTGTGAAAGCAGCGGCGGCACGCGCATCGCGACTGTTGGAGCAAGTAACCCCGGTTCAGGCTCGGGCAGCGGCGGGAGTGGCGGCGGTACAGGCGGGGGATCGGGCACTGGAACGGAGGGCGGTTCCGGAACAGGTGGCGGCACTGGCACCGGCGGTGGAACAGGCGGATCGGGAACCGGGGGCGCGAGTGGTTCGGATTCTGGCGGAACAGGCAGCGGCGGCGCGACAAGCGCTGCTCTTGGCCCGCTGTCACCCGTACTGGTGACAGCGGGCAATGCCGTGCTCGGCGTTTCGGACGGGCAGGGCAGTGTCACAACCCCGGTGGCGACCGCGCTCCCCTTGTTGCAACCTGTGACCGGCACGATCACCCGCGTTCTCACCGATACCGGTACGGTGCTGGTGGATGCAGGCGAGGGCCGGACGCTGTTGCTTCAGGGCGCTCAGGGCGTCGTTGGCGATCTGGTCAGCATCGATGTCGGTGGCCGGACCGTCATAGAAGGGCTGAACGGCACGACAGGCGCGATCGGCGTCGGTGTGCTCGGCAGCACGCAGCCTGTGGGCACAGTGGCGACCGTGGGCGTGCTGAACGCGGGCAACACCGTGCTTGCCGACGTGAATGGCATAGCCGACGTCCGCGTCACCAATATCACCGCGCCCACCGGCGGCATTGCGTCCAATTTGCTTGATGTGGCGCTGGGCGGCAATCAATTGCTGGGTAACGGAAGCCCTGCGGTCGTCGAGGCGAACATATTGCCCGGCGGCTTGCCGGCGACCGGCAGCGGAAGCACTGGCGGACTGCTCGCGCCCGTCACATCGGTCGTCAATGGCGTGACCTCCACCACATCGGGCCTCACCTCGACCGTGCAACAAACCGCCGGGCAGGCTCTTGCGCCCATCGGCGTAGCCGCAGGCGCCACGACAGGCGGAGCCACCGCCGAAGCAGGCGCGACGGCGTCCCCAGGCGGGCTTCTCGCGCCGGTGACGGGCACAGTGTCCGGCACGCTTAACAGCCTGACGGGCGGGCTGAACCTCACAAGGCCCTGACCATCCTTCCGGAGGCGCGCTGCTGATCGTGCCTCCGGACGCTTCTTCCCAGGACATTCCCCTATGATGGCTGCGCTTATCTCGGCGGCGGCGCCCTGGCTGCTGGCTGCCCAGACTTCCCCGACCTTGCTTGCTCCCCCGCTGATCGAACAGGCGACGCAACCTCGGCCCGGGGAGGGGCAGGGCCAGCGAGTGCCGCCGCCCACGTCCGGCCGCATAGCCGTGCAGGCGGGCGACAATAGCACGATCATCCAGGCCATCGACTTTGTCGGTGTCGAGGCTCCCGAACGCGTTGCCCAGGCAGCAAAGGCCTATCTCGGCAAGCCAGCGTCGGGGGAAAATCTCAAGGCGCTCGCGGAGGCGGTGTCGAAAGCCTATGCCAAGAGCGGCGTCGCGCTCTACACCGTCGCCATTCCCCAGCAGGATTTGTCCAGCGGCCGGGTGAAGCTGTTGCTCGCCGAAGGCTTTGTCGAGGATATCACTTATCCCAAGGGCGCCAGTCCGCTCGTCCGCGCCTATGCCGAGCGGCTGCGCAAGGAAAAGCCGCTCAGCCGCCGTTCGTTGGAACGCTATCTGTCCCTGATGCGCGACATTCCGGGCGCGAAGGTCGATGTGGGCCTCAACAGGGGGAGGGAAGCAGGCGCCGTTCAACTGTCCGTCACGCCGGAACGCAAATACAGCAATTTCAGCTTCGGCATCGACAATCGGACCCAGGCAGGCCTGGGCACCGGCCAACTCCGCGCGACGGGCCAGCTTTTCAGCCTGCTGCGGGATGGCGATCGTACCGATATCACCTTGCTCGCGGCGACCGACCTCAAGCGATATCGCTATGCCGGGCTCAGCCATCAAACGCCGCTCGGGTCGGACGGCCTGACCTTCGGCCTTGCGGCTTCCCATCTGGACACAAGGCTGAAGGATTTTCCGATCACTGGCAAAGCCTGGACGCTCGGAGCCTCGCTCAGCTACCCGATAATTCGAGGCTACAAGCGTAATCTTACCGTCAGCGCTGGCTTGGACGGGTTGAACAGCGATGCTGCGCTACTGGGTTCGGTGCTGTCATCAGATCACATTCGGGCAGCACGCGCGGCGGTCGGCTACTCGGCTATCAACGAAAAAAGCGTTTTCAGCGCGTCGCTTAACCTTGGCCGCGGCCTCGATATCCTGGACGCGCGCGGTACGCCGGGCTTTACCGATCCTGTCTTTACCAAGGTGACGGGCCGGGTGGGCTATGACCGGATGCTGGGCGAGCGTTTCGTCGGACGGCTGCGCCTCGCCGGACAATATAGCGCGGACCGGCTTTCAGGAAACGAGCGCTTCGCGATCGGCGGTCCCGAATTCGGCCGGGCGTTCGATACGGCGGTGCTCAGCGGCGATCGCGGCGCGGCGGGGTCGCTGGAGCTGGCGTGGCGTCCCGACATCGCCGCCAAGCTCAAGGATAGCGAGGTCTACGGCTTCATCGATGGCGCGAAGATTCGCGTGCTCGAACGCGCGGCCTTGCCCGCCGCCGACTATGACCTTGCCTCGGCAGGCGGCGGGCTACGGATCGTCTACAATCCGCACGCGTCGCTCAGCTTGGAAGGTGCGCGGGTGATCGACCAGGCCTTTGCGGGCGGAGATAGCGGCTGGCGCTTCAACATCGGCTGGTATGTGAAGCTGCGACGTTAAGGCGCTACAGCGGCGCCTTCCAATGATCGTTCAGCGTCCCGCCGGGTCCATCAAGCGGATCGGAGGCGGGGAAGGGGAGGGTGGTCATGCGTTCCCGCGCCTCCTCGTCAGGCGCGGCGCGGCATATGTCCCAGTGCTGCCCCTCGGGATAACCGCCGACGACCAGGAAATCCTCGCTGCTCCTCAGCGCGCAATGTCCCGTGCCGGTGGGCAGCAGCAGGGCGTCCCCCGCGCTCACTTCGATCTCGCGCCCGCCGGGTCCGCCAATCATCAGCAGCGCCGTGCCTGCCGCGATGCCCAGCACCTCATGCGCAGTCGAATGATAATGATGATAGTCATAGATGCCGTCGCGCCACTGCGCGGGCCATCCATGTCGCGCAAAGGCCTCTTCAAATACATGCGCTGTCTCATCGCACGAGGCGGGAGCAATCGCGCGCCGGTAGAGGATGACCGGCAGGCGGCCATTGTTCGGCACCCAATCATGTTCCGCCAGCAAATAGGTTTCGACCTGCACGCGCGCCTCCTTAATGATGGGGGTGAAAGCGCCGAACCGGCAATCGCGATCCATGGTTCCGCCGTCATTCTTCTCACGCTTGAAACGCGAGCCGTGCCGCGCCATCTGTCCGGCGGCCAAAATTCATTGGAGGGCATGAAAGAAACGCCATGACGAACCCGACCGACGTTGCTCCTGAAACCCGTTCCTTCGAAGCTGACGTAGCCAAATTGCTGCACCTGATGGTGCACTCGGTCTATTCGGACAAGGATGTGTTCCTGCGCGAACTCATCTCCAACGCCGCCGATGCCTGCGAAAAGCTGCGCTATGAGAGCCTCAGCGATCCCGCGCTCGCCGCTGGCGGGAGCCCGCAAGTGACGGTGACGCTCGATCCCGAAGCGCGCCAGCTCATGATCGAGGATAATGGCATCGGCATGAGCGAGGCCGAACTGGTCGAGGCGCTCGGCACGATCGCGCGTTCGGGCACGAAGGCGTTCATGGAGCGTGTCGCCAGCGCCAAGGATGCGGAAGGCACACAGCTGATCGGCCAATTCGGCGTTGGCTTCTATTCCGCCTTCATGGTGGCCGATCGGGTCGATGTCCTCTCGCGCCGGGCAGGTTCCGATCAGGCGGCGCGCTGGTCGTCCGATGGCCTTGGCACCTACACCGTCCAATCCGCCGATACAGCCGAAGCACCGCAACATGGCACGCGCGTCCTGTTGCATCTCAAGGAGGATGCGGCGTCCTACACTGAACGCTATCGCGTCCAGCAGATCATCAAGGATCAGTCCGGCCATGTGCCGGTGCCGATCTTCCTCAAGGAAAAGCCCGATGCGGATGCCGAGCAGATTGCGGACGGCGCGGCGCTCTGGACCAAGCCCAAGAGCGAGATCAGCGCCGAAGAATATACCGACTTCTATCGCAGCGTCGCGGGTCAGTTCGACCAGCCAGCGTTGACACTGCACTATCGGGCCGAAGGGTTGCATGAATATTCCGTGCTCGCCTTCATTCCCGAAATGAAGCCGTTCGACCTTTTCGATCCGGACCGCACCGGCCACATGAAGCTGTATGTTCGCCGCGTCTTCATCACGGACGAGGCGGAGATATTGCCGCGCTACCTGCGTTTCGTGCGCGGTCTGGTTGATTCGAGCGACCTGCCGCTCAACGTTTCGCGCGAGATGATCCAGCAGAGCCCCGTTCTCGCCGCGATCCAGAAGGGCGTCAGCAATCGCGTGCTCACCGAACTGGAGAAGCTCTCCGCCAATGATGGCGAGGGCTATATCAAATTCTGGGACAATTTCGGTGCGGTGCTGAAGGAGGGGCTGTACGAGGATTACGCCCGGCGCGAGCAGTTGCTCGGCCTAGCCCGCTTCAAATCCACGGCATCCGGCGAAGGCTGGCGTTCGCTCAAGGACTATGCGGAGGGCATGAAGGAGAACCAGACGGCGATCTACTACGCCACCGGTTCCGATCTTGACCGGGTCGCTTCCTCTCCGCAGTTGGAAGGTTTCCGCGCGCGCGGTATCGAGGTGCTGCTGCTGACGGATCAGGTAGACAGCTTCTGGGTCACCGCTGGCGTCGACTATGACGGCAAACCTTTCAAATCGGTGACGCAGGGCCTTGCCGACCTCAGCCTCATCCCTCTGCCCGAGGGTGAAACGGAGGCGCCCGCTGCGTCGGAGGAAGTCAGCAGCTTCATCGATTTCGCGAAACAGCTCTTGAAGGACCAGGTATCGGATGTCCGGGTGTCCGAACGGCTGACTGAAAGCCTCGTCTGCCTTGTGGCGGCCGAACATGGCATGGACCGGCAGCTGGAAAAGCTGCTGGCAGCTGCCGGACGGGGCGGCGGCGCTTCGGCGCCTGTGCTGGAACTCAATCCGCGCCACAACCTCATCGTTGGGTTGAGCGGCCTCCAGGACGGCAGCAGCTTGCGCGAGGATGCCGCCTGGCTGCTGCTGGACGAGGCGCGGATTGCCGATGGCGAACTGCCTGCCGATCCGCGCGCCTTTGCCGAACGGCTCGGGCGGGTGATGGCGAAGGCTTTGGGCTAGAGACGATCGGCTGGCCCGGCGTCATTGCCGGGCCAGCCAGCATCAGGCGAGCGTCACGAAAATCTCGGCTTCTATCAGCCACTCGCCGCGAAGTTTGCGCCATTTCGCGCTGTAGATGCCTGACGCAGCAGGCTCCTGCGTGTCTGCGGCCACGCCCTTCCATTCACCCTGTTCCATGGCGATGGGTTCGATTGGCGAGACGGTTATGCAGGTCGGCATCCGGACATAGACTATGCGCTGGGGCGACGCGAATTCGCGCTTCCATGCCATCAACTGCGCCCTGCGGCCCGTGATGACCCCGCTGTCGCTGCCAGTCACAAGTATCGCTCCGGACGACAGCAGCGGCCCAATCGTGCTCAGGTCCATGTCTGCCAGAGCGCGGTTGAACGCCGCCCGCTGCATTCGGATCGCAAGGTCGCAGGATTGGGTCACGCATCACTCCGATCTGACTGGCCGCTGTGGCCCGCTATGACGGAGCGCCCGCTGTGCCGCAAGGACAGGGGCAGAAGCAAAACCGGCCGCCGTTCTTTCCCGTCGCTTTGGCGCTGCTCCGGTAAGCGGGCTCCGACGATGGGAACACGCTCCCCGCCAAGCCGTTAGCCCCAGCAGATACAGCATAGGAGGCCGACCATGGATGCCCGGCGGATCAGCCTTGGCCTAGGAATTTTCTCGATTGCTCTGGGCGTGGCCGAAATAGCCGCGACCCGCCGGATTGCCCGCGCCCTGGGCAATGATCATCGCGCGGGGCGCACCACCTTGCGCGTCTTCGGCGCGCGGGAGATGCTCGCCGGGGCAGGGTTGCTCGCCGCGCCAGCGCATTCGACGCTGGTGTGGAACCGGGTGGCAGGCGACGCCATGGATTTGGCAGCCCTTGGCCTCGCCGCTCGCAGTGCGCCGCGCCATCGCGGCGTCTGGGGAGCCGTCGCCTTCGTCGCGGGAGCCACCATCATCGACGCACTTGTGGCGCGGGCTCTCGACAAGGAAACGGGCAAGGCCTTCCCCGCCCGCCGGGATGCGAGCCGCACGCAGCAGGTGCGGCATCTCGGCCGCCAGATGCATGATGCTGATCATCATCCCACCACGATCGAGCCTGAGGACATGCCCTTCGTCCGTGCGCCCGAAGTGACCCACCACTGACGAGGATTTCGCTACCATGATCCGCAAGCTCGCCTTTCTCGCCGGTGCAGGCTTCATCGCCAAGAAGCTGTTCGACCGATCCCGCTCCGATGCGCAACCGACGCCCGGATCAACCACGACGCGGTCCCGCCCCAGTCAGGCGTCTACCGAGCCCTCGACCGGTCATGTTCCCGCCGATCTGCTGGGTGACAGCCATCCCGATGGCACCGTCAGGGCGGAGGAGCATTATCGCCCTGATCCCACCGCGCCCGTCCCGCCTGAGGACCGCGAAAGCTTGCGCCCCGTCACTGCGCCTGCGCCCCACGATCCGCCTGGCCGCTAAGCCATGACAAAGATGCAACCGCCTGCATGAAAAGGCGTTAATGCCGGCATGACTGGCGGTGCGGCACGTTCCTCGCTTTGGCGGGAGGCAATGGATTTTCTCACGTCGATTGATATGGTGACGGCCGTGCTGCGGAGGCATGGCTGAATGACCGGAATTTTTGATCGCGTTTCCACCGGCAATGCTGGGCTGGACTTGGTGCTGGGCGGCGGCCTCCCTGCCCAGCGGCTCTATCTCGTCGAAGGTGCGCCCGGATCGGGTAAAACCACCCTTGCCCTCCAATTCTTGTTGGAAGGGGTGAAGGCTGGCGAACGGGTACTATATGTGACCCTTTCTGAAACGAGCGAAGAATTATCCGTGGTGGCCGCCTCTCACGGGTGGAGCCTCGACAATGTCGACCTGTTCGAACTTGCTTCAGCCGAGTCGGTGCTTGGCATTGGGCGCGATCAATCCATCCTTCACAGCTGGGAGATGGAGCTGGGCGGCACGATCGACCTGATCCGGGAAGAGGTGCAGCGGATCAAGCCGCGGCGCATCGTGTTCGACAGTCTTTCCGAATTGAGGCTGCTCGCACAGGATCCGCTTCGTTACCGGCGCCAGCTGCTGTTCCTGAAGCAGTTCTTTGCTCAGATCGACACGACGGTCCTGCTGGTAGATGACCTGACGGGTGGCGCTGGTGTTCGCGACAATCATCTGCACAGCCTGTGCCACGGCGTCATCACGCTCGAGCGGCTGACACTGGATTTCGGAGCGGCCCGGCGGCGGATGCAAATCCAGAAGATGCGGGGCGTCGATTTCGTCGCGGGATACCACGACATGATCATTCGCAAAGGCGGCATCGACATCTTTCCGCGCCTCATCGCGTCCGATCATCATGCGCCGTTCGTGGGTGATCCGGTGCCGAGCAAGATCCCCGAACTGGACGCCATTCTGGGCGGCGGTCCCCAGCGCGGCACTACCACGCTCATCACCGGCCCGGCTGGCGCAGGTAAGACGACACTGGCCTTGCAATATGTGGTTGCCGTCTGCGAACGGGGCGAAAATGCGGTCATCTACGAATTTGACGAGCGGATCGGGACGCTGATCAGCCGCGCCAAATTGTTCGGCACCGATCTTCAGGCATTGATGGATGACGGCAGGCTCGTCATCCGCCAGATCGATCCAGCCGAGGTGGCGCCCGGGGAATTTGCCTCAATGGTCCGGCGCGAGGTTGAGGATCGGAATGCGCGCATCGTGCTTGTCGACAGCCTCAATGGCTATCTCGCGGCCATGTCGCAGGAACAGCAGCTCATCCTTCAATTGCATGAGCTGCTGTCCTACCTCAGCCATCGCGGCGTCGTGACTTTGCTGGTCAATCCGCAGCAGGGCTTCTTCGGATCGATGAGCGCCGACGAACTTAACGTGTCCTACATCGCCGACATCGTCATCCTCCTGCGTTTCTTCGAAGCGGAGGGCCGCATCCGCAAGGCGCTGTCCGTGATCAAGCATCGCAGCGGCGCGCATGAGGACTCGATCCGTGAATTCCGCATCGATTCTCACGGTGTTCGGGTAGGCGCACCCCTGTCCGACTTCCGGGGCGTGCTCACCGGCACACCGCAATATCTGGGCGCTGCCTCACCGTTGATGGAGGACCGCCCCGGCCGTGCATAAGGCCGCATCCCCGTCCCTTCGGGTCCTTGTCAGCGCACCTTATGGCAGCGACGCAGAAAGCGTCACGCGCCTGCTTGAGGGCGAGGGGCATCCCGTTCAAATATGCCCTACGTTGATTGACGTGGCGCACGCCATCGACGAGCAAACCGGGGTGGTGCTGGTCACCGAAGAAGCATTGTTGGCCAATCTCGAACCGCTACGGCTGGCGTTGGAGGCGCAGCCTGCCTGGTCCGACGTGCCCTTCGTGCTTCTCGCAGGGCGGCAGGCGGGACGGTTTGCGTCCAGCGAAGCGGTCAGGCGGCGGCTGCCGGACAATGCACTGAGCGTCATCCTGCTGGAGCGGCCGGTCAGCGGAGAGTCGCTCATCAGCGCCGTCGCATCCGGCATCAGGGCACGGCAGAAGCAATTGCTGATCCGTGATCAGTTCGCGGCGATCGACGCAGAACGCAGCCGTCTGAACACGCTGCTGGAAAACCTTCCGGTGGGTGTTGCCTTCGTCAATGCCGATGGCAGCACGCTGCTGTCCAATCCTGCATTTCGCCGCTTCCTGCCCAGCGGCGAAATTCCCGCCCGGCTGCCCAATGCCGAGGAATTGTGGGAAGGCTATGAAGAAGATGGCAGCCGGATCACGCGTGATCGCTTCGTCACCATGCGCGCGCTCAGGGGCGAGCTGGTGCGGGGCATCGAATTCCTCCACCACCCGCCAGACAGGCCATCGGTATGGACGCGGGTAAGCGGCGTCCCGCTCCGGGACCCCAGCGGCTCGCGTGTCACCGGCTCCATTTCCGTAATCGTCGACATCGACGAACAGAAACGGGGCCAGCAGGCGCTCGCAGAGGCCGCTCAGCGGCTGGAGCAGGAAGTCGATGTTCGCACGCGTGAATTGCGCGATGCGCTCGCTCGGCTCGAAGCCGAAGCGGAAGAGCGCGCCCGTGCAGAGGAAGCTCTGCGGCAGGCGCAGAAGATGGAGGCGGTCGGCCAACTGACGGGCGGCATCGCGCATGATTTCAACAATATGCTTACCGGGATCATTGGAGCGATCGACATATTGAAGCGCCGGATCGCCAGCGGTCGGCTGGACGATCTCGAACGGTTCATGGATGCCGCGAGCACGTCGGCCCAGCGCGCGGCTGGGTTGACCGCGCGGCTGCTTGCCTTTTCACGGCGGCAGTCGCTCGACAGCCGGCCGACCGATGTGTGCAAGCTGATCCATTCGCTGGAGGATTTACTCCGCCGTACCATGAGCGAATCCATCGAGGTGGAGATCCTCTCATCCTCGCCAACGCTACCTCCGGCGCTGGTGGACGCAAACCAGCTTGAAAGCGCGATCATCAATCTCGCCATCAACGCCCGCGACGCGATGCCGGATGGCGGCCGGCTGACGCTGTCCTGTGAAGAGGTGGAACTGGACGAAGAATGCTGCGCCCGCAATCCGGGTGTCGCACCGGGCCGCTACATCATGGTCGGGGTTTCGGATACGGGCGTCGGCATCGATGGCGATACGCTCGACAAGGTGTTCGACCCATTCTTCACCACCAAGCCGATCGGGCAGGGGACCGGCCTTGGCCTGTCGATGGTCTATGGTTTCGCCAAGCAGTCCAACGGACTTGTTCGCATCGATTCACAGGTGGGGGAGGGGACGATGGTCAAGATATTCCTGCCCGTCGCCGATATGCAGCCCCATGAAGCGCCCGCCGAAAGCGCGGCCATCCACCATGGCGATGGTCAGTCCGTGCTGCTGGTCGAAGATGATGAATCCGTGCGCCTTCTTGTACGCGATGTGCTGGAGGAGCTTGGATACGAGGCGACCGAAGCCGCAGACGGGCAGCAGGCCGTGCGTATCCTGGAATCAGGCCGCCGCTTCGACCTCATGATTTCGGATGTCGGCCTCCCGGGGATGAACGGGCGGCAACTCGCCGAAATCGCGCGGGAGCATCTGACCGACCTGCCTATCCTGTTCGTGACCGGCTATGCAGAAGGGGCAGCGGTGCGCGGCGGCTTCCTGTCGGATAACATGCAGATGATTACAAAGCCGTTCCAGATTGAAATGCTCTCCGCCCGCATCCGCGAAATGCTGGAAAGCTGATCGACCGATCTCGCCCATGCGACCAACGGGCCGCTGGGACGTTGATGGCCCTACAAGTGAGGAGCAGGACATGCCGGCGATCGGTTGGAAGCTTGATGAGGCGGAGCGCTCTTCACTGCTCGATCGCTTTCCACCCCTCTGGCCGGACGTCATCGCAGATCACATCACGTTGGCGTCCGGCGTGCCCCAGGACGCTCCGCTGCCCGAGCCGCAGCAGGCGGAGATCGTCGGCAGCATCAGCGACGGCGAAGGACTTCAGGCCCTGATCGTCGTCGTAGGCGGGAACAGCGGGCGGCCTGACGGCGGCACCTTCCACATCACCTGGTCCCTCGACCGCAGCCGGGGCAGGGAAGCCGTGCAAAGCAACGACGTCATCGCAGACCTGGGATGGAGGCGATTGCCCGAGCCGGTGCCGATCAGAACCATCCCCGCGCGCTTCTAGAGTATTTCGCAAAGCGGGAAATCTTATCTGCCGGGTAGGAACAAGCTCCAGAGCATTTCCTCAATAGTTTGACTGACCCTGATAATTGCCCGCGACATTGTTGCCCGCTTCCTGGTTATCCTGCAATTCCTCCCCATGCCACACGTTACGGCCGATGAAGAGGATCGCGATGATCACGGCGATGACCAATATGATCAGCGCAGCCGCCCGTCCTGCTTTGGGTGGAGGCGGCGGGTCGACGCGGTTCATGGTCGGTTACCGATTACGATCGATATAATCTGCCACGGCGTTGACGCTGTGGCCGACCTGTTCCACCGCTTCCTCCAGCTGTTGCCGGGAAGTCCGGAAACGTTGCGACCAATATTGCACCTCAAGGTCTTCCTTCAGCGACACATGCTTCAGGTCGCGAGGAACCGGAGGGCTCCTGTTCTCGGCTGTGGCTTGGACGTCCATCATGGGCATGGCGATCGATTTCCCGAAAGGATCAATGTGCGTGCATCGCCTTGCCGTCGAGCATTTCGATATGATGCTGAACGACGGGGACGATCTGCTTGGCGGCGGCTTTGAGAGGCGCGGCCGATCCGCTCGCGGCATAGCTTTGATGCAGTTGCAGCGCGGCGCTATGGGCGGCTTTCTGCTGCTGCCAATATAGCTGGTCGCGCGCCGTGCCCGTCGCCTTGGTGAGGGACGCGACCTTGGCGCGTTGATCGGTGGTCAGTTGCGGCGGACCTGCCTTGACGCCCGACCTGGCTGCTGCCGCCTTCACCATGCCCGTGCTCTTGGCATGGTCCCGCACCATCATCGTGGCGAATGACCGCACCTTGGCATCCCGTGTGGTGCGAAGGACCAGCTTGCTCGATGTCTGCTCGAACAGGTCGCTCGCTCCTGCCGCTGCCACATAGGCCGAAGGCGTCTGTGCAACGGCGGTGGCTGGCAGGGCTGCGAATAGTGCAGCGATCATCAGCGTTGTTCTTGATGTCATGGGCTACTCCTCTCGCGGGTTAGAGCGAGCGCCGGGGAATCATGTTCCAGAAGCGCAGGGGAAAGTTGCTAACCTGCATTATGCGGCGCGGAATTCGTCGCGGTCGTTCCGGAGGCAGCAGGAACAACGTGGCTTCTGGTGGGTCTGGGGCAGGGAGCGGGGAGGACCTCCCCAAGCTGCAACCATCTGCATCAGGAGAGTGCCGCATGGCCCGGAAGATCGGTGAGGATAAGGGCGCCAAGAGCGCCGCGCGCGAATTCGAGACGAAGACAGGGGCAGGTGGTGAACTGCATCAGATTGCGGGATCGTCGGGCGATGTACTGACGACGCAGCAGGGCGTTCCGGTGGCTGACGACCAGAACAGCCTCAGGGTAGGGGAGCGCGGCCCGACGCTTCTTGAGGATTTTCACTTCCGCGAAAAGATATTCCATTTCGATCACGAGCGCATTCCCGAGCGCGTCGTCCACGCACGCGGCTTCGGCGTCCACGGCACTTTCACGCTCAACGAAAGCCTGGAGGAGTTCACCTCTGCCAAGGTGCTGACCGAAGTCGGCGCGAAAACGCCGATGTTCGTCCGCTTTTCGACCGTGGTCGGCAACAAGGGCTCCTTCGACCTTGCCCGCGACGTGCGCGGTTTCGCTGCCAAATTCTATACCAAGGAAGGCAATTGGGACATTGTAGCCAACAATATCCCGGTCTTCTTCATTCAGGACGCGATCAAATTTCCTGACCTGGTCCATGCCGCCAAGCAGACACCCGATCGGGGATTCCCGCAGGCGCAGACGGCGCATGACAATTTCTGGGACTTCATCACCCTGACGCCTGAATCGATGCACATGATCATGTGGACGATGTCGGACCGGGCCATTCCACGCTCCTTCCGCTTCATGGAAGGGTTCGGCGTCCACAGCTTCCGCCTGATCAATGCGGAAGGGAAGGGGACTTTCGTCAAGTTCCACTTCAAACCCAAGCAGGGCCTGCAATCGGTGCTGTGGAACGAAGCGTTGAAGATCAACGGCGCCGACCCGGATTTCCATCGCCGCGATCTGTGGGACGCGATCGACCTCGGCAATCCGCCTGAATGGGACTTGGGTGTCCAGATTTTCGATGATGATTTCGCCGAAGCGTTCGAGTTCGACGTGCTCGACGCGACGAAGATCATCCCCGAGGAACAGATCCCTGTCCGCCGCATCGGCAGCTTCGTCCTTGATGGACAAGTCGACAATTTCTTCGCGGAAACGGAACAGGTCGCCTTCTGCACGCAAAATGTCGTACCGGGGATCGGCTTTTCCAACGATCCGCTGCTTCAGGGACGCAATTTCTCCTATCTTGATACGCAATTGAAGCGGCTGGGTTCGCCCAACTTCACCCATATCCCGATCAATCAGCCGCGCGGCTGCCCCGTCCATAACTTCCAGCAGGACGGCCATATGGCGATGAACAATCCCAAGGGCCGGGTGAATTACGAGCCCAACAGCTGGGGCGGCCCGCGCGAGTCCCCCGATCGCGGCTACCGCCACTTCGCGGCCGGGGAGGCGGGGCCGAAGCTACAAATCCGCTCTCCCAGCTTCAACGATCATTACAGCCAGGCGCGCCAGTTCTTCATCAGCCAGACGCCCATCGAACAAAAGCATATCGGCGACGCGCTGGTGTTCGAGCTGTCTAAATGCGAACGCATCGACATCAGGCAGAGGATGGTCGCGCATCTGCGCAACATCGACGAGACGCTCGCGACCGTCGTAGCAAGCGGGCTTGGCCTTGCCGAACTACCCGATCCCGCTCCTGCCGCCGCCGCGCCGCGTACGGATCTTCCACCGTCCGATGCGCTCAGCATCGTCAAGAATGGGCCGGAAAGCTTTGCCGGACGAAAGCTTGGCATATTGGTGAGCGATGGCGCTCCTGTCGAACTGGTCAAGGCGCTGACCAAAGAGATAAAGCGCCTTGGCGCGGTGTACGAAATCATCGCACCGAAAACAGCCGGTGCCTTGTTGGACGACGGCACCATCGCCGAAGCCAAGCAGAAGATCGATGGCGGACCGTCCGTCCTCTACGACGCTGTAGCGCTCATCCTGTCAGCGGAGGGCGCTGCCCAGCTTACCATGGACAAGGCGGCGAAGGACTTCGTCAGCGATGCCCATGCGCATTGCAAGTTCATTGCCTATGTCGATGATGCGCTGCCCCTCATCCAGCGTGCCGGGCTGCTCGAGAGTGACATGGATGAAGGCTTTGTGAGGCTTGAGGGAGCCGATGACGTCGAGCCTTTCCTGGCGCTCTGCGGGCAGGTCCGACTATGGGATCGCGAATTCAAGGTCGATCTCGACGCGGCCGGTTTTCTGGCAGCGCAGGCGGCTGACACGCCACCGTCACCGTGAAGCCGAACTTAATGGTGTGGACGGCTGATCGTTGCTCCACACCATTTCGTCGCAAGAACTTAATGACTCCAACATGGGTAAAGGGTGGCTGACCTATTTAGGCTATGGTTTCGGCGGGGGCTTCGACAGGGGAATCGCCCATGTTAGGCCAAGTTGCGGTTAACGAATCCCATTGCCATTTCCGCCCGCATCAGTTTCTCGCGCGGGAGGATGAGCAACCTGAATCGATTTTCCGTATCGATGAAGGGTGGGCTTGCCGTTACCGCTTGCTGCCTGATGGCCGCCGTCAAATCACCGGGCTCTATCTGCCCGGTGATATCTGCGAGCCGCATTGGGCGCTTGGCAAACGCCCCTCCCAGCCGATCGTTGCCCTCACCAATGTACGCGCGGCGCGGCTTTCCTCGACGCCTCAGGGCTCCTTTTCAGCCGAAACGCAGCAGGCTTGTTGGAAAAACCTGGCCGAAGTCATCGAGCGGCAAACCAACTGGCTTGTCACCCTCGGCCGCAAGACCGCGCTGGAACGCTTGGCGCATCTGCTGCTGGAACTGTTCGAACGCATGCGCGCGTCCGGCCTTGCTTATGGCCAGCAATGCGCAATGCCTCTCACGCAGATGGAGATCGCCGACCTCACCGGCCTCACGCCGGTTCATGTAAACCGGACGCTACAGACGATGCGGGCGCGTGGCTTGGTGGAACTGCAATCCAAATGGCTGCGTATTCCTGACCTTGCATCATTGCGTGACGCTGCGGCGCTTACCCCTAACGAGATGCTGGTGTAGAGCGCGCTGCCTCAATCGGGCGGAGGTCGCGCGCTCTCGTTTTTGTTGTCGCATCGTTTTAGCGCAAAACCGGTTCCCAATTTTGCGCACGATGCTCTAGGCGCCGCGCGAAACCAGATCAGCGCTGCGCGCCTTCGTTGTCGGATCGGGTGCTGGTTTGTGGCTGCACCTTGTCCTGCTTCGTCACGCGCGTGGGTTCCGGATCGCCGCCCCGTGCTGATTTTTCCTCATCGCGTGATCCGACATCCCTCGCCAGATCACCGCCTGCCGCGCTGCCTTGGCCGGGCGCGGGGGGATCGTCATGCAGGTCCGCGTCGTCGCGGCCTTCACTGCGGTTTTGATTTTCGGTCATCATCATCCTGTCCTTGCTGAGCGGCTCCGCCAGAGACGGGGTCGCTGTCATAATCTTCCGGATTACCGCCACCGCCTGCCGCGGCGCCGCTTCCCTCGACCACGCCTGAACCTTCTCGGGCCCTGTGGCCGCGATTGTCCTCGCGCCCGGTGGAGAGGGGGAGGGGCTGTGCCGCCTTGACATTGGCGTCCTCATCCCCCTGGTAGATGGGTGGGAGGCCCGGCGAACGCTTGTCCCCGTCCTTCTGACCCTTATCCATCGGATCGGCGCGACTTTTCGCCTGCGCCCTCCTGTCCGGCACGGCTGTCCTGTTCCTCGCCGTGCCGCGTCATGGTTTCGGGATTATAGTTGGATGGGATGCTGCCCCCGCTCAGCGGGTCGCGCTCCGGTTCCCGGTCCAGCGTTGCGCTTGGCCGCCGCGCCGCACCCTGAGGCTGGTTTTCCGTCGATATATTGGGATTGCGCGTCTGCTGCGTCGGCACGTCGCGCTTGCTGCGTGTGGGGTCGTTCATCTGTTTTCTCTCCCGGACAAGCTCAGGCGAGCTTCAGCCCTTCCTGGTTCATGCGGCGCGTCAGCGTGCCGCTTTCCTTTTCGCTCAACGACTGCTTCAGGCGCGGGAACAGTTCCTGCTCCTCGCGCCGCATATGCTCTTCGATGTCACGGCGGAACTGGGCGAGCTTGGCCTGAAAGGCGGTGTGGTCGCGCGTCAGGTCGGTGAGCTCGTACAGATATTGCTTCACATAGCCATGGTCGCTGTTGAGCGCGTCGGCTTCTTCCCGCATGCCTGCCTGGCGCATCGCCGCGTAGATGGCGTTTTCCTCCTCCATCGCATGTTTGCCGAGCGCATGCTTGAGCTGGGTCAGCAACATGCTCCGTTTGCCCTTGGCTGCGGGACCTGTGTCACGCAGCTTGTCGAACAGCGCCAGCGTCATCTTGTGCTCAAGCGCCAGCGCCTTGTCCCAATCGCCTGCGAGCGCCGTCGGCGCCTGGACGGCGAGCTTGCGCCCGGCTGCTCCCAGCAGCGCCAGGCCAGCCCCGATACCCGCGCCGAGCAGCGCTTCCCGGCCCGAACCATGGGTGAAACGGTGAAGGGGTGCATGCGCGCCCATGATGATCCTCCATCTGCCTGAATGGACGGACAACGGCCCTCGACACGCCCCGTTCCAACCGTGGAACGCCACAAAAGAAAGCGTCTAACGCAGGTTAGCGAGGCGCATATTTCAGGGGCCGGGAGGGAACGGTGCATGGCCCTGCTGGTTGGCGGGGGATCAGCAGACACCCGCAAATCGAAAGGAGCGCAGCATGGCAGACATGAAGCCAGGCCAGCAGGACGACGCCCCGCCCCTGACCGCCAAGCACAAGGAAGAGCGCGCGGCCGCGACGGCTGGCTTGCCTGAAGCGACGGGGAGCGACGTCACGGGCAAGACGGTGACGATCAACCGCCCGCGGCAAGAGATTTACGATTTCTGGCGCGATTTTTCGAACCTGCCGCGGGTGATGGATAATGTCGTGTCGATCGAAAAGCTGGATGACCGGCGGTCTCGCTGGACGGTGAAGGCGCCGGGCGGCGGCACGGTCGGCTGGACGTCGTTGGTCACGGATGACAGGCCCGGCGAACTCATCGCCTGGACGTCCGAAGAGGACGCCGATGTCCCCAATAGCGGGCGGATAGAATTTCGCGATGCTCCCGGCGAACGCGGCACCTGGGTCACCGCGACCATCCTCTATGATCCGCCCGCAGGCATCATCGGCAAGGTGATCGCCAAGATGTTCCAGCGCGAACCGCATATCCAGGCGCGGCGCGACCTGCGGCGGCTGAAGCAGCTGATGGAAACCGGCGAGATCGCCACAGCGGCTCGAACCAAGGCACAATATGAGGAGGAGCAGAACTGATGCGCGCGCTCACCTGGCATGGCAAGCATGACGTCCGCGTGGAAAATGTCGATGATCCCGAGATCATCAATCCGCGCGATGCCATCATCAAGATCACCTCGACCGCGATTTGCGGGTCCGACCTTCATCTATACGACGGCTATATCCCGACGATGCAGAAGGGCGATATCCTGGGCCATGAGTTCATGGGCGAGGTGGTGGAAACCGGCCCCAAATCGACCCTGCAAAAGGGACAGCGCGTCGTCGTGCCCTTCACCATCAGTTGCGGCGGCTGCTTCCATTGCGAGAAGCATCAATATTCCGCCTGCGAGAACAGCCTGCCTGCCGAAAATCAGGAAATAGCGCAGACGCTCTACGGCCATCCGATGGCGGGGCTGTTCGGCTATAGCCACATGACCGGCGGCTATGCGGGCGGCCAGGCGGAATATGTCCGCGTACCCTTTTCTGACGTCGGCCCGATCGTGATCCCGGACGGGGTCGATGATGACAAGGTATTGTTCCTCTCGGACATCCTGCCCACCGGCTGGATGGCTGCGGAAAACGCCGACATCGAGCCGGGCGACACGGTCGCGGTTTGGGGTTGCGGTCCGGTCGGCCTGTTCGCGGTGCAGTCCGCCTTTCTCATGGGTGCCGAGCGCGTGATCGCCATCGATCATTTCCCGCGCCGCCTGGACCTCGCGCGCAAGTTCGGGGCGGAAACGATCAATTATGAGGAAAGCAAGACCTACGAAGCGTTGATGGAGATGACCGGCGGCATCGGTCCCGATGCCTGCATCGATTCCGTCGGGTTGGAGGCGCACGGCCTCTTCGCCGACAATGTCATCGACCAGATCAAGGTGTCGACCTTCATGGGCACCGACCGCGCCCATTCCATTCGCCAGGCGATTATCGCCTGCCGCAAGGGCGGGCGCGTATCCATGCCTGCGGTCTATGGCGGCTTTGTCGACAAATTCCCGCTCGGCGCCTTCATGCAAAAGGGGCTGACGCTCAAGACCGGCCAGACCCATGTGCAGCATTATATGCCCGCGCTGCTCAACGCGATCATGGAAGGCAAGGTCGATACGACCTTCCTCATCAGCCACCGCCTGCCGCTCGAACAGGCTGCGGAAGGATATCGCATGTTCCATGACAAGCAGAATGAAGTGACCAAGATCGTGCTGAAGCCCGGCATGGATCAGGTGGCGGCAGCATGAAGTGGAGTAAGCCCCATGTCCGCTCGTAAATTGGCGATCGTAACCGGCGCGTCGACCGGCATCGGCTTTGAACTGGCGCATGTCGCGGCGCAGGAGGGCTATGACCTCATCGTCGTGGCCGACGAACCCTTGATTGAGGCGGCGGCCAGGGACTTCAGCCGGCATGGCACGGATGTACAGGCTGTCGAGGCTGACCTTTCGACCATCGAAGGGGTCGACCGGCTGATCGCGGCTGCTGGCGGGCGTCAGATCGACATTGTGTGCGCCAACGCCGGACGGGGCGTCGGCCACAGCTTTCTGGAACAGGATCTGGACGACTGGCGCAAGGTGATCGACACCAATATCGTTGGCACCATCTATCTGTTGCAGCAAGTGCTGAGGCAGATGGTCGCGCGCAATGATGGCAAGATACTGGTTACCGGGTCGATCGCTGGTTTCATCCCGGGCGCGTTCCACGCCATCTACAATGGGACCAAGGCGTTCATCGACAATTTCGTCGAAGCGATCCGTAACGAGATAAAGGACAGCGATGGCGTGACCATCACCAACCTCATGCCCGGCGCGACCGACACGGAATTTTTCGAGCGCGCGGGGATGGAGGACACCAATGTCGGCGAAATGAAGAAGGACGATCCCGCCAAGGTCGCCCGGGATGGATGGGACGCCATGATCGCTGGCAAGGCACACATCGTTTCTGGCTGGAAGAACAAGATACAGGTCGCCGCCGCACATGTCGCGCCGCCAAGCCTGATGGCGCAGTTCCACCGCCATCTTGCGGAACCGGACAGCGAGAAGGGAAAAGAATAGCAGGCGCCCGACGCCTGTAATTCCCCATCCCTCTTTTACCTTGCGGCAAGCTGGGGCGGCGCTATGAAGGGCGCGCTGGGTCGCGCCATGGGGGGCTTGCACGGATAGATCCGGCGAGGCTGGGGGGAAAGCCTTGCGCGCTATTGGGAATTTGTGTCGGTTATTGGCCGGGCTGGGTGCTCTGGGCCTGTCTTCTGTGCTGGCCGCTCAGCCGGAGCTTGACCGGCCGCTGTTGCAGGACAGCTTTCGCATCGGCAGTGGCGGCGGCGCGCTCTGTCAGGCGCAAAGCGTCAATGGCGATCCGGCAAACCGCACGATGTTCGATCGCGCCTGGGCAGTGGTATGCCGCGACGCCGCGCGTCCGGTAGGCCGCATCTACGCCCTGCGGCGGAAAGAGATCGGCGATGAACAGGCGCTGCTTGAAAGGCTGGCGGCGTCGCGCCGCTCGTCTGTAAATTGCAGCGCGCCCGGCGGCATGACCCTGCCAGACATCGGCGCGGTGACGGTACGCAATTGCTCCAGCCAGTCGGGCACCTACCGCATCCTTTCGGCCGAGCGCGGCAAGGCGCTATACGTGGCGCAGGGGTTCGCGCCCTATGACACGGTTCTTGATCTTGGCCTGCGCACCGTCGTGCTGGGACGCACCGTGCCGGGGAAGATCGACATCGTCACCACAGGCGGCAGCAATGCAGCGGCCTTCGCCCGGATGCAGGCCGCCACCCTCGATCCGCAGACGGTGCTGGCGGAGGGGTATCGCCGAAACGCCTCGGGCAACTATGCCGAGGCCGCCGAATTTTTCGACAGCCTGACCGACCGGCTGGCCCGAGATCCGGAGGCGCAGGCATTGAGCCCTGTCGCGCGGGCGAACCGGCGGCACGAATATCTCGTGAATCACGGGTTGCAATTGTCCAATCTTGGCCTGTTCGATCAGGCCGATGCCGCGTTCGCGCAGGCGCGCAGCATACCGACAGCCGATGCTGTCCAGCTCCGCCTGCGCCGCAATTTCGAAGCGGTGCATCATCTCAATCAGCAGGACCTTCAGAGCGCGCTTGCTTTGCTCGACCAGTCGCCGGGCGGCGGCACCGCGCTTGCCGCTGGGGCTGATGGCGCGGTGACCCTGCCGAGCGACGTCGCGGCGGAATTGAGCAGCGGCGCGCCTGAAACACGCGCGCTCGGCGTGCGTCAGGATACAGGGCTGACGCCGGGCGAACGGGCCGCCATTCTCGATGCGCAAGCACAGCAATTGCGCGGTACGATCTTGCGCCTGTCCGGCAAGCCCGGGCAAGCGCGCACCGTCCTCGCCCAGGCGCTCGAAGACGTGCAGCGGGTCCGCGGCGGCCGGGTGACATCGATCACGCGCCTGCGCGCGCAGCTGCTGGGCGAGATCGCTCTCACATATGAGGCGGAACGGGATTATGGCGGGGCCGAGGCGCGGCTCAATCAGGCCGTCGGTCTGATCGCCGCCCAATATCCCGAGACGATGGCCCTCAACGGCGCGCGGGCCCGGTTGGGCGCGTTTCTCGTGCGGCGCGGGCGGACCGATGAGGCGCTGAAGACCTATCGCGCGATCATGACGTCCACCATGGCGAACCGTGGCACGTTGACGGCGATGGCAAATCAGTTGCAGCCCTATTTCACGCTGCTCACATCCGAAATGCCCCGCCGTCCGGAACTGGCGTCCGACCTGTTCGAAGCGTCGCAATTGCTGGTGCGTCCCGGCGCGGCGGAGACGCTGGAACTGCTCAGCCGAGAATTGTCGGCGGGCGATGGAGAGGCCGCGCGCCTGTTCCGCCAATCCGTATCGCTCTCCCGCGACATTGAGCGTGGCCGCATCGCGCTCGCCCAATTGCGCGAAGCAGGACGGGATGACAGCGCGACGCAGGATGAGGTGGCGCGGCGACAGGCAGAGATCGACGCGCTGGCCACGGATCAGGCCGCAACGCTGACGGCACTCGCCGCCTATCCTCAATATCGCGCCCTCAGTCCGCAAGCGCTGACCCTTGGCGACATGCGCGGAACGTTGAAAGCGGGCGAAGGCTATTACAAGCTCGCGCAGCTTGGCGAGGCGCTTTATGCCCTGTGGATCGACGGGCAGGGGGCAACCGGCTTTCGCGTGCCCGTCAGCGCCAGCGAGGTAGCGCGCAAGGTAGCGGCTCTGCGCGAGACGATCTCGATCGATGTCGCCGGTGTGCAATCCACTTATGCGCTCGACCTGCCCGTGGCCCGCAGCCTCTATCTCGACCTGTTCGGCCCCATTGATGAGCGGCTGAAGGGCGTACGCCATCTGATCTTCGAGCCGGACGGCGCGATGCTGCAACTGCCGGTCAACCTGCTCGTCGCCAGCCAGCCAGGCGTCGACGCCTATGCGGCCCGGCTGGCAAAGGGCGGGGACGAGTTCGACTTTCGTGGCGTCGACTGGCTGGGGCGTGACCATGCGGTAAGCACGGCCTTGTCGGCCCGTGCCTTCCGCGACGCCCGGCTGACATCGCCATCGGGTGCACGGCAAAGCTATATCGGCTTTGGCGACAATGCGCCGCTTGCCGGGCCAAGGCTTGCCGCGCTGACGCGTGGCGCGCTGCCGGGCCAGGGCGACGATTGCAGCTGGTCGCCTGCGCAATGGAACCACCCTATTCCCGCGGACGAGTTGCGTCAGGCGGTACAGTCGGTAGGCTCATCGGGCAGCGAACTTATGACCGGCGCGGCCTTCACGGATGAGGCCGTCAAGGCGCGCGGCGACCTTGATCATTTCCGTATCCTGCATTTCGCCACCCATGGCCTCGTCACGCCGCCACGCGCGGGATGTCCCGCGCGTCCGGCCTTGCTCACCAGCTTCGCGCCAAAGGCCGGGTCGGACGGCTTGCTGCAATTTGGCGAGATATTCGACCTGCGTTTGAATGCGGACATGGTCATCCTGTCGGCCTGCGACACGGCGGGTGCAGCGGGCGCCGAAACGACGCGTGCAGCGGGTCTTTCCGGCGGTGGCGGCGCGCTGGATGGATTGGTTCGCGCCTTTATCGGTGCGGGTAGCCGGTCCGTCATCGCCAGCCACTGGCCTGCTCCCGAAGAATATCGCGCGACCGAAAGGCTGATGGCCGGGCTGTTCGCCGCAGCCCCCGACGAACCGGTGGGCGAAGCGCTGCGCCACGCCCAGCTTCGCCTGATGGACGATGCCGAAACCTCCCACCCCTTCTACTGGTCGGGCTTTGCCATCATCGGGGATGGCGCGCGCCCCCTGATCGCCCGGCGCTGATCAGCATGGCGGCGCACGGCCTGTTGCACCGGGGTGCGCGCGTGATGAGGGATGCGGGGCGGGGGCGGCTTGCCGGAACCGCGCTGCTGCTGTTGCTCGCATTGTTCATCGCCGGGTGGGACTGGGACAAGCCGCTGGGTGGAGCCGGATCGCAGCGCGAAATCCCGACCGCCGATGCCGAACGCGGCCTGTACGACTGGCGCGCGGCTGCCTTCGCCCCCCGGGTCGAGCAGGACAAGCGCGTGCTGATGGTCGTCTATGACGACCAGACATTGATTGCGACGCGGAAACGATCGCCTTTGGATCGCGGCCTCCTCGCACGGGCACTTCGCAACCTGGACAGCATGGGCGCGAAATCGATCGGGATCGATATCCTGTTTGATCAGCCGCAGGATGAGGATGGACAGCTGCTTTCCGCCCTGCATGCCATGCGCACGCCGGTCTGGCTTGGTTACGCCAATTTCGGCGACAATCGCGAACAGATCATCTTCGAACAGCAACAATATCTCGACCGGTTCCTCGCTCAAGCGCGGACAGATCGGGTCAGGCCAGCCAGCATTCGCCTGGAAACGGACAGCGACAATGTCGCGCGCAGCTGGCCGGTCCCGGTGGCGGGACAGCCTCCTTTGCTGTCGCTGGCGATGCAGCCGTCCCGGGCCTTCGCCCGATATCGGGGCGCCATTCAATACCGGATGCCACGCGGCCAGGCGGACGGATCGGAAGAGCCGGTGATCCCCAGCCTTCAGATCGACCTCATCGCTGACCCCTCAATGGCGGCTGCGCTGGCGCCGATGGTGCGCGGTCGTCATGTGCTGATCGGCGGCGACATCGTCGATATTGACCAGTTTGAAACGCCGCTGTCCGGGCGGCAGGCGAAATCGACGATGATCGGCCTGGAAGTGCATGCAACCATGCTGGCGCAGTTGCTGGATGGCGCGCTGTTGCCCGCCGTGCCCGGCTGGGCCTTATGGCTTGCGGCGGCGCTGATCGTGCTGGCCGCAGCGCTGACCAGCCTTGCCGATCTGCGATGGTTCTGGCTGGTGCCCGCGCTTGGCTTTCAGGCTGGCGCGATAGCTGGCTTGCCGCTTTGGCTGCAGGCCAGCGGCTGGGATACCAAGGGTCTGCCCGCGGCGGGCTGGGCGCTCGGCTGGGTCATCGCGTTCGCGGCGGTGAGCGCCGCCGCAAGAGCGGTGAATTCGCAACAGCGCCGCTTCGCACAGGCGGCGCTTGGCAAATATCTTCCCCGCGACATTGCCGCGCAAATCCTGGCCGAGCCTGAAAAGCTGGCGCTGCATGGTGAAAAGCGGCCGATCTTCACCCTCTTCACGGACCTTGAGGGCTTTACCAAGCTCAGCCATGCGATCGCGCCGGAAATGGTCGCCCAGTTGCTCAACCGCTATCTTGATATGTTAAGCGACGTGGTGCTGGCCCATGGGGGTACGATCGACAAGTTCGTGGGCGATGCGGTCGTCGCCTTTTGGGGCGCGCCGATCGCGCGAGAAGATGACGGGCGCAATGCCGCGCTTGCGGCTTATGCCATGTGGCAGGCGGGGGAGCGGTTCCGGCAGGATTTGCCGCCCGGCGTTCCCCCGATCGGGCGAACCCGGGTGGGGCTGCATCATGGCGATGCGATCGTCGGCAATTTCGGCGGCGAAGGCCGCATCCAATATACGGCGCTGGGTGACAGCATGAACACGGCCGCACGGCTGGAAGCGGCGAACAAGCCGCTGGAAACGTCCGTACTGGTCTCGCGCGAGGCGGTGGAGCGATCGATCCTTGATTGGTGGCGTCCGATGGGCCGAGTCCGGCTGCGCGGGCGCGCGACGCCGGTCGACCTGTTCGAGCCGGTGCCGGACTTTCCGGTGGAAGATCGCGATCTGCTAAGGGTGGCGCTGGCCGCTTTCGATGACGAAGATGCGGACAAACGGGCGGAGGCGCTGGCGGGTCTGAAAGCGGTTGCGCAGAAATATCCGGATGATGCGGGACTCGCCAATCTCGTGTATCGCTATGAATATATTGGGGATGGAGGAATTTATGGTCTGGGCTAAGGGGGCGGTCGCGCTCGGCATGGCGGCGGCTCTGGGGGCGGCCCCCGCATGGGCCGACAGCCTGGTGGTACGGTCGTCTGGACCCTCTGCCAGAAGCTATGCGCCAGGTAAGAAGTTGCCCGATGGGGGATCGCTGCTGCTGAAGGCGGGGGACGTGGTGACCTTGCTCGACACGAAAGGTACGCGGACGTTGCGCGGGCCGGGCCGCTTCAGCGTGACAGCGGTGGCGGCGACTCCTGCCACCGATGTGACCATGGCCGCGCTGCTCGATACCAAACGCGTGCGGCGGGCGAGGACAGGGGCCGTGAGAGGCGCCGTAGGTGAAGCCCCGGCGGCGACGAAGCGGCCCAATTTGTGGCTGGTCGATGTCGCGCAGCCTGGCGCGCTGTGCGTCACTGATCCAGCAGCCGTGCGCTTGTGGCGGGCCGATGCTGCAAAGCCCGTGACCGTCCGCATCAGCGGCGGCGGAGCGCAGGCGTCCGCCGATTTCGCGGCCAATGAAGCGATTGCCGCCTGGCCCGCAGCGCTGCCCGTCAAGGATGGCGCGGCCTATCGCATCGATGCTGGCGGACGTTCGACGGATATTCGCTTGGCGCTGCTGGGGGCGGCCGATGCGGGGATCGAGGGCATGGCGTCGGCGCTGATCGCGAAAGGCTGCCAGGCGCAGCTCGACCTGCTGATCGACACGGCGGCGCGCTAAGGACTTGATAAGCGGGCGGGCGGCGGGCACAGCGTCTGCGCCCGGACGGTCGCAGCGGCAGGGATGACAGGCGATAAGGCCGCTTCCCTCCTACTTTGGGGGTTGATACGTCGATGGGGTTTCAGGGGGCAATATCCCGCACGAATGGGCGGGCGCAGTGGGGGCTTGCGCTGGCATTGACAGCGATGGTGCCGACCGCCGCGCTGGCCCAGGCGGCGCCGCGCGCGCCGACTCGCGAGGAGCTGTCTCCGGGGCAACAGGCTGCCGACGTGGCGGGCGAGGGAAGCCGCCTCCGCGTCGAGGGAGGGGTCGAGCGTGCGCCGTGCCCTTTGGCCGATCCCCGTTTCGCCAACGTCACCGTGAACTTCGCCGATGTGCAGTTCGACGGCCTGCGCGGCGTCGATGCGAGCATATTGAAGGATAGCTGGCGCGATCTGGCCGGGCGCGACATTCCGATCGCGAGCCTGTGCGAAGTGCGCGACCGGGCAGCGACGGCGCTCCGCCAACTGGGCTATCTTGCGGCCGTGCAGGTTCCGCCGCAGCGGATCGAAAAGGGCGGCACTGTCCGCTTCGACATATTGATGGCCCGGCTGGTCGCCATCGAAGTGCGGGGCGACGCCGGCAGGAGCGAGAAGCTGATCGCCGCGCATATGGAGGCGCTGAAGGGTCAGCCGCTGTTCAATGTGCATCAGGCGGAGCGGCACCTGCTGCTGGCGCGCGACTTGCCCGGCTATGATGTCCGCCTGGCATTGCGGCCAGCCGGGACAGCGCCGGGCGAGGTGGTCGGCGAGGTGCAGGTGATACGCCGCCGGGTCGAGCTGGACGTCAATGTCCAGAACCTTGGCAGCAATGCCGTCGGCCGCTTCGGCGGTCTGGCGCGGGTGCGCTTCAACGACCTGACCGGCATGGGCGATAGCACGGTACTCAGCATCTTCAACACCGTGCAGCCCGACGAGCAGACGGTATTGCAGGCGGGGCACAGCATGGCGCTGGGCAGCGACGGGCTGCGGCTGTCGGGCGACCTGACCTTTGCCTGGAGCAAGCCGGATATCGAGGGGCTCGACCTCAAGTCCGAAACCATGATCGCGACGGCGGCGCTGTCTTACCCGCTGGTGCGGCGGCAGGTGCATACCCTGCTGGCGAGCGGCGGGCTTGATGTCGTCAATCAGGATTTACGCGTCGGTTCCTTGCCCTTGTCCCGCGATCGGCTGCGGGTGGTATTCCTGCGGCTGGAAGGCGAAGCGATCGATGCTGACAGTCTGGTTAGCACGGCCGGCTATTCGGGCGTCGAACCCAAATGGCGGATCGGCGGAAATCTGGAGGTGCGTCAGGGCCTCGCCGGTCTGGGCGCGAGCGAGCCTTGTGGCGCGGCAGGGGCTTGTATCCCCACTGGCCAGCTGGACGGCGATGCTTCGGCCTTTCTGGTCAGGGCAGGCATGCAGGCGGAATATCGCCCCGCGCCCAAGCTGGCCTTCGCCCTCTCGCCCCGCGCCCAATATAGCCCAGACGCCCTGCTCTCCTACGAGCAGATGAGCGCGGGCAATTATACGGTCGGCCGCGGCTATGATCCAGGCACCCTGACGGGGGACAGCGGCATCGGCTTCGGCGCGGAAATCCGCTATGGACACATCCTGCCGCGCAGCCCGCGCGGCATCGCGCTTCAGCCCTTCCTGTTCTTCGACGGGGCCTGGATGTGGCGTCACAGCAGCGCCTTGGCCGGAAGTAATCCGCAGAAGCTCTTTTCGGCAGGTGGCGGCGTAAGGGCGACCTGGTCCAACCGTGCGCGGATCGACCTCACCTTGGCGACCCCCTTGCGCCGGGCAGGCGTTCAGACCGAGCGCGGCGACACCCGCCTGCTTCTATCTTTCACCACGCAAATCCTGCCGTGGAGGCGTTGATGTCCATGAAGCATAGCACATACTGGCTCTGGACCCTGCTGGGCCGCTCCAGCGCCGTTGCATTGGCGGTCGGTTGCGGGGCTGGCATCGCGCAGGTCAACAAGGCGTTTCAAGGCAGCTATACGGTGCGATCGGGCGATGCCTTCGTCTCGCAGGGCTCATCGCCGGATACAGATGTAATTTCGCTCAACTCCTCCGAAGCGATCATCGACTGGGCGCCTGACGATACCGGCGGAACGGGGGCGATCGACTTCCTGCCTCAAAACAGCACCGTCGAGTTCAGGGGCTTCAGCGACTTTACCGTTCTCAACCGCATCTTGCCGGTGAACGGCAGCGGCATGTCCGTTTCGCGGATCGTGGAACTGAACGGCACGGTGCAAAGCCAGGTTGGCAGCGGTACAGGTGGCAAAGTGTGGTTCTACGCCCCCGGCGGCATCGTCGCCGGTCCGGGAGCCGTGTTCAACGTCGGCTCTCTCGTGCTGACCAGCAACGATATCGATACGACAGGCGGGCTTTACGGAAGCAATGGCGAAATCCGCTTCCGGGGGCCGAGCAACGTCCTATCCTCGGTCGAGCTGAAGCCTGGCGCGCAGATCAACGCCTTGACCAGCGGCAGCTATGTTGCGCTCGTAGCGCCGCGCGTGGTGCAGGGCGGAACGGTCAGGGTCGATGGCGCCGCAGCCTATGTAGGCGCGGAAGCGGCGGACATCCGGATCAACGGCGGCTTGTTCGACATCAGCATCAGCGCTGGCACCACCGACGCCAATGGCGTGGTACACACGGGTAGCACCGAACGTCCGGACTCCACGGCAAGCACTGCCGCGCAAAAAGTCTTCATGGTTGCGGTTCCGAAAAACAACGCGCTTACCATGCTGCTGTCGGGCAATGTCGGCTACGAGGCGGCGGCAAGCGCGGTCCAGAGCGACAGCGGCGTTATCCTGTCGGCAGGTTCCGACGTCACAAGCGGTGCAATCGGCCCGCGCAATGTCACCGGCACGGGCGAGGCGAGCATCAGCATCGGCGGCGGGACCTGGCAGCCCGATGTAGCGGCGCAAGCGTCGGGCAACATCATCGTCCAGCCAAGCGCAGATGCGAACTTCGCAAACGTCAACCTGACGGCGGATCGGGCGATCACGCTGCAATCCGGTGCTGCGGGAGGTATAACGGCAAGCGGGGCCATCGATCTGAAAGCTGGCGAGGCGATCACCGTGCGCGCTGACCAGGGCGGCAGCGTCAGCGCGGACAGCATGAACCTCACTGCCGGGATCGGCGGCGTCGGCGGGGTGATCGACGTTCTGACCTATGGCGGCAGTGCGTCACCGGCTTCCAATGGTCAGATTGTCGTCACTGGCACGATGCGGCTGGACGCAGGCGCGGTTGGTCTTGGCGATTACAACCTTCCCGTGCTTAACGGCGGTGACGCGACGGGCGGCGACATCAATGTCATCGCTGCGGGCGGATCGATCCGCGCGGGCGATCTGTTCGCTTATGCCGACGCCAGGGCGGGGATGGGCAGCGAAAGCTCAGGCACCGCAACCGGCGGCACCATCACCGTCTCGGCGCAAACTGCCGCTGGGCCGAGTGGCTCCCTGGCAGGCGAGATCGATTTCGGCGGCATGATGCTGAGTACATCGGCGGGGACGGCAAGCTATTCTTCGCAACCTGTAACCGGCGGCAACGCAACCGGCGGGACGATCGATGTGTCGGCCAAGGGCGGCAACATCACCACCGCCTATCTGGACATATATGCCAATGCGTCGGGCGGCGATGCGAGCGGCGTCGCGGGAACAGGGCGCGGTGGCAGCATCACCCTGTCGGCCAGTGCGACAAGTGGCCTGCGTGGCAGCTTCACCGCTGACTGTAGTTTCTATTGCACGATCAGTGCGGATGGCCGTGGTGGCTATGGCGCGAATGGAGCGAACGGCACCGGTGGGTCGGTGCTCGTTCACGCCACTGACGCTGACTTCACAATGGGTAACAACCTGTATCTGCAAGCGAACGGCATTGGTGGCGGCACAGAATATAGCGACGGCGTCGCAGGTCGAGGCGGAGACGGCCTGGGCGGCAGCATAACGGTTGAGAGCCGCGCAGGCGCCGCCGGAAGCGCCGTGATGCGCTTTGGCAATGTCTCCGCTTCCGCCGACGGCGCGGCCACGGAAATGTCGGAAGTCTTCTTGGCAGCGTCGAGCCTTGGCGGATCGGACTTCAATCAGGGCGACGGCGGCAACGGCACCGGCGGAACAGTGAACTTCCTAGTCGCAGGCGGCAGCTTTGAAGCCACCACGCTCTCCGGCGGCGCCTATGGGCGTGGCGGATCGTCCTACGTCAATTGCCCGCAATGTGGTGATGGGGTCACGCAATTCCGGGCGGGGATTGGGCAAGGCGGTTCCGTTCAGTTCCTGATGACCGGCGGCAATGCAACCATCGCCACGCTGGAATTGGGAGCGGGCGGCACCGGCGGCGAAGCGATGGCGGCCAGTGCGGCGGACGAAGTGTCGAGCCTTGCAGGCGCAGGCATGGGCGGCACCGCTGTGCTGGAGTCGCGAGGCGGCGCGCTGAATGCGGACAGCATCATAGTCGAGGCCAACGGGGCGGGTGGCGGCGGCGACCCCTATTCCTACTATAATTATAACGGTCCTAACGGCGCGGATGGCGGCGCCGGCGTCGGCGGCACCGCCCGTCTGCTGATGGGAGCAGGCGGCACTGGCCAGATCATCGTGAGCGAAGACCTTAGCGTCATGGCGCAGGGCCATGGCGGTGCTGGCGGCGGCGCTGGGTCTGACGGGTCGGGCGGCTTTTACACAGCTGGCAAAGGCGGTAACGGAACGGGGGGCACGGCGGAACTGACGCTTGCAAGCGGCGCTCTAACTGCACCCTCATTGCTGGTGTCCGCGGCAGGCACAGGCGGCGCTGGCGGCAATAACAGTAGCGATGCAGCAGGCGGTGCGGCTGGTAACGGCACTGGCGGCACCGCGCGCGTCGCTTATCTGAACGAAGGCCATGCCATCGGCGCATTGACAGTCGCGGCCGCTGGCGAAGGCGGACAGGCGGGTATCAACGGTTACATCGACAGTTTCGACGAAGGCACCGGTGAGCCCATCTACGTCTACGGCGCGGGACAGGGCGGCGCGGGTGGATCGGGCCAGGGTGGCACGGCAGACATGCTGATCGACGTCGATCCCAGCTTCGCCAGCCTGATCGTCAGTGCGGACGGCATCGGCAGCACGGGCGCGACCAGCGGTAGCAGCGGAGCGGGCGGCAATGGCGCAGGCGGCATCGCGACACTCAATATCGGCTTCGGCGCCACCAGCGTCAGCGGTAAGTTGCGCGTGTCGGCATCGGGCTTTGGCGGTGCTGGGGGAACAGCATCGAACGGCGCGGCAGGCCGGGGCGGCGACGCCTTTGGCGGCACTGCGACGCTTGGCCTGACCGGCGCGTCGACGTCTCTTGATGCAGGCGACATCGGCCTGCTGGCGCAAGCCTTTGGCGGATCAGGCGGCGCTGGCGCTTCCCAGAGCGGCCTTGGCATTGCGGGCGCAAGTGGCGGCAACGCGGTTGGGGGGACGGCGCTGCTTGCCGTCGATGCGGGGGCCAGCCTGCTCACCGGCGCGCAATTGATGCTCGGCGGCGATGCGACGGGCGGCGCAGGATCGGCAGGGCTAAACGGCCCCGCAGGCGGCGCTGGTGGAGCGGGTGGCAACGCGGTGGCGGGCGCCGCCACATTGCGGATCAATGGCGGAAAATGGCGAGTAAACAGCAGTTTCTCGTTGCTGCCCGCCTACAGCATCACGGCTGTCGGCCAGGGCGGCGCAGGAGCCGATGGCGGCACGGCGAGCGATCCGGCTCTGACTAACGGCGCAGGCGGCAACGGGGGGACCGGTGCTGGCGGCGTTGCTTCATTCGAGGCGAGCGACGCGGATTTCCTGATTGGTCCCCTGTCCATCGTAGCGGATGGCGTCGCAGGGCTGGGCGGCGCGGGTGCGCTGGCCGGACTGACCAGCGGCGGCACGGCGCGTCTTACCAATGGCGGCGGTGCAGCGCTGGGCACGGGGGTGCAGCGGCAACTCGCATCGCTGATCATGACAGCCAATGGCGACACCGGCGGCCAGATCAGCTTCGCCGACAGCAGCACGGCAGCAGCGGGCGGTCTGGTCGTCAACGGACCCATGACGCTGCACGCTGCGGGAGCGGTGGTGCCGAGCTTTACCGGCATCAGCTTCGCAGCATCGGGCAATATCGTGCGGGTCGGCGGGGCAACCGATTTCCTGACACAGGGTCCGCTCTCCTTCGCCTTCACCGGCGGCGGTGGGCTGGCGACGGCGGGCGCGCTGACCGGCTATTCCGGAACAGGCATCGCGTTCAGCCATGGAGCGCGGGCACAGGGCGCCGACAGCCTTTCGGCGGCAAGCATCTACTTCAACACGGCCGGCGCCATCAGCGCGGCTGGAGCATCGCTGCGCTCAGTGGGGCTGCTGACGCTGCTGGCGCGCGGCGGCGACATCGCCCTGACCGGCGGCAGCGCTTTGACGGCGGGCGGCGATCTGCGCCTGTTCGCGCAGGGCAGCGTCGACGGCGCGGGCGGCGATGTCTTTTCCAGCGGGCGGGTAGCGATCGGCCTAGGCAGCAGCACGGGCAGCATCCGCCTCGGCAATTTGTCGTCGGCGGGGCTGCTCGACATGGCAGACGCGAGCGGTAGTGCGCTGGGCGGCTCGGGCATGGCAATCGGCGGCGACTTTGCAGTCGGCGGCACGTTGGCGATCGGCGCGGGAAGCGGCACCTTATCAGCTGCGCGCATCAACATCGGGACGCTCGCGGCTGGCAGCCAGACACTCAGTGCGGCAAGCGGCGTCCAGATCGGCAATGCGGTGACCAGCGGCGACCTGATCGTCAATGGCAGCCTTCAACTTGGTGGCAGCGACATCGGCGGCTTGCTGCAGCAACGCGGCGCAGTCGCCCAATTTGGCGGTCAGCTACTCGCCGGTGCGATCGACATCGACGCGGGCAGCATCAGCGCCAATGCCATGACCGCGCGAAATGGCGGCCTGTTGCTGCGATCAGCGGGTGCTTTGAACATCGCCGATGCGCAAGCGGCGGATGGCATTGTTATGACTGCTGCCGGTGCACTCATCCTCGGCAATGTCGCAGGTAACAGCCTGGCGCTAACCGGAGTGGGCATCAGCGCGCAATCGCTGGCTTCGGGTGGCGCGGCGTCGCTGGACGCTGGCACTGGTGACCTTGTGGTGAACGACCTGTTGGCGCAGGGCTCCATCGCCGCGCTGGGCCGGAACATCAGCCTTGGGTCGAGCGGGGGCATGACGATCGCCAATGCGGTCGCCAGTGGCGACCTGATGTTGAACGCCGCCGGATTGATAGCGGTCAACGGCCAGGCAAGCGGGCAGGCTGTAACGATCGGCTCTAGCGACATCGTCATTTCGGCGAACGGGCGGGTAAGCGCCACGGGGCTGTTGCGCTTCAACGCCCTGGGCGCTCAAGCAGCCATTGGCGGCGGTGACACCACGGCAGGTTACAGCCTGTCGGCGGCGGAACTGGCGCGTGTCGCGGCAGCCGACATCGCGATATTCGGCGCAGGCGATCTGGTTGTGCGCGATGTGACCATCGGCACCAACATCCTTCCGGGCAGCGGCCTTTTGAGCATCGGCGCGGCAGGCCTGCTGCGCGTGCAGGGAGCGGTCGCGATGACCGGGCGCACCGGCACGGGCGGGCTGACCCTGACGGCAGGAGACGCGCTTGAGGTCATAGCCGGGCTCGGGTCGATTGCGGTCAGCGATGGCAATGGCGGGCTAGGGGGCGTGCTGACGCTTGAGGCGCCGTCCATCTACGCTGCCACCGCAGAGGCGATTGCCGACGTGCGCGCGGCGGATTCGCTCGCGGCGCGTGAATTGCGGCTGGCGCAGAATGACGGCCTGGCACTGGAAGCGGGCATGTTGCAGGCCGGGACCATCCGGCTCGCGGCGGCCGACGGCATCTTCATTCAGAATAGCGGGCTTTCGACGAGCTTTGCGGACCGGCGCGGCTTCACCGTCAATAGCTTGATCATCAGCGGCGGAACTGGACGGCCGCAGATCGCGATCAACGGCCGACTGGCGATGAGCGACGGAACCTTTGCCACCGGCTTGGACGTCATCCCTCTGGTGACGGTGAACGGGCGCTTCGCCGTCGGATCGAAGATCAACGGCTGCTTCATCTTCGGCGCGTGCGCAACCGTGAACGTGGATGGCCGTGAGACATTCGAGGGCTTGCTTGACCCCACAGTGGCGGTGTCGCGCACCTTCCCGACCGCGTTGATCGAATTGCGCGACGTGGTGACGGAGGGCTATCCGCCGCTCATTGACGAACCGGTGACGGGCGCGGGCAATGAGGACTTGTGGGATCGTCCCTGCGGCGGCCCAGGGGAACCGGCCTGCGATGCGCAATAAGCGGAAAGAGCAAGCAAAACGGGATTGAAAGGGCGGGGCGGACGCGGCAAGAGCGATCGCGCGCAAGGGGGCGTGTAATGGGGGGCTTCATGGGCCATGGATGGAGCAGGCGCGCGGCCGGCATGATGCTGGGCGCGGTGATGCTGCTCGTCCTGCTGCTGTGCGTGTTGCCCGGTGGCGATCGTGGCGCGGCTGACGCTGCTCCGGCGGCGCGCAGCTTCACCGGCGTTGCGTCCTGTGCGGGCTCCATCTGCCATGGGCGGATGGAAGGCGACGGCAAGATCGTGCGTCAGGATGAACTGATGCGCTGGCAGGAGCCTTCAAGCCCAGGCGGGGCGCACGCCCGCGCCTTTGCCGTGCTGTCCGGCACGCGCGGGCGGCAAATCGCATCGACCTTGGGTCTGGGCGATCCTACAGCGGCGCCCGCTTGTCTCGGCTGCCATTCGACCCCGGCGGCGGCAACGGGCGCGCGGTTCCTGGCGAGCGATGGCGTCGGGTGCGAGGCGTGCCACGGCGCGGCAGGCGGTTGGATCGCGAGCCATTATGCCGTGGGCGCGACCCATGCGTCCAACGTCGCGGCGGGAATGATGCCGCTCGACCGGCCTCAGGCGCGGGCCGCCGTTTGTCTCGACTGCCATTTCGGCAGCGATCGGCCGGGCCAGTTTGTCGACCATCGCATGATGGCGGCGGGGCATCCGCGCGTATCGTTCGAGCTTGACCTTTTTTCCTCGATGCAGGCCCATCATGACGAGGATGCCGACTATGTCCGGCGCAAGGGGCGGACGGACAGCCTGAAGCTTTGGGCCGTAGGACAGGCGATGGCGGTGGAGCGGGCGCTCACCCTCTATGCCTCTGCCAAGGGAAGCGAAGGCGCGTTCCCCGAATTTTACTTCTTCGACTGCCAGAGCTGCCACCGCCGCATCTATGACCAGGCGGAGCGGAGCAAGACCTGGGAAGCGAACCCGGGACGGCCGATCCCCGCAGGCATGCCGCCCTTCAATGACGAGAATATGATCATGCTGTCAGCGGCGGCAAAGGTGATCGCGCCGGGAGCGGCGGGCCGGTTCGACGCGGACAGCAAGGCTTTTCATGCCGCAATCGCGCGGGATCGGGGAGCAGCTGTCGCCGCAGCGGGCAAGCTGGCCGCGAGCGCTGGGGCGCTTGCGAACGGATTTGCGGGCGCAAGGACGAGCGGCGACATGGCGTTCGCCATTGTCAGCGAGATCGCAGGCGGGGCGATCAGCCCGCGCTTCACCGATTATGAAGGGTCGGTGCAGGCGGTAATGGCCATCGACACGCTGCTCAACTCCATGGTGAAATCTGGGCGCGTGACGGTGGGCGCGGCCGCGGGCATCCGGGCGGACGTCAATCGCGCTTATGCAGCTGTCAAGGAGCCTAACAGCTATCAACCCGCCGCCTTCCGCAGCGCATTGGGCAGCGCGGCGCGCAGTATTGGAGCATTGCGGTGAGAGGCTTGCGGCACAGGTTGAGCGCGTTCGCGGCGCTGTCCGCATTGATGCTGGCATCTTGCGGCGGCGGCGGAAATGATGGCGCGAGCGGCGGGGGTAGCCCGACGCCGACGCCTACACCCACCGCCACACGCCTTTATGCCGATCCGGCACAGGAGGCGCTGACGGTCGCCGATGTAGAGACTGTCGTCGCCCACGCCGCAGCTGAGGCGCAGGCGCGCAGCCTGCCCGCGGTCATCGCGGTGACGGACCGGGTGGGCAATGTGCTGGCCGTGTTCCGCATGAATGGCGCGCGGGCGACCGCCACCACCAGCGCCGCGCCCAATGGGCAGAATATCGATGCGCAAAATCTGACGGTTCCGGCCGAGGCGGGCGCGATCAGCAAGGCTATCACCGGGGCCTATCTGTCGAGCGGCGGCAATGCCTTTTCGACCCGCACGGCGAGCATGATCGTGCAGGAGCATTTTCCGTCCGCGCCGGGCACGGTGGGCCTCGAAAGCGGACCGCTATTCGGCGTGCAGTTCAGCCAGCTCCCCTGTTCGGACCTTTCGGCGCGCTACATCTCGTCGGGCGCCATGGCGATGATCGGGCCCAAGCGGTCGCCGCTCGGGTTGGCGGCTGATCCGGGCGGCTTCCCGCTCTATAAGAATGGCGTCGTGGTCGGCGGCATCGGCGTCATGGCCGATGGGGTCTATGGCTCCGATCCCGATGTCACCGACACGGACAATGATCCGGAAGAATATATCGCATTGGCCGGAACGCTGGGCTTTGAAGCGCCCGACAGCATCCGCGCAAACCGCATCTTTGTCGACGGCACGTCGCTGCGCTATTCGGACGCGGCCTATGCGGGCCTGCTGCGGACGGGCGCGGTAAGCTTCGCCGCTATTAACGGCAGCGCGGGAAGCTTGCTAGCGGTGCGCGGCTATTATGGCGATCCCGCGCCGATGGTGCTGGCGGGCGTCGCCTATGGCAGCGAGCTTTCAGGCGTGCGGGCTTCGCGCGTGGCGGAGTTTTCCAATCGCGACGCCTTCGTGCTGACCGATGGGTCGGGGAATAACCGTTTCCCGATCCGAGCCGCGACCGACGCGGGGGATGTGACGCAGCCTCTGACCGCCGCCGAGGTGACGGCGGTGCTGGAGGAAGCCTTCACAATCATGAGCCGGGCGCGGGCGCAGATCAGGCAGCCGCTCGACAGCCGGGCGCAGGTGACGATCAGCGTGGTGGATACACGGGGCGCGGCTTTGGGCATCGTGCGATCGCCCGACGCGCCGATCTTCGGCACCGACGTCAGTTTGCAGAAGGCACGGACGGCGGCTTTCTTCTCCAGCAGCCACGCCGCGCCGGACCTGCTGGCGAGCAGCAGCGCTGACGTGGCGGCGTTTGTGGGCAAGGCGCAGGCCTTCCTCAACGATCCGGCGGCCTTGACCGGCACCCATGCCTTCACCGATCGTGCGAACGGCAATCTGTCACGCCCCTATTTTCCTGACGGCGAGGTGGGGCGGCCCAACGGGCCTTTCTCCCGCCCCATCGCGCAGTTCAATCCTTTCTCCACAGGCTTGCAATCCGCGCTGGTCGTGGGTGATCTGGCCGCCCATCTTGCCTATGTGACGGGCGCGAGTGCGACCGACACGCCGCAGCGCTGCTCTGCGGTGACCGGCGTCGGCGCCGGCAACCGCATCCAAAATGGCATCCAGATCTTCCCCGGTTCCGTCCCCATCTATCGCGGCAATGTGCTGGTTGGTGCGATCGGCGTTTCGGGTGACGGCATCGATCAGGATGACATGATCAGTTTCCTGGGCGCCCATAATGGCGGGCAACGCGGCGGCGGCATCGGCAATGCCCTTGCTGCCATCCGCGCGGACCGGATCGTTGTCGACCTGGGCAACGCGTCCGTGCGGCTGCGCTATGTAAGCTGTCCCTTTGCGCCCTTCCTCGACAGTTCGTCGCAAAATGTGTGTCAGGGCCTGTAGCGATGGGGCTTGCCGCCTTCCTGCCGCTCTTCGCGCTGGCGCAGCCGGGCGAGCCCGTGCCCCCGCCGCCGCCCGACAATTGGGAAGAGATATTGAATGCGCCGGAAGTTGGCGCGGACGATCAGTCGATAGAAGGCCGCCGCAGGCCGGGCTATGAAGCCCCGCTGCCCGAGGCGGTGACGCAGGACAATCCGGGCGCAGTGCGCGCGCCGCCACCCGAGGCTTTCCCCGTCGATCAGGTGCCGATCCCTGATCGCTGGCGGCTGATCGAATCTCTCGGCGTGGTCAAGGAACGCTGGTTCGATCCCTACGGACAGAATACGTTGAAGGGCGACCGGCCGATCAACCGTGAAAAGGTGAAGTGGCTGCCGATCAAGGGCGATGACTGGTTCTTCGTCGCCAATGCGGTGAGCGACACGGTGGTAGAGCCGCGTACCTTCCCCATTCCCGTCGGCGTGCAGACGACCGAGCGGCCCGGCAGCATCGATGTGTTCGGCAAGGACTCAAGCTATGTGTTGAGCCAGACCTTCATCGGCGGCGTCGCGCTGATCAAGGGCTCGACCGCCTTCAAGCCGCCGGAGATCGAATATCGGCTGACGCTGGCCTACAACATCAACCATGTGAATGTGCCCGAACGGCGGGTGTTGTTCGTCGAGCCGTCCAGGCCGTCGCACCGCACCGACCATTTCCTGGGCGTGCAGGAGCTGTTCGTCGATTATCACCTGGCGAACACATCGGATCGTTACGACTTCCGCTCGATCCGAGTGGGCATCCAGCCCTTTCAGTCGGACTTTCGCGGCTTCCTGTTCAACGACCAGCAGCTTGGCATCCGGCTGTTCGGCAATCGCGACAATAACCGCTTCCAGTTCAACGTCGCTGCCTTCTGGCGGTTGGAAAAGGACACGAACAGCGGCCTCAACAGCGTGGTGCAGTCCCCACGGCGCGATTGGGTGTTCCTGGCGAACCTCTATCGACAGGATTTCCTGATCCCCGGCCTCACCAGCCAGATCACCGCCGTTTACAATATGAACCGCGAGGCGGGGCGGATCGAGGTTGATGACAATGGCTTTCCGGTGCGGCCCGCCCTGCTGGGCGATCTACGCGGCCGGGATTATGATGTCGTCTATCTGGGTTACAACGCTGACGGGCGGATCGGGCGGATCAACCTGACGGCTTCGGTGTACGGGGCCTTGGGAGAGGATCGAAACAGCTTCTTCACGTCTGAGCCTGCGCAGATCAGGGCCTTTTTCGCCGCTGCCGAGGCGAGCATCGACAAGGACTGGATGCGCTTCCGTCTGTCGGGGCTCTATGCCAGCGGAGATGGCGATCCTTATGACGATCGCGAAAACGGCTTCGACGCGATTTTCGAGAACCCCATCTTTGCTGGCGCGGACACCAGCTATTGGATCAGGCAGACAATCCCTTTCGCCGGTGGCGGGCGGGCCATCGGCATCAACGGGCGCAACGGCATATTGAATTCGCTGCGATCCTCGAAGGAGCAGGGCCAGTCGAACTTCAACAATCCCGGCACGATGCTGCTGGGCGCGGGCGCGGATTTTGATGTTCTGCCTGAACTGCGGCTGTCAGCCAACGCCAACCATCTGTGGTTCCAGAATACGGCGACTCTACGGGCATTGCGCAACGAAGGGAGCATTCCCAAGTCGATCGGCTGGGACCTGTCCACCGCCGCGATTTGGCGACCGCACGCGACGCAGAACATCGTATTCCGCCTGTCGGGCGCGACCCTGCTGCCGGGCGCGGGCTTTCGCGACCTTTTCACCAATAGCGAGCGCAACCGGAACTATTATTCGGTGCTCGGCAACCTGATCCTGAGTTATTGATGGGCGGGTTGGTTTCTCTCCTTTTGGCGCCTCGTGTTCCTGCGAAGGCAGGAACCCAGCTCCAGCGTTTCAGCTGGGCTCCTGCCTTCGCAGGAGCACGGTGGAACATGGCATCGATAGGGCTCTTGTTGCTGGCTGCCCTACTTATTCCCGTGGCAATCCTCCACGCGTCCGACGCGGAAAAGCCGGTCGAACGGGTCTATCCCAGGACGCCCCCCGCGCCGATAAGCCAGACAGCCGATCAGGTCGCGGCCAAATCGGAAGGCTGCTACAGCTGCCATACCAAGACGGACGAACCCTCGATGCATGCCACCCCAGCGGTGATGCTGGGCTGCGTCGATTGCCATGGCGGCGATGCGACGGTGCGCGGCGATCCTGCCCATGGCTTCGACGATCCCGCCTATGTCGCGGCGCGGGACAAGGCGCATGTTCTGCCGCGCTATCCGGGCAGCTGGCACTATCCATCCTCGGCGAATCCCAAGCGGACTTACACGCTGCTGAACCGGGAAGCGCCGGAGTTCGTGCGCTTCGTCAATCCCAGCGACTATCGCGTGGCGCGCGAGGCTTGCGGGTCGTGCCACATGCAGACGATCGAGGCGGCAGAGCGTTCGCTGATGGCATCCGGCGCGATGCTGTGGGGCGGCGCGGCCTATAACAATGGCATCGTGCCGTACAAGAATTACATCTTCGGCGAGGCTTATACCAAGGATGGAAAGCCCGCGAAGATCATATCGCCGGGCTCCCCTCCTGGCACGCTGACGGCCGAGCAGAAAGCGCGCGGCGCACTGGCCGAACTCTATCCGCTGCCCAACTGGCAAGTGACGCCGCCTGGCGACGTGTTCCGCGTGTTCGAGCGCGGCGGGCGTAACATTGCGACGCAATTCCCTGAAATCGGCCTGCCCAACCCGACCGGCTCCATCCAGCGGCTGGAGGAGCCGGGGCGGCCGGACCTCAAGCAGTCGAGCCGTGGGCCGGGCACCGGCCTGCGAGTGGCGATCCCCGTGCTCAACCTGCACAAGACGCGCCTCAACGACCCCTATATGTGGTTCATGGGGACCAATGATCAGCCCGGCGACTATCGCCATTCGGGCTGCTCGGGATGCCATGTCGTCTATGCCAACGACCGGGAACCGCGTCACAGCCTGATCTACGCGCAATATGGCCGCGACGGGCAGACGGCGACCATCGATCCGACGATCGCGAACAAAATAGCGCATGCCGAGGACGCCGGGCATCAAAAGGGCGGACACGGTGCACTAAAAGGCGCGCACGGCGAAGAGGCGCCCGACCACCCCGTCGCGGCGGTCAAGGAAAGCGGACACCCGATCCGCCACACCTTCACCCGCGCCATCCCGACCGCGCAGTGCATGAACTGCCACATGCACCAGCCCAATATCTTCCTGAATAGCTATCTCGGCTACACCATGTGGGACTATGAGTCCGACGCAGGCCTGATGTGGCCGGAACAGCAGAAATACCCGACGGCTGCCGAAACGCACCAGACGCTGGAGCGCAATCCCGAAGGCGCGGGCCCGCGCGGCAAATGGTCGGACCTCGACTTCCTGCGCAACGTCTATGACCTCAATGACAAGGCGAAGGATACGCAGTTCGCCGATTATCACGGCCATGGCTGGAACTTCCGTGGCGTCTTCAAGCGCGATCGGGAGGGTAATCTGCTCGACGCCGACGGAAAGATCGTGCCGAACGACGATCCGGAAAAGTGGCGGAAGAAAGGCGAGGGCAAGTTCGTCCAGCCCGGCGTCAATCCGGGCAAGTCGGTCCACCTCATGGACATCCATGCCGAAAAGGGCCTGCAATGCGCCGACTGCCATTTCGCGCAGGACAGCCATGGCAATGGCTTCATCTATGGCGAGGTTGCGAACGCGATCGAGATCGGCTGCAAGGATTGCCACGGCACCGCCGACGCCTATCCGACGCTGCTGACATCCGGACCGGCCGCGCCGCCCAAGGGCACCAACCTGGCGCTGCTGCGCAATCCGGACGGCAAGCGCCGGTTCGAATGGTATTATGACGCGAGCGGGCGGCGCAAGTTGATCCAGCGGTCGATCGTCGATCCTGCCCTGGAATGGGAAGTGTCGCTGGTGAAGGACAGCGTCGATTCCACCAATCCGCATTTCAATGCCAAGGCGGCGCGCGCCAAGCTGATGAGCCGATCGGGCGCGGAAGATGGCAGCTTCGCCTTCGGCCCGGGCGTGGCGAAGGCGGACCGGGCGCATGGCGATGACTCCATGGCCTGCTTCACCTGTCACTTGAGCTGGACCACCAGTTGCGGCGGCTGCCACTTGCCGATCGAGGCGAACTGGAAGACCTCGCTCCACCATTATGATGGGGAGGAGACGCGCAACTTCGCCACCTATAATCCCCAAGTGGCGCGCGACGAGATGTTCCAGCTTGGCAAGCATATGACGACCAAGGGGAATGCGACCGCGCCGGTGCGTTCGACATCCGCGCTGGTGCTGTCATCGACCAACATCAACCGCGAACGCATCTATATCCAGCAGCCGCCCGTGTCCGGCATCGGCTTTTCAAGCCAGGCCTTCGCCCCGCATTTCCCCCACACGGTGCGCAAGACGGAGACGAAGACCTGTTCCGACTGCCACCTGTCGGCGAAGGACGACAACAACGCGATCATGTCGCAGCTGTTGTTGCTGGGCACGAACTTCGTGAACTTCGTTGGCCTCAATGCCTGGACGGGTCTGGAAGGCGGGTTCGAAGCGATCCGCGTCACCGAATGGGATGAGCCGCAGGCGGTGATCGGCAGTTATCTTCAGAAATATGCCTATCCCGATTATTGGAAGCTGCATGTCGAGCAGAATGGGCGCGAGCTGAAGAACTGGGTTCGCGGCAAGTTCTTCGACAAGAAGGCTTCCGGCGAGAGCCAAGCCGTCGAGGAATTCCGCAATGTCGTGAAGGGCACGCGCGATCGCGTCGGGTGCCTGCAATTGCGCGGCGAATATATGTATGTTGCGGAGGGCAAGGGCGGCTTCCGCGTCTATGACGTCGCATCGATCGCCAACAAGGGCTTTTCCGAACCGATCCTCAGCGGCCCCTTCTCGAAGCTCGGCCATAATACAGGCGTGGCGTCGAAGAACGCGACCTGCATGGCACTGCCCACGAACCAACCCATAAACCCGCTGCGCAGCACCAAGGAATTGCGCGAGATCAATCAGGAACAGCCGTTCCTTCCGATCTACAGCTATGCGGCCGTGACCGACAGCATCGAAGGGCTCATCATGGTCAATATCGAGACCATGGCCGACGGCGAATTCCGCAACAATTTCCTGAAACGCGCCGTCACCTGGAACCCCGATGGCGTGCTGAACGGGGCGCGGCATATCCAGCTGGCGGGGCAGATCGCCTATATCACGGCGGATGCGGGGCTGGTGGTGGTGGACCTTGCCGATCCGCTGCATCCGCGCCTTGCTGCCGTCCGGCCGATGAAGGATGCGCGCGCGAGCGCCATTCAGTTCCGCTACCTGTGGGTGACGGATGCCGATGGACTGAAGCTGTTCGACGTGACGAAGCTGACGGACCCCGTGGCGGTGCCATCTGCCACCGTGCCGCTGAAGGACGCGCGCCGCATCTATCTGGCGCGCACCTATGCCTATGTCGCGGCGAAGGCCGAAGGGCTGGCCATCGTCAACATCACCAATCCGCTCCGGCCGAGCGTCTATGCCAAGGAGACCTTCGGCGGGCAGATGACGGACGTGGAGGATGTGATCGTCGCCACCACCAATGCCTCCCTCTTCGCCTATGTCGCGGACGGGCGGAACGGCATGAAGGTGATCCAGCTGACCAGCCCGGCAAGCCAGCCCAATTTCTACGGATTCTCCCCCGCGCCCAAGCCCGAACTGATCGCCTGGGCACGGACACCAACGCCCGCCGTCGCGCTATCCAAGGGCCTTGACCGCGACCGTGCGGTAGACGAAACCGGCGGACAGATCGCGGTGTTCGGGCGGCTGGGCTCGCGGCCTTTCACCCGCAGCGAAATGGAACGGCTGTTCCTGACCTCGAAGGGCATACCCTACAAGGTCAGCGACGATGTCGATATGAAGGCGTGGCGGCCGCCATTGTTGCGGTGAGGGACGTTTTCCGCTGATCTTGGTGGGACGGTTGCACGGAGCATTTCATGACCGAGGCCATTTTCCACGGCACTGTGCATGAAGCAGGTGAAGATTTGCAGGCGGCGTTACGGGCGGAGCCGGAGGTGCTGGCATTGTGGCAGGCGCTGACGCCGCTGGGCCGCAACGAGTTCATCTGCTGGATCGAAGACGCCAAACAGGCAAAGACGCGCGCGCGGCGTATTGATCGGACGCGCGAGGAATTGCTGGAAGGAAAGAAGCGGCCCTGTTGCTGGGCGGGCTGCGTCCATCGGACCGACAAGGCGCCCGGTAAATGGCAGCAGGCGGTACTTATCGACAAGAAGAAGGGATAAGCCCGCCTTAAGCGGGCCGCTCATCCATCAGGATCCGCACTAGCGGCTGCATCTTTTCATCAAACTTCGCCAGCGTCGCGCGTTCGCCAGCCGTTTCGAAATGGGTGACGATGCCAGCGCCCGTCCATAGGTGGAGGGCATAGGCGGGAGCATCGGCGACGATCATGGGGCGATCGTCAGGCTGCCCGGTGTCCATGGGGCGCAGGTCCAGCGCGAGTTGCGGCGCGGTCGAGGAGCAGATGGCGACGGTCGTGCCCTGCCATGGCGCGGCGATGGTGCGGTGGAGATGCCCGCAGAGGATGGCGGCGATGTTGGGGCGGCCCGCGATGGTTGCGGCGAAGCGCTGCACCCATGGCTCGTCGGGATGGGTGTTCATCCAATCGATGCCTGCCTCAATCGGCGGGTGGTGCATGACGATCAGGGTGGGGGTGTGTGCGTCTTCGTCGAGCCGGGCGGCCAGCCAGGTAGCGCGGACTTCGCAGAAAGCGCCACCATGGCGGCCGGGTTCGAGCGTGTCGAGAATGATGATGCGGCGGCCCTCGCTTGCCACCACATAATGGACGAAGCCTTCTTCTTGCGGGACATTCGGGAAATGCCGGGCGAAATTGGCGCGGTCGTCATGATTGCCCATCGCCGGCCACACGGGGAAGGGGCACTGACTGAACGCTTCCGCCAGGCGGCGATAGCTGTCGGCATCGCCATATTCGGTAAGGTCGCCGGTGGCGAGCAGCAGGTCGGGGCGGTTGGGGCCGTCGATGAGCGCACGAAGCACCTGGTCAAGCCGCTGGCGATTGAATTCGCCCGGATTGTCGCGGTCGAAACCCAGATGGATGTCGGTAACCTGCGCGATCAGCATGGCTAGTCCTTCTCCCTCTTGGCCCGATCTTCCTTGATTGTGGCCCGGACAGGCGTCCATGGCGCGCCATCGCCGACATGATAGCTGTGGCACATGGCGCAACTCGATGGCACGGGCGCTTGCGACTTCTCCCCGCCATGGCAGGTGCGGCAACTGTCGATGCCTGGCAGAAGCAGCTGGCGCGCGTCGTTGCTCTTCGCCGCGGCGTGGCAGCTTTCGCAGGTCTCGGTGCTGTGGGCTTTATGATCGAACCAGCCGTTCATCATATAGCGCATCGGCTGATTGACCGGCGTGACGCTCCAGCTGGTACTGCCGTTCGCGCCGGGCGGGGTGACGATATGGCAGTCATAGCAGGCGCCGCCCTTTGAAAAGACGGCGCGGATCGCAGCGTCCGCGCGGGAGGGGCGCGCCGCCTGAGCGCCGAAATAGGCATGATACACACGGCCCTGTGCATAGTCGCCGGGACGGCGGCGAGCCACGCCGCTCAAGCCGATCGGCTGGGTGGGCGCGGTCGAGCGGTAATAGGCGCGCAGATCCGCGATCACCTGATCGGGCTGCCCGTGGCGCAGAGTCCGCACCGTGCCCCCGATCTTTTCGAAGGCCAGGCTGTGGCAGGATTGGCAATCGCGCTCCATGTCCACGGGCAGGAAGCGGACGCCGTCTGCGGTGGGGCGATGGCAATCCTTGCAGGCGAGCGCATCGCCATAGCCGCCCAGCGTGCGCGCCATGCGAGCGACGCCGCCGGTCTGCGACAGGTGAATGTCGTGCGGGAATTTGAGGCCGCTATCGTCCATCGGTTTGGCGTCGAGTGAGGCGCGGGTGAAGCTCGGCTGCTTGCCGGGATTATATTGGACCAGCGCCGTGAATTGCGGATGTGCGGTCCCGAAATCCCCTGCATCGGCGAGCTTCGTGTCCTTCAGCCGATCCTTCAGACTGCCATGGCAATCCGTGCAGAAAGCCTGGGGCGTCGGCTGCATGGGGCCAGCGCCTTCATGCTCGCGGTGACAATCGACGCAGGCACCCTCCGGGGGTTTGCCGAAGGTCGAGGCGACGAGGTTCAGGAACTTGCCGCCGATGCCGGGTTCCGTGCGCGCCATGGCGATGCGGGCGGCCGGAGCATGGTCATGCACAGATGTGTGGCATGTCTGACAGGCGGAATCGCGGACGGAAACGAACGCCTTTTGATGGCAGGTCTCGCATTTGCCTTCCAGCGCGTGGTGCGCCTGGCTCAACGGGCCGGAGGACCAGGCCCCATCCCCCTTAATATTGTCGCCCCTCACGCTGTAGATGTTGCGCGTGTCGTCGGCGGGCCGGGTGGCATAGCTGTAGATCGGAACGGCGAGGAAGCCGATCAGGATGGCGAGGACGAGGCCCCATGCGGTCAGCCGCTTCGGCGGGGCAAGCCGCGCGAGGGAGAAGACGCGAGCCTCCTCCTTTTCCTCTGAGGCTTCCGAAACGGCATCGACGCGGCGGATGGTGAGGACGGTTGCGCCATCTTCCTGTGACACAGTGATGCGATGCCCGCCGAAGCGCAATTCCGCGCCTTTGCCGATGTCGATGTCGGTGCTTCGGGTAGTGCGGCCCTCTACCTCGAAGCCGAGCGTGCCGGTCGCGCGCACTCGGATCGTGCGGGCGTCCAACTGTTCGATGCGCGCGTGATCGGGCTCCAGCGCGAGGTCGGGGAGGTGGATGTCGCTCGTCGATGCGCGGCCGAGCACGAGCTGCGGCTTGTCGAGCGTTGCGCTGCGGACGATCTCGCGCCCGTCTGCGGTCAGGCTGATCTGGCGGACTGTGAAGCTCATCTGCGCGCTCACCAGTAGAAGAAGACGCTGACGATATGCGCGGTCAGCGCGGCGAGCAGGGCGAAGGTCGCCGGGACATGGACATAGAGCCAGACCTCCAGCAACGCCTTCAGCCGTAGGTGTCGGCGGAGACGCGCGAGCATCGCCTGCTTGCGTTCGAGCAGTGCGTCGATCCTTTCCAAAGGCTCCTCGCCGGTATCCGGATGATCGCCGGTCCAATGGCGCAATGCCGCCTGCGCGGCGGCAGTAGCGCAGCGCGGGTAGCGGCCGGAAAGCCGCGCGATCAGGCTGCCGCCGAACGGATCGTCATCCAGCGACAGGCGGACCAGACTGGCATGGGCCTGGGGCAGCGGTTGCGCGGCATCGTGCAGCTGCCGGTCGATGGCGCGGATCGCTTCGAGCATCTGCACCTGCGTCATTTCCGCGCGGTTGTTGCTGAGGGCGGTGGGGAGCGTCGCATAGACGATGATGCCGAACAGGCCTGACAGGATCACCAGCATCATCAGGGCATAGGCCAGCGTATGGACGTTCCAGCCCAGCTGAAAGCCGGTGTGCAGCGTGCCGATGACGATGAGGCTGAGGCCGAGATAAACATGAGCGCTGGTCCATGCCTTCAGCGACCAGCGGCCGCGCGTCATGGCCCTCTTGCGCAGGCCGAGCAGCGTCAGCCACAGGATCAGGCCGACGCCAATCGTCCCCAGCATGTAGCCGTACCAGCTCCCGCCATTATGGCGCGGCGTGATGTCGATCATCAGATAGCTGGCGATGACGAGCAGGCAGAGAAGGCCAGCGATCTTCAGCCAGCGGAAATTGGCGTGGCGCAGGAAGCCGTCATGCAGGACTTCGCCCTTGGCGCGGCGCGGTTGGGAGGAAGCGCGGGTGGCCATCAGTTCGCTTGCCCATCAAGGCGGGCGACAGTGAGAAAATCCTCTGGCGACACGCGAATGGCGGCGCCAGTGGGGCAGGCGCGGACGCAGGCGGGACCGCCGTCAATGCCGGAGCACATGTCGCACTTGATCGCTTTCTTGGGCTTTTCGACACCGGGCTTGGCATGTTTGTAGCGCCATTTCTTCGACGGCTCGCCGGGCCCGGGCCCGGCGCCGAAGAACATCCAGCTGAGCAAGCCTGGCTTCTTGGGCGGCACGCTGTCCATGCGGATCACGCCATAGGGGCAGTTGCGCTGGCAATTGCCGCAGCCGATGCAGGTCTCGTCGATGAAGACTTCGCCGTCCGGGCCGCGATGGATGGCGTTGGGCGGGCAATCGGCCATGCAATGCGGATGCTCGCAATGGCGGCAGCTCGTCGGCACATGGAGATGGGCGTAGGTGCGCCCGGCTTCCCGGTCGAGGCGGGACAGGCCCTCATGGCTGTCGGCGCACGCCTTTTCGCAATTGTCGCAGCCCACGCACAGATGCTCGTCGAGCAACAGCACGTCGGTCGCTTCGCCAATGCCGTTATCGACCAGGAATTTGGCCGTCTCCGAATACATGTCGACGACAGTGGAGAAGCTGTCCTTACGGCTTTCGATGAAGGCGTTGACGTCCTGCCGCGCAGCCATGTCCTTGCGGGCGCGCTCCAGCAGTGCGGGCTTGGCGGCCATCAGCCGGGCGAAGGCGTCGCCGTTCAGCTTGATGACTTCGGACTTGACCGTGGCCTTGACCGTGGCGGTGCGGGGCCCGCCCGCGATCAGTGCCATTTCGCCGACATAGGACCCAGCGGGAAGGTAGGAGAGGAAGACTTGTCTGCCGCCGATCTTCTTCTCCACGATCATGGAGCCGACGCGGATCACATAGATGTCGTTGCCCAGGTCGCCTTCGGTCAGGATCGCCTCGCCCGCCTTCACCGTCTGGATTTCGGCCGTGTCGAGCACTTCGGCGAGATCAGCGGGTGTCAGGCCAGCACCGAACATCTGGAGCAGCTGCCGCTCGGTCGAGATGCGGGTGATGGCGCGCTTGGCGGGCGGGTTGGAGGACATGAGCTTCAGCGCTGCCGTCCGTGACACCTCCACCATGATCGAATCCGTGCCCGCGCGCACGGTGGAACCGCGGCGGCGGCCGGAAATCAGGCCGACTTCGCCGAAGATTGATCCCGCCTCGATCGGCACGTTGGTGCCGGGAGCGACCTCCACCAGCGCCTGACCCCCCGCGATGCCGAAAAGCGATGAGCCGGGGTCATGCTTTTCGAAGATCACTTCGCCTGCGCGGTAGGCGCGGACTTCGCTGTCCAGCATGAACTCGCGCATCTGGAGCGGCGACAAGCCTTCGAGGATGGACACGTTGGTGCGCAGAAACTCCAGCCATTCCGCGACCGAGCGCTTTTCCGGCAACCCGGCGAATTTCGCGGCGAGAATGGGTTCGTCGGCAGGCTTCAGGTCACGATTGCCGTTGATATATTCGACAACGTCATAGCCCTGGTTCATGCAGTGCTTGATCAGCGGATAGCCCGCCAGAGCGCCGATGACGAAGATGCCGGGCGCGGTGCTTTCGAACACCGGCGAGAGTTTGGGAAAAGCCAAGCGGTCGCTGCTGGCAAATTCGACGCCGCAGCTTTCCACGAACGCGCGCGGCGGGGCGGAGCCCATGCGGGCGATGATGCGGTCGCATGGCACCTTCACTTCGCCGTCGCGGCTGTCGAGCGTGATGAAGCCGGGCTCGATCTTCGCCGTGGTCGATTCCGTCATGATCGAAAGGCGTCCGGCTTCGGCGGCCGCCATCAGCGCCTTGACGTTGGCGGGCTTCGCGCTGGCGAACTCCGTTCCCCTGTTGAGGATGGTGACGACATTCCCCTGCGCTTCGTCGGCGGCGAGGCCCATGGCGTTTTCGATGCCCGCGTCCCCGGTGCCGACGACGAAAATATGTTCGTCATTATAATCGGCGGGATCGTCCAGCTGATATTGCACATGCGGCAGGTCGGCGCCCGGAACCCGCATCAAATTGGGATTGCCCTGGGTGCCGATCGCCATGATCACCGCATCGGCGATGATTTCGCGCCCGTCCGTCAGCGTCAGCCGGTAGGGTGGGGCGAGGCGCTGGATTTCCTTCGTGTCGGTCGTGCCGTCGCGCTTGCGCTCCACGATCTTCTGCACGCTGCCCGGGATCAGATCGCCGGTGCCGGTGATCGCCTTCACCTCGGCATTATAGGCGACGTTGATACCCTGCGCGGCGGCCTGCTCGTTCCAGCGACCCAGTATCGCCTCGCGCTTGCCAGCGTCGAAATCGAAATCGGAACGCAGCACGAGCTGGCTGGGCGTCGCCATCACATGCTTGCCCTTCTGATATTTGAAGATCGTGTCGGACAGATGGTCCGTCTTTTCGATCAGAAGATGCGGGATACCCAGCTGCGCCGCGCGCGCGGCCGCGCTCATCCCCGCCGGTCCCGACCCGACGATCGCGATACGCACGCGGTCAGTCACTTATGTCCCCCCTCTTGCGAGATCACCCGCAGCCCCGGCCATGCCCCTGCCGGTTTATGATGCGCGGATCAAGTCTTTGGGCACTCTATCAATTCCGCTGCGTCACGCTAGAGAGCAGTTGGTGATTATCGGGGGTGGTTGAGTGGCGAAGCTGAGCGTGGGGCGAGTGGCTCTGATCGGGGCGGCCGGGCTGGCGATCGTGTCGGTCGGCTATAATGTCTGGCGCGACAGGCCGGAAAAGGCGGAGACGGCCTCCGCAGCCGCACCTTTCGCGTCGGCCGGGCAGCAGCCCTCCGATCCGGAAAGCGTCATCCGTGGTCTTCAGGAGCGCGTTGGCGCCAATCCCAACGATGCGGAAGGCTGGCAGATGCTCGGCTGGGCCTATTTCGAGAGCAGCCGCCATGCCGACGCGGCGCGGGCTTATCGCCGTGCGGTGAAGCTGGCCCCGGACAATGCGACATTCTGGTCATCGCTCGGTGAAGCGCTGGTGATGGCGAGCGAACATGACCCGATGCCACGGGAAGCAGCGGACGCCTTCGGCAAGGCGGTGAAGCTCGATCCCAAGGAGCCGCGCGCCCGCTATTTCCTCGCTGTCCGCAAGGACCTTGCCAAGGATCATGAAGGCGCAATCCGCGACTGGCTGGCACTGCTTGCCGACACCCCGCCCGGCGCGCCGTGGGAAGCGGACTTGCGGCGGACGATCGAGCAGGTCGGCAAGATCAATGGCATCGACGTCAAGGACCGTCTGGCAGCGGTAAAGCCCACTGCGCCGCATCCGCCCATCGGATCAGTCGCCACGGCCGCGATCCCCGGGCCAAGCCGCGAGCAGATGCAGGCCGCCGCGCAACTCCCCAAGGGGCAACAGGACGCGATGGTCGAAAACATGGTGTCGGGGCTGGAAGCCAAGCTCAAGGCCAATCCCGCCAATGTCGATGGCTGGATCATGCTGATGCGCAGCCGCATGACGCTGGGCGAAACGGCAAAGGCACAGGCGGCCTATCAGGCCGCGCGGAAGGCCAATCCCACGCAGGCCGGAAGGCTGCGCGACGAGGCGCGGCTGCTGGCGGTGCCGGGGGTTTGAGGAGGGATAACTCCCTCTCCCGCAAGCGGGAGGGGGCCGGGGGGTGGGCTAGCGCTAGGCCGCTTTTAAAGGCTTAGGCAGGAGTTCGCTTGGCTCACACCCACCCCTGACCCCTTCCGCCTGCGGGAGGGGAACTGTTTCAAATGCTAACCGGGATCATCCCGCCTCCTGTCGCGGAACACTCGCCCCCTTCGCCCGTTGCCTTCCTGAAATGACAGCAGACCCAGCGATCTTCGATCCCCCGCCCGATTCAGTGGCCTTCTACACCGAAAGCCTCCAGCATCTGGTGGAATCCGGCATCCCCTTCATGCTTTCGGGCACCTATGCCTTGGGCTGCCACACCGGAATCGTGCGGCCGACAAAGGATCTCGACGTCTTTTGCAAGGCAGGCGACGCTCCGCGCATCCTCTCCTATTTCAAGCACCTGGGACATGAAGTCGAGTTCGAGGATGAGCGCTGGATCGGCAAAGTCTGGCGCGGCAACAACTTCTTCGACGTAATCTACAATATCTCTTCCGCCAGTGTTCCGGTGACGGAGGAATGGTTTCGCGCCGAAGATCATGCCGAAGTTTATGGCACCACCGTCCGCATCACCCCGCCGACCGAGTTCATCCTGTCGAAAATCTTCATTCAGGACCGCTATCGCTATGACGGCGCCGATGTCGTCCATGTCATCCTGCGCCAGCATGAGCGGATCAACTGGCAATGGCTGCTCGACACGATGGAGCTGCACTGGGAATTGCTGCTGATCCATCTGCTCAACTTCCGCTTCATCTATCCTACTGAGCGGCATTGCATCCCGCTATGGCTGTTCGAGGAACTGTTGGGCCGCTTGCAGACGCGGGCGGAATTGCCGGTGCCCAATATCCGCGTATGCCGCGGGCGGCTTCTGTCCCCGCGCGACTATCTGATCGACATCACCGAATGGGGCTTCGCCGATGTGGTCGGCAAAGGCCTTGAGGAGAGCCATGACCGCAACAAATGAACCCGCCCGTCATGAAGGACTGACACTCGCCGCGATCGGCGACCTGCATGTCACCGACACGTCAGAGCATCGCTACCGCGCGATGTTCGAGGAGATTTCGGAAAAGGCCGACATATTGGCGCTCTGCGGCGACCTCACCAATTTCGGCAAGACGCGCGAGGCGGAAATATTGGCCGAGGATCTGCGCGCCTGCACCATCCCTACCGTCGCCGTTCTCGGCAATCACGATTATGAATGCGGCCAGCCCGAAGAAGTCGCGCGCATCCTGCACGGCGCGGGCGTCACCGTGCTCGATGACCAGGCGGTGGAGATAAAGGGCGTCGGCTTTGCCGGGGTGAAAGGCTTTGTCGGCGGCTTTGGCCGTGGCGAACTGGGCGCGTTCGGGGAAAAGGGCATCAAGACCTTTGTCGAGGAAGCGATCAACGAAGCGCGCAAGCTCGAAAATGCCCTGCGCTCGCTGCGGACCGACCGCTGCGTGGCGGTTCTCCACTATGCGCCGGTCGTCGATACGGTGGAGGGAGAGCCCCCCGAAATCTTCCCTTTCCTCGGCTCTTCGCGGCTGGCGGAGGCGATCGACCGTTTCGACAATGTCCGTTTCGCCGTGCACGGCCACGCGCATCGCGGCGCGTTCGAAGGGCGCACCCCACGCGGCGTCCCGGTTTACAATTGCGCGCAATTTGTCGTGTCGGAGCGTTTCGACCGCCCCTACGCCCTGATCGCCCTCTGAACGCCGCCATGATCGCGCCGATCCGGTCGCAATTGACGCTTGCACCGGTCTGGAATGGGCAAGAATGCACCAAATCGGTCATGGTTTGGGAGCAATTCGCAACGACATTGCCCTAGGCCTGACGCCTGACAAGTGCCGTCATCCACGGCGCAGGGCGGCGTGGGGCGAATGGATTTCAAAGGGGCTTTGGCTGGGCTGAAGGCGATCGCGGCGGCGGCAACGCTGCTCACGGCCTGCTTTCCCGCCGCCGCGCAGATGGCCGGCGTGGGGGACGGCGCGTCCGCTCCGCTGATCGACCGGGATCGGCAGGATCGCGTTCAGCCCAGCATCGCGCCCGCGCCTCCGGTCACGCTCGCCCCACCTGCCCCTGCCGCTGCGCCCGCCGCCAGCCCGGCCAGCAGCATCAAGCTGACACGCGTCCATTATATGGGCGCATCGCTCCCCGTGCCGCATCTCGACAAGGCAGTCGCTCCCCTGATCGGGCGGCCGCTGACCCGGGAAACGCTTCAGGCCGTGGCGAAGGCGGTGGGTGACGCCTATGCGCGCAGCGGCATCGCCTTTTATTCCGTGTCCATCCCGGCACAGGTGCCCGCGGGCGGCCAACTGATCGTGAAGATCGTCGAGGGGCGGGTAAAGGAATATCGGCTGGCGGGCATGTCCCCCAGCATGCCGGTCCGCTTGATCGAAGCCCAGATGCGGCGGGTGAAGCGCGACGCGCCGCTGCGCAAAGCCACCTTGGAACGCGCCCTGGGACTGCTGCGCGACATTCCCGGCCAGACCGTCGAAGCACGCGTCCGCCAGGGTGCGGGCGAGGGCGACCTGATCCTCGACCTCATCATCAAGCGCAAGCAGCTCGAAATCGGCGTCCTGATCGACAACAGCGCGGTCAACAATGTCATCGAGGGCGTTCAGGCGCAGTTGACCCTGACCGCCAACGGCATTCTGCGCGAAGGGGACAGCACGCGCATCTCGGGCTACATGCCCTTCTATCCCGAACGCTATCAATTTTATTCGCTGAGCCACGTAACCCCGATCGGCAGCAACGGCACCACCCTGTCGGCCAATATCGCCCATATGAAAAGCCGCGTCCGCGACCGGCCGATCGAAGGCGAAGCGACGCTGGCAGGCGTCACGATCAGCCATGCGCTGGTCCGCTCCAACAAGACGAATCTCACCATCAATGCCTCGATCGACGGGATCGACAGCAGCAATTATTTCCTCGACGTCCGCTTTGGCGATTACCGTTCCCGCTCGGTGCGGCTCGGCGCATCCTGGTCGCATTCCGATCAGACGCAGGGGCAGGCGCTGTCCGCCGTCGCCAGCCGTGGCATCGGCCTGTTGGGCGCACGCGCCTTCACTGGCTTTTCGGAAAAAATCTTCACCAAGGTCAATGTGCAGGCCGTCGCCGTGCGCAGTCTGTCCAAGCGCGTTGCCGTCAAACTCAACGCGAGGGCGCAATATTCCCGCGACCAGCTGCCCTCGACCGAACGCTTTTCTTTGGGCGGCACCGGCGCGGGCATGGCCTTCCCGATCGGCATCCGCGCGGCTGAAAAGGCGGTGGCGGGTTCCGCCGAGCTAAGCTGGATGCCCGTGCGCGCGGGGATTTTGCAGAAGACGGCGCTTTTCGCCTATGCCGATGGCGCGGTGGCGCACGCGGTCGCGCGGCCCTTTTACCGTCTTCCTGCCGAAAATTTCTCGCTCGCATCCGCTGGCGGCGGAGTTCGGATCGGCATCGGCAATCAATGGCGGGCGAGCGTGGAAATGGCTGTGCCGGTAAAGCGCATCGACAGCGCGGATTCCCGCCGCGCGCGCGTCTTCTTCGGGATCGGCCGCGCCTTCTGATCCCTTTTTGCGTGTACGCAAAGGAAAGATGAAAACATGAACAATGTGTGGGAAGTGTGGCCGTCCGCGCTGACGGCCGCGGAGTGCGACGCCATCGTCAAACGGGCGGACTTCTATGCCGACCAATCCGCCACTGTGGGTTTCGAGGACAGCAGCCGCAGCGATCACGCCTATCGCTCCTCCATCATCCGCTGGTTCGATCCATTGCGGGAAAAGGACATTGTCGATCGGCTGATGCAATTTGTCGGCGCATCCAACCGCACCAATTTCGGTGTCGACATCGTCGCTCCCTATGAAGTGCAGTTCACCGAATATCACGCCACCCAGCAGGGCAAATATGACTGGCATCAGGATGTGTGGCTGGAATCTTCCCGCCCCTTCGACCGCAAATTGTCGGTGGTGGTGCAGCTGTCCGATCCAGAAGATTATGAAGGTGGAGCGTTCGAATTCTTCTGCGTGGCGCAACCCGCCGCCACCTTCGCCCCGCGCGGCAGCATGCTGATCTTTCCATCCTTCCTGCAACATCGCGTGCTGCCCGTGACGGCAGGGCTGCGCCGGAGCCTCGTGACTTGGGTAGAGGGTCCGCGCTGGCGTTAGTGCCGATTGGTATCGCCACGCACCCCGGTCGACGGAAAATCCCCTCTCCCCTTCAGGGGTCGGCCAGAGGCACGTGACTCTGGCCAAGGTGCCGAGCGCAGCGAAGGCGGGAGAGGGGACCGTAACAAGCCGCCGTCGCTCCCCTCTCCCCAACCCTCTCCCCTAAAGGGGAGAGGGAGAAGGTCCCCTAAAAGCCCATTATTTCTAGCCCCAAGTCCGAACACAAATCGAACCATAATGGACAAACCCCAAAAACACCCCGACCTCGCCATCTTGCGTATCAGAACACAGCCCAACCCCAATTTCCCCAACCTAATCAGCCGATCCCGACGCACAGACCGCAATCGCAAGCCCTTTGCGTATTCCTTCCCATGCTTCCCTGGCCGCTCCTTCGCACCTCCCCCCACCCAAAGCCCGATGTCACCAGATCGGTGATTTTAGAAGAAGCCGTAAGGGAATGCCGTGCTTAGCCTTGTGGCCTTGCGATGATGTTCGCATTGAACAGGGAGGTTCTAGCATGTCTTTGGTTGGGCCAGCGCGGTCAGGGCGGCGTTTGCTGCTTTGCGCCACGGCGATTCCGCTTTTCCTACTCGGCGCCTGCTCCGATGGCGTGGGCTTCAGCGTCCGTACGGCAGGAGGCAAGACGCCCTCCGGCCCGTCGGGTCCGACCAGCCCCAGCGGGCCCACTGGTCCAAGCGGCCCAGGTGGTCCGAGTGGTCCAAGTGGCCCTGATGGTCCTATCGGTCCTGGTGGCCCGAGCGGACCAGGCGGTCCCGCTGGCCCGAATGGCCCCACTGGCCCGGGCGGCCCCGGCGGTCCAGATGGACCATCCGGCCCGAACGGACCCACCGGACCGGGCGGCCCTACCGGCCCGACAGGCCCCAACGGCCCTAACGGCCCCACAGGTCCCGGCGGTCCTTCAGGGCCCGGAGGCCCAACCGGCCCAACTGGCCCCACTGGCCCCGGCGGCCCGACCGGAACCAGCGATGGCGCACTGATCGGCGTCAATCTGGGCGGCCAGCTGGTCGCCGGTCCCACCGGCCCCGGATCTCTCGTCGGCGTGAATGTGCTGACCGATCAGCCGAACGCCACCGGCAACCTCGCGACGGTCGGCCTGCTGAATGGCGATGGTACGGTCGTGGACGTGGCCCTGCCCACCACGGTCGGCGGCGTTCAGCAGGGGCTGGCGCCCGTCGGCACGCTTGCCGGAACGCTGCTTGGTGATCAGGTGGGCGGCACCGTCACTCAAGTGACCGACGGTCTTGCTCCGGTGGTGGCGACGGTCACGTCCGCCGCTACTCAGGTGACGGCGCCGTTGCTCGACACGGTGAACGGCGCGCTGGCGCCGGTCACGGGGGCGCTCGTCGGCGATGGCGGTGCGCTCGCTCCCGTAACCGGCCTGGTCGAAACGGTCGCAGGCGGGCTGACGGGCGTGTTGGGGGGAGCAGGCGGAACGCCGGGCGGCCTGCTCGGCGGACCCCTGCTCGGGGCAAATGTCGGGGGTCAGGCGGTGCCCGGCCCGACCACCAGTGACACGCTGGTCGGCGTCAATCTGCTGCCGTCCGCGACCGCTCCGGCGCAGGGGCAGCTGCTGACCGCCGAAGTCCTGACGCAGGGGACGATCGTCGATGTGGCAGTGCCGACCACCGCCGCAGGGGTGGAGGCCGGACTTGCGCCGGTCGGCAATCTCGTCGGCGGCGTGCTGGGCGCTGAAGCGGGCGCCACGGTCGATCAGGTCGTGACCGCTGCCGCGCCGGTCGTCGCCACCGTCACCTCGACCGTCGACAGCGTCGTCTCGCCAGTGCTCGACGCCGTCAACGGCCTTGCCCCGGCACTCCCCACCGGCAGCGGCAGCACGGGCGGCGGATCACTGCTTGCGCCAGTGACAGGCCTGCTCGGCGGCGTGGCCGCGCCGTCCACGGGCGGTCAGGGCCCCGCCGCTCCGGTAACGGGCCTGCTCGGCGGTCTGCTCGGCCGCTGACCGTTTGCCTCCCCCGCGCACCCACCGGCACGGGGGAGGGGGGTGAGGAGGCGGCAGGCCCGCCGCCTCCTCATCTTATCCTGTCTGGCACTTTGCAAGCTGGTCCCGCGAAAGGATTCGCCCTTGATGAAGCTCCATCAGGCCGAGCATCTGCTCATCATCTGCCTCAACAATTTTCATGCCATCGAAGCCGCCTATGGCCCGGATGCCGCAAGCGCCGCGCTCGATCATCTTTGCCATCGAGCCCGCCAGCACCTGGGCCGCATCGGCCTGCGCAGCGCCGACGGCAGCCGGATCATGCTGACCGCGCGCTATCCGCTCATGCAGAGCCTGCCCGTCGAGCGGCTGGTTGAGAAGCTGTGCGAAGCGATCGATGGCGAACCCTTCCGGTACAATGGTTGCGACATATTGCTTTCGGTGTCGGCCGGGCAGGCCTTTGTCGGCGAACATCTGGGCCGTGCACAGGAAATGGAGGCGAGCGCCCGGCTCGCCGCCTCCACATTGCGGCAATTGCAGATCGTCGTCCGCCGGGGGGAAGGCGTCGCCCTCTACCGGCGCGATATGGAGCAGGCGGCCGCACTCCTGCGCTGGGTGCAGGATGGGGAGGCCGTCCTGAGCTGGCGCCCGGTATCCCGCCCGCGCGATGGCAGCACCATCCTCTATTATGAAGCGATGCTGCGCCGCGTCGGCGAAAATGGCGAGCAGATGGATTGCGCCGCCAACTACGCGGCGCTCGAACGCCTCGGCCTCCCCCATCTGCTCGATCGCTTGCTGGTACGCGACGTGATCCGTGAACTGGAGGCGGACCCGGCTGCCTGCTTGTCGGTCGCCGTCTCCCCGCACAGCCTGTCGAGCAACCTGCATGGCCAGGGTGCAGGCTGGACGGACCTGATCGACCGTTTGAGACGGGAGCCCAGCCTTGCACGCCGCTTGGTGATCGAGATTGGCGACAATAGCGGCATCGCCTGTTTTCGCGACGCGCTCGCCTTCGTCCGGACCTTGCGCGGTCTTGGCGTGCGGATTTCGGTCGCCCGCTTCGGCTCCGGCCAAGCTTCCATCGGGCAGCTGATGGCCCTGTCGCCCGATGTCGTGAAGCTGGACAGCCCCTTCATGCGCACCGCCTATGAATCGGAACGCAACCGGCTGCGCGTCGGCCATCTTCTCGGCCTGGCCCGCACCATGAGTTCCACCGTGATCGTCGATGGCGTGGACTCGCCATGGCACCTCCATATCGCCGCTGAAGAAGGGGCGGAGTGGGTGACGGGCTCGCACCTCGGCCGCCCAAGCGCACGGCGCGGCTGGACGAAGGGCGACCGCGTCATGTCGCTAAGCACGTTCACCAGCGCCCTGCATCATCGCCAGTTCAGCGAAAAACCGGCGCGCCACGTGGCACAGAGTCTTCTTTGCGTGCACGCAACGCGCGCCACTTCCACCATTTCGGATTCGGTCTGATGAGCCAGGCAGCCGAAACGCCGCTAGACAATCGCCAGCAATGGAGGAAAGGCCGCATGGCGGGATTGATACGCGACATCATGGCGACGCTGTCCCGCGACAATGGCGCAGCCCGCCCGGCCGCCGAACTGGAAGCGCTCAGCCGCCTCGATGATCGCTTGACCAGCTTTGCCGGGGACAGGATAGACAGCCGCGCACCGATGCTCATCCGCCCCGCCGACTGCGTGGTATGGGACGGCAACCCCCGGGATCAGCCGGGCCTCAACCCCGACAGTTGCCGGTCGCTGATAGAATCCATCGCGGCCGAAGGCGGCAACCGCATCCCTGTGCTCGTGCGGCTGAACCCGCAGGCGTCGGAACAACCCTATCAGCTGCTGGTCGGCAGCAGGCGGCGCTTCGCCATCGATTGGCTGAACCATAACGGCCGTCCGGAACTGCGCCTCAACGCGCTGGTCGTCGAATTGTCGGACGAGGAAGCCTTCCGTCTCGCCGACATAGAAAATCGGGAACGCGCCGATATTTGCGAACTGGACCGGGCGCGCAGCTATCAGCAGGCGGTCGATCGCTTCTATGGCGGTGTCCAGTCGCGCATGGCCGAGGCGCTGGGCCTGTCGAACAGCCAGCTCAGCCGCCTTCTTGCCCTTGCCCAACTGCCCGAAGAGGTGATCCAGGCCTTCGCCACGAAGGAGGAGCTGAAGGTCCGCTATTCCGAACTGCTGACGCCGCTCTTGCGCAGGCATGAGCAAAGGGCCGACCTGATCGCCGAAGCGCGGATCATCGCGCAGGAGCAGCAGGCGCGCGCGGCCGGTAACGGGTCGATGCTCGCGTCCGCCACGGTCCTGTCCCGGCTGCGTCAGGCGGCGGCGCGGCGGCCCAGGGAAAGCAGCGACATGGAGATCATGGCCGACGGCGATCGCATAGGCCGGGCACGCGTAACCAAGGGCGGCGTCGTGCTGGATCTCACCATCGCCAGCGACGCCGATCTCGACCTCTTGTTCGCGCATGTGCGAGAAGCCATATTGGCCGCGCGTGCCCTGGCATGACCAGGCGCCCGTCGGAGATTTGCGTGCACGCAAATCCCGGACGTGGACGCGCATGGGCTTGTTCATTGCGCAGCATTAAGGGCTGGTTCAAGCTTATTGGCGATAAGTAACTTGCACGGCCGAACGGCTTTGCGTAAATTATATGGCATCAGTTAAATCGGCTGGGCTGATCGCCATATGGTTCATATGGGCGACCGGCCCGTCCTGCTACGCCAGGTAGCGAGTGAGAGGATCAAGCAATGGCGACATCGTCGGACTATCGTCTGGGAGAATTCACCTTTCCACGTGGCTGGTTCATGGTGGGTGAAAGCGCCGAGGCGACGAGCAGCCCCAAGGCGATGCGCTATCTTGGCCAGGACATGGTGATGTACCGTGGCGAGAGCGGGCAGGTCTATGTGACGGAGGCTTATTGCCCGCACATGGGCGCGCATCTGGCGAAGAACACGACCAGCTACATCGTGCGCGACGGCGAGCAGGTGGTGGGCGATTCGATCCGCTGCCCCTTCCATGGCTGGCAGTTCGGCCCGGACGGCGCGTGCAAGAACATTCCCTATTCCGACTTCGTGCCCAAGGCGGCCAAGCTCAAGACCTTTCCGGTGGTGGAACGCGCAGGCACGATCTGGATCTGGCACGATCCCGAAGCGCTCGAACCCAATTTCGACCTGCCCGATTTCGGCGGCCATTATGATGCGCCGGGCTGGGTCAACTGGAAGATCGACTTCATGGGCGATCTCGACATCCACCCGATCGAGGTCGTGGACAACATGGCCGACTTCGGCCACTTCATCCCGATCCATGGCGCGAAGGACTTCGTCTACTTCGCCAATGAGTTCAAGGATCATATCGTCCATCAATATTATGCCGCCGGTCACCGCACGCTGGTGCAGAATCCGGAGGACGTGCTGACGCTCGACACCTGGTATACCGGCCCCTCGATCCTCCAGTCGGAGATGGAAGGGACGTTCGACAGCTTCATCCTCATCACCCACACGCCGATCGAGGATGGCAAGATCCGCGTCTGGCATGGCCTGATGGTGCAGGTGAATGACGGCTCCGCGCCCGTCACCGACGAGTTGCGCGCAGCCGCGCTCGAATATCAGGAAGGCAGCCGCCTTGCCTTTGCCCAGGACGTCGAGATCTGGCAGAACAAGAAGGCCTGCCTCAATCCGCTCGTCATCCCCAATGACGGCCCCTATGGCAAGGTCCGCACCTGGTACAAGCAGTTCTACAATCCCCGCGACAAGACCCCCGACCTGCACAAGCGCACCAACGGCATGCACGTCACGCTCGACAAGCGCAGTTCCACGCAGGCGGCATAAGGTCGAAATATCCAGCGCCGCCGGAAAGGCTGGCCTATGGTCGGGCCGTTGATCATAACGGCCCGGTCCTTTTGATTTTACCGGGATAGCGGTTGCGCCAAGCGACCGGAGCAGGAGGCATGAACATGGCGACTTTGGCAGTAGATGCTCAGGATTACATGCGGTCGATGGGGCATGTCGCCCTATTCTATCCCAATAGCGAAGACGGCCCGGCAGCGGCCAAGCTGCTGAAGCTGGCAGGGTTCGTCGAAACGCAGATGCTGCCTTTCCCCCAGGGCAATTTCTATCGCTTCGTGGTCCATGACAGCAACCGCAGCCGGGGCGACGGCATCGTGTATCTTTCCGCTCTTCCCGCGGCGCAGGCGGCGGTGAACAAGGCTGCGCGCGAAGCGCTCGGCTATGGCACGGACAAGGAGCATGAGGCGGTCAAGGCCCTGCGCGCTGCTGTCGAGGCTGATCCTGAATATACGTTCCACGTCGGGACGCTGGTGGACTCGTTCGAAGCGATCGAGAAGATGACGCTCGACTTCATGGATGCGAACGAAAATGATCCCGACCTGAAGGGCCGCCTGAAGGTCACCGTCAACCGTCCGCGCCAGGGCAATGAGCAGATCGACGCGCTTCTGGACGCGTCCCCCGCCTTCGGCAACGTCACCCGTTACGCCTATGGCCGCAACGGCCTGCAACTGTTCGTCGAAACCGACCTGTTGTCGAGCGGTCAGATCGGCGACACGCTGATCCTCGAATTCGACTATGTGTGGCCCGGTTATGACAGCCACATCCTGTCGGTCGTCGAACTCTGACATAGCTTAAGGGGAGCAGGCCGCGCTTCGTCGCGGGCTGCTCCCTCCAGAGCGTGATCGTCTTACACGAACGCATCGCAGAGGCTCCTTTCCGTCACCCCGGGCTTGACCCGGGGTCCCGCTGTTTCAGCAGCCTCAGGTAAGAAGCGAGACCCCGGATCAGGTCCGGGTGACGATCAATCAAACCTCGTCGTGCCTTATCCCACCATGATCAGCGTCAGATTGTCGCGGCCGCCGGATTCAAGCGCGGCGGCTATGATCACGTTCATGATCTCGCCCCGCTCTTCGCCCATATATCCGGCGATCTGCGCATCATCGAGCTCCGCCGTGATGCCATCGGAACAGAGCAGGAAGCGGTCGTCCTCGGCAAGGTCCACAGTGCAGAAATCGATCTCGACCTGATGATCGACGCCCAGCGCGCGGGTGATCACATTGGCCTGCGGATGATGCGCCGCTTGGTTTGAGCTCAGCACGCCTGCGTCCAGCAACTGCTGCACCACGCTATGATCGTGGCTCAGCCGCTGGAGTTGCTGCGCACGGAAACGATAAACCCGGCTGTCGCCCGCCCAGAAGACATGGGCTTGATCCTGATCGAGCCACAGCCCCGCGACAGTACATCCGCCCCGCTGTCCTCGCTCGGTCAAATGCGCATGGATCGCCCCGTTGGCCGCCTGCAATGTCCGGGCGATGGCAGGGGCGTCGATCGGTGCCGCATCCTCGCACAGGGCCGCGAGCGCGCGCACGGTCATGGTCGCCGCCACATCACCGGCATCATGCCCGCCCATGCCGTCCGCCACTGCCCAGAGCCCATGTTCGGGCGCTTCCAGATAGCGGTCTTCGTTCAGCAACCGGACCTTGCCGACATGCGTACGGGCGGCGGACCGATGGGGCGTGCCATCCGCCGGATCATCGCAAGCGATGCGCAGCGCGCTCATCGGCCTTCCTCTTCCTGCTGGGCGCTGACCTCGCCATAGGCCGTAACGAAGGCGTCGTTGAGCGTCCCTGCCTCGCCCTCCAGCTCCGCTGCCAGCGCCGCGTGGCGCCTGGACGCTTCCTCCCAACAGACCGCCGCCCGGCTCTTGAGCAGCGATCCCTGCCCCTCCGTAGCGGCGGCGATCGCTTGTGGATCGAAGCTGTCGACGGCAGCGGCCAGGCTCTGTTGAAAGCCGTGGAATGTCGCCACCAGATGCTTCTTTATGTCCCGGAACGACGCGTTCAGAGCGTCCGGACCGGACAGGAAGCTCCCTTCGCTCGCCAGCAGCAGGTCGATGGCGAGCCGCTGGGTCGGCGCCCATTTGAATGGGTTATTGTCCGCGCTGGTGATGATCGTCTGAGCCAGCTGATACTGACCCCGCACGCGGTCCCGCTCGGCCAGAAGGTCGCCGACGCCAAGAACCATCTGGCGATAGACCGCGCCTGCGCGCCGCAGGATTTCCGCCGGGTCCTCCGCACCGAACTGCGCCGCGTCGATCCCCGCCCCTTCGCAAAAGGCGTCGAACATCGTGCCGGCGGTGATCGGCGGGACGCTGGGTCCATCCGTCCAGTCGCTCGGCACATCGATACGGTGGCCAAGCGGCGGCATCATGAGCAGCGTGCCATTTTCCGGCGATCCGCCCGCCGACGCCTGTGGCGCATGATCGGCGGCCAGGCGGTAGCGGCCAAGCAGGATGGATTGGGGAAGGTTCAGCGCAATATCCTCGCCGATCGGCAGCCGTTCCTCCGTCGCCGCGTCGAAAACTCCGTTTGCGCCGGTACAATGGAGCAGCAACTGGCCATTTTCGACCCGCATGCTGAGGTGCGACCGGGAAATCTCCCGATCCGGATCGATCATCACCCAATCCGACGCAGGATCGCGTCCCACGGTCAGCACCCCCTCCGCCAGGAAGCGGGCATCGACCGGCGTCAACGCATCAACCTTGTTGAACAGGCGGAATATGTACATCAGGCGGCTCCCTTGCGTGGCGCTGCATCGGCCGACGCCGCAGGATCGATCCGCGTCATCAACATCGCGCGTTCCGCGTCCGCCAGAGCCGTAGCGACATATTCCTGCCGGTCGGCCATGGATGCGACCATGCGGTTCATGGTGTCGAACAGGTCGCCTATCTCATCCTTGCGCCGGTGCGAAATGCGGAAGGAAAGGTTGCCTGCCGTCACGTCCTCCATCGCCCGTTTCAGGCGGCGGAGCGGGCGGCTCCATATGCGCACGCTCGCGGCGGTGCATAGGCCAAGTACCAATGTCACGAAGATCGCGAACCCCGCGAAGAGCAGGCTGGCGGTGCGTTGCGCCCGGTCCAGCTGCCCGCGCTCCATCACCACATCGACCTTGCCGAACGGCACGCCTGCATAGCGAACCGGCTGCACGAAACGCATGCCGCCGTCTGTCAGCGTCACCGCCGATCCTGCGGTTCGGGGGAGGGGCGTTTCGTCCGCCGCTGCTCCCGGCCGGTATCGGGTGCCGAGCAGCCGCGGGTTGCTGGCCGCGCGGATGATGTCATGCTCGTCCGCGATGACGAGCTTGCGCAGGCTCGGATCACTCGCGGCGGCGACTGCAAAGGCTTGCAACGGCGCCCAATCCTGTTCGGTCGCCGGGCGGCCCGCATTCTCCGCCACATGCAGCGCCGCATTGCGGGCGACGAAGGATGCGATGGAAGAACCGGAAGCCAGCGCCAAGTCCTGCATGACCGCTTTTTCCCGCTGCACCACGAAGTTGATCCCGCTGCCGAGCGCCAGCAGCACCGATGCGGCCAGCAGCAACGGCATCCGGTAGCGCTGGACCCATCCTTCCTGCCGCTGGTCCATCTCGCCTGTCGCCGCGTCATATTCGCGGCGCAGGGCGTCTGCGACCTCTCCGGCATCGGCGAAGCGCTGGTCGGGCTTCTTCGCCAGCAATTTGGTGATGAGGAACCGCAGCCCCTTCGGGCAATCGGGCACGTGCCGCGCGATTTCCAGCGGCTGTTCCTGCGCGATCTGGATGGCGAGCGTGGCAAGCCCTGCGCCCGTGAAGGCGACCTTGCCAGTCACCATTTCATACAGGACGACGCCTAGCGAAAACAGGTCGGATCGCGCGTCGACCGGCATTCCCAGCGCCTGCTCCGGGCTCATGTAGCGCGGCGTGCCCAGCACGGCCCCCGCCTGGGTGCGCGCGGCCTGCCTTTGCGCCGACGATGTGTCGCGGCCGTCGATCCGGGCGATGCCGAAGTCTAGCAGCTTGGCGGTTCGGCCATTGCCGCAGATCAGGATATTGGACGGCTTGATGTCGCGATGAACCACGCCCTGGGCATGGGCATAGGCAAGCGCGCTCGCGATCTGCGCGCCAAGCAGGGCGGCCTTGTCCGCCGTCATCCGCCCCTGCGCGGCGAGCATTTCATCAAGCGGGCAGCCGTCGATATATTCCATCGCGATATAGGGCGTGCCATCGGCTTCGCCCACATCGTAGATGGTGACGATATTGGCGTGGCTCAGCATCCCGGCGGCGCGGGATTCGCTCAGGAACCGGCGCGTAATCTCGCTGTCGGCGCGAAATTCCGGCTTCAACAGCTTGATCGCGATGGGCCGGTCGATACTCGGGTCATGCGCGCGATGGACATGCGCCATCGCTCCCTCGCCGATCAGCTCATCGATCCGGTAGCGTCCCACCCAGGTCATCGCCGTGCCTTTACCGTTGCCTGCAGCCGCCGCGCGCGATCCAGGTCACGCTTGATCAGCGCATTGCCGGGGTCCAGGCGCAGCGCCTGGTTCAGCAATCCGACTGCCGTGCCGATCTGCCCCTTGTTGAGCGCGGTGAGCCCTGCCGATCGCAGCTGGGCGGCGCGGCGCGGGTCGGCGGTGCGCGGCGTAGCGGCAGGCGCCGGCGGAGCGGGCGCGGCCTTGGCGGCAGGGGCTGGCGCGGCACGCGGACGGGCGGGCGCCGGGGCAGGCGCTTCCTTCGGCCGTATCCCCGGCACCCTGATCATCTGACCCGGCTTCAGCGAAGCGGGCACCGCCAGATCGTTGTAGCGGCTGAGCAGGTAGAATTTCCTGGCGTCGCCCAGGAACCGCTGCGCAATGCCCTGCATCGTGTCGCCAGCCTCGACGCGGTAGGAGAATGCGGTGCTGCCCAATGCCGCGACCGGATCGGCCGTGATGCTTTCCATCAGCCTGGCGGAGGCCGTGTCCGCAGGATCGCGCTTCAGCATGGCGTCCAGCTTCTTGCGCGCGGCTTTCTCATCGCCATTGTTCAGCAAGGACACGACGTCCTCCACCTCCTGCGCGTTGCTGACCTGCTGCACCATGGGCGCGCGCACGCTCTCGCCGCCCGGCTTCGCGGCGCATCCGGCAAGGCCGGCCGCCACGATGGCAAGCAGCAATTTAGGCGCATTAATCCTCATTCAGGCGGTCCTTGCGTAGCTATTGGGTTCGGCCGGGGAGGGCCGGGCGTGGGTGGTGAACAGGCTTGTGATGGTCTGGCCGCTGCGCGCGAAGGCCAGGAAATCGGCCTCCGGCATGGGCCGCGCGAAGTAGAAGCCCTGGAACAGGTTGCAGCCATGACGGCGCAGCCAAAGCATCTCCTCCGGCCGTTCTACGCCCTCGGCAAGCACGCTGATGCCAAGCCCGCGTGCCAGTGCGATGATCGACTGGCAGATCGCCTGGCAATCGCGGCGGCTGTCGACGTCCGTCACGAACTCGCGGTCGATCTTCAGCTTGTCGAACGCCAGCTTCTTCAAAGAGCTGAGGCTGGAAAAGCCGGTGCCGAAATCGTCGATCGAAATCGCAGCCCCCGACGCGCGAATGCGTTCGAACAGCTGGGCAGCCGTGCGGGAATCCGCCATGGCGATACTCTCTGTCAGCTCCAGTTCCAGCAGGCGGGCGGACAGGCCATGACGGCCCAGCGTGCGCTCCACCAGATTGTCGAAGCCCTCGCGTTCCAGCTGATGGCCCGACACGTTGACGGCGACCTTGACGCCCGGCAGCCCCATCGCGGTCCAGTTCCCCGCCGCGCGGCAGGCAGCGTCCAGCACCCATGTGCCAAGCTCCGCCGCCAGACCCGCAGCTTCGGCCAAGGGGATGAACTCGGCCGGGCCAACCAGCCCCCGAACCGGGTGCCGCCAGCGGATCAGCGCCTCGGCGCCGCAAACCGATTGGGTCCGCGCGTCCAGGAAGGGCTGGAACCATGTTTCGAATTCGCCAGCCGTGATGGCGCGGCGCAGATCCTGTTCCAGCGCGAAATCGCAGCTGACGGCCTTCGATGCCTGATCGACAGGACCAGACGCCATGCCATGGCGGCTCGCCAGAAGGGAAAAAGCGCGGGAAATCAACTTCGCCGCTGGAGCGATGTCCGGATCGCATGCCACATGGCCCAGGCGAATGACCGGCAGCAGCTCCTCGCCATCGATCAGCATCCGGTCCTGCAACGCGTAGGCGATCGCCTGCAACGCCGGGGCCGCCTCGTCTTCGCTGCTGCCCGCGAACCAGAGCGCGAAATGCGCCCGGTCCACATGGGCGGCCATGCGGGACGGTCCGGCCATGCGGCTGATGCGCCTCGCGATTTCCGCAAGAACATGGTCCGCCTTTTCCGGGTCGATGGCGCTCAGCCGGTCGAAGTCGGCAAATTCGATCATGCCCAGCACGCCCGGCCCCTCGGCCATCGCCTGGATCAGCTTTTCGCGGGTGGGAAGGCCCGATACGCCATGACGCTGCACGAAACGCTGCGCCATGGAACGGTTTGCCTCGATGAGCTTCAGCGCTTCTGCATATATGCCGCGGGCAAGCGGATAGCTGCCCTTGATGCCGAACGCCTTGCGCAGGCGCATCAGCCAATATGTCTCCGCGCTCGCATGCAGCAGCGTGATGGCGAGCAGCAGCGGAAGAAGAAGGGCGGCTGCGGCTGGATGGATCAGGATGCCCACGCCGATCGCGATGGATGCGCCGACCAACAGCCATAACCATGGCCGTCCCTTTCCACCCAGCATCCTGTGACCAATGCGCGGCATGCTCACCCTTTCGGGTCGAGGATTTAAGGCAAATTGTGAAACAGATGATTAAGGGAAGGGCGCGAATTCCGGCCGCTTGCCTAACCTGCATTAGTCTTCAAAGGTTAAGGACTTATCTATCGGCGGATGGCTGCTCGTCTTCTTCCACCCGGTAGGACAGCCATCGCAGCCCCATTCCCGCGATAGACGTCGCCATGCCGATGATCAGGCATAGCGACAGCAGCGGGTCTCGGCTGGCGCTGCGCCATGATACAAAGCCCAGCAGAAGGACGCTGATGGTAGATATCGCATATCCGGCGGCTTTTATCGCAGCGCTTTTGATCATTTCGCCTGGTTGAATGTTTCTAATTGTTACTGGTTCCCAACGACCAGAGGCAACAGTGTAGAGAAACATATGGACCGCATCTTCACCGCCTTGGCGACCCGGATCGCCTCCGCCGCCGGACAGCCGCTCAGCTTCGTCCTCGCCTTTGGACTTATCCTGGTCTGGGGCGTGTCGGGGCCGCTGTTCGGCTATTCCGATACCTGGCAACTGGTGATCAACACCGGCACGACCATCGTAACCTTCCTCATGGTCTTCCTGATCCAGAACAGCCAGAACCGCGACGCCGCCGCCATGCAGGCGAAGCTCGATGAAGTGATCCGCGCCCTCGATTCCGCGCGCGAACAATTTATCGGCATAGAGCATCGCAGCGCGGGGGAAGTGGAACAGATCCGCGCTGCGCTGGAAAAGGAAGTCGGCTGCGACGAAGGCAAGGCCGGAACGGCCGACGACAGCGTCGAGCATGTCCTGCGGCGGACCTAAGTCAGGACATTCTCTTCACCCGTTCGGGCTGAGCTTGTCGAAGCCCTCCATTTTTCTAAGAGAAATAGAGCGGTTGGCTTCGCCGCTCCGATCGTCCCCTATCCGAACTGCTTGATAAGTGAAGAAGTGGCGCTGTCGCTATTGGCATCCGCAACGATGGCATAAGCAGCGCGCGCGATGACTTCTGCCTGGCTGAGAGCAGCGGGCATGGCGCTGGCGGCGACCTGCTCGACGGCGGCACTGCCGGACCTGTCCGCCGCTGCGCTGCGCGAAAAGAAGCCCGCATCCGACAGCAGGCTATCCAGCGATCGTGAAGATACAGGCGCCTGGCCGATCTCGGTACGCGCAGGTGGCGAATAGACTAAAGCTGGCTCAACCGATGCCGTTATGATCGGTGCAGGCGATGACGGCGCTACGCTGCTGCTGGCCGGCTCGCTCGGCGCCGGAGTTGCAGACGGCTCCGTAGCGGTTGTCGAGCCTGAACTGCTCGTCATGCCGGTGGAATTCTTGCTGTTCCAGTTGGCAATGGCGTTGCTGTTTGAATTGATGCTGACCACGCAAAAATCTCCGATGTCCCATCCTGCGGCTATCGGATCATCTCTTCCAGACCATGAAGGGGCATCGTCAGCGGGGCGTTAAGCATGATGGCGCCCGTTCCGCTTGGCCTCATATCGTCACCACCCCCCCTGGAACCGTTCGCCCTGAGCTTGTCTGCCCGAAAAACGGCGAAGCCAACGGCTCTACTTCGCATTCTCTGGTAGATTGAAGGTGCAGCCCGAACGGGCCGCGATCCAGACCTAAGCGTAGCCGGATCGGAGGAGAGACCGGAAAGCCTCTCCCCCTCCAATCGCGTCAGACCCCAAAACCGCCCGACACCGATATCACCTGACCCGTCACATAACGGGCCCGTTCGGACGCGAAGAATACCGCTGCCTGGCCAATATCCTCCGACTGGCCCCAACGCTTCAGGCACAGCAGCTTCTTGGTTTCGGCTACCCAATAATCATCGAACACGCCCTGCGCGGTGAGTTCATGGAACATCCCCGCGTCGATGACGCCCACCAGCACCGAATTGGCGCGGATCTCATGCTTGCCTTCTTCCTTGGCGATGCCCTTGATCAGCGCTTCGTTGGCTGCCTTGGGCGCGACCGACAGGCCGTCGAGCTTCGGCCACCAGTCATGTCCCGCCGATCCCAGATGGACGAACGATCCGCCGCCCTTTTCGCGCATGTGCGGGATGAAGGAACGGGCCGCGTTGTAGAAGCCGAACACCTCGACCTCCATCGCCTGGCGAAACTGTTCGTCGCTCCATTCGGCGATTGCGACCTGCGGCACCAGCGGACCCGCGCCCCAGACGACGCTATGCACGCGGCCATGCGCGGCAGTCGCCGAAGCGACGACCGCGTCCACCGAAGCGCGATCCCGCACATCGACCTGATGCAGGCTGGCCTTGACGCCCAGCGCCTCGATGGCCTGCGCCGTCGCCTCTGCCACGTCCTTCTTGCTGCGATAGCAGATGGCGACGTCCGTGCCGGACTTGGCGAACTCGACCGCCACGCCCTTGCCGATCCCGCCGCTGCCGCCAAAGATGATCGCTGCGCCTTCCGGGAAATCCCTGTTCATTCCTGTTCTATCCTCTTCTGTTTGAATGTCATTCGGCCGCTGCGGCCGTGGGCGCCTGGTCCAGCCCCTTGGTGGCATGGTCGCCATTGGCGCGGCCCTGATGGTCCGCCGCCTGCGCGCGCGGATTGTAGAATTGCCGATACCATGCGCGATTGCGGTGGAACGGCCCATCGGTCGGCAGGCGCAATATCTGTAACGCAGGCGCCTTCGTCCGCCAAATCTCGAAATCCTGCGAGAATGCGGAAAGGCCCAGCTGCTGATATTGGCGATGCAGTTCGACATCCTCTGCGGATGGCGGCACCTGCCGTCCCCGCGTGATGATGCCATGCCACACATGGGTCACGCCATCCTCGACCGGCGTATGCAGCACGATCTGCACCGCGTCCGTCTCGCCCGAAAAGCGCGCGATCAGGATGCCGGGCCCGGTATAATAGGCATCGACGTCCAGTACGCCGCCCTCGCTGGTCATCGTCTCATGACCGCCGCCGGACAGTTGCCGTCCGGTGACGCCCTCGAAGCGCGAGTTGAAATAGGCCAGCCGCTGCCCATGCACCGGGCCGAAATGCCGCGCATCGACCAGATTGTCGATAATCTCCTGCGGATGGACCGGGATCTGCCCCAGATCGTCATAGATGCACCGTACCCAGGCGGCATCCTCCCATTCCGGCAAGTCCGGCACGGGATAGTCGGGCTCCATCTGCTCGGGATCATGCCAGGCGAACAGGCATCCGAACCGCTCCTCCACCGGAAAGGCGCGCACTCGCGCCGCCGGGGGCAGCGGTCCGTCGAAATAGGGCACATTGTTGCAGATGCCGTCCGGCCCAAAGCGCCATGCATGATAGGGGCAGCGGATCGAGTCCCCTTCGATACGCCGCGCGCCCGCGCCTGAACTTTGCTCGGCGGCCAGATGCGCGCCCATATGCGGGCAGTAGGCATCCAGCAGCGCCGCCCGGCCACTCTCTCCGCGATACAGCACCAGGTCGCGCCCGAACATCCGCAGCGCCTTGGGCGCTGATACCGCATCTTCCGCCCGCGCGATCATGAACCAGCCACGGGGAAAAGTGAATTCGCCGAGGCCATAGTCGGCCGTGGTCGCCATCCGTCCATCCTCTCTCTTGTTCTGCACGCATAGTGAAATAAGGACGCCCCCGGATCAATTCGCACTTGCGATATCCGATCATATTGTAATCTTCGACGATCATTAAATGATCGGGACCGATATATGCCTCAAAAGGAAAGCCCCGGCGTCGCCGCCATATTGGCGCAGCTCCGCCACGAACTGCGTGTGCAGGGCATAAGGGTAGCGGACCTCGCTGCCCGCTTGGAAATCGCGGAGCCGACCCTGTGGCGCTGGCTGCGGGGTAGGGGGCTGACGCTCGACAATCTCGACCGTCTCTGCCTCGCCATCGGCATCGACGTGCGCGACCTGCTCGCCCGGTCGGCGGATGGCGGCGCGGACCGCTTCACGCTGGCGCAGGAACGGGTACTGGCCGCCGACCGCAGCCTGGCGCTGCTCTTCTTCCTGGTGCTGAACGGCGCGCAGCGGGCGGAGTGCCAGGCAACGCTCGGCATCGATGAAGCGGCCCTGGACGAAGCAATCGAGCGGCTCCGGCGGCTGGGCCTCGTCGACAGCCTGCCCGGCGGCCGCCTGCGCCCGCTCACCAGCCGCGCCGTCCGCTGGCGACCCGACGGCCCGCTCGACCAGGCCTTCAACCGGGTGGTGAAGCATTTCTTCCTCGGCCCCTCGCTGCTGGAAGGGGACGCGCGCTATGTCTCCGACATGCTCTGGCTCGGCCCCAACGGCCGCGATCGGGTGCAGGCCCTGTTCGAGCGGCTGCGCGACGACGTCTATCTGATCGCCCGGCAGGAGCGCGAAGCGGCGGCGGACACAGGCGATTGGTGCGCCCTCTTCCTGCTCGTCCGCCCGCTGCAAATGGCGCGCGTCACCGAAGACTTGTAAAGGCTCAAGCCCCCAGCCACCACAATATTCCAATCAGCGTGATCGACGCCATCGTCGTCGTCAGCATGACCGCCCAAGCGCTCAATTCCATCGCCCATCGCCCAGCCTTGCCCGCCAGCACGAAGCTCGACGCGCCGCACGGCATCGCCGCCATCAGGATCGCGACCTTAGCCCAAAGCGGCGGGATCGGCGGCAGCATCCACAGCAGCCCGGCCGTGATCAGTGGCTGGGCCAGCAGCTTCAGCGCAACCACGCGGCCGATCGGTCCGGGCGTCGCGCTTTGCCGGGGCAGCGCGATGAAAATGCCGATCGCCGTCAGCGCACAGGGCGCTGTCGCCTGCGCCAGCGTCTGCATCAATATGTCGGCTGGCCCGGTCAGCGGCAGGCGCAGGACCGACCAGACGCACCCCAGCACCGCCATAAAGATCAACGGATTGCGCACCGTCGACCGCGCCGCCAGCTTCAATCCGGTGCCCACCCCATGGCCATGGCTCGCGGTTACTTCGCTCATGACCAGCCCGACGGTGAACACGATCGCCGAATAGATCAGCATCGTCACGGACACCGGCGCCACCGCTTCCGGCCCCCAGGCCAGCGTCGCCACCGGCAGGCCGATGAAGCCCGTATTGCTGAAACAGGCGCACAAAGCCGCGATATTCGCGTTCGCCCCCGACCGCCCGAACCGCCGGGCAATGGCAAAGGCCAGCGCATAGGTGATCAGCGCGCCCAGCGTGACCGCGATGAACATGCCCGGCACCGCCAGGTTGCGCGGATCCATATGCGCGATCGAACGAAAGGTGAGAATAGGCAGGGTGATGGCGATGACGAAGCGGTTCAGCACCTCGAACGCGCGGTCGCCCAATATGTCATAGCGCCCGCACACATAGCCGATCAGGATCAGCCCGAAGACCGGGACCAGAGCGCCCAAGATCGTCACAGCCATGAAAAGCGCCACCTCATGCTCGACGGCTTCGTCCCGTCGCCATCCGCCTCCTATGACAGGGCGGATGCAACGGAAATGCCTTTCTGTGCAATCGTGGATGCGCGCAGAACAATCAGCGGCTAGAACTGCGCCGCGCTGCTCTCGAAACTGCGCAGGGCGGCTTGGCGCAGCGGTAGCTGGCGGAAATCGTCCGACAGGATTTCCACGCCATAGGGCCCATAATAGCCTGCCCGGCTCATCGCGCGGATGAAGCCCGGCACGTCGAACTCGCCCTCGCCGCACAGCTTGCGATGGCGCATCGTGTCTTCGGTGATCTCGCCCTGCATCGCAGTCATCGCGTCGCACAGTTCAGCCGCGATGACGAAGCGTGGCGGAAGCTGCGCTACCTCTTCCATCGTGCCGCCCGACCGCATCACATGCCAGATATCGACCAGCAGCCCGCCATTGCGCGCATCCGCCGCGGCGACCATCTCCAGCGCGGAGCCGAGGTTTGGCAGCATTGAAAAGGGCAGCATCTCCAGCCCGATCAGCAGCCCATGTTCCGCCGCCTGCGCACAGAGCGCGGCGAACTCGCCCGCCAGATCATCCCCCGCCGGATCGCCCGGCAGGAAGGGCGGCATGACCTTGATATGACGCGCGCCCAAAGCATCGGCGGCGCGGAACAGCTCCGCCCGTGCCGCATCCGACCGGCTCCGCCGCTCCCCTGTCGCGAACCAGTCGGCCAGAAACTCCAGCTCGACGATCCGCTGCCCCGCATCGTCCAGCAGGCGCCTCAGCGAGCCATAATCCCGCCCACTCTCTTCCCAGGCGATAAGGTCGCCCAGCCAGAACCCTGTTCCCGCATAGCCCGCGCGCGCCGCCGCCTCGATCCGCTGATCCAGCGGAAAACGGCCCAGATTGTCCGGCCGGTCGGGCCGGACATCGCCTGCCGTCGTCCAGCAGGTGGCGATCAGTTGCGGCGCGCCCATGGCTTGCCGGGTCAATCCATGCGTGGGGTTTCAACGCCTGCATTGCGGCAGGCATAGTCGAGCAGTGCCGAATAGTCCTTGCTCGCATAATCCGTCGCCCGAGCGCCGCCGAACGCCGCATGCGCCGCCGCGCCCATGGGCAGGCCGACGCGGTTTTCCGCCGCCGCGTTCATCGCCAGCGTCAGGTCCTTGAAGGCCAGGTCGATGGTGAAGCCGGGCTCCATGTCACCCTTCAGCACCTTGTTCGCCATCAGCACATGCAATGATCCGTTGCGGGCAGTGGTGCCGCCGGTCACGTCATGGATCGTCTGGATGTCGAGGCCGAGCTTGGTGCCGAGCGCGATGCATTCCGCATCGATCTGTGCGGTCGACAGCAGCATCAGGTTGTTGATGATCTTCATGCGGGTGCCCATGCCGGGCTTGCCGCAGCGGAAGATATCCGTGCCCATCGCGTTCAGCGCTGGTTCGACGCGTGCGAAGTCCGCATCTTCCGCGCCGACCATGAACAGCGACTCCCCGCGTTCGGCGTGGAAGGACAGGCGGCCGATCGGCGAATCGATGAAGGCGATACCCTTGTCACGGCAGGCCGCGATGACGCGATCGGTGCCCTTGGTGTCGATCGTGGACAGATCGACCAGCAGCGTGCCTGCATCGATATGCGCCAGCACGCCATCTTCGCCCAGCACCACCGCCTCGACATGCTGGGTCGCGGGCAGAACGGTGAAGACGATATCCTGCCCCCGCACCGCTTCGGCAATGCTCGCGGCCTTGGCGGCGCCGAGCGCGGCAACCTTGTCCATCTTGTCCGCATCGATGTCGAACACCGTGACGGCAAAGCCCTTGCGCTGAAGGTTCGATGACATGGGCAGGCCCATGGCGCCCAGTCCGATGAAGCCGATCTTGGTGGTCATTCTATCTTCCTCTCAACATTTGGCCCTTGGCTTGGCCATGATGAATCTAGATTTTATTCACGCGGAGACGCAGAGACGCTGAGGGATGATAAAGGCGCCGCAGGCGCTCTCAATCTTCGGCATCAGGGGGGAAGCCTGCCTGATATAAGCTTCGCTTCCTCGATTTCCCCTCCGCGTCTCCGCGCCTCCGCGTGAAAAACTTAATGCAGCTTTTCGGCGATAACCCCCGCTTCCACAAGCGCCGCGATCTGCCCTTCGGACAATCCCAGCACATCGCTCAGCACATCGCGCGTGTCCTCGCCCGAACGGGGCGGGGCGCGGCGGTAATCGGCGGGCGTCTTTGAAAACTGGCCCGGATAGCCCAGCACCTTGACCGGCGTGCCGTCCGACCGAACCATGTCCTTGATGACGCCACGCGCGGCGATATGCTCGTCCGCCAATATGTCGGGGATTTCGTTGACGCGCCCGCCGGGCAGCTTGGCGGCTTCCATCGCGGCGATCAGGTCGTCCGATTTCCACTTGGCGATGGCCGGTCCCATCTCATCCTGCAATGCCTTGCGATTGGGCGACCGGTTGCCATTGTCGACGAAGCGGGGATCATCAGGCAGGTCCGGGCGGCCGATCAGTTCGCAGAAGCTGCGGAACTGCCGGTCATTGCCCAGCGCAACCAATATGTCCCCGTCGGAGCAGGAGAAATCCTGATAAGGCACGGTATTGGGATGCTCATTGCCCAGCCGCCGGGGGATCATCCCCCCGTTCATATAGTTGGACGCCTGATTGGCGAGCAGCGCCACCTGCGTGTCGAGCAGCGCCATGTCGATATGCTGCCCTTCGCCCGTACGGTCGCGATGGGCGAGCGCGGCGAGGATCGAGATCGCTGAATAAAGGCCGGTCACAAGGTCGCTGATCGGGATGCCGACCTTCATCGGCCCGCCGCCTGCCTCGTCATCGGGACGGCCGGTGATCGACATCAGGCCGCTCATCCCCTGGATCAGGAAGTCGTAACCGCCGCGATCCTTATATGGTCCGTCCTGACCAAATCCGGTGATCGAACAATAGATGAGCTTCGGGTTGATGGCCGACAGCGACGCATAATCCAGCCCATATTTGGTGAGCCCGCCGACGCGGAAATTCTCGACGACGATGTCGGCGCCCAGCGCGATCTGCCGGATCAGGTCCGCGCCGCGCGGATCGGCCAGGTTGATGGCGACCGACTGCTTGTTGCGGTTCGCGCACAGATAATAGGCCGCGTCCTTCGATCCATCGTCCAGGAATGGAGGGCCCCAGCGCCTTGTATCGTCACCCTGGCCAGGTTGTTCGATCTTGATCACGTCCGCGCCCAGATCGCCCAATATCTGCGTGGTCCAGGGCCCCGCCAGCACGCGCGAAAGGTCCAGGACCTTCATCCCCGCCAAGGGGCCAGTGGCTGTCTTTTGCTCGGTCACTTGTTCTTGAACTCCGGCGCGCGCTTGCCAAGGAAGGCGGCGATCGCTTCATGATGGTCTTCGGTATAGTGGGCGAGCGACTGATAGCCCGCCGCCATTTCCAGCAGCGTCGGCAGCTTCATGTCCGCGCCTTCGCGCATCAGCCGCTTTGCCATGCGCGTCGCATGACCCGGATTGGCGGCGATCTTGCCCGCCAGTTCCAGCGCGCGATCCATCAACTTGTCGGCGGGCAGGACTTCGGCGACCAGCCCATATTCCAGCGCCGTTGCCGCATTGATCGCGTCGCCGGTCAGCGTCATCAGGTTGGCGCGCTGCGGCCCGATCAGGCGCGGCAACAGCCAGCCGCCGCCGCCGCCCGGAATGATGCCCAGCTTCACATAGCTTTCCGCCACCACGGCGCTGTCGGCCATCAGGCGAATGTCGCACATGCACGCCATGTCGAGGCCCAGGCCGATTGCGGGCCCGTTGATCGCCGCGATGATAGGCACTTCCAGCTCATGGATCGCCGGTCCGATCATCTGCACGCTGGTGCGATAGGCGTTGCGGATTTCATAAGGAGTGCCGCCGAACATGCCGGATCGCTCGGCCATATATTTGACATTGCCGCCCGCGCTGAACGCCTTGCCATTGCCGGTAAGGACGATCGCGCGCACTGACGTGTCGCGCACCATGCTGCGGCAGAAATCGACGATCTCCTCGCTCTGCTCGACCTCGGTGATCGTGTTGCGCTCATCGGGGCGGTTGAAGCGGGCGACGACCACGGGGCCGTCGCGCTCGACGAGAAGGAACGGATCCAAGCGGGACTCTCCCAATCCAGATATGAAAAGTTCGCGGCGACGCTAGGCGCTCGCTTACTCTCAAGCTAATATTGATTTTCGACTGTTCGATATATGAAAGCTATCATGGAACTGCGCCAGCTCCGCTATTTCGTCATGCTTGCCGAAACCGGCAATTTTCACCGCGCGGCGGAGCGGCTCAACATGTCGCAGCCGCCGCTGACCGTCGCCATCCGCAAGCTGGAGGAGGAATTGGGCGCGGCCCTGTTCGTGCGCAGCGCGCGTGGCGTTTCCTTGACGGCGGCGGGCCGCGCCTCGCTCGACATGGCGCGCGCGACGCTGGCGCAGGCGGATCGTTTCCGGGAGGCGGCACGTGAAGGCGCGGCCGGGGAGCGGGGGCGGTTGCGCGTCGGCTTCGTCGGGTCGGCGACCTTCGAACTGCTCCCCCGCCTCATCGCCGAATATCGCCGCCGCTATCCCGCCGTCGAACTGGTTCTGGAGGAAGCGACCAGCGCCGAAATCGCGCGAAAGCTCGCCGCCGCCGAGCTGGACGTCGGCCTTGTGCGCTTGCCGCTGCTTCAGATCGCGGCTGTCGACACGCAGGTCATCGACCCCGACGAACTGCACGCCGCCTTGCCGGAGGGCAGTCCCTTTGCCGGTGCGGACAGCGTGGCGCTAGGCGATCTGGCGCAGCAGCCCTTCATCCTGCAAAGCCGCATCAGCGTGCTGCATTCGATCACGCTCACCGCCTGTCAAAAGGCCGGTTTCATGCCGATCGTCGCCCAGGAAGCCGCGCAATTGAGCGCCGTCCTCGCCCTCGTCCGCTCCGGCCTTGGCGTCGCGCTGGTCCCGTCGCGCGCCGCGGGTTCGGTCCCGCAAGGCGTCCGCCTCGTCCGCCTGGCGACAAAGGTGCCTGTCCTCACCGGCGTTGCTCTCCCCCGCGATGCAGCTAGCCCGCTTGCCAAAAATTTCGCCGCGATTGCGTCCGATAGTCATTGAATATCGAATAACCCCAATTCGATATTGGACTATCATTTCACAAAACGCGATTTAATCGCCAATTCCTTCACGGTTTCAAGAGGCCGGCTTGTTCGAAACACTGACCCTTTCCGCCCTCCCGCCCGAGGATGAGGCAATCCGCCCAGCCCTCCGCGCGCTCATTCAGGAAGCGATCGCCGAACTGCCGGTTCACCGCCGCGCCCGATCCTGGCAGGGTTTCGACGCCGCCTTCAGCCGCAAGCTGGGGCAGGCGGGTTATCTCGGTCTTTCGCTGCCCAAGGAATATGGCGGCGTCGGCCGCGGTCCCTTCACCCGCTTCGTCGTCGTCGAGGAACTGCTCTCCGCAGGCGCCCCGGTCGCCGGGCACTGGATCGCCGACCGCCAGAGCGGCCCGCTGATCCTGCACTATGGCACGGAGGAGCAGCGCCGCTTCTACCTCCCCCGCATCTCGAAGGGTGAAGCGCTTTTCTGCATCGGGATGAGCGAACCGGGCTCGGGCTCCGACCTCGCCAGCGTCCGCAGCCGCGCCGAGCAGCAGGCGGACGGCGGCTGGCTGCTCAATGGCCAGAAAATCTGGACCACGAACGCGATGCACAGCGATTACATGATCGCTCTGGTCCGCACATCGGGCACCAGCGCTGACCGGCAGCAGGGCCTGTCGCAGCTGATCGTCGATCTGAAGGCGCCGGGCGTCAGCATCCGTCCGATCGTCGATCTCACCGGCGACGCCCATTTCGCCGAAGTCTTCTTCGAGGACGTTCGCCTCGCTCCCGACGCGCTGATCGGCGCGGAAGGGCAGGGGTGGAAGCAGGTCACCGCCGAACTCGCCTTCGAACGCAGCGGGCCAGAGCGCATCTATTCATCGGTCGTGCTGATCGACGCCTGGGTCCGTCATCTCGAAGCGGTCGGTCGCAAGGACAGCGCTACGCTGCGCCTCGTCGGCTCGCTGATGGCGCAGCAGGCGGTTCTCCGTGAAATGTCGCTGGCCGTGACTGCGCGGCTGGTCGCGGGCGAAAGCCCGGTGGTCGAAGCGTCGCTGATGAAGGATCTCGGCACCAGCTTCGAACAGGCCGTACCGCAGCTGATCGGCGATGATCTGGCGGCCAACCCCGACGAGCCGGTCGATCCCGAACTCTACCGCACTTTGCTTTACGTCACCCATATCGCGCCCAGTTTCTCGCTGCGCGGTGGCACGCGCGAAATTCTGCGCGGCATCATCGCCCGCGGCCTTGGCCTGCGCTGAAGGGAGCCACTTCATGGACATGCCCGAACTGATTGATCCCTTCGCCCGCCTGATCGAGGATGTCTGCACTCCTGCCGCGATCCGTGAGATCGAGCAGGGCGGCGACAGCAGCGCGATGTGGAATGCCTTTGTCGAATCCGGCTTTCTCGACGCGCTCGTCGCCGAAGAGTTTGGCGGGGCAGGGCTCTCCTTGGAAGACGCCGCGCCCTTGATCGCCCTGCTTGGCCGTCATGCCGTGCCGTTGCCGGTCGGCGATACCATGATCGCCCGCGCGCTGCTCGCCACCGCTGGCGTTGAAGCGCCCGAAGGTCCGATCGCGATCGCTACCGGTGCGGGGGCAGTCCCCTTTGCCGCCGTCGCCTCGCACATCCTTTCCGGCACAGCAGACGCGCCGGTGCTCACCGCGGCAAAGATCGAAGCGACTGGCGTCCCCCATGACGTCGACGCTCATGTGGCCGGGCTCAACGGCGCGGCATTGCGTCCCATCGCGGCGGTGCTGCGGGCGCAGCTCATATCCGGCGCCGCTGGCCGGGTCATGGAAATGACCGTCGCCTATGCCAATGAGCGGGTGCAGTTTGGCAAGCCAATCGGCAAGCAGCAGGCGGTGCAGCAGCAACTGTCCGTTCTGGCCGAACAGGCCGTCGCCGCCCGCATCGCCGCCGCGATCGGCGCGCGCTCGGGACTTCAGCCGAAGCTTGCCGACGCCGCGATCGCCAAGCATGGCGCCAGCCTGGCAGCGGGGCAGGTTGCCGCAATTGCGCATGCCGTTCATGGCGCAATCGGCATCAGCGAGGAATATGACTTGCAACTGCTCACCCGCCGCCTGCATGGCTGGCGTCTGGCTGACGGGTCGGAAAGCTATTGGGCGGGCCTGTTGGGTGAATTGCGGCTGGCTGCCGCCGCATCGCCGACCGCTGATTTCATTCGGGGCGCCTGAACCGCGCCGTTCACTGGCGGCCGGGCCTTTCCCCTGCTGATCAGGAAGGGTAAGAAGCCGCCAACCCATGCGCCGCTGATCGTCAAGGCATGAGCTTTGCGGCGCATCCAAGAGCTGGAGGACCCTGCCCATGACCAATTCAACGCCCCGCCCCATCATCGATGGTCAGGAACGCAGCCAGGGGTCCCTCGGCACGATACAATTGGTCAACCCGGCCACCGAAGAACTGATCGCGACACTGCCATCCTGCGGCGCTGAGGAAGCGGCAGAGGCGGCGCGGCTGTCGGTGGACGGCTTTGCCCAATGGTCGGCCATCTCCCCCTTCGAACGCAGCAAGGTCCTGCGCCGCGCCGCTGACCTGATGCGCGGCGAGGCCGATGAGGCCGCTGCTGAAATGACACGTGAAGGCGGCAAGCCGCTGGCGCAGGCGCGCGGCGAATGGCTGGCCTCCGCAGACCTGCTTGATTGGTATGCGGAAGAAGGCCGCCGCGCCTATGGACGTCTGATCCCGACCCGCGCCAGCGACATGCGCTGGGCGGTGGAGCGCCGTCCTGTGGGGCCTGTTGCTGCCTTCACGCCCTGGAACTTCCCGGCCTGGACGGTGATGCAGAAGGTCGCGCCAGCGCTGGCAGCGGGATGTTCCGTCGTGCTCAAATGCGCCGAGGAAACGCCGGGCTCAGGCTGGCGGATCGGCCGGGCTTTGCTGGCAGCGGGCCTTCCGCCACGCGCCATCAGCGTGATCTGGGGTGATGCCGCCGCGATCTCGTCCACGCTCTGTGCGGCTCCGGAAATTCACAAGGTGACGCTTACTGGATCGACCCGCGTCGGCCGCCTGCTGGCGAGCGCGGCCGGACAGCATCTCAAGAAGGTGACGATGGAACTGGGCGGGCACAATCCCGTCATCGTCGCGCGGGACGCGGACCTTTCGACGGTCGTCCCCCTCGCTACCGAATTCAAGTTCCGTAACGCCGGGCAAGTGTGCGTGTCGCCGACCCGCTTCCTGGTGGAAAAGCCGCTCTACGCCGATTTCGTCGCAGGCGTGACCGAAGCCGCTGGCAAGCTGCGCGTCGGCGATGGCCTGGAAGCGGACACGCAGATGGGCCCGCTCACGACCGCAGGCCAGCTCTCGAAGATCGAGGCACTGGCGGCAGACGCGGTGCAGCGCGGTGCCAGAATTGAAACGGGTGGGTCGCGCATCGGTAATCGCGGCTATTTCTTCCAGCCCACCGTCCTGTCGGGCATGACTCCTGAAATGGACGCCATGAATGAGGAGCCCTTCGGTCCTCTCATGCTGGTGATGCCGGTTGACGATATCGAGGCCGCGCTGACCGAAGCGAACCGCCTTCCTTATGGCTTGGCCTCTTACGCCTTCACCAACAGCATGAGCACTGAGCGCAAAATCGCCCAAAACATCCATGCTGGCATGCTGGGCCTCAATCACTTTGCGATGGCCATGCCGGAAACGCCCTTCGGCGGCGTTGGCGACAGCGGCATGGGTTCCGAAGGCGGCAGCGAAGGGATGGAAGCCTATCTCCGGCCCTTCCTGGTCTCCGCAAAAATCGGCTGATCCCACACTCCCTCGACGATGAAGATGCTGCCCTGCGCTGATGAAGCGCGGGGCATTTTTGTTCGTGCCCAACTGCCGAAATCCTCTCAGTTCCTTGACTCGGAAACTGATTGGTTTACCAAATCAACCTAACGACAAAAAGGAGAGGACCTAATGAGCGAGTCCGATGGGCCGGGCTTAAGCCTGGGCCAGCAATATGCCGCAACCATGCCCTTGGTGCGCGTACATGGCGTGGGCGACATGCGCGTGGATCAGGTTCCCGTCCCCGAAGTCGGCCCTCGCGACGTGCTGGTGCGCATCAGCGCGACGGGCGTATGCGGCAGTGATCTGGGATATGTCGCGGCCGGTGGCCTGGGCGGGGGCGCGCCGCTCATCGAACCACTGCCGATCGGGCATGAGTTTGCAGGCATTGTCGAGAAGGTGGGGGAGCAGGTCAGCGGCATCCGGCCGGGCCAGCGCTGCGCCGTCAATCCGGACGCGGGGCTGATAGGCGGCGGCGGGCCGGCCGGGGCCTTCGCGCCGTTCATCCTCATTCCGGATGCGCGTGCCGGAGCCGACATCTGCCCCATCCCCGATAGCTTGCCGCTTGAAAAGGCCGCCTTGGCAGAGCCCCTGTCGGTCGGCCTGCATGGTGTGAACATCGGCCGGGTGCAGCCGGGTGAAAAGGTGGTGATACTCGGCGCAGGTCCGATCGGCCTATGCACCATCATCTGCCTTCGCCATCGCGGCGTGGAAGACATTCTCGTCGCTGATCTGTCCGACGCCCGACTGGAACGAGCTCGTCAGCTCGGTGCTGCCGTCATGGTAAACCCCTCGCGCGAGCCGCTGGTCGAAGCCGTGGGGAAGGCGCATGGCACAGGCGAACGGTTCGGCATGCCATATGTCGGCAGCGATGTGATCATCGACGCGGCAGGAGCGCAACCGCCGCTGGCCGAACTGCTGGACGTGGCCAAATTCCGGGCGAGGATCGTGATCGTCGCCCTCCATAAAAAGCCGATGCCGATCAATTTGTGGAAGATGATGGCCAATGAGTTCAGCATTTCCGGATCGATCGCGACCGACCGGGAGGACGAATTCAACGAATGCCTCCAGATGCTGGCAAGCGGGGATGTGAACATCGGCCCGCTGATCAGCCATCGGGTAGATTTCGCCCAACTGGATGAGGCGTTCCGCATCGCTGCAGACACGGATGCCTCCGCGAAAGTCATCGTCACTTTCCCCCAAACTGCATGAAGCTGGCTCCAGCCACGCAATAAAGGATCAACAATGAACGAAACCACGCTGCCGGAGCCGCAGGAAATCCATATCAACGACATGGCGAACCCGGTCATCACGCCGATGTTGGACGCAGCCCGCCAAGGTCCTGCAGACCGTCCGGTACACATGACGGTCGATGAAGTTCTGGCCCAGGCTATCGCGGAGTCAGGCGGCCTCGATGATTTCGGTGAGGATCAAAGTTTCCGCGAACGCATGGCGGTGACGCTCCAGGCGTGGGATGAGGATGAAGGCCTCACTCGCGGAGGCCGCATCACCTTGCTCGACCATCTCGTCCGGGTGATGGTGAACCGCCTGCGCATCGAGGACATCGTCAAGCGGCATCCGGAAATTCTCGACATAGAGATCGACCGTCCGCTCTTCATCGCGGGATTGCCGCGCTCGGGCACGACCCATCTGGTGAACTGGCTCGCACGTGACGAGCGGTTGCGTTCGCTGACGCTCTGGGAGGCCGAGGAGCCTGTGCAGCTGCGCGATCTTGCGCCCGGCGAGATAGACCCGCGCATCACGCGCAGCGCAGAACTTTGGAGCGCATTCGAAGCAGTCCTGCCGCATATGGCGGCGATGCACGGCATGGATGCTGCATCGATCCATGAAGACAATGAACTGCTCTACATGGATTTGAACTGCTACAGCTGGGAGTTCCAGTCCCGCATCCCTCGTTGGATCGACTATTATTTCGCCCATGACCGCACGCCCAGCTACGCTTATGAGAAGAAGGTGCTGCAGGTCCTAACCTGGCATCGCGGCCCCAATCGTTGGCTGCTGAAATCGCCGCAACACATGGAAAATCTGGCGTCGATCAAGTCCGTGTTTCCCGACGCGACGATGGTTATCACCCATCGTGATCCCATCGCCGTTTTGCGATCGCTGACCACCATGCTTGGCTATAGCGACCGCATCCGGCGCGACCCCATCGATCCGCCTGCACTGGCCCGGCTCTGGATGGAGCGGATCGAGCGGCTGCTGCGCGCCTGTGTCGATCAGCGGGATGCATGGGGCCCTGACCAGTCCGCCGATATTCTCTTCCACGAATATATGGCTGACCAGAAACAGGTGATGCGCCAGGTTTATGATCTGGCGGGGCTGGATTTGACGCCAGAGGTGGAGGCCCAACTGCTCGGCTATCTCAACGAAAATCCGCGCAACAAGCATGGGAAGGTGATCTACGACCTTGAAGGCGTTTTCGGCTTGAATGAAGCCGCTGCGCGCGAACGCTTCAGCTTTTATTATGATCGTTTCCCCGTCCGGCATGAAGGCTGAGGCTGGTTGATGGCGACACCGGAAGCCAAGCTCACCCTGGCAGATTCAGCTCTGGCCCCCGCGCGGATGGGCCGGGCGGATCAGACCCTCGTAAAGAAGCGCCGCCTGCTGCAGATCGCTCGAGAGGAATTTATCCGCCAGGGCTATCGCGCCCTCACCATGGATGCGATCGCCCAGGCGGCGGGTGTTTCGAAGCGGACGCTTTATCTTTGGCATGAGGACAAGGCGGCGCTGTTTCGTGCCTGCCTCGCTGCCGGGGTGGAGCGTTTCCCCCTGCCGCAATTGAATGACCCGGCGGAGCCGGAGGCCGATCTGCGCGCGTTCGGCGTCGCCTTGCTCCTGGAATTCACCCGGCCCTCGACGGTAGGCATGGCACGTTTGCTCTTGCGTGAAGCGCATGAGTTCGCCGAATTCGGCCCGATGATCCGCCAAAGCCAGGATGACTATCTGGTCGCTCCCTTGGCCGCGCATCTCGCGCGTGCCGGTATCGCCAAGGACAGCCCTGCGGCAGCAGCGAAGATATTGCTGTCGATGCTCCTGATGCCTGTTCACAATTACCTGCTGATTGACGCCGAGCTTCCGGATGGAGTGGAGATCGAAGCCCATGTCCGGACGGTTGTCGGCACATTCCTCGGCGGCGCATGAAGGAGGGCAACGCCCAACTTGACTTCGAAATTGTCCTTCAATATCCATAAGTGAGTAAACACTCACATCTTGAGTCGGAGAGGTTCTAAAGATGGTCGAACATGCAGAAACCGCGGTAATAGCGAGAGATTGGCACGACCGCAGCTTGCCGCTGCCTGACAGCGATGAGCTGCGGGAAGCGTTGGATAGCGCGAATATCCACACGTTGCTGATGGTCTATGTGCATCTCACGCACGATGCGGTGATGCTGGATATCTTCGGCAACTATATCAAGCCGCCATTCGCGGTTCCCGGGACCGAGATACCGGACGAATATGCCCAGGAATTGCGGTCGAAGCTGCTGCATGTTCTGACGACGCCGGGCGCCGCGCGGGAAGATGATCCTTCCGAACAGCTGATGCAGCGGATGATGAGCGTGGGCGTGGGTGAGGAAGTCGCCGACGAATTCCTGCCGCTGCTCTTCGACCAGATCGGTTTCAAGCTGCCCAAGCCCCGCAAGGAAATCGAAGGCCGTACGCCGCCGCAGGCAGGCTTCAAGGTGCTGGTCATCGGCGCGGGCATGACGGGCCTCGCGGCCTCGCTGAAGCTGGAAGAGGCTGGCTACGAGCATATCGTCATCGAGAAGAATCCCGAGGTCGGCGGCACATGGTATGAAAACCGCTATCCCGGCGTCGGCGTCGACACGCCGAGCCACTTCTATTCCTACTCCTTCGAAATCACGCCGGAATGGACGCACTATCATCCCAAGGGCGTGGACATGCAGAAATATCTGCTGCACGTCGCCGACAAATACGACCTGCGCCGCAACATCCGCTTCAACACTGAAGTGGTCGCCCTGCGCTATGACGATGCCGAAGCCGTCTGGAATGTGACGGTGCGCGGCAAGGATGGCACGGAAGAAGTGATCCGCGCCAATGCCGTCATCAACGCACATGGTCCGGTGAACCGCTGGAAATGGCCGGATATTCCGGGTCGCGAAGACTTCCAGGGCAAGATGATGCACACCGCGACCTGGGACCCGTCCGTGCGGATCGAGGGCAAGCGCGTCGGCATCATCGGCACCGGTGCCAGCGCCGCGCAGCTGATCGGCGCGATTGCGGATCAGGTGGGTGACCTCACCGTCTTCATGCGTACGCGCTACTGGACGATCTACAATCCGGAGATCAATCATGAGGTGTCGCCGGGCATGAAGTTCGCCCTGCGCTACATCCCGCACTTCCGCGAATGGTTCCGCTTCCGCGTCTACTGGTTCGCGGCGGACGGCCTCTACGGCAATGTCGTCAAGGACCCGGAATGGCCCGTAGACAGCCCGTCGGTCTCGGCTGCCAACGAAGGCGCGCGCCAGTGGGCCTTGGCCCATCTGGAAGCGAAGTTCCACGACCGGCCGGACCTCAAGGAAAAGATGACGCCGGACTTCCCGATCTTTTCCAAGCGCATCATCCTCGATGCGGGCTGGCTGGATGCGCTCAAGCAGCCCAATGTGACGCTGGAAGATGGCGGGATCGAATGCTTCACCCCCAAGGGTATCCGGACGAAGGATGGGAAGGAGTATGAGTTCGACATCATTGTCTGCGCCACCGGCTTCGACGTTGCCAACATGATGGGCAAGCTCGAAATTCACGGCAAGGGCGGACGTTCGCTCCGCGACGAATGGGGGCAGGACGATCCGCGTTCCTACCTCGGCGTGACTGTCCCGGGATATCCCAACTATTTCATGACCGTCGGCCCTAACAGCGCGCCCAACCACGCGGCTGGACAGAATCTGATCTCCGAAGCGCAGGTCAACTACATCGTCGAATGCCTCGACTGGATCAACGCCAGTGGCGCGCGCGCCGTTGAGCCGACGCAGCAAGCTTTCGAGCAGTGGAACCGCGCGGTGGAAGACCAGATGAAGAACATGATCTGGACCCATCCGAGGGCGAGCAGCTATTATAATAACTCGAAGGGCCGCGTATTCCTGTCCTGGCCGTGGCGGCTTGTGGACCTCTGGAATCAGACACGTGGGCCGGTCAAAGAGAATTTCGAACTGCACTAAGCAGCTCGGATGTGAAAAAGGAGCCGGCCTGCAAAGACCGGCTCCTTTCATATCGGATGCCTATAATCAGCCCGCGACGGTATACCCCCCATCGACGGCTAAGGTCTGGCCCGTGATCCACGCAGCGCCGGGGCTCGACAGGAACAGGATCGCATTGGCAATGTCTTCCGGTTCGCCCGGGCGGCCCAACGGCGTTCTCGCAAGCGTCGGCGCCATCCACTCATCCTGCGCGAACGTGCCCTCCGTCATGCGGCTGCGGGTCAGCCCTGCCGCGACGGCGTTGACGCGGATGCCGCGCTCGCCCCACTTCACCGCCAGCGTTCGGGTAAGGCCAAGCAGGCCTGTCTTCGCCGCCCCATAGCCCGGAACGATCGGGATGCCGAAATAGCTGCTCATGGATGCGATGCTGACGACGCTCGCACCTCCTGCAATTTTGCTTTGTGCCAGCAGGTCAGCGCTTTGCCGGGCCATGCGGAAGGCGCCGACCAGCAGCATATTGACGGATCGCGCGAAAACATCGGGCTCATATTCGTCAAGGCCCAGGCTCGGCAGCGCCATACCAGCATTGTTCACCAATATGTCCAGTTGGTCGAGGCTGGCGGCAACGGCGTCGATGCTCTCGCCATTCTCAATGTCCATCTTCAGATAACGATAGCCCGACAAGTCGGCATCATATTCGCTGGCGCTCCCGCGCGTGCCTGTGATCGTCACATCCGCACCGGCTTCGCGATAGGCCCCCGCTGCCGCAGCGCCAATGCCGCTGGTGCCGCCGGTGACGAGGACATGCGCGCCCGAAAAATCATAGGATGGGTTCGTCATACTGCCTCCACTTCGACCCAACGGCCTTCCGCGGCGGACAGGCGAGCGGCGTCCAGCACCGCCTGCCCCGCCGCTGCGTCCTGAAAATCACCCGCCGGATCAGGAAGCGGAGGCGCACGCCCTTCGATCCTGGCCTTCATCTGGCGGAACAGCTTGGCATAGGGCGCGACATCGAAGCCTTGCGTATGCCAACGATCCATTTCGGTCTGGATCAGTTCCTTGACAGCAAAGGGCTCGGGCGCCGGGTTGACCAGTTCGTCGGGCATCGGCACCTGACGAGCCCCGTCCGCGTCCTTGATCCAGACTTCTTCGGGATCGCCAAAGGCGCTGCCCGATTGGATCCACGCAGCACCCTTCGTTCCCGCGACTTTCGTCGCCATGACGAACGGGCCGGGGAAGTTCATCGCCGCCTCGATCACACCCATGCAGCCGTTCGCCGTGCGGAATTGCACATTATAATAGTCGTCCGACGTCATCGTGGGACGGCTGGTCGTAAGCTTGCGCAATATCGCATTGACCGCGACGATCTCGCCCACGGTCGAACGAACCTGATCAATCATGTGCGTGCCGAACGCCCCCAGGAATCCGCCGCCCTGGGCTGCGTCCGTCCACCAATCCGCAAGCGGCTCGTCCTCGCCCGTGCCGGGTTGCTGATAGATGCGGCTGAACATCAGCGGATCACCGATGAGGCCGTCCTGCACCACACGCCGCAACAGTGCTTGCGCGCTGTCGAACCGGAACTCCGCGCCCAGAGCATGGACGATTCCTGCCCTGTTCGCCGCGTGGAGCATCTCGCGCGCCTGCGTCAGATCACGCGCGAAAGGCTTTTCGCACATCACATGGCGACCGGCGGCGATCGCCTGCATGACTGGCGTATAGTGGGCGTGCGGCGGCGTTGCGACTGTCACAAGGCGGATCGCCGGATCATCGGCGAGCACCTGTTCCAGATTGTCCGACGCCAGCGGGATGCCGAGTGGCGCGGCGCGTTCTGCGGTGCGTTCCCTGTTGCGCCCGATGATCGCGCGAACGTCAAAGCCTGCTTCCCGCAGCGCTCTCACATGTGTGAACAGGCCAAAGCCCGTGCCCACGACCACCGCGCCGATTGGCGCCTCCTCTCCATTCATTGTATCTCTCTTGCCTTTCTGATGATGCCGTGGGCGGCTGGCGCCCAGGATTTTATCGCTTCGGCCATCGGCGCCGACCGGGTCGCGGCCGAAAAGATCTCGACGGAAATCGGTGCTTCGGTCCCCGTCCGGTCCAGTGTTCGAATGAAGCGCGGGAGGTCGAAACTCCCTTGCCCAGGGATCAGGCGGGAACTCATCGTTTCCTGCAGCAGGTCGGGTTCAGCCTTTGCCGGGGCATCATTGATCTGGATGGTGTGGATGCGCGATCCCGGAATTTGCTCCAGCAGCTCAAAGCTCGAACCACTGCGGAAGAAGTGCCAGCTGTCGAGCGTCAGGCCGCCATTGATCCGTCCTGCCGCCTGAACAATCGCCCATGCGCTCGCCAAATCGGGAATCCCGCCAAAGGGCAGGAACTCGATATGCACCTTCAAACCATGTTCAGCGGCAAGATCGCACAGATATGCGAAGGCTTCCGCCGCTTCATCGAGCGAGGTCGTAACGCCCATCATCTCCACGGCAGTGACGGACGGCGATCCGATCCGCGCTGCGGCTTCGATCACGCGACCTGGGGTCAAGGATCGCAGGAGCGCTGCCATGGGAACATCGTCACCCGCAGTCCGCTGGCTAGGCAGCCAGCAGGCCGTGCAATCCATTTCCATGACGGCGAGGCCATGGTCTGCTATCCGCTGGCCGATCTCGACTGCGCTCATCCCGGCTGCTTCCAGCGACCAGATGTCGCCGGGCATCAACGATATGCCGGAAAAGCCCGCCTCCCGCGCGGGTGCCAGGCGATCGAGCAGCGGCAGATGCCCAAAGGGTGGACCCGACAGGACCAGCATCGGATCGGCCGTCATGCCTGCTCCAAACGAAAGTTGAGTTCAAGGATGATCCCGTTCCGCTCTTCCACGAACAGCTGGACGAGATTGGCAGGCGGATAATCTTTCCGCACAACGTTCACGCCTGCTGTCGTCAGACGGCTCAGCATCACCGGCAGATCATCGCACTCCAACGCGACATGATGCACCGCGCCACTTCCCCGTGCGGGGTGGAAGGGAAATGCGTCGTCACTTGGATAGCGCGCCTCGATCGGACCGATGTGGATGATCGGCCGGTCATCGGGATCGTGGATCCAGCAACCCTTGTCGATGGATTCCGCGCCCGGCGCGGCGGCGGCGCGAAGGCCCAGTACATCCTTGAAGAAGGCGGCAGTGCCCGGCACGTCCGCCGTGCGGATGTTTACATGGTCAAGCGTGCGCACAGCCATGGCATCAATCCACAAATTGTCCGGTCAGGATCGCTGCGTCGGGACTGAGCGCTGCTTCCCCCTCTGCCTCCAATCGGGCGAGCGGCAAGCGCCACAGATTGACCTCTGCGGTGCTCTCCGTTCGCACGAGCCGCAAGCCCCAGATGCCCCTTTCATGACCGAAGGAATTCACCCAATTCCCGCCAAGGCCCGGATCATGTTCGGCGATGATGATGCGCACGCGCCCGTCAGGCTCGGCAACGAAGCGGTAGTTGTTTACCCACCCATTGCCATCCTCGAACGTGTCGAGATTTTCCTGCCACATGTTGCAGATCTGGAAGTTCCAATATTCGCACTCAGGCGGCACGAACTCCAGCACCAGTGCTTCTTCCAGCTTCTTTTCCCAGCCACCAAAGGCAACGTGGCGGTCGGGCACACCACCATTCGACAGATATTGCGCGCGGCTATAGTCGAGCCGGTTCAGCTTCGCGGCGAAGTTGCCTTGCGTGCCGTTCCACCAGTTGCGCACCAGCTCCGCATAGCCAAGCACGGCCTGCCCGGCCCACGCCAGATTATTGGCCATCAGCGCAGGGGTGAGTGGTTCGGGCGCCGCTTCATCCATCCGCTCGATCCGCATGTCAGGCGCAATTTCCCTGTCCCGGTCGCTCCAGACGAGCCGGATGAGGATGCAATTGCTGTCGGGCTGCAGTTTCAACCAGTTCTTGCCTTCGCCCGGATCATTTTGCGACAGGATGATCTCGAACGTCCCGTCGTCCTCGACATGAAGCTGCTGACTGCCCAGGAACCCGGTCGTCTTCAGATTGGATGGGTCGAATTCCTTGAGGCCGTTCAGGCCAAGTTGAGCCCAATCGCGCGCGCCGACATCTTCGGGCGCTGGGGCGGTCAAAATGGCGAGAACGAAATAGGGTATGGTGCCGCGCGTGCCGATGATCCGGTAATCACGGGCTTCATCGAACTGGCACATCAGATGGTCCTGATCGACCGTTTGCACGTTGATCGACTGCCTCCACACCATGTCCCGCAGGCGCGGGCGCGTGGGCTCGGCATTTTCGATCAATCGTTCGAAGCTTGACCGCGCCACGCGGGTCAGGAACCGATACCATTCGGCCCTGTCCAGATCGGACGGGTCATCACCGAACCGGTCGATCATCCCGCCCGCAACCCTCAGGACATCGCAGAAATCTTCCCAGGACTGGCCAGAGAGCAGCCGCTCTGCCGCGCGCGCTTCCATATCGCGCTTGTCGTTCGATCCGTCCAACGCGTCAGCCATTGCGCCCTGTCCTCTCCTATCTTGTTGTGGGGAAGGTGCCACCGTCGCGCTTGCGGGGCCAGCCATTCTTCTGTCGATCCCGTGCCATTATCCTTCTTGTGTGACGCAAAATGGCCAGGCGGTGGGTATGAGCATCCACTCACCAAAGAGGATTGACGAAAAAGTTATAGATCGATAACTTTGTTACATTGATGGCGAATGGGACGATTCGCCTGGCCGTTTGGAGAGGAGTTCGAGAGCCATGTTGAGCAATGAGCAGAAGCGGCATTTGTCCGACCTCCTGCAACCTGTTTCGCCGCCGCGCGAACTGACCAATGTGTATACCGAGGATCAGCGTAGGCGGCTGCTGGACGTGGTCCATAGCGGAGCGTGGAAGCTCATCATTGCCCAGCATTTCCCGACGCCTGAGTCCCTTATCGCGACTTTCGCTGGCGGATTTCCGGAAGGGTTCGAACCGTCGCTGGACATGTTCCTGACGCCCACCTTCCGGGGCTTCTATGCCAATTATTCGACCTGCATGTATCCGGAAATCCAGGACACCTTCTACAATCCGACCTTCCTGGAATATGCCAAGTCCTACTGGAACGCGGAATATGCCAAGCCGCAGATGATGCTGTTCAACGTGAACGGCCCCTGCGGCAACACTGATCCGGGCCATCTGGACTCGCCGAGCTTCCGCGGCGTGCGTTATGAGAACTCGCCCACCTGGCTCTGTTCGATCATGGGCCGCTCGGGCCTGTTCCAGGACTATCTGATCAAGATGGCACAGGTGATCACCTGGTTCAGCCATGACCCGGAAAGCGGCTTCACCTACTGGCCCAAGGGCCCGCTGGAAAAGCCAGCCCGCTTGCAGCCGCCTGTCTATAATCGGGGCGTGCTCGTCCAGAACGAGATGCTCGTCCATCGCGGCGAAGCCAACGGCCCGATCGAGCGACGCAAGCCGAAGGGTCTGGGCTTCGACTCCTTGTTCAGCGGCGAACCGGGTAACCCTGATGGTTGGCTGGTAAAGACCGGTGACGAAGTCATCGAGCGTTATCATACTGATGAACTGCGCTTCCTCGTCCACTGGTCGGCCGAAGTGTTCGAAGACTATGCCGAGCTCAAGAAGAACATGGATGGCTCGGACAACCTCACCTATGATCAGGTGTTCGACACGCTGATCAAGGATGTCCGTTCGCGCGGCTTCCAGATCGAGACGCCGACTGATCCGCTGAATGATCCGGCTTTCATCAAGGCGCTGAATGCCGCTTATGACTATGGTGGCCCTGCCGAATATCCGGCCGAAGCGCCGCGTGAGCTGGTCGCCGCATAAGCGCCAGCGCGCTACGCGACAGGAAGAAGGGGCGCCCGGTCAGGTGCCCCTTTTTCGTTAGGAAACCGGCTCCATGTCGTCCGGTCCCCAATAAGCTTTTAGACTGGTGATGCGTCCTTCCGCATCGAAGGTGCACACGTCGAGCGACCTGATCAGCAGGCGAGGGCCCTCGGGCGGCTGGAACGTCACATCGAAGACCAGCGCGGCGGCATTGGCGTGAGATCCCCTGATGGGCGCAACGGGCCGGATGTGCGTGTCGAAGGCGATCGTGTCGGCAAACCAGCTATCGATATCTGCGCCTGTCTTGGGCGGAGATCCGAGCGGATCTTCGATCACCGCGCCGGGGGCGAACAGCGCAAGGACGCCGTCCTTGTCGCCAGCATTGATGCGATCGACATAGGCTTGAAGCGCCTGCCGCATGAGATCCTGGCTCGGAGCGGGAAGGCCAGGCGGAGAGGGTTCCGACATATTCTGCTTACCTCATCATCATGATGGCTTCAAAACGCGCATTTAACATATGAACTTGCTTTCTGGATCGTGTTTTGCGTAGAAAGAGGGAGATTTCAAGGCAGGCGATGGGCGAGGCTGTGACTCGCTGCATTAGCTGCTATTTTGCCGCGCGCAGTGAGAGGATCAAGCAATGGCGACATCGTCGGACTATCGTCTGGGAGAATTCACCTTTCCACGTGGCTGGTTCATGGTGGGTGAAAGCGCCGAGGCGACGAGCAGCCCCAAGGCGATGCGCTATCTTGGCCAGGACATGGTGATGTACCGTGGCGAGAGCGGGCAGGTCTATGTGACGGAGGCTTATTGCCCGCACATGGGCGCGCATCTGGCGAAGAACACGACCAGCTACATCGTGCGCGACGGCGAGCAGGTGGTGGGCGATTCGATCCGCTGCCCCTTCCATGGCTGGCAGTTCGGCCCGGACGGCGCGTGCAAGAACATTCCCTATTCCGACTTCGTGCCCAAGGCGGCCAAGCTCAAGACCTTTCCGGTGGTGGAACGCGCAGGCACGATCTGGATCTGGCACGATCCCGAAGCGCTCGAACCCAATTTCGACCTGCCCGATTTCGGCGGCCATTATGATGCGCCGGGCTGGGTCAACTGGAAGATCGACTTCATGGGCGATCTCGACATCCACCCGATCGAGGTCGTGGACAACATGGCCGACTTCGGCCACTTCATCCCGATCCATGGCGCGAAGGACTTCGTCTACTTCGCCAATGAGTTCAAGGATCATATCGTCCATCAATATTATGCCGCCGGTCACCGCACGCTGGTGCAGAATCCGGAGGACGTGCTGACGCTCGACACCTGGTATACCGGCCCCTCGATCCTCCAGTCGGAGATGGAAGGGACGTTCGACAGCTTCATCCTCATCACCCACACGCCGATCGAGGATGGCAAGATCCGCGTCTGGCATGGCCTGATGGTGCAGGTGAATGACGGCTCCGCGCCCGTCACCGACGAGTTGCGCGCAGCCGCGCTCGAATATCAGGAAGGCAGCCGCCTTGCCTTTGCCCAGGACGTCGAGATCTGGCAGAACAAGAAGGCCTGCCTCAATCCGCTCGTCATCCCCAATGACGGCCCCTATGGCAAGGTCCGCACCTGGTACAAGCAGTTCTACAATCCCCGCGACAAGACCCCCGACCTGCACAAGCGCACCAACGGCATGCACGTCACGCTCGACAAGCGCAGTTCCACGCAGGCGGCATAAGGAGAAAAGAAAATGGAGAGAAGTGAACGTCCGGTCGCGATCGTAACAGGCGCGAGCAGAGGGGCAGGCCGGGGTATCGCCGCCGCGCTGGGAGAAAAAGGTTATCGCGTCTATGTGACGGGCCGCTCGGTTCGCGAAGGCGATGCGGAACTGCCCGGCACCATCGGCGCCACCGCGGCGCAGGTAGACGCAGCCGGTGGCGAGGGCCGCGCGGTGCAGGTCGATCATGCCGACGACGGCGCGATCGCTGCGCTGTTCGAGCGCGTTCGCGATGAAAGCGGCCGCCTCGACATATTGGTCAACAATGTCGCCGCCCTGAACGACGATCTGGTGAAGCCCGGTCCCTTCTGGGAAAAATCCACTGGCCTCGTCGACATATTGAATGTCGGGCTGCGTTCCCATTATCTGGCGAGCTGGCATGCCGCGCGCATGATGGTTCCGGCAGGCAACGGCCTCATTGCCTTCACCTCCTCCTTTGGCTCCGTCTGCTACATGCACGGCGCGGCCTATGGCGCGCAGAAGGCTGGTGTGGACAAGTTCGCTGCCGACATGGGCGTGGACTTCCGGGGCACCGGCGTCGCCGCCATCTCGCTCTGGATGGGACCGCTGCTCACCGAACGCAGCGCCCGCACGCTTTCGGAACATCCCGAACAATATGAAAAGTTCATGGCAGACGCGGAAACGCCCGAATTCAACGGCCGGGTGATCGCCGCCATCCATGATGATCCGAACCGCGACGAACTGAACGGCCAGACCCTGATCACCGCTGAAATCGCGCAGCGATATGGCATCACCGAAGCGGGCGGCCGGACGCCGCCTTCCTACCGCGCGATGCTGGGCGATCCGCGCATCCCGCACCCCGCCATCGTGGCATGACGGAGCAGGCCATGGACTTCGGACGCCGATTTGCAGGCAAGTCGATCATCGTCACTGGCGCAGCGTCCGGCATCGGGCGTGCGACCGCGATCCGCCTTGCCGCAGAGGGCGGCCGGGTGCTGGCGGTCGACCTGGATGAAAAAGGGCTGGAAACGCTAAGGCAGGAACAACCCGGCATTGCGGTCCGTGCGGGATCGGCAGCAGACGAGCCTACTGCCCGCTCGATCGTCGCGCAGTGGGTGGAAGAAGCCGGGCAGCTCGACGTCCTCATCAACATGGCTGGCATCATCCGGTCGAGCCATGCAGCGACCACCGACTATGAAGCCTTCATGTCGATCATCGCGGTCAACATGGGCAGCACATTCCTGATGTGCCGCGAAGCACTGCCGCATCTGGAAAAGACGAAGGGCAATATCGTCAACGCCGCTTCGACCTCCAGCCATTTCGGTCATCCCTTCCTGACCGGCTACGCCGCCAGCAAGGGCGCGGTCGCCGCCTATACCCAGAGTCTCGCCTGGGAATATGTGAAGCGCGGCGTGCGCGTAAATGCCGTGGCTCCGGGCGGCATTGAAACGCCGCTCGCCAACAGCGTCCGAACCGGTATGGTGGAAGGAGCCGACTGGGAGTTGTATAATCATCTCGGCCCGATCAATGGATTTGCGACTCCTGACAAGATAGCGGGCGTCATCGCCATGCTGGCGAGCGAGGATGGAGGGCATATGAATGGGGCGATCGTGCGCGTTGATGGAGGCGTTCACGCCTGACCGGCCGGGTGATGCAGGAGGGCGGCTGTCATGACTGTCCCTCCGAACGGATTTTGCCTGGACCATCTTTCGCTCGTCAATCTTGACGCGCTGACCGTGATAGAGGCGGCGGCGAGCGCGGGCTTCACCGCTGTCAGCCTGTTCGTCACCCCGATCCCGATCAGCCCGACGCCTGACCTCTTGGCGGACAAGGCTGCGCGCAGGGCGGTGATCTCCGCCTTGCGCGACACGGGACTGCGTGCCGGTATCATCGAACCTTTCATGCTCGATGCGGAGCCTGACTGGGACCTGCTTGAAAGCAGCGCGGAGCTCACCGCCGAGTTGGGCGGCACCGTCAACATATTGGGTCTGGACCCCGATCATGCGCGGCTGCGGGAATCCCTCGCGCGCATGGTCGAGATTTGCCGTCAGGCGGCTGTTCCCGCCATCATCGAACCCTATCCGCTATCTTCGATCCGGTCGCCGTCACAGGCGCTGGAGATCGCTCATTCGCTGGGCGCGGAAGTGGGCCTGTGCATCGACACGCTTCACGTCATCCGTAGCGGCGGAAGCTGGGACGATGTGGCGTGCCTGCCCGCCGATCGCATCCGTCATGTCCAGCTTAACGACGGCCCGATCGAGCCGCCGCATGACCGGGTCAATGAAGCCGTGTTCGACCGCCTGCTTCCCGGTGAAGGAGAGTTCGGCCTCGGCGCGTTGCTCCCGCTGCTGCCCCACCACGCCACCATAGCGGTGGAAGCCCCCTCCCGTGCTTTGGCCAAGGGCGACCCGCACGAGCGCGCGGCGCGGTTGATGGAGGCGATAAAGGCTTTGTACGCGCCGGAATAACGCGTCATCCTAAATTCACCAGATCTCACCTCCTTCGCGCTGAGCCTGTAGGAGCCCTTCTTTCCTAAGAGAAGCCCTTCGACAAGCTCAGGGCGAACGGAAGGTAGCTGGCGCAGCCGAGTTTCGGGCGGAGCGCGCTGCCCCGCCCGCAAGACACCTCACTCCGCCGCCAGTGTCGCCTGCTCGCGGAAATAAGGGATCACCTTCTCACCGATATTGCGGATCGTCTCCATGATCACGTCATGGGGAATGCCGCCCATCTGGAACATGAAAAGGATTTCGTCGGCGCCCGCATCCTGCAGTCGCTTGATCTGGCGGATGCAGTCCTCCGGCGTGCCATAGGCGTCATCGACCACTTCGAAGCTCTCGGTATGATGCCCCCCGACTGTGATCTTTTCGTCCGACAGCCAGGCCACCGTCTCTTCCTTGTGACGCTGAAGCGCGGCCAGGCTTTCGCTGGCGTCGAGATCCTCGACATCGGGCGCGGGGCCGCCCGAATACCAGTGGCCGAGCGACTCAACAAAGAAGCGCTGCCCGCGCAGGCCGATGCGGCGGGCTTTCTCGCGGTCCTCCAGCACGACGGCAGGGCAGAGCGCGGCAAGATGCTGGGTCGGACGGTAGCCGACCTGATCCTCAGCTTTGCGGTTGGCGAAAGCCTCACGATAGATGGCGTTCTTCTTCGCGATATCCTCAGGCCCGGCAAAGCCAAGAACCAGCGCACCGATGCCGCGCGAACCGGCGGTGACCAGCGTATCGGCGCGGGTGCAGGCCATGTAGATCGGCGGATGCGGCTCCTGCATCGGACTCGGGTGGATTGGGCGGAAGGGGATCTTCACGAACTGGCCGTCATGCTCGATCTCGCCATGCTTCAGGATCTTGGGGATCAGATACATGCTCTCGTCGATCATCGGCGGCAGGTCTTCGAGATTATAGCCGAAGGTGCCCGCTTCCTGCTGCGTCCCGCCTTTGCCCATGCCGAAATGGACGCGGCCACCCGACAGGATGTCGAGCGTCGCGATGCGCTCCGCGACCTTCACCGGATGGTTCATCGCGGGCGGCAGGCAGACAACTCCATGGCCAATGCCGATGCGCGAGGTACGCCCGGCCAGATAGGCAAGGAAAGTTTCCGGAGCGGACATATGCGCATATTGCGTCAGCGCGGTATGTTCGACGGCCCAGATCGTGTCGAAGCCCATTTCCTCGGCGTAGATGGACTGCTCCACAATGTCGCGGAACACCTGCTGCTCATTCTGGCGCGACGTGTCGGCCATCTGCGCTTCGTAAATGATCGAGAATTTCATCATCTTCTCCACAAAACTTTTCGTATCGTGGATGCAGGCTATGCTTCGGCCCGTGCCGCTGCATCATCCAAATGGATCAGATTTCGGGTTCGCTGCCGATCGTGCGCAACAGCGTGATCAGTTCGACCTGCCGATGCGTGTTGGTCTTGGCGAATATCGCGCGCAGATGGGAACGCGTGGTATTGTAGGCGATGCCCAGAGCGTCCGCCGCGTCGGCCAGCGTGGCGCCCTGCGCAAGATGCAGGGCCAAGCCCGATTCGGCACGGGTGAGGTGAAAGCGCTCCCGCAGTATCTCTTCCGACGGACCTGCCGGGCGGCTGGGGTCTGCGATGAACAGCGCCAGCCACGCGCCATCCGCATAAGCGGAGGACGGCACCGCGCGGGCTCGCGCATGCAGGGGGGGGCCGTTGGTCGCGATTTCGAACAGGATCTCCTCGCCCTGTGGCGGTGGCGATGAAAGGATGCGGTTGATCGTGGCCGCGCTGGAGCCTGTCCTGACTTCAAAACTGCCATGCTGCTCCGCGATGATGCTTCCCTCTTCCAGCATCTGCGTGGCCAGCGCATTGCGGCGCAGGATGCGGCCCTCGCGGTCGAGGATCAGGGTCGCGACCGCGAGACCCGCCATGGCGCTGCTGAACAGCTGGCTTTCCGCCTGGGTGATAGTCAGCCGCGCGTGAAGGTCGAGCGCAATGCGCAGATGTGGGATCAGCCGTTCGAGCAACGCGCGTTCGGCGTCGCCAAATTGCGTCTGACTGTCTTCGCGCGTGAGGCGCAGCCGCACGGCGACATCAGGCGGCCGGTGCAGGTCGACGCCCAGAATTTCGCTGCTGCGCGCCACGTCCAACCAGTCGCGGAAGCGCGCCGGGACATGGTGGACGAAATCGCGAAAGGAAACGACCTGTCCCTCCGGCAATCCGACAAAGGGGTCGGCCTGCGAGATGCGCTGATATTCCTGCGTGCGCTCCGGGTCCGCTCCCGGGGTGACATGGGCATCGATCCGCGCATGACCCCGGCCGATCAGCAGTGTGGCGAAGGTCGTGTTGGTGATCGCCGCCAGTGCCCGCAGGAAATCCTCCCACGGCGGCGACCGCGTCAATCCGCCGTAAAGCGTCTGCAACAGGTCGGCAAAGGCGGTGTCATCGCTCATGTTCAGATCGGCCGCCAACGGCCCCGGCGATGGTTTGCACCGCCGGGACCATGTTCCGGCTCAGCGCCGCAGCGCCAGCGTGATGCTGTAGCGGCGAGGCGGCGAATAATAGGCTTCCGTAAAGCCAAAGCTGGTCGATGCATCATAACCCGCCGTGATGATGCGCCGGTCGGTGATATTGTCAACGCCGACGCGCACCGACAGGCCGCTGTCCGCAAAGCGCAGCTCCGCGCTGGCGTTGAGGATCGCGTGGTCGGGTTGCCGCAACAACGGCGTGTTTTCGGCATCGACAAAGACTTGGCTCTTATAGGCTGCGTCCAAGCGAAGCACGCCTTCCACATTGTCGCTGAGCGGCGCCTGATAAACCGCGCTGGCGTTGGCGGTGATATCGGGTGCCTGCTTCAGCTTGCGGTCGCTGACATCCGTCGGCACATTGTTGATGACCGAAACATAGTCGAGATATTTCGCGTCCAGCAGGCCGAGTGCGCCGGTCACTGTAAAGCGCGGCGAAACCTTGAACGCGCCTTCCAGTTCGAGACCCTGAATGCGCGAGCGGCCCGCATTTTCGTTGCGGACGACGATCAGGCCGGTGGGGCTCAGGGTCGATACCAATATCTGCTGATCGCGATATTCGTTGCGGAACACGGCGAGGTTGATCGTCGCGATCCCGCCGAAACCGGCTTTGACGCCCGCCTCGTAGGAGGTCAGATATTCCGGATCATAGGACCCGATTTCCTCGACCGAGGTGGGCCGCCCATTAAACCCGCCAGACCGGAAGCCCCGCGAATAGGACGCGTAGGCCATCAAGTTGGGCCGGAACTTGTAGGAAAGCGACGCGCGTGGCGTAAAGGCGTCCCAGCTCTTTTCCAGCGTGTAGCTCGGCGTTCCAGCCAGCAGCGGCTCGCCTGAATAAATCCGCGTGGCCGACTGGAAGAACTTCTTCTTCTCCCATGTGTAGCGCGCGCCAAGTTCCAGCGAGAGGCCGTCGATCAGTTCGTAATTGCCGTTCGCAAACAGCGCGAGATTGTCGGTGCGCTGCCGGTTGCGGAAATCGATGTTGAAGTCGAGCGACGACGCGGGAACCGCCAGCCCGGGCGCGATGGGGAAGGGGTCGAGCCCCGCCGCAATCAGCGCCGGATAGAGCCCATCGGCGACTATCAGCCGGGTATTGTCGCGCGTCTTTTCGCGATAGGCGAAGGCTCCCAGCAACAAAGTGCCACGGCCGCCAAGGTCAAGCGAGAGCTGCAATTCCTGGCTGATCTGCCGCGCCCGCTCGTCATGAATGTCACCGGCATAATTGACCGCCGACGACGCATCGCCATCGCGGCCGAACAGCGCATCGACATAGCGATAGGCGGTGATCGACTTCAACGTCGCGCCGCCCAGATCCTTGGTCAGGGTCAGCGATGCGTTCACCGCATCGGTGTGATCCTTGTTCAGCTCCGAATTGCTGTCGGTGCGGTCGATGTCGCCCGGCACGGTGCAGCAGGGCGCGATGAAGGTCGATTGCAGGATGGAAAAGAAGGTGGGCGTGAAGGCGATCATGCTGTGCGGCGCGCTATGCTGCCGCCGGTGGAGGCCATCGACCTGCAACACGGCGTCCAAGCCTTCGCCGTCATAATGCAGCGCCAGCTTGCCAGCCATCACCTTGCGATTGCCGAGATTGTCGCCGGACGGGATCTTCTGCCACCCCTCGCCAAACTCGCCCAGTGCGGCGACGCCGAGCGACCAGCTGTCGGACAGCGGCGTTTCGGCATAGACCCGCCCGCGCACCGTGTTGAACGATCCATATCGCAAATCGGCTTCGAGCCTTTGCTCCCGGCCCGGGACCGCCGACACGATGTTGATCGCGCCGCCAACTGTGTTCTTGCCGAACAGCGTACCCTGCGGCCCGCGCAACACTTCGATCCGGTCGATGCCCAGCAATTCGGTGGTCGCGCCGAAGGTGCGCGCGACATATACCCCATCGATATAGACGCCAACGGCGGGGTCGGACGTGATGATGAAGTCGTTCTCGCCCACGCCCCGGATAAAGGGCGCGATGCCGCCGCTGTTGCCACCCTGGCCCGGCGTGAATTGAATGTTGGGCGCGATCTGGCTGATCTGCGTGACATTGTCGAGCCCACGGCTGTCGAGAGCCGAAGCATCGACGGCGCTCACCGCGATCGGCACATCCTGCAACCGTTCTTCGCGGCGACGAGCCGTGACGACAATGTCACTACCGCTCGCCGCGCCAGCCCCCAGCGCGTCTGTTTGAGCAAAGGCAGTGCCCGGCGCTGCCAGTGCGATGAGTGAAACGATTGGATATAGCGTCTTGCGCATGCTTTCCTCCCCAAAAAAGCCCGGTTTTATTCTGACGGGTCATCGTTTCGCCCGCGTCTCCATTCTCCATCCACAGCCGGGAAATGGCCCGGCCGTGGCGGAAGAGCATCACCGTTAGGTCAAGCCGCTTCCCATTCGATCAAATGGCTGATGTCGCTGCGCTGCTCGGGCTTGCGGCCTGCGGTCGCGAGATGGTGGGAGGTGATCTGCGCATCCGCAGCCAGCGGGCGGATCATTTCGAACACGCGATCATATTCGGTACGCGCGATCTTCCAGACGCCATCTTCACGCCGGTAAGCGTCACGGTAAATGGCGCTGCCGATGGTGTGATCTTTGCGCTCCACGTCGATGAAGATATCTTCGAGATACCAGATTCCCTCGGCGCTGTCCTCGCCGGTCAGGGTGATTTCGGGCATATGGCCGTGATGCATGGCGACGGCGCCGGAATGGAAGCTGTTCGCCAGGAACTCCAGCATGTTGTCGCGGCCTTCCAACCGGACGCGATAGGTGCCGCCCCGGTAATCGACGGTCAGGTCTTCTGTGAAAAGGGTGCCGAGCAGCGCCAGATCAGCCGTGTCGATGCCCCGGAAATAACGATGCTTGAGGGTCCGGATATCTTCCAGGTCGCTCAACTGCTGCAGGGTATAAGCCATCAATCCTCTCCACTTCTGACGCGATATGCGCTTCTGATGCGATCCTATACCTGATCTGCGTAACAATCTGCAATGACCACTGCATTATCACTGGCGAAAGATGCCGCGGATTGACTATGGAGCCGTTCAAATGGATGTGCTGACTGCGCATTATTCAGAAGAGGAAGGACAAGGCTGTGGGCGAGACGGGTGTAGGCAAGGTCGCGATCGTCACCGGCGGAACGCGCGGCATCGGCGCGGCGATCGTGCGGCGTTTGCTGGCGGAAGGCTATGCCGTGGCGACATGTGGGCGCACCGCGCCGGAAGAACCGATCGGCGTCGATGGCAAAACGGCCGAGTTCGCTGCATGCGACATTCGTGAACCGGCGGCCGTGAACGCGTGGGTTGCGGACCTGGTGGCGCGGCACGGCCGGATCGATCTGGTCGTCAATAATGCGGGCGGATCGCCGCAGGCCGACGCCGCCACTGCCAGCCCGCGCTTTTCGGAACGCATCCTGCAACTGAACCTGTTGGCCCCCCTGCATGTATCGCAGGCCGCCTATCCCCATCTGAAGGCAGTGGGCGGATCGATCGTCAACATCGCCAGCGTTTCCGGCGCGCGTCCATCGCCCGACACCGCGATCTACGGCGCGGCAAAGGCGGGCCTGCTCAGCCTGACCACCAGCCTGGCGCAGGAATGGGGGCCGGAAGTCCGCGTCAACGCCATCATCGTCGGCCTGATCGAAACGGAAACGGCGGAAATGACCTATGGCTCGCAAGCCGCGCAGGATCGGATCGCGTCTTCCCTGCCGCTAGGCCGCATGGGCCGGGGTAGCGACATCGCCGAAGCCGTGGTGTTCCTGGGTTCGCCGTCCGCCGCCTATGTTAGCGGCGCACGGCTGGAAGTGCATGGCGGTGGTGAACGGCCGCTCTTCCTGGAAATCGTCAAGCAGGAAGCTGCAAGGGCCTGACGGAAAAAAGGGCCGGGCGAGGTTCAACCCGCCCGGCCGCTTTTTCAGATGCCCAGCAGCGCCCGCTGCTGTTCGCCCAGTTCCGGATTGCTCTGTTCCTGGAAGAAGGCGATACGACCGGCGAGCGACTGTTCCGTCATCTCCGGCTGGCTCGAAATCCAGAATTTCCGCGCAGCGATGCCTTCGACGAAAATACGGCAGCCTTCGTCCAGATCCATGCCGTAATTGGCCATCATGTGGGCCATGGTCGCGCGATGCCCTGCCGCGCTTTCCGGCTCGCCAACGCCAGCATCGGCGTCGAAGATGCTGGTCTTCAGCATGCCCGGGATGATCGAGCAGACATTGATCGGCGCCTTCGCGACCTGCATCTCCAGATAGAGGCATTCGCTGAAGGACTGGATGGCGTGCTTGCTCATGATATAGGCGGTCTGCGTCGGCATCTGACCGAACGAACCGATCGAAGCCAGGTTGGCGATCCATGCTTCCTGACCGACGCGCAGCATGTGCGGCACGAATGCGCGCACGCCATGGACGACGCCATGGATGTTGACGTTCAGCGTCGTTTCCCAGCGCGCGGTCGGGATTTCCCAGACATTGCCGATGGTTTCGATGCCCGCATTGTTGATCAGCAGGCGGACGGCCCCGTGCCGGTCGAACACATCCTGGGCCAGCGCGTCGAGCGCTTCGGGCTTCGAAACGTCTAGCTGGATCGCTTCCGCCTTGCCGCCTGCCGCCACGATTTCGGCGGCGACCTTGTCGGCGCGGCCCTTGTCGATGTCGGTGACGACGACCGTCATGCCGATCTGGCCGCAGCGGCGGGCAAGGCCCATACCGATGCCAGCGCCCGCGCCGGTGATGACGGCCACGCCGCCCGAAAAGACCTTTTCTTCTTCAGTCATGTTCATGCTTCTCCGAAAGGGAAGGGATTAGATCGATGTCAGCGATGCCGGCGCAGCGGGCAGATAATGGTGGTAATAGCCGGCCGCCCAGCCGCCATCGACCGCCAGTTCAGCGCCGCAGATGTAGCTGGCTTCGTCCGAGCAGAGGAACAGGCTGGCGGCGGCGATTTCCTCCGGCTCGCCGATCCGCTGCAACGGCACGCGTTCATAGCCGTAGTTCTTCGCGTCGCCTTCCAGCGCCTGTGGGTTGCCCATCGCCGTGTTGACGCCGCCCGGATGCACCGAGTTGACGCGCACGCCCTGATGGCCGAACTCCATCGCCGCGCTCTTGGTGAAGCCGCGCACCGCCCATTTGGAGCTGCTGTAGAGCGACACCGAATTAACGCCGCGAAGGCCGTCTACCGACGAAATGTTGACGATGGCCCCGCGCCCGGCGGCGCACATCTTCGCCCCGACATGCTTCATCCCCAGCATGGTGCCCTTGACGTTGATGCCAAGAACGCGATCAATGTCTTGGACGCTAAGGGCGGTGATGGGGCCGAAAGCCACGACGGCCGCGTTGTTGACCAGCGCATCGATGCGGCCATGGCGAGCGATGACCGTATCCACCAGTGCGGTCCAGCTGCCCTCGTCCGATACGTCCAGCCGCTGGAACATCGCGGCATCGCCAACGTCGGCGGCCAGTGCCTGGCCCTCAGCCTCCAGCACATCGGCGATGACCACCTTCGCGCCTTCGCGCGCGAACAGGCGGACGGTAGCTTCGCCCATGCCACGTGCACCGCCAGTGACGATGGCGACCTTGTCTTGCAACCTGCCAGTCATGATTCCTGCTCTTTCTTGCTGATCAACTACTGAATATAGGCCTTGAACGCGTCCCAGGGCACGTCCGAGGTATAGAGGGCGGCTTCATCCATCGATCCTGCGGGGATGTGGAAGCCGTTCGTGTCCATCACTGCGTCAAATTGTGCAAGCGCCGTTTCAGGGGTCCAGTCCTTGTCCGTCGCGCGGTAGCCCCGCGTGACACCTGCGAACACCCGCGTATAGCCGCCGCCCCCTGCGGTGAACATCTCGCCATTGCAGGGCGCGCTGTCATGCGCCAGCATCGCAACCACCGGGGCAACCGCGCGCGCGGGGAAGTCGCGCTCCATCAGGCCGTGTATCTCAGGGCCCATCAACTGCGTCATCCGGCTGCCCGCGATCGGCATGATCGCATTGATCTTGACGTCCTTGCCCTGCGCCTGGGTCGCGGCGGCCAGCCCGCGCGTCATCGCCCACACCGCACCCTTGGCGGCGGGATAGGGCACCGCGCTCCCCATGCCGAACCAGGAGCCTGACGAGATGTTGACGATCCGCCCGAAATTCCGCTCCAGCATGCCGTCCCAGACCGCGCGGCACAGGTAAAAGGTGCCGCTGGCCGACACCGCCATGTCCTTGTCCCACTGTTCATCTGTGACGTCGGAAAGGGTGCCTGACGCGCTGACGATGCCAGCGTTATTGACCAGAATGTCGACGCGGCCCCATCGCGTCAGCGCGTCCTGCACGATCGCCTGCGCGCCAGCCGATGTCGCGACGCTGTCGCCATTGGCCTCTGCAATCCCGCCAGCATCGCGGATTTCCTGGGCTGCTGCGTCCGCATAGCCCTGATCCTTGCCCTCACCCTGGAAATCGCCGCCCAGGTCGTTGACCAGCACCTTGGCTCCACGCGCAGCGAGCAGGGCAGCATAGGCTTTGCCCAACCCGCCTCCCGCACCCGTGACGATCGCCACCTTATCGTCGAAACGCAGTTCAGACATAGGCCTCTCCTTTATGTCCCGCTCGCAACAGCGTCAGGCTTTCAAGATCATGTCCGCCGCCTTTTCGGCCACCATCATCGTGGGAACGTTGGTGTTGCCTCCCGGCACGCGGGGCATGACGGATGCATCGACCACCCGAAGCCCAGCGATGCCGCGCACCCGCAGCTGCGGATCGACCACCGCCATCGGGTCGTGCCCCATGCGGCAGGTGCCCACCGCGTGAATATCGGAAATAGCCGTCTCGCGCAGATAGGCGTCCAGTTCATCATCCGACTGGATGCTCGCGCCGGGCGCCAGTTCCTCGCCCCGGAAGGGATCGAAGGGGCTCTGCGCGAAGATGTTGCGCACCGCCCGGATCGCTGCGCGGCCCATCGCCATGTCATTGGGCGTCGAAAGTATGTTGGGATCGATCAACAGCGGCGCGGAGGGGTCGGGACCAGTCAACTTGATCTCGCCGACGCTCTCCGGGTTCAGCAGGTCGATATGCGCGAAATAGCCATGTTCCATGATCAGCTTGCGCCCCATCGCTTCGTAAAGCGCCATGGCGAAATGCACCTTCACATCGGGATATTCCGCCCCCGGCATGGTCTTAAGATAGGCGCCGATCTCCGCCGGAGGACTCGCGAGCGGACCCTTGCGGAACAGCAGGAAGTTTGCGACCGCCTTGGCCGCGACGACGGGGTGGAAAACGTTGAAGAGCGAAACCGGCTGCGTGCAATATTGCTTCACGCTGACCGCCACATGGTCGCGGTAATTCTGGCCGACGCCGGGCAGGTCATGCACCACCGGCACCCCGGTCTGGCGCAGATGGTCCGCTGGTCCCATCCCCGAGAGCATCAGGATCCAGGGCGAGTGGATGGAGCCTGCCGACAGGACCACCTCACGCGTAGCATTCGCCTCTTCCAGCTGGCCCTCGCGCCGCCACGCAACACCGGTCGCGCGGCCGTCCTTGACGATCACCCGCTCCACATTCGCGCCCGTGATCACGCGCAGGTTGGGCCGCCTCCGCGCAGGCGTCAGATAGGCGCGCGCCGCGCTCCATCGCCGCCCGGCCGACGCGGTGACATCGGCGGGCACCACGCCCTCGCGCTGCGATCCGCTGGGATCGTCATTATAGGGAACGCCCGCCGCGACCGCAGCATCGCGAAACGCCTTGGCCAGCGGATTGTTGATGCCGGGCCGCGTGACCAGCACTGGTCCGCCCTGGCCATGATAGCCTTCTTCGCCGCCCGGCTGGAAATCCTCCAGCTTCTTGAAATAGGGGAGCACATCGTCATAGCTCCACCCTTCATTCCCCAACTGACGCCAGCCGTCATAGTCCGCCGCCGCGCCCCGGTCATAAACCATGCCGTTGATGGAGGATGAACCGCCCAGCACCTTGCCGCGCGGCGTATACATCTGCCGCCCGCCTGCATTGGCCTGCGGCACGCTGACATGCATCCACTGGAACATGCCGCGATACATGATGGGCAGCAGTCCGCCCGGCGCGTGGATGAAGACGCTGTTGTCCCTGCCGCCCGCCTCCAGCAACAGCACGCGATTACGCGGATCTTCAGACAGGCGCCCGGCCAGTACGCATCCTGCCGATCCGCCGCCAGCGATGATGAAGTCGTAACTGTCGGCCATGATCTCTCCCGCGCGAATTCCAACGTCCATTATCTTCTACGATGCTACGGCGCCGGGACTCGGCAGAAGTACCGGAGCAGGCTGGATCGCGGATGACGTGTTGCGCGCTGAATTGGTCAATATGATACGCAGGTCAAGCCGGATTTACCCCGCGCGCCGCCATTGACCGGCAGAAGCTGCCTGTTATTGTCTACGCAAACAAGCGCGACACGTAGCGGAACCTGCGATATTCGCGTTGCCAAACAGAGGCGGCACGCCTGCCGGTTCGCCCTTATCGAGGAGAAGAGGATGTCCACGCAAACCCTAACTGCTGATCGTTTCGATCCGTTCAAAGTCTATGATCCCGAAACGCTGGTCGCGTCCGACCCCGTCGAAATCGACGCGCCTGCGATGGTCGTTTGGAAAATCCTGACCGACATGCCCCGCTATGGCGAATGGAACCCCTTCTGCGTCTGGGCGGAATCGACGCTGGAAATGGGTGCGCCGGTCTATATGCGGCTCAACAACTACGCCAATCCCGGTTCGCTCGCGCCGAACTGCGAATATGTCTGCGCCTTCGAACCCGGCCGTCTTCTGTCCTGGGAGCTGCCCGACAATGAAGCATGGCCCTATCCCGCTCGCCGCGATCAGATCATCGAGGAACTTGGGCCCGAAAAGTGCCGCTACCAATCGACTGATGCCTTTACCGGCCCCAACGGCATCCACGTCATGCGTTTCTGCGGACCCTGGGTGACGCGCGCCTTCAACGACACGGCCAAGGCTTTGAAAGCCCGTGCCGAAGCCATGCACCGGGGCGAGATCAGCTGATCGCCGCCACGGCAAGTGAGGGTAACATTACGCCAGATCGCGGTATTTGAAGCCGTCGCCCGCACCGGCAGCGTGGCGGGCGCGGCTGACGAGATCGGCTTGAGCCCCTCGGCGGCGAGCATGTCGCTCAAGGACCTTGAAACCCATCTGGGCGTGCAGCTGTTCGCCCGGTCGGGCCGCCGCATGCTGCTGACTGACCGGGGCCGCCCAATCCTTGAAATGGCGCGCGGCATATTGGTGCAGGTCGCGGACCTTGAATCCCTTTCCCTGCCTGAAGAAGTGCGCGGGCGGCTGCGCATAGGGGCGGCGGTTCCCGTCGGCGACTATGTGCTGCCCGGCCTCTGCGCCGCCTTCATGCGCCTGCACTCCGGCGTCCGGGTGGAAATGCGCATCATGCCATCCCATGAGGTGATGGAGGGCGTGCGCAACATGGCGCTGGACGTCGGCTTCGTCGGTGCACCGGTCAACAGCAGCTATCTGGAGGCCGAGCCGTGGCTGCGCGACCGGCTGGTCGTGTGCGCCGCGCCGGACCATCCCCTCGCCGGACGTAAGGCGGTGCCGCTTGCCGACCTTGGCGACCAGCCATGGGCGCTGGAAAAGACCCTGTCCAGCGAACGCATCTCCTTCACGGTCGAAACGCTCAAATCCATGAACTCGCTCAACATCATGTTCGAAGGCGAGAGCGTGGAGGCGATCAAGCGCATCGTGCGCGACGGAGCCGTGCTCGCTTGCCTGTCCAGCCTGACCGTCGCGGATGAACTGGCGCGCGGTGAGCTGGTCGAACTGGCCGTGCCCGAACTGCACTTCACCCGCATCGTAAGCCTGGTCAGCCGCCGCGATACCCAGCAGCCTCAAGCCTGCCGCGCCTTTCACGAATTCGCCCGGCAATGGGGCAGGCAAATTGGCGGATCAGGAAAATAGCTTCTTGCGCTGCCTATCCATCAGTTTTTCTGATGTCATGCGTCGGAAATACGAAATGGTAGCATCGCCTCCAAAGGCCTAATCAGGTCATGCATGCCCGGTAGGTGTGTTCAAGGAGAGTGATGTGAAAGCCATGATCTGCAGCGCATTCGCGCCCGTCGAAGAGTTGCACCATGGCGATTTCCCCGAGCCACAAGCAGGGCCGGGGGAAGTGGTGATCGACGTGGCAGCCGCCGGAGTAAACTATCCCGACGTGCTGATCGTGCAGGGCAAATATCAGACAAAACCAGCCCTGCCGTTCGTTCCCGGCAGTGAAGCAGCGGGGCGCATCGCCGCCGTTGGACCTGACGTTACAGGCTTCGCTGTCGGGGACCGCGTCATTGCCTTCACCGGCAGCGGCGCCTTCGCCGAGCAGGTGCGCGTGCCAGCGACGCAGGTCTGGCCGGTGGCCGATGGCGTCGATCTGGAGGTCGCGGCGGGCATCTCCATCACCTACGGCACCTCCTATCATGCGCTGAAGGACCGCGCGCAGTTGAAGCCCGGCGAAACACTGCTGGTGCTCGGTGCGGGCGGTGGCGTTGGCCTCACTGCCGTCGAACTTGGCAAGCATATGGGCGCGCGCGTGATCGCTGCCGCGTCCAGCGCGGAAAAGCTCGCGCTTGCCAAGGCTCAGGGGGCGGATGACCTCATCGACTATGCGCAGGAGGATCTGCGCGAACGCATCAAGCAGCTGACCGAAGGAAAGGGCGTCGATGTCGTCTATGATCCTGTCGGCGGCCCCATGAACCTGACGGCGGTGAAAAGCCTCGCTTGGGGCGGCCGTCTGCTCGTCATCGGTTTTGCAGGTGGCGACATCCCCTCCATCCCCGCCAACCTTTTGCTGCTCAAAAGCGCGTCAGCGGTCGGCGTCCTCTGGGGCAACAGCGTCCGCGCCGATCCGGTCGCGCAGGGCGAAAACATGCGCCAGCTGCTCGCCTGGCTGGCGGACGGCTCGCTCAAACCCGTCATCGACACGCGCTTCGCCCTGCCTGACGCAGTGGCCGCGCTCCAGCATCTCGAAAAGCGCAAGGTGAAGGGCAAGGTGCTCCTGACCCTCCAGCCTGCGTCCTGAACAGGAAATCCTTCATGTCCGAAACAGTCAGCTTCCACATCCATGGCGCGATCGCCGAAGCGGTGATCGATAATCCGCCGGTCAACGCCACCTCCGCCAGCGTGCGGCAGGGGCTTTCCGAAGCCATTCGCCAGCTGGAATCCGATCCCGCCCTCCAGGCGCTTGTCATCCGTTGCGAAGGCAAGACCTTCATCGCTGGCGCGGATATCAAGGAATTCGGCAAGCCCATGGCTGATCCCGGCCTGCCGCTGGTCATGGAAATGATGGACCATTCGACCAAGCCGATCATCGCCGCCGTCCATGGCACGGTGCTGGGAGGCGGCCTCGAAGTCGCTCTCGCCTGCCACTATCGCATCGCCGCGCCGGGCACGAAATTCGGCTTTCCTGAAGTGAAGCTCGGCCTCATGCCCGGTGGCGGCGGCACCCAGCGCACGCCACGTCTCGCTGGCCTCGCCACCGCAATCAAGCTGGTGACGGAAGGCAATCAGATCGGCACGGACGAAGCGCTGAAGTCCAACCTTATCGATGCGGTCGCGACGGGCAGCGACCTTGCGACCAAAGCACGCAGCTTCGCGGAAAAGCTGGTGGCAGAAGGGAAGGGGCCGCGCAGCTCCTCCACCCTGCCCATGCCCGCCGACGATCCGGCGCTATTCGAAGAAGCGCGCAAAACCGTCGCCAAAAAGATGCGCGGCCAAACCGCACCCCTGCGCGCGTTGGAAGCCATGCGCCTCGGCTATGAACTGCCCTTCGACGAGGCGGTGAAAAAGGAACTCGCGATCTTTCGCGAATGCATGAACGGGTCGCAGTCAAAGGCACTGCGCCACCTGTTCGCCGCCGAACGCGAAGTCGCGCGCATCCCCGGCCTCGCGCCCGACACCCTGACCCGCAACATCGAGCGCGTCGGCGTCATCGGCCTTGGCGTCATGGGACGCGGCATTGTCATGGCGGTCGTCAGCGTCGGCATCCCCGTCATCGCCGTCGGCCTTGATCAGCCGAACATCGACGCCGCGATGAAGGCCATCACCAAGATGTGGTCGTCGTCCGTCGCGAAGGGCAGCATGTCGCAGGAGACGATGGACAAGCGCCTCGCGCTCATCACCACCAGCGACGACCCCCGCGACCTGTCGCCGACGCAATTGGTGATCGAGGCAGTGACCGAGGATCTGGACATCAAGAAGGCTGTCTTCGCCAAGCTCGGTGAGGTTACGCCCGCCGGAACCATCCTCGCCTCCAACACCAGCTTCCTCAACATCGATACGCTGGCTGAAGCGTCCGGACGGCCTGAAGACGTGTGCGGCATGCACTTCTTCAATCCCGCCCATGTCATGCGCCTGTTGGAAAATGTCCGCGCGGCCAAGACCGATCCCGAAGTCGTCGCGACGATCATGGCGCTAGGCAAACGCATCGGCAAGCTGCCGGTCCTGTCGGGCGTGTGCGACGGCTTCATCGTCAACCGCATGCTCTCCAAGCGCTCCCGCGAAGGCTTCTTCCTTGTGGAGGAGGGCGCAAAGCCCGCCGCGATCGACAAGGTGCTGCTGTCCTACGGCTTCCCGATGGGGCCGTTCGCGCTCGGCGACCTCGCCGGTCTCGACGTGCAGGCCGCCGCCCGCAAGGCCCGCGCCGCCAGCGCGACGGAACGCGAATTGCGCGCCGACTTCCCCGAGCAGATGGTCGCCGCCGGACGCCTGGGGCAAAAGGCCGGCTCCGGCTGGTACAGCTATGACGAGAACCGCAAGGCGAGCCCCAATCCCCAGACCGACGAGATGATCGCCGCCCATGCCCAGCGTCACGGACTCACCCTGCGCGACATTGGCGAGGATGAAATCCGCGAACGCCTGCTCTACGCGATGGTAAATGAAGGCGCGAAGCTGCTCAGCGAAGGCATCGTGCCGCGCCCGCATGAGATCGACGTGGCGCTGGTGAACGGCCTCGGCTGGCCCAGCTACACCGGCGGCCCCATGCACTGGGCAGACCAGATAGGCCTCGACAAGGTGCTGGCCACCATCGAGAAATTCCGCGCCGAACAGGGCGAGGCCTATTGGACGCCCGCGCCGCTTCTGGAGCAATATGCGCGAGAGGGCAGGGGCTTCTACGCATGAGCTACGAACCCAATGCGAAGACCGCCGATTTGCTCGCCCGCCTGCGCGCTTTCATGGACGCGCACATCTATCCCAATGAGAAGCGCTATTATGAGGAGGTCGCTACCGGCGACCGCTGGGCGCATGTCACGCTCATTGATGACCTCAAGCCGCTGGCGAAGGAAGCGGGGCTGTGGAACTTGTTCCTGCCCGAAAGCACCCATGGCGCGGGGCTCACTAACCTTGAATATGCGCCGCTCTGCGAGGAAATGGGCCGCGTTCACTGGTGCCCCGCCGTCTTCAACTGCGCCGCGCCCGACACCGGCAACATGGAGACGCTCGAACGCTTCGGCACGGACGAGCATAAGGAACGTTGGCTCAAACCCATGCTGGCGGGCGAAATGCGCTCCGCCTTCGCCATGACGGAGCCGCAGGTGGCCTCGTCCGACGCCACCAATATCGAAAGCTCGATCGTCCGCGACGGCGATGATTATGTCATCAACGGCCGCAAATGGTGGATTTCCGGCATGGGCGAGGCGGACTGCGCGCTCATGATCTTCATGGGCAAGACCGATCCGTCAGCGCCCAAGCACAAGCAGCAATCGATGATCCTGGTCCCGCGCGACACGCCCGGCATTACCGTGCTGCGGCCGATGACAGTGCTCGGCTATGACGACGCGCCCCACGGCCACATGGAAATCCTGTTCGAAAATGTCCGAGTGCCCGCGTCCAACATGCTGCTCGGCGAAGGGCGCGGCTTCGAAATCGCGCAGGCCCGCCTTGGCCCCGGCCGCATCCATCACTGCATGCGCATGATCGGCATGGCCGAACGCGCGCTCGAAGCCATGTGCCGCCGGGTGAAGAGCCGCGTCGCCTTTGGCAAGCCGCTCGCCGAACAGGGGGTCATCATCGAACGCATCGCCAACAGCCGCATCATGATCGATCAGGCGCGGCTGCTCACCCTCCATGCCGCGCACCGCATGGATACGGTCGGCAACAAGGTGGCGAAGGCGGACATTGCGATGATCAAGGTCGCAGCGCCCAACATGGCCTGCCAGGTTATTGACTGGGCGATGCAGGCGCATGGCGCGGCGGGCATCAGCCAGGATTTCTTCCTTGCCAGCTACTATGCCCACGCCCGCAAGATCCGCTTCGCCGATGGCCCCGACGAGGTGCACCGTCACCAGCTCGGCCGCCTCGAACTCGCCAAATATGACTGACGTCCGCACGCTCGACACCAACCGCCTCGGCCCATGGCTTCAGGCCCATGTGCCGGGCGCGGACGGGGAAATCAGCGCAGAGAAATTCGCGGGCGGCCAGTCCAACCCCACCTATTTGCTGTCGGTGGACGGGCGGCCCCGCTTCGTCCTGCGCCGCAAGCCCGATGGCGTGCTGCTCCCCTCTGCCCACGCGATCGAGCGGGAATATCGCGTGACCGATGCGCTCAAGGATAGCGCCGTCCCCGTCGCCCGCCCGCTCGCCCTGTGCGAAGATGCGAGCATCGTCGGCACGCCCTTCTTCATCATGACCTATGCGCAGGGCCGCAATTTCTGGGACGCGCGCCTGCCCGACCTCACGCCGGCAGATCGCGCCGCCATCTATGACGAAATGAACCGGGTCCTCGCCGCGCTGCACGCGATCAACCCCGCTGGGGTCGGCCTCTCGGACTATGGCAATCCGGGCAATTACTTCGCCCGTCAGGTCGCCCGCTGGACCAGGCAATACCGCGCCACCCAGACCCAGCCGATCGACGCGATGGAGTCCCTCATAGACTGGCTCCCCGCCAACGATCCCGGCCTCGAAGCAAGCCGCATCGTCCATGGCGACTATCGCAACGACAATATGATCTTCGCGCCCACAGAGCCCCGCATCATCGCGGTCCTCGACTGGGAACTCTCCACGCTCGGCCATCCCCTCGCTGACCTCGCCCAGCATCTGATGGCCTGGCGCGTGCCCAAGGAAGGCTATCGCGGCCTGTCCGACGCAGACTTGCCCACGCTCGGCATCCCGTCCGAAGAGGATTATCTGCAAAGCTATGCACAGCGTAGCGGCGCAGGCGCCATCGATCCCACCCATTGGCGCTACGCCCTTGCCTTTGCCATGTTCCGCAACGCCGCCATCCGCCAGGGCGTCTATCACCGCGCGATCAGCGGCAATGCATCAAGCGAAGCCGCCGCCATCCACGGCGCGCGTGCCGGAGAAATTGCAGGCCTCGCCTGGCGCATCGCCCGCGGGGAAGAGGATGCCCATCTATGACAGAAAAACTTATCGACGCAGGCGACTACCGGCTTCGCGCTGTGGAGCAGGGGGAGGGGCCACTCGTCCTCATGATCCACGGCTTTCCCGGCCTTGCCTGGTCATGGCGGCACCAGATGGAGCCGCTCGCAGCGGCAGGCTTCCGCGCTGTCGCCATCGACAGCCTCGGCTATGGCGGCAGCGACCGTCCCACCGATCCCGCCGCCTATGATGCCGACCGGATGCAGGCCTACCTCATCGCCCTGCTCGACCATTATGAAGCGGATAAGGCCGTGATCGTCGGCCAGGATTTCGGCGCGCAATATGCCTGGAACCTCGCCGTTCGCGCGCCGGATCGCGTGGCGGGCCTCATCGCCACCATCCCCTATGATTATGACATGGCCGGACGCGCGATGCTCGGCAGCGCGCCGCGCCTTTCCCCCGACGAGCCCGCGCGACCGGAAGCATCCTCCCCCGACCGGCTCCCCAGCGAACGCTTCGCCGCGATGGCCACCGAGCATTTCGTCCACTTCCATTATTTCATGGAGGTGGGCCCCGCCGAGCGCGAACTGGCCGACCGCGCGCCCGAATTTCTCGCCCGCCTCTTCTACGCGCTCTCCTCAAAGGGCGACCTGTGGAGTTGGAAGACGGTATCCTCCATCGGCAGCGGCTATCTAGACGTCCTGCCTCCCGCCCCTCCGCTCCCCTGGCCTTGGCTTACCAAGGCAGAGTTCGATCGTTTCGTCAGCGAATATGTCGATGCCGACCCAATGCTGCGTTTCATCGGCGGCCTCAACAGCTACCGCACCGCTGACGTGAACTGGCGCATTGGCGAAAAATGGGCTGACCATGATGTCGAAACGCCCACCCTGTTCCTCTATGGCGAAAAAGACCCGTCCTTCGGCTTCTTCACCGATTGGGAAGCGCGGTTACGCAAGCGCGTCCCCGGCCTGCGCGACATCATCGCCATCCCCGAAGCAGGCCATTTCGTGCAGCAGGAACAACCCGCCGCCTTCAACAAGGCGTTGCTGGACTTCGCTCGATCGGTGACGCAATGACCGGTCGCTGGCCCATCGGCGGTCATCTGGGCCTTAGTTCGCCCGACCAGCCGATGCTCGCGCATCTCGCCCCGTCCACCAGCCCGCTCGACCAGATCGACGCGCTTGCCGATCATGGCTTTCGCGGCGTGCAGGACCTGTTCCTGATGCTGCGGCCCGAGGCTGAGCAAGTCGCGATGGCCGATCGGATGGCGAGCCGCGGTCTTGTCCTGTCCAGCTTCAGCGACCTTAAATATTGGAACCAGCCGGTCTGGAGCGCCGAGGATGAAGCAGGCCTCGAACATCTGCGCAGCAGCGTGGACCTCAGCGCCGAGATCGCCGCCCGCTTCAACGGCGGCAGCGTCGTCTGCGTAGCTGGCCTCGACAATCAGCGCCCGCATGACGTGCAACTCCGTGCGATGACGGAAAATCTGAAGCGCCATGCCGAACAGGCCGCCCGCAGCGGATTGACCCTACTCGTCGAACCCATCGCCGCCAGCCGCATCCCCGGCCTCCTGCTCGATCGGCTGGAGGACGCGGCCGAAATGGTCAGCGCCGCCGCCATGCCATCGGTCCGCCTGCTGTTCGACACCGGCCATGTCGCAATGATGGGCCACGATGTGCCCTCATCCTTCGCCGCCTGCGCGCAGCAGACCGGTCTTGTCCAGTTCGCCGACATACCTAATCGCGTGGATCCCGGCCTCGGCGAACTGGATTGGCCCGCCATCCTGAAGGCGATAGAGGACCATGGCTATCGCGGCATGATCGAACTTGAGTTCGAACCGGCCAACCCGACCGCGACCGGTGAAACGCAAATGCTCGACCGCCTGAAAGCCTTTGGCATCTTCTGACCGGCAGCCAGCGCCAATGTCCTGATCTGCTCCTTATGACGCATTTTGCTCCGTCGCGACAATAGGCCCCCGATCACCGCTTTGGTAAAAGGCGGCAACACATGATCAGGAGAGTCTGGCCCGATGAGAGTGGTTGCCAATCTTGCCCAATGCCAGGGGCACGCCCGATGCGAAGACCTGTGCCCGGAGGTGTTTTCTACTGACGCGATCGAGGGAAAGGTCGTCATAGAACAGCCCGAATTCCCCCCGGAGCTTGAGGACAAAGTGCGGCTCGCCGTGCGCAATTGCCCGGAAGGGGCTCTCCGCATCGCGAAGGGAGCGGCGGCATGACCGTCACCTATTATCCCGCCGCGCCTACTCATGTCCCTGAAGACTTGATCCTGGATTTCGACTTTTTCGACATGCCTGCCGACGTGTCCGATCCGGTGCAGATCTGGCACGGCCTTATCCAAAAAGGTGCGCCGCCCATTTTCTACACGCCGCGCAATGGCGGCCATTGGGTGTTCCTGCGCTACGCCGACATCGCCGAAGCCTATCGCAATCACGAGATTTTCTCGACGCACAAGGCGCAGATTCCCCCGCTAGAACCCTATCCGGTTCTTCAGCCCAATGGCGTCGATCCGCCACAGCATGACGTGTTCCGCAAATTGCTCGCGCCCATGTTCACGCCGCTCGCCGTCCGCCGCATGACCGATGGCTTGCAAAGCCGCGCCGAACGCCTGATCTCCGGTTTCGCCGGGAAGGGCGGGTGCGACTTCGTGCACGACTATGCCGCCAAATTCCCTACCGGCACGTTCCTTGAACTGTTCGGCCTGCCTGAAGAGCGCCTGCCCGAATTCCTGCGCATCTCTGACACCTTCTTCCGCAGCACCGACCCGGAGGTACGCGCCGCAAACCTGCTCGAAATCTATGATGTGCTGGAGGAACTGTTCCGCGAGAAGGAGCGCAATCCCGGCACCGACATAGCCTCCACCGTGGTGCAATCGCGCGATGCGGATGGCAATCCCTTCCCCTGGACCGACATCATCAACTGCGGCTTCCTGCTGTTCGTCGCTGGGCTGGATACGGTCACGAACACCATGACCTATGTCTGGCGCTACCTCGCGACATCGGCCGACGCGCGGCAGAAGTTCCGCGACCGGCTGGATGATCCATCCGCATTCCTCCTCGCCATCGAGGAGCTTATGCGGATCAACGCGGTCTCCAACATCTATCGCCGCGTCACCCATGACTGCGAGTTCAAGGGCGTGCAGTTCCGCCGCAATGACCGCGTGGTCCTGCCCAACACAGTGGCGAACCGCGACCCGCGCACGTTCAGCGACCCACAGACGATCGACCTCGATCGCAAGGTCAACAATCACGTCACCTTCGGCCTCGGCCCGCACCGTTGCATCGGGTCGCACCTCGCCAAACGGGAGATCATGATCTCGCTACAAGAATGGCTGCGGCAAATCCCCGAATTTGAACTGGACCCCGATCAGGACGCGGAGTCCGTCTTTGGCGGCCCGGTCATGGGCTTCACCTCGCTCAAACTGCGCTGGTGACGAGGAGTGCGGAGGGTTTCGCGAGAAGCCTTCCGCGCCCTCACTCCATCAAAGCCGCCGACCGCTGTCGATATTCGCGCGGCGACAAACCCGTTGCCCGGCGAAAAGCCCGGGCAAAGCTGTTGCCGTGGGAAAATCCCGCTTGCTCGGCCACCTGCTTCATTGGCACATCGCCGCGCGCCAGCAGAAGCTTCGACTGCTCGATGCGGTAGGTTTCGATATAGTCTGAAATGGTCTTGCCGGTCAGCGCCAGGAATTGCCGATGCAGATGCCGCGTGCTGATCCCGCACAGGGCAGCCAGTTCAGAAACACCGGGCATGGGCGCACCCGCCTCTATCCGTTCACGTATCCGGCGGAACTGCCAGGGAGCGAGGCGGCTGGCCGTCGCCGCGCCCGCAGCCTGATGGAACACGCGGCCAAGCTCCACCCGCACCAGCTGGAACAGCGCCTCCATGGCCTCAGTGGACCGGTCTAGCGGATTGATCAATTCACGATGGGCCAGCCGCATCAGGCTGCGCAGCGCGTCGTTACGAATATTCAGCAGCCCTTGCAGGAACGACAGCGAAGGCTCGCCCGCGCCAATGATCGCAGCGCCATGCCGCTCATCGAAAAGGCATCGGATCACGCGGATCTGCCTGCCCTCCGATCGCCCGCCGATCGCCACGCCCGGATGGCGGACGAACAACGCGCCCATGAAGCAGCGCCGTTCCGGGTCGATATCCGGGAAATAGGCCGATGCGTCGGCCGCCATCGGGGGCAGCGACATTTCCAGCATCAGCTGCTGCTGCGTCTGCTCGAAACTCACCATGTCGGGCCAATGCCATTCCACCAGCTCGAACCGCCCGCCCGACACAGTGCAGGATGCGATGACCGTGGCGGTGAAATCGATATCGTTCATGTTCGCCGCCATCCCTACCGCATCAATGCCCGCCAGGCCCCCGGCGGCCGCCCCGTCTCGCGCCGGAACGCCGCCGTAAAGGATGGAGCCCCCGCATAGCCCAACGCCCGCGCAATCTCCTCAATCGACCCCTGATCCTCGGTTAGCATCGCCTTGGCCCGATCGATACGCCGCCGCCGGATCGCCGCGCCGGGACTAATCCCCGTCGAGTGGTGGAAACAGCGGATGAAATGATCCCGGCTGATCCCACACCGTTCCGCCATGGCGTCGATCGAGGGTGCATCACCAGGCGCGTCGATCATCGCCAGCGCAATGCGCAGCGCCCGCGCGGACAGCCCACCCCGCCGCCGCCCCGCGCGCTCAGCCGCCTGGGTCAGGAACCGCCGCAGGTCGAGCAGGATCAGCCGCACCAAGGCCTCGCCGACATCGGCGCTGTCGTCGCCCGGGTTCTCCACCTCCGCCGCCAGCCGCAGCATAGCTTCCTCGATCGGCGGCGAATGCATGTCGAAACAGGCGCTGAGCGTCGCGTCGTCGAAACTGATCCCCGTCAGCGCCGGGGCAATCCGCTCATCCTCAAAGCGGATGCGGATGGTGTCGAACGCGCCTTGCGCCACATGAAACTCCATCGGCACGCCAGCCGGGCGCAGGGCCAGCGCGCCCATGCGCGCGAACGGACGGCGCGGATCACCCGCCTTCCGCCCCTCCGACCCGGTCAGCAGCCGCGACAGACCGAGCATCAGGACCGACTGCGGCTCGACCATCTGCACCGTCTCTTCCCGCACTTCGGGGTAGGCGCAAATCTCGACCGTCGCGCCATCCAGCCGGACCGACCGCCGCACGATGTCGGCGCTCTCCCGCGCCAGCCGGATCGAAATTGCATCCATGGGTGCCGCTTATCACATCGCGCGATATATTACGAGATCATGTGACAATCATGCGCATTTACCCCGGCAAACCTTGAGCGCGCCCGCGGCCGCCGCATAGCAATAGAGTCAAGGAGAGTGCCCCCATGAATCGCCCGACCGGACCCATCACGCCTGCCACAAACCCGATCGCTCAGGAAGAAGCGCGCTGGCAGCGGGAAACACGCGGCCCCGCCATGGGCGACCGCCCCGAGCGCCGCGACCCGTTCGTGACGCAGGCGCTCAAATGGCCGATCAAACCGCTCTACACGCCCGCAGATCTCGACGCGGTCGGCTTCGATTACAGCGTAGATCTCGGCTTCCCCGGCGAATATCCCTATACGCGTTCGACCCGCCCCAACGGCCACCGCACTGATTTCTGGACGATGACCCAGGTCACCGGCTTCGGCAAGGGCGAGGATTGGGCGAAGCGCGCCCGCTACATGCTGGACCAGGGCCTCTCCGGCCTCATCCTCGAATATGATCTCGCCACCACCAACGGCTATGACAGCGACGATCCCATCGTGGAGGGCGAAGTCGGCCGGGCAGGGATGGCGCTCGATAGCCTGGAAGATCTGGAAAAAGCCTTCGACCTGCCCTTCGACAAGCTCAAATATCTGATGAGCGTCTGCAACGCGCCGCAGCCTGTCAACCTCGCCATGATCATCGCCGCGCTGGAAAAGAAGGGCGTGGACCCTAAGGATTTCGTCCTCCACATCGTGAACGGTATCCTGATCGAATATACCTGCGTCGGCCGCTACATATATCCGCCCGAACATGGATTGCGCATCGCGACGGACTGCATCGAATATATCATCCGCAACCATCCCAATTGGGCGCCGATCTCGATCATTTCTGCCCAGCTTCAGCCCGCCAAGGCAAACCCGGTGCAGGAGATCGCCTATTCGCTCGCCATCGCCTGCGCCTATATCGACGCGGTGCTGGAACGCGGGCTCGATATCGACACGGTCGCGCCGTACATCAATCACTTCGTCGTCAATGTGGACATGGATTTCTTCGAGGGCGTCTGCAAGCTGCGCGCTTTCCGCAAATGCTGGGCGCGGTTGATGAAGGAGCGTTACGGCGCGACCAAGCCCGAAGCGCTCAAGATCCGCATGATGACATCGCCCACCACCATCGCGCTCACCCTCCAGCAGCCGCTGAACAACATCGCGCGGCTCGGCATCATGGCGACCGCCTGCGCGCTCGGCGGAGCGGGGGAGGCGATGACCACCCCTCTCTATGACGAAGCCCACGCCCTGCCAGCCGAAAACGCCATCCGCGTCGGCGCTGCGATCCAGCATATCGTCGCCCATGAAACCGGCGTCGCCGAAACGATCGATCCGCTCGCAGGCTCCTATTATGTCGAAACCCTGACCAAGCAGATGGAAGACGCCGCCTTCGCGGAGATGGAGAAGGTCTTCGCCATGGGCGGCGCGCTGAAAGCAATCGAGACCGGCTATATCCAGCGCGCGCTCGGCCGCGAACAATATGAGCGCAACAAGGATATTGAGGAGGGCCGCCGCAAATGGGTCGGCGTCAACCACCTCACCCGCGAGGATGAGGCGCGCGAAATCGAAATCTTCCGCCTCGACGAAGCGATGGAGGAGGAGCAGATCCGCAAGGTCCGCGATCTGCGGGCCCGCCGCGACCAGCCCGCCGTCGATGCCGCGTTGGAAAAGGTGCGCGAAGCTGCCCGCACCGGCGCGAACATGGTCCCGCCCTGCCTGGAGGCGGTGAAGCTCTACGCCACGCATGGCGAAATCTGCAACGCGATGCGCGACGTCTTCGGCGTCCACAGCGCCGATAGCCAGTTGATGGGAATCTGACCAGCATGACCACATTCAAGCGCCCCTTGCGCGTCCTGCTCGCCAAGCTTGGCATGGACACGCACACCGTCGGCGTCACCGTCATCGGCCATGCCTTGCGCGAAGCGGGGATGGAGGTGATCTTCACCGGCCTCAAGCAAACCCCGGAAATGGTCTGCGCCGCCGCGGTGCAGGAGGATGTGGACGTCGTCGGCATCTCCACCCTGTCCGCCGGTCACACCCGCAGCCTGCCCAAGCTCGCCCGCCTGCTCCGCGAAGCGGGCGCGGGTGACAAGCTGCTCGTTGCGGGCGGCGTTATCCCCGAAGAGGACAAGCCGATCCTTGAACAGGCGGGCGTTGATCGCATCTTCACCATGGGTTCGGACACGCGCGACATCGTCGCCTATCTCGAAAGCTGGTGGGCGCAGCGGCTGGCGGAGGATGCCGCCTGATGATGCAGCGCGCGGCGGATGTCGCGAACCGCCTTCTTGCCGGGGAAGTCGCGGCAGGCGGGCGCGCCATCCGCTGGCTCGATGATCGCGACCCGCGCGGGCCGGAGGTGCTCGCTGCCGTCTATCCGCAAACAGGCCGAGCGCAGGTGGTGGGCGTCACCGGCCCGCCCGGCGCTGGCAAGTCCACCCTCACCGACACGCTCGTCACTGAATGGCGCAAGCGTGGCCAGCGCGTCGCCGTCATTGCCGTCGATCCCTCCAGTCCCTTTACCGGGGGCGCCATCCTGGGCGACCGCGTCCGCATGAGCCGTCACGCGCTTGATCCGGGCGTCTTCATCCGCTCGCTCGGCACGCGGGGTCAGGCGGGCGGCCTGTCCCGCTCCACCCATGACGCCTGCCTCGTCTTCGATGCCATGGGCTATGACATCATCCTCGTGGAAACCGTGGGCGTGGGCCAGGATGAGATCGACGTCGTGAACCTCGCCCACACGACCGTCATCGTCGCGGTGCCCGGCCTTGGCGACGAGATTCAGGCGGTGAAGGCGGGTCTTATGGAGGCAGGCGACATTTTCGTCGTCAATAAAGCCGACCGGGACGGCTATGACGCGACCCACCGCCAGATGGAATTGATGCTCCACCTGCGCGCGCAAACCGTCACGGACCAGCGCTGGCACGTGCCCCTGCTGCGCGCCGTGGCCGCAAAGGGTGAGGGGGCGGATGCCATCGTTGACGCCATCGCCGCTCACCGCGCCTGGCTGGACGGCCATGGCGACTTCATAAGCCGCAGCCGCATGCGCGCCCGCGAGCAAGTTCTTTCGCTGGTGCGCGACGCTCTTGCGGATCGCGCTGTCAGCATAAGCGGCGACGCCATCATGCACCGCGTCGAAACGCGGCAGCTTGATCCCTACGCGGCGGCAGAGCAGATTGTCGCCACCCTATCTGGAAAGAGTGCAGCAGCATGACCAAATCCATCTGCGCCCTGGCGCACAAGCCCGGCAGCACCCGTGAAGATTTCCAGCTTTATTATGAGGATCATCATGTTCCTCTGGCGATCGGCCATTTCCCCTTTTCGGCCTATGCGCGCAACCATGTCATCGGGACGCAGGCCTTCGGCTGGGACACCATCAGCGAATTCTGGTCCGACGATATAGAAGCCGCCGCGGCGCTGATGGCGGGGCCAGTGGGCGAAATCATGACCGCCGACGAAGAACGTTTCATGGACCGATCCGTGATCGCCCCCGCTGGCGTGGAGGAAGTAATCCTGTCCTCCGGACCGCGCGCTGCGACTGACGGCCTGCGCACAGCCTTGCTGGTTCAGGACAGTGCCGAACATGTCGACTTGCGCTCCGCAGTCACTGATTGGGCGCGCAGCCTCGCCAAGGACATAGCAGGCGTATCCATCGACTTCACAACCAATTGGACCGAAAGGGCTTTCCCTGCGAAGGCAGTGCTGTGGCTGCCCGGATCGCAGGACCCCAGCATTCCGCAGGGTCTTCTCGTCCAGAAGCTGCTCGTCCGCCACGCGGAAACCCCAGCATCACGCCTGCTGGGCGCGCCTTCCTGAGCATCCACTCACTGTTGGGATTATGCAACAGCGTAGACATAAACGTTATATGTTACGCAGATTGCAACTAGCGGGTTGATGTAAGCGATAATTGCGACTAACGGAACCGCATCGGACATGTTTCTTCATGTTCGGGCTCAACAGGCGCTTTTTCCGGTGTAAAGCGCGCCGACAACGATAAATGCCGCACTGTTGACGAAGAACAACTGTGTTTGGGAGGATATATGAAATCCATGTTGCTTGCGGGCGTCACCGCAATTCTCGTTCCTTTTTCCGTATCCGCAAACGCGCAGGAACAGTCTTCCGCCGCGCAAGAGCCTTCGACGAGCCTGGGCGACATTGTCGTGACCGCGCGCCGTTCCGCTGAAACGCTGCAGGACGTTCCCGTAGCTGTGACCGCGCTCAGCGGCGACTTCATCGAACGGCAGAATATCTCCGATCCGACGGACGTGCCGAACTTCGCGCCGAACATCACGATCGAACAGCAGCCGTCCAGCCTTTCGGCCGCGACCATCTACATTCGCGGCATCGGCAACAACGAGCCTTCCGCCGTGTCGGAACAGGGCGTTGGCGTCTATCTCGACGGCGTCTACCTCGCTCGCGCGGCTGGTGCCGTGTTCGACCTTATCGACCTTGAGCGCATCGAAGTTCTGCGCGGTCCGCAGGGCACGCTGTTCGGCCGCAACACCATCGGCGGCGCGCTGCAGCTGATCACCAAGAAGCCCGCCAATGACATGGCCGTCACGGCCAAGGCTGGCTACGGCCGCTTCAACGAATGGTACGCGCGCGCGCGCCTCGACACCGGCTATATCCTCGGTGACGTGCTGAAGGCGTCTATCGCCTACCAGCATCGTGAAGGTGACGGCTACGTGGACAATATCCTGACGCCCGCCCGGCAGGACCCCGGCTCGCTCAACGCGGACTCGCTCGCCATCGGCCTGCAGGCGGACCTCGGCGACGTCACGGTCAACTACAGCTTCGACTATGACAACCGGAAGGGCACGCCTGCCTTCTTCCAGATCGTCGCGGCGACGCCACAGGCGCAGGATTATTATTCGCAGTCGCCCAGCTTCGGCGGCGCGCCGTTCCTCGTCAGCCCGGATCGTCAGGGCACGGTCCAGCAGGCGGGCTTCACCGACCGCAATGGCGATTTCCGTTACGGCAGCAAGACCCGCGTTCATGGTCATGCACTGACCATCAACTATGACGCCATTCCGGAACTGACACTGAAGTCGATTACCGGATACCGCAAGTTCTTCCAGGACACGATCCTGAACCTGTCGGGTAACGGTGTACTGCGTGGTCCAGTCGTGGACTTCACCTCGCCGACGCTGGTTTCCGTCCAGGATGTCGTTCCCTACACCGGGAACAATGCACCGCAGAAACAGTGGCAGTTCAGCCAGGAATTCCAGGCGCTCGGTAAGGTCGGCGACTTCAACTACCTGCTCGGCATGTATTATTTCTACGAAAAATCGTCGGAATATAACCAGCAGGCATTGACGATTTTGGCGCCGCCTGCTGCCCTTGATTTCTACGGCTTCCCCGTCGGCACGGGTGCCGCAGTAGCGGCGGCCAACCCCGGCCTCGCAACGGTCGGCATCAATGCGACGCCCGTTCAGGCCTTCGGCGGCACGTCGCAGTCGATGGCGCTCTTCGGTCAGGTGAGCTGGAAGCCTGCCTCGCTGGACGAGAAGCTCGAAGTGACCCTCGGTGGCCGCCATACCGCTGACGACAAGACCATCTATCTCGCGGGGGATGTTTTCCCCGTGCAGCGTGGCCGCCGCAGCTTCGACAATTTCTCCTGGCTGGCGTCGGTGTCCTATGAGGTCATGGATGACGTGATGCTCTATGGCCGCGTTTCGACCGGCTATCGTTCGGGCGGCATCAACCCGCGCGGCGGCACCATCAACGGCTTCGATCCGGAAAAAGCCACCTCTTACGAGGCCGGTATCAAGTCGCAGTGGTTCGACAACCGCCTGCGCCTGAACCTCGCTGGTTACATGACGGACTATGATGATCTTCAGGTCCAGCAGTTCGCCGCGGGCAGCGGCGGCGCCACCTCGTTGATCGTGAACGCGGGTAAGGTGCGCCTGTCGGGCTTCGAAGCGGAACTGACCGCAGCGCCGTTCCAGGGTTTCCAGATCGACGGTTCGGTCGGCTATGTGAAGCATAACTACAAGACGTTCCTCTTCCGCGATCCGGGCACCAACACGGTTCTCGATGTCGCTGACGAGGCACGACCGCTCTACACGCCAAAGTGGAACGTCCATGTCGGCGCTGAATATTCGCACCCGATCGGCGGTGGCGACACGCTAGTCCGTCTGCGTGGCGACTATTCCTACCGCTCGAAGATCTACTTCAACGCGCTCGACAACACCGCGCCGTTCAACGAACAGATCGTCTCGCCCAGCCAGACCAACGTCAAGGCACGCCTGTCTGTGGAAGGCATCGACCTTGGCAGCGGCAAGCTCGACGTAGGCGTCTGGGGCGACAATCTGCTGAACCAGCAGCGTCTTGTCTACGGCATCGACTTCGGTGCCCTGGGTTTTGCCGGTGCGACGTTCAACAAGCCGATCTCCTACGGCATCGACGCCAAGATCGCCTTCTGATCACCCCCAACATTCCCCTCCCGCAGGCGGGAGGGGTTAGGGGTGAGCGCGAGCGAAGCGAGCTTCGACGCAAGCCTTTGAAGAACAAGTCCGAGGTGGCGCTAACCCACCCCCTGACCCCCTCCCGCCTGCGGGAGGGGGAATGGCATCTACCGGAGTCGACGTCTAATTAACCGTCGATCCCCCATCCACGGCAATGCACTGGCCGCTGATCCACTCGCCATCCTGGCTCACAAGCAACGCCACCATCGCCGCGATATCCTCCACTTCGCCCAGACGCGGAGACCGGCCCCTTGCCAGCACCTCCTGCTGGAAATCGGTCGGCATCGTCTGGCGAAGCTCTGGCGTGATGATCAGGCCCGGCATGATCGCATTGGCCCGGATGCCCTGCTGGCCCCAGCCGCTTGCGACATGACGCACCAGCGCGTTGATCCCGGCCTTTGCCATAGCATAGCAGGGACGTACCGGCTCCGCCGCGATGGCCGCTGCTGACGAGGTATAGATCATCGCGCCGCCTCCGCGTTCCAGAAGCTTGGGCACGGCATGGCGCGTGATCCGCAGCATGCCCTTCAAATTGACGTCCAGCGTGCGCTCCATCACCTCTTCGGTCACGGTGAGCGCATCGCTGTCCGACATCAGCACGCGCAGGTCAGCAAAATTGGCATGGACCGCGTCGATGCCGCCAAAGCTGCTCGCCGCGCCGTCGATCAACGCCGCGACCGACGCGTCATCCGTGGCATCGAATGCATAGCCAACAGCCCGACTGCCCATCGCGTTGATCTCCTCGACCAGGCTGTCGATCTTTGCCTTTTCACCCGCCGGCGCGGCCACGGCGACGGTCGCGCCCTCCGCCGCCAGCCGCAAGGCCGTGCCCCGGCCAATGCCGGTGGAGGCGCCCGCCACCACGACGGCCTTGCCTTCCAGGCGACGGCAACCCCGCGCATAATTCGCGTTCATCCATACTCTCCTATTTCGTTTCTTATTCGCAACTATTTAGAAGGTTCAGCGGTGCCCACCCCCTGCCAACCGAGCCCCAAAGCTTTTTCAACACTGATAAAGCTGCTGGTCAACGCCGCCGCCGCCTGGACCCGCGCCTGCGAAGCGTTCAAAAGCGAACGGCGGCTTTCCAGATAATTAATGCGTGAAATCGTCCCCGCCTCGCTCCGCTGCCGCGCAAGTTCGGCCGCCGCTTTCCCCTGTTGCTCCGCCCGCACTAGATCCGCCAGGCTCTCGCGCTGCCGCTGGAACCGCGCCAGCGATCCCTCCGCATCCTGCAACGCTCCCAGCACGGCCGCCCGGTAATCCGCCGCCGCCTCGTCCCGCTGCGCCTCCGCCGCATTGATCCGCGCCCGCGCTTTGCCAAAGTCGAGGAAAGACCAGCTGATCCGCGGCACCGCCGCCACCGTGAACTTGTCCAGGTCGACCAAATCTTCCGGCGATGATCCACCGAGGCCGATCAGCCCGAGGAAACTGATGTGCGGAAAGCGCGCCGCGTCCGCCACGCCGATCCGCGCGGTCTGCGCCGCCAGCTTGCGTTCCGCTGCCCTGATGTCGGGGCGACGCTGCAACAGCGCAGCTGGATCACCGACCGCGACTTGCGCAGGCGGCAAAGGTAGGGGCATCGGCGCATCCAACATGCCGTCGAGTGAACCCGGAGCGCCGCCGGTTAGCACCGCCAGCTTGTCTTTCAGCGAATCGATTTCTGCCCGCATCGGCGCCAATCTCGCCCGCGCTCCGTCCCTGTCGGATTCCCGTTGCAGCAAGTCGCCGCGCGCAATCGTCCCGCGCTCGAACCGCTGCCGGGTGAGGGCGACTTCCTCATCCTGCAAGGCCAGGGCCTCTGCGCCCAGCGCAAGCCGCTGCTGCCGGTCCCGCAGATCGACATAGCTTTGCGCCACTTCCGCCGACAGGCTGACGCGCGCGTCTTCCAGGCTTGCCTCGCTTGCCGCCACATCGGCCCGGCTTGCCTCGACCGCGCGGCGGGAGCCGCCGAAGAGATCCAGCTCCCAGCTCGCGTCGAAACCCAGATTGTAAAGGTCTAATGTGGTGGCGCCCCCGTCCTCGGACTGCCCGGGTAAACGCGCCTTTGCATAAATGGCTGATCCGTTGATCGTCGGCAATTCATCCGCCCGCCTTTGCCGAAGCGTGGCGCGCGCCTGCCGGATACGGGCGGCAGCAGCGTCCAGACGCGGATTGCCGCTCAGCGCGCGGTCGATCAACTGGTTGAGAACCGGATCGCCCAGGCTCGTCCACCAGGGGCTGGCACCGTCAACCGGCTTGCCGTCGGCATTGCCCCTGACGAAGTTTGGCGGCGGGGGAGGGGCTGCCTCTTGTGGCCCCCGATAGTCGGGGCCAGCGGTACAGGCCGTGGCCAGCAGGAGGATGAAGGCAATGGCGGATCGGTTACGCATCGGCGATCTCAATGGGCGGCCACGGGTGCGGCATGCTGTGGCAATGGGCGAAGGAAGAAGACGAGCGGCGCGGTGCAGAGGATGGCGATGATCAGCATCCAGAACAGGTCGATATAGGTCATGGTCAGCGCCTGCGTATAAATGCCTTGCTCGATCATGCGGTAGGCTGCCTCATGCCCGCCAAGCGCCTGCGCCTGCATGTCCACATAATTTTGCAGGCCAAGCCCGTTGGCGGCGAGGTTTTCCTCCATCCGGCGGCTGTGGAGCCACAAGCGCTGATCCTGCATGACCGCGATACCCGCCAGCGCGAAGGAACCGCCCAGGTTGCGCGCTGCGTTGTACAGGCCTGACGCGTCGGCGGCCAGCGACGTGGGCACCGACCGGATGGCAGCCTGATTCAGGAACATCATGACGCAAATGGTGCCGACCCCGCGCATCAGCTGGGAATCGACGAAGTCGGCGCCAGTCGACGCCGATGTCAGCGACGTTTCGATATAGGTGCTGAGGATCAGCAGGGCCAGTCCAACCAGCACCGACAGATGGATCGGCACGGTCCGGATCGCCCATGGCATGAACGGCATCATCAGCACCATCGGTATCCCGGAAAGCAGGACGATCTGCCCCGATTGCAGCGCGTTATAATGCGCGATCGCCGTCAGGAACTGCGGGATGACATAGGATGTGCCGTAGATCACCATGCCGATCATCATCGCCATGATGAACACCGCGCCGAACTGCCGGTCGAGCAGCAGCCGCAGCCGGATCACTGGCCGCTCCGAACGCATCTGCCCCGCCAGCAGCATGGCAAAGCCCGCGACCGCCGTGATGGTGAGCCAGATGATCGTCGAGGATTCGAACCACTGTTCCCGCTCGCCTTCCTCCAGCACGACGGTAAGTCCGCCGAGCCCAAGGATCAGGCCGAACACGCCCAGCCAGTCCGCCTCGCCGATAAGGTCCAGCCGCGCCCGCTCATGTGGCAATGCGACGAACAGCAAAAGCAGCAGCGCAAGCCCGACCGGAAGATTGAGGAAGAAGGCATAGTGCCAGCTCCAATTCTCGGTCAGCCAGCCGCCCAGCACCGGCCCCATGATAGGCCCCAGGATGGCGGTCGCGCCAAAGAGCGAGTTGCCGACAGGTTGCTGGTGGCGGGGCAGCCGCGTCGCGATGATGGTCATCGCCGTCGGGATCAGCGCGCCGCCCGTGATGCCCTGGCCGATCCGCCCGCCGATCATCACCGGCAATGTCTGCGCCATGCCGCAGATCATCGAAAAGAGGACAAAGCCGATCGTCGCGATGATGAGGAAATTGCGCAGCCCCAACAGCCGCTGCAACCAGCCTGCCAGGGGGATGATGACGATTTCGGCAACGATGAACGACGTCGCGATCCACGTGCCTTCCGTCCCGCTGGCGCCGATTTCGCCCTGGATGATCGGCAGGGCCGAATTGACGATGGAGATGTCGAGCATCGCCATCATCGCGCCCAGCGTGCCTGCCGCAACCGCGAGCCAGTCCGCGGCGCTCGCGCGCTGCGCTGTCTCAGGCTGGGCTGCGTTCACTTGGCGGCTTCCCGCCGGACCTGCTGGTTACTCTTGAGCCGCTCCAGCTCTTCGCGAGCCGAGCGCGTGTCCACAGATACGCCGACGGACATGCCGGGCAGCAGCAGCTTCTTGACCGAGGGGTCAGCATCGATCGCGATCCGCACCGGCACCCGCTGAACGATCTTGGTGAAATTGCCGGTCGCGTTCTGCGGCGGCAGCAGCGAGAATTGCGCGCCTGTGCCGGGCGCAAGGCTTGCCACATGGCCATGCAGCGTCATGCCCAGCAGAGCGTCGACCTCGATCTCCGCTGGCTGCCCCTGCCGCATCAGGCCGAGCTGCGTTTCCTTGAAATTCGCTTCCAGATACAGCTGTTCGACCGGCACGACGGACATGAGGCGCAGGCCCGGCTGCACGAACTGCCCTACCCGCGCGGAAAGGTCGCCCACCCGCCCGGCGATGCTCGCGCGGATCACCATGTCGCGGACATTGCGCTGCGCCGCCTCAAGCTGGGCGCGCGCGCTTTGGCCCTGCGCCTTCGCCTGGGCGATCTGCGCTTGCAGGCTGGCGATGCGCCGTTCCGCGCCCGCCGTCGTCGCGCGCTGGGCCGCGACATCCTGCGCCGCCTGCGCCGCCTGGGTGCGAAGCGTCGCCAGCTTTTCCCGCGGTTCCGCTCCACTCGCCGCAAGCGGGGCATAGCGCGCCACCTCGGCTGCGGCAAAGCGCGCCTTGGTCTGCGCCGCCGCCAGCATGGCGCGGGCTTGCGCGATGGCGGCTTCCTGTTCGCCGATCAGCGCTTGCGCATTCTCGGCATTGGCCGCTGCCAGATTGATCTGCGCCTGCCCCTGTGCCGCCTGAGCCGGGTAATCCGGCGCTTCGATCCGCAGCAGCGGTTGACCAGGCTTCACATCCTGATTCTCATGCACCAGCACTTCGCTGATATAGCCGGACACGCGGGCGGACACGGTGACGCTGTCGGCCTGCAGATAGGCGTCTTCGGTGCTCTGCTGATATTTGCCATATGTCTGGTGGCGTATGAACCAGATCGCCCCGATGATCAGCACGATCACGGCGGCCGTGCCCAGGATCAGGCCCAGCTTGCGCCGCTTCGGGCTGCTCGCGCTATCATGAACGTCTTCGTCGGGAAGGGTCCCTGCCTCGGCCCTGTCGGTCAACGGCCCCTTAGCTTCGGTCATATCATTCCTACCGTCTCGGCTTTACGGCGACGGCTTAGGGTTTGCCGCAGGCGGAAGGCAAGTATTTTTCCGATTCGAAATCGGAAATGTTGTCAGGTCAGCAGGAGGATCACGCTCAACCCTATAAGCGCCGATGTACCGCTAGCCAGGCACAGCAATCGAAAGGGACATAACAAGAATATGGTGCTGTCAGGTTCCATCCTCTTCCCCATATTTTAACGTCGGGGTTACCAGAATTATAAACGATCTCCGCGATAACTCCAAATCCCTTTGCGCAGATCCGCCTGCTACGAAAAACAGCGGTTCGTCTCTTTTTGCGCTTCCCCTATGCGCAGGATAGCCGCTATTCGACATCGTGGAACGATAACAATCCGGCCTTGCGACCGGAATGGAGAGAAATATGTCGCAGTCATTGCTCGACCGGATTGCGCTGCACGATCTCGTCATGCGCTACTGTCGCGGATGTGATCGCCGCGACTTCGCTCTCGTGCGAACCCTCTATCATGATGATGCGATCGACGATCATGGAGCGATGTTTCAGGGCGGGCCCGATGCGTTCGTTGCCTGGCTACCTGAAGTGACCGCGCATTGGAGCCTGACCCGCCACAGCATCACCAACAGCCTGTTCGTCGTTGACGGTGACCATGCCGAAGGTGAACATTATGTAGAGGCCTGGCATCGCACCCATGGCCCTGACGCCAAGCTCTTCATCGCCCTCGGCCGCTATCTCGATCGATATGAACGGCGGGATGGCGAATGGAAATTCACCTATCGCAGCCTCGTTTTCGATCATGGTTCGATCGTGCCGGTTGATGAAGGAGCATTTGAACGGATGAGCAAGGATGCACCCAATGGCCGCGCGGATCGGGATGATCCGTCCTTCCGCTATCCCCTGCTGGCGGGGTTGAGCGCATGAGGGCCGCGCTTTGGGACGGACAGTCGCTCTTCGTCAGTGACACCGTGACACTTCGCCCCGTCGGGCCGGGCGAGGTCCGTGTCCGCGTTCTGCGGTCCGGCATCTGCCACAGCGACATAGCGATGCTGACGCCGCACCTGCCCAACCTTCCGGTTGTGCTGGGGCATGAGGCCGCAGGTGAGATCGCGGAGCTCGGCTCGGGCGTAGAGGGCTGGTCGGTGGGCGACCATGTCTGCGTGGGTACGCAAACACCGTGCGGAGAATGCCGGGAGTGCCAGCGCGGGGAGCCGCATAATTGCGACATCAATTGGGGCATGGCGCCCGGCTTTCCCTTTACCCTTGATGGAAAGCCGGTCGCCTCTTTCGCCAATGTCTCCTCCTTCGCCAGCGAAATCGTGGTGAAGGCGTCGCAATTGTTCGCGATCGATGACCTGCCCCTGGATCAAGGGGCGCTGATCGGGTGCGCCGTTTCGACGGGCGTCTGCGCCTCGCGCGTTCTCGGCCGAGTGCGCGCCGGGGATACCGTCGCCGTTTTCGGGGTGGGCGGCATCGGCGTCAACGCCATCCAGGGCGCGGCGCGGAATGGCGCGAATGTGATCGCCGTCGATGCCAATCCTGCAAAGGAAGCGACGGCGCGGCAATTTGGCGCCACCGCCTTTGTGCTGGCAGACCCCGCGCAGGACAGCGATGCTGCGGCGGCCACTTTGGCTCGCGACCATGGCCCCATCGATGTGGTGGTGGAGTGCAGCGGCGCGGTGGGCGCCATCAACACCGCCTTGCGCTGCACGAAGCGCGGCGGCCGCGTCGTGCTGATCGGCATGTCCCGTCCCGGCGCAGAAGCGGCGCTCCCGCTCGGCAGCTTCGTCATGGGTGGTGAGGTGATTGCGACCATGAACGGCGGCGCGTTGCCGCAGCGCGATTATCCCGAACTCATCGCGCAGGCGCGGGACGGCCGACTGAACATCGCCGACCAGATCAGCGGCATCTGGCCGCTCGACCGGATCAATGAGGCGATCGCCGCGCTGAAGGCGGGGGAGGTCACCCGCGCCGTCATCGATCACGAACTGTGATGAAGAGCATGATCTTTCACGCAAGCGTCCGCTACTCTACGTCGCCCCGGGCCTGACCCGGGGTCCCGCTGCCTCTGCAACATCAGATAAGAGGTGGAACCCCGGACCGCCTCCGGGGCCGATCAATCCAACCCGATCATGCTCTAGGCATTCATGGTCTGCAACAACTCGACCCGGTGGCCCTGCGGATCGATGATATAGGCAGCACGCAAGCCATGTTCGGGGATGTCGGTCGCGGCGACCTCGATCGATCCACCGGCAGCAGTCGCCTTTTCCAGCGTCGCGTCCAGATCATCTACGACGAAGCCCGTCGTCGCCTCTCCTGTGGCAGGGGGCGTCCGGTTGGGATAGCTGACCAGGATGAAGTTGGGCGCGGGCGGCTGAGCGCCAGCGGTCTTGAGGATAACCTCGTTCATCAACTCTTCGCCTTCGCCAAGGTTGAGATAACGCACCACCTCAAGGCCGAAGAGTTCTGTGTAGAAACGTTCGGCAGCGGCAAGATCCCCGACGATGATCTTGGTGAAACTGAAGGCTAGTGCGGTCATCCTCAACCCCTTTCACGTTACGCATTTATGTGAGACAATCTCTGTCTTAGCGCCTGAAAATGGCGTAAGCCAGATCAACTGATACGCATGTTGGAGAGAATGATGGCCGAAGAGGCAGCAGGTGACATTCGGTTGTCGGCAGTTTGGCGGAATTTCTGCGATCAACTGGCGCAGGCTGGGGAAGTTCTGGATCGTTCCACTGCGCCGGGAACGGCGATCGATCAGGCGGAAGGACTGCGGTATCTTTCCCGACTGACCCGCACGGCGCTCAACATGCTGGTCGATTCCAGCGATCCGGATTTCCCCCGCATCTTCCTGTTGACCGACGACGCGATCAAGATCGGCGCCGACAATCCGGACAATCTCTATCAGCAGATCGTGGTTCGGGGCGATCGCGAATATCGCATCACCGGCAAGCGGAACAGCGTTCCCTATTTTTCGATAGGATCGAAGGCGAATCGCTACGCTATCGACGGCACCATGGCCTCGACCGGCGAGATCGAGCTTGCCGACATGCAGTTTGGGCCGGACGGCAGCTTCGAGATCATTGTCAGCAAGACGAAAAAGCCGGGCAACTGGCTTCCGATGGCGGATGACACGACCTTGCTCATCATTCGCCAGACCTTCAATGACAAGCGGACGGAAGTCGCAGCGGATGTGCGCATCGAACGGATCAGCGAAGGGCCCGCCGTGCCCGCGATTCTGGCGCCGGAAACGATCGAAGCGCAGTTGAACGGTGCCGCCGCTTGGGTGCGCGGCACGGCCAACACCTTCGCCGACTGGTCGCAATGGTTCATGGAACAGCCCAACCGCTTTTATGAGGGCAAGGAACAGTCGGTCTATCAGCGTGCCGGTGGCGATCCGAAAATCTGGTATGGGCACATCTATTATGATCTTGCCCCTGACCAGGCGCTTGTCATCACCGCAAAGCCGCCCCAGTGCCGCTTCTGGAACTTCCAGATCGACAATTGGTGGATGGAATCCATGGACCATGTGAACCGCAAGGTGTGGGTCAATGGTGCGCAGGCCAAATATGAAGAAGATGGCAGCGTCATCCTGGTCTGCGCCGACAAGGATCCGGGCTATGGCAACTGGATCGACCTGTCCGGCCATCGCAAGGGCACCGGCCTCTGGCGCTGGATAGAGGCTGACGAGCATCCGGTGCCGCAATGCAAGGTGGTAAAGCTCTGAGCGCGCCTGCCGATCTCGCTGCGCGTATCGCCATCCTTGAAGATCGGGAAGCGATACGCGACTTGATCGCCAGCTACGGCCCCTTGGCCGACGCGGGCGATTGCGCGGGCGCTGCTGCCCTTTGGACGGAGGATGGCGTCTATGAAGTCGGCGGGTTCGGCAGCTACTCGGGCCGCGCCGCGATCCAGGCCTTGCTGGAAGGGGAAAGCCACCAGTCGCTGATCCATGGCGGCGCAGCCCATGTCCTTAGCCCGCCGGTCATCGATCTTGACGGTGACAAGGCGACCGCCCGGACCTATTCGGTCGTCTTCCGCAAGTCCGGCGATAGCTGGGAGGCCCATCGCGCCTCCGCCAATAGCTGGCATCTCATACGCATGGGCAAGGAATGGAAGGTGGCGCGTCGCGTAAATCGCTTGCTTGACGGATCAGCCGACGCCCGCGCGCTGATCGGCGGCCAGTAGCGGCCGGGGCCAAGAGCCGTCGCGGACTGTTCAGACTGTGATCGTCTTACGGACGCATCCGCCCCTTTCCGTCACCCCGGACTTGATCCGGGGTCCCGCTACATCGTCAGCGTCAGATAAGAAACGGGCGCCGGATCAAGTCCGGCATGGCGATCACTTGAATATGATCATCCTTGGCCGAAGGGCGGCTCCAGCCTCGCGGCGCCGCCCTTCGCCTCATATGGTTCACGCAGTCTGGCGCGCGGCGGCGAACTGCTTCTTGGCAAAAGCGCATGCGTCGGCCATCGCTTCCTGCGCGCCCGGCAGGAACCCCAGCCATGAAACAAAACCGTGGACCATGCCCGGATAGCGCTTCACTTCGACTTCCACCCCGGCCTTTTCCAGCACCGGGCCATAGGCTTCCACCGCGTCTCGAATGGGATCGCACTCGGCGGCGGCGATAAAGGCTGGCGCGAGGCCCTTGTGGCTCTCGGCCTTCATCGGACTGGCGCGAAAATCATCATAATCGCTTTCGTCCTTGATGTGCAGTTCCCAGAAATAATGGGCATCTTCCAGGCGAAGCACGGGGCCGTTCGCGAATTCAAGGGCTGAACCTTCTTCCGGAATCGGATGGATGCCGGGGCCATACCAGTTGATCTGCGCGGCGATGCGCGGCGCGCCGGCGTCGCGTGCCAGGAGGGCGCAGGCGCTGGCCAGCACGCCGCCCGCGCTGTCTCCCGCAACGGCGATCAGGGCAGGGTCGCCGCCCAGTTCGGCCGCATTCGCCGCCGCCCACTGGGTCGCGGCCCAGCAATCCTCGAACGCCGCCGGAAACTTGTGCTCGGGCGCCAGGCGATAGTCCACGGACACCACGATGGTCTCCGCGCCCGCCGCCAGTCCGCGCGCGATCATGTCCTGCGTGTCGAGATCGCCGACGACGAACCCGCCGCCATGGAAATAGGCAGTGACCGGGAAAGGCCCTTTCCCCTCTGGCGTATAGATGCGCACCGGTATTTCACCGTTCGGTCCCGGGATCGTGCGGTCGGAAACCGACGCCAACGACACCTGCGGCGGCGGCAACTGGATCGAACTCGACCGCACCGATTCCCGCAATACGGGTACGGGAATGTTCCGTATCGGCGGCCATTCCGGCTGATTGGCGAACATGGCCTCAAGCTGCGGATCGAGCGGCATCTCTATTCTCCTCGTTTCAATTCTGCAGTTTCTTCATTAATTCACACAATCGCGTCGCCGGATTTATCGTCACCCTCTTGGTTCTCGTGGCATAGCTAATCCGCGTTCAGCGATGATGTTGCGCTGGATTTGGTCTGTGCCTGCGTAGATGGTGTCGGATCGTG
>NZ_CAJHOG010000005.1:0-154400 GCF_905120495.1 Sphingobium sp. S6 | reverse complement strand
CTAGCTTGCTGCGCTCGCTAGTGGATCAAATATACTAATGCAAGTCAGTCGCAGCCAGTCTAGCTCTGGATCGGTTCTTGCGATCGCGGGTCATCTCAGTCGACCGTGTCCGATCAGCGGCCGTTCGGCTGAGCGCCAAAGCCAGCCTCTTAACCGCCCTTGGCAAAATCGTCGAAAGCCCGGTCAGTAACAGGGATGATATGCCGCGCGATAAAGGGCGCCCCTTCGCTGGCGCCTTGCTCGGGGTGCTTCAGCGCACATTCCCATTCCAAGACAGCCCAGCCCGGGAAGTCATATTGCGCCATCTTCGAAAAAATCTGCCCAAAATCCACCTGCCCGTCGCCAAGCGAGCGGAAGCGGCCCGCGCGGTCGATCCAGGACTGATATCCGCCGTAGACTCCGGTTCGGCCGGAGGGACGAAACTCGGCGTCCTTGACGTGGAAGCTCTTCACTCGCGTGTGATAGATGTCGAGGAATGCGAGATAGTCGAGCTGCTGCAGCACGAAATGGCTGGGATCATACAGTATGTTGGCACGCGGGTGCTGATCGACGCGGTCCAGGAACATCTCGAACGTCGCACCGTCATGCAAATCCTCCCCGGGGTGGATTTCAAAGGATACATCCACCCCATTGTCATCAAATGTGTCAAGGATCGGCCGCCACCGCCGAGCCAGCTCGTCAAAGGCTTCCTCGATCATGCCTGCGGGCCGTTGGGGCCAGGGGTAGAAATAGGGCCATGCCAAGGAACCCGAGAAAGTGGCATGGGCGGTTAACCCCAGCCGCCGACTGGCCAGCGCGGCCAGCTTCAACTGCTCCACCGCCCATTCCTGCCGCGCATCCGGACGTCCCCTGACATCAGGCGCTGCGAAACCATCGAACAGCGTGTCATAGGCAGGATGCACCGCGACCAGCTGCCCTTGCAGGTGCGTTGAAAGCTCAGTGATTGACAGGCCCTTGTCGCCAAGCTCCCCCAGGATCTCGTCGCAATAATCCTGGCTGTGTGCCGCGGTGGCCAGATCGATGAAGCGCGGGTCGTTGGTCGGTATCTGCAACCCCTTGTAGCCAAGGCTCGCCGCCCAATCCGCGATGGCGTCCAGCGAGTTGAAAGGCGCGTCGTCACCGATGAACTGCGCCAGGAAAATCCCAGGCCCCTTGATCGTTCGCATTTAAGTTCCTTCACACGATGAGAGGGGCCCAGCCGCTTTCATCGCGGCTGGCGTGAACGGCGGTTTCGATCAGCGCCATGCCGCGCAGACCATCGGCAATGCCTGGCAACAATGGCGCTTTGCCCCCGCGTAGCAACATGGCGAAGTCACGATAGAGGTTGGCGAAGGCTTCCAGATAGCCCTCCGGATGCCCACCAGGAGTCCGCAGCCTGGCCGTTGCGTCCGCGCCCAGCGACGCATCGCCCGCCTGGACCAGCTCCGTGCGCCCGTCGCTATGATGAACGACCAGCAGGTTGGGCGTTTCCTGCCGCCAATCGATCCCGCCACGATCGCCGTGGATACGCAGGCGCAATCCGTTGCGTTCACCGATCATGATCTGGGAGGCGAGCAGCGCACCCCGCGCGCCGTTCTCAAAGCGCAGCAGCAGCTGGCAGTCATCGTCCAGCGCACGGCCGGGCACCACCGAGCCAAGATCTGCGAGCAGCTGCGTCACCCGAAGGCCGGTCACGAACTCCGCCAGGTGAAAGGCATGGACGCCGATATCCGCGATGCAGCCACCCGGTCCTGCGCGCTTGGGGTCAAGCCGCCACGCCGCCTGCTTGCTGTCGGTCGCGGTGGCAAGCCAGCCTTGGGGATATTCGACGATCACCTTCGTCACGCGGCCTATCGCGCCGTCGGCGACGCGCGCGCGCGCCTCGCGGACCAGCGGATAGCCTGAATAGGTATAGGTCAACGCATAGGGTACATCGGCGCCAGCCACGATATCGGCCAATTCGCGCGCTTCCTCCAGCGTCGCGGTCGCCGGCTTGTCGCTCATCACTGCAATGCCAGCCTCCAGCGCCGCGCGCGCGGCAAGCAGGTGATGATGATTGGGGGTGGCGATTGTGACGAAGTCTATCCCGTCGGGCCGCACCGCCTCCGCCCTCAGCATCGTCGCCACGTCAGGATAGGCGCGCGCCGGATCGACCCGGAAAACTGCCCCCGCTTCCGCCGATCGCGCAGTGTCACTGCTGAAAGCGCCCGCGACTAATTCTATCTCTCGGTCCAGTTCGGCGGCGATCCTGTGCACACTGCCGATGAAGGACCCGGGGCCTCCGCCGATCAAGGCAAAACGCAGGCGCCGGCCATCTTTTTCGTTCTTCACTCTTTAGCCCTCTTTGATCCTGATGTTCCGCCATCGGCAGGCCGCTCCAGGTCCCCAACGCGCCTCGCCAAAATTGGAATCATGGTCGTGCACTTCGAATGCGATATGTCCGCGCTCTCCCAACAGGGCACCGACTGCGGCGGGGTCATAGCCGGGCGATTGAAGGGCGGCGGTATCCACCTGCGCAATCTGCAGTCCATTGACCCATGTCGTGATGACCGGCAACGCGCCGCCCACGCAGCGGATGCGCAACTCGTTCCAATCGCCCCATCGCCAGACGGTCAGGAAATCCTCCACCTTCGCGGCATAGGATAGACGCCTGATCTTGTCTGGCGTCACCGGTTCCGCGCTGGTCGCAGGATCGTCGACCTTAAGACCGATTGGTAGACCCTTGCTGTCCAGCACGGCGTCGATCGCGAAAGGCACGGCGGAAAAGCCGGCCAGCCCATTGCCGTAAAAGCCGCCGATGCCGCCCGATGGACGATGATCCACCAATATCTGGAAACCTTCCCAGCTGTCGCGCTGGCGGCGCACCATCACACCGGTATCGGCAGGCCAGTCGGGGCGCATCTCCAGCACTAGTTCGAAATCGCCGAACGTCTCTTCGGACAGCAGATAACCGCCATAGCCCAACCTTGCCTGACGGCCTACGATCGCGCCGTCCTCGACCGTCCATATCGCCGGATGCGCCTCCGGGTCGGCAGGCGTTTGGATCCCATATTGCGCCATCAGGTCAGTGACGGCCGGTCCGCCGGGATTCCAACGGCCATAGACGCGTGGAATCGCCCGCCATCCGGCAAGCGTGCTCCCATCGAACAATGTGCGAAATTCGTCCGTCATTTTCGCCCTTCGCCATTTCCAAGCAGCAGTTCAATCTCGGTTTCCAACGCCGCGGCCATGTCGATCGAACGATCGACCAGCCAGCGCACCTGCAGGCCGTCCGACTGGGCAATCAGCATCATCGCAGCGTGATCGGCGTCCAGCGCGGCCGCCACAATTCCCGCCGCCTGACGCCTGCGGATTTCATCGGCGATATAGGATTGCAGGACGGCAAAGCGCGCCTGGAAAAACTCATGCGCAGGGTGGGACGCGTCCACCGCTTCGGCTGCAAAAGCGGTATAGAGCTGCACAAGCCCGGGACTGTTTGTGTTGCGCCTGGCCCCTTCCACCAGCCCCGCAAAGACATCCTCGCCTGTGGTCAGTTGAGCTGCATTGTCCTCGTCCCACATGCGCAGCACTTCCTGCAGCAGCATCTCTCGGGACGAGAAATAATAGATGATATGCGCGCTATCGATGCCGATGCTGCGGCCGATCTGACTGAGCGACGCGCCCCGATAGCCTTCACGACTGATAACCTCGACCGCCGCGCGCAGAATCTCGTTCCGCCTTTCCTGGCCTTTTGCATAGGGTCCGCGTTTCTTCATTCGGTGGCCATAACAGCAGCATTTCCGAAAATATAGTTGTCCTTAATTTTTAGTATCGCTATAGGTTCAGGCGGCGGGCCGAGCCGCAAGGGAGGATGTTCATTGAAACGCGTCGCAATCAACCCGCTCCCCTGGGTAACTGGCCCGATGGGGCCGCACGTTACTGAACAGAATTTACGAGAAGCCCTGACTGATCTGGTGCAGACAGGCTTTCGCTCGCTCCACACCGATGTTCCCGCGAGAATGAACGTCGCGGAATATAGGTCGATCTTGGACGAATTCGGCTTCACTCCCGCGCCGGGCTATATCGCCGGGGACTTTCATGTCGCCGAAAAGCAGGCGGCCATTGTCGAACAGGCAAAGGCGCATGCTGGCACCCTTGCTGCGCTGGGCGTCGACAGCACCTTCGTCGCGGGCAATATCGACATGGCGCGCTTCACCAATCCTGCCGTTGGCTACAATGCGTCCGCCGACCGGACCAAGCGGATGGCCGAAACGCTGGCTCGCGCGGCGGATGCGGGCTTTGCGGAAGGGGTCCGCTTCGCCCTGCATCCGCATGTCGCGATGATTATCGAGACCGAGGAGGAAACGCGCGGCGTGCTCGACATGACCGCCGGGTCTCACCTTGGTTTCGGGCCTGACACCGGCCATCTGCTGTGGGCTGGAATGGTGCCGGAACAGATCATCGCCGACTATGCTGATCGGTTGGTGGCCGTGCACCTGAAGGACGTGGACCAAGCCGGCTTCCGCCGGGCGCTTCGCTATGAAGATGATTATATGACGGCGATCGGCACGCGGCACATCTGGAGCGAGCCGGGCCGGGGTATCGTGAATTTCGATGCCGTCTTCAACGCGCTGCCTGCCGATTTCGACGGGTGGTTCGTGGTGGAAGTCGACATACCGAACCTGCCCACGCCGCTGGAAAGCAGCCGCGCTTCCTATGACTTTCTCGCGTCCCATCCCTATTTTGCTGGAGCCACGGCATGAACATGGTCAAGCCACTAGGCGTCGGCTTTGCAGGCGCGGGCCCTGTCACGCAGGCGATTCACCTGCCGACGCTCGCCCATCTGCCGGATCTCTTCACGCCCGCCTGCGTGATGGACGTCAACGGCGATCTGGCTGCGGCGGTCGCGGTCAGCGCGGGCGCGCGTTCCGTCACGTCGCTCGACGCGATGCTCGCCGATCCGGCGGTGGATGTCATCGCGGTCTGCAGCCCCCAGCAGTTCCACGCCGATCAGGTGATCGCGGCCCTGCGCGCAGGCAAGAAGGCCGTGCTATGCGAAAAGCCCTTGGCGAACAGCGCCGATGAAGCGCGCGCGATCGCGGAGGTCTCGGCGGAAACCGGCATCCCCGTAATCCTGGGTGCGATGCATGTCTTCGATCCCGGCTGGATCGCGGTGAAGGATATGCTCGGAGACCTGGTCCCCAAGGCGCGCAGCATCCGGTCCAGCATCGTGCTGCCGCTGAACGACCGATTCGAAAATTGGGCGACAGAGGTGACCGGGCGGCCTGACATGGCCTTCTCCATGCCCAACGAAATTACGCCGGATGTGATCCGCCAGATGTTCCACACCTTGATCCTGGGTTTGGCGGTGCATGATCTGCCGCTGGTGCGAGCCTTCCTGCCGGACTGGCGCGACCTGGAAATCTGGTCGGCGCGTCAGCTCGCGCCTTTCGGCTATCTGATCGCCGGTCAGGCGGGCGGCCGCGCGGTGCAGCTTGCCGGGACCATGCATGGCCATGGTGAAGCCTATTGGGACTTGGAAGTCGCTACCGATGCGGAACTGCTCCGCATTCGCTTCACCCCATCCTACGTCCACGGCGGTTCAGCCGTCGCGACGATCACCGACGCATCGGGCGCCGTTCGCCAGATCGGTCCTTTCGACCGCAACGGCTATGTCGAAGAATGGCGCGCGCTTTATGCGGCTGCACATGGCGACCATGGCGCCATACCCTCGCTCGACACCGTCGCGGAGGATTTCGACTTTGTGATCGATGTCGCCAACAAAGCCAGTGCCAGTGCGATCGGAGAACTGTCATGCCCCTGCCACTGACCATCGCCGCCGAAGCGCTCGGCCTTCAGCACAGGCTACGTAAGACGCTGGCCACCCTGCCACTGTCCTATCGCGCTCCAGCAGACAGCGCCGCCGCCTCAATCATGTTCATCGCTGGAACCAGCGACTGGGCGGCACGCGCGACGGCCGCGGTAGAGGCGGGAGCGCGCGGCGTCATCATCGCCGATCCGGGCATCACCGACCCAGACGCGATCCTCACCCTCGCCGATCGGGCAGACCAGGCGGGCGCAGTCGTGGAACTGGCGGAACGCTATGCGGGCGATCCGACGCTACTACGTCATCGTGCCGACCTCATCCAGCATCTGGCGGCGACGTCGACCATCCTGATCAGCCAAGTGGGTGACTTCGCTACGCCCGCCAATGCCGCGTTGGACATGGTGCGCACGGCGCACGCCCTCGGCCAGCCGCTTTCCCTCACCCATATCTGGCAGGCATCCCACGCCGTTGTCGTGCGCGGCACGGCAGGCGAAAAGCTTTTCGAAGCGATTGCCACGAGCGGCACCGGCGGCGCTGGCCAGCGGATCGACGCGCTGGGCTTCGGCCGCACCTTACGTTTCTCGCTCAGGGGTGACGGATCGGCCAGACCTTCGGATCTCAGAATTGGGAACGCAAAGGGCGAGCGGAAGCTGTCGCCGGTCTACGAAAGCGTGGATCGTGCGGCATGGTTGCGGGTTCATGCCGCACTTGATCGCGGCGAACCGGACGGTCTGGCATTGCGGCAGTTCGCAGCCGACATCACCATGATCCAGGCTCTCTGAATGGCCAGCACGGCCGACGGTCGCGCAAGCGGCGCATTCATCGCGGCCTATTGGATCGCACAATGCGGCAACTGGCTGGGCCTCATCACCCCGGTCACGCTGACAATCGCCATGCGCATCGCGCAGATTGCTGATCCTGCGCACAAAATGAGTCAGCTCGGCATGATCTTGGGCATCGGCGCGCTTGCCTCGATCATCGCCACCCCTGTTTGGGGCCATATTTCCGATCGCACGACCGCGCACATCGGCCGGCGCAAGCTGTGGATGATCGTGGGCGTTGCGGGCGGCGGCGCGGGCCTGCTGCTTATGAGCGCCACGAGCAACATCATGGTGTTCGGCCTGGGATGGGTCATCGCCCAGATCGGCTTCAACGCCAATCAGGCCGCGCTCAACGCCCTGTTGCCTGATCAGGTGCCAGAAGCGCAGCGAGGCCGCGTGTCCGGGCTGTTGGGCCTCACCATCATCGTCGGCGTGATGGTGGGCACATTCCTCACCCAATTCACGACGGGCAGCCCTTATCTGCTGTTCATGGTGCCATGGATGGGCACCGTCCTAAGCCTCGCGGTGATCCTGCCGATGTTCAAGGACGGGCCAGCCGCCGCGATGGTCGACGCCTGTGGCGGCGTCCGGCAGTTTTTGGGCTCGTTCAGCATCAGCCCGCGCGAACATCCCGATTTCTACTGGGTATGGATCAGCCGCTTCCTCGTCATCATGGGCATGTCCTATATCCAGGTTTATGCCGTCTATCTCCTGTCCGATCGGCTGCATCAACCAATGTCGGACGTCCCCCGGCTGATGTTCATCAATGGGAGCATCGGCGCAACCATCACGATCGCAGTTTCACCGCTCTCCGGGTGGCTCTCGGACAGGATTGGCAGGCGCAAACCCTTCGTCATCGTCGCCGCTATCATTGGGGCCATCGGACTCGTGACGATCGGCATGGCGCAGACCGTGTTTCAATTCCTGATAGGATCGGCGATCGCGGGGGTCGGCATGAGCGTTTATTATGCGGTCGACCTTGCCTTGGTGGCGGCTGTTCTTCCCGATCCGGACAACAGCGCCAAGGACATGGGCATTTTCCAGATCGCCAATACCCTGCCGCAATCGCTCGCCCCGCTCATGGCACCAGCTTTTCTAGCGATAGGTGCGATGCAGGGCGGCAATTATCCGGCCGTGTTCATAGCTGCCTCGGCGTTCGCGTTGCTCGGCGCCGGAGCTATCCTGCCGATCAGGAAAAGCTCTTAAAGAGGCTGGTCCAAAAATCCGGCAAACTGATTGGCTACTCGCCGACGATATGACAGGCACTAAAAAAACTGCGCTCTGCACCGTGGTGCATAAGACCTTCAAATGCGCGTTAACGCGTTAAGCTGCTTGAACGTGTAGCAAACAGAGCTTTGCGGAGTTCAACCGATGTCAGGTCTCGGCCTAATCGGTCAATCGAACCATGGTAACTTAACGCCTGTGTCTGGTCGGGAGGAGCCATCCTGAGGATGGCAGCTATCGCGACCTTTTGGCTCCGAACCTGACAGGCGCCTGCCCGGCCAGTCGCAGCCCAAAAAATGAGAAAGCAGACTGACCGGACTGAGCGCGCAAAATTTGGCGCTGAGCGTCTTAGAAGGGTCGGTATTAGCCCTGCCCTCAAATAAAGTGCCCCCTCTTTCAACATATATTTCGCAATCTTCGCGCCCGCGCGTAACTGAGTCTCTCGTTGCATCGGGGGGTGTCGCCCCCGTGGCATCATATTGCAGTCGCGACGAATTTTTTCAGGGGATAGTAATTGGCTCGAACTTCAATCTATGACATGGCTTTCGACGCTTGATGCGTCAGCGAAATTTCGGCAGTCAAATCTCGATGGCGAAGGGAGTGGTGCGCCGTCCAGTGCGCGCTCCCGCAACCAATAGCATAAGCCCGATACGCCACCCCCACAGGGCGGCGTTCGCGTTTAACCCAAAGACCGCGACATCTCACACGCTGGATATGATCCCCGCCTCCACGCCCCCAAGTGCCCTTGGCATACATCGCCGCGCTCTCGATCTGCGGGGGCAGTACGGCGGTGCCTTCGCCCCATAGACCGCAAACCCCTCCGATAAACCCTCCAGGGGCGTGAGATGAGAAAATTCGAGCGATTGGCCGTGAGGGCGCAATTCGGACAAGGCGCAGCTTGACCTCTGCCTTCTCCGCTTCGCAATTTGCGGGCAGCTTTGCGAACGTGGGGCTGAGTGCGCCGCTCAGCATGTTTGCCGCGAAATTCTCCAGCTCGTTTTAACGATAGCAGGGCGCTCTTTAGCGCGTGGTCCTCATCGGCTCCCCGGACCGTGATTTTCGCCATCCCCCGGGTAAACCACCCGACGAATGGGTGCGCAGGAGGCCAACAAGCAGTTATGCGCATGACAAGGACACATTCCCGCAATGTAGTTGACGTTCTAATCGCCTCTGATAAGCTGTGGCCATAAAAGGTGATCTAGTCAGGATCACATTAGGTAGGGGTGGATACTGTAGTCACGTGCCTGGCGTGGACCAGAAGCACGTGACTTACGTTTTTCTCTTGCCTGACAAGAAATTGGGGAGGCATGGGATCGGATGTTCCGGTGACCTCTCCGAGTAGCAGGGAGAGGGTCATGCGAATGCATTCAGCTAATCGTATCGTTACGCTCGCGTGCGGAGTTTCCGCGCTCGTCATGCCGGCCGTTGCATTCGCGCAGGCCCAGCAAGCACAGAACTCAATGAGTAACGACAGCTTGATTTCCTCGAGCAATGACATCATCGTTACAGCCACACGCCGTGAAACTACTATCCAAGACACACCGATGGCGATTGATGTTGTTACTGGCGAGGATGTTCAGAAATTAAATATATTCGATACCAAAGAACTACAGAACTTATCGCCAGGTCTTGAACTCAGCAACACGACTGGGCGCAACAATACCGCTTCATTGCGTGGCATTGCGTTTGATCCAGATGGTGGCACCTCACCTGCTGTCGAAGTGTTCTATAACGAAATCCCGGTCAATGCGAACACTGTGTTCACGGCGATTTACGACCTTGGCCAAGTAGAAGTGCTGCGTGGCCCGCAAGGGCTGTTCCGTGGGCGCACTTCGCCTGCCGGGGCTCTCCTGTTCGGGACCAAGCGCGCCAATTTTACGGAGGCTGAAGGGTACGCACAGATGACGGGCACCACCCAAGATGCCGTCAACATCCAGGGCGGCGTTTCCGTCCCTTTGATTTCCGACAAGGTCGCCGTCCGCGTTTCCGGCCTCTACGACAAGAATGCCGTTTCGGGGGTCAGTACGATAACGGGGAGGGAATCGCGCAACCGGACCTATAGCGGCCGCGTTTCGTTGAGCCTGCGGCCGTGGGAGGGCTGGACGACATATGTTATGTACCAGCATCTCGATGCTAAGCTGACGCCCTATATCCTAGCGTTCGGACCAGGCAACACGGTAGGCGCGAACAACACAGGCCCCGCGTTGGCGATCAGCGATCGAAAGTCCGTAATCGAGGGACCGCTCGAGTTCCGCAACAAGTCGGACATCGTCACCGTCAACTCGACCCTGGAACTGGGCGGCGTCGACGTCGTCGCCAACCTGGGCTATCAAAACACACGCCTGTTCCAACTACGCGATCAGGACATCGGGAACGCCATTCCGAATTTCGCGACCATCCAGGACCTTTACACGTCGTTCAAGAATTACAATGCCGAGCTGCGGCTTGAATCCGACAATAGTAGCCGCTTTACTTGGTCGATTGCGGGGGATTTCCATGACAACAGCAATTTCGTACCGCTGCATACCGACCAGCACTCCTTCTCTCCGACCGGCGTAGTCGGACCAACCTGCATTCTTGCGTTGGGTAATGCCTGCTATGAACGTGCATCGGTCGAGCTGACGATCAAGTCGCGTGGATGGGGCCTTGCTGGCACTGTCGGCTACCAGCTGACCGACGCCATCAAGTTCACCGGCGGCATACGTTATAGCAACGACAAGACCGTTCGCGATCAGCTCGCGGTCATCAACCCAATCACCGGAGGCGGGTTCCCCGGATTTTTCTTCGGTTCGCCTGCGCCATTCCTGCCGCTCTGCAGCAACTTCGGACCTGATTCGCCGTTCATACCGGGCGGCTTGGTAAACTTCTACAAGTTCAACTCTGTTGGATCTTCGCCGTTCATCACCGTCGATCCCAACGGTGTTTGCGGCCTTGGAACCTCCTCACATGTCGTGAGCCGCAACAAATTGTGGTCGGGCGGTGCCAATGTGAACTGGGAAATCAACCCTGACGTAAACGCCTATTTCAGCTACGGACGAACGCAACGGCCCGGGCCGCCCGCGGTCGCGGTGACAGCGCAGGTCGGCCAACAATATTTGCAGGCGAAGAACGAAACCGCCGATGGTTTCGAACTCGGCGCCAAGGCCAGTCTTCTCAATCGTCGCATGACTCTCAACGTCGCGCTATTCTATCAGAAGTTCAAAAACTTCCTTAGCTACGAACCGGCGCTGTTCGCGATTGAGCCGACCGGCCGCGTGACCACAATCGCCGTTCCGACCAACGGCAATGCGGACGTCAAGGGCATCGAGATGCAGCTCGGCTACCGGCCGACGAATAATATCGATCTGGGCGTGAACGCCGCCTATGCCAAGTCAAAATATACCAGCCCGGTGTTCTGCAACATCGTCGATGCGAACGGAAATCCGGTACTACCCGCCGCTCCGGCAGACATCACCAGCGGTCTTCCACAAACCGCCACCTGCCTTGGACGTCCTCTGTCGGACTCTCCTGAGTTTACTGCGACTCTAAATGGAGAAATTCGTTTCCCGATAGGCGCGCAAGTGATGCCATTCATCCGTGGCAATGCGAACATTCGCCCTGCCTTCACGTCGGAGCGGTCGAACTACCGCTATCCAACCGACATTCGGCTCGATCTGTTCGTTGGGCTGCGCAGCGAGGACGAACGTTGGGAGCTGACCGCTTTCGTCAAGAACCTGCTCGACCAAGACCGGCTCCGCTCGGTAAGTCCAAGCACTTTCCGCCTGCAATCTACAGCCGGCACTTTTATCGACTCAGGTTATCGCACCGCCTCGATCAATGCGCCGCGTGAGTTCGGCGTCAGCGGACGCTTTAGCTTCTGACCAAAGTGCCAATGTTCCACGCGCGCCCGGGCACACTTACGGCTGCCTGGGCGCGCCGATCCTTCCTGTCACAAGCCAAGCCGTGATGAGCGCTGTCCGTATGTCACTTTCGATAGCTGAATCGTCCAGCCAGCATGAGATCGATCGGCGATGATGACTTACCCAGCCACAAGGCAAATTGTCCTTCAGGGACAACCCATTTGTGTTCCGTTTCACGCCACACACTCAGCGGGTGATTGCTGGCGGCAGGATCGATAATGATCTCTACCTCCTTACGTTCGCCCGGTTGGAGCTCCACGCGTTCGAACCCTACCAGGCGCTTGGGCGGTTGGGGTGCTCCGGCTGCGTCAGCGCTGCGCGGAAGAGCAAGATAGGCCTGAACCACTTCGGCGCCCGCCATCTTGCCGGTGTTCGCGACAACGGCTTTGGCACGATAAAGTTTTGCTGTTGGATCATAAGCCACCGTCATGTTCGACATGGCGAAACTGGTGTAGGAAAGTCCGTGGCCGAAGGGAAAGGCCACGCAGGGGTTGCGGCCCTTCACCAGTTTGCAATTGCCACTCACATTGGCATCATACCAGCGATAGCCGATGTTCAGGCGCTCGGCATAGCGCACCGTCTGCTTCTTCGTTGCCTCGTCATAGAGGCCGGGAAACTGTTCGGCGCTCACATTGTCCAGAAAGCCCTTGCCCACATAGGGGAAGGTGACTGGCAGCTTGCCGGAAGGATTCTTGACCCCGAACAGCAGTTCGGCGACGATATTTCCGTCTTCCTGACCCGGGAACCAGCTTTCCAATATGGCCGGACCGCGGGGACCTACCAGATGGGGGTCCATCGCGACGCCCGCATTGTCCTTGAGCACCAGCGCAGTCTTGCGGTTCATGCTGACCCCCGTGCGGGAGGGCGCCGCGAGCAGCGCCTTTATCATCGCGACACTCTGGCTGTTCCGCGCCGCATTCCTTCCGTTGGTGAGAGCGATGACATTGGATCGCGGCGCATACCAATCCAGATTGTCGCCTGCTGCCGCAGATCCGGCCAACTGACGCCCGCTTGCGCCAGCGAAGGTCGCCCGGTCGGCGCCTTCTTCGGAGATGGTGCCCGCCATGATGATGACGGCATCAGCCGCCCCCGCCTGCGCGGTCACATCGGCAAAACTAACCCGCGCGCCATCGATGGTCGCAGACATGTTCGCATCATCGACCAGTGCGAGTTTTACCGCAGCACCCGAATTACCCAGCGACTTCAGCACATTGCGCAGGCCTTCCACCGGCGTCACCGTGTAATGCGGCACCACGTCGGAACTGCCGCCGCCGGATCCCATCGGCTCGCCTGGAAGTGACCCACCCGCTACGGCCTGCTGCGCGTAGACCTGGGAGCCCTTGCCGATCACCATGACGGATTGGACATCCCGGCGGAAGGGAAGCGCGCCTCCATTCTGAAGCAGCACTGCCGCGCGCGTGCCGATGTCGCGCGCCTTGCGCCCATTCTCCTCGACTGCCATGGGTGTCTGCACCAGCGGACGTTCGAAAATCCCCGCCTTGAACATCTGGGTGTAGCGCCGCTCCAGCGCGGTATCGATGTCGGCGGCCGTGATCTCACCCTTCGACAAGGCGCTGGCCAGCTTATCGACTGACCAGAAAAGCGGCGTCGGCATCTCATTGTCCAACCCGGCTTTCAACGTCGCAGCCGTGCTCTTCATCGCGAAGAAATCCGATTGCACATAGCCGGTGAACCCCCAATCGCGGCGCAGCACGCCCGTCAGTATATCTTCATTCTCACAGGAGGATTTGCCGTTCACATAATTATAGGCGCACATGACAGCGGCGGCACCTCCATCCTTCACACCCATTTCAAAGGGCAGCAGGTAGATCTCACGCAGCGTTTGCTGGTCCACCGTTTCCTGGATGGACATGCGGTTGGTTTCTTGTTCGTTGGCGACAAAATGCTTGAGCATGGCGATCAGCCCCTTTGACTGAACCGCTTTTGTCTCCGCCACGGCCATGACGCCGCTCAGATAAGGATCTTCGCCGAAATATTCGAAATTGCGGCCGAGAATTGGGAGACGGGCCAAGTTGACGCCGGGCGCTTCGAATACATGTAAGCCAAGGCTGTGCATTTCGTTGGCGATGATTTCGCCATAGGCGCTCGCCACATCGGGATCGAAGGAGGCCGCGATTCCCATGGCGGACGGAAGCGCGGTCGCCTTGGCCGAGCTGGGATGTGTGTAAGCCAGGCCCGCGGCCTTGGCGGCGCTGCCTGCCTTGGCCACCAGCTGCGCATCGACGCAATCATTCTGACCCAGGCCTACCGGCCCGTTTGTGACCCGAAACGTGGGAATCCCCAGCGCAGCAATCCCGCTAATATGTCGGCCGCCGAAACATTGGGGGAGTTCAGGCAGGATTTCAGGCGCGCTGCCTGTCAATTGCTGCATTTTTTGCGGGAGGCTCATCGCCTTCAACAGCAATTGCGCGCGCTGCCGCGCTACCGCCTCGCGCTGGTCAGCTTCGGACGCGCCGTCCTGACGCGCAATGATGTCTGGCGACATCCACGGCAGTGTCGCCGCGCGCGGCGTGTCGGCGAGGGACGCAGCAGGGGAGATAGCTCCAAGCAGCACCCAGGATCCCCAGGCCGAGGCTAAGGCCAAGCTTCTTCTGCTTGTCTTGATCATGGTATCTCCTCCCCGGTAAGCTTAATGACGCTGCTGTCAAAGTTCGTCCCTCTGACTGGTGCGCGTGTGATAAGTGACGGCAATTATGTGCCTCTATCGCCAGTAAGCCGACTGACTGCAATGGCGAGCTCTGAGGTTCGAAGATCGAGCGGCTGCCTTCAGGACCTAAATACCGAGAGTTGGTCCAAGGCAGGGAAAGGGCGGATTGCCCGGCGTCGATGGCGCGCGGCCCGCTGTTCGCCAGCAGATGGTTAAGCGCGGTGGGAGGAGGAAAAACGCTCCCTAGCGGTTGGGATAGCTTGCCCGACACCGTGTTCCCAGAAAGGAAAATCTGTACGCCGGGTTGGCGAGCGAAAAGCTTGAGCGCCACGCCGAGCGGCTAGGCGGGGATAGTCAAAATTACGCGGGGTGCGCGCTACCTGCGCCGCTGTGGCCGCGCGGTGTTGCAGCTGGATTATGCATGTCTGCCTTGGCGGCGGCTTTCCTGATGATCATGACGCCGCCCGCCGCCGAAGTTGCAAATGTCAGTACAGGTGTTGGTGAACGCAAGACGGTGACGATTGCGGACGGTTCTCATGTGACGCTCGATACCGACAGCGCCGTGGTGATCCGGCTCGATGAACAAGAGAGGCATGTCGCGTTGCGCCGAGGTCGCGCCAATTTCGCCGTGGCGCACGATCCACATCGTCCCTTTCATGTAACGGCGGAGGGACTTACAGTAACCGCGATAGGCACCGATTTCGATGTCTCCGCCATTTCCAGGCCGCCAGCGGTGATACTGATTGATGGCCGAGTGGCTGTAGAGGCGCGAAGCAAGACCGGCCAGGCAGATCGCGCCTTTCTGTCACCGGGCCAGCGTCTGACGCTGTCAGCAAGCGGGCGATTGACTAAACCGTCCAAGATCGACCTTGCGAGCGTAACAGGGTGGCAGGAGGACCGTTTGGACTTTACGAACGAAACAGCCAGCCAAGCCATCATGCAGGCGAACCGATATTCGGTCCGTAAAATCCGCCTTTTAGACCAAGCTAGCGGCGGGAAGCGCCTGGAAGGTAGCTTCCGTGCCGGAGATACTGACGGATTGGCCGCAGCGCTGTGCGTTTTCCTGGATTTAAGGATCGTACAGAAGACTGACGAGATGCTGGTGCTAGATCGGGCCCGTTAATCGTCGCTTGTCCAGCTTGCCCAAGTATCTGGCGGTGGCGATATGAGTGATGCCGGGAGGCTGACAGAGGGAGGCCAGCGCTGATCGTCCAATTGTCCAATCGAGAGGTTCGACAAGGTGAGCGCCGACGCAAGTCCGCTGCACCATCTGCATTGATGCCTATTTCGAGGGATCAGGTGATCCGTACCGGCTGTTCATCGCGGGACCCAATTCATGGATAAGGCAGTCCACCACCTGATTAACCTTGGGCAGCAGATGCTTCCGTCGCGGATAGACGGCCCAGATCGGTTCATCGTCGGGCTGCACATCTTCTAGCAAAAGCTCAATCATGCCGTTCTGAAGATAGGGCAGAACATAGAAGTCGGGAAGCTGACAGATGCCCATTCCGGAAACGCAGGCCTCCATCACGGCATGTCCACTGTTGCACTTGAAACGGCCCTTGGGCTGGTGAATTACTTGCTGATCGCCGACCCTGAAGTACCAAGCACTTGCAGACCCCGCGATGCATTCATGCCCCGTCAAATCCTCAACACCAGCCGGACGTCCTGCCGAAGCAAGATATTCAGGTGCCGCACATGTGTAGAGACGACGAGACGCTACACGTTTCGCTATGAGGCGTGGATCGGTGATTATGCCTGTTCTTACTGCCAGGTCGAAATCTTCACCGACAATATCGATAATATGATTTGAAAGCTCAATCGAAACAGCGAGTTTACGGTGCTGCATGGCAAAGCGGTTAATGATAGGCGCCACGAACCGCTCACCTATCGCTGTTGAACAAGTTACGCGCAATTCCCCCTGAGGTGTGTTCCGATCTGCGATCAACGCGATGGCCTCATCTCGGGCGCTGGCGATACGCTCGCAGCGTTCAAAAAACACCTGACCCGTGTGGGTCAATTTTACGGCGCGGGTTGTGCGGTGAAACAGTTTGGCCTCAACCCGTTGCTCCAGCGCCTTGATCGATCGGCTGACGTGAGTGGTCGACACGCCCAAGGCCTTCGCTCCGCGGGTGAACGAACCGAGCGTCGCGACACTGATGAATTCGTCAATTCCGTCCCATCCGGACACTTTATTATCCCAACATAGAAACAAAGATTTGCATAATGACCATATTATCACCTATTTGAAATAGCGCTACAACGGTCTCAACGAATGTTGGCGATGGAAGCGCGGAGCGGATTTCGCGAGCTTATGCGCTCAGCCCTGCTCTCTCTTCCATCATTGATCACCGAGAGGAACGAGATGAAGACCCGTGCCGCTGTTGCGCTCGAAGCCAAGAAGCCGCTTGAAATTATCGAGGTTGACCTGGAAGGTCCCCGCGCGGGCGAGGTGCTGGTGGAAATCATGGCGACGGGCGTTTGCCATACGGACGCCTATACGTTGGATGGCTTCGACAGCGAGGGTATTTTCCCCTCTATTCTCGGCCACGAGGGCGCCGGAATAGTGCGAGAAGTCGGACCGGGCGTTACCAGCGTGAAGCCCGGCGATCACGTCATTCCGCTCTATACGCCCGAGTGCCGCCAGTGCAAAAGCTGTCTGTCCGGCAAGACTAACCTCTGCACCGCGATCCGGGCCACGCAGGGTAAGGGGCTGATGCCCGACGGTACCACCCGCTTTTCATACAAAGGGCAGCCGATCTTCCACTATATGGGCTGTTCGACCTTCTCCAACTTCACGGTTCTGCCCGAAATCGCGGTGGCCAAGATCCGCGAGGATGCGCCTTTCCAGTCCAGCTGTTACATCGGCTGCGGTGTCACGACGGGTGTGGGCGCGGTGATCAACACGGCCAAGGTGCAGGTAGGTGACAATGTTGCCGTCTTCGGGCTCGGCGGCATCGGTCTCAACGTGATCCAGGGCGCACGCCTCGCCGGTGCCAACAAGATCATCGGCGTCGACATCAATCCTGACCGCGAGGAATGGGGCCGTAAGTTCGGCATGACCGATTTTCTCAACAGCAGGGGCCTATCGCGCGAGGAGACGGTGGCGAGGGTGGTAGAGATGACAGACGGTGGCGCGGACTATACGTTCGACGCGACGGGCAATACCGAAGTGATGCGCACCGCGCTGGAAGCTTGCCATCGCGGTTGGGGCACGTCGATCATCATCGGTGTGGCCGAGGCGGGTAAAGAGATCGCCACACGTCCCTTCCAGCTCGTCACCGGCCGGAATTGGCGCGGGACGGCTTTCGGTGGCGCCAAGGGCCGAACCGACGTGCCCAAGATCGTCGACATGTATATGAGCGGAAAGATCGAGATCGACCCGATGATCACCCATGTGATGGGCCTGGAGGAGATCAACACCGCGTTCGATTTGATGCATGCGGGCAAGAGCATCCGCAGCGTCGTGCTGTTCTGATGGACATGCAGGACGTCGACTGCTCAAGGCAGGCGCCGGACTCCACGGCATTAAGCTGTCGCACCACATTGCGGCATGTCGACCCGGCGCTTGTGCAACGGCTGGCGCTCCGCGTGCATTGCCGGAAGCCACAACATATAACGGAAGTCTTGGGTATCAGTCTGAACACCTGGGACAAGCTGCTTTGCGGCTTACCCATACGCGCAAGCGTTGCGAACCGCCTGGTTGCCCGCTTTGAAAACATATCTTGAAGGCTGAAAGAAGCAGATTCAGCAAGGACGGGCTTGCGGACCGGCAACCTTATGTGGTGCTGATGCTTCGGACCGCCGGATCAAGGGGGGAGAGCTGTCGAAACAGCTCTCCCTTTGATGCTTATCTTCCGTAATTTACTGACAATGTTACGCCATAGTAGCGAGGGCGCGTGTAGATGCTTTCCAGGAAGCCCAGGCTGGAAACATCCAGCGCATAGGTGCGGTATTTCTCTCCCGTGACATTCTTGGCAAAGGCGGTCAGGGTGAAGGGATCGAACTTGTAGCTTAAGCTCGCATCCAGCGTCTGATACGCCTTTTCGCGTTCCACCGGGGCGCACACGACGCTGAAGCAGAAGCCGCTGGTGAACGTCCCGTCCAGCCGGGCCGTCAGGTCGCCTGATCCCACAGGCAGGGTGTAGCTGACGCTTGCATTGCCGGACCAGCGAGGCGCCTGGGGCAGGCGGCTGTCGGTGACCGTCCCGTCGGGCAGCCCGATATCCTTGACCTTGCTCTTCAAATAGGAAAGGCCGCCTGAGATATTGAGGCCCTCCGTCGGCACCGCCGTTATTTCCAGTTCGCCGCCATAAACCCACGCGTCATGGTTGCTGATCGTCTGGACGAGATCGATCAGCGAGAAAGCCTGGTAATTATGATAGTCATAATAGAAGGCGGAGCCGTTGATCAGCAGGCGATTGTCCAGAAGCTTGGACTTGAAGCCGGCTTCATAAGACCACAGCACTTCGGGTCCATGCGGCAAGCGCGACACCGCCACGGGGGCAGAAACCGGTGCTGAAAAATTGCCTGACTTCGTGCCGCGGGTGACACCTGCGAACAGCAAGATGTCGTCCGTGGGCGAATAGTCCAGCTGGATCTTGCCCGAATAGAGATTGTAGCGCTTGCGCGCGTCATCCGGGTAGAGGGACGGGTTGAACTCGATGATCTGGTTATCGGTTACGCCGCCGCTGGTCGAGGTGAAATCAAGACGGTAGTCGTCGGTCTTCTTGTCACGGGTGTAGCGCGCGCCGAGCGTCATCTTTAGTTTGTCGGTCAGCGAATATGTGCCCTGCGCGAATATCGAAGGCGATTTGGTGCGGATCGAATAATCGGAATTTCCGGTGGAAAAATAGTCGAGCGCGATCAGATTATATTCGGCATGTGATTGGTAATGGCCGTCAATGTCGATATAGTTGACGCCCGCGACCCAGCGAAGGCGGCCGGTATCGCCTTCAGCGCGCAATTCCTGAGAAAACTGATGAAGATTGGTGCGCGGAGCGAAGACGCAGCCGTTCAACGGCGTTCCGTCACAATCCTCCTGATAAAATTTCCTCATCCGTTGATAATCGGTGATCGAGATGATCGTCACATCCCCCACGGTCCAGTCGATCCGGCCGGAATAGGCCTGGATCGTGCGGCTGAAGATGGACGGGATATTATTGTTGTTCTCATAGGTGCCATAGCTTGCCGGCTTTACATAACCGTTCGGATCGACGCCGGGGCCAGTGCCCCAGAAATCATCCGTCGGAGACTGTGTCACGCCGCGGCCATGATCGGCCGGCACGGCGGGCGTGTAAGTGTAGGTGCCACCTGCAATGGAATTATCATCGCGTGACCGCATGGCACGCAGCAATATTTTGAGGTTGGGCGTGGGTTTCCAAAGAAGTTGGACCCGGCCCGCAAACTGGTTGGTTTCACCGCTGTCGCCGATCGCGGGATTGTTGCTCTTGACGAAGCCATCCCTCTGGACTCGAGCAATGGCGAAGCGGGCGGCCAGTGTGTCGGAAACGGCGCCGCCAGCGCCTGCCTCGACCGCATAGCCGCCGTCGCTGAACCATGTCGCCGAAGCGTTGAGCGAAAAATCATCGGTGGGCTTGCGCGAGATATATTGGATGGCGCCGCCCGTGGCATTGCGACCAAAAAGCGTGCCCTGGGGACCGCGCAATACTTCCACCCGCTCGATATCGAACAGGGGGAAGCCTGCGGTCGCCATGGAACTGAGATAGGAATCATCCTGATATACCGCGACCGGCGGTTCCAGCTGATCGGAATAGTCGTTCTGCGATACGCCACGAAGATTATAGACGGTCGTCGAAGGACTATAAGCATTATATTTGAGGGCGGGCACAAGCTTTACGATGTCCGTGCTGTCGACGATCGCCCTGGCTTGCAGATCCGATCCCGACAAGGCCGTAACCGACACCGGCACCTTTTGAAGATTTTCCTCACGGCGCTGCGCTGTGACAACGATTTCCTGGATGCCCTGAGGGGGAGCAGATGCCCCCGCCGGCTCCTCCGTCTGCTGGGCCAGCGCCGCGGCCGGGAAGGTCATCATCATGGCAAGTGCCCCCAGGCTGGAGCCGCCGTGCCTGCATAACTGGTCTTTCAACTTCGACATACCCTTCGCTCCCTTTGTTGATCGAGTAGATATCAACAAGCGCAGGTTCGACTCCTGCATCTATTACTATGAACGTATGTTCGTATCTAAAATGTCGGCTGTCAATATCTCATATGACAGGCATCAGCCTTGACCATGCCTGGGAGGTAAGGGGTGTAAAAGAGGATGGAGAGAAAAAATCTACCGGTTGACACCACGATCCGAATCCTATTAGCATGAATATATATTCGTATTAAAACATGAGTGTCAGGTTACCATTTCCCTGGAGCGGGGCTTGCATCGGAAGGGGTAGGGGATCGCATGGTGGAGATCCGAAGAAGCTTTCCCACCGCACCCATTTGCAAGCTCGCTTTCCTGGCGAGTCCGCAAGAATGGGGATTGCCCGGCGCAGGCGAAGCGTCCCAGAATTTCATCAAGGCGGACAGCCTGGGGCGCCTTTCAAAACGGCCTGGCAAGATCACCTGCAATTGACCGAGAGGATTGGAGCGATGTCATTGGATTTATTCCCCACGATCGCGAACCGCGAATGGCGTGAAGGCGAGGTCGAGGCGGTTATCGAGCCTGCTACCGGGGATCAGATCGCCGACATGGTCGATGTCGGCCAAGCGGGGGTAGAGGCGGCGGTGAGCGCGGCGAAGGACGCGCGGCGTTCCTGGGCGGCTACCACGCCGAAGGATCGCGCAGCGATGCTGTTGCGCCTGGCCGACGCGCTCGAAGCCAATGCCGATCAGTTCGCCGAACTGGAGGCGCGCGATGTGGGCAAGCCTTTGGCCGACGCGCGGGCGGAAATGTTCTCCGCAGCCGATAAATACCGCTTCTTCGCGGGCGCCGGCAGGGCGCTGACGGCGCCTGTGTGCGATGAATATAAGCCGGGCATCACAAGTATGGTGCGGCGCGAACCCTTGGGTATCGTGGCTGCGATCGCGCCCTGGAACTATCCCATGGGGCTGACGAGTTGGAAGCTTGGTCCCGCATTGATGGCAGGCAACACGGTCGTGCTCAAGCCGACGAACGAGACGCCACTGACATCCCTGCTGCTTGGCCATATCGCGGCGGACATATTCCCCGCTGGCGTCCTCAATGTGGTCACTGGCCGCGGCGACAGTGTTGGCAAGGCGCTGGTGCGGCATCCTGACGTTGCTATGGTTTCGCTGACCGGTGGCACAAGCACTGGCAAGACCATCATGCGCGACGCCGCCGACATGGTGAAGAAGGTTCATCTGGAACTGGGCGGCAAGGCGCCCGTGCTCCTGTTCGACGATGCCGATCTCGACAAGTTCGTAGCGACGATGCGCGGTGCTGCGTTTCGCAACTCCGGTCAGGACTGTACCGCGGCGACCCGTATCTATGTGTCGAAGGCTTTGTTCGGCGAAGTGACCGAACGGCTCGTGCAGATGGCGGAAGGACTGACTGTCGGCAACGGTTTCCTCGACCCCTCGGTCCAGATGGGCCCGGTAGTGTCTCAGCGCCATCGCGACAATATCGCCCGGCAGGTGGAAAGGGCCGCGGGCGAAGGCGCCCGGATCGTCACCGGTGGGGAAGGCAGCGGCGCCTTCTACACGCCCACGATCGTCACCGGCGCTGACCAGCGCTCGGCCATCGTCCAGGAGGAATTGTTCGGCCCCGTGCTGGTCGTCAGCACATTTGACGACGAAGATGACGCGATCGCAAAGGCCAATGATGTGGCCTATGGCCTGGCAGCGTCGATCTGGACGCGGGACATCAACCGTGCCGTCAAATGCGCTGCGTTGATCGAAGCGGGATCGGTGTGGATCAATGATCATGGACCCACGGCGGCGGAAATGCCCTTTGGCGGGTTCAAGCTGTCAGGGATCGGCCGCGACCTGTCGATCCACGCGATCGAGGAGCATACGGCGCTCAAGCATGTCGCCATCAGCCATGGATATCAGCTGTGACCGTCGCTTCTGGCATGAAGCTCTGCTTTGCGCCGGAAATGAGTCCGGCGTTGCAGGAACAGGTGAGCGGCATCCTGTCGCAGTGGGCGCTGCCCGATCTGGCCGATGATTATGTGATCAGCGCGATGAGCGGGGGCGGCAGCAACGTCAACCTGAAGCTGGAAGGATCACGCCACGCGCTGGCACTGCGCGTCTGTGCGCCTGAGCCGGAGCGGTGGGGCGTTGACCGCGCCGCATCCATCCAGGCGCAATGCGATGCGGCGCGCGCAGATCTTGCTCCCAAGATCCTCGCATCGACATTGCCGGAGGGGCATTTCCTGTGCCCGTTCCTGACGGGCGGCGTCATGACGCCCGCGCGCATGCGAGAAGAGAATTTGCTGGGCAAGGTCGTGGAGACGCTGCGTAGCCTCCATGCGCAGCCGACCTCCAGCCGCGCTTTTTCACCCTTCGAGGATGCCGCGCATTTCGTGAAGCTGGGCGACGCGGAAGGCGCGGCGCGGCCCGCCGAGTTTCCGGACATGTATGATCGCGTCAGGCAGATCGCGCAGCTTTTTGCCGCTATCGATGCTCCGCGGGCATTTTGTCACAGCGACCTTGTGCCGCAGAACTTCATCGTCGGCGACCGGCTGCGCCTGATCGACTGGGATTATGCCGGAATGGGCTGGGTCGCGTTCGAAATGGCCAGCTTCGCCTGTCAGGCGGGCCTTTCGGACGAAGAGACGGACAAGTTTCTGCGCCTGTACGATCCGCAGGTCGATGACAGTCAACGCGCCCGCGTTGCGCTGATGCGCGCGGTAGCGGGTGTGCGGGAAGCGGCCTGGGCGACCATGGCCGAACCGATCCTGTCCGCCCATACGACGCCGCTTGATGGCTGGACCTATCAGGGCTATGCAAGTTCCAACCTGACCCAAGCCCGCAATGCCTGGGCGAAGGCAAGCTTTGCCGAGATGCTGGAAGCCGCTGCCTATGTGCGGGAAGGGGCGCGTTTCTGATGCCGCCTTTCGCAACGCTTTGGCATGCTCTTCGCCACTGGGCGGATGAAACGCCGGCGCGGATCGCCCTGCGGCAGGGCGAAAGAGCGGTCGCATATCAAGACCTCGCCGTCAAAGCGGAAGACTATGCGCGGTTCCTTCGCTCATCCGGTGTACAGAATGGCGACCGGGTGATCATCGTCGGCCTCAACATCATTGAATGGGTGGTTGCTTATCTCGCCGTGATGCGCCTTGGCGCCATCGCCGTTCCCGCGAATAATCGCATCAGCGCATTGCAGATGGCCGACTTGGTCGGCTTGCTAGAGGCGCGGGTGGCGATTGCGGACGAACGGCACGCATCGCTTCTTGCCCAGGCACCAATATCGGTATTGCCGATGGAAAAGGCCATGGCCGTGGCGATGTCCGCGTGGGAAGATTTGCCCGAGTTCGTGACGGGAGAAGCGCCAGCGCTGATCAGCTTCAGTTCCGGAACCACTGGTGAGCCCAAGGGGGCGTTGCTTAGCACCGAAGCCTTGTGCACGGCGTCCGAAGTCTTCCGTCTGTTCTTCCGCGCGACCAGTGCCGACAGCACCGTCGTGATCGCGCCCATGTTCCACAATACCGGTTTCATCGACCAGTTCGGGCAGATGCTGCTGGCGGGTGGCGAGACGATGCTGGTGGAGGAATTCCACCGGAAGGAAGCGGTCGCCGCATTCAAGGCCGCGCCCGCGACCTTCGTCACTGCCGTACCCAGCGTGCTGCGCATGCTGATGATATTGGACGATGCGGACGCGGTGTTCGGACCGGCCCGAACCGTCCTGTTCGGTGGATCGCCGATGCCCGCCGCGTGGTCGCGGGAGATGTTGGAGCGCTGGCCGCATCTTGAGCTTGTCCATGGCTATGGGCTGACGGAATTTGGTTGCGCGTGCAGCTTCCTGCCGCCCGAGATGATTACCAACTTTGGCGAGTCCGTCGGCTTTGCCGCGCCTTTCGCAGAACTGCGGGTGGTGGGCGAAGATGGCCGGGATGTTGCGCAGGGGGCGTCCGGCGAGGTCTGGGTCGCGGGGCCCACACGCATGACGGAATATTGGCGGCGTCCAGAAGCCAACGGGGAAAAATTGTTCGGTAAATGGTTGCGGACAGGCGATCTTGGCCGGTTCGACGACGCTGGCCGCCTGTTCCTGCACGGACGGCGGGATGATGTGATCAATCGTGGCGGCGAGAAGATATTGCCGTCCCATCTGGAGTGCCTGCTCGCGGAACTGCCGGAGATCGGCTATTGCGTGGTGATCGGCATCCCTGATCCGGTGTTGCAGGAAGTGCCCGTCGCGGCGATCGAGATCAGGCCTGGCCGGGCGTTCGACGAAAGCCGCGCCCGCTCTTTCCTTGCTGCCCGGCTGCCCGCCTACGCAATGCCGGCCCACTTCATGGTTTTCGATCCATTTCCCCGCATCGCGTCCGGGAAGGTGGATCGCCGGAATGTGCGGGATGCCGTCATCCGGACGCTCGAGCAGCAAAGCGCAAATTCGGGAGGATCTGATGAAACGTGAATTTGACGTCGTGGTGATCGGGGCAGGGGGGCGGCAGGCGCAGGCCATGCTGGCCGCGGCCGCGCGGGGCACCGATGTCGCCCGCTGGCTTGCGATCGATCGGGCGTGGAGGCCCGAAACCCTGGCTGCAACTCGGGCGCTCGGCATGCAGACCCGCGAGCAGGATCCGCTGGCCGACGGTGGCACGCTGGACATGCTGATGCGGTCGACGGCGATCGTCGCGAACTTGGCAGGCCCCTATTACCGCACGGGCTTTACTGTCCTGGATGCGGCGATCGCCGCCGGAACCGACTATCTCGATATCTGTGACGACGCCGACATCACGGTTCCGATCCTGTCGCGCGACGATGCCGCCAAGGCGGCGGGCGTAACGGCAATCATCGGATTGGGATCGACGCCCGGCGTGTCGAATATCCTGATCCGCCTGGCGGTCGATCATCTGAACGGCGCGGACGATGTCGAGATCGCCTGGGTGGTCGATGCCAAGGACATGACCGAGGCGGCGACCAAGCATTTCTGGCACTGCTTCAATCTGGTCGACTTTGATGGCACGGTTCACCCCGTTCCACTTCCCGGCGAAATGGATTCGCGCGTCGTCGATTTTCCAGGGTCGGTCGGACGGCAGACGGTGGTGAAGCTGGCCCATCCAGAGCCGCTTACCGTTCCCCGCTTCCTGCCCGTTAAACGGGCGGTCAACTATGGGGCCATCGCCCCGATCGACGCGCATGCGGTGGCAGCGGCTCTTGCCGCCGTGGCGGACGAGCAGCAGCCCGGCAGCACGGAGCAGCGTACCGACATGCTGGTCAGGGCGTTCCAGCAGTTTCTTACTCGCTTCAAGGGTGGCGAACGCATCGGAAGCGGGCTGCAGATCGACGTTCATACCAACGGCAACGGGCTGCGCTACGCTTCGGGTGCGGACACCAGCATGGAAGAGGCGACGGGCGTTCCAGCCGCCGCAGGGGTGATCATGCTGGCGGAAGGCGACACGCCACGCGGTGGCGTATTCGCCCCCGAAGCCCTGTCGCCCGGGAAATTTTTCGCGGCGCTTCGGCGCGTCAGTCTCGGCGGCGGCGGGCTGGGGGTCTATCGCCTTGAAAATGGCCGCCAGGGTGAGAAGCTGCGCATTCGCGACCTGATGGCCGATAGATCGGAGGCTGCATGAGCGAGGATCTGGCAGGCAAGGTCGCACTGGTCACTGGCGGAGGCCGGGGGCTTGGCGAAGGGATCGCCGTCGCATTGGCGAAACGCGGGGCCACGATCGCCCTGAGCGGGCGCAACCCCGCTGCTCTTCAAGCCACGGCGCAGACGATCGAGAGCATGGGCGGCAGGGCGAGCGTGCATCCGGGCGATGTCGCATCGACCAGCGACGTCGAAAAAGTTGTTTCCGGCACATTGGACGCCCATGGGCGGCTGGACATCCTCGTCAATAATGCCGGCATCGCCCATGAAGCGGCGTTCCTCGACATCGAAGAGGCGGGCTGGCGGCGGGTGATCGACGTCAACCTGAATGGTGTCTTCTTCATGACGCAGAGGGTCGCGCGGCAGATGCGCAACCAAGGTCGCGGCGGCGCCATCATCAACATCGGGTCGATCGAAGCGCATGCGGCGGATGGTCCCTTCGCGAGCTATGTGGCCGCGAAGTTCGGGCTGCGCGGCATGACCATGAGCGCCGCGATCGAGTTGGCCGAATATGGCATTCGCGTCAATTCCGTCAGTCCGGGTTGGGTGCACACCAAGATGGCGGAAGAAGCACTGCGGCCCGCGATGTTGCAACACATGCTGCACGACTTCAAACGCGTACCCATCAAGCGCATGGTGACTGTCGATGAGGTGGCCGGCGCGGTCACCTTCCTCGCCAGTGACGCAGCATCGGGCATCACCGGCACCGATCTGGTTGTCGATGGCGGCACGCTAGCCGACATTCATGTCCATCGTTCCCTTCCCAATGATGAGGATGAGCAGTGACCCGTCCAAGGATTGCCATCATCGGCGCTGGCACTGCCGGCTGCGGCGCCGCCCTTCGTGCAGCGGAACTTGGCGCTGACGTGATCGTGCTGGAGCGGGACGCCCCCGCCAGCGGTTCGTCCGGCCGTTCCGCCGGCGTCTATAATTACCAGACGCTCAACCCGCTCGACATAGAGATCCGCATCCGGGCGAAGGAGTTGTTCCTGCGGCTGGAACGGGAGCGCGAGCTGCCGCTTGCGAAAATCGGCAACGTCCGCGTCGCCTATACGGATGAGCATATGGACCGGCTGGCCGAAGCGGTGAAGGTGCAGCGGGAACTGGGCGGCATGGATTCCCGCCTGATCGACCGGGAGGGGCTCCGGCAATTAGTGCCCGACATGCGCGTGGATGACCTTGCGGGCGGGCTTTTCGGGCCCACGGACGGGCATCTGGACGGATATCTTCTGTGCACGACCCTGCTTGAGGAGGCCAAGGAAAAGGGCGCGCGTGTCAGCGTGCAGACTGACGTGCTTTCTCATTCCAAGACGGGCAGGGTGCATCGGCTGGAAACCAGCAAAGGCTTGGTCGAAGCCGATATCGTGATCAATGCTGCGGGCGCATGGGCTGGGAATGTCGGCAAGCTGCTGGGACATGCCGTACCAATCAAGCCGCAGGTGCATGAAGTCTTTCTGGTTCGGCTGCCTCGCGAGCTTGACTATACTGTTCCGATGGTCAATCTCTACATGCCAGGGCAGGAGGGCGAGGGCCTATATTTCAGGCAAGATGGTCCCGACAGCCTGATTGCTGGACTTCATACTTATGAAGCCATCGACGGGCTTGATGTGGATCCCGACAGCTTCAGCCCGCCATCTGGCGACGATCATCTGATCACTGTCGCAACTCTTCTGACAGAGCGGATGGGCATGGACGACTTCGGATTTTCAAACGGCTGGTTCGGGCTCTATCCCATCAGCATGGACGATCGTTTTCAGGTCGGGCCGTATGAAGCCGATCCTTCCGTGCTGGTAGTCGGCGGACTGGGTGGCGTTGGCGTCACGTCCGGATCGATATTGGGCATGTGCGTGGCGGAATGGGCAATCTCCGGCAAGCCCGCGACCGTGCCGGGCGTAGAGGAGCTTCGGCCGGACCGCCCCAGTTTGAGCAGCTTTCGATGAGTGAGGTTATCATGGACGTTCTGTTGACGAACGATGACGGATATCAGGCAGGGGGCATGGCTGCCATCCGCGACGCGATGATCAATGCGGGCCTTAATGTCCTGTCCGTGGCGCCGGACGGGCCACGCAGCGGTACGTCCCGGTCTGCATCCTTCCGCAAGCCGGTCGTGATGACCCGCGATGGCGGCGATGATCGCAATCCGATCTATCGCGCCGACGGCACGCCCGTCGACTGCGTACGCGCCGCGATCCTGTCAGGCTTGGCCAAAGATGTCCGCCTAGTTGTATCCGGCATCAATGAGGGTGCTAACCTAGGTGACGACGCCACCTATTCGTCCACCTTCGGATCTGCGGCGGAGGGAGCTTTGCTCGGACTGCCGGCGTTGTCGATTTCGCAGCAGGCGCGTGACGGCCGCTTCCGTCTGGTCGACCTTACCGATTATGACTATGGCTGGTGCAGTGAGGTGGGCGCTGAACTGGCGGCGTGGATGATAGCCAGCCCGCCGCCGCCGCGCAGCATCCTGAATGTCAATGCGCCCGGCATATTGAAGGACCGGCGCCTCAAGATCACCGCGCTTGACCATCGTGTCTGGGACCCAGGCCATTATGAGGCGGTTGAAACCGACAGTGGACACGGCTGGTACACCTTTCTCACCAACGTCGATCGCGATCCCGTGTTCACGATGCGGCCGGGGTCCGACGCCAGCGCCGTCGCGGCGGGGCATGTTTCGGTCACGCCGGTCAGCTTCGATTTCGGCGATGTACGTGCAGCGGGCCGCCTGCGCCGCTGGCTGAGGCAATCGGTGGACGTCATCAACCCGCGCCTGGGCGCCAGCGACGGTGAGTGCAGGAGCGGCTGCTGTGGATGAACGGCGGGTCGCCCTCGTCACCGGAGCAGGGGGTGAACTGGGGCGCGCGATCTGCCAGCGGCTGGCGGATGCCGGCCATCGCTTGGCGCTGTTCGAACGCGACGAGGCCACGGCCGCGGCCCTCCGGCAGGAGATGCCGGGTGATTGCCTCGTCCTAGCGGCCGACCAGACCGATAGAGATGAGGTCGATCAGGCGATGGAAAAGGTGCGCGCCCATTTCGGCCGTCTCGATGTGGCGGTCGCCAATGCCGGATACGCCAAGTTCACCGGCTTTCTGGAGATGGATCCGGCGGTCTGGGACCGGCATGTCGCCATCAATCTGAGCGGCACCTTTCACATCTGCCAGACAGCTGCGCGGCTGATGGCAGAGCGCCGCAGCGGTGGCTCGATCACGGTGATCTCATCCTCTCTGGCGGTTCGGCACGCCGATCAGATTGGCGCTTACTGCGTGACCAAGTCGGCCCTGCTGATGCTGGTTCAGACCATGGCGGCGGAACTGGGTATCCACCGCATCCGGGCTAACGCAATCCTGCCCGGCGTCATAGAAACGGCCATGACCAAATGGATGGTCGGAAAGCCGGGTGTACGCCGCGACCTGTTGCAGAAGACGCCGATCGGCCGTTTGGGCCTGACCGAAGACATTGCGGAGGCTGTCGCATTCCTGTGTTCCGATAAAGCAGGGTTCATCACCGGAGCCAACCTGTCGGTCGATGGTGGACAGTCGATCTATGGGCAACCGGCATGGGTGCGTCAGGATCGTTCGATACCTTTTGAACCGGAGTGGGCGGCTGGCCTCGGCGACGAGGCGTAAGACGGCAGAGCCTGAACGACGTCCCGGCACGCCTGCCGCCGGGATGGCTTCAGGCGTTCGGCTGATGGTCGCGCCAGTCGACAGGAGCGATCGCGATAAAGACGGTCGCCTGCTCCCCTTCATAGCGTAATTCAGTGCCGTTCCCGATCCAAAGCATGTCCCCCGGACCAAGTTCGTGGACCTCATCCCCCGTGCGTAGGCGGAACGTGCCCGACAGGCACAGGATCATCTCGTCATATTGCACGGTCCATGGCACGGACCGGCCATCGAACGTCGCGAAATACGCGCCCATAGTCCGGCTGCTATCCGGGCCGATCAGCCGGGCGATGCTGGCCGAACCGGGACCCTCGCCATAATCCGACATCGCCGTATCCTGCAGGCGGAACAGGCGGATGCTGGCGGTCACAGAAGCGCTCCTTCGAGGGCGTGCAGTTTCGTATCAGACGACGGCGCAGCCGCTTCGGCCGCTGCCCTGTCTTCTTCCTCGAAGCGCAAGGCGCGCGGCACGGCCAGCCAGCGTGCGACCAAAATGCCGCAAATCGCCCCGACCAGCTTGCCGAACATCAGCGGCACGATCAGCGAAGGCTGAAAATTCGCGATGAAGGCGAGCGAGTCCCCTAATATCCAGGAACCACACACGGCATAGGCGATCGTCATCACCTTGTTGCGCGCATCCATTTCCGGGATCAGTTTGAACAGCGTCAGCGGGTTGGCAGTCGTCGCTATCAGCCCGCCGCTTCCCGCTGCGCTGAACCCGGTCAGATCGCCCAACCTTTCAATGGCTTTGCCGCAATAACGGCGCAGCGCGTAGACCATCGGAAACGCGCCAGCCAGCATGATGCCGATATATCCGGCTATCTCCAGCCCGCGGATGGAATTGGCGGCATCGGCCAGCAGTGGATCAAAGGGCCATCCGCCGAAGAGTTGGCTGAAAATGCCCGTGAAATACTGGACGATACAAGCGCCGAAGATGAGCTTGATCGCGGCATCGGCAAGGCGGCCGAAGCCCATGAAACCTTTGACCATGAAGTCGGGAATGAAACGCAGACCCGCCACTATAGCGGCAACGATGATGGTCAGTGGGAAAAGATCATGCAATATCTGGCCGAAGGTCATCGCCAGACGGAATGTCTCGGGGCTGCTGGTCGAAACCGTAGGGCGGATGAGCGGGTCGGTCATTGCGACGACGCTCAGTCCCACGAACAGCGCGACCGGTATGGTGATGAGCCCCGCCATCATGCCAAGTGCCAAATAACGATGGTCCTTCCGCGGGAGCATCGCCAGCGCCACTGGGATGGTGAAGACGACATGCGGCCCGAGCAGGAAACCGTTGAACGACGCGATGATCCAGTTTTCACGGCTGGCTGCAAGCGCATCGGCCATCTGATAACCGCCCATGTCCACGGAAATCAGGGTCGTTGCCGCCATCGCCCTGTCCGCCCCGGCAAAGGAAAAGACGGGGGCAACTGCATGGGTGATGAAAGCGGACAGGAGCGGGGCGGCTGCGAGGACGGCCCCGACTGGAAGGAAAAGGACGCCGGTCGTCCGGATCCCCTCCATGAATTCCCATCCCATGCCTGCGCTGTCATCCCGGACAGCGGCGACAGCACCCCATATCGCGAACAGCATCACGACGCCGATCACATATTGACCCAACCCGTTCATCTTCGAGTCTTCCCGCCGCCTTAATACGAATGTTCGTTCATATTAACCGGGGCGGCGGTGTCGTCAAGCCCCTTCTGACCAGCCCACCTTCAGCATGTTGCGGGCAAGTTCCGACATGCGCCGAGCAACCTTCTCGGGGCTGTCCGACCCGCCCGGGCGATACCACATCAGTACATTGTCGCACATCGTGCCTATGGCAAGCGCGCAAATGCGTGGCTCCAGCGCGTCATCGGGGCGCCCGGCCACGATGTCCCGGACAATCTGGGTGAGGACATCCAGGTAGCGGCGCATGTGAGAGCGGATTTCCTGTTTGGCGCCAGGGCTGCCAATCCTTTCCAGCATCGCCGAATCTATCAGCCGGTCGTTCGCCTTGGCGAAGGCAGCGTTGGAAATCTGGTACAGCACATGGCGGCGGATCAGCGCGTTCATCCGTTCGACCGGCGGCATGTCCTGCTCGTCATTGTCCACAACCTCGCTGTTGAACATGTCAAGGGCAGCAAGGATCGCCGATACGAGCAATTCATCCTTCGATTTGAAATGATTGTAGAAGGCGGGCGGCTTCAGGCCGACCTCCGCCGTGATGTCGCGCAGCGACACTGCTTCATAGCCGCGAGAACCAAACAGCTCTACGGCTGCCTTCAACAACTCTTCGCGCATTCCCGATTTGCGGCGGGTTCTTTTCGGCCGAGCGCGGTCTGGCAAGGGGATCGGTGCCGCGACAGCACCGCCGTCCACTGCAGAGTCCTTTCGCAGCGCTCTGGGGGTAGCATCCTTCACCGACACGCTTCGGCGCCCCAGCTACAGACAAATAAATGCAAACGGTGTTTCATATTAATCCATATGCCCTGTCCGGCAGCGCCGTTCAAACGGAAACTATTTGGTTCGGGTTGCGGACCTATGCAGGCTATGTTTCCCTGAGATCCTCAGATCCTGAGATTTGGCCCCAGCGCGCTTCTGCCTGAACTAGGTTGTTGGCCGATTTGGCGTATAACTTGGCCATCAGCCCGCTTCGCGCCACGCTTCAATATGTCATAAGGAGGGGACAGGCCTCATCGGGGTTTCAGATGTGGCTGCGAGAATTTTGATGACTTCGGATGTGCGGCCGCCAGGGCGCGCCTCCTTAGGACCGTGTGGCTTCCGACGGGTTGGAGGAGCATTCACTTGGTTGACACTCGTAGACATGCCAGCGCCGTCCATGTGCTCGCTCGCAATTTCATCGAAGGCGATGTCATCCCTGCGCACGCCCATCCGGACGGCCAGTTTGTCCACGCGGTTTCGGGCGTGATGGAAATCAGGGCTGACCGTAGATTATGGGTTGTTCCACCCCAGCGGGCCGTCTGGATCCCGCCGGGAACTGTCCATGAATTCCGCGCGAGAACACCTGTTCTGCTACGCACGCTCTACATCGCGTCCGATCGGACGCCGCCTCATTTCGGGCAGCTGGCGGGGGGATTCGTCGTCACGGCGCTTGTGCGAGAGCTCATATTGCGGGCGATCCATCCAGCCGTGTTGAACTGGGATTCAGCCCGCATCCTTCGCCTTCACGCATTATTGCTGGATGAACTGAACGACCTTCCATCGGACGCGGTGATGCTGGCGATGCCGTCCGATCCTCGCCTTGTCAGGGCATGCGAGCAAATTCTCGATAGTCCCAGTGTGGCCGATATCGATGAGCTCGCGCGATCCTCGGGGGCTTCGACGAGAACATTGTCACGCCTAGCGCGCGAGGAGCTGGGATGCCCCCTTTCCGTCTGGCGGCAACAAGCGCGGATCGTGGCCGCTTTGCCGATGCTCATCGCTGGAGAATCCATCCTGAGCACGGCTTTGTCGTTGGGATATGAAACGCCAAGCGCTTTTACGGCGATGTTCAAGCGCTTGATAGGAACGACGCCGACTGCCTTTGTCGCTGAACGGAGTGGCTCAGCGGTGAGGCCGGAGAGATGACGCTGTCGGACTGAAAGCGGAAGCGCCGTAGCGGAAGGTGCTTTCCCACGTGATATAGGAACATTGCTCAATATATAAACAAACGTTAATTATTATTGCCTGGGGGGCCTTGGGAATGCGAGCGATATGTTGATGAACATCTTGTTGACCAACGCGGAAGGCCCCTGGGCATGGACGCATGAGTGAGATTTGTGGCGGCATATCTGTCGTCGCGAATAACTGGATTATGGAAGCATAGGAGTGAGAAATGGCTAAGATTGATTGGGACAGAGTTGGAAAAGGTGTCGCTCGTGAAAATGAGCGGATGATTTGGCGGCCCTATGGAGCACCTATCGTTCTGGACCTGGAACATTCGTCATTCCATGATGCACCGATCTCCCTGCCATGGAATATCCCTGAAACACTGGCCGTCTCGGTGGCCATTACTGGTGCGTTCTTCCGCCGCTCGCAAAATCCGAACCAGCCCTACACCCCGGAAGAAATCCGCAATTCAGCGCGTGAATGCCTGGAGGCAGGGGCCAGCACGGTGCACATTCATGTTCGCGATGATGAGGGTTATAATGTCCTCTCGCTTGACCGGTTCGAGCAGGTCATCGCGCCCCTGAAGAAGGACTATCCTGACCTGTCGGTCGATGGCTGCCTTGTTCCCGCGCTTGAAGGCGAATGGGCTGAAATGAAACGGGTGTTGGCGACGGGCCTGCTGGACGGTGCGCCCATCAACACCACGACGACCTATATTGGTGACTCCCTGTTCAGCAAGCCGGCGCCGGTTATGATCGAAAAGGTGCGCCTCATCCTGGAAAATGGCGGCATTCCTGAAATAGCCGTCTATACCGATGCCGACGTAGCCAATGCCGATCGGTTCCTGATCAAGAGCGGCCTGATCAAGGGACCGGCCTTCTGGCTGATCCTTCCCGCCCTGCCGGGTTGCAGCCCGATGGAAAATCCGCGCCAGATGATCGAAGGCCTGATGCGCACCGTCACCACGATCCGTGACGTGGATCCCGATGGCGTGATCATGGTGTGCGCGGCCGGCCGGGCATCGATGTATGTCGCGACGCTTGCAGCAGCGATGGGCCTGCATATCCGCGTGGGCATGGAAGACACCTATTGGCTCTGGCCGCACCGCGACGATCGCATTCAGTCGAACGTGCAGACCTTCGAACTCGGCGCGAAGCTGGGCGAAGTGCTGGGCCGCCGTGTCGCGACGCGGCAGGAATATACCGACATGTTGAGGTCCTGCGCCCAAGGATAACGGGCGCAAAGGGTGGCCATGCTCCAGTGGACGGGAGCATGGCCGTTCGCCTGTCATGGTAGAATGCCGTAGTGGCGGCTGGATTTCCGGATTGATGCTTTGCTGGCCGCGCCTCAACTTCCAGGAGAGCGCGATGCACTGTTCTTCCGATATCCCCCGAACAGAGATGGGATGTCTTCAGGCCGCCGACAGCGCTCCGTCGATACCAAGCATCCGCCTTGTAAGTTCCCAATAGGATGCGACGAGATGATCGTCAGCCGCCTTTGAAGTAGAAACATACCAGCGCCCGACCTGATCATACATGGTAGAGACTGCGCTCGACACGATCCTGTAATCGGTCTTCACTGGCGATTCCTCGACAAGCTGAGACACCAGCTTTGTCAATTCGCGCAAATATAGCCGAAGCCGGTCCTGAATGGCTTGCTGGAACGTTATTTCGCCGACGCGCTGGAGCAGATTGTGCGCCATCAATATGTCGAACGCCCGGGCGATAACCGGATTATCCAATTGATAACGGATGTGCCGCTCCAAAATTCCTTCCAACGCTTCCAAGTTCGATTCGCGCTCATCACGTGGGCCCAAGACACGCTCGTTGAAGTCTTCCATCGCCCATAACAGAGCTTCGCCCAGCAACGCTTCCTTCGACTTGAAATGATTGTAGATAGCGGGCGCCTTGATCCCGGCGAACTGCGCCAGGTCGCGCATCGTCGACGCTTCGAAGCCGTTCTTCGAAAACAGATCGAGCGCCGCGACCAGCAACCGTGCCCGCGTGTCCGATCGCGTAGCGCGGTTTTCCCGTTCGATCGCCAGCTCTTCGGATTCGGCAAGCCGGGCTTCGTATCCAGCGCGCTTTCGCAGGGCCTTCGTCTGATTTGTCGGTGAAGTCATTCTGCTCGTTCCTTAATACTCTCCGAACCACGATGGCAACCATCCATGCAACCAGTGGCCGAGTTCGACTGCCGATCACCCACAGTACAACTTTGCACTTGAATTAACGAACGTTCGCTATCATACTCCAAACCGAAATGCGATAGTATGCACAATTAGACGGGAATGCACGGGGGCCTGAGTGAAATCTGCCACGGCCGAGGTGTCACCTAGAGCGGTGGGCACCGTGACGATCTCCCCCTCGTCGATCCAATCAAGCGGCATCCGGGTGTCTCGCATGCTCGGGCTGTTCGAACCATCCGCCCTTCAGGGCACCTGGTCCATATCTGGACCAAGTAGGGAATGTTGAGGCATGAGTTTTACTATTTCCGTGGATACGGGAGGCACCTTCACCGACGTCATTGTCCGGGACGCATCGGGCAAGCAGACGATCGGCAAGGCGCTGACCACCCATGGCCGCGTATTTGGCGGTCTCAGCGAGTCCATCAAGGCTGCGGCTGCCGATCTAGGCCTCGGTTTCGAACAGCTCCTCGCGGACACGACGCTGTTCATCTACGGCACGACGCGGGCCACCAACGCGATCGTGACGCGCAACGTCGCCAAGACGGCTTTCCTGACGACCGAAGGCTTTCCGGACATCCTCGTACTCAAGGAAGGGGGGAAGCTGGACGGTTACGACTTCACCAAATCCTATCCGGCGCCCTATATTCCGCGGCGGCGGACCTTCGAAGTGCCAGAGCGGATCGACGCGGAAGGCAAGGTGGTCCAGGCGCTGGATCAGGACGCGGTACGCATTCTCCTGCAACAGCTGGGCGGTCGCGGTTTCGAAGCGATCGGCGTGTGCCTGCTATGGTCGTTCGTCAATCCCGAACATGAGCTGGCGATCGGCGCGCTGATCGAAGAGGTTCTGCCCGGCATTCCCTACACATTGTCGCACCGCCTCGCGCCCATCATCCGCGAATATCGCCGGGCTTCCGCGACGGCGATCGACGCATCGCTCAAGCCGCTGATGCAAAAGCATCTGTTCGAGTTTGAACAGGATATCCGCGCGGCGGGCTACAAGGGGCAGATCCTCGTTTCGACGAGCTTCGGCGGTGTCATGGACCTGGAATCGGTCATGCAGTCGCCGATCAACATGGCGAAGTCGGGGCCGTCCATGGCACCGGTCGCCGGTATCACCTATTCGGTCGCTGAGGGCCTTGGCGACAACATGATCGTCGCGGACACCGGCGGGACCACCTTTGATGTCGGTCTCTCCCGCAATGGACAACTGGTCTATAGCCGCGACACATGGCTGGGCGGCATGTGGGAAGGCGACCTGCTGGGCATCTCTTCGGTCGATATTCGCTCGATCGGCGCGGGAGGCGGATCGATCGCCTGGATCGATGACGGCGGCATGCTGCGTGTCGGCCCGCAATCGGCCGGATCTGAACCAGGACCGGCCTGTTATGGACGAGGAGGCCGAAATCCTACGACGTCGGATGCCGCCTGCGTCCTCGGCTATTTCGACCCGGATTATTTCCTTGGCGGGCGCATGAAGCTGGATGTTGCAGCCGCGCGCGCAGCCATCGCGACGGTCGCGGAACCCCTTGGCCTATCCATCGAAGTGGCGGCCTGGGGCATCATGCGCATTGCCACCGACCACATGGTCAAGGCCATTCACGAAATCACCGTCCAGCAGGGCATCGACCCGCGTGAAAGCACCGTGGTGGCAGGCGGCGGCGCGGCCGGGATGAACATCATGGCGATCGCGGCAGAACTGGGTTCTGACTCGGTGGTACTGCCCAAGGTCGCGTCGGCTCTGTCGGCATCTGGCATGCAGTTTGCTGACATCGTCACCGAAAGCACCGCGCCGCACTTCACATCGACGCTACGCTTCGACCGCGAGGGGGTGAATACGGCGCTCGCCAAGATCGAGGCCGAGCTTAATCGATTCCGGTCAGAGATCGAAAATGCCGGAAACGCGCCGTGGCGCATCGAATTTTTTGCAGAGGCGCGCTATCTCGCGCAGGTCTGGGAACTCGATACACCGATTGCCTGCGACCGTTTCAACGGCCAGGCGGACATCGATGCGCTGGTCGGATCTTTCCATGACCTGCATGAGCGCGTGTTCGCCGTCCGCGACGAAGAGTCGCCGGTCGAGATCATCAACTGGAAGGGCCGACTGACCGTCGAGCTTTCCAAGAAGATGGACCCTTCGCCCAAGGCGGATCGCTTCGCCGCCCAGACGCCTGGTCATAGCAGGACCTGCTATTTTGGGGGCGATGCAGCCATCGACACGCCGATCTTCAAACCGGCCGAACTCAAGACCGGTATGGTCATCAGCGGTCCTGCCATCGTCGAGGAGCCGACCACCACCCTCGTCGTCTATCCCGGCATGTCCGCCGAGATCAGCGGCGCGGGCAATTATATCCTCCACACCCGTTCGGAGCAGGCATGATGGCAGAAGACAGCAAGCGGAATGACGCCATTTTGATGGCCGTCCTCGCCAACCGGATGGACGGCATTGTGCGGGAGATGACGAACACGCTGCTGCGGACGGCGCGTTCGTCGGTGATCAACAGCGCCCGCGACTTTTCCTGCGCCATGTGCACGGCGGAAGGCGAGTTGTTCGCCTGCGCCGAAGGTCTGCCGGTCCATATATTCGGCGTGCAGAAGCAGGCGGCGGAAATGGTGCGGGTGCATCCCGACTTGAAGGAAGGGGACGCGTTTCTGGACAATGACCCCTATGTCGGAAATTCGCATCCCGCCGATCATTGCACGCTGGTCCCCATCTTCCTTGACGGGGAACATATGTTCACCGCTACGGTCAAGGCGCATCAGGCGGACATCGGCAATTCCCTGCCGACCAGCTATTATTCGTCCGCAATCGATGTCTATCAGGAAGGCGCGTTGATCTTCCCCGTTGTGCAGGTTCAGCGCGACTACAAGATGATCGACGATATCGTCCGGATGTGCCGCCGCCGCATTCGTGTGCCGGGGCAATGGTATGGCGATTTTCTGGCGGCCATCGGATCGGCGCGCATCGCCGAACGGCGGCTGAAGGAGCTTTGCGAGAAATATGGCAAGGACACGCTGAAGGCGTTCAAATCCTATTGGCTGGAATATTCCGAGGCGCGGATGGAAAAGGCCATCAACGCGCTGCCTCAGGTGAAGCTCCAGAATAGCGGTCGTCACGATCCTTTTGAACCCTTCCTGCCCGACGGTGTGCCGCTGAACGTCGAGATCAACGTGAAACCGGGCGAAGGTAGGATCGAAGTCGACTTGCGGAACAACATTCCCAATGTCGATTGCGGCCTCAATCTGACTGAAGCCACGACAATGGCAAGCGTGTTCGCGGGAATCTTCAACGCGATGCCAGGCGATGTTCCTAAAAATTCAGGCGCGTTCCGCCGCGTCGATGTGAAGCTGGCGGACGGCTGTGTCGTTGGTCGGCCCAAATTCCCTCACAGTTGCTCGGTCGCAACCACGAATATCGCTGATCGGCTGGTGAATATGGTCGGTTCGGCCTTCTCCCAGATAGACGGCTTCGGCGTTGCCGAAGGCGCGACCGGCGTGGGCGTGGGTTATGCCGTGCTGTCTGGGCGCGACCATCGCTATGACGACGCGCCGTTCGTCAATCAGCTGGTCGTAGCGGCCAATGGTGGCCCCGCAAGTGACAGCGCGGACGGCTGGGTCACTTATGGTTTGCCAGTAGTCAGCGGTCTCATGTACCGCGATTCGATAGAGATCGATGAGCTTAAAATGCCCATCATCTACAAGCATATGCGCTTGCGAGGTGGCACCGGCGGTGCGGGCAGACGCCGCGGCGGTATGTCGTGCGATCTGGCCTATGGGCCGACCAACTATCCCGTTACCGCCATCTATCAGCTCGACAGCCAATATTATGCGCCAAAGGGCGTGCGCGGCGGCCAGGATGGGCTGACCGCAGGGGGCTGGCATGTGCTGGCAGACGGGACGGAGGTCGCGTTGCCCAACTCCATTCAGGTGGAGCTGAAAAGAGGCGAATATCTACGGGGCTTCGACTCCTCGGGCGGTGGATACGGGAATCCGCGTGAGCGTGATCCTGCGCTGGTGCTCGACGATGTGCTGGAAGGATGGGAAACGATCGACCGAGCAAGGGATGTCTATGGCGTCGCCTTCACGGGCCGGGTCGAGGATGAGACGCTGGCGGTTGATGCAGAAGGCACCGCTGCCCTGCGCAGGAACGCAGCCGTGTCCCAGTTCCAGGCAGGGTGAAGGCAGTGACGACGCCCAGCCTGTCCACCTCTCCTGACGTCATCCTGTCGTCCGCGCCCGCCGCGCATCCGGTCGAGCTTCATGGCAAGCTGTCCGGTAATATGGGCGCGTTCGATCTCACCATGACGGTGCTGGCGGCGTCCGCCCCCCTTTCCGTCATGGCGGCGTTCGCGCCTGTGTCGATGGCAGTCGGCAATGGTGTCGGCCTGGTGTCGTCCTTCCTGATCGCCGGCGGTGCCCTGCTTTTCTTCGCCTTCGGCTTCATGGCGATGGCACGGTCCATCGCCAACAAGGGGGAGGGAGCGGGTGCCTTCTACATCTATCTGACCAAGGGGCTGGGTCGGCAGTTCGGGCTGGGCGGCGCGTTTCTGGCGATATTTTCATATACGTTGATCCAGACGGGCACGATCGGCATGGTCGGCGTGTCGATCGTTGACTATCTGCATAGCAGGTTGGGCGTTCCAGCCTTTCCCTGGTGGGTGGCGACCGGCATTGCCTGGGCGATCGTTGGCGCCCTCGGCTACCGCCGCATCGACCTTTCAGCGCGCGTTCTGGGCCTTGCGATGCTGGGAGAGATCGCGATCGTTGCGGTTCTGGATGCAGCCGTATTCCTGCGTGGAGGGGCGACCGGCAGCCTGGACTTCACCCCCTATTCGCTTTCATCGCTCCTTTCCGGCAACGCGGGCATCGGCATCATGATGGCGGCCGCCAGCTTCCTCGGGTTCGAAGCAACCGCCATCTACAGCGAAGAGGTTCGATCGCCGGACAAGACCATTCCCAGGGCGACCTTCATGTCGATCATCTTGATCGCTCTCTTCTATTCCATATCGACCTTCCTTCTCGTCAACGCCTATGGCGTGAAAGAGGCGGGCATAAAGCTGCATTCCGATCCTACCGGCATGTTCCCCGACGCGCTTGCCGCCTATGTCGGCCAGCTGTCAGTGGATGCCATGTACCTGCTGCTGATCAGCAGCCTGGTCGCGGCCGTGCTGTCCTTTCACAACGCCATTGCCCGTTACTTCTTCAATCTGGGCTGCGACGGCGTGCTGCCGGCGGCATTCGGGAAGACCCATGCGCGCCATGGATCACCTGCGCTGGGGTCGCTGCTGCAAAGCGCCACAGTGGTCGCGGTCATCGTGCCCGTCGTCCTGTTCAACATTGATCCCGTGCTGCAATTCTACGCATGGGCCGTGGGCCTTGGCACCATGGGCATGCTGCTGCTGTTTGCGATCGCGTCGCTGGCGATCATCCGTTACCTTTCGTGGCAGGAACAGAGGGGTAGCCTCTGGAGCTACCGTATTGCGCCCGTGCTCGGGTTCATCAGTCTCACGGCGATTGCGATCTACGCGACGATCAACTTCGAAGTCTTCGTCGATGCCTCGCCCACATTGGCAACGATCTTCCTGGTGTCGGTTTACGCGACCTTCGTCGCTGGCGTTGGGTTGGCCATGCGCTGGCGAAAGACACGGCCGGACTGGTACGGCCAAATCATCACCGCGAGCACGTTCCCCGATGACGGCGCGCAACGACATTGATCCCCACATGCCAATGAACAGGTTTTGATCCATGAAATATGACGGAAAAGTGGTAGTGGTGACTGGAGCTGGTTCTGGCATGGGACGAGCAATGGTGAGCGAATTCGTTGCTCAAGGCGGACGAGTGGCCGCTCTGGGGCGCACGCTCGACAAGATCAGCCAGACTGTGGAATTGGCTGGCGGGCCCGAAAAGGTCATGGGCATCCGCGCGGATGTCGCGGTTGAAGCCGACGTGACCGCCGCCATTGACAAGGTTATCGCGCGCTGGGGCCGCATCGACCTGCTCTGCAATAATGCAGGCGTGCTCGACAGCTACCGCCCGGCTCATGAGGTCAGCCTGGAGGAATGGAACGAGGTGATGGCCGCTAATGCGACCGGGCCGTTCCTGATGGTGAAATACGCCATTCCCCACATGCTGAAGCAGGGCAAGGGCAACATCATCAACATCGCCTCGACCGCCTCATTCAGCGCGGCGGGTGGCGGTTCGGCCTATACTGCGTCCAAACATGCGGTGCTTGGCCTCACCAAGCAGCTCTGCTTCGAATATGGCGCGCTTGGCATCCGGGTCAATGCGATCTGCCCGGGCGCGACAGCGACGCCGATGGCCATCCCCGAAGCACAAACGGCGACCTCCCCGGACATGGAGGCTGCGGTGGCTAAAGTCCCCGCTCGGCGTTGGTGCCAGCCGGAAGAAATAGCGAAAATGGCGATGTTCCTGGGCAGTGACGATGCCGATTACGTGCACGGCAGCGCTTATGTCATCGACGGCGGCTGGCTCACGGCGGCGCGGGAAGCATTCTGAAAATGGCGGGTCATTGCCCCAAGGCGATGCCCTGTTCTGATACTGACGAGGTTTAAAATGGCTATCTGGCCCGATGAGGACTCCCAGTCAAAGCGGCTCTACGAACGCGGGCTCAAAGTCTATCCCGGCGGAATTACGCGTCTGGTTCCATGGCTTGAGCCCTTCCCGGTCTACACGAAATTCGGCAAGGGCGCCTATGTCACAGACGTTGATGGCACGTCGCGCCTGGACCTGCTCAACAATTTTGCGTCGCTCATCCACGGTCATGCCAATCCGGCGATCATAGAAGCCGTGTCCAAGCAGTTGATGCTGGGGACGGCCTTCACCAATCCGACCGAGGTGGAGATCGAGCTGGCTGAACTATTGTGCGATCGCATAGATACGGCCGAAAATGTCCGGTTCAGCAATAGCGGTTCAGAAGCGGTGATGTCCGCGATCAAGGCTGCGCGCGCCTATACCGGCAGGCCCGCGATCGTGAAGGTCGAAGGCGGCTATCATGGCTCCTACGATTATGCCGAAGTCAGCCTGGATACGCCCAAAGAGCAGTTCACCACGCCGCCCAAGTCGGTTGGCTATGCTGCCGGTGTGCCTGACCGGCTGCTGGAGGATGTCTATGTCATCCCTTTCAATGATCCGGAAACCGCCGCCAGCGTCATTCGTGCGCACAGGGATCGGATCGGCGCGATTTTGCTGGATGCAGCGCCAAGCTATTTGGGCTTTACGCCTGTATCGTCCGAATTTGCCGCCAGTCTGCGCGACCTTGCGACCGAAATCGGCGCAGTGTTCATCCTGGATGAGGTCATCAGCTTTCGGCTCGATCATGGCGGAGCGCAGAAAAAATTTGGCGTGAAGCCGGACCTCACCGTTCTGGGCAAGATCATTGGCGGCGGTTTTCCTGTCGGTGCGCTGGTCGGGTCGAAGGAGGTAATGCAGGTCTTCGATCATCGCGTGGGCAGGCCGCTGGTTCCCTGGAGCGGGACCTTCTCGGCCAATCCCATGACAATGACGGCGGGCAAGGTCACGTTGGAACTGCTGACCCCGGAACTGGTCGCGCATATCAACATGCTGGGCGATCGTGTTCGCGCCGGTTTGACGCAAGCCTTCGCCTCATCAGGGTTCTCAGGGCAAGTTACGGGTGTGGGATCCATGTTCAAGATCATCACGCATCAGCGCCCCGTCTATGATTATCGCAGCCAGCGGCACAGCCCTGCGGAAAGTGCGGCGATGATGGAATTGCAGCGCATGCTGGTGCTCAAGGGATTCCATGTATCGGGCGCAGGCATGGGGTTCCTTTCCACTGCCATGGTTGCGCAAGATATCGACAATTTCTGTGCGGCTACGGAGGAATGCCTCCGTCAGCTTCCTCATCCTGAAAGCGGGAAATGACCCAAATGTTCAGACATGAACGCCTGAAGGGAACATCGGACGCTTCGCCCGAGCGTGCGCTCGTCACCGGGGCGACATCGGGCATCGGCCGCGCCACCGCGCTGCGGCTTGCCGGACGGGGGGCGACCGTCTGCCTGGTGGGGCGAAATGAAAACGCGGCAGAAACATTGCGCGCCCAAATCGAAGATATGGGCTGCCAAGCACTCGTTATTCTCACCGACGTCAGTGATGGTCATGCGGTGGAACGAGCGGTGCGCAATTTCGCAGAAGCTTATGGCGGTATCGACACAGTGGTCGCGTCGGCTGGTATTGCTCCCAAAGGAAATGCGACTGAAACCAGCATCGAAGACTGGAAACAATGCATATCAATCAACCTGGATTCAGTCTTCTATCTTGCACGCTTCGCAATGCCGGAACTGATCAAGACGCAGGGTACGTTCACGATCATCAGCTCGGATGCGGGCATGTGGGGCGATTCCGACTTTGCAGCCTACATTGCTTCCAAACATGGCGTGCATGGGCTGATGAAGTCACTTGCCCTTGATTATGGACGTTACGGCGTCCGGACCAATGCCGTTTGTCCCGGGTTTGTCGAAACGCCGATGGCCGACAAGCTGTTGGCGAACCTGTCGCCTGAAAAGCTTGAGGCGCTTCGAAAGGCGGTGCCTCTGGCGAGATTTGCGCAGCCTGAAGACGTAGCCGACGTCGTGGCCCATCTATCTTCGGACGCAGCGCGCCACACCAATGGCACTGAATACCGGCTCGATGGCGGCAAGACCTGTGGTCACTACAAGCCCTGATAATCCCCACGGCCTATGAACTCGAATGGACCAGGAAGATATGGGTGAATTTTCGGGCAAGTCGGTCCTGATCACGGGTGCGGCCGGGGGGTTCGGCCGCGTGCTGACATCCAAACTTCTGGAAGCTGGCGCCAACATCGTCCTGGGCGACCTCAATGAGGCGGCGCTTGCGGAACTGGCGGCCTCGCTTCCTGGGCGGATCGCCTGGATGCGCTGCGATGTCACGGTGGAAGCGGACCAGAAGGCATTGGTCGATCTTGCAGTCGCCACTTATGGCCGCCTTGACATCGCCATCAACAATGCGGGCGGCACATCGCCCATGAAGAGCTTTCTCGACACGACCGAACAGGACCTTGATCGGAACTTCGCGCTGAATGCCAAGAGCATTTTCCTAGGCATGAAGCATCAGATTGCCGCGATGATCGATGGCGGCGGCGGCTCGATCATGAATGTTGCGTCCGTCGCCGGTATCGCAGGCGCGCCGAAAAATGTCGCTTACGGCGCGGCAAAGCATGCGGTGATCGGCATGACGCGCACCGCCGCGGTCGAATTTGCGCGCAGCAATGTCAGGGTGAATGCGGTCTGCCCCTATTTCAGCCTCACTCCGCTCGTCACGCAGAGCAACCTCATCGAACGCAAGAAGCAAATGGAAGCAGCCGTTCCCATGAAGCGCCTGGCCGAACCGGAAGAGGTCGCGTCTGCCATATTGGCGCTGGTGTCGCCTTCCAACAGCTATTTGACCGGTCAGGCCGTTGCCGTCGACGGCGGACTGACCGCTTTTTGATCCAGCGGACACCCCGCGGCGCCCCGCCCAATGCGGCTGGCTCAGACGAGCAGGCGGCGGTCGAAAAAGGAGCAGCACATGCCGGTTGACCCAACGGGAAGCGGCGCTCAGTCCAAGAGCGCCCCTAGCCGCTTATTGCTGAGCGTCTGTCGGCTGTTGGGCGCGCTACTTGTGCTTGTGGGGTTGATCCTGCTGCTGGGAGGTGCATGGCTCGTCCTGCTGGGCGGAACGCCATATTATCTGGTGTCAGGCGCTGCCTTGGCGCTCAGCGGTGGTTTGCTGGCGCGGGCGCGGGTGGCCTCATTCTGGGTTTTTGCGGCCGCCTATGCGGGCACGATCATCTGGGCATTCGCGGAGGCTGGATTGAATTTCTGGCCTCAACTGCCCCGGCTGGGACCCTTTCTTGTCATGGGAGTCATCATGGCGTCGCTCTGGGGATGGCTGGTCCCCCCGATGCGCCGCGCAGCCCGGTCGGCGATGGCAATGCAATTGCTCGTGATCGGTGCCGGAATTGGCGCCATGTTCCTGCCGCATGGCGTGATCCACAGCGCGGAAGCCCGAGCCGACGGCTTGAATGGGGTGAACACCCCGGCATGGCAGTGGCGATCCTATGGTGGGGACACAGGCGCGGGACATTTCGCGCCATTCACGCAGATCAACAGGGACAATGTTTCCCAATTGAAGCCCGCCTGGATATTCCGAACCGGAGAGATCAACGATAGTCCTGACATGCAGGCAACGCCGATCCAAGTAGGATCAAACCTCTATTTCTGCACGGCGCATAACCGCATATTTGCAGTCGATGGGGATACTGGGCGGCGCGTCTGGTCATTCGATCCCCATGTTCGTTCCGATGGCACCTGGAACAGGTGCAGGGGTGTCGCCTTCTATGAAGCTGCTCCTTCACCGGCAGGGGCTAAAGCCGAGGGCAATTGCGCGCGGCGCATTTTGGCCACCACCATCGACGCCCGGCTGATCGCGCTCGACGCGGCCAATGGACAGCTCTGCCGCGACTTCGGCCGCAACGGACAGGTCGATCTGACGGCCGGATTGGGTGAGATGAAGCCGGGATGGTACTATCCCACCTCGGCGCCGCTGGTGGCGCGGGGCAAGGTGATCGTCGGCGGCTGGATATCCGACAATCAGTCGGTCGATGAGCCGGGTGGGGTGGTGAGAGCATTCGATGCCGTCACGGGCCGCCTTGACTGGGCGTGGGACCCTGGGCGAAAGGTAGGGCAGCAGCAGCCCGGTTCCGCTCAGGACCAGTCCGTAAAATTCGCTCGCTCCACACCGAATTTCTGGGGCACGGCAACCTTTGATGAGCAGCTAGGACTCGTCTATGTTCCCACCGGCAATGGCACGTCGGACCATTGGGGCGGGATGCGCTCGCCCGAAACCGACCGCTACTCGACTTCCGTCATTGCCATCGACGTAGAGACCGGACGCCTCGTTTGGCATTATCAGACGGTACATCACGACCTGTGGGATTGGGATCTGTCCGCCCCGCCCGCATTTGTAAACATGCCCGATGGGCGCGGAGGTTTGGTTCCCGCCCTGGTGCAAGTTGGCAAGGCCGGTCAGATCTATGTTCTGGACCGGCGCAATGGGCGTCCGGTCACACCGGTTGTCGAGCGCCCGGTTCCGCAAACTGCTGCGCCCGGAGACTATCTGTCACCCACGCAGCCCTATTCCGTTGGAATGCCGCAACTGATCCCGCAACGTTTGAAAGAGCGGGACATGTGGGGCCTTACCTTCTTCGATCAGCTTGCCTGCCGTATCGCTTACCGCAAATTGCATTATGAGGGGCAATATACGCCCCCGGGTGAACGCGACACGCTGATCTGGCCCGGCTATCTTGGCGGCATGAACTGGGGCGGCGTGGCGATCGATCCCGCTCGCAAGCTGCTGATGGTCAACGACATCCGCCTGTCCACCATTGTGCGACTGGTGCGGCGCAAGGACGTGGAAGGCAAAGTCCAGGCCAATTTCAGCCATGCAGGTTATGAACTCCATCCCGTCAAAGGTGCGCCCTTCGGCGTGGAGTTGAAGAGCTTCCTCTCGCTCCTCGGATTGCCGTGCGAACAGCCTCCCTGGGGCAAGATCACGGCGATCGACCTTCAGAGCCGCCGTGTCAGATGGCAAGTGCCGGCTGGAACGGGTCTGGAGCAGACATTCAATCTCGCAGGCGTGGAACTGCCGGTGAAGCTGGGCATGCCATCCATCTCATCGACCATGATGACAGCATCCGGCCTCGTTTTCTACGCTGGTGCCAATGACCCTTTCCTTCGGGCGTGGAATTCCGCCAGCGGGCGCGAGCTGTGGAGGGCGCGGCTTCCCGCCGGGTCGCAGGCGACGCCCATGTCCTATCTTTCCCCACGCACTGGGCGGCAATATGTCGTCGTGGCTGCGGGAGGCACGCCCTATAGCGCGCGCGTCGGGGATTATGTGGTGGCCTACGCCCTGCCGCGATGAATTCCCGCCCGTTCGCGATCGGCAGCGCTCATTGTCCGCTTCGGGCAATCGCGAGGGCAAGGGCGGCCGTGCGATCGATCTTGCCCGAGGCCATTCGCGGCAGGCGATCCACAATGACATAGTTTTTGGGAACGGCATAGCAGGGCAGGTTAGCCGTCAGATGAGCCACAGCGTCATTGCAACTGAATTCCTGACCCTCCCGACATTCCACGACAGCGACGGGCACTTGGTTCAGCACTGGATCAGGCATGCCAACGATCGTGCAGTTGGCGACGCCGCGACATTCCGACAGCAGGCATTCGACGTGGGAAGGCAGGATCTTCTCGCCGCCGCGATTGATTATGTCATCAACCCGGCCGCTGAGATACAGCAGCCCATTCTGATCCATCTTTCCCAGGTCCCCGGTCCGTAACCATTCGCCGCGGGTCTTTCGCGCGGTTTCAGCCGGACAGCGCCAGTAGCCCAACATGCGCGTCGGACCCGCGACCCATATCTCGCCGACCGCACCCGTCGGCACATCCCTGTCCTGATCGTCGACCAGCCGCATTCTCACGCCTGGCGCGGGGAAACCGACCGATGCACCATGGTTATGGATAAGTGCAGGCGGGAGAAACGTGCAGGCGGATCCGAACTCGGTCAGACCATAGCCGTGGACTAGTTCCAGATGAGGCCAGCGGTCATCAAGTTCACGCGACCAGGCCGGGGGCATCGGCGATCCACCGAACACGACAAGGCGGGCAGGTCCGAATATCAGATCGCTTTCGTCCATCAGCATCAACATCCGCAGCACGCTGGGAACAGCGGTGACGAAGGTGGAGGGCGACAGGCGGAAAGCCTCGATCGCATCTTTGCGATGAAATTCTGACACCAGCACCGTCTCGCCACCGACGATCAGCATGTGCCCCAATTGATCGATAAAGCCGGTATTGTGGAACAGCGGCGAAAGGACGATCGTGTTGTCGTCCGGGCCGGTGTTCAAAAATCGCTGATAGGTGGCCGATGCCTCAACTATGGCTCGCGCGCTCAATACCGCGCCTTTTGGCAGCCCCGTCGTGCCCGATGTGAAGCTTATAACCGCTGGATCGTCGGCGGCGGGAAGAGGCGGAAGAGACAGTCGAGGCGGGCGTTCCCATGCTTCCAGCACGTGGAGCGGCACGTCGGCGATCCCGAACATATATTGATGCTTGATGTCCGCCAGGGCGAGCTTCGCCTCCAACAGCGAAGCGCAGTCCGCCATCTGCTTGGGCGAAATCCGGTTGTTGACGAGAACTGCGATGGCCCCCAAGCGCATGATGCCGAGATAAGCGACCACCCAGTCAATGCTGTTGTAGCCCACGACAATGACTCGGTCGCCTGCAGCCACGCCCAGATCCATGAGCCATTGCGCTCGGCACTCCGCTTCCTTCGTCAGTTGGGCGAAGGTCAGCAGCCTCGATCCGTGCCTGACCGCAGTCCGATCGGAACCATGCTCAGCCCAGTGATAGAGACTGTCCCAAAGGCGTTCGGGTTTGCACATCGGGGGCGGACTCTCTCTGGAGTGATCCGTCCGGCTGACAGCATCAGATAGGATCATCGCTATTGCGCCACTTCCTCTCGCCATATCCGAACGCCGATGAACGCAGGCAGCCTGGAAAGGCTTGTCTGTTGGCTGCAAAGATCGGCGTAACGTTTCTTTTGCCACTATCCATATCGTTACTCCCCCAGCGACGGCAAATGATCTTTGTCGTCGCGTGCGGATCGCGCGCCCGCTGGACACCTGTCAGGATGGCTCGACTACATGCCTACAACGGACGGCGTTCACCAGTCCTCCAGTCCCATCCTTCCTGCGCTGCGAAGACGGCCTGTTCTGCGGGATAAGATCATCCGCTGTCTTCTTCGACAGGGCTCCCACGATGACGCGAAGACGCATATCAGCCAATAGGCTTGACATACGAACAACCGTTCATTAATATTCTTATCACTCCAGCAGATCTTTACAGAGAGGACGGGGGGGAATCATGAAAATATCGGACAAACTTACGTCGAACGCGCGCGATCGACTCGGTGGCATCTCTCGCGTCAGGCGCGGCCGGAGGTCCATATGGCGACAGGCGTGTCGCGCCGGTCTTCTTGCGGGCGGATGCCTATCGCTTGTCATGGTCAGCCCGTCCTATGCGCAGGCGCCTGAGCCACAAGCCCGTGAGAGCATGGGTGAGATCATCGTGACCGCACAACGGCGTGAGCAATCGATCCAGAAGGTCGGCATCGCTATCACGGCGCTGTCGGGCGACGAACTGTCCAAACTGGGGGTCGCGACCGCATCCGACATAGCCCGCCAGGTCCCCGCGCTGGAATTTGACAGCGGCAGTGGCGGTGGGCTCAATGCCTTTGTTACAATACGGGGCGTGTCGCAAGTCGACTATTCGGAGCATCAGGAAGCGCCCAACGCGGTCTATCTTGACGAGGTCTATGTTCCGACGCCATCGATGGTCGCCTTTCCGGTCTATGACCTTGCGCGCGCGGAAGCGCTTCGCGGGCCGCAGGGAACGCTTTTCGGCCGTAATTCCACTGGCGGCCTGCTTCAGTTCGTGACCAAAGACCCCACCAAGGATTGGGACGGCTATTTCAATACCGAATATAGCAGTTTTTCCACAGGCCGAGTCGAAGGCGCTGTCGGCGGTCCGATAGCCGACGGCGTTTCGTTCCGTCTCGCGGGCTTTGGACAGATCGGTAATGGATGGTTCAAGAACAATAATCCGAGCGGCAAGGACAGTTTCGAATCCAACAGCTTCGGCATACGCGGGAAGCTTGCTTTCGACATCGGTTCTGACTGGAAGGCGATCGTGACGGGGTCGCTGAACAAGAGTCCGAGGCATCGGGAGGGCGTCTACAAATCCTACCCGGTCTATGTGGATGCCAATGGGGTTACCCAGTTCGTCCCCGCCAATGTCGATATCTACGGTACGGGCGCCGGCAATGATCCGTTCGGATATCGCGACCCCAGTAGTGACGGAACCGAAGGGTCGTTCAACGATGTCGGTTTCCTGAAAAAGCAGACCTATTATGGAACGCTGAAGCTGCAAGGGTCGGTCGGCGGTGCGACGCTGACGTCGATCAGCAATTATACCAAGTCGGACATCGATTATCTCGAGGATTCGGACGGTACGCCCAATAACATCTTCAATTTCGGAAGCGGTGGCTACACTCGCCAATTTTCCCAGGAATTGCGGCTGTCGGGCGATGCAGGTCCATTGAATTGGACAGTAGGCGGCTATTTCCTGGACCTCAAAGGTTCCTATTACACGGACTTCATCCTGATTGGCATCTTCGACGCCATCAACACATATCAGCAGCGCACACGCTCTTACGCCGCCTTTGGCCAGATCGAATATGAAATTCTGCCGTCGGTGAAGGTTACCGTCGGGGGACGCTACACCCATGACCGTAAAGTGTTCAATTCTCAGGTTGCGCTTGGGCCGCAAGACCCTAACTACACTGGCACATCTGCTGACCAATATTGGAATTTCAATGCCCAATCGGCAGCGGCATGGGGCAGCTCAAACAGGCAGAGCCGAGGAGACTGGACCGGCAAGTTCCAGCTCAGCTATGAACCCGACAACAATCTGCTGCTTTATGCGGGGGTCAGCCGTGGCATTCGTGCTGGTGGCTTCAATGCCACGGCTGACGGCACGCTCGGTCTCCAGCCCGATGGCGTGACGGTCGACTATTCGGCAGTTCCCTTCGGAAACGAGACGGTGGTTGCCTATGAAGGCGGTGCGAAGTTGCGCGTTTTCGACGGCAAGGCCAATATTCGCGCGAGTGCTTTCTATTATGATTATACCGGTTATCAGGCATTCAACTACAATGGCCTGATCTCCACCGTATCAAACAATGACGCCTATTATACGGGCGGTGAGCTTGAAATATTCGCGAACCCGATGGAAGGTTTGAATATATCCTTGGGCGCAGCCTATCTGGACGCGAAGGTAAAGGACATCGTGACGCCCGGAGGCGTTGTCGATGTCAGGCCAGTCAAGGCACCCAAATGGTCCCTGAACGGCCTTGTCACGAAGACCTTCGACATCGGCATCTATCAACTCGGCTTGCAATATGATTTCGACTATCAGTCGGAAAGCAAGGCCAATCTGATCGTGTCGCCTGTGACCACATTGCCGTCCAGCTGGATGCACAACGCGCGCATCAGCTTTGGTCGTGAAGATCAGGGATGGGAACTGTACGGCTTCGTCCGCAACTTTACGGACGTGAACCGCAAAGCCTTTGCCTACGACAATAGTTGGACGGGGCTGGCTCTTGGTTCCTTTGCTCCGCCGCGTACCTATGGCGTCGGGTTCCGTAAGGATTTCTGAGCCGATTGGAGCCGGTGGCTGCCAGCCGCCGGCCTTCCCCAAGAATGCAGGCTGGCATGCAGATAGCTGAGACGAGAGATCGTGACCGGGGTAGAGAATGGCATCGGACATTGTTGTGCGTCTCAGGAAACCGCAATGAACCTTGATCGGCGTCGTTTTGTGACGGCAGGTACGAGCGCTTTGTTCATGGGGCAGGGGTTGCTGGCAAGTTCGGCGGGAAACGCGGCTACGGTTGCCCGGCGCCTGGTCAAGACGGTCGAAGGCACGTTGCGTGGCTATGAAACCGCAAAGCTCGCCATCTTCAAGGGTGTCGCCTATGGAGAGGACACCACTCATCGGCGTTTCCAGGCGCCTGTTTCAGTGAAGCCGTGGAATGGCGTGCGAGATGCGTTTGCCTGCGGGTCGCCCTGCTATCAGAATAATCCTGATCCCCCCGCATGGCAGGACGCCCAGCCGGAGAGTGAGGATTGCCTGAAGCTCAATATATGGGCGCCCAAGGACGCGCGGAATGCGCCCGTCATGGTCTGGATTCACGGTGGCGGCTATTGGTGGGGTTCAGGCGGTCTGCCAGCCTATGATGGTTCTGCCCTGGCGGAAAGAGGCGGAGTCATCGTCGTTACGGTGAACCACCGGCTCAACGTCTTCGGTTATCTCAATCTTGGCGCCTTGGTTCCTGAATATGAAGGCGTTGGTAATCCCGGTCATCGAGATCTGGTGGAAGCACTGCGCTGGATTCGGCGGAACATCGCGGTTTTCGGCGGCGATGCTGATCAGGTGACGATCTTCGGGGAATCCGGCGGCGGCGGCAAGGTCACCGCCTTGCTTTCCACGCCTTGTGCGAAAGGGCTGTTTCAGCGCGCGATCGTGCAGAGCTGTTCAGCCCCGCGATTCCGGACGAATGACATGGCCCGAAAGGAGGTGCACGACCTTTGCGTGCTGGCCGGGATCGATCCAGACAACCCGAGCGCTCTGGCCGATGTGCCTGCGGCCCGGCTGAAGGTCGCCTATGCCGAATTCTTCAAGGGCGACGTGCTGAAGGGAGATATTGGCCTGTTGCCGATGGCGCCGGTTCAGGACGGAAATCTGCTGCCCTATCAGCCGCGCGACCCGCGGGCGATGGCCCTGTGGGCGGATGTGCCGCTCCTGGTGGGCACCACGCGTGACGAAGCAGTGTGGCTGATGTCTGTGAACGGGGCCTTGCCGAACCCGTCGAACGACGAGGAGCTTCTGGCTGAACTTGCGCCGATGCATGATCTTGGTCGGCTGCGGCTGAAAGCCTTGGTCCAGGCCTTGCGCGATCAGATGCCCGGTGCTGATTTGCAGCACCTGATGGTCGCGGCCGGAACCGCCATCTGGATGGGTGCCAATGCAGTGCGTCAGGCGGACATGAAAGCCGCTCTCGGCGCCGCGCCAGTCTATTATTATCGCTTCGATTGGGAAGAACCGATCGCGGGTAAATTCTGGGCCTTCCATGGAGCTGATGTGGGCTTTGTGTTCGGCACGCAGGATTTGCCGACGATCATCGAAGCGAAATCGGATGCCGTTGCGGAACGGACCAAGCGCTACCGCAGCGAGCAATGGCATGCCGTTCGCGATGCCATGATGGACAGCTGGATCGCTTTTGCCAAAACCGGGAATCCGGGCAACCCGACGGTGCCGGACTGGGGACCATATTCCCTTACCAGCCGCTCGTTCATGCGGTTCGATACCCGGCCTTTGGTGGACGAGGGTCCTCTTCCTGCTGAAGTCATTGCCCTGTTGTATGATGCTTGAACATGGGCTCTGGGCTTGCCCGATGCTGGACGCCAACGTCATCGCAGGAACATTGACTGACGGGCATGGCCATGCGTAGCTTTGTTAAAGGAACAATCGTTCATTATCAAATCCATATTTCATCTTTCGTGCTGATGAGGTCCCTATGAGCAAGGCTGAATTCAACCGCAAATTGATCAACGACTATCTCGATTGCTGGGAACGCGGCGATATCGAGACGGCGCAGAGCTATTGGTCTGACGACATGTTTTTCTTCCAGGCCGGCCACAGCAAACTGGCTGGAAAATTCGACAGTCCGGCAGATTTCAACAAGCGTTGGGTGCAGCCGTTGCTCGAAATGACCAACAACCGCTGGATGGTTACATCCAACCCGGAAGTCATCCTGTCGGGCGATGATGGCTGTGTCGTGAACATCTATGAAAAGATGGTGCGCGACGGAAAGGGGGCGATCGATACGAACAAGCTGGTCGTCTACACCATTCGCGGCGACAAGATTACCAGCTGTCGTATGTATGACGGCGATCAGGGTGCCATCGACGATTTCTGGTCGTGAAGGGTGAACGCGCGTGGGAAGTCGAGCAGGTGCTGCAGCTGAAATAGCGTGATGTGGCCACAGCATCCACTGACCGCTTCTTGACATACGAACAACCGTTAATTAATATAATTGCAACAGGGCGAGGTGGAGCAGCGATCATGGAAGTGATGGACGAGGCGAGTCTGAAGCAGTTCGATGTACCCGATCATATTCCAAGGGAACGTATCTACGACTTCGACATGTACAACCCCGCGGGCAATGGTGAAAAAGATTATTATGATATTTGGCGAACGCTGCAGGAACCCGGCGTGCCGGACATCATCTGGACCCCGCACAATGAGGGCCACTGGATCGCCACGCGCGGCAGCACAGTCTCGGAAGTGTTGAAGGATTACACCCGTTTCACCAGTGAGATTTTCTTCATCCCCAAGACGATGGGTGCGGAATGGGACGGTCTGCCGTCCATGTTGAACCCGCCTGAACATACGCCCTACCGTCAGATACTGAACCGCTACATGGGGCGCGATAAGATCATGGCGATGGAGCCTGAGATCCGGGCTTTGTCGATCGAACTGATCGAAGCGTTCGCCGCCGATGGGCATTGCGAACTGAAATCGCAACTGGCGAACATATTCCCGATCAAGATGTTCCTCGCGCTCACCAAGCTGCCTTATGAAGATGCCGACAAGCTGCTCCGTTATGTGGCAATGATGATGAAACCCGAAGGCACGGCCGAAGAAATGGCCGATAGCCTGGTCCGGGGGAAGAAGGCGCTGTATGATTACATCGCGCCTGTCCTAGCGGAGCGCACTGCCAATCCCGGTAGCGACATCATCAGCGGAATTGCTCATGCCACAGTTGATGGGCGGCCGCTGACCACGGATGAGAAGAACCGCCTGATCACGATCGTACTGCTGGGCGGGCTCGACACGGTACTGAACTTCATTCCGGTATGCTTCGCTCATCTCGCCCAGCATCCCGAGGTGGTGGAAGAGATACACAAGAATGCCGATCGTCTGGCGATGGTAAGCGAGGAACTGTTCCGGCGCTTTCCGCTCGTGAACGAGGGGCGAATGGTCGCGAAGGACATCGAATATGATGGCGTCCTGCTGAAGGCGGGCGACATGGTGCTTGCACCCACAACGATGCACGGCATCGATGATCGTGAGAATGAGTGCCCGATGAAGGTGGACTTCAACCGCAAGAGGAAGTCGCACAGCACTTTTGGCGCGGGCGCGCATGTTTGCGCCGGGATGCATCTTGCGCGGATCGAAGTGATGATCCTGCTGGAGGAATGGCTGAAGCGCATCCCTCGATTCCGCATGAAACCAGGGTTCAAGTTCGTCACGCGGAGCGGCATCATCGGTTCGGCTGACGCGCTCGAACTCGAATGGGACGTGAACTGAGGTTGCTCTCCGGCAACACGATCAACGCAAAAAGGTAATGACGAAGATGGGCAGACTGGACGGAAAAGTAGCGTTGATCACCGGCGGAAGTGCTGGCTTGGGCCGGGTGACCTCGCTCCTTTTCGCGCGGGAAGGGGCCAAGGTCGTGATCAGCGATCTTGCCGATGGCGCGGAAGCCGTCGCCGATATCGAGGCGATTGGCGGAGAAGCGCTGTTCGTGAAGGCGGATGTCAGTAAGTCGGCTGATGTCCAGAATATGGTGCAGGCGGCCGTCGACCGGTTCGGCCGGCTCGACATCCTCTACAATAATGCCGCCATCTGGTTCGAACAGCCGCCGCTCGCGGATATTTCCGAAGAGGATTTCGACCGTGTCTACCAGGTGAATGTCAAGGGCGTTTTCCTGGGCATGAAATATGGCATCCAGCAAATGCTGAAACAGGGTGGCGGCACCATCGTCAATTGCGGGTCTATCAATTGCTTCGTCGCAGAAGCGGGATCGAGCGACTATGCGACCACCAAGGGCGCGGTGCTGATGCTGACGAAGCAGGGCGCCGTTGAATATGCGAAGAAGAACATTCGCATCAACTGTGTGTGCCCCGGTCCGATGCTGACGCCTATGGTGCGCGCGGCGGCCGAAAAGGCTGGTCAGACGATCCCGGAATTTTCCCAGCAGTGGAAACTTCCTCGTGGGCTGGTTGCCGATCCGCTGGAAGTGGCGAAGGTCGTTCTGTTTCTGGCCAGCGACGATTCTTCCAATCTCTTCGGCGCGTCTATCTTGGCGGATGGAGGCTACACGGCACTATAGCCGGTTGGTCAATGTAAGATCCGGAAGGACGAACGAAAGATGAGCATGCAAAGCGGCCGCGTCGATGGGAAGGTCGCGCTGATCACCGGCGGCGCAAGCGGTATGGGAGAGGCCATCGCCACCCGGTTCGTGCGGGAGGGGGCGTCGGTCGTCATTGCCGACACCGACGCCAGTCGCGGTAAGGCGCTGGAGGAACGGCTAGGCCTACAGGCGCGCTTCATGCCGCTGGACGTGCGGTCGGAGGGAGATTGGAACAGCGCCGTCAATGAGGTCGAGCGGCAATTTGGTCCCCTCAGCATCCTCGTGAACTGCGCTGGTATCTTGAAGGAATCGTCGCTCGAATACACGACGCCGGAGGAATATCGCCTCCTGACCGATGTCATGCAGTTTGGTGTTTATCTGGGCATGCGCGCCGTCGCGCCATCCATGCGCAGGGATGGCGGCGGATCGATCATCAACATTTCCTCGACCGCGGGCATAGTTGGCTATCCCCAGACCTTCGCTTACACGGCAGCGAAATGGGCTGTGCGTGGCATGACAAAGGCAGCGGCGTTGGACCTTGCGGACGGAAAAATCCGCGTGAACAGCATCCATCCCGGCAATACGAATACGCCCATGATACAGTGCAATGACTACTCGGTGGAGGATGTGCCGCTCAAGCGCAACGCGAGCGCGGAGGAGATCGCCCATCTTGCGCTGTTCCTGGCATCCGATGAATCCCTTTATATCACCGGTGCGGAGCATGTAATCGATGGCGGTTTCACCGCATATTGATACGACCGGTAGACGGGAACGAAAGTAGGGGCATGATGAAGGTCAAGGACATCGGCATGACCTTCGTCAAATGCACCCGGTTCCTGAGCGTGGACACCGCGCGCATTGAGATGCATGGCATCGACGGCGACAGGGAGTTCATCCTGCTCGACCAGCATGGTGCGCCAATGCCGCCTCATCATCATGGGCTGTTCGCGCCGCTCGCCTTCTCTTTCGATCCGACGAGCGCGCGGCTGACTCTGACCTTCCCCGACGGCCGCACCGTCGAAGGCAGCGGAGCAGGGAGCAGCGCAACCATGGCGCTGGACTATATGGGTATGCGGACGATCAATGTCCGTGATATTGATGGGAATTGGAACCAGATTCTAACCGAGCATGTCGGCCGACCCGTGCGCATGGTCCGCACCGTCCGGGCCGGTGGCGGTATAGATGTCCTGCCGATTACCTTCTTCACCACGGCCTCACTCCGCATCCTGTCCAAAAAACTGGGACAAGCCGTAGATGCACGACGATTCCGGGCGAATTTGGTGATCGATCATGACCAGCCCTTTGCGGAGGACAGCTGGGAAGGCTGCACCTTGAGGATCGGCGAGGCGTTGCTGCGCGTGCGTAGCGGAGTGCCGCGTTGCGTGGTGACTCAGTATGATCCGGAAACAGGCGAAAATGACATGGCGGTCGTTCCCGCTTTGGGTAAGTTCCGAAACCGCGTTCACCTGCCCGATGGGCTCATGCCGCATTACTGCACGCCTGCTTTCGCTGCCTATGCCGAGGTACTCGAGTCCGGTATCGTACGGCGGGGAGATCAGGTGCAACTTACGGACAGGCCGCATTGACGGAGCTAATGTGCGTTGCTATAAGAACGATCGTTAATTAATATTGTCATGCGCCAAAGAGCCATTGCCGATCAGGCCGATATCCCGCTCCTCTTCATAGAGGCTTGCAAAAAGCGAGGGTAACCGCCGGTACGACTCTTTGCGTAGCTGGACGATGAGGGTGTGAGGATTGTAGGAATGACCACCGGAAACCCGCATTTGGGCGAGTCCAAGCTTGACCTCGTCATCCTGTCGCGGCGCGTGGCGGCCGAAGGCGTGGTCGTACTGGAGTTGGGATCGAGCGATGGTGCTGACCTGCCAGCGTGGGAGCCGGGTGCGCATATCGACCTGGAACTGGCTAACGGGATGATCCGGCAATATTCGCTGTGCGGGTCGCCATCGGATCGCAAGTGCTGGACGATTGGCGTGCTGCGCGAGCCGGAAAGCCGGGGTGGGAGCGCTTTCATTCATGATGTGCTGAAGGAGGGCATGACGGTCCACGTCGTCGGCCCCCGCAACCATTTCAAGCTGGAGCCGAGTGGGCGCTACATCTTCATCGCGGGCGGCATCGGCATCACGCCGATCCTGCCCATGATCGCAGCCGCCGATGCTGCGGGGGCGGACTGGACATTGGCCTATGGCGGCCGCTCGCGGGGATCAATGGCCTTTATGGAAGAGCTTTCCGGTCGCGGTCCTGCCGTTTCGGTGCAGCCTTTTGACGAAGTTGGTCATATCGACCTGGCGTCTCTCCTCGATCACCCGGATACCAGCGCGCTCGTCTATTGCTGCGGCCCTGAGCCGCTGCTTTCCGCGGTGGAAGGCAAATGCGGGAACTGGCCGAGCGGCGCTCTCCATCTGGAGCGCTTTTCTGCCAAGCCGCTGGAGCAGCCCTCCTTCGACGGCCCGTTCGAGGTCGAACTGGCGAGCAGCGGTCAAGTTTATACCGTCACGCCTGGTGAATCGATCATGGAGGTGCTGGAGGATGCGGGCCTCGACGTTCTCTGCTCCTGCCGGGAAGGTGTATGTGGCAGCTGCGAAACGGCCCTCATTTCTGGACCAGCCGACCATCGCGATTCCGTCCTGTCCGAGGATGAGAAGGCACAGAACAGCCGGATCATGATTTGCGTATCGCGCAGCCGCACCGGCGAGCGGCTTGTGCTGGATTTGTGACGGTCGCAGCATGTCGGTGTCGTAAGCTGCTGATAACGGTGAACTTGATCGTGGAAGAATGTGAGCTGTAGATGATCGGGACGATGATGGATTATGAGCTGACGATAGGCTCTATCCTGCTGCATGCGGACCGTTTTCACGGAACCCGCGAGATCGTAGCGCGCCAGCCCGACGGCAGCATCACGCGTAGTTCCTATTCGCAGGTTCTCAACCGAGCGCGGCAGCTGTGCAATGCGCTGACCGGCCTGGGTGTGGTCGCGGGAGACCGAGTCGCCACTCTGGCCACCAATTCCTTACGGCATCTGGAGGTATATTTCGCCGTTCCGGCCATGGGTGCGATCATCCACACCGTAAACCCTCGGCTGTTCCCGGAGCAGATCGAGTTCATCATCAATCATGCGCAGGACAAGGTCCTGTTGGTTGAGCCGCAATTCGTTCCCCTTGTCGAGCAACTCAGGGCAAGCCTGAAAAATGTTCGTCACATCATTGTCATGGGGTCGGGCGGCAGTGACGCTGTTGGGCTTTTGCCTTACGAGGAATTGGTAGAAGCGGCTTCCGGCACCTTTGACTTTCCGGTGATCGCCGAACGGACCGGATCAGCGCTCTGTTACAGTTCTGGCACGACCGGGGTGCCCAAGGGAGTTCTTTATTCCCATCGCTCGGTAGTATTGCAATCACTGGTGATTTCGGGCGTCGACTGGTTCGCGGTCCGACGCCGGGACAGCCTGCTTCCCATAGTCCCCATGTATCATGTGAATGCATGGACGCTGCCTTTTGCAGCGGCGATGAATGGGTCGAAGCTTGTCCTTCCGGGCAGCGCCCTTGATTCACGCAGCCTGTTCGAACTGATCAGCAGGGAACAGGTGACGCTGGCCGCGGGGGTGCCCACCATCTGGAGCGACCTGATCCAGTTTCTGGAAGCGCAAGGCAAACGCATCGACTCGCTTGAGCGCGTAATCGTGGGTGGGACGGCTCCCACGCCTTCGATGATCAAAACGCTGGAGGAAAAATACGGCGTTCAAACCTGTCATGGCTGGGGGATGACCGAAACCAGTGCAGGCGGCCTTTTCAACGCTCCGCATGATTGGGATCATCTCGCCAATGAAGACAGGCGCGTCATGCTCGGCAAGCAGGGACGCACGCCCTATCCTTTCGACATTCGCATTGTCGATGCAGGCGGGGAAGAAGCTCCCTGGGATGGGAAGACTTTCGGCAACCTGCAGATTCGTGGTCCAAGCGTCACATCCTGCTATTATAACGGCGGTGGCCCCCCTGTCGAAGCCGCTCAGGACGGATGGCTCCCGACTGGCGACATCGCGATAGTTGATTCCGCTGGCTATGTCGAAATCGTGGATCGCGAAAAGGACGTCATCAAGTCCGGCGGAGAATGGATCAGTTCCATCGCGCTGGAAAATATCGCTACGTCTCACCCCGATGTTGCCGAAGCCGCGGTCATCGGCGTTCCGCATCCAAGATGGGATGAAAGGCCGCTGCTGGTCGTCGTTCCTCGCGGGGGCTGTCGACCGGATCCCGCCGACCTCATCGCCTATTTCGCAGGCAAGTGCGCGAAATGGTGGATTCCCGACGAGGCCGTGTTGGTGGACAGCATCCCACGGCAAGCAACCGGCAAGGTCTTCAAGGCGCGGCTACGGGAAGACTATGCACACGCCAGAGCGCCAAGCGCGCCCAGTGAAGCCGGCCCAAATACGGTCTGAATTGCCAGGCCCCCGCTTTTCCTCACGCATTTTTCGGCGGGCCTGCTGATATGACCAGCAACAGACATTCGGACATCAAAGAATAGCGGCGGGAGCAGGTAAGTGGTTCATATCCAGGATGATCTGGCCAAGGCACAGGACGAGTTCCTGCCGCTTGGTGACCCTGAATTTGTCAAAAATCCCTATCCCTGGTTCGAACGGCTGCGCAAGGAACGCCCCTTGCATCGGCTGCCGAATGGCACCTATGTCGTGTCACGCTACCATGACATCGTCAAATATGGGCGGTTGCCCGAGCTGACGATATTGGAACCGGAGGACGCGCCGGAAAATGCCTTTACGGCGGGCTTTGGCGATACGATGCTCAGCAGGGAAGGCCCGGCGCATGTCGCGCTGCGCGGCCGCACCGCCAAATGGTTTACCCCGCCGCTGATAAGACAATATGCAGCTGCTGCCGAAAAGGCGGTCAACCAGGTGCTGGATGATTATCAGCCTGGCGAAGTGATCGACGGGCACCACAAGCTGGGCATGATCCCGACGCACGCGCTGATGTGTGACGCGCTCCAACTGCCCACCGACGATCCCGAGTCCGCCGTGAGTGCCATGCTGGACGTGATGCGTGGTATCAGTTCGGTCGCCACCGCTAAAGATGACGAGATCGCCGCGCAGGGTTTCGCTTATTTGCGGTCTCGCGTGATGGATCTGATTTCCTACAAAAAGGAAAATCCTGGCACGGGGCTGGCTGATGCGCTTATCAAGGCTGAAGAAAATGGAGAGATCACACGCGAGGAGATGATCCAGACGCTTTCGCTGTTCTGGGGGTCTGGCGCGCATAATCCATCTTACCTCATTGGTGCGGCGCTAGAATATTTCGCAGGACATCCTGATCTTTATCAGATTTATCGCGAGAAACCGGAAAAGCGGCGCGCGATCCTGAATGAGATCATACGACTGTTCCCTGCGGAATTGTCATTCATACGGAATACTACGAAGCCGGTGGAGATATTGGGCACGCTGATTCCGGAACGTACGCCGGTCCGCTTCCTGCTCAATTCGGCCAATCGCGACCCTGATGTTTTCCCCGATCCGGACAAGGTGGATCTCGATCGTCCGCCCAAAGCCATGCCGCTCAGTTTCGGTATCGGCCCGCACGCATGCGCGGGGACGGCCATTGCTCGGATCGGGGCGGAGATTATCTTCGACATCGTTGCCAACCGGGTGAGGCGGATTGAATTAGCTGGAGATTCAGTCTTCGATGCCACGGACAGATCGCGCGCTTTTATCAGTCAGGCGCTCAGGCTTTATCTCGACTGACAGGAGTCCGCTTCCATGACGCGATAAGAGCGGCGACATGATAGCGTTTGGGATTGCCGCTGCCAATCGTGATCCACCGTCTTCATTGATGCCAGCTGCTTTAACCCCACGCGCGACAACGGCAATAGTTTGATTTTTGCATATGGTCCTTGGGTATGCACTTGGCGCGCCGTGAATTGGAAGCCGCGCTGCCCTCGCATCAATAGAGCAGCGTGATCTGATGAGCAGATTGAACCGCTTGTCCCCTGCGGTTTAGTCGGCGCAGGGGACGGGGTAATAACTTCCCTGCGTCTCAGTTTCCGTTGATCACCTTCGCTCGCTCGGCTGGCGTCAGGGCTTCGGCGTTGATATCGGACTCGTCGATCGCCTCTTCGCGCGCTTCCCCCGCCTCGCGGGTGGCGTCCGCCTTGGCCTGCATCATGTCCTCGGCGGTGCCGCTCATATTGTCTGCCATGGCGTCCATCTTGTCGGCCTTATTCTCTGCTGCTTCCTGCGCCTGTTCGCCCAACTTGTCGTCACCCTTGCCGCCGCACGCCGCAAGGGTCAGGCTCATGCCGATAATAGCTGCCAAGGTCGTTGTGCGCTTCATAATCTCACTCCCTCTGTTGAACCAGCTTAACGTCCAACAGCGGACTTGGCTCCGCGCCATCATCAGAGTCAGCAAAGTTCCTAATTCCAGTTTCGGCGCGCCATTCTCCCTAAATGCCGGGCACTCGGCTTTACAGTGCGCTTCTGGGTGTCTCTGTTCACTGCAATCAGGCCGAACTTCGGACGATAGCCAAAAAGCCATTCAAAATTATCGAGCAAAGACCAATGAATGTATCCGCGCAACGTCGAGCCTGTCATCGATGGCGGCTCTAAGGCCGCGTGATGCTGGTGGACGCGCGCTTCTCTTGACAACCGACGGAGAAGGCAGGTGTTCCCATGGGTGCAACCCAACCTTATCCAGGTGCGCCAGGTGCTCTCCGTCGAACGACCGAACTTCTGGATCGCCCAGATTGCTGTACGTCGAAATGAGCAGCGATTTATCGAACCAGCAATTTTGGCGGCCTACCGTTTGCGGGTCGGGGGACGGCGAGACGTTTCCTCCGTGTAGCAGTTGCGAGACGAGGGGGAATATGAACTTTTTCAAAAGAATGTGCCTGGGCACTGTAGTCAGCAGCTTGGCTCTTGGCACCGGCATTCTGCCGGCTGGGGCGCAGGCGCAACAAACGGCGGCTACTGGCGTGGAGTTGAACATTCCCCCCGGCCCGGTCAACCGAGCGGCCATCGCTTTTTCGCAGGCGGCGGGCGTGCAGTTGATCCTTGATTCCAGCGTCGCGAACGGCGTTTCCTCGCCAGGTGTGCGCGGCCGTTATCCAGTCGCCGACGGCTTGGCCCGCTTGCTTGCGGGCACGGGCCTGACATTCCGTTACAGCAGCAGCAATGTGATCGTGATCGAGCGTGCACCCGAAGCGTCTACATCTGGCGCTCGCACATTCGATCGCGTGCTGGTCGAAGGAACGCGTGAGACGGGAAATGGTGCAGGCGGGGGTGCCTTCGCTGCGCTTGACGGCTTTGGTTCCGGTGCTGGGGCTAGCGGCAGTTCGGACGTGACGGCGACCGAAGGTACGAGGAGCCTGACAAGCAACGGTGTCACGGTCGGCGGCCGTACCCCCGTAGCGCTCAAGGATATTCCCCAGTCGGCGAGCGTCGTCACGTCGGCGCGGCTTCAGCAACAGAATATCACCAATGTTCAGGACGCCTTGCAGCAAATGCCAGGTATCACTGTGCAAACCGTGCAGACTGGCCAGCAGAGGTATCTGTCGCGCGGCTTCATCGTGGATTCCTTTGCAACCGATGGTGGGGCCGTCAGCACTTTCCTGCGCGATGCTCCGGCACCCGACATGGCGCAATTTGACCATGTCGAAGTTCTGCGCGGCGCCGATGCCTTGTTCGGTGGCGCGGGCAACCCCAGCGGCACCGTAAACCTTGTGCGGAAACGTCCGCTGGATCATCAGCAGTTTTCATTCGAGCTGCAGGGCGGTTCGTGGAACAATTACCGGGGGGTGATCGACGCTAACGGACTGCTGACTGAAGATGGCCGCGTTCGCCAGCGTTTTGTCCTGTCCTATCAGGACAAGGAGGCTTTCTACGATTTCGAGCAATCCAGCACCATCAACCTTTATGGTGTCACCGAAGCGGACCTCGGCCCGCGCACGCTGGTGCGCGTGGGCGGCTCTTACCAATATCGTGATATTCAGGGACCGATCAATTTCGGCTTGCCGTTCGGCAATGACGGAAAAGATCTGCAACTTCGCCGATCCTTCTCCTTGAGTTCGCCTGATGATTACCAGAACTCACATACTTACGGCGCGTTCGGACAGATCGATCATCAGTTTTCCGACCGCTGGTCCGTGGTCGTGAAAAGCGAGTGGCAGAAATATACGCGAGATGCGAGGCAGATCGCATTTTCAAACAACGTCGCATCGACCCAAGTAAATCTGCCCGTCAGACATCTGGCCACCGCAGCGATGCTCGAAAATGAGCTTACGAGCTTCAACGCGTCGGCGGCGCTTTCCGGTCAATTTGATCTTTTCGGGCAAACCCAAAAGGTAACGCTGGGCGCCGACTATCTCAAGACCAGGCAAAAGAATACGGCCGATCAGGCGAACGTTTTCTACACCTTTCCGCTCGCCCAATATGATCCCGATCTGATTGTGTTTCCCTCCACGCTTCCCGACGGGTCGATCCGCACGCAAGAGGCGCGGCAAATCGGCGTCTATGGCAAGCTCGATCTTAAACCGCTGTCCTTCTGGCATCTCAGCCTTGGCGCCCGCTTGAACTGGTTCGAACTGGATTCTACCAATTTCGTTCGATTTGGAACGTTCACCAGCACTATCGTGGCGCCGACCAACAAGGTGAACGCCCATCTCAGTCCCGGTGTCTCAACCTCCTTCGACATCACCGAAAATCTGAGCCTCTATGGAAGCTGGTTCCAGATTTTCACGCCGCAGGCGACCTTTATCACTGCCGAAGGTGACACATTGCCGCCTGTTACCGGCGACACCTATGAGGTTGGGGTCAAGGGCAGCTTCATGGACGGGAAGATCAATGCATCGCTCAGCTTTTACAAGCAGATGAGCGAAAACAGGGCCGTTCAGACAGGCTTTGGATCTATCCGTCCTGGGTATAGCTGCTGCTATGTCAATGGCGGGCAGTATCAGAACAAGGGGATCGATTTCGAAGTGGGCGGGGAGGTGCTGAAGAACCTTCAGGTCCAATTATCCTACAATTATGTGAAGGAGGATTTCGACCGGGACGTCGCTAATACGGCTGGCGGTGCATTTGTTACGCAGCAGCCGAAGCACCAGATCAAGTTGTGGAGCGACTATGATGCCGGATCGTTGCTGAAGGGGCTCCACCTCGGCTTGGGCTTCCGCCTCGAAAGCTCGCGATATACCGTCGGAACAGCCTGTATAAACGGCGACTTCGACACAAATTCGGGCCTCTGCAAGAGGGATAATTTGACCGTCCCGTTCACGCCGTTCAACTTCACGCAGCCCGAATATCACATCTTCGATGCGCGCATAGGATATGACATCACGGACGCATTGTCGGCCTCGTTGAACGTCACGAATATCAATGACGCGAAATATTATCGCACCATCGGCAGCAACAGGCTTGGCAACTTCTACGGAGAACCGCGCGCCTTCATGCTCGCCTTGCGCGGGCGGCTGTAAAGCCGCGCATATCCGCCGGTGATTTGGCTTCGGTCCACACCGGCGGTGATTTGACTGAAATGAACGGCGCATCGCCGTGTCCTGCCGGACGGCGACGCCCGGCAAGAAAATGGAGCATTGACCTTGATCGACACCGACGAAAGCAGTTTTGACCAGAATGTCCAAGGCGAAGTGCCCGTGCTGGTCGATTTCTGGGCGCCGTGGTGTGGGCCTTGCCGCGCGTTGCTGCCTCATATCGAGAAGATCGAAGAGGAATATGGCGACCGGCTGAAGATCGTGAAGGTGAATATCGAAGACTGGCCCGCCATTTCGGCACGGTTCAATGTTCGCAGCATACCGACCCTGATCCTGTTCTCGAACGGTGAGGAACAGGGGCGGGTGACCGGTCCGACGCCGGGGCGCCTCAAAGTGTCGGTCGAGCAATGGTTCAGTGAACTCGGGCTGGATGCACAGGGCACTGCGGCGCTCTCCGAGGTCGACGCGCCGAAGCAAAAATCGCAGGAGTGGCGTAGTTTTTCCGGTGATGAGGCTGTGAAGGCTGCGTGCCTATCTCGCTGGGAGAATGCCAAGGTTCCTTCGATATCCAATGCGCCCGCTCTCATATTGCCGGGAGACGGGGCTGACTTCCAGGATGTCGTTGGCGTTCCGGCCGCCTTGGGCGCGATCCTGGACATGATGTGGATACTGCAGGATTCGAGCGATCCGTCGACCCTCGATCTTGTGCACCAGCAGATCACCCATGTGGTGCGGGCCATTCCGGTAGGTGTCGATACCGGCAGCGTGCCCTTCGCGTTTCTGTATGACTTCGTCTATAATTCACAGTGGAACATCCCCCATTATCTGAATGACGAGACGGCCGTCGATTTGCTGGCACAGGTGCGGGCATTGCATGATCGGGAACGTGCGGATCAGGCAGTCCCCGAAGCGGAGTGGGAAAGGCTTCAGCGCGAAGCCATTTTGCTGGATCAAGCCGATGACGGCGGGCGTGCCTCTCAAGCCCTTGAGGAATTGGCCCATCCGCTCTGCCAGCAGCCCGCCATGCTGATCAGCAAGGTCGTAGATATGGCTATCCGGGACTTTGACGTTTATCCCGATTGGAGCCGGGAAGATGGTGCCCTGATCGTAACGGCGAACCGGGACGATTTTGACGCCGTCAGGGAAAAGCTGGGCGACAGGCCCAAGAATCCCGCCGAAACAGAGCGCTGGTCCAATTTGGTCGATGAGCAAATGCGGCAGGCAAGGCAGAACAGGCGTCTTGCCGAGCCCGAACTATGGAGACGCTACGACGCCTGGCTGGTCTTCCGCATGAAGGTTCGATTGAACATCGTCCGGCATATCGCGGACGATCTGATCAGCCGCCTTTCTTTGCTCGGTAAATAAGCGCTTTTCGGAATTTCCCGGAAAAATCGAGTTCTAATCCTCTGTCTTATACCTTCGTTCCAGTTCCGCCGTCGAAAGGCCTGTTTCATGCTTCCCGCCCAAACGCTCCGCGATCGCAGAGACTACCGGATCGACGGACGGTTCCTGCGGCGCATGTTCGTATTTTCGCGCCCCTACTGGACTCGCAAGGGTGCGTGGCCTTCTTGGTGCGCGCTCGGCGTCTGGATCGCCTTCGCCTTTGGCGAAACCGCCTTGGGCGCGAAGCTTTCGTTTCTGACCAAACAGATGAGTGACGCGCTCATTCAGCGGCAGGAGGTCGCCTATTGGCAATATTTCCTGTTGCTGGCACTGGTTGGACTTTTGATTAGCCGCCCGCCGGATGTCGGCCTGCTGAATCATCTGTTCAACTATCTGTTCGAGCGGCTCGTTCTGCACTGGCGCACTTGGACTACGCGCGATCTCGTAGGCCGATTCCTCGGTAACCGGGTCTATTACCGGATCGAGCAGGATGCCGATCTCGATAACGTCGATCAGCGCATGCAGGCGGAAGTCGGCCAGTTGTGCCGTATGATCACGTTACTGCCCAATGTCATATTCGGATCCTTGTCAGGACTGAGCGTCCAAGGCTGGATCCTCTATAGCATCACGCCCGTCCTGTTCTTTGGCGTTCTGATCTACGGCGTCACGATGACGGTGGTCATCTTCCTGATCTATCGCCCCTTTATCCGGCTCAGCTTCGATTCTACGGTGGCGGAGGCCGACCTGCGTTTCGGCATGTTGCACGTCCGCATCAACGCGGAAACGGTGGCCTTGTACCGCGGCGAGATGGCGGAGGCGGCCAGCATCGACAATCGCCTGATGCGCGCCATCAGGATCGGGATCGCGCAGGCACGCTATCAGGTGGTGATGGGCGGCATTAAAGCTGGGCTCGGCGCGGTCTGGCTGGCGCTGCCGGCCATGATCCTGGTGCCGATGTATTTCGACAATCAAATCAGCTTCGGCACCATCGCACAAGCGACGGCTTCGGCGGCCCTGCTGCTGAACAATTTCAAGACCATCACTGATTTCGTGCCGGTATTCGCCAACAGCGCGCCGCACGTTGTGCGCCTTGTCGAGATCATGGAGAAGGCGGACGCCGTCGCCAAAAACACGACCGATAGCAGCCGATCGATCCGCTTCAGCCATGACGACAATATCCGCATCGACAAGCTGACCCTACAGACGCCGGGTAAGGAGCGCACGCTGCTGCGCGATTTGACGATGACGATCCAGGGCGGCGAGAATGTCCTGATCGTCGGCCGGACCGGCGTCGGCAAGAGTTCGCTGCTGCGCGCGCTCGCGGGGCTTTGGCGCGAAGGGAAGGGCGAGATCGGCATGCCGTCCCCTGACGAGATGCTGTTCCTGCCCCAACGGCCCTACATGCTGCTCGGAAGCCTGCGCGAGCAGTTGCTCTACCCCAACACGGATCGGGTCATGCCCGAGGCGCAATTGCAGGAACTGCTGGAAAAGGTGTCCCTTCCAAATCTGGCGGCGATGCATGGCGGCTTCGACAGCGTGATCGACTGGGCGCGCGTGCTGTCGCTGGGAGAGCAGCAGCGGATCGGCTTTGCCCGGGCGCTTGCGGCCGCGCCGCGCTATGTCGTGCTGGATGAAGCGACGAGCGCGGTGGATGGGGGAACCGAGCGGCAACTATACGAGGCGCTGGCGCAAAGTGGTGCGACCTATCTCAGCGTCGGACATCGCGCCACATTGCTCGCCTATCACAGCCGGGTCCTCCAGCTGCTGCCGGGCGGCGACACCGTCCAGAGGAAAAGCGATCCGGCTGATCATGTAGAACTCGCCTGACCCGACGCATCTTTTTCACTTTCTCCCAAGGACCTGTCATGCCCCTTTCCGACACCGCGCTCATTCCCCGTGCGGACCTTTTCGGCAATCCAGAACGCGGCGGGTGCCAGATCAGCCCTTGTGGCCGGTGGCTTGCCTTCTCCGCGCCTCGCGATGGCGTCATGAACCTGTGGGTATGCGAGCGCGGCGCTGATCTTGCAGAAGCGCGGCCGATCACGGCCGATCGCGGGCGCGGAGTCACGGAATTCTTCTGGGCTCATGATGGGGTCCATCTGATGTTCATGCAGGACAGCAATGGGGACGAGAATGTCCACCTGTTCGCTGTCCCGGCAGCAGGTGGAGAGACGCGCGACATGACGCCCTTTCCCGGCGTGCGCGCTTCGACGTTCCCGGCGGAACGGAAGCATCCCGGAACTTTGCTGGTGATGCTCAACCAGCGCGATCCGCGCTATCCCGACATCTTCCGCCTGGACCTGGCGAGCGGCGAATTGACGCTGGTGCTGGAAAATAGCGGCTTCGGCGGCTTCGTCATCAATGACGATTACCGGCCAGTCCTGGGCATGCAGCCGCAGCCTGATGGTGGCATGGCGCTGGTCAAGCTGGAGGGCGACAAACGTGAAACCTGGCGCATCATCGACGAATGCGATGTCACCAACACGCGTCCCGCCAGCCTGCATGCGGATGGCAGGACGCTCTACATGCTGGATAGCCGGGGCCGGGATACGGCCGCGGTGGTCAGCTATGACCTGTTGGGCGATCCGGACAAGGGCACGGTGATCGCAGAACATCCACGCGCCGACATCAGCGGCGTGTGGACCGATCTTGAAAGCCATGCGCCGATCGCCTGGACCGCGACGTTCGAGCGGCGGGAGGTCCATCTGCTCGGCGATCAGATCAGGGCCGATGTCGAGTTTCTGGACAGCCAGGATTTAGGCGAATGGTCGGTCGCCAGCCGGACTTCGGATGACCGGATATGGACCTTGCGGGTTGCGACCGACGTCAATCCGCCCAGCATGTACCTCTACGAACGGGACGGCATGGTGCTGACCAAGCTCTATGACATGCTGCCTAAGCTCGCTGGGGCGCCGCTGGCCCATATGCACGCCCTGACGATCACCAGCCGCGACGGGTTGCCGCTCGTCAGCTATCTGACGCTGCCGCGCCATGCCGAGGTGCCAGGCCAGCCGCTGGCCAGTTCAGAGCCATTGCCGCTCGTCCTGCTCGTCCATGGCGGACCGCGCATGCGTGACGCCTGGGGCTTCAACGTCACGCATCAGTGGCTCGCAAACCGCGGATATGCGGTACTCGCGGTCAACTTCCGTGCTTCAACCGGCTTCGGCAAGTCGTTTCTGACTGCGGGCGATGGCGAATGGGGCGGCAAGATGGATGACGATCTGGTCGATGCTGTCAGCTGGGCCGTCGAGCAGGGCATCGCTGACCGTAACCGGCTATGCATCATGGGGGGCAGCTATGGTGGATATGCGACCTTGTGGGGTTTGACCGCCCATCCTGATCTCTATGCTTGCGGCGTCGATATCGTCGGGCCGTCCAACCTGGAGACGCTGGCGGGATCGATCCCGCCCTATTGGGAAGCGGCGAAGAACCAGCTTTACCGGATGATCGGCCATGCCGAGACGACCGAAGGCCGTGCGCTTATGCGCGAACGTTCACCCGTCCACCGCGCAGGCCGCATCGCCAGGCCGCTCCTGATCGGGCAAGGCGCCAATGATCCCCGCGTCAAGCAGGCGGAAAGCGATCAGATGGTTGCCGCGATGAAGGCCAACGGGGTGCCAGTGACGTACGTCCTTTATCCGGACGAAGGGCACGGGTTCCGCCGGCCTGCGAACAACATCCGTTTCCAGGCTATTACCGAAGAATTTCTGGCGCAGAACCTGGGTGGACGCAGCGAACCGCTCGCTCCGGGAGAGGTCGATGGCAATACGGCGGTCATTGTCGAAAATTCATTGACCTGAAATCACCACCGCCGCTTGCAGCCTCCTCAAGCTGCAAGCGGCGGCTTCCATTGTCTGCAGCCTCCTCAAGTCGCAGACAACGGCTTCGGTCGTCAGCCGATCAGCAGCAGCGCCACGGCTAACGACAACATGAAGGCCACCACCGTCGCCGCGACGATGACCATGAGGGGTTTGACGCCCGCCTCCATCAGCTTGGGAAGCGGCGATCGAATTGCGGTCGCAGTGACGGCAGCAGCCAGTAGCGCGGTTGCCGCCTTGGCTGAAAGCACCGACATGGCAGACGGGATGATGCCGGTCGAATTGACGGCTGCGAGCAGGAAGAAGCCGGCGACGAACCAGGGGAAGGGCGTTCCTCCACCAGATGCGCCTTCCCGCCGCACGATCAGCGGCACAATGGCGAGGACGGGGGCGAGCAGGGCCACGCGCGTCAATTTGACGATTGCCGCAATCTGTCCCGCGCCGTCGGAATAGGCATAGCCAGCGCCAAGCGCCTGCGCCACGTCATGGATGGAAGCTCCGAGCAGGAAGCCCGCATTTATATCAGGCAGATGCAAAAAATGAGCGGCGATGGGATAAAGCACCATCGCGCCCGCGCTCATGGCGGATATGCCGACGAGCACCAGCGTGAGTTGCGCATCATTCACGCGCTTGGGCCCCAATGTGGTGGCGAGCGCCATGGCGGCGCTGCCCCCGCAGATGGCGACCGATCCGCCAGCCAGGATGCCGAATGGCGTGTCATATCCCGCCAGCCGGGCAGCGAATATGCCCGCAGCAATGGTGATTGCGACGATTGCCGCGATGGAAACAAGCGCGACCGGGCCCAGTCCCGCGATTTCTCCCATGGTGACGCGGGTGCCTGCCAGGACGATGCCCCAGCGCAGCAGCGACCGGGCGGCGAAGTTCAATCCAGGCTGCAGTCGGACGTCACTGGATAGGAAGTTGAGCGACAGTCCGAGCAGCAAGGCCATCAGGGTCAGCGGCGCGCCATAATGATCCGCCATGAATCCGGCCGCAAGCGTTCCCAGCGCGACGATGACAAGCCCCGGTGCAAAATCCCTTCCGCGGGATCGCTTGAGGGGTGGCACATCGCAATAAAGGTCAGCGCCAATCATGGCCCGCATGACGATTTATTCCGCGCTGCTGGGGACCAGCGGCCCCTTTTCGCGAATGCTGTTGCGGCGCTTCAGGACCATCGCGTCATGAAGCCGTTCGACCATGTCACTGCCGGTGGTGATGAACAGGCCCGGAATGACGGCGTGCACCATGCAGGCAAGGCCAGCTGTCACCATGGAGAAGCCGAAGCGCGATGCCATCACGAAATGTTCGCCATAGGTCTCGTTTACGGCCGCAGGATGTTCTGTGAACAGCTTCTGGATCATGGGCTTACCCCCAATTTTTCGATAAGGCGATCCTACTCCCCTACCTGGGGAAATGATTTTCTATTTTTCGAAAATAACGGAATAGGGTAGTAAATCATGCCAGGGAAATGCTGAACATGGAGAATATCATTCTCGACCACACTGACCGCAAAATTCTGAACCTGCTTCAGCAGGATGCAACACTCACCGTTGCGCAGATGGCCGATCAGGTGGGACTATCGCAGACGCCATGCTGGAAACGGATCAAGCGATTTGAGCGCGACGGGCTGATCAAGGGGCGCGTGACGCTGCTCGACCGTCATCAGCTGGGCCTTGGCGTCATCGTGATCGTTACGGTGAAGACCGCCGATCATAGCGACCAATGGCTGCAGACATTTGCGGAAGGCGTATCCCTCATCCCCGAAGTGGTCGAATTCTTCAGGATGAGCGGCGATATCGATTATCTGTTGAAGATCGTCGTGCGTGACATCAGAGATTATGACCGCATCTATCGTAAACTGACCAAGATCGCGAAGTTGAGCGACGTCAGTTCGTCCTTCGCGATGCAGGAAATCAAATCGACGACGGTCCTGCCGCTTCCATCGTGAAGCGGCAGGACTGTCATTTGCCCGGCTATCTGGCGGTTGCGACCTTATATTCGACCGGCACCACGAAATCGATCCGGTCGCCTGCTTCGCTAGAGGGAGGAGCGGGCAGGGGCGACGCGCGGCGCGCCAAATCCAGCGTTGCACGGTCGAGGAGGGGATTCTTGCGGCTTCGTTCGATCGAAGCGTCCAGCACCTTGCCGGAGCGGTCGATCGTCAGGTGCAGATAGACGATATCCTCGATGCCCCGCCGCTGGGCTTCGCCAGGATATCTCTTCTTGCGGTCCAGCGTCGCCACCACCATCGCTTCCCACCGCTTTTCGGCCGAGGCAAAGCCTTGCGCGGCTGCCCCCTTGACCGGAGCCGCCATCGCAGGGGCAGGCGGGGCGATCGGAACCGGCGGAGCGCTGGCCCTGTCGGACTCCTGCTTCTTGCGCGGAGCATCGTCCTGAATTGTTGGCCGCGGCGTCACCTTCTTCTGCGGCGGGGTGACCACAGGTGCGGAGGCGGTGGGAACCTCGGGTATGTCGAGCGGCTCCTTTTCAGGCACCGGTTCATCCACCGCCTTTGATCGCTCCGCCTCGGGACCGGGCGGAATCGGAGAGGGCGGCTGCGGCATCGCCATTGGGTCAGGCGCCATGGTCAGCGCAATCGCTGGCGGCAATGTGGAAGGAGGCGGGGGGGTGTTGACGATGCCGACCGCAAGACCTGCCACTACCAGCGCGTGAGCGCCGATAGAGATCATCAGGCCGCGTGACCAGCGCTGTCCGTCCCCTGCCGTCATCCGCCCGCTTTCCGGCAGCGCCTGGGGTTCAATCCGCTCCGCTGCTGACGGCAACGAGCGAGACCTTGTAATATCCTGTGTCGCGAAGGGCATTGAGCAGACCCATCAAATGTTCGTAATCCACAGCCTTATCGGCACGCAGGAAAATCTGCGTTTCGCGATTTCCCTTGGTCTCCGCCAGCAAAGCGTCCCCAATCTTCTGGCGATCGACCTTCCTGTCACCGATGGATACAGCGAAATCCGATTGCAATGTCACATAGACGGGCTTCGATTCGGGTTGTTTCTGCTGGGCGTTTGATACCGGCAGATTGACCGGCACGTCCACCGTGCTGAGCGGCACCGTAACCATGAAGATCACCAGCAGCACCAGCATGACGTCGATGAAAGGGGTGACGTTGATTTCGTGCGTTTCGGCAAGGCCGTCATCCGCATGTGCGATATGGATGGCCATGTTAGACCTCCATGCCCAGCGACCCGGCCTTGTCGGAGGTGGGATTGCGATGCAGCTCGATTTCAGGCGAACGGCCGTGCCGCCGCTCTGATTCATGCTCCAGAACACAGGCCACCATCACCGCCGCTTCCGACAGCATCCGGCGATATCCCGCGATCGATCGTGACAGCGTGTTGTAGATCAGCACCGCCGGAATGGCGGCCGCAAGGCCCAGGGCCGTTGCGAACAGAGCCTCGGCAATGCCGGGCGCGACCACGGCGAGGCTTGTCGAATTGCTCTGTGCGATGCCCAGGAAGCTGTGCATGATCCCCCACACGGTGCCTGCGAGGCCGACGAACGGCGCGGTTGCGCCGATGGACGCGAGAACGTTCGTGCCCTGCAGCATGTGGTGAATGGCCCTCGCTTCGATGATGGGGAAGCGGACGCCGACGCGTTCCTCTACGCCGCGAATCGCGCGGAACGACGGTGAATTGCCGATGCCGTCCAGTTCCGACCGGACCATCTCCACCATTTCCTTGATGGCAGGGTAATGGACGGTCGCAGCTCCATCGAGCGACGTGGCGCGCGATAGAAGGTCCACGTCATTCTTCAACGCGACCTTGGCAGCGCGGAGCTGACCATGTTTGACGAACCAGATTGCCCAGGTTGCAATGGACGCGATCACAAGGATCGCCATCACGCCCTTCACCACCGGATCGGCATGAGCGATGATCTCGAATAGCTGATTATTGGACGTGCTGACCGTAACTCCGCCGACCGGTTGCGCCCAGGCAGGCGAAACGAGCGCAAGACTGATCGCCATGCCCCATGCCCCTGCGAATATGGATCTGCCTTGTGGATATCGCGTCATCTTGAAAACCCATCATCCTATTGCCGCTCTCAGGAAGGAAACGACCCGCGATGGGCCTTCCCGCAAAGCAGGTAGCAAGAAAGTTTTGGGCGTTCGAACCAGGGTAGCTTCGCGCAAACTGCGCATGCGCAGGCCGCGCCGATATAATACGCACTTGACGGCCCCGATGATAAAGGAAATGTTCGCCTTCTTGTCAGATTGCGCCGTCCTGCGGGAGAGAAGGCAGGCGTCAGGTCGCGGGGCGGGTCATGTCTTGTATCACATCGCGTAATGTAGCCAGTTTGTTTCAATTTTGCGTCGGCCGGGCACGATGAGGCGGTTGTTCACCGCAAGAAAGCCGTTGACCGTCCAGCAGCTGGCAGACCTCTTCAGTCATATGCAACCCGATTTACAGGCGGTTGGCGTGAGGCGGACGGGGAACCCTGAAACAGCGGCCGACCTGGTCCACGAAGTCTTTTTGAAATTGCAGTCGATCCGCACGCCCCTCTACAGCGACGGCGAGGCACGCGCCTATATCTACAGGATGATGCAGAATTTGGCGATCGACCATGTGCGAACCGAAAGCCGGCGGTCTGCGATAATCGACGGAGCGCAAATCCTGTTCGAGGATGCGGTCATGTCGCCGGAGGCCATAGCGATCTCGCGAGATCAACTGCGTCGGATCGATCGTGCGCTCGGCGACCTGCCACCCAAATGCCGGGAAGCGTTCGTGATGACCCGCGTCACCAACCTGACGCACAAGGAAATTGCCGAACGGCTGGGCGTTTCGGTCAGCCTGATAGAAAAATATCAGCTTCGCGCTTTGCGCCACTGTCGCGATTTTCTTGCTAACGATCTGCAATAGTTGTTTTATAATAATGTGTAGGGTAGCTCTTCATCAATCCAAATGTGAGCGATTATGACATGATGCGGCTGGTGCATTCCTCCTCTGCCCGGTCAGACGACAACGCCGACGAACAAGCCCTGAACTGGGTCGTGCTCCTGACGTCAGGCCGTTTGACGGAAGAAGATGTCGCCGCGTTTCGGCGCTGGCGGGACCGTTCTTCCGGCAATAGAGAAGCGCTGGCGAAGGCGCGCGAAGCTTGGCGGCTGACGGGCGAAGCTCTGCCGCGTCTACGCCGCCGGGATTCATTCCGGCAATTCTGCCGCAGCCGCCTGACGCTGGCAATCGCGGCCTCCCTGGCGCTTACCATCGGGCTCAGCTATCAATATCAACATAGCTGGCAATATGATTATGTGAGCGGCGTCGGCGAACGTCGCCCGGTGACGTTGGCGGACGGCAGTGAACTGATGCTGGGCGCGGATACCGCGCTGAAGGTCGACTTTTCGCAGGGCCAACGCCGGATCACCCTTGGGCGCGGGCAAATCATGCTGCAAGTCGTCCATGACGATGCGCGGCCGATGATCGTGTCGGCCGGTGCCGCAAATTACAGGGATGTCGGCACCATTTTCGGGGTCACCCGTGATAATGCGGCTTCCCAGATGGTAGTGGCGGAAGGCCTGGTCGAGGCGCAGGGCCGCAATCGCCGGGTTACTCTGGGGCAGGGCTGGTCTGCCTCTGTCGATGGACAAGGCTTCGTTCGCACGCGGCGGGTTGAGCCGACGCAGGAGCTTGCCTGGGCGAAGGGCCGGATGATCTTCAATGATCGTCCGCTGCGCGATATCGTTGGGGCGTTACGGCCATATTATCGCGGCCGGGTGTTCTTGCTTGATGCCACCGCTGCCAATCAGCGTTTGAGTGCGGTCGTCCAACTTGACAGTATTGACCTCTGGCTCACTGGCTTGAGCAAGACCAATCTCGTCAAAGTGAATTCAATCGGCAAGTTCCACCTGATAAGCTGACAAGCCTGCAAGTGCATTGGCGCGCTGTTCGCTCGGACATTCCGGTTCCGGCATGCCCTTTGACAGGTTCGGCACGGATCAGCCTTCAGCGGGAAACTGATCGCGGCGACAATGCCGCATAGCCATGCTTTGTCGAAGTACATCCCCGCAGAGATCAGGGTTTGATGAGCACCTTGCACTGGTCTGTTGGCTTTCGCAGCGCTTCGAATGCGGCAGGAAGCTCGTCCAGGCTGACGGTCGACGTGTGCAACGGCCGGGGTTCGACCTCTCCCCGGGCGAGCGCGTCGATGACGGCGGCGAAGTCGCTTTCCGTATAAGCCTGGCTGAACCGGATCGTCACTTCCTTGCCCATGGCAACGATCGGCGCGAAGCTGTCCTCCTGGAAGACGACGCCCGCGACGACGACACAGCCGCGTACCGCCACCAGGTCCACCGCTTGCCGGATCATGCCCGGCAATCCGACGCATTCGAAGACGACAGCGGGACGCGCCTCGCCAGTGGTCTTGCGAAACGCTTCCAGCACGTCCTCTTGAGCCGGATCGATGACGGCGGTCGCGCCTACTTCCAGAACACGATCCCGGCGGACGTCCGACATCTCGCTGACCACGACGTGCCGCGCGCCGGCATGGCGCGCGAAAAGCGTGACAGCTGCGCCGATGGGGCCGCCACCGAGCACCAGAACCGATGCGCCGCGTGGCAGTTCGGCCATTCCGACAATGTGGTGACCGACAGCCAGCGGCTCGACCATGGCGCCTTCCGCGAAGCTCACGCCGTCGGGCAGCCGCTGCAACATCGAGCCGCGTGCCGCGACATATTGCGCGTAGGCGCCTTGAGCAGTGAGAAAGCAGCCCGTAAACAGATTCTGGCTGCACAGTGCAGGAAGACCCTGGTCGCATGTGTCGCAGCTGTTGCAAGCGTTGAGCGGCAGCGCTGTCACGCGATCTCCAGGACGCCAGCCTTTAACTGCTGATCCGACGGCAGAAATCGTGCCAGCAAATTCATGGCCCAGAATGAGCCCAGCAGGCGTATGCGCGCCTTCGGTCATGTGGAGGTCTGATCCGCAGATACCGGCATTTTCCACCGTTAGAATGACCTGATCGGGCGCGGGGGTGGGATCGTCCACCGTCTGGATCGATAATGGCTTGCCCACGCCTTCGAAAATAGCAGCTCGCACGATGATCCTCTCCTGCCACCGGTCACGTCCGGAGGCTTGTTGGCCGACTATAGATAAGCGTCGGCATTATGGCGCATGTAACGGCCCGTTACGCCATATGCAACGCAACGCAGGATAAGCCGTCGCGATCAGCGTGCCGTCGGCTGGTCAAAGCTCGCAAATAGCTTGAGCAGGAAGTCCAGATTCTGCGGAATCTGCCGGGTCGATAGTTGGACTTTTGACATGGGCGGAAATCCTATTCCAGCCAATCACTGCCTGCACCACGTAAAACTTCGGTAGTTTGCATCAGACATCCCTTTGTTCCGTCAGGCCGTTCCGAAGGATACCTAGGGAAAGAATCTCTGCCGACGATTGCAGAAAACCCCGGCTGGCAACGGCGTCCGGCACGCGGCCATCCGCATAAGCATCGCTTATTTCCCCGATAACATTGCGGACGTGCATGCGTGCCGCCACGAACAATCTTCTATCATCGGGCGTTTCCGGAAACTGCGCCTCCAAATAGTGGACCAGCGGCATAACCTGGTCGCGGACAACCTCCTCCCGCATCATCCGCTCCAGGTCCGGTACGCGTTCTTTCTCTTTCTGCATCAGCCGCAGAAAAGCTGCTGTACGCGGGGCTGAATAATGGTCGAACAAGGCTTCGCCATATCGGACGAGTGCTGGGACTAGCGGCATGTCGGGTGGCAGGCTCAGCGCGGCCTTGGTACCCTCTGACGATAGCCACTCCAATACCGCCAGGAACAAGGATATCTTGTCGGGATAGCTGGCGTAGAGCGTCCTTTTTGAAACGTTGGCTGCGCTGGCGATCGTGTCCATCGTCACCGCAAGGCCATTCTCAATGAACAGCCCCATGGCCGTTTCAAGCAGCTTATGGTGACGGTGTTCCAGATCCTGCCGTCTGGGCCGACCACGGAGTGACGGATCATTCCTTATCGATGACGCACGAGCCATGGGCAGGTCCTCGCAGAAACCGTCCAAACTGCAAGCCTGTTTACATGAAAACGAAATCGTACCATTATCGAAAGATAGGAGAGGAACGACAGATATGCGAATCATCGACGTCGACAGCCATTTCAACGAACCAGCGGACTGGTTCGCGCAAGCCAATCCCAGCCTCGCCGCCAAGCTGCCTAAGATGACGGTAGCCGAACAGCTGCTCGACATCGTCGTCGGAGACCTTTTCTCCTCCGTGCCGCCAGCCTTGCGTCCGGATCCGTTGAAATTGATCCCGCCCTATGTGCTCGACGCCTATGAGAAATCACTGGCTGGCGGTGAGCCGCCGCAAATCGCGGTGGATGCGGGTGCCTTCGCCCCAGAGGCGTGGCAGCCCGCGCCGCGTATTGCATGGATGGACAAGCGCGGCATCGAAAAGCAGATCTTGTTGCCCTCCAACGGATATCATCCTTATCGGCACGCCATGCGCAACGATCCATCCTTGGCTCTTCCGGCGCTGGATACGTACAATCGTTGGGCATTGGAGCAGATGCACGGTTACACCGACCGCCTGATCCCGGCCGTGGTAGTTGATCTGATCGACGTGGAATGGTCGATTGCGCAGGTTATCTCGGGCCGTGAAAGAGGATCGCGCGCCGTATTCGTCAAAGCCGATCCCCATGGTGGAAAAGCGCTCAATCACCCGGACTTCGAACCTTTCTGGGCTACATGTGAGGATCTTGGCGTGGCGATCCTTTTTCATGTTGGCGGCGGCCGCGCGGCCATGCATCCCGGCTGGGCAAATAATGGCGGGGACCTGAGCTCTTTCTACAGGCTCGCCAATTTGTCCCGGCGTCTTGTGCCGCAACTCGCGGTTGCGGCAATGATCTTTGGCGGTGTGCTAGACCGCTATCCCAATCTTGCTGTCATCGTGTCGGAACTTGGGATCGACTGGTTACCCGATTTCCTGGAAACAATAGATAGGGAAGCCGATAACAGCCGCCCGCGAATGCTCAGCTTCGCACCTTACAGCCTGCCGCTCAAACCCAGTGAATATGTCCAGCGACAGGTACGCGTGTCGGTTGTGCACCAGCAGGACGTGTTACGCCCGACGATTGATCGCGTCCCTGAGGGTATTATCGTCTTTTCATCCGACTTTCCTCATGTCGAAGGACATCAGGAAGCAGTGGCGCTGTATGACGCACAGATGGAAGGGATGAGCCAATCGGCACGAGAGAGCTTCTTTGGAAGATCTGCCGCGGAACTGTTGAAATTATAGCCGAATCCCGGAACGCGTTCCGCTATATGGTCCGCGTGTCCTAGCAAGGGAAACTTCCGTTAATCAATTCCCTGCTTCGCTCAAAGTGATGGCATGTCTGATGTCGGATATTCTTTGAAAGGTCGTTGAGAATCTCTGTCGCGAAGCGCCAAGGCTTGGCGGGCGACCGTGACGCCGTGTAACAGGATATATAACCCATATTCCCAATTGGTTTCCGTCACCTCACGGCCGAAGACATCGATAAACTGCCGCAGCAACACTGCCTCGTCAGGCGAACGGCTCAAAACAGATTTCTTTATAATGTTAGAACGTGAACGCCCTTCCCTGCGAAGCGTCCGGTCCCGCTTCGATGCAGCGGCCGCGCCAATGACAAGGTGAGCAACGATCCGGCGAAGCTGGAGCGCTTCCTCCCCGGTAAATCCGCGTTTGGTCATCGCCTGCAGCCATGACTCGCCGGAGTCGACTTCCAGGGTCGGCGATTGGACGCCATTGATCCAGGTTTCGAGCAGCTCCCCATCCATGGTGAGCACTTCGTACAAGGCCCGGGCGTCTTCGAGGATCCAACTGCACCAGTGCTGGCCATTATCTTCTGGATTACGAAGCCGGCGGGACGCCTTGGCGGAGGCGATCCGGACCAATTCGTCGCGGTCCTTGACATAGCCATATAATACCGCCTTCGCGACACCCAGCTTTTCTGCAACGGCGGCCATCGTCAATTGGTGCAATCCGACGGCTAAGGCGGCGTCGATCACCTGGCCAAGTTCCAGTTTACGGGGGCGCCCCCTTGGCAATGCCTTCACCGCCTCTTTGGCCTTCAAGCCAGTATCCTTGGTCATAATCCGGGTGTTTCGCGCCATATGGTTGCTTATCTTCCGATAGCATAGTTGGCTCTGCCGCCAACGCATCATCATTACCGATATTTATCGACCATGTGGTCGAAAAAGGTTGCTTCCCGAGTAACCGGGATATATTCACGGATCAAGCTACGCGAACCCTCCTTCAAGAAATCGCGAGCTGGGAGAGGTTGGCGATGGCGGACCCGGAAATATGTGAAGCAGACCGGTTAAGTTCGACGCGAGTATGCGCGTCCGGCTTCTTTCAAGCCGTGCTGATCCTCTGCTGCACAGCTACTGAAAAGCCGGGTTCCCTGCTGCTCCTGACCCTATTCCGGTTCAATGGGTCAACGCCGTCTGCGTTGATTGCGATGGCTGATTAGAACCATGCCGATCTCCCAGATGCGCTTGTTGCCGGAGAGATTGCGTCGCCTTCACCTCTCTAATCGACGTGCCGCAGCATCAACGATGCGCAGCGTAAACATGATGTTTAAGGAACGATCCATATGACGGAATCACGTAAAGCAAGCTTTGCATTCACAAAGCTGATTGTCGACGACGAAGAAGCTCAAGCCGAATATTATCATCAGGTATACGGCCTCAATAAGCTTCATCGCGTCCAGAATGGCGATAGTGGCGCGGGTGGCTCGATACGCGAAGTCATCATGGGCCCAGGAGACACTATGTCTTCGGAGTCTTTGGTTATGTTCAAGTTTATCGATCGTCCGGTCCCGCGCGACCAGGAAGTCATTTTGGGCTTTATTACCGATGACCTGGATGCGCTTGCCTCGCGGGTTTTGGCGCATGGCGGCAAGCATAACGGCCCCATCAAATCAATGCCGGAACATGGCGTGCGCGTACTCTTCACCACCGATCCAGAAGGGCGGCTGAGTGAAAATGTCGAGCTGCTGGCAAAGTGAACATGTCAAACGTCCAACACTGAGGAGCCTGCCATGAATGCACCTTTTGTCATTCGTCCCGTCGCAGAGCCGCGCATCGTGGATGGCGTCTATACGGAGGATCAGCATGCCCGGATGATGGATGTTATCCGCCGTGAAGGGCCATGGAAGCTTGTGCTTGCACAGCATTTCAAGTCGGTCGAGGAACTGATCGCCACTGGCTCTGGATCAATGCCGGAGGGTGTGACGCCTACCTTGGACATGTTCGTCTCGCCACATTTTCGCGGCTATTTCGCCCAGCACGGCGTGTGCCAGTTCGAGGAACTTGAGGACATGTTCTATAACAGCGGCAATATGGCGCGCGTCCGTTCCTACTGGAATGCGAAATATGCGGCGCCGGAGTCCATGAACTTCATTATCCAGGGTGCTGCGCATATGTCCGATCCGGCTCACCTTGATGCGACCGAGTTTCGCGGCATCACCCATCGCAACACGCCCATTTGGCTCATGAACACCATGACGAAATCTGGCTTGTTTCAGAAGTGGCTGGTGAAGAAAGCGCAGATCGTGTCTTGGTTCTACCGCGGCACTATTGGTGGCGGCTTCACTTACTGGCCCGACGGCCCACAGGCCGCGCCCAAGCGAATTGCGGCGCCTATGTGGAACAGAGGCGTCGTCGTACAGAATGAAATGATGTTCCATCGCGGCGAAGCATGCGGCCCGCTGCACCGGCGCAAGCCCGAGGGGCTTGCATTCGAGTCCGTGATTTCAGCCGACCCAGAGGTCGCCGATGGTTGGCGGATCAAGACGGGCGACCGCGTGATCGATCGCATTTCCGCCGACGAGGTGCGGTTGATGGTTCACTGGGGCGCTAATGTCTATGCCGACATGGACGAGATGAAGATGATCCTTGAACATAAGGATGATCTTACACATGAGCAGGTGCTGGACATGTTCTGCGCGGATCTGCGCAAACGGGGCGTGAGCTTCGGGATGCCGTCCGACTTCCTGCACGATCGTGACTTCATCCGTGTGCTTACCGGGACCTACGACATGGGACGCCCGAGCATCTATCCGCGTGAAGCGCCTGGTCCTCATGAGGAGCAGATCGCCGCGTAAACTTGCGGCTACAAAGGCTCACAGTGCTCATGATCGAATTGAATATTTTCGGATGTCCGGAAAAATCAATCTTTCAATGAACCGCAAATCAATACTCTGCTCTTTTATAAAGAGCGGCCTCATAGGGGCCGACATACAATAATAATACCAAAAAAATCAGATCAATTTGAGGGAGAGTGTATGAGAAGGGTAAGGAACAACTTCGATGTCTCGTTATTGGCAGGCGCGGCATTTCTAGGTGCAATCGTGCCAGCTCAGGCACAGACGGGAGCGTCGGATGCGGCTGCGCAAACGACGCAGATCAGCGATATCATCGTCACGGCGCAACGTCGCGAAGAGCGCGCGCAGGACGTGCCGATCGTCATCAGCGCCTTCTCGCCAGAACGAATCCGCGAACTGAATATCACCGAGCCGCAAAAGCTCTATGGCAACGTTCCTTCGTTGGTCGTCGGCACCCAGGGACAGGCGAGCCGAGACGTGCAGAGCTTCTCCATCCGCGGGCAATCAACAGGCTTTCTCGCGCTACCGTCAGTTGCGACCTACTTTAACGAAGTACCACTCATCGCTTCGATCAGTCTCAGCCTTCAAGGAGGCCCGGGCCAGTTCGTCGACCTTGAGAATGTTCAGGTTCTTTCTGGCCCTCAGGGCACTTTGTTTGGCCGGAACACGACTGGCGGCGCGGTTCTGCTATCCGCGCACAAGCCGTCCACCGATCGGGTGGAAGGCTATGTGCAGGGATCCTATGGCAATTATGACCTTGTGAACATCGAGGGCGCGCTCAACGTCCCGCTGATCGAGGACAAGCTCGCCGTTCGAGTGGCTGGCGCCTATTATGACCGCACCGGCTATACCCAGGACATCGTCTGGGACAAGGATCGCGATAACCAGCATTGGTATACCGGCCGGGTCAGCATTTTGGCGACCCCGACTGAGCAACTGACCAATAATCTGATGATCTATGGTTCGAGATCGCGGAACAACGGCGCTGGCTATATCAATCGTGGTTTTCGGATCGGATCTTTGGTTACAGGAAACTGCGCAACGCCGGCCTGTGCGGCGATCTATAACCGACAGACGGAGATCTCTCAGCAGATCGGTCCACGCAAGACCCGCAATGATGCTGACAGCTACAGCAATATTGACGCCTGGGGCGTGATCAACACGACAGATTTGGAACTGAGTGAGGAACTCACACTCCGTAACATCATAAGCTATCAGAAGCTTAAATCTGATTACGGCAATGACAATGATGGTACGCCGTTGCAGGCATATCAAATCTCGCAGAGTGCGAACTTCCCGGACTTCCCCGTCGCTGGGCTGACTGATGAATTCGGTATACCCGTCAATGGATATAACAATGCGGTGAATCTTACGGGGCCGCGCGACCATCTGAAACAGTTTACCGAAGAACTGCAGTTGCAGGGGAGAGCGCTCGATAACCATCTCACCTATGCGATCGGCGGCTTTTATATAGACACGAAGCCAGCGTCGGTGTGGCAGAGCGCAGCTGTCCAGTTCTGCTCACCGGATAATACCGGCAACCCGGTCACTTGTGCGGGCACTCGTTCCCTGAGCGGGGTTACCAACAAGTCGCGGGCCTTGTACGCCCAGGGAACGTTAGACTTCGGGGCATTTTCTCCTTCGCTCGAAAATCTGCGATTGACTGCAGGTTATCGTTATACCTGGGATACGGTGAAGGGGTTCAATACTTCATGGTCGCCGCGGGCCGACGGCACCGTGATTTGTTCTGTGTTGGGGCCGATCCCGCGCCCCAGCCCCGCGGATTGTCGCTTTGACGCGACTCTGAAGACTAAGGCTCCGACATGGACCATTGGCCTCGATTACAAGCCAATCGATGGCTTGATGGTCTATGGCAAGGTAACGCGCGGGTACAAGGCAGGCGGATTCAATTCGGTGGCTGTAAACTCCGAATTCCGGACATTCGATCCTGAAAAGCTCACCAGCTATGAAGCTGGTTTCAAGTCCGACTGGAGCATTGGCTCAGTGCCGGGTCGTCTGAACGTCACCTATTTCTATTCCGACTATAAGAATATCCAACGCCCGGGTTCCGACTTCAATCGGACCACCTTTGCAGGCGGCGCCAAGATTTTGTCGGCGACTGCCACGATCCAGGGTGTTGAGGCAGAAGCATCAATCCGCCCGTTTGAGGGACTGGAGATTGGAGGCACGTTCAGCCACACCGACGCCGACTACAAAAAATATCAGTTCACCTCGCTCGGTGCGGATCGCACCTGCCTCCCAGGCGGCGGCTTTGCAGTCGTTCCCTTCGGCGGCACCGTCGATGCGAGCTGTATACCGTTCCAGTTCGTGACGCCTTACATCTACAATATCCGCGCCACGGCGAAGCTGCCGATGGGCGAGGACATGGGCGAACTGTCCTACCTCATCAGCTATTCCCACTTTTCCAAGCAGCATACGTCGCCCACTGGCGACCCGTCTTTCGAACCGGGATCGACGCTGGAGCCGTATGGTCTGTTGAACATGTCACTCGATTGGCGGAATATCCGCCAGACGGGCCTGGACGCGAGCCTGTTCGTCACCAATGCGACGAACAAATTATATCGCGTTGCAAATGCCAATAGCTATAACGGCCTCGGCATCTTCGCGTCGCTTTACGGCGAACCGCGTATGTATGGAATCAGGCTGCGTTACAGCTTCGGCAACAACTAAATAGAATTTGAAAGATCGACGGACGCTCACACCGTGAGCGTCCGTTTCTTGCGTAACTGTTTTGGCAGTCCTGTATCTCAGGAACCAGTGAAGGCTGTAATCCCTCCATCAACGACCAATTCTGTGCCAGTGATGTAGTTCGCCTCGTCAGAGGCCAGAAACAGGGCGGCATGCGCTACATCCCAAGCGTCGCCCATCCGCGCCATGGGGACTTGCGCGTTACGGCGAGCGACCATTCCTTCATAGTCGCCTGCATTATATTTGTCCGCCAGCCGCTGAACGATCGGCGTCATCATCAGTCCGGGAACGACGCAATTCATTCGCACACCCTTGGCGGCATAGGAAACTGCGGTAACCTTGGTGAAGTGGATCAAGCCGGCCTTGGCAGCGGCATAGGCAACCTGGTCTTTGCCTACCCAGCGTTGCCCAGCGATAGAGGAGATGTTGACGATGGCGCCCGCGCCCTGGCTTGCCATCACCGACAGCGCGGCCTTGCTGGTCAAGAAAGCGCTCGTCAGATTGAGGTCGAGTTGGCGGCGCCAGACGGCTTCGTCCATCGTCTCGGGATTTCCAGGCTCCGAGCGGCCAACATTGTTGATCAGCACGTCAAGGCGGCCAAAGCGGCCGACGCAATCGTCAACGAGCGCCTGTACCTGCTCTCCATTTGTCACGTCGCAGCTTGCCACGTGCATGATATGGCCTTCGCTTTTGACGATCTCGCAAGTCTCGGCGGCTGCATCCAGATCAAGATCGACGCCTAGCACCGTTGCGCCCTGACGTGCGAGCAGAACGGCTATCGCCTTTCCATTGCCCCAACCCGGAGCAAAGGAGCCGCAACCCGTGACGATGGCGATTTTATTATCCAGCCTTAGCATCCAATCCCTTCCTTCCCACTTGCGGAACGGGGATGGCAGCGCCATGGCGCGATGACAACTTCAATTGCGGAGAGTGCAATGCCCCAGCCACCGCGCGTCATGCTCATCAGCGCTCTTGCCCAATCACCAGGGCCCGCGATGGACGCAATTCGCGAAGAGTGGCCGGAAGCCATCGCCCATAATCTGATCGATGACTCGCTTGCGGGTGACTATGCGGCGCTCGGCGAGATCACGGACGATATCTACGAAAGATTTTTGACGCTCGGCCGCTATGCGGCCGCAAGCAGTGATGGGCGTGCGCCGACCCAAGGCATATTGTTCACTTGTTCAGCCTTTCGTCCTGCAATCGAAAAGGTGAAGGTGGATCTCGACATCCCAGTCATTACACCCAATGAAGGCGCTTTCGACGAAGCCCTGAGCCTTTGCCGCGACAAGCCGGAGGGCGGCCGCATTGGCCTGCTGCTCACATTTCAGGGATCCGTGGCGCCGCTGGTGGCCGAGATCAACGCCATGGCTGATGCGATGGGTCAGGCGCACCCGACTGTCGTGCCGGCGGTTGCGGCCGGAGCGCTGGAGGCGCTCCAAGCAGGCGACGGCGAACGGCATGACGCCTTGAGCGCCGCCGCAGCCGCTACATTGCCGCCAGTCGATGTGATCGTCGTCGGGCAATTCTCCATGGCGCGCGCAGCCCCTCTCGTGAGAACACTGCGATCTGAACCAATATTGACTACACCGCACATGGCGGTGCGCAAGATACGGCGCTTGATCGAGGAGGCAGAGCGGCACACGGGACCCGAACCCGCTAATTGAATGGCCGAGAAGCGCCGTTACCAAGCTCGCGTCAAGAACGTTCAGGTAGGTTGGCCTAAATCCTCGTTCTTTCCGGGTTCCGCATCATCCTTGCGCATGCCCGAAGTCGGATGTCTGGTGAGATTGGCGATCCCGCCCGCCACGCCTGATAGCCGCCTGGACGCGGGCGACCAACTCGCTGCGACGATATGGTTTGCCAAGCACGTCTAGCGCTTCGGGCTGCGGTCCCTGAAGAGCCATCTCGTCATTATAGCCGGTCGTAAGCAGTACTGGGACTTCAGGCGCGCGCGCCCTGACCTCCTGCGCTAGGGCGAGGCCATTGTGGGTTCCCGGCATCACCACGTCGGAAAAGACGAGGGCGACGCCGCCATTTGCCGTCAGTTCCTCAAAGGCAGCCAGGCCTTGGTCATAATCATGGGCGACCCGGACATGATAGCCCGCCTCCCGCAAAGTCGCTTCGGCAATGTCTGCGATCATCGGCTCGTCTTCGACGACGAGGACCGTCTTGCTGCTCTGCCGATCGACCTCATCAGGCCGGAAGCCCCCGGTGTCGGGTTCCAAAGCCATCTGCCGATCATCATCGACCGGGATGGGGAAGAAGAAGCGGACCGATGTGCCTTGGCCCTCGACGCTATCGATCTTCAGCGCCCCCCGCGACTGTTGCGCAAAGCCGTGCGCGGTGGCGAGGCCCAACCCTGTACCTGCTCCCTTCGGCTTGGTCGTGAAAAAGGGTTCAATCGCGCGTTGCAGCGTGTCTTGGGACATGCCGGTGCCGTCATCATCCACCCGCATCACGACATATTGGCCATGATCGAGGCCAGGCACGGGATGTTCTGCGTCCACCGTTTCCGTGCCGGTGGAGACCGTAATTACGCCGCCGGTGGCCACCGCGTCGCGCGCGTTGACGATGACGTTGATGAGGGCCATTTCCAGATGATTGGGATCGGCCTCGATCTCAGGCAGCCGCCGCCGCAGGTTCAGTTGCAGGTCGGCACGCGACCCCACCGTTGAATCCAGCAGTTCAGCAATGGAACTGATGAGGCCGGTCAGTTCGATCCGCCTTGGTTCCAGGCGGCTGCGACGGGCGAAGGACAGGAGCTGAGCGGTCAGCTTCGTCCCCCGCTCCGCCGCCTGCGTGGCAGCGGCATGATAGCGCCTGAACGTCCGATCATCGTCCCGCCGCGCGGCCATCATGTCGAGGCTGCCGCCGAGGACCTGAAGCAGATTGTTGAAATCATGGGCGAGCCCAGCCGTCAGCTGTCCAATGGATTCCATCTTCTGCGATTGGAAGCGGGTGGTCTCGGCCTCCCTGCGCGCGGTGACGTCGAGCTGACTGGCGAAGAAGTAGAGAAGCTCGCCGTGCTCGTCATAGACCGGCCCGATGAAAACCCCGTTCCAAAAGGGGGAGCCGTCGCGCCGATAGTTCAATATCTCCACGCTGATGGCGTGACGTGCCGCGACGGCCTCACGCAATTGCCGCACTACTTCACGGTCGGTCTGAGCGCCCTGCAGGAACCGGCAGTTGCGGCCGACCACCTCATCGAGGTCATAGCCGGTGAGATCGAGAAAGGCATTGTTTGCAAAAACGATCGGATTGTCGTCCTGCGCCGGATCGGTCAGGATCATTGGCATGCGCGTCATCTCGATCGCGGCGAAGAAGACGCTGCCACGTTCGTCGAGCGACGGGTTGGTGATGACGCTTTGCTTCCAGTGATGCTGCCCGCTTTGGCTGCCCAATATATTGTCGTGCGGCGTATCCATTTCGCCGCGCGATGGGGTGCCGGTGGCTGCCTTGTCTTCCTCCATCAGTCGATCTCGCTCGCCATATCTGCACGCACCGGTGTTAAAGAATGGCTGAGGTTCTGCGTTGGATCAACCGGTGCGGAAAAGATGACGCGCAGACCCGGCCGATTGTCATCATCCTCGATCACCCCTGACAGCCGTTTGACCATGGCATTCAACCTACGCAATCCAAATCCCTGCCTGTTGCCCACGTCCTTTTCCCTTGTCAGCGACAATAAGCCGAAATCGGGCGCGGTGCTGCTCCAGAACAACCAAAATCGGCCTTGGTGCCCCGCCATATGCATATTTCTGCGCGTTGATGACGAGTTCACCAGCATGAGTCCCATATTGACGGCATTATTCAGCTGACACTTGAGCGGTCGATACGACCTAAAATGAAAAAGGGGCCAGCAGGGTATCCTGCTGGCCCCGATCTCAGATAAAAGTTCCGTCGAAATTAGAAGCGGAACATTCCGGTCAAACCGAACTCACGCGGATTGGTGACGTTCGCGGTACGATAGCCGGATTCATACGGCAAACCGGGCACTGGCGAGCCGGGGATGCCGGTGTTGAACTGCGTGGTCCCCAGGCTGATATTGGTGATCCGCTTCTGATTCAGCACATTCTTAGCGAAAGCGGTGAGTTCAAAGCGATCGTCTTCAGTCCGGAAGCCCGCGAAGATGTTCAGCAGGGTGCGCGAGCGATAGTCGTAATCGACCTGGTCAGCGTAGAAGCCAGGACGATAGTTGACCAAGGCCCGTACAAACGGGGTGACCTGACCCATCGGAAAACGGATTTCCGTATTGGCCGTCAGGTTGAAGTCCGGCGTCTGCGACAACCGTCCATTGGTCTCGCAATAGCTGACATTGCCGGGGCCCGTGACAGCGGGAGAAGCTGCATCCTGGTTCGGCGAACCAGTACCGGCATAGTCATTGCAGGGCACGACAGCATTATCGTAGCGTGCACGGACATAGGAAGCGCTTACACCCAGGTCCCAGTTATCGTTGACGCGGCCATCGATCGACGCTTCCACGCCCTTGATCTTTGCATCGCCATTATAGTTGAAATCGAAGCCACCCGTCGGCGGGCTGGCTGCAGCCGACTCATAATAGATGCCGGTGAAGCGGTTCAGGTAATTTTCCAGGGTCTGGTAGAAAGCCGCTACAGTGAAGTTCACACGGTTGTCCAGCAGCTTGCCCTTCAGGCCAACTTCAAAGGAGTCGGTTTTTTCGGGCTGCGTACGGATCAGGTCCCGGCTCACACCCAGCGGAACCGCCACGCCCGTGCTACCGGCGCGGTAGGAATGCCCATAAGCGAAATAGGCATTGAGCCGCGGGTTAAACTCGTAGGAAACCGTCACACCGCCGGTCAGCGGCTTGTTGGTGAACCGCTGCAGGTCGGCCGGGACGCCTTGCTGCGGCGGAAGCACGAATGCGGGCGCACCGATCGCCGGATTGCCAGGCGACGACACGAAGATGTCGGTCGTCTGGACATTCTTGAGGATCGAATAACGCAGGCCGCCTTCGATCGAGAAGCCGTTCGAACGATACCGCAGATTGCCGTTAAATGACCAGGTCTGCGTATCCACGGGGGTGAGTACCAGGGTATCGATCGGCACATAGGCGCCAAATGCGATCGGGAGAGGAGCGAAGAACTGATCTGCGCGCTGATTGGTGACAACAGTGCCAGTCTGCTTCGTGTAGAATGCGCCTACGCCCCAACCTAAGCCTTCCTTGTTGTTGGAGGCAAGACGAATTTCAGCCGAGTCCACCTTGTAAGGCGAGCGGACCGTGGATGCGTACACATAATCCGGGATGGCGTTGCCCGCGTCGAGATCGCGCTCAGCAGTCAGCCTGCTGTACTGATGAGCTCCGACGAACGACAGGGTTGCCGGACCGAGATCATAGTCGAATGCCAGGTTAACGATGTGGCTCTCATTCTGGTTGCGGAAGCGGCCGTCCGAGACTGCGGCATAGTCCGAAGCGTCAAGCGCCGGACCCGACCGGTTGAAGCCATCTGCCAGAGCGCCGGAACCAACAACCTGCTGGTTCTGAAGATTGTCGGCGAACAGATACTGATAGCTCAGATAAGCGGTGAAATCGCTGCTCGGACGCCAGCCCAAGGTCACGCGCGCGCTTTCGGTGCGGCTGCGCGAGCGTTCGTCGCGCGTGATGTTGCGCACATTGTTCAGGCGGTTGCCATCGACGAGGCCAGCAACGCGGATCGCGAGCGTGTCGTTGAACGGCAGCGAAACGCCTGCCTGGACGTTGTAGCCAGCGCGCGACGTCGCGGTCGCCTGTGCATAGCCTTCGATCTCGTCGAAGTTCGGGCGGCGCGTCGCGATGGTGATGGAACCGGCCGGGGCGGACAGGCCGCGCAGCAGGCCCTGCGGCCCACGCAGCACTTCGATCTGCTGAATGTCATACAGGGCGGTGTAGACGGTCTGCGCGTCGGTCGGAATTTCGTTGTAATAGACCTGCACCGCCGGGCTGGTGCCCTGGTCGGGATCGAAGGTCACGCCGCGCAGGGTCGTCGTGTTGTTGCGGCCCGAAGTGTTGGTGAGTTCAAGGCCCGGCGCGAGCTGCTGCACGTCCTTGGCGTCGAAGATGTTGAACTTCTGGAGCTGCTCGCCGGTCGCGACGTTGACGGTCATCGGCACCGACTGGAGCGAGCGCGCCTCACGAGTTGCAGTGACGACGATCTCGTTTACGTCATTGCCTTCGCTGCCGGCGGCATCCTGTGCCAAAGCAGCTGCCGGTGCGATCAGAGCGGCGCTGCACAACAACGCAGCGAGGGTATTCGCCTTTTTCATGTCATCCTTTCCAAGGTTCAGGGATTAGGTCCCGCGAATGGTGCCGCCGCTAGACGCGGCGTGGCCAAGCCGCAATCCGGTTCAGCATCTGACAGCATTTTTCGAACGAAACCGTGCTTTATATGCAACAGATGGTCAGAGGATTTGACGGTTTATCCCATCAATCCCGCCTATTAGCGCTGCTGATATGACCATTTGCAAATCGCGGGGTCGCCTAGCGGGTCGGCGTAGGAAGGATCGGAAGGGAAGCTAAGTAATGCGTTAACGCTCGATCACGGACTTGCTATTAGTACATAATCGTTCGAATAATGAGAGATCGTTCGAGGAGAGGCCAGGATCATGAAAATGCCCCAATCGTTACTGGTGACCTTCGCCATGTGCATGGCGAGCACCGCTCTTGCCGCACCAGCCGAGCAGCGCATTGCTCAGCAAGGCCGCTGGTTCGTGGATCAGACTGGCCGCACGATCATGATCCATGGTGGCAATGTCACGCTTCCCGAATTCCGGGCTGGCGGTTCTGATGATCAGCGATGGAGTGCCGAGACGCCCTCCCGCATGGCGGAACAGGGCTTCAACGGCGTGCGGCTCGTCATCTTCCTGTCGGGTTTGATGCCGCAACCCGGCGTCATCGACACAGCCTATATGGAGCGCATCGCGAAAACCGTGGCGGCGTACAAGGAAGCGGGCATCTACACCCTCATCGATTTCCACCAGGATCAATATTCTGCGCTGGTTGGCGTACGGGGCATGCCGGATTGGGCGGTTTTTGCTGACGGTCATCAGCGTATCCCCGGCATGAATTTCCCGATGGGCTATTTCAAGGATCCTGCGGTACAGCGTTCCTTCGACAATTTCTGGAAGAACCATCCGGTTCCCGGCACGGGGAAGGGTGTCCAGGATCTTTATGTAGAGGGACTGGCAGCGGTGGCGCGGCGGTTCCGGGACGATCCGGCGGTGATTGGCATCGATGTCATGAATGAACCAGCGACTGGAAGCAGATGTGCGCAGCCTGATCCGGCCAAGGCGAACTGCCCGGAGTTGGAACAGGAACTGCTGAAACCCTTTTACGAAAAGGCGTCGCGGGCGATCAATGAAGCTGCGCCAAGGATGATCGTCTTTGTCGAGCCCTTCATGCTCCAGGGGGCTCTCGGCACGCCGATCAACACGCCCTTTGCCGCCGCGCAGGGGACGCGCGGCTTTTCATTCCACAATTATGGCCCGGTCAAAGAAATACGCGACCGGGTGAACGATGGCGCGCTGGCCCATGCTCAACAGGAGAAGGCGGCGATCATCAATACGGAGTGGGGCTTCAGCAACGATCCCGCCGAGATCGCGGGACAGGCCGCCGACTTCGACATGCGCCACATATCCTGGCTTGCCTGGACGCGGGGCGCGTTCGAGGCTCTGGTCGATCCCAAGCTGCCTGATCGGGGCAATGGCAATCGCGTCGCCCTGCTGCGCGCCTATGCGCGCCCCTATGCAGAGGCGACGGCGGGCACGCCGGTGACGATGAGCTTCGACGGTGCGAAGGGCGTGATGCGGTATCATTATACCTCTGCACCGCCCGGTGGTGGCGCGGCGAAGGGCGAGACCATGATCCGCATCCCGGCGGTCAACTATCCGGGCGGCTACACTGTCACGGTAAGCGGCGGCACGGTCCGTTCGGCAAAGAACGCGCCGGTCCTGCGGATAGCGAATGCGCGGGGCGCCAGGGACGTGACGGTCACGCTCAGCCGCGTCGGGGAATTGCCGCCGCTTCCGGCGGGCAAGGGCGAGCCCGACCGGAGCGAGGCCGCCTTGCGCGCGCTGCCGCCGATCCCGGCGGGTCCGCTCACGCGCAATTCCCTTCTTGGCCACATCGTCGTGACACCGGGCGGGCGGGCCCTGCTAGACCGGCAGGTGCCGGGCATGCTTGCGGGCATGAGCCATGTCCATGGGTGGGAGAAGATGACTCTCGCCAGCGTCCAGCAGTTCGACAGCAATACGCTGAACGAGGCGAAGATGAAGCAGATCGAGGCGGAGCTTGCTACGCTGAAGGTCGTGGCGGGGCCGGTCAAGGTTCAGGCGGCAGACCGGCTCAGCACCGAGTCCCTCACCAGCGACCTGCTCGCCGATCCGCGCGCGCGCGCGATCCTCGACCGCGAGGCTCCGGGCCTGTCGACTTCTTCTCAGCAAGGACTGTTTCCCCAGACGCGGCTGCGCGCGCTTCAGCCTGCCATGCCGGAAATCTTGACCGACGCCGCGCTCGACCGGATCGAAAAGGCGCTGGCGGCGCTGCCGAAATAAGGCAGCTTATGCGGGTCGGGGAAATGCCGTCCCGCGATCGGCCAGCCGCTGTTCGATGGCCAGGAACAGGGGAGGCGGCGCATTGAGCAGATGCTCCGCCTCCGCCGATGCCGCCCACCCCAGAGTGCGCTTGAGGTCGAACCCTGCGAGGAGGGGGCGGGTGACCCCGTCCCGCCGGTAACAGAGCGGCATCACGGTGATGCCCAGGCCCGCGGCGATCAGGTTCAGGACGCGATCGTCATCAGTGGACCGTAAAGCGAAATGCGGCCGCACGCCCCGTTCGGTGAAATGGCGGCTGGTGTCGGACAGCGCCTCGCAATGACGGCGAACGATCATCACCTCATTGGCCAGTTCCTCTGCCGCGATGCTTTCTTGCCCGGCCAAGGGGTGATCGGCGGGCATCGCCAGGGCATAGCCTTCGGTGCAGACCGGCTTTTCCAGAAACCGCTCGCCGCCGCGCTGGACCAGGGTCAATGCTATGTCGATCCGGCCTTTCGCCAAATGGCTGGTCAATTCCCGTTCGCTGCCGAAGATCAGTTCGAAGCGGTAATGCTTCATTGGCCGCGCCGCCGCGACGGCCTGCGCCACAAGTACGCTCGGCACGCTGCCCAGAACGCCCAGCCGCAGGGATGGTGGATGATCGGTCGGGCTCATCGAACCAATGGCGAGGTTGAATTCCCGCTCTATTCTGCGCGCATGGACAAGGAAACGGCTCCCCGCTTCGGTCAGTTCGACGCGCTGGTTGGTCCGCACGAACAGCGGCGTCCCGAGGGTGCGTTCCAATTTCGCGATCCCGACCGACAGCGTGGGTTGCGACACATTGCAATGCGCGGCGGCGCGCGAGAAATTGCCCTGATCCACGACGGCCAGAAAATAGCGGAGGAGATAGCGGTCAAGCATCGGGGATATGGAGCGCGAACCTTGGAGCGAGTCTGATCATTATAGATAGCGTTAATAGCATGGATGGCGAAACTTCAATTTATCGCTTGAGCAAAGAGATGATAAGGCATGGCGGCAGGAGAGTTTTCCATGACCGATTTCGATTTCGCCCTGGGCGACAATGCCGACATGATCCGGGAAAGCGCCGCCCGCTTTGCCGCTGACAGGATCGCCCCGCTCGCGGCGGAGATCGATGAGAAGGACTGGTTTCCCCGCGACGAACTATGGACCGCGATGGGCGATCTGGGCCTGCACGGCATCACCGTGGAGGAGGCGTATGGCGGCCTTGGCCTGGGCTATCTGGAGCATGTCGTCGCACAGGAAGAGGTGGCTCGGGCATCGGCCTCCATCGGCCTGTCCTATGGCGCGCATTCCAACCTTTGCGTCAACCAACTGCGCCGTTGGGGCAATGAAGAGCAAAAGGCCAGATATCTGCCCAAGCTGATCTCTGGCGAGCATGTCGGCAGCCTTGCCATGTCGGAAGCGGGCGCGGGCTCCGACGTGGTGTCGATGAAGCTGAAGGCGCAGAAGAAGGGCGATCGCTACATTCTCAACGGCACCAAATTCTGGATCACCAACGCGGCTTATGCCGATACGCTGATCGTCTATGCCAAGACCGGCGAAGGATCGAAGGGCATCACCACCTTCATCGTTGAAAAGGGGATGAAGGGCTTTTCGATCGGGCAGAAGATCGCGAAAGTCGGCATGCGCGGATCGCCCACATCGGAACTGGTGTTCGAGGATTGCGAAGTCCCGGAGGAGAATATCATGGGCCCGTTGAACGGCGGCGCGGCTGTGCTGATGTCGGGGCTCGATTATGAGCGCACCGTGCTGTCGGGCATCCAGCTCGGCATCATGCAGGCCTGCCTAGACGTGGTGCTGCCCTATGTCCGGGAGCGCAGGCAGTTCGGAAAGCCGATCGGCGCGTTCCAGCTGATGCAGGCGAAGATTGCGGACATGTATGTCGCGCTCAACAGCGCCCGGGCCTATGTCTATGCCGTGGCGAAGGCATGCGACGCGGGCAGGACGACGCGTTTCGATGCGGCGGGCGCGATCCTGCTGGCGTCGGAAAATGCGATGAAGACCGCGCTGGAAGCGGTGCAGGCGCTGGGCGGGGCGGGCTATACCAAGGACTGGCCGGTCGAACGCTACATGCGCGACGCCAAGCTGCTGGATATCGGCGCGGGGACCAATGAAATCCGCCGGATGCTGATCGGCCGGGAGTTGATCGGGGCATGAGCGCGCCGGTTCTGGATACGAAGCTTTCGCGGGAAGGAGAGGGCTTTCGCGCGAACGCCGCGCATAATCGCGCGCTGGCCGAGCAACTGCGCGAGAGGGTCGCCGCCGCCGGGTTGGGTGGTTCGGAAAATGCCCGTGCCAAACATGTGGCGCGCGGCAAGCTGCTGCCCCGCGATCGGGTCGAACGGCTGCTCGATCCGGGATCGCCCTTTCTGGAAATAGGCCAGCTTGCCGCCAACGGCCTTTATCATGACGAAGTGCCAGGCGCGGGCATCATTACGGGCATCGGCCGGGTGTCCGGCCGTCAGGTGATGATCGTCTGCAACGATGCGACGGTGAAGGGCGGCACCTATTATCCCTTGACCGTGAAGAAGCATCTGCGCGCGCAGGAGATCGCGCTCGAAAACCGGCTGCCCTGCATTTATCTGGTGGATAGTGGGGGCGCGAACCTGCCCAACCAGGCGGAAGTTTTCCCCGACAAGGAGCATTTCGGCCGCATCTTCTACAATCAGGCGAACCTGTCGGCGCGCGGCATCCCGCAAATCGCCTGCGTCATGGGAAGCTGCACGGCGGGCGGCGCCTATGTCCCCGCCATGTCCGACGAAACCGTGATCGTGCGCAATCAGGGGACGATCTTCCTGGCCGGGCCGCCGCTGGTGCAGGCGGCGACGGGCGAAGTCATTTCGGCCGAGGATCTGGGCGGTGGCGACCTGCATGGCCGGAAGTCCGGCGTGGTGGATCATGTCGCGGACAATGACGACCATGCGCTTTCGATCGTGCGCGACATCGTCTCGACGCTTGCGCCGGACTTAACGCCCGTCGTCAATCTGCGCGATGTGAAGCCGCCCCGATATGATCCGTGCGATCTTTACGGCATCGTGCCCCAGGACGTCCGCGCGCCCTATGACGTGCGCGAGGTGATTGCGCGGATCGTCGACGGCAGCGAATTCCATGAGTTCAAGGCGCTTTACGGCACCACGCTCGTCTGCGGCTTTGCGCATATCTGGGGCATGCCGGTCGCGATCCTCGCCAATAATGGCGTGTTGTTCAGCGAGAGCGCGGTCAAGGGCGCGCATTTCATCGAACTCGCCTGCCAGCGGCGCATTCCGCTGCTCTTCCTCCAGAATATCTCCGGCTTCATGGTCGGCGGCAAATATGAGGCGGAGGGAATTGCCAAGAATGGCGCGAAGCTGGTGACGGCGGTCGCGACGGCGCAGGTGCCCAAGATCACGCTACTGATCGGCGGCAGCTTTGGCGCGGGCAATTACGGCATGTGCGGCCGGGCCTATCAGCCGCGCTTCCTCTTCACCTGGCCCAATGCGCGCATCTCGGTGATGGGCGGGGAGCAGGCCGCGTCGGTGCTCGCCACCGTGCATCGGGATTCGGCCAAATGGTCGCCCGAGCAAGCCGAAGCCTTCAAGGCGCCGATCCGCGAAAAATATGAGCAGGAAGGCAATCCCTATTACGCCACCGCGCGGCTGTGGGACGATGGCATCATCGACCCCGCGCAGACCCGCGACGTACTGGGCCTCGCCTTCGCCGCGACGCTGAACGCGCCGATCGCCGAACGGCCGCAGTTCGGCATCTTCAGGATGTGAAGGACGGTATGTTTACTCATTATCGTCATGCTGAACGTGTTTCAGCATCCATCGGGCCGCAGCGGAGGAAGCCCGAGCGACGGCGCAAGGTCCGCCCAATGCGGGTTGTCGCTTTCGATCAGATTGATCTTCCACTGGCGGTGCCATCGCTTCAGCTGCTTCTCGCGCAGGATCGCGCGTTCCATGTCGCCGAACATCTCGAATCGGACCAGCTGATGCACTGCATAGCGCGCGGTGATCCCGGGAAGAGCGTTGCCACGATGCTGGTGCAGCCGGGAAATCAGGTCGGACGTGACGCCTATGTAGATCGTCCCATAGGGCCTGCTGCTGAGAATGTAGACGCAAGGCTGCTTTTCCATGATTGTTCTGCGCCTGCCGCGAAATGGATGCTGAAACAAGTTCAGCATGACAGATTGGGGAAATCCTTGTGATCCAGTCTCTTCTCATCGCCAATCGCGGCGAAATCGCTTGCCGGATCATCCGCACCGCGCGGCGGCTGGGCATCCGCACCGTCGCGGTCTATTCCGATGCCGACGCGGAAGCGCTGCATGTTCGCTCCGCCGACGAGGCGGTGCATATCGGGCCGTCGCCGGTTCGGGAATCCTATCTGCTGGGCGAAAGGATCATCGCCGCGGCCAGGCAAACCGGCGCGAAGGCGATCCATCCGGGCTATGGCTTCCTTTCGGAAAATGCCGCGTTTGCGCAGGCCGTCATCGATGCGGGACTGATCTGGGTCGGGCCCAATCCGTCCTCCATCACCGCCATGGGGCTGAAGGACGCGGCCAAGACGCTGATGCAGGATGCCGGAGTGCCGACCACGCCCGGCTATCTGGGCGACGATCAGTCCCCGGAGCGGCTCAGGCAAGAGGCCGACGCGATCGGCTATCCCGTGCTGATCAAGGCAGTGGCGGGCGGTGGCGGCAAGGGCATGCGCAAGGTCGACAGCGCCGCAGACTTTGCCGACGCGCTGCTTTCCTGCCAGCGCGAGGCGGCGTCGAGCTTCGGCAATGACGCCGTGCTGCTGGAAAAATGGATCACCAACCCGCGCCATATCGAGGTGCAGATATTCGGCGACGTTCATGGCAATGTCGTCCATCTGTTCGAACGCGACTGCTCGCTCCAGCGTCGTCACCAGAAGGTGATCGAGGAAGCGCCCGCACCCGGGATGGATGCGGACACGCGCGCGGCGGTCTGCCGGGCGGCGGTGAATGCGGCCAAGGCGGTAAACTATGTCGGCGCGGGCACGATCGAATTCATCGCCGATGGTTCGGAGGGTCTGAAGGCCGACCGCATCTGGTTCATGGAGATGAACACGCGGTTGCAGGTCGAGCATCCCGTCACCGAAGCGATCACGGGCCAGGACCTGGTCGAATGGCAGCTTCGGGTCGCTTGCGGAGAAAAGCTGCCGAAGAGCCAGGAGGAACTGTCGATCGACGGCTGGGCGATGGAGGCACGCCTCTATGCGGAGGACCCGGCCAAGGGGTTCCTGCCCTCGATCGGCGGGCTCGACGTCTTTGAGCTCAGCGACCGGAACGTGCGCGTCGATACCGGTGTGGAGCAGGGCGCGGAAATTTCGCCTTTCTACGACCCGATGATCGCCAAGGTCATTGCGCATGGCGCGACCCGCGATGCCGCCCGATCAGCGCTGGCGCAGGCGCTGGATGAGAGCGCGGTCTGGCCGCTCAAGACCAATGCCGCTTTTCTCGTGAAGGCGCTGGAGCATCCCGATTTCGCCGCCGCGCGGCTGGACACCGGGCTGATCGAGCGCGCGGGCGAGGCGCTGATGCCGCCCGCCCGGCCAAGCGAGGAAGCGCTCGCCGATGCCGCCGCCAGCCTGTCGCGGGGTGGCGGCCTTGCCGGCTTTCGTCTCAACGCCCCGGTGCGGCGCGAAGGCATGTTCCTGCTGGATGGGGAGGCGGTGACGATCACCTATGATCCGCGTCAGGGCGGCGACGGCGCTGACGATGTGCTGGTGGCGGAGGGCGGGCAGGTCTGGCGTCTCGCGCCATGGCGCGCCGATGGAGCGGCGGGGGCGGACGCGGGGGACGGCGCGATCCTTTCGCCGATGCCGGGGCGCATCATCGCCGTCGCCGTCGCGGCGGGGGAGGCGGTTACCAAGGGGCAGAAGCTCTTGACGCTCGAAGCGATGAAGATGGAACATAGCCTCGTCGCGCCTTTCGACGGCACGATCACGCAGCTCAACGCCAGCGAAGGCGGTCAGGTGAGCGAGGGCGCGCTGCTGGTGAAGATAGAAAAGGGGGATGCGGCCTGATGGCGGGCAAGTTTTTCGACCAGTGGCGGGTGGGCGAGACGCTGCGCCACGAAATCCGCCGCACGGTGACGGAGACGGACAACCTCCTCTTTTCGACCATGACGCATAATCCGCAGCCGCTGCACATCGACGTGGAGGCGGCGAAGGCGAGCGAGTTCGGCCAGATCCTAGTCAACGGCACCTTCACCTTTGCGCTGATGATCGGCCTGACGGTTGGCGACACGACGCTTGGCACGCTGATCGCGAACCTTGGCTATGACAAGCTCGTCATGCCAAAGCCGGTCTTCATCGGCGACACGCTCCGCGCGGAGACCGAGGTGATGGAGCTAAAGGCCAGCAAGTCCCGTCCGGGCGCGGGAATTGTCACCTTCGCGCACCGCATGATCAACCAGCGTGACGAAATCGTATGCCAATGCCTGCGGATGACCTTGATCAAGGGCAGCAATAGCTGACATTGCGCCATTTCCTTGCATCGCCAAAGGCCCTTACGTTAGGGGACTGCCAGAATCGATCGCGAGAGTGCGATTAGCAGCGGCAGGACCGCGAAAAGGGGCAAGGCGTTCGATGATGGCGAAAGCGGATTTTATCGTGGTGGGGACGGGCGCGGGCGGCCTTGCGGGCGCGATTTCCGCCAAGCTGAACGGGCTCAACCCGATCATCATCGAAAAAGCGTCCTGCTGGGGCGGCACCAGCGCTCTTTCCGGCGGCGGCGTCTGGATTCCCAACAACCACCTGATGCAGCGGGACGGGATCGAAGACAGTTTCGACGCCGCGCTCGCCTATATGGAAGCAACCATCGGCGATGTCGGCCCGGCCAGCAGCCGCGAACGCAAGACTGCTTATCTGAATGCCGGTCCGGACATGGTCCGGGGCCTAGAAGCGCAGGGGCTGGGCTGGCGCCGGGCGCCGCGATACCCCGACTATCACCAGGATCAGCCGGGCGCGCGCGTAGGCCGCACGCTGGAGGGAGTGAGCTTCGACGGGAATAAACTGGCGGGCTGGCTCAAGACCATGCGCACGTCCGGCATGCCGTCGATGGTGATGAGCACGGATGACGCCCCCCAGGTTCCCACCATGCTGCGGTCGTTCAAGTCCTTTTCCGCCGCCATGCGCATGATGGGGCGGACGTTGGCCTGGCGGGTGCGCGGGCGCGAACCCCTTTCGATGGGCCCGACGCTGGTCGCGCAGCTGATGGCGATCGTCCAAAGGCTGGGAATACCGGTCCTGCTTGATACGCCGATCAAATCGCTGATCAAGGATGGCGACCGGGTCGTGGGCGTGGTCGCGGGCGAAGGGCCTGCCGAACAACGGTTAATGGCCCCGCACGGCGTGTTGCTCGCCACCGGCGGCTTCGCAAAGAACAGCAGCTATCGCAGGCAGTTTCAGGAAGTGGACGGCCGATGGAGCCCGGCCAGCCCCGATGACACGGGCGATGGCCAGCAGATCGGGGCACAGGCTGGCGCCGATCTCGCGCTGATGGACGCGGCCACCTGGTATCCGGTATCGATCCTGCCCGATGGCACCATCAATGCCGGGATCTGGGAGCGCACCTTGCCCGGATCGATCATCGTCGATGCGTCCGGCCAGCGCTACACGAACGAAGCGGCGTCCTATGTGAATGCGGGCCGTGCCATGCTGGACCGTGACAAGAGCGTCAGCGCAGTGCCAAGCTGGCTCATCTTCGACAACCGCTATCGCAGCCGCTATTTCTTCGGCTCCACGCCTCCGGGAGTGAATGGCGAATTTTTGAAGAGCGGCTTCTTCATAAAGGCGCCGACGCTTGGCGAACTGGCGGAGAAATGCGGCATCGACGCGGACGGATTGAACCGGACGGTGCAACGCGTAAACGCCATGGCGCAAAAGGGCGTCGACGAAGATTTCGGCCGTGGCGACAACGTCTATGATCAATATTATGGCGATCCCAACAATCGGCCCAATCCGTCCTTCGGCCCGATCGACAAAGCACCATTTTACGCCACCCGTTTCTATCCGGGCGATCTCAGCACCAAGGGCGGGTTGATGGCGGACGAACATGCGCGGGTCCTTCGCGCGGATGGCAGCGTGATCGAAGGACTGTACGCCGCTGGCAACTGCGCCGCGCCGGTCATGGGCAGAACTTATCCGGGCGCGGGCGCAACGCTGGGGCCATCCATGGTATTTGCCTGGATCGCCGGGAAGCATGCCGCCGCGAAGGCCGGGTAAGCCTTCTCAAAGGGTGCGCGATAAGGAGAAGCCGAAACCTTTTGGGTAAGACTTTCGCGCCAAAGACATGCGCGGACCCGTCAACTATCACCGTTGAATGGCATCCGATACGACCTGGTGGAATCAGACGGGTTCACAGCTTCTGGCGCTTGGCGATTGGTGCGCCCGGGAAGGGCGGCGGGCACCGGTTCGCCTTGTCCTGCACGTCGCTGTCGGGGTTGCATTTCTCTGGCTCTTCTTGCGGCAAGTGGATCTGGGCCCCGCCCTCGCGGCCGCCGGCCGGGCGTCCATCCTGCCGCTGTCGATCGCGCTTGCCGCTTACGCCGCCGACTTCCTGCTACGCGCGGCCCGCTTCTGGCTGTTGCTGATGCGGGCGTCCGGGCAAAGCTTGCCCTGGGCCAGGGTGCCTGGTCCGTTCATCGCCAGCTTCGGGATCAGCGACCTGCTGCCCTTGCGCGCGGGGGATGTGTTCCGCCTGCTCTGGTTCCAGCGGAACATGGGGCTGCGGTCTGGAACCGTGCTTGGGGCGATGATGGTAGAGCGCTTTTTCGACCTGTTCACGCTTCTGCTGCTGGGCCTTGGCATCTTCGCATGGCACGTTGCGGGCGACTGGCTTTTCTGCCTGATGCTGCTGATCCTTGTTTGCGGCGTGGCTGGATTGCTGGTGCTGATCGGGAGCCGCATGGCGGAAAAGGCGGGCAGCATGCGCCACAAATGGCTGGCATGGCTGGTGTCCGCCATCGGTTGTTTCCAGATGCTGCGGTCGCTGCGGCTGCTGGCCGGTCTGACGGCCATGTCGCTTCTCTGCTGGCTGCTGGAAGCGATGGTCATGATGGGGGCATGGATCAGCCTGAACGGCGCTGTGGAGCGGTGGGCGGCGCCCATGGCCGCCTTCGTCGGCAGCACGCTTGGCACCTTGTTTCCCGGGTTGCCGGGCCATTTCGGCACGTTCGAACTGTTCGGACTGGAGATTTTTTCGCGCAGTGGCGTGGAGCCGGGATTTGCCGCCGCTGTCCTGCTGCTGGCGCATCTTCTGCTGTGGGCACCGACGGCGTTGTTCGCGATCCTGTGGCTGCCGCTCAGCGGGTCAGGAAAGACGGCGTAGCAGTCCGATCATATGTTGATCGACGGCCGACCGATGCGCGGAGGCGCCGCGTTCGGCAACGCGGTGCGTGCGGAACCAGTCATAGCTTTCCGCCAGCATGTCCGCATTCGAATAGCGGGCTGTCCAGCCAAGCTCTTCAAGCGGCGCGGTATCGAACCAGCAGTCGCGATGATAGGTCCGATATTGCCATGGGACGAGCGGCGAGAGCCGCATCCGGCGAAGCAGGCCCAGCGCGGCCATGGCGGGCGCGGCCGGCAGGCCGACGATGCGCGACAGGCTGCCAGCATGGGCGATCAATCCTTCAAGATCGTGCCGCAAGGTGCCGAAGCGGTTGGTTCCCACATTATAGGTTCCTGGCTGCCCCCGGGCGAGGACCAGCAGAATGAAATCGACCAGATCGTCGGCATGGATGAACTGCATCCGGTTCGATCCGTCGCCTATGATGAACAGCCGCCGCCCTTCCGCGATCCATTGAAAGAGGATCTGGTAGATGCCGAGCCTGCCTTTGCCCAAGGTGGCGCGCGGCCGGATGATGGTGAGCGCTATGCCCGCCGCGCCGCAAATGTCCGACACGATGCGTTCTGCCGCCAATTTCGACCGGCCATAGGGTTCGAACGGGCGGGGCATAGTCGCGCCAGTGATCGCGCCTCTGGGAGGCAAGCCGAAGATGGCGGTGCTGCTCACATGCACGAATGCGCTTGTTCCGGCCCGGACGGCCTCTTGCGCAACGATGCGCGACCCATCGACATTGACCTGCTGGTAGCGGCTGCCGGCGTTGGACTGGGCAACCAGGGCGGCATGATGATGCAGCACGTCCACGCCCCGCATTGCGCAGGCAACGGTGGCACGATCGCAGACGCTGCCCTGACGAAATTCGATGTCCGGCGGCAGTCCGGGATCGCGGACGATATCCAGCACGCGCACCTTATCCCCGGCCTGATGCAGGCGTAAGGCGACGCGGGAGCCGATGAAGCCCGATCCGCCGGTCACGAGGTGCGTGGTCAAGCGAACCGCCTTTCGATCGCATGAAGTGCGTTGCGATGGGCGATGGCCATGACCGATCCTTGCGGATTGGCGATGGTCGGGCCGCACATCAATGACGCGTCGGCGATGCGCAACCCGTCCCCGCCATGCACCCGTCCCCAGCTGTCGGTCGCGGTGATCCGCTGATTGCCTCCCATCGGGCAGGAGGCGAAAACATGCACCGAAGAGAGCGATGCCGACTTGCGGGGCAGGCTCGCCGGGAGCGCGTCGATTTCAGCAGCCGATCGCAGCATGGGAAGGCCGGGCAGGCAGGGCTGAACCGCCTCTGCCCCGGCGGCGAACAGGGCGCGCAGCAGATGGCGGAGCCCGTCATACAGCGCCTCCAGCTCATTGCTCTCATGCGCCACCGACACGATCGGATCGCGCGCGCCCGGCAGGCACCTGACCCGCGCATGGCCGCTGCCATTCTGGACATAATAAAGCCCTATCCGATCCGAAGCCTGCGCAATGTGGGCGCGCATCGCCGGGTTGCCCGCCAGCGCGAGCGCGAGGAGGGCGGGCGAACTGATCGAGCAGCCAATGCCGAAGCGCGGCTCGAATGCCTTGATCTGGTGGACGGGATCGGGATCGCCGGGCCGGTTCACCGCGTCGCTGAACAGGGCAACCGCCTTCAGCATCGGATGAAAGCGCAGGCTGTTCCCGACATTGTGCCGGATGCCGGACCGGCGCAGCAGCGCAGGCGTCTGGACCGCTCCGCACGCGACGAACAGGCCATCGGCTTCTATCTCCAGCGTGCGCCCGTCGCGGACGGCGCTGACCCGCCATCGCCGGTTGGCGCGGGCGATGCGCAGCGCTCGCGTGCCTGCCATCAGCTCGCCGCCTGCACGGCGGAATTGCGGGATGAAGGTTTCGCTCATCGACTGCTTTCGTCCGCTGGCATAGTCGAACAGCCGGGGCGCCTGCATGCTGTCCCATCCAAGGGCCGCGCCGCCATCGCCCAGCCGCTGCGACAAAGGGGGCGCTCGTCCTGGGAGGCCCGCAACCCTGGCTCTCGCCTCGCAGGCGTCGAAATGCGGCGCAAGCGCGTCGGGCGTCAGCGCATCGACCTGATACTCGCGCGCCCACCGGTCCAGCACATAGGCGGGCGTGCGATGGTAGAGCCCGCGATTGACCTCGCTCCCGCCCCCGACGCAGCATCCTTCCATATAGCTGATCGATGGTTTACCGAAGGCGAGGCTGAGACCCCTGTTGCGATATTTGCGCACGATCTCTTCGCCGGAAAAATGCCTGCATGCGTCCAGCGGGAGGTCGGGCCCTTCCTCCAGCAGCAGCGTCTGGAAACCTGCCTCGGCGCATAGCGCTGCGGTGACTGATCCGCCGGGCCCTGAACCCAGGACCGCCACATCGACGCGAAGCCGGTCAGCCATAGCGCCTGTTCTCCTGCTGTCCGCTCTTCTCCTCCTGTTCGTCGGGCCACAGCCCGAACAGCGTCAGGCTGACATAGAGGGTCATTAGCATGCGGCACGGCCCGAGGACGGATCGCTCCCACGCATCGATCTGCCGCAGCCGGTCTTCGTGGCGCAGGCGGTGGAATGGGCGGCCCCGCGAGACGATCGGCCAGGCGTCGAAGGCAAGCGTCGCCAGATGGAGGGGCGGGCGGAGATAGCCGGGCATGCCAGCAAGGCTGTCCATGACGAAGCGGAGCGCCACGTCCGGTTGCGCGGCATCGCCTCTCTCCCGCCGCGCGACCGCCTCGACGAGTGCGCTGATGGCGGAGCGGGCATCAGGCATCATGGCGGAACATGGGCTCCCGAAAATGACGGAAGTCCCGGCCACGGATCAGGGACCGCACGCCGATCCGCCGCGCCGCTTCACCGTCCCGGTCATCGCGGTCGCCGATCATCAAGGTGCGGGCGGGCACGGTCTTCGCCTGATCGATCAGCCACAGCAGGCCCGCCGGGTCGGGCTTCAGGCGGCCGACATCCTCCGCCGTCACGCACAGATGCGCCGACAGGCCCAGGGCGGTCAGCTTTCCTTCGGGCCGATAGTCGGAAAAGACGGCCAGCACATGGCGCTCCGCCAGCCGCGCGAACAGCGATCCCGCTCCCGGCGTGCGGCAGTCGCGCAACAAGGGCAGGGGGCGCTGCTCCATCCAGTCGGCGACGATGGCGCGCACCCTGTCGGGCTGCTGGCCGGGCAAGGCATATTGCGCGTCGGCGAAGTCGCTCGCCATGATCTCGCCCATGGCTTCGCGCTTCCTGCGATAGGCCGACAGCGTGCGCATCACGTGCAGGCTGCGGCTGCGAATGGCCTCCCGCGCGAGCAGGCCGGCCATGCGCCGCCGCAGGCGCGGCTGGTCGTACAAGGTGCCGTCCATGTCGAACACGATCAGGTCGAACCTGTCCCAGGGAACGGCAGTCTTCACGGGCGGGCATAGACATGGCTGGGGGAGGACAGTTCGCTGATCGACGGAATGTCGATGAAGGACAGCCCCGCAAGGGCGGCGATGACGATGAAGGACGCCATCATCAAACGCCGCGACCGGAACAGCCGTTCGGGGCGGGACGCAACCGAATCCCGCCGCATCGCCAGCCAGAAATAGCTGGCGAACAGGACGGCGATGAACGGCAGGGCGAATATATATTCTTGCCGATAGCGGATCAGGAACGCCGCGACGAAGAATGCGGAAAGCATCGCATAGAGCATGCAGGAGACTGCCAGATTTTCCGCATTGTAGCTGGCGAAGGACCGGCGATAGCGTGCCAGCAGATCAGCCCCGCCCGTCTCGCTGATGTCGCGATATTCGGCCAGCCGCTTTGCCGCCATCAGGAACGCGCCACCCATCCAGTAGGCGAGCAGCAGCGTCGCGGGCGCGCGGCTGTAAGGTTCGATCATCGTCCAGCCCAGCATCAGGCGGATGGGATTGTTGATGCTCTCGCTGATCACGTCGAGATAGACGCGGTCCTTGGTACGCACCGGCGGCACATTGTAGATGATGCCCGACAGGACGAAGGCCGCCGAAGTCCAGGCGAACAGCGCCCCCAACTGTACCGCAAGCGACAGGCCCACGACGACCAGCAGCAGATATTCGGCATAGACGATCGGTGCCGACAAGCTGCTTTGAACCGCGGTACGGGCGGACTTGAGCGGGTGAAAGGCGTCGAAGTCGCGATCCAGCCATTCGTTGATCACATAATTGGCCGAAGCGATCGCCACGGCGCTGATCAGGCCGAGCAGCAGCGTGACAAGGCGCGGGTCCTGTGCCGGATCCCGCAGCACATAGGCCAGCACGATCCCCGGGAGGATGAACACATGCTTCGTCATATGGTCCAGCCGGGCGATGGCGACATAATCGCGCCACCGTCCATGTGGAGCCTGAACTGGACTGACCGTCATGGCTTCCTCACTCATTGTTGCCCTCCTTGCCCCACGCGCGTCGATAAATGGCGCCGTCCTCCAGCTTGGCGGCGCGTACCAGGTTCAGGCGACCGGCAAGCTCGCGCTCCGACGCCATGTAAAAGCGGAAGTCGATCCCGTTCAGGAAGACGACATAGGCATTGCCGCGCGCCAGCGCGGCGCTGGCTGACGCCAGTTGCCTGGCATAGGGGAACTGCGCGTCCTCCCGGCCGATGCGCAGGCTGATGTGCATGGGAACGTCGCGCGCCGGACGGCGCAGCAGATAGCCGATGACATCGGGGCCGTTGGAGTAGATTACAGCGTCCCGCGGCAAGCGCGCGACCGCCGCGATCGTGGGGGACCGGACCCAGTCCAGCGCCGCATAGCCCACGCCCTTGTGATAATCATTGTAGGTGCGGACGGTCGTGCGGGCGGCATGACTGGCCAGCATCATGCAGCCAATGCCGATCAGGATGAAGCGCGGCAGGCGTGCTGCCGTGGATGCGCGGTCCAGCTGCGCCACCGTGATCGCTGCCGCCATGACGCTGGTGCAATAGATCGGATAGGCATAGCGGCCATTCATGTGGAGATTGGCCTCTATCGATGTCGCGAGCACCATAAAGGCGAGGTAGGTAAAGAAGAACAGGGCCAGCGGCACGGCGAGCAGGGACACATCCGCGCCACCTGTCCGCCTGAGCGCGCGGCGGCCATGAAGGGCCACGGCGAAGAGGCCCGCACCCAGCGCCAGGAGGAACACGGCGCCACGCGCTGGTCCTGGAACATCGTCCGGCAAGAGCCAGGCGGTCATCGCGTGGAAGCTCAGCCACCAATCGGCCACCGTCATGTTGCCCAGCCACTCCAGCGGACGGCCGGTCGACCTGCCATTCACCGCTTCGCCTAGCGCAACCCATCCAAAGAATATGAACGCCGATGGGATGAGGATGCGGAGGATGTTTGCGAACCTGCCCGGCAAAGGCTGGCGTGGATCGATCAGCAGGAACAATGCGATCGCCGCGCCGAGCGCCGGGCTGGTGAAGCGTGTCAGAGAGGCAAGGCCAATGCCGATCCCCGCCATGATCAGCCAGCGTCCGTCCGCATCGCGCAGATAGCGGGCAAGCGCGATCAGCGTGCCATAGATGGTGGTAAGGAACAGCGGCTCCGACATGGCGAGGCCATGCAGCGTCACCGTCTGCGGCGCGATGATGATGATCGCGGTGCCCAGGGCCGCCGCCGCTGGACTGCCGCTTGCTGTCCGTATCAGATACCAGGCGAGAAAGGCGTTGAGCGGCGCCAGCACCAGCCCGATGCCCCAGGCGCCACTGACGATGTCGATGCCGGGCATGGCCACCAGTTGCAACAAGGCAGGATAAAGCGGTGCGTCCCAGGGCTGGCTCGACAGGCTCATGTAGCGGGTGCTGTCCGGCCAGATGCCGATGCCGTGGTGCGTCACCAGCAGGAACAGCAGAAGAGCGAGGAGCGGCAGGCCGCCCGCGCTGATCCGGTCCAGCACGATGCCGGACCGGGCACGGGCCAGAGCCTCATCGGGTTGGAATGGATACATCACGGCTTTGCCCGGAAGCCAGCCAGGATGCGCTTCACATTTCCAGCGACGAAATGGAGCACCGAGTCCGGAATGCCGCGATCGAAGATATCGTCGAGCCCATCCACCAGCCGATCTATTTCTGCCTTGGTGACGGTGAAGGGCGGCATGAAGTGCAGCATGTCCCGCGCGCCGGGCTGGAAATGCACCAGGACGCCATGCCGGTCGAAAAGCTGCCGGGCGAGCGCGCCGATCAGCACGGACTGATAGGTGAGGAACAGGGGATTGTTGGACACGTCGACCAGCTTGGCCGCCAAATCTTCACGGAAATTGACCCGGATGGCGCGGAACAGTCCCCGGCCGCGCACTTCAAGGAGGGTGCGCGGATATTTGATGTGCAACGCTTCCAGCCTTGCCTCCAGATAATCCCCCATTTCTCGCGCATTGTCGATCAACCCGTCTTCATAGAGCGTGTTGAGCGTCTCGATCGCGACCGCGCAGCTTTCACCGATCCCGCTGAAGGTGGAGCTGTGCAGGTTGCAGTCGTTGCGATTGCCATAGGCCTGTTCGAACAGGGCGCGCGAAGTCACCATCGCGCCGATCGCCCGCTTGCCGCCGCCCAAGGTCTTGGCAAGGGTCACCATGTCCGGCACCACATCTTCGTGCATGAAGGCGCAAAAGCGGCCAGTCCGTCCACAACCGACCTTCACCTCGTCGAAGATCGACAATATGTCATTGTCGCGGCAAAGCTGGGCGAATTGCTTCAGATATCCGGCCGGGGGGACCTCGCAGGCCGTGCCACGGATCGGTTCGATGATGGCTGCGATGATGCTGTTGCCGTTTGCGCCGCTTTCCTCCGCGATCGCCCGGTGCATCGCGTCGATGTCGCCGTACGGGATATAGATAAGATTCTCCTTCGGCACGCCCAGCAGGAAGCCGGTATGGACATTTGTGGCGGTCGTCAGCGCCAGCGCGCCATGCGTCTTCCCGTGGAAGGCGCCGCGCATGCAGAGGAATTTCCGTTTACCCTTTGGCGTCTGGATCCGCTCTGCCAGTTTCATTGCCGCTTCGTTGGCTTCGGCGCCTGAGGTGGAAAAGAAGCTGGTGTCCAGAGGATCGGGCAGGATTTGCGCCAGATTATAGGCCAAGGCCGCCTGCAATTTGTGGGGGGCGAGCTTTATGATGTCGAGCACCTGCCGGGCATGGCACAGCTGTTCGGCGGCGACGATGCGGGGGTGATTATGGCCGAGGCCCGCCGCGCCCATGCCAGTAGAAAAATCCAGAACCTCCCGTCCATCCGCCAGATGCAGCACAGTGCCTGTTGCTGCCCGCACATCGAGGTCATCGAGGCCCAATATGCCATAAAGCCCCAGCAGATGCCGGTTGAGGTGCCGGGCATAGAGGCGGTTGGCTTCGCTGACTTCCAGCGACAGCGATTGTTCAAGCGTCAGGATCGCCGGCTGGTCAAAGGGAGCGGGCAGGATTTCCTGTTTGAACTGGGTTGCCATTTTGACCGATTCTCCCGCCGAACGATGCCGATGGGACAATCTTTATGGACGCTGGAGAGACGCGGGAATCCATGGATTTATATACTCCCAAGGGGCCGTGGCCTAGCCCTTCGGAGGCTCACCATTTGCGACCGTTACACCCTCGAAATAGATGGCGGCCAAAGCGGTGCGGTTGGTGATGCGCAGCTTCTGGAAAATATTGTGGAGATGGATCTTCACCGTGCCTTCGCCAGCGCCCAGTTGTCGCGCGATGTCGCGGTTGGAAAGGCCCCGGCATGCCTGCGCGGCGATCTCCATCTCGCGCGGGGTAAGCGCGGCCAGACCGAGGGACGGACCGTCATCGCGCCAGACGCGGTTGGCTTGACGCGCCATTTCCTGTGGCAGCCATTGGCACCCACGCGCGACGCTCCGCAGGCAGTCGATCAGCGTGTTGGGGGCTGCTTCCTTCAACACGACGCCCCAAATGCCGTTTTCGATCGCTTCGGATAGCTGTTGGGGCGTAATCAAGGCGGTCAGGAAGACGGGCCGGACGGGCAGGTTTGCCATCCTTATGCGCCGCAACAGCGCCAGCCCGCTGATGTCGGGCATGTTGATGTCCAGCACCACGATGTCGGGTTTCAATCGGTCGATCGCCTGGAAAGCCGCCGTGCCGTCGGTCATGCTGCCGACGACGCGGAAATCGGGCTCCATCGCAACCAGTTCGGCCAGGCCGTGCAGCACCACCGGATGATCATCCAGCAGGAAAACCGAATGCTTCATTGCAAAGGCACCTCGATCCGCATCGCCAGCCCGGGCGCGTAGCGCATTATGTCCATGCGGCCGCCCAGGTCCCGAATGCGCGCCCGCAAGGATCGCGGCCAGCCGGGCTTGCGGCCGGATGCCGGCACCATGCCGCAGCCATTGTCGGAGATGGTGAGGCGCAGGGCGTCATCCTGCTGGTTCAGTTCAACGGACAAGCGGGTCGCGCCGCCATGCCGCACCGCATTGGCTGTCGCCTCGCTCAGCAATTGCCTGAGTTCACGGTGAAGATCGCCTGACGCCTCCATGTCGGGCGGGTCGATCGACAGGGCGATATCGCATCCCCATTGGTCGGCCAGTTCATCGGCGCTCTGGGCGAGCGAGAGGGAAAGAAGGCGCACGGGCGGCGCTTCTGTGTCGCGGCTGCCCTCGACGAACAGGCGGATGCGGCGCTGTTGTTCGGCCATGACGCTCGCGACGCTGTCCAGCGCCCCGCGCGCGCCTTCGGGCAGGCTCATACCGGCGGCCTTCAGTTTCAGCGAGGCGGCGGTCAGTTCCTGCAGAACGCTGTCGTGCAGGTCGCGCGCCAGCCGGATGCGTTCCTGCCCACGGGCATTGTCGGCAATCGCATGGATCAACTCCCATCGTTCCAGCTCATGCCCGATGCGGAGCGCGGTGATTTGCGTCAGATGCTGCGTTTCTTCGTGATGATTGGCGGAGCCGATGACGAACAGCCTGTCCGCGCTCCCCGCGCTCCTTACGGGAGCTGATCGCACTCCGGCCGGGTCGGCAGATAGTTTCTCCCACCCGGCGGCGGCGGCGATCGCGTCCAGCTCTGCTGCATGGCTGCGCCGGAAAAGCTCCTTCCATTCCCGCTTCGGGCTTCTGGCGCGCCAGAAGGAGGGCTCGTCGATTTCCGCGATCCTGAGGCCCCCCGCTCCCCACAATGCGACGGTTCCGCCGGAGCCTTTCTGATTTTGCCAGAGCAGCAGCACCTGGCTGACGCCGAGAAGCTCCGACGCATGACGCAGCATGTCGCTCAACAACAGTCGCCGGTCCGTTGGGGCGGGGGCCGGATACCAGCTGGCCAGTTGAGCGAAGCGGTGGCTGCTCCGCGCGCGGCATGCGCCGAAATAGCCGAGCATGGCCGCCGCCACGAGGAAATAGGCCGACCGCATGATCAACAGGTTGAGTTCAGACTCCCCATCCTGCAAATCCTGCCATCCCAGGGCAACCAGCAACAGCTGCATGACGACCGCGCCCAGCACGGCGCCCAGCATGTCCCAGCGGAGCGTCGTCGCCAGCAGGATGAACGGCAGAAAAGGGAAAAATGGACTGCTAAGCTCATCCGTCAGATAGACGAGCGCGCCAAGCGCCAGCAGGTCTATGCCGTGAATGATCAGATGCAGCTTGCTTTCCAGCGGCCAGCGCGGCGGCGTCAGGGCCAGCCAGAGCGAAAAGGCGATATAGCTTGCCAGCAGCAAATGCGCTTCGGCAAGGAAACCGGCCGGGCGTGTCGGGTCCAGGTATATGGCCAAGGCCGCGAACAGCACCGTGACCAGCCTGCCCGCCGATATCAGCCATTCAGGATCGGCACCAACGCGCAATCGCCCCAGAAGAGAGCTTCTTCGTAATGCCGCCAACATGCGCGGCGCCGGTTCTGGCATTTTGCGCGTACGCATATCTTTGCGAGGATTGTCACGAACTTACATGATGCACAAATGCGATTATGGATAAGAGGCCAGAAGGCAACGGCCAATTCCGCGCGCATCAGCCGATCATCATCAGACTGGCGTTCCCGCCAGCGGCAGTGGTGTTGATCGATACCGACACCTCTTCGAGCAACCAGTCGCAATGATAGGCGAGGGGCTGGTCCTGGTCGGCGGCATGGACCGGGATGATCGGCCCAGGCATGGCCGCGGCTTCGGCCACCGCCCGGGCGACCGTCATTCCGTCGCCTTCCACCAGGACGACGGAACAGGGGCCGTCCGCCCAAGCGGAAAATGCAGCGGCGACATGGGGCGGCAGATCGTCAGGCAGCGGCTCTTCGACCACGCCCCGGTTGCCGGTGGCCAGCACCGCCGCCATCTGTTCGAACAAGCCATGCGGCGTCTGGGGCTTCATACCAATCCGGCCACGGGGGTGAAGGCTGTAGAGGTTGCTTTCCCCCACCGGCCCGGGCAGCGCAAGCTTGGTTCCCAGCGCAGAGGCAGCGGCATAGTCGCGGGCTTTCGCCGCGCTGCCGCTTTCTCCCTTCGCTTCCAGCCAGTCGGCGAAAGCATGGATCGGCGAAGCGGCATCCATTGCCCGGTGACGCAGGACGGGCGGCCGGGCCACCAGCCTGCCAAGGTAGAGCGGCCCGCCCGCCTTGGGGCCTGTTCCCGACAGCCCCCGCCCGCCGAACGGCTGGACGCCCACGATCGCGCCGATCATGTTGCGGTTCACATAGAGATTGCCCGCCTGAACGCGCGCCGTGACATGATCGATGGTCTCATCCAGTCGGGTGTGCAGGCCGAAGGTCAGGCCATAGCCAGTCGCATTGATCGCATCGATCAGCGCATCCAGCCGCTCGCGCCGGAACCGCACGACATGCAGGACGGGGCCGAAAACTTCCTGTTCAAGCTCTGCGATATCGCCGATTTCGATGATCGTCGGTGCGACGAAGCTGCCATGCGCCGCCTCGACGGGAAGGGCGAGTTGATCGACATGCGCGCCGCGCTCGCGCATCCTGGCGATGTGCTTTTCGATCCCGGCCTTGGCCTGTTCTGTGATCACCGGACCGATGTCGACCTTCAGCGCGTCGGGCCGGCCGACACGCATTTCACGCAGCGCGCCCTTCAGCATCAGCAGGATGCGATCCGCCACCTCTTCCTGCAGGCACAGCACACGAAGCGCGGAGCAGCGCTGGCCAGCGCTGTCGAAGGCCGACACCAGCACATCCGCCACCACCTGTTCTGCAAGGGCGGATGAATCGACGATCATCGCATTCTGGCCGCCCGTTTCGGCAACCAGCGGGATAGGGCGTCCCGCAGGGGATAGCCGCTTTGCAAGCTCGCCCTGTATCATCCGCGCGACAGCGGTTGAGCCGGTGAACATGACGCCTGCCGTGTCCGGCGCGGACACTAGGGCGCTGCCCAACAGCCCATCGCCGGGGGTCAGCTGAAGCGCATGGCGGGGTATGCCCGCCTCGTGCAGCAGGCGCACGGCCTCCGCCGCGATCAACGGCGTCTGGCCCGCCGGTTTGGCGAGCACCGGATTGCCCGCGACCAGAGCGGCGGCGACCTGCCCGGTGAAGATCGCCAGGGGGAAATTCCATGGACTGATGCAGATGATGGGCCCCAAGGGCTGCTGCTCGGCGCCGAAGCTGGTGCGTGCCTGCATTGCATAATAGCGCAGGAAATCGATCGCCTCGCGCACTTCCGCGATAGCATTGGGAAGCGATTTTCCAGCCTCCCGCATCAGCAGGCCGAGCAGGATCGGCATGCGCGCCTGCATCGCGTCGGCTGCGCGCTCCAATATCGCAGCGCGCTCGTCCACGGACTTGCTGCCCCAATCCGATGAGGCGGCGTGGGCGACAAGGGCGGCGGCATCTTCCGCCGCCACTTCCATCACCGTGCCGACCCTGTCCCGATGATCGGCGGGATTGACGATCGCCCGCTCTTCGCCTGACCCGAAAGTCGGGGCTGCCGTCCAGCCGGTCTCTGCGCTTTCGCGAAGGGCTTGCGAGAGCGCGGCGAGCGTTGCCTCGTCGCTCAAATCGAAACCCGCCGAATTGCGGCGATCGGGATAGATATGGGCAGGCAACGCTATCTGGTCATGCCGGGCTCCCGCATGGGGCATGGCGCGGACCAGTTCGACTGGATCAGCGATCAGATCTTCCAGCCGAACCGCCGGATCGCCGATGCGGTGGACGAAGGAGGAATTGGCGCCATTTTCAAGCAGGCGGCGGACAAGATAGGCAAGCAGCGTCTCATGCGTGCCAACGGGCGCATAGATGCGGCACGGCCGGTCAAGCTTGTCCTTGCCCACCACCTGCTCGTACAGCGGCTCGCCCATGCCATGCAGGCACTGGAACTCATATTGGCCGCTCCTGAAATCCGGCCCGGCGATGCGGTAGATGGTCGCGAGCGTCTGGGCATTATGCGTCGCGAACTGCGGGAAGACTGCGTCAGGTGCCGCAAGCAGCTTTTGCGCGCAGGCGATATAGGCGACGTCGGTATGCACCTTGCGGGTATAGACCGGGAAGTCGGCAAGGCCGTCCACCTGTGCCCGCTTGATCTCCGCGTCCCAATAGGCGCCCTTTACCAGACGGACCATGATGCGGCGTCCGGAACGCCGGGCAAGGTCGATGATCCATTCGATCACGAACGGACAACGCTTGCCATAGGCCTGGATGACGAAGCCCAGGCCGTCCCATCCGGCAAGGTCGCGATCGGTCGCCAGGCTTTCGAGAAGATCGAGCGAAAGTTCGAGCCGGTCCATTTCCTCGGCATCGATATTAAGGCCGATGTCGTAGCGCTTCGCGAGCAGGGCTAGCTGCCTCACCCGCGGCAGCAGTTCGCCCATGATCCGTTCCGCCTGCGCACGGACATAGCGCGGATGAAGCGCGGACAGCTTGATCGAAATGCCGGGTCCTTCATAGATGCCGCGCCCACCGGCCGCCTTTCCGATCGCGTGGATGGCGCGTTCATAGTCGGCATGATAGCGGTCAGCATCCGCAGCGGTCGCCGCTGCCTCGCCCAGCATGTCATAGCTGTAGCGAAAGCCTTTCGCTTCCAGGTTGCGCGCGCGCTTCAAGGCTTGGGAGATCGTCTCTCCGGTGACGAACTGTTCGCCCATCATCCGCATGGCGAGATCGACGCCGCGACGGATCACCGGCTCCCCGGCGCGCGCCACCAGACGCGTCAGCGCGGCGCCAAGCCCACGGTCATCGACGCTGCCGACCAGCTTGCCCGTGACGACCAGCCCCCATGTGGCCGCATTGACGAACAACGACTTGCCGCCGCCCACATGGGCGCTCCAGTCGCCGCCAGCCAGCTTGTCGCGGATCAGCGCGTCCCGGGTCGCGTCGTCAGGGATACGCAGCAATGCTTCGGCAAGGCACATCAGCGCGACGCCCTCTTCGCTGGACAGCGAATATTCCTGGATCAGCGCTTCCACGCCGCTGCCGCTGCGGTGGGCGCGGAGCGTCGTCACCAGCTGGCGGGCGATTTGCCTGATCGCTTCCCGGTCCGGCCCATCCAAAGTTGCGGCCTCCAGCAGCGGCGCCACGCATGCCGCTTCATCGCGGCGATAGGCGGCCGTGATCGCCTGCCGAAGCGGGCTTTGCGAGCGGATCGGGGGCGCGAAGGCGTCGAAGACGGCGTGATGGGGCATGGCCAGCAAATTATCCAAAGATCTTAGGCGTCATATAGGGATAGAACGCCCTGAATTCCGACTTCCCGCAACGCAAAATGTACAGCAAGTGAGCTAGTCCCGCTTTGCGCATGCGAGCGCGAGCGTGTAGTTACTGGCGTCCGGGCAAGAAACTGCTGCTCGAAGGAGGAGAGGCCAATGGCTGAGTGGCGGCATCATTGGGCCGATATCAATGGCCTCACCATGCATTATGTCGAGCAGGGCCAGGGGCCGCTGGTGGTGCTGGCCCACGGATTTCCGCACAGCTGGTTCAGCTGGCGGCACCAGATCGCAGCCATCGCCGCCGCAGGATATCGCGTCGTCGCCTTCGATCTGCGCGGCATGGGGCAGACAAGCGCCCCGATCGAAGTGGAAGCCTATGACGTTCAGCATACGATGGGCGATCTCGTCGGCTTGCTCGACCATCTAGGCGAGGAACGGGCCGTCTTTGCCGGGCTGGATTTCGGGCTCTTCGCTATTTACGACATGGCCTATCACTGGCCCCAACGCATGCGCGCGATCATCGGACTGGGCAATCCGGCCTGGCCTCATGACCCGGACTGCTCGCCGCTGACCGCCGCCCGCGATCTCGGGCAAAGGCATTTCTATCATATCGACTATTTCACGCGGCAGCCGGGCGTTGCCGAAGCCGCGCTTGATGCAGAACCGCGCGCGTTTCTGAAGCGGGTCTTTTACGCTCTCTCAGGCGATTATCATTATGTCGACGTCTGGAAGCACCCGCCCGGCACATCCTATCTCGATGCATTGCCCGAAGCGCCGCCATTGCCATGGCCCTGGCTGAGCGATTTGGAGCTTGAGTTCTTCGTGAGCGACTATGCCCGATCCGGATTTCTGGGCGGGCTGAACTGGTATCGGGCCATGGACCTGCGCTGGGCCTATCGCCGCAAGTTCGAGAATATACCCAACCCCGTGCCCTTCTATTTCCTGACAAGCGAGAATGACACGGACATGGAAGCTTTCCATGGCGACGATCCATTGGCGAAATTGCCAAGCCAATATGCCGACCTGCGCCGCGTCGAGATCCTGCCCAAAGCTGGACATATGCTCCAGATGGAGCGGGCGGCCGAAGTCAGTGCCCGCATGGTGGAGTTCCTGGCGGACATCGACAGGTCGGAAGGCTGATGCGTGGAAGGGCAGAGGCTTCAGGGGGAGCGGGCGTGCGGCGCATCGCTGAAGGCCTGGCCCTTTTTGCGGCGGGGGCCGGTTCGGCCTTAAGTTACGGTACAACTTCAAGAATTGATCTTGCCGACCCATGTAAATGATGCTGCCTTGCTCGGACGTGACAAGGCAACGACAGCGTCAACGGGGATTTGATTAAGCCATTAGTTGCTCACACAGCTTGAAATCGAACGCCATCGACTTGATTTCGAGTGAATCTGCCCTTATCGCTGCAGGCAGGAGAGAGATGCTGAAATAAACAAAATGGGTTTGGCCGTCCGGGCGCTGGGGCAAGGCTCAGTCGTCCGGAATTCTCTGGCGGAATCGTGACAACGCTGTCTTGCAGATTGAGACAGCTGGGAAGGCCATAAAAACCCGGCTTCATATCGGGCAAATTCAGGGAGGATGAATGTGAGGAAAGCTCTATTTTTAATTGGTACGATGCTGACGAGCGCGCCCGCCTTCGCGCAGCCAGCAACGCAGGTGCAGGACGTCGAAACGGCCGCTGGTAGCGGTAACGCCGCCGATATCGTGGTGACGGCCCAGAAGCGCGTCGAGCGTCTGATCGACACGCCGCAGACCGTCAACGTGGTCAACGGCGAACAACTGGAGCGCTTCAACATCACGCGCTTTGAAGATGTCGCGAAGTTCGTGCCGGGTCTGTCGATCTCGTCGGGCGACGGGCGTCAGCAGGCCGTGTCTCTGCGCGGCGTGGCATTCGATCAGGACAGCCAGACGAACCGGTCGGTCGACATCTACCTCAATGAAGTCCCGTTCGATCCCACACAGGCGCTTCAGGCTCAATTCGACATCGGGTCCATCCAGGTGCTTCGTGGTCCCCAGGGCACACTGCGCGGCGGGACGGGTCCGTCCGGCGCGATATTGATCGGCACGCGCCAGCCCAGTCTGCAGAAGTTCGAGGTAAGCGGCAGCGCAAGCTATAGCGATCGCGAAGCCGTCAATTTGCAGGGCGGCGTCAGCATTCCCGTGGTGACTGACAAGGTCGGCCTTCGCGTCGCCGGTCTTTACGACCTCAATTATGGGAATGGCGTGAGGAACATCCTCACGGGCGACACCGACCGCTCGCGCTCTTACGCCGGTCGCATATCCTTGCTGCTGCATCCGACAGAAAATCTCGACATCCTCGTGATGCACCAGCAATTCCGCTCGAAGGTCAGGCAGCTCCGCCCCGTAGTCAGCGCGGAAGGTGCGCCTGTTGGCGAGTTCGGATTTATCGGCCCGGATGACCGCGCCGCGATCACTGATGGCGACAATCTGTTCGTCACAAAGGGACGCGCCACCATCGTCAATGCAAGCTATGATTTCGGCGGGCATTTGCTCAGCTACATCGGAAGCTATCAGAACAACGACTTCAATACCGTGCGCGATCTTGATCTTGGCAACGGGCTGCTCTCGTTCGGTCCTGGGTTCCGACTCCCGGTTCAGCTGTTCCAGCGGATCGACATCAAGACGAAGACCTTGACCAACGAACTGCGGTTCGAGCGGACTGGGGATCATTTCTGGATCTACCGCTTCGGTGTTTACTTCAACGACGTGAAGTCACCTTTCACTGGCCTCGTCGACTATACGGGTGCGAACGGTGACTGCGAAGCTACGCCCGGACCATTGGCCGGTTTCGGCTTGCCATGTCTGCCGTTGGGTGGAGGCACTCCGACGAAATCGCATGATCGGGGTTATTTCACGACGCAGACCTTCAACTTCACTGACAAGGACACGCTGGACGTCGGCCTGCGCTATTCAACGAACGAGATTAATGACCCGACCAATCCGTCAAAATATGACGCCTGGACCGGCACGGCGAGCTACAAACATGAGTTTTCCGACAGCCTGATCGTCTATGGCAATTACGGACGTGCCTATCGCCCCGGTGGGTTTGACACGACCGAGGCTGCGACCAATGGAGGTCCGGGCCGCATTCCCACTTCCCTCTTCAGATGGAGCCCGGAAAAGTCCGATTCATTCGAAGTCGGCGCGAAAGGCACATTGTTCAATAATCGCCTGACCTATGCCGTGTCGGCCTTCTACCAGAAGTTCAACAACTTCATCAATCGCGTCAACGGCATCGCCTGTGACTATGATCCCTCGACACCGGGGACTCAGAACGGATGTTCCGCCACCAACTTGACCTATAATGGTGATGCAATCGTGCGCGGTGTTGAAATGGAGCTGCGCGGGCAGATCACGCGCAACTGGAATGCTCAGCTTTCGGCATCCTATACTGACGCCAAATATGACAATGCAGAAATTCCCTGCAACGACTATAACAATGACGGCAACCCCGACTTCGGCGGAGCACCCGCAGTGCAGCCCGGGCGCTATTACAGCGTCTGCTCGTCCAACAGCGCCTTGTCCGCGCTGCCAAAGTTCCAGGCATCGTTCAACACGGAATATAGCATAGATCTGCCGGACGATTTCCAGACCTTCGTGCGCCTCCTGGGCCGCTATCAGGGCAAGCGGGTCAACCCGAACTCCAACATCCGCTACCCCAACTCCTTCAAGCTGGATGCGTTCGCGGGCGTCAGGACGCCGATCGGTGCGGAGGTGAACTTCTTTGTCCGCAATGTGTTCGACCAGCGCCGGGACAATGTCGATCCGGGCCAAATCTTCGACCTGTTCGGCACGCCGACTGGCTACACGGCGATCAATTATGACCAGCGCCGTGAATTCGGTATTCAGACGCGGCTTTCCTTCTGATCATGGGCCGGCCCCCAACAGGGGGCTGGCTTCATGGGGAATGTCAGAGCCAAGGCAAAAGAATGGGCCCGTTGCGCAAGCATCGGGCCCATTCTTTGCTTTTCGGTAAGGATAGGCAGGCCAGCGGCCTACCTATCCCTGGTTCTTATTCCGCAGCAATGCCATATTCCGGCGGCATGATCGTGGGCAGGCCCGGATCGAAATGGGCGGTCAGCAACTGGATGAACTCCCCGTCATGCAGCGGATCCGTCGGCATCTTGAACGGGACGCCGCGAGCACGCAGTTCCGACAGGAAGATGTCGAACACCCGCTCATGCGACAGGTCATCGCTATGATCGAGCACCAGCGACATTTCATCCAGGTCCATGAAAATGTCCGCTCCCCAATGGACCAGGAACCGGACTTCGTCGGCGGGCAGCTGCTGGATGACTTTGCCATCGGTCTTGATCTGCCAGTCGCTGGATGACGGATCGGCCGCGATGACGGAGTCGATCGTCAGACCCTCGGGCCTGCGCATATGCTCCGGACCACAGGAGTTGGCGCCGTGATACATGACCTCATTCTCGACCACGGCGGCACGCCCCCACATCGGCGCGTACAGCTGCTTGGGCTGGCCCTGGGGACCATCGGGCCAGTAAGTGAAGCCCCCGCCGATCTGCCCCTTATAATACCAGGTCAGAACCTGCGCCTTCTTGATCTGCCATTCGCGGAACAGCCCTGATTTGGTCATCAGCCCGATGAGCCAGGACGGAGAATTCTGGATCGTGATGCCGCGGAAGTCGGCGCCATCGACGTGAGGCGTGCCGCCCGAACCCGAAGGACCCTGGATGTTGCAGAGCATCAGGTTCGGCGTCGCATATTTGGCGTTCCAATAGCCGCGCACCAGTTCAAGGAACTTGAAGTTGAGGAAGCAATCCTCGATTTCGGTGTAGAGGCTGGCATGGCCGCGTCCCAGGGTCGCGCGGAACACGGGGCTCAGAAACATATCCCATGTGGGCACAAAGCCTTCGGGAAGGCTGCCCGACGTCGTGGCGATCACTTCTTCAGGGGAAGAGAACTCCTGCGACAGGATCGTTTTCCACGGACCTTTGTCGCGCATGACGTTGAAAAGCCTCTGGCGCTGATCTTCGCTGAACGCGGCTTCTACCAGCTGCGGCTCTGCGACGGGTCGCAGGAATGCGTTGTTGTTCATGGCCGTTTCCTCATAGCCCGAAGGCTTCTTCTAACTGGCGCACAAAATTGCGGCGCTGCGGATCGCTGCGCCCTGACAGCTTAAATCCCGCGCCGGGGAAGAGTGGACAAAGTTCAACGATTGTCAATCCCGTGCTGCAAAGGTCCCACCCTGGCCGAGAGTGAAAAGAGGGGCTTGACTAAAGGTTGACGTGGACCAACAATTCCCCGGGCTTCGGGAAAGCAGTGCGCGAGTTGAGTGAAGCGAGTGCCGTCTTCCGGAAAATGTTGGAACGGCCGCGGGATGCCCGCCGGTCGGATAAGGCGGTTACTGCATGATGGAACATGTGCGCGCGGATGCATTTGATACGGGAACGGCGCGACTGAGACGCGGCATGCTGGTTCGCGCCATGCTGGCGCAGAATACCGGCACCGGCTGCGCCTTTGGCGGGTTGGCCATAACCGTTCTCGCGCTGCAGGATCGTTATGGCGCGTCTTTGGGCATGGCGGCGATGGCGCTTTCCCTTGCCGTTCTTTCCATGACTGCGTTCGGCCCGCTGATCGCCGGTGCCATCGCCCGATGGGGTCTGCGGCGGATCATGCCGGCAGGAGTGCTGCTCTCCCTCATTGGATATATCTCCCTTGCCTACGCGCCGAGCATGCTGTTCGCCCTCGCGGCCTGTGGTCTTCTGATCGGACCTGGCGCGGCCTTGTTTGCCGCCCTTCCGCCAGCTGTACTGGCGGGCGGCTGGTATCCCGAAGCGCGCGGCAAGGTGATGGGCATCACCTATCTGCCCCTGTTTACGACAGTCATTCCGGTGGTGGGCGTCAGCATCGTCCAGACTTATGGGCTGAAGGTCTTCTTTCTCTCGCTCGCCGCCCTGCACCTGCTGTTGCTGCCCTTGATGCTGGGCGTGGTCGACCCGCCGATGGAGGCGCTGGACGATCAAGGGCCTGCCGAAAGCCCGGGCTTGGGTTCTCGCCATATCGTCATCCTTGCCGGGGCGATGTTCTGGATGATCGCGGTGGCAGACGGCATCCTGAACGGCACCGCTATTACCGGGGGTGCGCACATTTTGCCAATCGTCACGGAATATAAGGCGTCGATGGAGGCAGGAGCCGTGCTGCTCGCCGTGTCCGGCGCGTCCAGCATCATGGGTTCCCTGTTTTCCGGCTACGCCTGCGACCGCATCGGTGCTGCCAATACGCTGGGTCTGGCCGGAGTAGGCTTTGCCATCGCCTGGGTCCTGCTGGCGATTACCGGATGGATGCCCGCCCTGGTTGTTTCTTCGTTCCTCATAGGTCTGTGCGGAGCGTCGGTGTTCCCGCCGCTCAACGCGCTGGTGGTGCAGATCTATGGGGCCGAGGCGCTGCCGAAAGTGCTCGGCCTGCTGGGCGTCATGACGCTTCCCTTCACCTTCCTCATGTCTCCCGCCGCTGGTTGGTTGCGCGACTATGCGGGCAATTATGAACCCGTCTTCATCGCAGTGGTGATAGCCAGCGGCGCAGCGGCCGCCATATTCTTCGGCATCAGCAGATATCTTGCGCGCAACGAAGGGTCAGTGAGCGACATACCGGAAGCCGTCCTGTCGCCCGTCAACCCGACCTGAATTCTTCCAGTCATCCGGAACATTTCAGGCTGCCGGTCGACCGCCCGCCGCGCGCTTGATAAATGTTGAACAACGCCAACGATTGAGAATTTTGAGGAGCGGTAAAGCGCTAGTCATACGGCCTTGGCGGACCCACCCTTCAGAAGATTGGAGGGAGAAAGTCGGATTGAGATAATCGCAAGAGAGGTTTTCCGGAGATGGCCCACAAGAAATTCCACCTCGGCTATTTCACCAAGTTCGGCGCCACCTCCTGGCCGGGTGACGGCACGGAGTTCGGTTCGCAATGGGCGGATGGGTCTTACCATAAAGAGCTGGCCCGGATGCTGGAGGCCGCGAAGTTCGACTTCATTTTCTTCGAGGACACGACGATCGTGGGTGACCGCTATGGCGGCTCCATGGAGCTGGATCTCAAGAACGCCACCCTGGCGCCCAAGCTCGACCCGTTGCCGCTCCTGCCCCTGATGGCGCAGGATACGTCGCACATCGGCCTGATCGCGACCGCCTCCACGACTTTCTACCCGCCCTATCTGCTCGCTCGGCTGCTCTCTACCATTGATAGCCTGACGAAGGGGCGGGCAGGCTGGAACATGGTGACGTCGAGCGAGAAGAACGCCGCCCTGAACTTCGGCCTGGAAAAGCTGCTCCCGCCGAGCGAACGCTACGACATCGCCGATGAGTTCGTCGAACTGTGCAAGAAGCTGTGGGACAGCTGGGAAGAGGGCGCGCTGGTCGCGAACACTGAAACCGGTGTTTATGTGGATCATACAAAGGTCCACACCGTCAACTTCCAGGGCAAGCATTTCCGCTCACGCGGCCCGCTGAACACGCTGCGATCGCCGCAGGGCTATCCTGTCCTGGCGCAGGCGGGCGCGTCCGATCGCGGGCGTGATTTCTCGTCCAAAAATGCCGAGGTCGTGCTTGGCATGATGACGGGCGGCGTCAAGGGCATGAAGGCCTATCGCGATGACATCCGGAACCGCGCCGAAAAGCAGGGCCGCAATCCCGACGACATCAAGGTCTTCTTCCTGACGCCGCTCAACATCCTCCCTGAAAATGGCGAAGTCCGCGAGATGACGGAGGCGGACAAGCAGGCCGCGTTCGAGCATAATATCGTCATGGCTTCGTCCTCGCTCGACATCGACTTCTCGCAATATGATCTCGACGCGCCCGTGCCGCAGGACATTGTCGCTGGCGGCCATACCAGCGCGCTTGAACATATGAAGAAGGCCGGGCGGGAGGAGGGCAAGTCCCTGCGCGACCTCTTCTCTACAGGTAAAGGCGGCAGCAATGCGCGCTTCAGGGGCACGGCGCAGCAGGTCGCGGACCAGTTGATGGCGGTGATGGACGAAGTGGGCGGCGACGGCATCCTGATCGAAGGATCGGGCTACAACCACCAGCTTCCAGCCCTGCTGGATGGCGTCATTCCCGCACTCCAGAAGGCGGGTGCCGTCCGCACCGAATATAAGGGCACGACCCTGCGCGAGATCCTGCGGGAATTCTAGTCTCGCGGCGGACTGGCCTTCGTTCAGCCAACAGCGGCCTGTTGCGACTGGCCGCTCGCCTCTTGCAAGACCATATTGTGCGTCTAAGGAACGGGATGATAATGCATTGAACTGAAAAAACACGATAAAGAGGTCGCAATGACGCGCATATTGGTGGCAGAGGATGATCCGCTGACATTAAGCGGCATCGGTATGCTGCTGGACAAGACCAACTTCGAAGTGGTCGCCACTGTGAACACCGGCACGGCGGCGCTCGACGCACTGCCAAAGGCGCGGCCGGACATGCTGATCCTCGACAACAGCATGCCCGAGCGCACCGGCCTCGACGTGTTGCGGACGCTGCGTCATCGCGGCGACAATCGCCCGGTCGTCCTGCTCACCGGCGGCATCAACGACCAGGCGACGAAGGAGGCCATGCAACTGGGCGTGGACGGCATCGTCATCAAATCGACCGCGCCCCGCGACCTCCTGACGTGCCTGGAAACCGTGGCGCAGGGGCGGCGCTGGCTCGACCAGGAAGTCATGCAGCGCGCCATGCAACTGGCGATGTCGCCGAACGCGCCGCGCGATCCCTTCGCGGTGCTGAGCGGGCGCGAGCGGGCCGTGGCCTCGCTCGCCCAGCGGGGCCTGCGCAACAAGGAAATCGCCGACGAACTGGGCCTGACCGAAGGGACGGTGAAGGTCCATCTGCACAAGGTTTTCGAAAAGCTCGGGCTGCGTGGCCGGACCGAACTCATCCTGCTCGGCCAGGACTGCGAGGACTGACATTATACCCAAAGAGATAGGCGCTTTCATCCGAAGGTAAGTGCGCTTCTTGCCGCGGGTTGAATGGTTCTCCCGGGGAACAGCGGGCATTTGCCGGTCAGGGCAGCGGTCATCGACCGCGCATGATGGGCGAATGATGACGCGGTTTCTGATCCTCTGCATGGCGATGGTGGCGGCGCTCGGCTTTGCCGGCCAGCCCGCGCATGCGCAGGTGACCGCCTATGCCGCGGGTCAGGGATCGGTGAACAGCATTACCGTTGGCGTCGACGTGCGCGCTTCCGTGCGCGGCCGTTGCGGCTTTGCTACCGGCGGCGCGCCTTCGGGCAGCATAGACCAGGCCGATTTCGACCAGACCGGCTTCACCAGGGATTTTGCGATCCAGCTCAATTGCAGCGGCGCATCGCGCATCGCCATCTCGTCGGCGAATGGCGGCATGGCGGTGTCCGCGACGGGCGGACAGGGCTATGCCGCCAAGGCGCCCTATCAGGTCGCGCTGCGCATGGTGGCGGATAATGGGACCAGCGCTTCTGCCTCCTGCGATGCTTCGACGCTGGCTTCGGGCGGCGCTTGCAGTTTTGCCGGGGTAGCAGGGGAGACCAAGGGGCTGCGCCTTGCGGGCGCGTCGACGAAGGCGAACGGCTCCTATCTCCGCGTCAGCGCCCCTGCCTATTCCGGGGCCGACACGCTGGTCGCGGGCCGTTACAGCGACACATTGTCCATCACGGTTAGCGTTTCTCCTTAAAATGCTGATAAGTAGTTAGAATGAGTGATCTTTCACGATTGGAGAGCATTGTCATGATCGATGCGGACAATCCCCCCTCCGGCCAGCAGCCAGACAGTCAAGCGCCCGCTCGCCTGGATTGCGGCGATCCTGTTCCTCACGCCGGTTCAGGCGCAGGCAGGGGCGCAATTCGACGTGGTCGGTCATGTCGCGCCGCGATGCTGGGTTTCGAACGCGGCCCTGCAGCCGCAACCCGCCACGCAGGGAAGCGCAATCTGCAATCAGGCCCGTCCCGCCCTGCAATCGCGCGTCCGCGTTCTGGAGACTGCCGGAACAGCACAGCCGCTCGGCCCGCAGCTGTCGGCCCGCACCGCGTTGGAGATCATCGTCTCGCCGCAACTGTGATCGGCTGGAAAGCCGGGCTGATTATCGCAGCCTTGTCCGGCGCCATCCTGACGGCGATCCCCGCGCAGGCGCAGACGCAAATATCCTCCGTCTGCGGCGTCACCGGCAATGCCACCGCGCCTGCCAGCATCACCTACGACCCCTTCTCCCCCACCGGCCTTTCCGAAGTCACGATCCCGCTGATCCTGCGGCGCAACCGGGGTCTGCTCACCGGCCGCACGAATGAGGTCAGCCTGGTCCTTACCGCGCCATCGGGCACGCCACCGCTTGAAATTACCTACCGCGGCTATCGCGTCCTCTATCCCGAAGGATCGACCGCCGGGCGTCCACGCTCGCTCGATTCGAAGGATGGCGGCGCGGGCGCTGCGGGCGAAATCCGCTACGACTTCGGCAATCTGTTCGCTTCCGACCTGTCGGCGGCGCTGAACCTGCGCGTGTCGGTGCCCCCGGGCACGGACCTGTCCGCTGGTGATCCGATCATCCTCGACATGCTCTACATCTGTTCGGGGGAGGGCGGGATGCTGAGCGTGCCGGTGCCCACGCGGGAAACGGGGTCGATCAGAATCAACGTCAACACCGTCAGCGCGCTCCAGGCCTATTATGCAGGCGCGGCGCTCGACTTCGGCGAAATCGGCGACGTGACGACCGCGCAGGTCCAGGCCGCGCCGGACCGTTACACCACATCATCGGCCAATGCGCTCAAGGTCCGCAGTTCGGGCGCCTATGAAGTGCAGGTGCGATCGCAAAATGATTTCCGCCTCACCTTCCCCGGCGGTAATCTGGGCGATGCCGCGCAGACCATCCGCTACAGCGCCCGCTTCCTGGGGCAGGAGGTCACGTCCAACGCATCGTTCGGCACGCGCACCTGCGCCCGCGCGGGCGTCGGCGGCGAAGCGGGCACGCTCCCCTTGCGCGCCACGCTGAAGGAAGGCGGCGCGGCCAAGACACCCGCCACCAACTATGCCGACATCATCAGCATCACCTTCACCCCCATCGTGTCCGCCGCATCGGCGACCAACTGCGCGGGGCTCTAGGGTCCTCCCGCTATATCGTCCGGTATAGCGGCTTATCTCCTGAAGTTAGGGCGTTTTTCGCTGGCCGCTGAATGGGTTGGCCGCGTGAATGGCCGTATCTCCAATCTCGCGGGGCGATCGCAACCCCAATCAATTTTTGGAGATATGAAGATGAAGAAGCTGCTTGTTTCCGCCCTGATGTTGGGTTCGGTCGCCACCGCCGCTCCGGCTTTCGCGCAGGCCAGCGGTTCGGTGGATGTCAGCGGCACCGTCGCGGCAAAATGCTCTGCCGTGACGCCGATCAGCGGCAGCATCACGCTGGGCGAACTTGCCAAGGCAGACGGCACCGTCGATCCCGCCTTCGCTGGCAATACGGGCGGGCTCAGCCGCACCTTCACCATCAAGTGCAACGGCGCCAACCCCAAGCTGACGGTCGAAGCCAAGCCGCTGGTGAACGCTGCGGCGACCAACTCGCCCAACGGCTACACCAACACGGTCCACTATACCGCAACGGTCGTCGCAACCGGTGCCAAGGGCGGCAGCGCCACCGTGGCTGATCAGTCGCTCAGCTCCGGCGCGACATCGGGCCAGGTCGGCGATCGTCTGGCGGCGGTTTCGAACAATCTCTCGCTCACTGTCGGCAGCGGCCTGACGGCGGACTCCACCGCGATCCTCGACGCTGGCACCTATGCGGGCAAGGTCGAAATCACGGTTGCTCCGGCCGCCTGATCCAGGACATCGGGCAGGCCTGATCATCGGGTCTGCCCGATCTAGCCCAGGGGCATGGACTTGAAAGATCCTCTCGCACTGGCGACGGAACTCCGGATCCGGGCAGCGGATGCCCCCGTGGAGCAACGCGCCGACCTGCTGTTCCTTGCGGCTGAATATGAGCGGATGGCCGACATGGCCCCGCTTTCGCCGGATGGGGAGCAGGTGAGGGTCCGCCTGCCCCGATGATGCTCCAGTGCAACAGTGCATCCTATCCGGATGAACATCTGGGCAATTCAGGCTTTTTCTGTCTTGGCGGCGGCGGCTCATAAGTTCATCACCTTGCCATCCGCACCGGTGAACCGGCCCAAGCTGTTAGGAACAAGCCCTTGAAGTTTCAGCCTAGATCCTTCGTCACTGCGCTCCTGGCCTGCGTGGCGGCAGCCGGATTTGCCCCGGCGGCGGATGCGATGACGGTCCAGCCGGTGGTCATCGATCTCACCACCTCTGGCCGCAGCATGAGCCAGGTCGTGACGGTCGAAAACAGCTTCGACAAGCCGCTACCGGTGGAACTGCGCATCGAAACGCTGGACCTGACCGCCGATGGCGCAAAGCCGACCGGCAAGGATAGCGGCGAACTCGCCGTATTCCCCCCGCAGGCGTTGATCCAGCCTGGCCAGCGTCAGAATTTCCGCGTCCAATATGTGGGTGATCCTGCCCTCGCGCGCAGCAAACATTATTTCGTGACCGTCGCGCAGCTGCCGGTACAGACCAGCGACACCCAATCCAACATCCAGCTGCTCTATAACTTCCAGGTGCTGGTCAGCATCTCGCCCGATGGCGCAAAGCCCGCTCTGTCGATCGCGTCGGCCGAAATCGGGAAGAATGCGGAAGGTGCGCCTGCCCCTGTCATCACCGTGTCGAATACATCGGTCGCGCATGGCTATCTGTCGCGTGGCCGGGTCCGCGTCGTCCAGTTCGGCCCCGATGGCAAGGAAGTGCTGCGCAAGCAGCTGACCGGGCCAGAGCTTCAGCAGACGATCGGCTATGGCCTGATCGGCGGCGGACAGACGCGCCGGGTGACGCTGCCCGTCACGCTTCCACAGCCCAGCGGCAGGGTCGAGGCGCAGTTCACGCCCGACAGCTGAGCCTACTCTTGTCCGCAAAGCCGACTGCCGCCGCCGGGGCGCTGCTGCTCGCCGCCTGCCTCATCCCGCTTGGCGCGCGCGGGCAAACCGGTGCGGCCTTGCCCGCGCCGGTGTTGATCGATCCCGATGCAAACGCAACTGGCATAAACCCGACCGGCAAGCCCGTCATTCTCACCGCGCCGGTGATGGACGGCCAAGCCTATCTCGGCGATGTGACCGTCACCCTGGACCCCGGCGGGCGTGCAAGCTTTTCCGCCGAACGCCTGTTGACGCTGCTCGAACCGCGCATCGCCGCTCCCCTGGTGGCGCGCCTGCGCACCCGGCTTCGCGAGCGCGGCCAGCTGGACGGTGCGGACCTGCGCGGCGTCGGCGTCAGCATCCGCTATGATCCGCAAGCGCTGCAAGTCACGCTGGATATCGCCGCGCCCAGCCGGGCGGCGCGTTCGCTCGATCTTGGAGACGGTAACAGGCGCGGTCCTGTCACCTATGCCCCTCCCGCCGATGTCAGCGCCTATCTCAACATCCGGGGGTCGCTCGACTGGGTCCAGCAGGGTTCGGACGAAGGCCTCGCCGCGCCCATCACCTATCTCGACGGCGCCATTCGTGCCGGTGGGGTGGTGCTGGAAAGCGAGGCGAACTGGCAGGCGGGCGTCGCCGGGCCGGACCTGCAAAGGCGGGGCACCCGGCTCGTCTATGACGACCGGCGCAACCTCGTCCGCTGGGCCGGAGGCGATCTTCAGACGCTCGCGCGCGGCTTTCAGTCCGCGCCCGAAATCGCTGGCCTGTCCGTCTCGCGCTTCTATTCGCTGCTCGATCCGCAAACCATCATCCGCCCGCGCGGCAGCCGCAGCTTCCAGCTAGAGCGCCGCTCGGTGGTCGAGGTGCGCGTCAACGACCAGCTTGTCCGCCGGATGGAGCTTGATCCCGGCACCTTCGACCTGCGCGATTTTCCGTTCACCCAGGGGTCCAATGACGTCAAGCTGACCATCACTGATGACGCCGGGCGCAAGGAGACGGTGGATTTCAGCATCTTTCTCGACCAGGCCCAGCTTGCCAAGGGGCTTAGCGAGTTCGGCCTTTACGCGGGCGTGCGCTCGCCGCTTGGACGGCGCGGGCCGATTTACACCAATGATCTGGCGTTCAGCGGCTTCTACCGGCGGGGCGTCAGCGACCGGCTGACGCTCGGCGCCAATGCCCAGGCCGATAGCCGTGGCTGGATGGGCGGCCTGGAGTCGGTCGTCGCCACCTCAATTGGCACATTCGGCAGCTTTGCGTCCGCTTCCCATGTGGAGGGCGCGGGATCAGGCTGGGCGTCTATCCTCACCTTTCAGCGCACGATCAGCCGCAGCAGCGACCGCGCCGACGCCCTGTCACTCTCGCTGGAGGCGCGCAGCCGGAAATTCGCGCCGATTGGCACCACCGCGCCCTTCAACCCCTACAGCTATATCGCGGGGGCAAGCTATAATAGCGGCATAACCGAATCCCTCTACGCCGGGCTCGACGCCCGCTATTCGCGGGGCCGCGATGGAGAACCCGACGCAGGCAGCGTGCGCCTGACCGGCGGATGGCGAATTTCTCCCGCGCTCAACTTCACCGCCGATGTCGGCTATGAACGGGCGGGCCGCAACAACCGGCTCGCGGCCTTCCTCTCGCTTACCTATCGCCTCGACCGCTCGTCCAGCCTGCGCACCGATTATGACAGCCGCAACAACCGCAGCCGCCTCAGCTACCAGAGCTATAGCGGCTCGGGCACCGGAGCCTATAATCTCAGCGCCGACGTCGAACGCAGCGATATCGGCGCAGGGGTGAGCGCCAGCGGCGTCTATTATGCCAACCGCGCCGAACTCGGCTTCAGCCACTTCGGCACGTTCGATCGTGAACTCAGCGGATCGACCGGCCAGCGCACCTCCCTCCGCTTCGGCACGGCGCTTGCGCTAGCGGATGGCGCCTTTTCCATCGGCCGCCCGATACAGGACGCCTTCGCCATCGTCCGCGCCCACCCTTCGCTCAAAGGGGCGGACATCTTCATCGACGAAAGCGGCAACAGCTACACCGCCCGCACTGGCCGCCTGGGCACCGCGATCCAGCCCAGCCTCAGCAGCTATAGCGAGCGCAACGTCCTGACGACCGCGCCCGACGCACCGCTCGGCCTCGACCTTGGCGAAGGCTCCTTCCGCCTCCTGCCGCCCTATCGCGGCGGCTACAAACTCACGGTCGGCTCCGATTATATGGTGAGCGTCGTCGGCCGCCTGATCGGCACCGATGGCCAGCCGCTTTCCCTTGTCGCGGGCCAGGCGGTCGAGGCAGCGCATCCGGACCGCGAGCCCATCCCGCTCTTCACCAACGCCGCTGGCCGCTTCGGCGCGACCGGCCTCGCGCCCGGCCGCTGGACCATCGTCATGGCCGATGCCGACAAGACCAGCTACGACCTCGTGATCCCGCCAGCAACGACCGCTACCATCGCGGCTGGAGATTTGCTCCCCAAGCGACAATAGCCGCGCCCATGCCGCCGCCCGGTTTGACTCGGGGCATTGCGCCATGCAATGAACCCATCATGCATTCACGCAGTGATCATGTGCGTTTTCGCTACCAGGGGGGTCAGCTTCTCGCGGGCATCTAGCCCCGGGTTACGGCGCGTCATGCCCCGGACCCGGGGCAAATCGGTAGATTGCAGCACGCCGGACAGGTGTGCGCCCAGTCCTTTCGAAAGCCAGCGCCATGACCAGATCCTTGAGCCGGGGAAACCCGCCAGTTTATTTCATCGATTCCGAAGCCGACAGCCTCGCCAATCTGGCCCTGGGCGTCGCCAACAGCATGCCCGACGTCAGCGACCTGCTGCTGAGCGAAATCAACCGCGCGAAGGTGCAGGCGCCCTCGCGCATAGCACCCGATGTCGTCACCATGCATTCGACCGTCGAATTTGTTGACGAAGCGAGCGGCGCTGATCGCACGGTGCAGATCGTCTACCCCGCCCAGGCAGACATCAGCGCTGGCCGCATTTCCATCCTCACCCCCATCGCCGCCGGGCTGATCGGCCTGCGCGAGGGGCAATCCATCAACTGGCCCGACCGAGACGGCCGCACCCGGACGCTGACGGTCGTCAAGGTGACGCAGCCCACCCGCATCTGATGCATCCACAAAAAGGAGAGAAGACATTGCCCCGTATCGACGAGAAACTCCTGCCGATATTCGAAGACGTGCTGAGGCGGAATGCCGGTGAAACCGAATTCCACCAGGCTGTCGAAGAAGTGCTGGAAAGCCTGGGGCTCGTCGTCGCTAAGCATCCTCAATATATGGACAACGCCCTGATCGAGCGCATCTGCGAGCCGGAACGCCAGATCATCTTCCGCGTGCCCTGGGTCGATGACAAGGGGCAGACCCACATCAACCGCGGTTTCCGCGTGCAGTTCAACTCGGCGCTCGGCCCCTATAAGGGCGGCCTGCGTTTCCACCCATCGGTCAATGTCGGCATCATCAAGTTCCTGGGCTTTGAACAGACCTTCAAGAACGCGCTGACCGGCCTTCCCATCGGCGGCGGCAAGGGTGGATCGGACTTCAATCCGCGCGACCGCTCGGATGGCGAAATCATGCGCTTCTGCCAGTCCTTCATGACCGAGCTATATCGCCACCTTGGCGAATATACCGACGTTCCGGCCGGGGACATCGGCGTCGGCGCGCGAGAGATCGGCTATCTCTTCGGCCAATATAAACGCCTCACCAACCGCTATGAAGCGGGCGTGCTCACCGGCAAGGGCCTGATCTACGGCGGTTCCCGCGCGCGCACCGAAGCGACCGGCTATGGCGCCGTTTATTTCGTCGACCAGATGCTCAAAACCCGTGGCGAAAGCCTGGAAGGCAAGCGGGCGGTGGTGTCAGGCTCCGGCAATGTCGCCATCTTCGCGATCGAGAAGATCAAGGAATTCGGCGGCAAGGCGGTAGCCTGTTCGGACTCCTCCGGCTACATCGTCGACGACGAAGGCATCGACCTCGACTTGCTCAAGGAAATCAAGCTTGTCCGCCGCGAACGCATTTCCGAATATGCGCGGTTGAAAGGGGCAGGCGCCTATTTTGTCGAGCAAGGCGTCGTGTGGGACGTTCCGTGCGAAGTCGCGCTTCCGTCTGCGACACAGAATGAACTCAATGGAAATGATGCCGCGACCCTGATCCGCAACGGCGTCATCGCCGTAGGAGAGGGCGCGAACATGCCCTGCACCCCCGAAGCTGTCCGCCTGTTCCAGAATGCGAACATATTGTTCGGCCCTGCGAAGGCGGCCAACGCGGGCGGCGTCGCGACGTCCGCGCTGGAAATGCAGCAGAACGCGTCTCGCGACAGCTGGACCTTCGAGGAAACCGAGGCCCGCCTCGCCGCGATCATGCGGCGCATCCATGACAGCTGCGCCGAGACCGCCGAAGAATATGGCGCGCCCGGCAATTACGTCCTCGGCGCGAACATCACCGGCTTCGTCCGCGTCGCCGAAGCGATGGAAGCAATGGGCGTTATCTAGGGACAGCGCGGGCTTTCGCCGGTCCAGGCGCGCATGCGTCGGACCGGCGAAATACGTCAATGCGGCTGGCCGGAGCCTCCACCGCCCTGCTGTCCTTGTGAAGCAGCGCCAGCTTCACCGCCGGGATCGCCGCTGCGTCCCTCCAGCACCTGGCCGCCCTGTCCATTGCCGATTTGGCCATTGCCGATCTGGATACGGCGGCTGCGCTCCTGACTGCCCTGCCTCGGCAGGCTGATCTTGAGCACGCCATTGTTGAAATCGGCATGGACCTGATCGGGATCTGGCTGGAACGGCAGCTGGATCGATCGGGAGAATGCGCCATAGGAGCGTTCGAGGACATGTGCCTGCTTGTCCTCATGCTCCCGCCGCTTCTCTCCGCTGATGATCAGCATCTCGCCCTCCAGCCGAAGATCCACATCCTCTTGGGCGACGCCGGGAAGTTCGGCGGTGATCTCCAGCTTGTCCCCCGCCTCATGCACGTCGATGCGCGGCATGCCCATCATCGTGCCATGTCCGCCGGGGCTGCTGCCCATGGCCCTGAAGCTGTCATCGAACAGCCGGTTTACCTCGCGATGCAGGTCGAGAAAGGGGTCGCCGCGGTTCAACAAGCCGCGACCACCAAAAGGTGTCATGAAATGCGAAGCCATCGAAAGACCTCCTGTCCAAAGTATCAAGGCCCTGACGACGGAGCGGCCCGCCGCAGGGACCGCGCCAAAAACGATTGGAAAACAGGCTGGTTCCGCCGCAGCGCGCCGCTTCAGGATTTCCGTTCGCGGTAAAATTGCACGCCCAATTGCAGGCTTTCGGCGATCCGATCGGCCTTCTCCTGAAAGGCAGCCGCCGCTTCCGGCGCAAGCATGTCGCCGCTGGTCTGCCGCCATAGCGACAGCCATCGGCTGAAATTTTCGGCTGTCATATGCGGTTCGTGCCGGACATGCGCGACCATGGGCTGCCCCTTGTATCGGCCGGTGCCCAGCATCACCGATGACCAGAATGCCTTCAGCTTCTCCAGATGCAGCGGCCAGTCGTCGATCGCCTGATCGAATATCGGGCCAAGCACCGGGTCGGCACGCACCCGATCGTAAAAGGCCGGGACGAGGCGGCCAATATCCTCCTCACTTATCTGGCTCATCTATCGGCAACCGGCAACGGCATGTCCTCAGTCACAGGAAATGACTGCATTGCGCAGCTCATATCCGGTTACCAGCGGATTCCACGTCAACGTCGGCGCGCGGTCCAGCTTCAGGCCGGGCACTTGCAGCAGCTGTTCCAGGAAGATGCAGCTTTCCTGAAGCGCGACTTGCGCGCCGGGGCATCTATGTTCTCCATCGCCGAAGGACAGGCCCGCATTGCCATATTTGGCGCTCACTTCGCGGCCCGGCACCAGTTCGCAGGGCCGCTCGCCAAAGGCCGCCACATCCGTGTTCGCCGCGCGAACATCGACGGCAACGGCTGCGCCGGGAGGGGCATCAGCCCCCGTCTCGCCGGCGGGCACGCGCCGATAGAGATAGCCGACCACCGGCTCCAGCCGCAGCAATTCCTCCAGCAGGGCGATCTTGCCCTTCTCATCGGCGGCGAGGAAGGCGGTCTTGACCTCCTCTCGCTCCAGCATGTGCCACGCGGCCATCACGATGAACTCGCGCGTCGTCGCCATGCCCGCCGCGCCATAGACCAGGCACTCGGTCAATATCTCCCGGCCATTATAGCCCTCGTCGATCAGGTGGGAAATGACATCGTCCCGCCGCTGCTTGCGCCGGGCGCGGATCGCCGGGGCGACATCATGATAGTAGAAGGACAGGACCCGATATTGGGCCTGCACGAATTTGATCAGCGACATGACCTTGTTCGGGTGGGCTCGAAAATCGCCGGTGAAGAACACGTCCAGCCTGCGGGCGAGCCCCTTGGGATCGCTATCGGTCAGGCCGACGATATGACTCGCGACCGCGACGGCCAGCTCCAGGCTGAGCTGGTCGAGGAAGCCGGTCTTTTCCTTTTTGAAGCGGGATATGAGCTGGTCGCTGAGTTCGACCATCAGTTCGCGATAATGGGTCGTAACGATGCGCGGGGTGAAGAACCGCGCCGTGGCGCTACGCTGCACGCGATGCGCTTCGCCTTCCAGGAACAGGATGGGCTGGCGCGTTGCACTGCCGATCCGGCCCACCTGTTCGGCCAGGAAGCCCGCCTGCCGCACATTCTGGTTGCGCAGGATGGCGCGCGCTTGGGCAAAATTGCCCGTGCGGACATCGGGGTCTACGGTCCCACCCGCACTCGACGCGGCGGCGGACTTGCGATCATCGCCTTCGCGATGAAAAGGACAGGCGCCTGAAAGACGAGCCTCCATCAGCTTCGACCCCTCATATGTGCACGACGGGCTTCTAACTTAGGAGTAGCCCGGTGCCGGTCAAGGCCGCGCCTGTCCTGATCTTCAATGCGGGAAGGTGGGGAAGCGTCTGGCCGCAAGGCAGCCCGGCGCCTCCCACTTCATGATCAGTTGAACTTATAATCTTCCAGAACGGGTTTTTGCAGCTCGTTCCACATGTCGACGAGGCGGAAGGGCCAGGGACCGACCGGGCGGCCCTTGCTGTTCTGATAATAGCTCTTCGACTTGGGGTGGGTCCAGATCATGTGCTTCATCTGGTCGTCGATCCGCTTGTTGTGGCGAAGGAAGGCTTCCTCCGTCACTTCAACCGTGCGCGCGCCACGAGCGATCATCTCATCGAGGCATTCGATCAGATAATGGACCTGCGACTCGCTGACGATGTTGAGGCCGCCTGCGTGGTTCGGGCCGATATTGGGGCCGGTCGACAGGAAGTAGTTGGGATAGCCGGGGATGGTCGTGCCCATATAGGCCCGCTCTTCCTCGTCTGCCCAGTCCACCGCGATATCGTGACCGTCGCGGCCCTTGATCTCCAGGTCCTGCACCAGCGACGACGCGTTGAAGCCGGTCGCGCAGATGATGATGTCCAGTTCGTAGACCTTGCCGTCGTTCGTGCGGATGCCGTTGGGCAGGATTTCCGCGATGCCCGCCGTCTCCAGCGTCGTGTGCGGCTGCACCAGCGCATCGTACCAGCCCGCGTCCATCACGACGCGCTTGGAAAAGATCGGGAAATCGGGCGTCAGCTTCTCGATCAGGTCCGGACGGCCCGCCAGCTTGTGATGCATGTGCGACAAGGCATATTGGCGCATGCCTTCATTGAGCGCCGACACGGCGATGCCGTCTTCGGGGTAGGACGGGTCCTTCACCACATTGGGGTAGAGGCCATCGGCCGCGAACCAGAACACCCGGAAACGGAACCATTCCTTGTAATAGGGGATGTGCCGCATCGCCCACTTCACGGGCTCGGGCACTTCCGCCTTCACTTCGGGATTGTTGATCATCCAGTGCTTGGTGCGCATGAAGACGACCAGTTCGTCGACTTCCTTGACGATCGTGGACACGATTTGCGCGGAGCTGGCGCCGGTGCCGATGACGGCGACCTTCTTGCCCTTGAGGTCGATATTCTCGTCATAGTCGGCCGAGTGGGTGATGATGCCCTGGAAGCTTTCGATGCCCTTGATGTCGGGCAGCTTCCAGCGATCCGTGGTGCCGAACGCGTTGAACACGGCATTGGCCTTGATGACTTCGCGCTTGCCGCTGTTCAGGTCTTCGACCGTGACGTTCCACACGGCTTCGTCCTGATCGAAGACCAGGCTGTGCACCATGGTCTTGAAGCGGATGTTGCGGCGGACGTCATATTTGTCGGCCACGGCGCGGAAATATTCGCGCATGTCCGCGCCATGGGGGTGGTAGTGGTTCCACTCCGGGCTGATTTCGAAGGAATAGGAATAGAAGTGGCTGGGCGTATCCACGCCGACGCCCGGATAGCGGTTCTTCCACCAGGTGCCGCCGACTTCTTCATTCTTCTCGATGATCACATGCTCATAACCGGCACGCTCCAGCTCGATCCCGGCGAGGATGCCGGTCAGGCCCGCGCCGATCACCAGCACCTTGAAACCAGCCGGGGGAGGGGTTCGCTCCGGCAGTTCCTTGCGCACGGGGCTGCGGTGAAATCCGCCCTGCTCCATGACCATCGGAACGAACTCGTCAGTCACCGGCTCGCCGACGCCGACGCTCATCATCTTCTGCATCAGTTCGATCGGCGGATCTTCCGACTTCGCCGCGCCCGGCGTCGTCAGCACATGGACCAGCTTTTCATGCAGGTCGTCGATGCAGTCCTGCGGCATCACATAGTCGGGATTGGTGTAGGGCGGGTGAATGTGGACCTTGAAGGTTTCCAGCATCGATTCATCATGCGTCAGGTGCACATAGACCATCAGCAGGGTCTGGAGATTGGCCGCCTTCAGCGCCTCCCGCAGTTCCGGACCGTCTGCGAGGGGAAGGGGGCGGCTGCCACTGTCAAGCATGTTCGGCAAAGTCGTCGTTCTCATATCCATATGTCTCTCCATGAGAGCTGCGGGTCTTCCGGGGACGCGGGGGCCGTGCTGCCCTGCCGTTATCGCGCCGTCATCTCCACATTCTCGCTCAACCGTCCTTCAGGTCGCTGACGAACAGGACGCGCACGTCCGGTTCGGGCATTTGCGAATCGGGCTCGACATGCTTGCCGCCATGCGCCAGGACGCATTAGGCCAGCGCGTCCGGCTTCTTGGCGATCAAGCCAGCGATCATTCCCGTTCGCAGGAAGCAGGCCTATCCAAAAAGTTGATCATCGTCAACGATTTGAATCGGTGGCTTCACCTGTTTCCCAGTGCCCGCATATCCTTGTTGATCAAGGGCGCAACTGCGTCCACCTTCGCCGCCAGCTTTTCCGCCAGGCGGACGAGCCACGGATCAGAACAGATTGCCGAACGGAGAAAAGGGCATGCAAAGGTTCAAGGATAAGGCCATCGTCATCACCGGCGGTTCCAGCGGCATCGGCCTCGCAGCGGCGCAGCGGATCATGGAGGAAGGCGGATCGGTACTGATCACCGGATCGAACCGCGAAAGGCTGGAAAGCGCCGCCGCCGCGCTTCCCGGCGTGCATGTCCTGCAGAATGACGCCGCCCGGCCCGAAGCCGCCGAGGCCCTGGCGCAGGAAGCCGCCCGCCAGTTCGGCCAGGTCGATGGCCTCTTCCTCAACGCAGGCGTCGGCGCGGGCGCGCCGCTCGGCCATATCAGCGCGGACCTCTACCGCAACCTCATGGACCTCAACGTCGGCGGCCCCGTCTTCGGCACCCAGGCGATGGCGCCGCTGATCCGCGACGGCGGCTCTATCCTGATCACGGCCTCGGTCGCCAAGGACAAGGGGCTGCCGGCAAGCGCCCTCTATGCCGCCACCAAAGGCGCTGTCCGCTCGCTGGCCCGCGGCTTCGCCCAGGAACTCGCCCCGCGCCGCATTCGCGTGAACACCTTGAGCCCCGGGCCGATCGCCACCGACTTTTTCAACCGCCTTGGCCTGCCCCCGGAACATCTGGGCGCCATCGAACAGCAGATGGCGGGCAACAACCCCCTCGGCCGCCTCGGCACCGCGCAAGAGGCGGCGGCTGTCGCCCTGTTCCTGCTCTCGGATGAAGCAAGCTATGTGACGGGTTCGGACTATTTCGTCGATGGCGGCGAAGCGCAGATCTAGCCGCGCTCCCTTGTCCGGGGGCCGTCAGCAGCCTGGCTCCCGGGCCAATTCGCCCGCCCTGCGCCTGACGATCAAGGGCTAGCCCGCGAACCGCCGTTCCATCACTCGCCATCCTGTACCGCCGGGCTTGCGGACGGCGACCTGATCATATGCTTGGCCCGCGCGCGCTGCTCGACCGCATAGGCGCGCTCGGCATCGCTCGGCATCACCAGCGGCACCGCCAGGCACATGCTCTGCGTCGGCAGCACGTCGCGCCACTGCTGGATCAGCCGCTTGTACGCCTTGCCCACCGGCCGGATCTTGCGGTCGAGATCGAACAGGCCGAGCGGATTGACGTTGCCATTCTTCTCACGAAGCGCGCTGTCCCAATCCACCTGATCCGTCAGCGAATACCAGGTAAATCCGACGATCGGCACGCCGTCATTACGCACCCTCAGCACATTGGCCCATTGCTTCCACATCCAATCGACCGCTTCCGTACCCAGCGGACCTTCGGACAGGTTGGTTTCGGTGTGCATCACCGGCAAATGATAGCGTTGATGATATTGGCGCGTGATCTCGCTATAGCCGAAAATCTCTCCCGACGCCCGCGTGTGCCCGTCTGCTGCTACGCGATGCTCGTTGGTGACATAATAGTCATTGCCCATGATGCAGTGCTGCTTCAGGCGATTGTCGAGGAAGAAATGATATTCCTCCCGCGTCATCCCGTGATCCATCAGATATTCGTACATCTCTGAATCCACGCGCCGCCCGTAATTGAGGTCCAGCGACAGGAAACGCTGGGAATTCATGATTTCCGCGGGCTTGATGGCGGACGGGGATTCGGCGTGAAAATATTCCGAAGACTCGCTCTGGATGAAGATCGCGTCGGGCCGCACTTCCAATATCTGCCGCATCGCCATCACATTGGCGCGCACGATGTGCTTGAGCGCCGTAACGAACGCCACGTCGCTGCTCAGCTGCTCGTTCCACCAGCCATAGCGCGCTGAAAAGGTGGCGCAGATAAACATTTCATTGACCGGCGTATAAAGCTGAACCCAGGGAAAGCGCTCCGCAAAGGCGCGGGCATAGACGCCGAACAAGTCGCAAAAATCCGGGTTCTGGAAATTGCCGATCCAATCGGGTACGCCGAAATGGCACAGGTCGACGATCGGCACGATGTTGAGCCGCTTCAGCTCGGCAAATGTCTCGTCGGCAAAATCCCAGTCGTAACGGCCGGGCCCCATCCACGTCCGGTGGATCGGCGGGCCATAGCGGAGGTAGCCGATCTCCATCTCCTGAACGAGCGCGAAGTCCTCGCGCCATCGCTCATAATGGTGGCAACTCTCCATCTCGTCGACGCGCACCCGGCCATTGTCGATGGTGGGCACACTATTCTCGACGCCCGTCGCGAACATGAAATTGGCGATCGGCTCTCTCCCGGCAGCATCTGCCTGTCGAAACGCCGGGGCGGGCCATGGTTTCCCTGGGTTGGTACGGAAGGAGGCGCACGCAAACTCAGCTAAGGCCTTGTCTCCAACCCCTCACCACCGCGTCATCCCAGCGTAAGCTGGGATCTCAGGCGTTCTGAAGCAACGCCGCCGTCAAATTCTCCTGGTCGCCAGATCTCCGACAAACCGCGCGCCTCAATTATCGCAATATTCCCAGCGCCCCGAATTGCAGGCAGCAACCGCCCGCCGCCAGGACGCCATCTTGCGCTCATAGTCCGCGCGCGCATCGGCATAGCCCGAACCACCGCTCTGCGCGCGGCGATAGTCCCGCATGATCCGTGCATCGCGGTCCCGGACATAGGCAAGCTGCTGCTGGTTCATCCGCCGGATTGTCGCACGGTCCCGCTCGCGCGCCGCCGCACTGCGCATCGTCGGATCACGGGGATCATCGGCCAGCGCCACAGCCGGAAGCATCGCGGCGCCCAGCATGGCCACGCATGCGAAAATCTTGACCTTCATGGATCCTTGCCCCCTTACATTCCCTTGTCTCTGCTATTCGCGATCCGTTTCGTCCAAGGCAACGGATTTGCGACGAACGGCGGGCTGCGTCCGCAACCGGGATTGTGGGAGAGTGGCCGATGGCGGCAGGAGCGACAGGGATTTGAACAGCTTGTCAGGCGCGAAGAGAGCCTTTCCCCCGGACTTTTTCCGTCAGGACATCGAAGCGGTAGCGCGCGGCCTGATCGGTGCGACGCTGTTGGTGAACGGCGTCGGCGTCCGCATCGTCGAAACCGAAGCCTATGACAGCGGCGACCCCGCCTCGCACAGCTTTCGGGGGCAGACGGCAGGCAATGGAGCGATGTTCGGCCCGATCGCCCACGCCTATGTCTATCGCATCTACGGCCTGCACTGGTGCCTCAATATCGTGGCCGGGCCGCCGGGCAGTGCCGTCCTCATCCGGGCGCTGGAGCCGTTGCAGGGCATCGACCAGATGATCGTCCGGCGCGGCATCACCAATCCATTGAAGCTCTGCTCAGGCCCCGGACGCCTGTGCCAGGCGCTCTCCGTTGATGGCTCGCTGAACGGCGCCTCCTTGCACGCGCCACCTTTTGCGCTCCATCCACCGGCAGGTCCGGCGCCGATCGTCACCGGCCAACGCATCGGCATCAGCCGGGGCGTGGAAACGCCGTGGCGCTTCGGCGCAAGTGGCTCTCCATATGTGAGCCGCCCCTTTCCGGCATAGCGCCCGTCAGTCTTCGTCGGGCTCGACACCCAATGCGTCTTCTTCGTCACGGTCGAGCTGCGCATCGATCGCCTCGGCAATCAGGTCCAGCTGCTCATAGGATGCGCTCAGTTCCAGCCGTGGCCCATCCTCGGTTTCAAAGCTGATGAGATATTCCTCACCGGAGCGTGTGATTTCGAAACCGGAAATCTTGTCAGCCATGAAGGTCCTCCTGCGGGGGTCTGCCGAGCTTTTGGGGTGAGTGCCGTCAAGCGCTGGCGAGCGCCAAGGTTCCACGTGCTTCAGGCGGCGGCGCTGATCGCGCGACGGTTTCCAGCAGATCGGTAACGCAGGTGATGCGTTCCTCATCGCTTGTCTGCTGTTTCAGCAGCCAACGCCCATCCTTTTCGGCCAATTCCGCGTCGCCTGGATCGAACGCGGCCTTGTTGCGGGGGGTGAGGGCGATCGCCGCTGGCCCTGCATCCACCCGCGCGACATGCGCCGCCCGCGCCAATATCGCGATCCTGGCGCTGGCAATCAGGGCCTCTGCGACGGGCGGCATGGGCCCGAAACGGTCGATGATCTCCTCTTCGAACCCCTGCAATTCCGTCTCATCGCTGATACGGGCCAGCCGTACGTAAAGGCCCAGCCGGATATCGTCCTCGGGTATCCATTCCGGCGGGAAAGCGCCTGCCGCGCCGATATTGACCTCCGGCAGCCACAGGCCCGGATCTTCGCCGCGCGCCTGCCGGAGCGCCGCCTCGAACAGATGCTGGTACAGGTCGACGCCGATCAGCTTCATATGCCCGGCCTGCGCATCGCTCAGCAGGTCGCCCGCGCCCCGCTGGTCGAGATCGGCGGCACTGATCTCGAACCCCGCGCCCAGCTGGTCGTAGGTCGAAAGGGTGCGCAGCCGTTTCATCGTCCGTTCCGCGATGCCGGGGCCGTCCGTCACCAGCATCAACTGCCCACGCCGGTTGCCGCGCCCAACCCGGCCGCGCAGCTGGTGCAGCTGGGCCAGGCCGAAACGGTCCGCGCGCCAGACGATCATGCTGTTGGCTCTCGGCACGTCCAGCCCGGCCTCGATGATGTTGGTGGCGAGCAGTATGTCGCCCGCGCCATCGGCGAAATCCACCATCGCCCGGTCGATCTCTGCCGCTGGCATCTTGCCATGGACCGTCACCAGCTTGAGCGACGGGACGATGCGCTCCAATCGCTCACACAGCGGGCCAATATCTTCGATGCGCGGCACCACGACGAAGCTTTGCCCGCCGCGTGACTTTTCGCGCAGCAGCGCCGTTCTCATCTGGTTGTCGTCCGGTTCTACCAGGCTTGTGCGGATAGGCTGGCGCCGCGCGGGCGGGGTGGCGATGATCGATATTTGCTGCAGTCCGATCATCGCGCGGTGCAGTGTGCGCGGGATTGGCGTCGCGCTCATCGCGAGCAGGTGGATGTCCGCGCGGCTGCGCAGCTTCGCCTTGTCCGCCGCGCCGAACCGCTGTTCCTCATCGATTATGACAAGGCCAAGGTTCGCATAGCGCACATCCTTGCCCATGACCGCGCCGGTGCCGATCACGATCTGCACCGATCCATCGGCCAGGCCCGCCTTCACCGCCTTCTTCTCCGCCGCGCTGGACAGGCGGGACAGGCCCGCCACCTTGATCCCGCTATCGGCAAAGCGCCGCTCGAACGTCTTGATATGCTGGCTGACGAGCACCGTGGTCGGCGCGGCCAGGATGACCTGATATCCCGCTAGCGCGGCGAGCGCCGCGGCGCGCAGGGCGACCTCGGTCTTACCATAGCCGACATCGCCGATGACCAGCCGGTCCATCGGCTTGCCCGACGCCAGGTCGTCGCGCACCGCCTGGATGGCGCGCGCCTGGTCGGCGGTTTCGTTGAACGGAAAACCATGAACGAACTGCTCATATCGTGACGGATCAGGCGCAATGACCGCCGCCTCCAACCGCGCCCTCTCATCGGCCACTTCCAGCAAAATTCGCGCGCTCTCGCTAATTGCTTCATGAATTTGCGCCCGCCGCTTCTCCCAGCTCGATCCATCCAGCTTGTCCAGCCGCACCGCATCGGCATCCGCGCCATAGCGCCACATCCGCCCCGCTTCCCCGACCGGCACCAACCGCCGCGCTCCATCCGCATATTCGAGCGCGATCACTTCGGAGCCAGAACCGTCCGGCGCAGGCTCCAGCCGGGCGACGCGGCCAACGCCATGATCCTCATGCACGACGACGTCCCCGGCCCGCACCTCTCCGCCGTTCCGCGCGAGGACATTGGAAACCGCTTCCGGCGCCTCGCCAATCAGCGCCCGGCTTCCCAGAAGATCGGCGGCGGCGATCATGACGATGCCGTCCACGACAGCGCCCCGATCGATCGGCGCGATCAGCGCCGCGCCTCCGTGCTCCGGCAGCGCTCGCGCCTCTGCAAGGCTGGCGGCCTCGGCGAGCGAGATTTTCAGCTTCCGCTCGATCCGCGGCCGCAGGAAGCGCAAGTCCCGTTCGCTGCCGACAAGCAGGAGCCGATGCCCATCCGCCAGCAGCGGGCGGGCGAAGCGCGCCATCGCGGACAAGGGCGAAGGTTGCAAGGCGAAGCGAGGAACCTCCGTCACTGGCTCATCCAACGAAACTTCCGTCCAGCACTTGGCCGCCCGCGCCCAACTATCCTCATCAACGGCATCGTCACCTTTGCCCACTTGCGCCGCCAGCCGGACGAACCTGCGCCGCCGCTCGTCAGCCTTGGGCGACTTGACGATGGTCCCTCGGCCCAGATGAGCCAGGATGCTCACCTTCTCCGCGCATTCAGGCTCTGCCGCCCGGCCGATCTCCAGCCGCTCGCATTCCTCGGTCGTCAGCTGTGTCACCGGATCGTAGCGGCGGATGCCGCTGATCTGCCCGTCTGCTATATCGATGCGGGCGGGCGTTCCGGCATCGGCGGGGAAAATATCGATGACGTCGCCGCGCACCGCGACTTCGCCCGGCTCATCCACCCGGTCGTCGATGATGTAGCCAATCGCCTCCATCTCTGAAGCGAAACGGCCGCTGTCGATGGGATCGCCTTTCGCCAAGCTTGGCGGTGCGGCGTCGTAAGCCTCTGGCGCGGCGTAAAGGCGCGCGGCGGCCTCGCCACTCATGATCGCGGCCAGCGGTGCCCGGTCCGCATCCTCATTCAAGCGGCGCAAGCTCCGCAACGCAGCAACGCGCTTCCCGATATTAGCTGGCGAGGCGGGTGCGTCGTCGCCCGGCAATGTGTCGCTGGAAGGCAGGAAGATAACTGGCCTGTCAGGCGCCAGAGCCCCAAGCGCGGCGGCAAGCGCCTCCGCCTCCTGCTCATCGTCCGCCAGATAGAGAAGGTCTTCTTCCTGCACCAATTGCCACAATAGGAGCGCCGTTTCGCCCAAGCCGCGCGCCGCACTCATGCCGCATCGCCCTTTGGCAGTTCAGCAGGCGCGGCGGGCCAGTCCCCGTCCGCAAGAGGCGGCAGAGCCTCGAACCACGCTCTGTCTCGCTTCAGCGCGAAACCGTCGCAGGAAAAGCCGAGATCCTCGCGCGCCACGGCGCGGAGGACCTCATTCAGCCCACCAACGCCACTGGCGCTGATGACGACATAGCTGACCTTCCCGCTTTCGCAGGTGACAAGCGCTTCCACGACCTTGCCGACTGTCTCGCCATTCGGAGCGGTGACCGGCAAGCCCGCTACGCCGGTTGCGGTAAAGAGCGTAGGATAGGCGGAGCGGCGGCTCGCTTGAGTGGCCGACTTGCCACCATCCTCATAGGCGCGCTGGCGGCCGAGCCATCGCCACACGCCGACGAGGTTGACGAGCGTGAGGAAGCCGTTCGTCGCGACAAGGTTCGTCTGCCCCGACGATATACCAACGATCGACCAGGCGATCGATCCGGCGGTGAATACGACAAAGCCCCAACCCGTGACGCGCGCGCCCAGATTGGCGGCGGTCATCATCGCGGCGATCATGGTCGCAATCGGCGCGACCCAGCCAGCAACATCTTCCAGAACAAGCTCCCACGATCAGCGGCATCGAACGACGCTTCAACGCGCGCCGATCCGGTTGGTGGCGGCGGACGGCAGGGCCCGAGAAAAATCTATGCTAACCTATATGAAGACGCGCAGCCGATCCGAGGTCTGGACCGGCTGTGAGCTCTATCAGCCTTGCGGCAGGATCGCGGCGATCCCCGCGCGCGCGATCTGCGCGTCCTGGTCCGACTTGACGCCTGACACGCCGACCGCCCCGACATAATCACCGTTGATGACGATCGGAACCGCGCCTTCCAGCATGGCAGCCATGCCGGGCGCAGACAGCATCGAAACACGCCCGCCGAGCACCAGGTCTTCGTAAACCTTCGATTCCCGTCGGCCTAGCATCGATGTCGAAGCCTTGGATTCCGCCATCTTGGCCGTGCTCGCCGCCGCGCCATCCAGGCGGAGAAGCCCCAGCAGATGCGCGCCGTCATCGACCACCGCGATCGTGACTGCCCAGCCATTCGCCAGCGCCTCGGCCTCGGCTGCGGCGAGGATCGCCTTTACATCGCTTGCTTCCAGACAGTGCTTCGTCTTCATCCTGTTCATATCCGCTGTTGAAGGCGCCGGAGCGCTTGATGGAGCAGGCGCCTTATCACCCGCCGCCCATCTTGCCAGCATTATAGCGGGGCAGGCTGTTCTATGGCGGGCTGATCCGATTGCACGGGGATCGTCAGCAATTCGGGTTTGTCCGTGCCGAATGACTGAATGGCGATCACAGCATCGCCTGCTGCCGCTAGTTCAGCCAGGGGCATGTCGACCGCGATCGTGTCAGGACCCGGCGCCTGCCATTTCACGCCGATGCTCCGTCCCCCCGGCAGCTGGACGGAAACATTCTTGACGCAGGCGGTGGTAGGTCCGCTCACCAGCAGCTTGCCGTTCTTTCCGGCGATCAGTTGCTGGCCAGCCACGGCCTGCAAGCTGCCCGCCTGCGGAAACTGCAGCGCGAACTCCGGTCCTTCGAATGCGTCAAAGCCCCAATGTCCTTGCAAGCGCCCCGTCATCGGGCCGCTCATCTTTTCAGGTTCGAAGGAAGTCCCGAATATGTAGCCGCCCTTGTCCGCCCGCGCGATGACGGGTGCTTCGACGCTGCGGCCATCCTTGCCGGTCAGCCTCAGGGTCATGTCATGAGCATAGTCGGTCGCGAAGATAAGCGGCGCGCCATCGACCCCCAGCACGACGCCGGGCCGAGATCCGCATATCGGCGCATCACTGCTGCGGCGCAGCGGCGGTGGTACATTCTTTTCGATAGCCGGTAGTGCCGCAACCAGCACGGACTTCGGTTTGCGGAAGGAAGGTGCGCTGTTCAGCAGCAGCGACAGGGACTTGCCGTTCGCGATCCCAAGCGCTGGCAGATAGTTGAATTCCGGATTGTTGAATGCGCCGAAGATGCGGGCAAGGTCGCGCACGACGCCGATATAGGGGCTGTAGAAACCATAGCCCCCTTCCCGCGTGGCGCTCAGCTGCAGGGCAAGATCGGTGGGAGCGCCGATGATGGTCTCCGTCAACGAGTTGCTGTGAATGTCGCCCAGCACAAGGCTGTCGCGGTTTTCAACCAGGCAGGCCGCCTGAAACTCGACGATCTTTGCCAGGCAATCCGGATTGAGCTTCACGGCGAGGCTGGAAGACAGGACCGGCGCCACATTCCTCAGATATTCGGGGTGGCTGTTTTCCTGTGACCGGATACCCAGGATGAAGGCGTTGAGCCGGGTGCGGTCCAGCGACGCCTTGTTGATGTCCTGAGTGACGCGAACAAATTCACCGGGGCGGCCGCGGATGGCATCGCTGATGGTGCTGAGGTCGCCGCCCGTGTCGGGAACCATGAACAGCACCAGCTGGCGAGCATGATCGGGTACGGTCAGCTTCAGGTTCCGTTTCCGCTCCTTCCGCTCCCATGTTTCCGCGCTTGAAATCCATTTCTTCGGCGGCGGATTGATGGCGCCGCGCAGGAAAGCCGATATCAACCGGTAGCGGACCGATTGATCCTCAGGCAGGTTCGCGTCGATCCTGACGATGTCTCCGGTTGCAAGTGCGGGCACCTGGCCGATTGGCAAAGTCCGTCCCGCCCGCGTGACCGTGACGGACAGTTCCGGTCCGGGCAGGTCGAACGGCGCTGGGTCCGCCGCCGCGGCGACAACGGGAAGCATGGCTGTAGTCAGCGCAAGAATGCAGATGCGCGTCGAACGAATCCAGCGATAGGTCATGTCTTCTTCCCTGCGCGGGAGAGCCGAATCGTCAAGAGAAACCGAGGAAATTTTTGCTCACGAAGCTCTGGAGGGAGGCAGAATGTGCGTCGCGCGCGTTGGAGTGCCTGCGACGCTGAGCCACTACCTTGGGTTACAGAAGTTGCCGATTGCCGCAGCTGCGACAATGTTGATATGATGGATGACGCATTTGGTTGATGAGAATATGTCTTCGGACGCTGCTGTAGTATTTCAGCATTTCTTCGAATTGTCCGTGGACATGCTCGCTACCGCTTCGTCCGACGACGGGACGTGGCGCAGCGTCAATCCGGCTTTTGAGCGTATCTTGGGGTGGAGCAAATCCGATCTGATCGGTCACCTTATTGCACCGTTGGTACATCCTGACGATCTGGAGCGAACACAGGCAGCAAGCGCTGACCTTGATCGCGGGGCTTCGTTGTTCGAATTTGAGCATCGGCTTCGGTGCAAGGATGGCAGCTACCGTTGGATTTCGTGGCACGCCGCGGTCCGGGAAGCGGACGGTCTCGCCTATTGCATCGGCCGCGATGTCACCGCGCGGCGCGCAGCCGAGGAGCGGCAGGCATTTTTGCTGAACCTTAGCGAAGGGCTGCGCGATCTGGCAGAGCCGGTTGAGGTTCAGGAATTCGCCCAGCGGTTGCTTGGCGAATATCTGGGCGCGGCGCGCGTGGGCTATGCCGAGGATGTCGGCGATGGCGTGCCTGCCCAAATCTCGATTATCGAGGAGACGGCCCAGCGGACGCTTATTGCCGTGGAGCGTGCCCGGGCGGAGACTGCCTTGAGGAGAAGCGAGCTAAAATATCGTGATCTCTTCAATTCGATGGATGAGGGCTATTGCATCATCCAGATCCTGTACGAAGCGGGCCGCCCGGTCGATTGGCGCTTCCTGGAAGTAAATCCGGCGTTCGAAAAGCATAACGGGCTTGGCAATGCCGTGGGCCGGACCATGCGGGAACTGCAACCGGCGATCGAACCCAAATGGGTCGATATCTACGCGCATGTCGCGGAGACGGGCGAAAGCCTCCGGTTCGAGGAAGACTCGCAGGCACTTAATGGGCGGACGTTCAATCTCTTCGCCTTTCAGGTGGGCAACCCCGACGACAAGACCGTCGCCGTGCTATTCCAGGACATCACTGAACAGCGCCGGAGCGAGAAGGAGCTGCGCGAAAGCGAGGACCGCCTGCGTGTGCTCGTCGCTGAACTCCAACATCGGGTTCGCAACATGCTAACGGTCGTCCGCTCGATGTTCGCAAGCACTGCGGAGACGAGCGAGAATATCGATCATCTGGTCGATCATTTCGTCGGACGGCTGGACGCACTGGCGCGTACGCAGGTGATCGTCACAAGCAGTGTCGATCAGACGGTGGACCTGGAAAATCTCATCAGGGACGAACTGCTGAGCGTAGGCGTCCATGATGGTCCGGCGGTCGAGATCGAGGGGCCGGACGTGGCCCTGAGTTCCAAGATCGGTGAGACATTGGGATTGGCATTCCACGAACTCACGACCAACGCGCTGAAATATGGAGCGCTGAAGGCTCCGAACGGGCGCCTGAATATCTCTTGGCACGTCGAAATGGATGATGGGGGGGCATCCAAGCTTCACCTGTGCTGGGCTGAAAGAGGCGTGCCCGCCATCTCCGTCAATCCTTCGCGTCAGGGATTTGGCCGCGAGTTGATCGAGGATGCGCTTGCCTATCGTCTGGGCGCTGAAACCAGCCTGGAGTTCCGCTCCGGCGGCGTGCGCTGGTCCATTTCTCTTCCTTTGGCAGGGTAGGGAGTATAGGGCGCCGCACTGTTACAGGAGACCATCGTGCTACCAGCCCGGACGTTCAGCGTGTCGATAAATCAGGAATGGCGCGCGCTCTATGAGAAGATCTGGCGACCGGAGTTTTTCCCCGAGTGGGCCTCTGGCCTGGCGGAATCGGCGCTGCGCCAGGATGGGGACAGTTGGTTGGCCGATGGCGCGGAGGGGCCTGTGCGCATCCGCTTCACCCCTCACAACGACCTTGGGGTCATGGACCATTATGTGGATTTGGGTGGCGGTGAAGAGGTTCATGTCCCCTTGCGCGTGGTCCAGAATAGCGAAGGCGCGGAAGTCATGCTGACGCTGTTTCGCCAGCCCGGCATGGATGACGAGCGATTTGCCGCCGACATCAAATGGGTCAACCGTGATCTCAAAAGCTTGAAGAGGCTGGTGGAGGCCTGATCAGGGCGGGCGCATCAGGCCTCGCGCCATTCGCCCTGCGCAATGCCATCCAACGTCCAATCGCCGATCTGCCATCGCACCAGGCGCAGTGTTGGATGCCCCACCGCGGCCGTCATCCGCCGGACCTGTCGGTTCCGGCCCTCCCGGATCGTGATGCGGAGCCAGCAATCGGGCACGCTCTTGCGGTAGCGGACTGGCGGATCGCGTGGCCATAGCTCTGGCGTATCGATCCGCTCGACCTCAGCAGGCAGGGTGAGCCCGTCCTTCAGCTTTACGCCCCGCCTTAATGGCTCAAGTGCCGCATCGGAAGGGTCGCCTTCGACCTGCACCAGATAAGTCTTGGGCATCTTGAAGCGCGGGTTGGCGATCCGCGCCTGCAATCGCCCGTCATCGGTCAGCAGCAACAAGCCTTCGCTGTCGAGGTCGAGCCGCCCCGCAGGATAGACGCCCGGCCTGTCGATGAAGCTTGCAAGCGTTGGACGCGGCGGACCCGTGCTGTCATCCGTGAACTGGCAGAGCACGCCATAGGGCTTGTTGAAGAGGATCAGCGTCACAGGATCAATCCTCCTCATCGAAGGCGAGGCTGCCCTGGTCGATCAGTGCCTTGATAAGGGCGATCGCTCCGGCCGCTTGAGCAAGCTTTGGATCTGGCGCGACGGTGGAGACGGAGCATAGCCTTTCCGCGAGAGGCGCGGTGTCTTCGCCGCAGTCGAAGCAATGACCATCGACGAACAGCAGGACGGAGGGGCCTTGCCGGATGAAGGCGTAACGGCTTGCCGGATTGCGGCTGAGCGTGGCGCCTTGGGCCAGCAGCGCCTGCACTTCATCGGGAGCGATTGGTTCCTCCGGCCGCCAGTCGGCGTCGGCATATTTGGGCAGGCTGTTGTGAAGCCCGAACCAGCGGGCGAAGGCGTCGCGATCGCTCAGCGCTTCCATCACCATCGCATGCATGCGGTCGAGGGCCGCCGGGCTGATCTCTCCCGGGTTGGACTGGAGGATGAGGTCGGGATCGGCATAACGATCTTCCTCCGTCATGCCATCGGCCTGATGAGCGCTCCAGCCTTCGACGAGGTCGGCGCGGGAAGGGGCGCGAAATCCAATCGAATAGGTCATGCAATCATCGACGAGAGCGACGCCGTCATGCGCGAAGCCGGGAGGCACGTAAAGCATGTCGCCGGGCTCCAAAATCCATTCTTCCGCGGCGTTGAAATCCGCGATGAGGCGCAAATCGTCATGGGGAAGCAAAGGCGTCGAAGCATCGCAGCGGGGGCCGACACGCCAGCGCCGCCGGCCGAGGCCCTGGATCAGGAAGACGTCATATTGATCATAATGAGGGCCGACGCCGCCGCCGTTGGTGGCGTAACTCACCATGACATCGTCGATGCGCCAGCCGGGTATGAAGCGGAACGGTTCGATCAGTGCCGCGACGTCGGGGACATGGTGGTCCACGGCCTGCACCAGCAATGTCCAGGGGCTGGTTCCGAGTTCGCCAAATCTGGCTTCCGGCAAGGGGCCGCTTTCCACCGTCAATTTACCGGCTGGTCCGGTGATCAGGCGCGATTCTATGCCTTCTTCGCAGGCGAGGCCGGCGAGTTCGTCCGGGTCGAGCGGGTTGTGCCAATTGTCCCACGGATTGCGGATGAGGAGGGGGCGTTTTTGCCAGAAGTCGTGAAGGAAATCGTCAATTGAAAAGTTTTTGAGATGCATGGGGTGCACATGGGGGGATTGGGGGCTGGTGTCAAAAGCCACTTTAGCGATCCGTGCTATTGAAAATCGGTCGCAATGTCATTAGCAGCGCCCGCAACGAGCGATCCCTGGGGGAACAGACATGACGAATCACACCATCCTGAAGCTGAGCGTGGCGCTGTCCGCGCTGGCTCTGACATATCCGGCCATGGCAGAGGACGCGGCGCCCGCCGCCGGTGAGGCGAGCGCGAGCGAACAGGGAATCATCGTCACGGCCCGCGCGGGGACGAAGACCGAAACGCCGCCGCTGGAAGTGCCTCAGCCTGTCACGGTGATCAGCGAGCGCACCTATTTGTCGCAAGGCGCGATCAGCATCAGCGATACGGTCAAATATGCCGCGGGCGTCACCGCCAATCCTTACGGCCGCGACACGCGCGTCGACGGCTTCGTCATCCGCGGAATCGACGCGTTGCAGTTCCGCGACGGGATGCGCGACATTTTCAGCTATTATGCCAGCATCACGTCCGACCCCTATAATTTCTCGCAAGTCGAGATCGTGCGCGGCCCGGCGTCGGTGCTGTTCGGACAAGGATCGATCGGCGGCCTCGTCAATCTGGTTTCCAAGACGCCGACCTTCCAGACCGGCGGCGAAGCGTCGATCGTCTATGGCAGCTATGACCGCAAGGAAGCCATGGGCGACGTCAATGTGGCACTGTCCGATACGCTGGCGGTGCGCGCGGTCGGCCGGGTGCGCGACGCGGATACCTATGTCGATCATGTGCGGGACGACCGGGTGATGTTCGCGCCGTCCATCCGCTGGCAGCCGACGCCGGATACCGATCTGGTGTTGCAGGGGCTGTACCAGAAGGACAAGAGCGGATCGACGTCGCAGTTCCTGCCCGTCGTCGGCACCTTCCGTCCCAATCCGGCCAATGGTGAGAGGTTGGACCCGTTCCTGTTCGTTGGGAAGCCGGGGTGGGACCGCTATGATGGCCGCACCCTCCAGGCCGGGGGATCGCTTACGCAGCGTTTCGGCGACAATGTGCAGTTGAACATCAAGGCGCGGTATATCGACAGCGACGTGACCTATTTCACGCACTATGTGTAGGCGCTTGCAACCGTAGCAGCTTCTGCTCGCAAACAGCGCCTTTTCC
>NZ_CAJHOG010000004.1:0-277086 GCF_905120495.1 Sphingobium sp. S6 | reverse complement strand
ATAGACGCAGGAACAACACCACAACAACGCGCACAAAATGCGGTGGATTGCGTGAGAGCATTGCTGGACCAGTGAGGCCGCGGGAGGGCCATCGAGATTGGGCGGTAGATAGGGGATTTTTTTCGCATAGCTGAACCACCCGTTTCATACGCATCATCATGATGGATGATCGCTACCATCAAAACATGCGGCGTGACGGTGCGCAGAACTGTGCATTGTTGAAGACCGGGCGGCCACGGCCAGTCATCCGCTCCCGGCCGTCAGGTGGCACTCTGAATTCCTGCACGCTATAACCCGCGCATCTACGGGAGGCATGGGGAATGCAGATACGGAATGGGCGGATGGCAGCGCCGCCCGCACTGGATGCACTGGATAATAGCATCATCGAAATCCTGCGTACCAACGGGCGGGCGACCAACCAGGACATTGCGCAGCAATTGTCGGTGACCGCCGCTACCGTTTCGGCACGGTTGCAGAAGATGGAGGATGCGCGGGCGATGCGTGTCGTCGCCGTGACCGACTTCGCGGCGAGGGGGTATAATGTCATCATCGCCGTCGGCGTCAGGGTGCAGGGGCGTGGCATTCAGGAAGTGGGGCGCGACCTTGCCAAATTCCCCGAAGTGCTGAGCGTCAATGCCATGAACGGCGGTTATGATCTGGAGCTGATGGTGGCGCTCCATGATTTCTCCGAGGTTCAGGAATTTCTCTACGACCATATCTCCGGCATCGAGGGTGTGGCGCAGATCGATTCCGGCGTGGCGGTGGACATCGTCAAATATGAGTTCAACGTCGTGCCGCTGGGGCCGACATGAGCGCGCCGCTGCTGGATCCGCTGGACCGGAGGATCGTGGACAAGCTGTCCTTCGATGCGCGCATTTCGAACCGGGCGATTGCTGCTGAACTGGGCGTCACGGAAGGGACGATCCGGGCGCGGATAAAGCGGTTGCAGAATGAGGGGCTGATCCATTTCACGGTGGTGACGGATTTCCGCCTCGCGGGGTCGCCCAACCTTTGCATGATGGGGATCAACGCCGATCCGTCGCAGGTGACGGCGATCGCGGAGCAGTTGAGGCGGATGCCGGAGATCAATTGCGTCGTGCTGCTGCTGGGCCGGTTCAATTTGCTGGCGATGGGTCTTTTCACGAATATCGAGCAGCTGAATGACCTGGTTTCGGCAAAGATTCGCACCCTGCCTGGAGTGCAGCGGGTGGAGACGGGGATTTCCGTGCATAATCTGAAATATGAGGCGGGAGTGGCGCGGATTACGCAAATGCCAAAAGGAAATAGCGAAATAAACGCGATTTCTAGGAAAAAGATCGTTGCGGTGGAGTAACAATGCAGGCGGCGGCGATGTCGTTGGTGACGTTGCCGACGGTGCGGAAAAGGTCGGGGATCGCCTCTATCGCCAGGAGTAGTGGGAGCGCCGTCACGGGCACGCCAGCGGCGATGCAGACGGGGGCGATCGTCGCGAAGAAGGAGACTTGCGCGGGAAGGCCGACCGCGCCGAGGCTGACGGGCACGGCGACGAGGGCGATCAGCGCCAGGGTGGCGATGCCGATCGCTACGCCATGCATGTGGCCGAGATAGATGGCGACAGCGACGTTCGCGGCGACGCTGGAGGCGCGGAACAGCGACACGGCCATCGGCAGGACGATGGCGGCGGTTTCTTCCGGAACGTCGAGGTCGCGGGCAGCGTCCACCATGACGGGCAGCGTTGCGAGCGAGGATTGCGTGCCGAGCGCGACTGCCTGGGCCGGGAGGGCCGATCGGGCGAAACGGAAGGGAGAGCGGCGCCCGGCCACAGCTGCCCAGATATAGGCGAGCAGCGTCGCGGCAAGGCAGCAGGCAGCGACGACCGCGATATATTGGGCAAAGGCACCCACCGCGCCGACGCCGAGCTTCGCCCCCGCGCCGAAGGCCAAGGCCGCGATGCCGATGGGCGCGACGGCCAGCACCCAACCGACGATGACCAGCATGGTTTCGACAAGGCCGGTCAGGAGCTTGAGCAAGGCGTCGGCCAGATCCCGAGTGATGCGCGCGATGGCGAAGCCGAAGAAGATCGCGAAGACGACCAGCGGCACCATGGCCGTTTCAGCGGCGGCCTTGATCGGGTTTGCGGGGATGATGCCGCTGTACCATGCGCTCTGCGGCGTAGGGGGCGGCGGCGCCCCGACCGGCGCGAAACCCTGCGCGACTGGCCAGAGGCGCAACAGCCCCTCCGCCAGAAACGCCGCGCAGACCGAAGCTGCCGTCAGCATCAGCGCGAAGAGGATGAGGGCGCGGCCCGCGATGCTGCCAGCGGCGGCGTTGCGAGAGGCAGAAGCGATGCCGGTGACGAGCAAGCCGAAGACCAGCGGCACGACCGTCATGGTCAGCGCGTCGAGCCAGAGGCTGCCGACCGGCTGAAGAATGGTCCCAAGGGTCTGCTGCAGCGGCCCACTGGTAATGATGCCCGCCGCCAAGCCGAGGACAAGGCCAGCCAGCAAGTGCAGGGGTCGCGCCTTTACGGAGATCAATTCGAGGCCGCCCGGCGTTCGATCACCGCGGTGATCAGCGCGATGCGCTCGACATCGGCATAGGCGGGGTTTTCCAGTTCCTCCCCGAACACGTCCGGATCGATTTCGGCATAGCGGAGCAGGCAGTCATGCTCTTGCGCAAGGCTGGAAAGGCGCACCTTCAGTTCGTCGTTGCCGCCGACGATGGCGCTGCCGGTATAAAGGATGAAGCGGCCGTCATCAGCCAGCCGGGGCACGGCCTGCCGCGCCATCGTCAGTGATATCTCAGCCCCGTGCATGCCGCCGCCGTCGCGATAGGCGCGGCCTGCGGAGTCGACGATATAGGGCGGGTTGGCGAGGAGCAGATCGAACGTTCCGCCGATCGGCGACAGATCCCCAGCCTCGCAGAAGCGCGCATCGACACCCGCCGCCTGCGCGTTGATCCGGGCGAGGCGGAGCGCGGCCGGATTGACGTCGGTCATGATGATTTCGACACGCGGGCAATGATGCGCGGCGACGATGCCGCCGACGCCCGCGCCCGTCCCCATGTCGACAAGCCGTGCGCCGTCGCGCTGCGGGCATCGGGACAGTTCATCGCTGATCAGGCGGGCGAAGCGGTAACTGTCCGGCCCGAAGAAGATCGCGTCCTGATCATCGGTGGGATAGGCGGAATGCAGCAGCAGATCAGGGCCGAGCGACGACACGCGGAAGCGGCTTTTGAGACCGTCGCCATGCTGTTCGAGCGCGCTCGCTCGGTCGAGAATATGGAGCAGTTCGGGCTCAAGCAGATCGGCGTCGAATGGCAGCGACCAGCCGAACACGTCGCGCAGGTCGTGGGCGCGGCGCAGTGGCGCGCGTTCGATCAGGCGTGCATGTGTCGCGGGGGTGGGGGTGATGAAATGATAGCCGCGCGCCTTGAGCAGGGCGAGCAGGTCCAGCAGGGCGGCCGCTCTGCCGTCAGTATCAGCGACAGACGGGTTCCAGCCCTGTTCCTGCGACGGATCGTTGTCAAATAGCGCCCCCGATGCCATTTGCTCCATGCATCATTCTCCCTTCCGGCTAGAGAACGCCGGGAACGGCCTATCGGGTCCGGGGCGGGCTCCAAGGGCGTTCAGGAGCACATGGACTTGCTATCTGGCGCTGCGGAGGCAGCGGGACCCCGGGTCAAGCCCGGGGTGACGGAGAAGGAGCCTTCAAAGGCCCGCGTCATTGCCGCGAAGGGTGGGGGTGATGCCGTTCAGGAAGAGTTGGGTCACAAATCGCGCGTGCGCGGCCATTTCGTCGGGGGTCAGGGGAGGACCACCGAACAACAGGCGGCGTTGCCATTCGCCAAAGGCCATGGCGACGAACTGCTTGGCGAAGGCGCGGCTATCCGCTTCCGCGACACCTTCCTTTTCCAGCAATTCCGCGACCGGGCTGACCTGATGCCGTTCAAACTGGTGGCGGGCGATCTGGCGCAGTTCGTCAAATTCGCCGCCCTCCCGATAGATGAGGCGCGCGATGCGGGTGCTGCGCGTGGATGAAAGCTGGCGCTGCATCTCTGTCGCGTAGGTGACGAGCCGGGTGTGCAGGTCGCCTTCGAGGTCGGGCAGGTCAGGCATCAGCTGCGCGCCCGAATGTTCCAGGCTGGCTTCGAAAAGAGCCAGCTTGTCGGGAAAGTGATTGTAGAGCGTTCGGCTCGACACCTCAGCCTTTTCCGCGATGTCGCGCAGGGATGCGGCGTGGAAGCCGGAGCGCGCAAATTCCTCAAGCGCGACGAGGATCAGGTTCATGCGCTTTTGTTCGGCCACCTCCGCCGTCGGGCGGCCCGCACGCCTCTTGATACGCACTTCATTCATCTTTTGCCTCGTCGCGCAGCCGGAGAAGAATGGCAAGCATAGTAATGATTGACTAATTACACGATAATGTGAAAATTCCCTGATCGATTCCGGCGGGGAGCCGGACAGGTGAAGAGCGGAAATCAACCCGGGAGAGAATGATGGAACTGCCTTTTGGTGCGGAACAGGATATCGACTTCATGTTCCTGAAGTTGGTCGTCCATGACATCGGGAAGTCCGAAGCCTTCTACAAGTCCGTGTTCGGGCTGGTGGAAATGAACCGGATGGACGCGAAGATCACTGGGCGCGATGTTGTCGAAATCGTTTATCAGCCGACTTACAAGGGTGGTCCGCTGTTCATCCTGGCGAGCTTTCCCGAGGACACGCAGCCTGCGAACAATGAATCCATCATCGGCTTTGCGAGCGGAGACCTTGGCGCCTGTTTGCAACGCGTCGAGAAGGCGGGGGGCACGGTGGTGGAAGACCGGGAGGTTCCCGGCTTTGGGCGCCATGCCTTCGTGAAGGACCCTGAAGGGCATCTCCTTCAGATCAGCCAGCGGCAGGGCTGAGCGGGTCGTGCTTGAAGGCGCGGGCCGCAACCGGGGCGCGACGTCGCGTCCCGGAATGTGGCCCGATTACCGACACGGTCCGGGGCACCAGAGACTTTGCTTGTGATGCCAAATCAAACCGACATAAGGAGAGGTCGAGTTTAGGTTTTTGGACAGAGCATGCCGCGCACGGGAAAAGGGATAGAAAAGGCTGACACTGGCGAGGCGAAAGCGGCCGGGCAGCACGCTGCCGCGCGCCGGACGGGGAGGCCGCCGAACAAGAAGGCGGGCCAGATTGATGAAGCCATCCTGACGGCGGCGCGGGACTTGTTCCTGTCGACGGGGTATGAAGCGACGTCGATGGAGGCGGTGGCCCAGGCGGCGGCGGTGTCGAAACGAACGCTCTATGCGCGCCATCCGACCAAGGAAGCGCTGATGAAAGCGGTGGTCGAGGACCGGGTTCAGCGATGGTCGAGCGATGCCAGCGCGGGCAATGCAGACCTGCCGGAGCCATTTCCCGACCGGCTGAAGCGCCACGCTCAGATTTTGATGGCGTCGCTGGGCAATCCCGAAGTCGCGCAGTTCGACCGGCTGATACTGACCACCGCGTCACGCTTTCCGGAGATCGCGCAGAGCTTTTATCAGATCGGCTATCGCTATGAGCTTCAGTTCCTGACCGGCGAGATTGTCGCGGGGACGAAGGACGACCCGGCGCCGCCAGTCGAACCCGAGCGCGTGGCGCGGCAGTTGCTCAGCATGATACAGGGCTGGCGCAGGACGGAAGAAACGATCCGGGAGGTGAGCCGGGACGAGGCTGCGCGCTTTGCCGCAGATGCGGTGGACGTCCTGCTGCGCGGACGGGAAAGCTGGTGATCGGGCTGGCCGGGATGAACCACCCCGGCCAGAAAAGCGGTGATTATTTCTTGGCGGGGAGCTTCGCGAGGTCTGCGTCGATGGCGGCAAGAACCTTGTCCGTGATGTCATCGGGCGAATATTGCTGAATATCCTTGAGCGTCATCGCGCGGGCCATATCAACCTGATCATTGGTGGTCATGCCGGGGACGTGCTTTTCCAGGACAGCCTTGGCGGCCGGATCGTCGAGCAGTGTGCCGAGTTCGGTCGAAGCGGTGGAGTAGGCCGTCTGCGCGAAGGCGGGCATGGGCGACATTGCAATCAGGGCCGCCGCGATCATCCAGTTCTTCATCATGGTCTCCGTTTAACTGTGGCGAGAAACTATTGCAGCATTGCGGACAACGCAACGCACATGTTTACTTCTGCCCGAATATCCCGATATGCCTTTCGCGCTGCTGAACGTGGCTGGGTTTCGGGACGGTGCTTCTGAAGGCAGGGCGCTGACAAGCATGAAGGGGGATGATGGGATGGCGAAGGGTAGAAGCAAGGCGTGGCGTGTCATCAAATGGGTGGCGATCATCGTCCTGCTGGCGGTAGCCATCCTGGTGGCGATGACCGTGCGGGCGATTGGTCCGGGTAATTTTGGACGCATCGTGCTGGGCGTGGGCGCGAGTTATGACGAGACGCCGCCTATCCTGCCTGCGCTGTCGGACAAGGCGATCCTCATCTTTTCCAAGACCAATGGCTTTCGCGACGATGAGCAGATCGTGGCGGCGAACCGCGCGATTGCGGAGATCGCGAAGCAGCGGGGGTGGAGCAGCTACACGACCGAAAATGCGGCCATATTCAATCCCGCGCAGCTGAAGCGGTTCAAGGCGGTGGTGTGGAGCAGCGTCAGCGGCGATGTGCTGACGCCGACTCAGCGTGACGCTTTCCGTGACTGGCTGGAAAAGGGCGGCGGCTTTGTCGGGCTGCATGGTGCCGGTGGCGATCCGCAATATGCGTGGCGCTGGTATGTCGACAATCTGATCGGCGCGCAGTTCATCGGCCATATAATGGGTCCGCAGTTTCAGGAGGCGACGCTGAACGTCGAGGATCGCGATCATCCCGCGACCCGAGAGTTGCCCAAGACGTGGCGGCGGACGGATGAATGGTACAGCTTCGACGCGAGCCCGCGCGCCAAGGGCTATCGCATCCTCGTCACCATCGATGAGAAAAGCTACAGTCCGCTGCAGAAGCTGACATCCTTCACCAAGGCGAAGGACATCCGCATGGGCGCGGATCACCCGATGGTGTGGACGCATTGCGTGGGCGATGGCCGCGCTTTCTATTCGGCGCTGGGCCATGCCGCGTCGACCTATGGCGAGCCGCTGCATCGCAAGATGATCGGAGGGGCGATCGCCTGGGCGGCGGGGCTGGAGGGGTCGCGCTGTGCTGGCGGCGAAGAGGTTCTGCCCGCGCGCTGAGCCATTTTCCTGGTCGTCGGGACGATGCATAAGGACCGCCAGGCTCCTATATCGAGCCAGACGATGGCCGGGGCGCTGCACCGCCCCTGCCGACAGGTAAAGGAAAATGCCATGCAGGATGATCCTGTTGTGATTGCTGGCTATGCCCGGACGCCCATGGGCGGCTTTCAGGGTGTGCTTTCGCCGCTGAAGGCCACTGATCTGGGCGCTGCGGCGGTGAAGGCCGCGATGGAGCGGGCAGGGGCTCCGGTGGATGCGATCGACCGCATCTATATGGGCTGCGTACTGCCTGCGGGGCTGGGTCAGGCGCCCGCGCGGCAGGCGGCTCTGGGTGCGGGGCTCGGCCTCAATACGGAGGCCACCACCGTCAACAAGATGTGCGGTTCGGGCATGCAGGCAGCGATCATGGCGCAGGAGGCGCTGATGGCGGGGGCGGCCGATCTGGTCGTGGCGGGCGGCATGGAAAGCATGACCAACGCCCCCTATGCGCTGCCAAAGCACCGGTCGGGCGCGCGGATCGGCCATGACCGGATCATCGATACGATGATGATGGACGGGCTGGAAGATGCCTATGAGCCGGGCAAGGCGATGGGCGTCTTTGCCGAGGACGCGGTGCGCGACTATCAATTTACCCGTGCGGAGCAGGACGCCTATGCGGTGCGATCGCTGGAACGGGCACAGGCGGCGATCGCGAGCGGCGCTTTCCGGCGGGAGATTGCCGCGGTGACGGTGCGGGGCCGTGGCGGCGATACTGTGGTCGACACGGACGAGCAGCCGGGGAAGGCGCGGCCGGACAAGATTCCGTCGCTCAAGCCCGCTTTCGTTACCGATGGGACGATCACGGCGGCGAACAGCTCCTCCATTTCCGATGGCGCGGCGGCGCTGGTGATGACGCGGCGGAGCGTGGCCGAGCGGCTGGGGCTGCCGGTGGTCGCAACGGTGGTGGCAAGCGCTGCCCATGCGCATGAACCATCACGCTTCACCACGGCGCCCGTCCCGGCAATGCGCAAGCTGCTGGAAAAGGCGGGCTGGCAGGTGGAGGATGTCGACCTGTTCGAGGTGAACGAAGCCTTTGCCGTGGTGGCGATGATCGCCGCGAAGGAGCTAGGCATTCCGGCTGACAAGCTGAACGTGAATGGCGGCGCCACCGCGCTGGGGCATCCGATCGGCGCTTCGGGAGCGCGCATCGTGGCGACGCTGCTGGCCGCATTGCAGGAGCGCGGCCTGAAGCGCGGGGTGGCGAGCCTGTGCATTGGTGGCGGGGAAGCGACGGCAATGGCGCTGGAGCTGGCCTGACATAGCGGGCGGCTTTCCTTTTCGCCGGAGGCCGGTAAGCGGGTGGCGGATGATCGGCTTTTGGGGAGCAGGCTGGGCATGAAGGCGGTGGGTTTCAGGCAGGGCGGCCCGATCGATCGGGAGGATGCGCTGATCGACATCGAGGTCGCCGATCCGTCGCCCGGCCCTCGCGACCTGATCGTTCGTGTCCATGCCGTGTCGGTGAACCCGGTCGATACGAAGCTGCGTGGCGGCGCCAAGCCTGCGGACGAGCCGATGGTGCTGGGTTATGATGCGGCGGGCGTGGTGGAAGCCGTTGGCTCGGAGGTGACGTTGTTCGCGCCGGGCGACGAGGTCTTCCATGCGGGCACGGTGAAGCGGCCGGGCACCAATGCTGAATTGCATGCGGTTGACGAACGCCTGGTTGGCCGCAAGCCACGCTCGATCGACTTTGCGCAAGCGGCGGCGCTGCCCCTGACGGGGCTGACGGCTTGGGAACTGCTGTTCGACCGGCTGCGCGTCCCGCGCGGCGGGGGTGAGGGGCAGTCGATCCTGATCGTCAATGGCGCGGGCGGCGTCGGTTCGATGCTGGTGCAGCTGGCCCGGCAGCTGACGAAGCTGCGCGTCATCGCGACGGCCTCGCGCGCCGAGAGCATCGCATGGGTGAGGCAGATGGGCGCGCATGATGTGATCGACCATCGCGCCCCGCTGCATGACGGGCTGAGCGGGATCGGTGTAAAGTCGGTCGATTTCATCGCCAGCCTGGCCGCCAGCGACCGGCATCTGCCCGCCTATGCCCGCATCATCGCGCCGCAGGGCAGGCTGGCCCTTATCGATGACGTGAAGAGCTTCGACATCGTGCCGCTGCGGCAGAAGTCGGTCACGGTGGCATGGGAAGGCGTGTTCACGCGCTCCATCTACGGAACGTCCGACATGGTCGAGCAGCATCATGCCTTGTGCGAGATCGCGCGGCTGGTGGACGAGGGCGTGTTGCAGGGAACGATGACACGCGATCTGGGACCGATGAGCGCGGCGGCGCTGAGGCAGGCGCATGCGTTGGTGGAAACCGGCACGGCCATCGGCAAGCTGGTTCTTCGGGGCATCCCGAAGAGCTGAATCCAGAGCAGATTCCGATCCGATGGCATCGGTTCGGCTGCTCTAAAATTTTGCTTTTTGCCGCGTTTTCCGGGCCAGCAGATGATTCCATCTGCCTGGAAAACGCTCTAGTCGCCCCTGACGATGCAGCGGAAGCCGATATGGCTGGTGGAGCTGTCGATCGCCTGCGCGTGGCGGGCGGCGGGGCGGTAGCGCTGGCAATAGTTGGCGGCGCAAAGATGCGATCCGCCCTTCAGCACCTTTCGCGGGATCGGCGTGTGCGGCATGGCCGGGTCCAGGCTTTCCCGCTTCGTGCCGCCCCTTGGGTTGGCGGGGACGCAGCAGCTTCCCTTCGCCTTGCGCTCGATGCGCGGCTGGGCGTACCAGTCGGTCGTCCATTCCCAGACATTGCCGATCATGTCGTAGAGATCGAAGCCGTTCGCCGGATAGCTTTTGACGGGCGAGGTCCGTTCATAGCCGTCCTCAAGCGTGTTGCCATAGGGGAAGGCGCCCTGCCAATAATTGGCCAGCATCTTGCCACCGGGCGCGAGCTCGTCACCCCAGGCATATTCGCTGTTATCGAGGCCGCCCCTGGCCGCAAATTCCCATTCCGCCTCGGTCGGCAAAAGCTTCCCCGCCCATTTGGCGTAGGCTTCCGCATCGGGGAAGGCGACGTGCACGACCGGATGGTCCTCCAACCCCGCTATGCTTGTGTCCGGCCCGTGGGGATGACGCCAATCGGTGCCGAAGCTGAACGTCCACCACTGGCTGTAATCCACGAGGTCGACCGGACCCCGCGTCCGCTGGAACAGCAAGGAGCCTGCATTGGCCATGGCGGGGTCCATGCCGGGATAGTCACGCGGGTCGGGCGCTGTCTCAGCCAGCGTGCGATGCCCGGTCGCTTCGACAAAGCGCGCGAAATCGGCGTTGGTGACAGGCGTTTCATCGATCCAGAAAGGATCGACGCGCACTTGGCGCGAGGGCGCTTCCTCGGGATAGAAATTGTCCGATCCCATGCGGAAAGTCCCGCCGGGAACGTGGCGCATGCCCGCCCTCATCGTGCCGCTTGATCCTTTGCCCGAAGTGATAGCCTGCCGTTCATGCTTTCGAGGGAGCCCCATAGCATAGGGTAGCGCGTGGCTTAAAGCGGTGATGATCGCACCCCGTTGAGGAAAATCGCCACGGCGCTGTCGGCCCAGCGTTCCAGATCTTGCGGGCTCCACTTTCTGATCCCGAGCGCGGTGGAGCGGAGGGGGGCGGCGAGGACCATGTCCTGGAACATGAGCATGGCGCTTGCGGGATCATCGCAGCAAATCTCGCCGCTTTCCGAAGCTTGCTCGATGATGTGCAGGACCAGGAGGCGGGCGGGGAAGGATTGGTTGTCATCGGCGGCGTGGGCGAGTTCGGGGAAGCGGTGGGCCTCGGCGGTGATGATGGTGTACATCCGCACCATCTTCGGGTCGAGCATGGCTGCCAATATCTGGCGCGCCGCTGTGCCGAGCCGGGCGGCCAGGCTGGCGTCGCCCGAGGGCTGTACCGGAAACTTGGGTTTGAGCAGTCTTTCGCTGACAGCCAGGAACAGTTTTTCCTTGCTGCCGAACCGCGCATAGATGGTCTGCTTGCTCGTGCCAGCCGCAGTGGCGATCGCTTCGATGCTGGCTCCGGAAAATCCCTGGGCGAGGAAAATCCGTTCGGCGGCGTCCAGGATCGCGTGGCTGAGGCGTAACGCGGTTGCGGTGTCCGGGCGTCCACCTTTTTCCCTCGCTTGCCTGACCGTTCCCATCTGCAATTTTCCTTTCCGGCCGGAGGTTGATGTTTTTCGCTCCAGCTTAACTTGACGGATAGACAAGTTATCGTCAACCTCATGTCAAATTGAATCAGAGCTGGCGGGCGACTCTCGCCTGGGGGAGAGATGAATGTCTGACGTCGCGATGGCTGCCCTGGATCATGACCCGCGCAAGAAGCCGGATCACGCACCCGTTCCGCCTGGTGGGAAGGCGATAACGGATTGGGGCCTCGCCATCGAAGCGCCGCTGCATGTCGCTGATCCGGACGCTCATTCGTGGGACGAGCAAGCGGATATGGTGGTCGTGGGCCTGGGGGGCGCGGGGATCGCGGCTGCCTTGCACGGATTGGAAGAGGGCCTGAGCGTCATTGCCGTCGATCAATATGATGGCGGTGGGTCGTCGGCGGCCAATGGCGGCGTCTATTATGCCGGTGGCGGAACGTCGATCCAGCGCGAAGCCGGGATCACGGATGATCCGGAGCGCATGTTCGCCTATCTGAAGATGGAGACGGGCGGCATCGTTTCCGACGAGACGCTGCGCGATTTCTGCGAGAGCAGCGCAGGGACGTTCGAATGGCTGCGCAGCCACGGCGCGCCGTTCCAGGCAAGCTATCATCCCGGCAAGACCTCTTATCCGCCCATCGACAAATTCCTCTATCATCCTGACAGCAGCCTGGCGGGGCCTTATCGCGACCTGACGCAGCCCGCCGCGCGTGGCCACCGGGTTCATTTCCGCAATGGCAACAAGCCCTGGGGCGTGGGTGCGGGCATGTACAATGCCTTGCGGGCGAGCGCCCTCGCCAAGGGCATGATGTTCCGATCCGGGGCGGAAGCCCGGCAACTGGCGCTGGACAGCGAAGGCCGCGTCATCGGCGTGCGGATCGAGGAGTTTGCCGAGCCCGAGACGCGGCGCAAACATTCGCGCCACATCGCCCTTGCCAGCAAATGGATGTCGATGCTGCCCGGCACTTTTCCGGGATCACGTATCACCATTGCCGTGGGCTATCGCTATCTCGCCAAGGCACGGAGCCTGGAGAGCAGTGTGCGCAAGAGCAGTTGGATCCGGGCGCGCAAGGGATTGGTGCTGAGCGCTGGAGGCTTCATCTGCAATCCGCCGATGGTCGAACATTTCGCGCCCGAATATGCGCCGGGACTGCCCAATGGCACGCTGGGCGACAATGGCAGCGGGATCATGCTGGGCGTGACGGCTGGCGCCGCGACCGAGTTGATGGGGCGCGTGTCCGCATGGCGCTTCCTCTCTCCGCCCGAAGCATGGGGGCAGGGGATGCTGGTCAATGGCCGTGGCGAACGCTTCGTCAACGAGACCTGGTATGGCGCGCGGATCGGCGACGAGATGGTCGAGCGCAATGGCGGGCGGGGCTACATCATATTGGACCGCAGATTGTTCCGGAAGGCGCTGCGCGATGCTTTCCGCCGTGGCACACTGGGCTTTCAGCGGGACATCACGATCGTCAACTGCTTCTTCGCCGCCAAGAAGGGACGGACGCCCGAAGATCTGGCGCGGAAGATGGGTTTCGACCCCGCGACGTTTGCGGCGGAGGTCGCTGCTTATAATCGCGCGGCAAAAGGAGAGATCAAGGATCGGTTCCACAAGGCGGCGGATGAGATGCTGCCGTTGGAAAAGGGCCCCTATTACGCCATCGATGCGTCGGTCGATGCGCAGCTTTTCCCCATCGCCTGCATGACGGTGGGCGGGCTGGCGGTGGACGAGCGGACGGGGCAGGTGCGCCGCGATGGCGGGTTGGTTCCGGGGCTATACGCCGCCGGGCGCAACGCGGTCGGCATCTGTTCCAACCTGTATGTCAGCGGTCTTTCCTATGCCGACTGCATCTATTCCGGCCGACGCGCTGCTCGCGCGATCGCGGGCGGCGCCAGTTCGGAATAGTCGCAGGCGCTGTCGTCAGGACCTGTTGCCGCCCGCTTCGCTGAAGACGTCGTTGACGAGAGTGGCGCGGCTGTCGTCGTTCAGGTCGATCGATACCAGGATGGGCGTTTCCAGCGGTGCGTCGTCGCGTTCTTCTTCCAGAGGAGCGGCGGCGTCGCTTCCGCTGATCTCCTCGCCGACACTGTTGTTCGAGCCTTGAGGTTCGATGAAGATGTCGGTGCGTTCGAACCCATGTTCCTGCACCAGATGTTCCACCGCCAGTTCAGCCTCGCGGCGGGTTGAAAAACTATATTCTATCTTCGTGCTCATTGCATTCTCCTGGAACCGCCATGGATATGACCGGTGGCACCGGACACAAGTCCATTGTTGTTCGTAGAAATGCGCGGGAAGGACATTGGTTCTAGGGGTGCATTTAATTTAGCATGATTGCCGGATCGCCGCGCTTTCACTGCATGATCTCTGTTCATCCTGTGTTTAGACACGACAGGGCGACGGAAAAGCTGCGGCAAGTCGTTGAACTAATTCATTCCCCTTGCGCTGTGCACTGACCTCATGCGCTGCATCAGGACAATCATGGAAGGAGAGCATTATGCGCAACGGAATGATTATCGCTACTCTGGCCGCCGCGGGCCTGCTTGGAACGAGCGCGATCGCTCAAACGACGGCAGGCGGTGGCGTATCGGCGTCCACTCCTGAAGGTTCGGTGGTTGGCGGCGCGACCGCAGGCAGCAACGACCGCGCCCACGGCAAGCACAAGGCAAAGCGCCATGACCGTGAGAGCCGCCGCGACGGCGCGACATCCAATTCGGCATCCACCTATGGTTCGGGCACCATCTATACCGATCGTGATCGTGCGACGGGCGGCGTGACGGCTGGCGGTTCGGCCAGCGGCACGGGATCGCAGAGCACTTCGACGTCGATTGACGCCTATGGATCGACGGATCGCAATGGCTCGACCGGCGAGGTCTATGGTGATTCCACGGCGAATTCCACCAACCCGTCTCGCTGATTTTACTCCCACCTTTTGGGGACAAGCATGCTTGTCCCCAAGAAAGGTGTCACCATGGGACCCATCATCATGATGATCGCGGCGGCGGCAGGCGTTCAGTCGTCAGATGGAACGTGCCGTCGCACCCATATTTTCGCTGATGGCCGTGTCGAAACCTCTGTCATAGCGGATGATGGCCAAGGCGCTTCAGCTGCGTCGAGCAGTTCGCATGGCACGCATGCTTCGTCGCATGTCAGTGCATCTTCCTCATCGGCAGGCGGGTCCAGGGCATCGTCCAGTGCGTCCAGCTCGTCCGATGGTTCCGGGCGATCCATGACAGTGGCGCGCGGGCCGGAAGGATGCCGGATCATCATCGACGAGCGACCGGAAAGGAACGAATGATGAAGCGAGCAATAGCTATAATCCTGGCGTCGGCCTGTCTGGCTGGCGCGGGCGGCGTTTCCGCGCAGACCAACAGCGCGGCTTCCCAATCCTCCACCCCGACGACAGGCGACGTGTCCGCTGGCACCTATGGTTCCGGCACCACGGACGCGAACAGCGTCGGCGTATCGGGTGGCGGCACCGCCACGGCCGCAGATGGCGGCACGGCGACCACGGACTCGCGCGCCAAGTTCAATGACAATATGGCGCGGCAGCGCTCCGTTGCCACGGCACGCGATGATGACGAGCGGGCGCGGTCAATGACCAACACCCATGTGCGCAAGGATGGGCAGGTTCGATCCCGCTCCATGTCGATCTACAAGGAACGTGGCGAAAAGCCCGTGATCGATCGTCAGACGGCGACGTCCAAATAGCTGGCCATGGCTGCACAGGGCGAGCCCCTTCGATGGGCCGCCCTGCGCAGGGTCCCTTACCGGGTGCGGATGGTCACCTTGTCGACCTTCGCGCGGCTGATGGGGTAGCCGAGCGGGGCGTCGGCCGGATAGCTGCCCACGGGCGCTCCCGTGTCGAGGCCCACGCCGAACGTTTCGTGAATGCTGAAGAAGACGGGGTTGGCCGGGATGGTATCGGAAGCGATCGGCTGATCGTCCACCGTCATCTTCAACGTGCCGCCCTTGCCAAAGCCGCCGCCCGCATAGTCGAAATCCACCTGGATGCTGTGCTTGCCCGATGACAGGGGAGCAGGGCCGACGAGGTCGACGGTCTTCACATCGTAGAGACGATAAGTGAATTTGGGCCGTCCTTCGCCATCGAGATAGAGCGCCATGCCGGAGTCCGTGCCGCCGAGCGCAGCAACGACGCCGCGCGCGCCGGGGGTCGCATCGATGGTGGCCCGCATGGTCCAGGAACGGCTGAACAGGCGAGGCAGCGATACCTCTGGAACGCCGATGTCGCCTTGGCGATAGTCCGCAGCGCGGCGGCCGCCGGTCGGATCGGGAAGCCTGCCCTTGTCGAGCACCTGGCCGCCCAGCGGCAGGAGCTGATTGGCCGCGGCTTCCGTCATGAAAAGCGCCTTCAACTCTTCCAGCTTCTTCGGGTTCTTCGCGGCAAGATCATTGGACTGGGAGAAGTCGGTGCGAAGGTCGTACAGTTCCCACTCGTCTTCTTCCAGCGGGCGCTCCCTTGGGGCATAGGCCATCCAGGGATAGCGGCCATGGAAGGCCGAGGCCATCCAGCCATCATGATAGATGGCGCGATTGCCGAAGACTTCGAAATATTGGGTCGTGTGCCGCTCGCGCGCCTTGGGATCGTTGAAGCTGTAGGCGAGGCTGACGCCGTTCATCGGCTTTTGCCGCACGCCATCGACTTCGGCTGGTGTCGGGATGCCGGTGACTTCCAATATGGTGGGGACGATGTCGTTCACATGGCCGAACTGGCTGCGGATGCCGCCCTTCTGCTCGATCCGGTTGGGCCAGCTGAGCACCATGCCGTTACGCGTTCCGCCAAGATGGGAGGCGACGGTCTTCGTCCATTGGAAGGGTGTATCCGACGCCCAGGCCCAGGCGGAGTTGACATGGGCATAGGTCGAAGGGCCGCCGATTTCATCGATGCGGGCGAATGACTTTGCGTCAGGCGAGGGCGACACGCCGGTCAGCCTGCCCATATAATCGAGGCTGCCTTCCAGCCCGCCTTCCGCGCTCGCGCCATTGTCGCCGACGACATAGATGAAGAGCGTGTTGTCGAACTGGCCGTTAGCCTTGAGTTCGTCGACCAGCTTGCCCACTTGCGCGTCGGTGTGCGCGAGAAAAGCGGCGTAGCTTTCCATCAGGCGCGAGGAGAAGCGCTTCTGTTCGGGGGTCAGGCTGTCCCAAGTGGGCATTTCCGCCGGGCGCGGCGTCAACTTGGTGTTGGCCGGGATCACGCCCAGCTTCTTTTGACGCGCGAAAATCTCTTCGCGCATCTTGTCCCAGCCCTGGTCGAACTTGCCGCGATATTTGTCGATCCATTCCTTGGGCACCTGGATCGGGGCATGGATGCCGCCCGGCGCAAAATAGAGGAAGAAGGGTTGGCCGGGCGCTGAGGAGCCGATGGTGTGAACCCAATCCGCCGCGCGGGCAGCGAGATCTTCCGTCAGGTGATAATTGTCGCCCGCTGGCCGCATGACTGGCGTGGTGCCCTGATAGAGTGTCGGGTTGAACTGATCGGTCTCCCCACCCTGAAAGCCGTAGAAGGTGTCGAAGCCCTCTCCCGTAGGCCAGCGGTCGAACGGGCCCGCCTGGCTCAGTTCCCAATCGGGCGTCTGGTGCCATTTGCCAAAGGCCCCGGTCGCATAGCCATTTTCACGCAGGATACGGGCGATCGTTGCGGTATCCTTGCCCTGGAACCCGCTATAGCCTGGCCGCCCGTCGGCGGAATTCATGACGGAGCCGATCCCGGTGGCATGCGGATTACGGCCGGTCAGCAGGGATGCGCGGGTCGGCGAGCAGATCGCGGTTGTGTGGAAGCGATTGTAGCGCAGCCCATCGCGGGCCAGCCGGTCGAGCGTCGTCGTTTGCGCCGGGCCGCCGAACGTCGAGGTGGCGCCAAAGCCAACATCATCGAGCAGCACGAGAACGATGTTGGGCGCTCCCTTCGGGGCTTGGCGCACATATTGAGGTAACGAAGGGGCGGCCGCGGGGGCTGAGGTTGTGGCGGGAGGCTGGGCATGGGCCATTGCGGCCACTCCAGCCGCTGAGAGAGCCAGGGTTCTTAAAAGCCGCCGCACATTCTTCATCTCGCCAACCTCTTCCGTCATTTATGTACGATACTATATAGTACAGATGGCCATGGCAATGATTTAGCGTCATGCCTATGCGCGTGCATGTCCAAGCTTGACCTCTCCCCACTAAAATCTGCAGAGACGCACGACAATTCAGGGCGGAATCAAAAGCCGTGGCGCGAGGGGATGAGCGAGTGAGCAGGGAAGAATCTGTCGAAGCCGGCGGCAGGACCAGTTTGCGGCGGGCCCATGTCGCGCTTGGCATATTCCTTCTCGCCTACATATTGTCCTTCGTCGACCGGCAGATTTTGAGCCTGATGGTCGAGCCGATCAAACAGGATCTGGGCCTCAGCGATTTGCAGGTCGGCTTGTTGCAGGGGCTGGCCTTCGCCATGCTGTACGCGGTCGTTGGGATCCCCATCGGCATGCTGGCCGACAGGATCAGCCGCCGCCGGATCATCGCGGTGGGCGTATTATTCTGGAGCGCCTGCACGGCCCTTTGCGGCTTTGCGGGAAGCTATGCCCATCTGTTCGCCGCGCGGATGGGCGTGGGATTGGGCGAAGCGTCGCTTTCTCCATCCGCCCATAGCTGGCTGAGCGATGCCTATCCGCCCGCGCAGCTTTCACGGGCGATGGCGATCTACAATCTCGGCATCACGATCGGCGGCGGACTGGCGTTGCTGGTGGGGGGCGCTGTGGTTGACATGGTCGCCGAGCAGGGGGCCTTGATGGTTCCCGGAGTCGGGCCGATGCCGACATGGCGCGCGGCCTTCATTCTGGTGGCGCTGCCCGGCCTGGTGGTGACGGCGCTTGTTTTCCTCGCGCGTGAACCGGCGCGCCGGGCGGGATGGGTAAGCGCGGGCATGCCGTTGCGCGCCGCGCTGTCGCATCTGCGCGCGCATTGGCGGACGTTCGCTGCGATCTACGGCAATTCCACAATGCTGGGGATCATGGGTTATGGCCTGATGGCCTGGTATCCGACGCTGCTGATCCGGACGTTCGGCATGACGCCGGGGCAGGCGTCGCTCCGTCTCGGCTTGATCTATCTCGTCCTCGGGAGCCTCGGGTCGCTGGCTGGCGGGTTCGCGGGGGAGAGGCTGTCGCTGAAGGGCGTTCGCGATGCCAATTTGCGGATGACGATGATCCTCGCCTTCCTGTGCCTGGTCCCGGCCGCCCTTGCGCCGATCATGTCGTCGGCGACGCTGTTGCTGCTGTTCTTCTCCCTGCTGACCTTTTGCTTCAACGGCTATTTTGGCTGCTCGCTGGCCGCGATTCAGCTTGCAACGCCGCCGAGCATGCGGGCGACGGGCGCTGCGCTGTTCCTGCTTGCCAACAGTCTGGTGGGGCTGTCGCTGGGTACTGCCATCGTGCCGTTGATCGACAGCGCCTTGTTTGGCGGGCAGGGACAGATCGGCCCGGCGCTGGCGACGGTGGGCTTCTGTGCGTCGCTCTTCGCTGCTCTGGCCGCATGGTCCGGCCTGCGCAGCTATGCGGTGACGAGCGAGGCGGTGGCGCGCGGCTGAGTGGCCCGATTTCGTGCCTGGCCGGGTGATATTGTTGATTATAGCCTTGGTTATAGCTGGCGCCAAAGGCCCCCGTTTCCGGGACGTTTCAACATATTAACCATCAAGGCGGCGATGTTGCCTTCACTTCGACCTCGGAACCCGAGGGCCGAGATGCTGGTTGGCTGCCCGCAGGTTATCCTGCAGTGCGACCCAAACTGCCCTGCCTTCTGATCAGGAGGTGGGGCTCTTTGTGTCTGGAACAGCTCAGGCCACTGGCCGCAGATGGTCAGGCAGATCGTCGGCCGAATAATCGCGGCACTCGATCCGGGGCGAAGCGCTGTAGGTGCTGAAATGTTCAAGCGGCATGGCAGAGCCGCAAAAAGTACATTCGGCAGTCATCCGGCCGATGATCCATTGTTGCCGGTCACATCCGGGACAATGGTTTGGCTCATCTTCCCGATAGAGGGGTGAATAGCTATATGTTGCCGACCAACCTGTCGCGCTTTCCATCCGCATTGATTTGCCTCATTTTTTTGACGACCTGTCAATGTAACGGAAGGCGCGACGTTCAGTTGCATGGACCTTGCTGCAGATCATGCAGCTAAGCAGCCTGTATGTTGATCCGGTTCAGGACAGCAATTTGATGATCGAGGAGAAATCCTGACCCGCTTCCCCCTTGTTCGCGAGCAGCTGGTAGAGGCTTTCCGCCTGCGCCCCCATGGGCACGCTGGCGTTGACCGACGCTGCTGCTTCGAGTGCGAGTTTGAGGTCCTTCAGCATAAGGGCGACGGCAAAACCGCCGTTATAGCCATTGTCGGCGGGTGATTGGGGGCCGACGCCCGGGACGGGGCAGTAGCTGGTCATGGACCAGCTTTGCCCTGACGAGACGCTGGAGATATCGTAGAAGGTCTGCGCGTCGAGCCCGATCTTTTCCGCCATGGCAAAGGCTTCGCAGGTCGCCACCATGGTGGCGCCGAGCAGCATGTTGTTGCAGATTTTCGCCGCCTGGCCATTGCCGTCGCTGCCGGCGTGGATCACCGCCTTGCCCATGGCGGACAGGATGGGCTTTGCCTTGGCGAACGCGTCATCGTCGCCGCCGACCATGAAGGTGAGCGACCCGGCACTGGCCGCCGCGATGCCGCCGGAAACGGGTGCGTCGGCCATCTGGAAGCCCTTCGCCTTCGCTGCGGCGATCACTCGGCGGGCGGTTGCCACGTCGATGGTCGAGCAATCGAGGAATAGCGCACCGGGTTTGGCGGCGCCGAACACCTCACCGGTATAGACGGCTTCCACATGCTTGCCCGCCGGAAGCATGGTGACGACGGCATCCGCGCCGGTGACTGCTTCGGCAGCGCTGCCCGTGCGGATCGCGCCTGCTGCCTCTGCCTTGGCAAGCGCGTCGTCGGACAGGTCGAAGGCGCGGACGGTGAAGCCGTTCTTCGCAAGATTGGCGGCCATTCCGCCGCCCATGTTGCCCAGGCCAATGAAGGCGATCGTTTCAGTCATCCTGCTTCGTCCTTATCTTGATGCACAGCGCCATCACCGCTGCGTTTCGGGCAGCGGCGTCCATTCCTTGTCAGCGGGCAGGGGCGCGAAAAAGCTGTCGATCACGGCGTCATCCACCTCTTGCGCCGTGGCCGGATCCCACTTGGGCGCATTGTCCTTGTCGACGATCACCGCGCGCACGCCCTCGATGAAGTCGGGGCGGCGGATAACCCGGCAGGCGATGCGATATTCATTGCGCATATTGTCGGCGAAATCGGTGAAGGCCGCGCCCTCGCGCAACTGGCGCAGGGCAACCTTGACGGTTTGCGGCGACTTGGTGGCGATCGTTGCCAGCTGCTGCTGCGCCCAGTCGGACCCATCGTCGCGCAGGGCGGCCATGATGTCTTCGATCCTGTCGGCGGCGAAGAGGCGGTCGATGTCGGCCCGTTGCTCCGTCAGCGAGGATGCGGGCGCGGTCTCGTTCGCTTGGTCGAGAATGGCGGCCAGATCATCCGGACGGTCGAGGATGGCTTCCTTGATCGCCTCCAACTTGTCTGAAGCGATATAATGGGTGGCGATTCCAATCGCGGCGCAGTCCGCTCCGTCGATCCGCGCGCCTGTGACGGCGAGCCATGTGCCGATCCGGCCGGGAAGGCGGGGGAGGAACCATCCGCCGCCCACGTCAGGGAAAAGGCCGATGCCGGTTTCGGGCATGGCGAAGGTCGTCCGCTCGGTCGCGACGCGATAGCGGCAGGGGAGCGACAGGCCGACGCCCCCACCCATCACGATGCCGTCGATGAAGGCGACGATCGGCTTTTCATAGGTGAACAGCAGATGGTTCATCCGGTATTCGTGACGGAAGAAATGCTCCGCTTCGACCCCGTCAGTCTTGGCGCTGCTGGCGATGAGGGCGATGTCGCCGCCCGCGCAGAAGCCGCGTCCTTCGGCATGGTCGATCATCACCGCCTTGATGGCCGGATCGCTGCGCCATTCGAGAAGCGCGACATTGATCGCATCGCACATCTCCAGCGTCAGCGCATGGAGGGCTCGGGGGCGATTGAGGCGGATGCGCCCGACGCCGTTGCTTGCCGATATCAGCAGTTGGTCGGTCATGGTCGGCCCCTTCACTGACGCAGCAGGTCGCGCGCGACGATCATGCGCATCACCTGGTTCGTACCTTCCAGGATCGAATGCACCCGCAGGTCGCGCCAAAAGCGTTCGACCGGATAGTCCATCAGATAGCCGTAGCCGCCATGCAGTTGCAGCGCCCGGTCGGCGATGGCTGACCCGGCGTCGGTGGCAAGGCGCTTGGCCATGGCCGCGAAGCGGGTCTTGTCGGGCGCGTTTTCCGTCACCTTGACCGCCGCCATGTAGAGCAGCGCGCGCGCGGCTTGAAGCTCCGTCTCCATGTCGGCCAGGGTGAATTGCGTGTTCTGGAAGTCGGCGATGGCCTGCCCGAACTGCTTGCGGTCCTTGGTGTAGGCGATGGCTTCGTCCAGGCAGCGCTGCGCCCCGCCCAGCGAGCAGGCGCCGATGTTGAGCCGCCCGCCATCAAGCCCCATCATCGCGATCCGGAAACCTTCCCCTTCGGCGCCGACGAGATTTTCAGCAGGCACGCGGACATTGTCGAAATTGACCTGCGCGGTAGGCTGCGAATGCCAGCCAAGCTTGCGCTCCTGCGCGCCGAAGCTGACGCCCGGCATGTCCTTTTCGATGACGAGGCAACTGATGCCCTTGGGCCCGTCCTCGCCCGTGCGGACCATGGTGACATAGATGTCGTTTTCACCGCCGCCGGAAATGAATTGCTTGGAACCGGTGACGAGATAGTCGCTGCCGTCCTTCACGGCGCGCGTCTTGAGCGCCGCCGCGTCCGAACCTGATCCCGCTTCGGTCAGGCAATAGCTGCCCATCCGATCCATCGGCACCATAGAGGGCAGATATTTGTCTTTGACCGGCTGCGCGCCGAAGCGGTCGATCATCCAGGCGGCCATGTTGTGGATCGATATGAACGCGCTGGTCGATGGACAGCCATAGGCCATGGCTTCCATGATGAGCGCGGATTCCAGCCGCCCAAGGCCAATGCCGCCGGATTCTTCCGACACATAGATGCCGCCGAAGCCAAGCTCTGCCGCCGCGCGGATCGTGTCGCGCGGGAAGATATGGCTTTCATCCCATTCAGCCGCATGGGGCGTGATCGCGTCGGCGGTGAAGCGCCGCGCCATGTCCTGAATCTGGCGTTGGTCGTCGGTGAGGTCGAACTGGGTCATCATGCATCCTGTGGAGTGATGGGAGAGCATGCGCTCTCCCCTCGCGGCTGTCACCCCATGGTGGGGATGACGAAGGCGCTGTCGCCGGACGCGCCGCCATCGGGCCAGCGCTGGGTGATGGTCTTCACCTTGGTCCAGAATTTGACGCCTTCCATGCCATGCTGGTTGGTGTCGCCAAAGGCCGACCGCTTCCAGCCGCCGAATGTGTGATAGGCGACCGGCACCGGGATCGGCACGTTGATGCCGACCATGCCGACATTCACCCGCGCGGCGAATTCGCGCGCGGCATGGCCGTTGCGGGTGAAGATGGCGACGCCATTGCCATATTGATGCTGGCTGGGCAGGGCGAGCGCGTCCTCGAAGCTTTCGGCGCGCACCATTTGCAGCACGGGGCCGAAGATTTCTTCTTGGTAGGTCCGCATCGTGGGCTTTACTTGGTCGAACAGCGTCGGGCCGACGAAGAAGCCCTGCTCATGCCCCTGCAGCGTGAAGCCACGGCCATCGACGACCAGTTCAGCCCCTTCATCGACGCCCATCTGGATATAGTTTTCGATCTTCGCCTTGTGCGCGGCGTTGATCACCGGACCATAATGGGCTTCGGGATCGGTCGAAACGCCGACGCGCAGCGCCTGGATCGCGGGGATCAGCTTTTCGCGCAGGGCAAGCGCGGTCTTTTCACCCACGGGCACGACGACGGGCAGCGCCATGCAGCGTTCGCCAGCCGAACCGAAGGCCGCACCGGACAGATCGTTGACGACCTGGTCGAGATCGGCGTCCGGCATGACGATGCCGTGGTTCTTCGCGCCGCCCATTGCCTGGACGCGCTTGCCGTTGTCGACACCGCGCTTGTAGACATAATGGGCGATGTCGGACGATCCGACAAAGCTGATCGCGCCGATATCCGGGTGGTCAAGGATGGCGTCCACCATCTCCTTGTCCCCCTGGATGACCTGGAAAATGCCCTCGGGCAGGCCAGCTTCCAGAAAGAGTTCGCCAAGGCGCACGGCGACGGATGGATCGCGCTCCGATGGCTTCAGGATGAAGGCGTTGCCGGTGGCGATCGCGACGCCGGACATCCACAGCGGGATCATCGCCGGGAAGTTGAAGGGCGTGATGCCCGCGCCGATGCCGATCGGCTGGCGCATGGAATAGACATCGATGCCGGGGCCCGCGCCCTGGGTATATTCGCCCTTCAGCGCATGGGGGATGCCGCAGCAAAATTCGATGACTTCCAGGCCGCGCTGAATGTCGCCCCTGGAATCGGCGATCACCTTGCCATGTTCGGACGAGAGCAGATGGGCGAGTTCGTCCATGTTCTTTTCGACCAGCGCCTTGAAGTTGAACATGACGCGGGCGCGCCGCTGCGGATTGACCGCTGCCCAGGCAGGCTGCGCCGCCTTCGCCGCTTCGACCGCCCGGTCGAGCAGCGCACGGTCGCCCAGGGCGACGCGGGCCTGAACCTGCCCGTCATTGGGATTGAACACATCACTGTAACGCGCAGCTTCGCCGTCATGGGCAAAGGCGAGCTTGTGGGAAATATCGCGCATGGCATCCTCTCGATGAGATTTGCCTTATCATGCCGAAAGGCGATAATGCATTCAATTCCCCTTTATTGCAGAGTTGATCTGCATTTTTGCATGGGTGCGGTTGATGTTCGATTGGGACGATTTGCGGATATTCCTGACGGTCGCGCGGTTGAAGCGAGTGGCTCCGGCGGCGCGGATGCTCGGCATTGATGCGACGACGATTTCCCGCCGATTGTCGCGCCTGTCACAGGCGCTCGATGCGCAATTGTTCGAGCAGACGGGGGCGGAAAGGGCGCTGACGGAGCATGGTGCGGCCTTGCTCCGCCATGCAGAAAGCATCGAGAGCGCGGCAATGTCGGCCATCGTCGATGTGAAGGGGGAACGGCACAGTCTGAACGGACAGGTGCGCTTGTCCGTGGCGGAAGGCTTTGGCCGATGGATATTGGCGCCTGCGATTCCCGGCTTTCATGCGCGTCATCCCGGCATCCGGCTGGACGTCATCACCGCTTCCGGTTTCCTTAATCCGTCAAAGCGGGAGGCGGACATGGCGGTGATGCTGGCGCGGCCGCAGCGCGGGCATCTGGCGGTGCGCAAGCTCGCTGATTACACGCTGCATCTCTATGCCTCGCCCGCCTATCTCGCGGCGCGCGGCGCTCCGGCAGCCCGGGAACAGCTGCATGAGCATATGCTGATCGGCTATGTCCCCGAGTTCCTCTATTCGCCGGAACTGGATTATCTGGACGAGGTGCAGGCGGGGTTGGAAGCCTCGCTAAGGTCCAGCAGCATCGGCATGCAGCGCCAGCTGATCCTGGATGGCGCGGGCATCGGCGTGCTGCCCGATTTCATCGTGGCCGATGATGAGACGCTGGTGCGCCTCTTCCCGGAGGAGGTGGAGATTGCACGCTCCTTCTGGCTGGTGACGCACCCGGAAATGGCGAAGCTCGCCCGCATCCTCGCCGTGTCCGACATGCTGCGGGAACGATCGGAAGCGCTGCTGGGCCGGGGCACTTCAGTCAGTTGAAGAACCCCGGCGGAGGCGGCGAGGTCAGGCGACCAGACGCGGTTCGACCGGGTCCTGCGGTACGCCCTTGGGCTTTCCGACATCATAGACGCGGGTCAGCAGGCCGATGAAATTGGTGTCATGCAGCGGATCGCTCGGCATCTCGAAGATTTCGCCGCGCGCCCGAAGGTCCTTCACGAAAATCTCGAACGCCATGTCTGTCGTGATGTCATCGCTATGGTCGCGCGAAATCCGCAGGTCGTTGAGGTCAGTGTAAACCTGGGCATTCCAGTGAAGGAGCAGGCGGAACTCCTGCTCCGGGATCTTCGCCACTACATCGTCGCCGGTCATGATCCGCCAGCCGCCAGCCACGTCAGGATCAGCCGACATGGTCGAATTGATCGCGAGGCCCGCCGGCTTGCGCTGATCCACCGGGCCACAGCCCTGCGCGGTGTGGAACATCATCTCATTTTCCACAACGACGCCGCGCCCCCACATCGGCGCTTCCAGGCAGGCAGGGTCATTTTGCGGCCCGTTCGGCCAATAGTGGAAGCCGCCGCCGATCGAACCCTGATAATACCAGGCGATGACCTGCGCCTTCTTCGCCTGCCAGCGTTTGAAGAGGCCGGACTTGGCCATGATGTTCAGCAACCAGATCGGGCAGTTGACTTCGTACAGGCCGCGAAACTGCGTGCCATCGACATGCGGCGAACCGCCCGCCGAGCTTGGACCCTGAATGTTGAACATCAGCTGGTCGCATTCGACATAGGGCGTGTTCCAATAGCTGCGCGCCATGTCCAGGAACTTCTTGTTGTAGAAGCAGTCGTCGAGTTCGGGAAAGCGATTGACGCCGTTGTCGGCGATGTAGCCGCGAAACACCGGGTTCATGAACATGTCCCAGGTCGGCGTGAACCCTTCCGGAATGGAGCCGGTGGAGGTCGCGATCACTTCTTCGGGCGAAGAGAAATATTGCGCGAGAATGAGGGACCAGGGGCCTTCGCGGCGAATGACATCCAAGACTCGCTGATGCTGGTCTTCGGTGTAGAGATCGTCGACGATCCTGGGCGGCGCGACGGGCAGGAAAGTGGAAGCGACATCGGCAGGCATATGCTCTCTCCAGCGATCGATTTCCCCACGTGAACGGCAGGGTCGAAGGTGGGAATATCCCATCGTCGCCCAGCCTGCAATAATTTCCGAAAATATGTTCGACTATTCGCCGCGTCGCGCCGCCACTCCGTCGAGCACCAGTGCCAATGTGGTGCGCCAGCGGGGGAGGGCAGTGTCGGCATAACGGTCAGGATGCGCGGCGATGACCGGCACATCTTCCGCCGAACGCTGATCGATCGAAGCGCGCACGGCGTCGCGATATTCCGCTTCGCCGCCTGCCACCGCGCGGGCGTAGGAAGAGAGGAACGCGCCGCCCAGCACGATCAGGTCGATGGAGCGTAACAGGTCGAGCGCTTCCGGCAGGTCGAACCCGCGCGCCAGCATGACTTGCAGCCATTGTTCCGAACTGTCGATTTCGACCGCAGGTCCCAGATTGCCGCTGACGAGGGTGGAGACAAGCTGCCCCTCCTCCACCAGCTTGTGGAGCGCTTGTGCATATTGGGTGGCATATTCGCGCCAGGATTGGCCTTCGTCCTCCGGGAAGGTGGCGGCCCCCGAAGCGCGCTGCGCCGCCAGCCGGACCAGTTCCTTCCGCCCGGTGACATAGGTGTAGAGCACCGCCGGGCGAACGCCGAGCCGATCGGCGAGCGCCGCGATCCTCAGGCCATCCAGCCCCATCTCGATCGCTGCGTCCAGGATCTGCGCCAAGGTCAATCGCCGCGGCCGTCCGACAGAGCGGGCAGCAGGTGGCGGCCCTTCCGCCTCGACAGGGGAAGATTCAAGATTTTCGCTGCTCATCGGCTGACCCATAACGATGGAAATATCAGGCGTCGATCCGATGCAATCGGTCAAGGAAGCTGGCGAAGGATGATCGATCCGGACGATTATGCGCGCTTCACGACATAAAATGGGGCTGATGACGCGCCAGAGCTTGCGGTAGGCATCGGCCGCCGAGAGCGGGCATGGTATAAGGCTGTTGGAGAGGCAGGGAGAAAATCCGGTGAGGACAAGCCTGGTCCATCTCATTGGAGTGGCGAGCCGGCATGCGCTGACGGAAAGCGGGCAGGATCTCGATGCGATCATGGCGACGATGGAGGGCGAGCCGACCTACCAATATTTCCCTGTCGGCCGACGCTTTACCGGTTTTGAAAAGACGCGCCGCCTCTACCGCCATTTCATCGATGACGTGCAGCCGCGTATCGCCAACTATCATGTCATCAGTGAGTCCGTTGGCCCGCAAGGCGTAGTGCAGGAATATGACATCCAGATCAGGTTAATCGGGGAAACAGAGCTCAGCTGGCATCGCATCATGGCGATCCTGGTCTTTGGAGAACAGGGGCTGACCGGAGAGCGGATGTATTCGGACGAAGAGCTGTTCCGGACGCTGACTGGCCCCATCTGGGATGAGATGGAGACGATCTCGCCCGATCCTCAACAGATATGAACGACGTATATCAGGACTTCCTCCAGACAGGCGACGACTTCAATGGCCTCCAATTCTTTGCAACATCTTCTTTCCCCCGGCCGGATCGGCGGCATGGAATTGCGCAACCGGATCGCCGTGACGGCCATGGGGGCGAGCCTTGCCGAAGCCGATGGCCACTGCGGCGAGCGGATCATTCGCTATCATGAGGAGCAGGCGAAGGGCGGCGTCGGGCTCATCATCACGGGCGTTGCCGGTGTGGCGTGGCCGGTCGGAGGCAATCAGGTCAACCAGATCGCGATTTCCGACGATCGCTTCCTGCCGGGCCTGAAGGCGCTTGCAGAGGCGGTCCACAAGCATGGCGCGAAGATCGCGCCGCAAATCCATCATGGCGGCCTTGTCGCGATGGAGGATATGCTGGGCGGCCGACCGGTCTGGTGCCCGTCGCTGCCCGAAGCACCCGAAGGCGACTTTACAGAGGCGTTCCTGCTCGAAGAACTCGCCGTCGCGCCGTTCAGCAAGATCCAGGCTGTCAGCTTCAAAGAAATGACGCTTGAGGACATCCGGACGGTCATCGGCCAGTTCGCCGCCGCCGCAGACCGGGCGAAGCGCGCCGGGTTCGATGGCGTGGAAATTCATGGTGGGCATGGATATCTTCTGTCATCCTTCATCTCGCCGAAATCGAACCGGCGGACGGATGCCTATGGCGGGCCGCTGGAGAACCGCGTCCGCATCCTGGTCGAAGTCATCCAGGCCGTTCGGCAGGCTGTAGGTCCTGACTTCCCCGTCTGGTGCAAGCTGGACTCTCGCGAAGTCGGGAAAAAAGGCGGCCTGACGATCGAAGACGCCGCGCAGGTCGCCCGCATGGCGGAAGCCGCAGGCGCCGACGCGATCACGGTGACGGCCTATCACGACACGGCGCAGGGAAAGCTGCACTCGGGATCGCACACGCCCCACGAACCCGCCGTGAACCTTCCCTATGCGGCGCAGATCAAGGCTGCGGTCTCCATTCCCGTCATCGCATCCGGCCGGATCGAGCCTGATGTCGGCGACAAGGCGATTGCCACCCGGCAGATCGACTTTGTTTCAATGGGCCGCAAGTTGCTGGCTGATCCGCACCTGCCGCGCAAGCTGACGGAAGGCCGGGCGGCAGATGTCTTGCCCTGCATCTATTGCTATACCTGCATCAGCGCCATCTATGTCTGCGATCCGCTGCGCTGCGCGGTCAATCCGGAAACGGGATTTGAATATCTGCGTTCGGAAGCGCCATCATCCGCGCCCAAACGGATAGTGGTCATTGGCGGCGGGCCGGGCGGCATGGAAGCCGCGCGCCGACTGGATGGCCTGGGGCATCAGGTCATCCTGCTCGAACAGGGTGAATATCTGGGCGGCACGTTGCGCTTCGCGGCCCTTGCCTATCCGGCGAATGAGCGGTTGCTTGACTGGCTGCAACGGCAGATCGCGTCTTCACAGGTCGATGTGCGGCTGCGCACCCCCGCGACGCCAGAGCTTCTGCGTACGCTTCAGCCTGACGCGGTCGTGGTCGCGACGGGCGCGGTGCGTGGGATGCCGGACATTCCGGGCAATGACCTGGCCCATGTGTTCTCGGGCGATGACATGCGCCGGATGGTGCTTGGTCAAAGTTCCGACGAACTCAAGCGCAAGACCGGGCTGCTGACGCGGGCCGCGACGAAGCTCGGCTCCATGACAGGCATGACCGCCAACCTCGATTTCGTGCGCAAGGCGACGCACCAATGGATGCCGCTGGGCAAGCGGGTCGTCATTATCGGTGGAGAACTGGTCGGCCTTGAACTGGCAGAGTTCCTGAATGAACGTGGCCGCGAGGTGATCGTGGTCGATGATGCCCCGCGCCTTGGCGCCGGTCTGACGATCGTCCGCCGGATGCGGTTGCTCGGGGAACTGAAGGAGCATGGCGTTGATCTCCATGCGGGGGCGAGCGCAATCCGGATCGAGCGGGACGCCATCCGCTTCATGGACAAGGATGGGGCGGAGCAGTCGGCTGCTGCCGATCATGTGATTGTCGCTAAGGGCGCAACCGGGGACCTGACGCTCGCCAACCAATTGGAGGAGCAAGGCTTCACCGTTCACGTCGTCGGCGATGCCAAGGGGGTTGGTTATATCGAAGGGGCGATGCGCGGCGCGGCGGAGGCGGTGGACGCAATAGCCGGGTGAACGCCCGGCCCATATTCACGCGGAACCAGCGGGGGAATGTGCGCTGCGGTCCGGAAATATCGATGATCGAGGCCATATGAACCGGACTGATACACGCCTTTCCTTTCAGGATGTGGAGCCTGCGGCGGCGGGCGGCGGCAACGGGACGCGGGGGAAGAGAGGCCGCCGTGGCTGGCGCCGCGCTGTCCTGATCGGTACTGGCGCCATTGCCGTCCTGGGCGGCGCATATTGGGCCTATAGCGAAAACCTGTTCCGGCCGACTCCCGCGATCGACTATAGCGGACCGACGGCGGGCTGGAGCTATTATGGCGGGGATGCGGGCGGGACGCGCTATTCGCCGCTGACCCAGATCACGCCTGAAAATGTCTGGGCGCTAAAGCCTGCATGGACCTATCATATCGGGATGGTGACGGCCCCTGAGCCGCTTTCCCCGACATTTCAGGCGACGCCGATCATCGCGGAAAACCGGCTTTATCTCTGCTCGGGCAACGGCCGCATCGCGGCGGTGGACCCGGAGACGGGCAAGGAAATCTGGGCCAAGCAGCCAAGCTCGGACAATTTCAGCACCTATCTGCTGAACTGCCGTGGCGTCACCTATGCCCGTGACGAAAGCGTGCCAGCCGGTGCGGAATGCGCGGGGCGGATCTTCGCCGGGACGCTGGACGGGCGGCTGGTGGCGCTCGATTCCGCCACGGGCCGCGAGTGCCGCTCCTTCGGCCGCAACGCCGTGGTCGATCTGAAACCGGGCCTTGGCAAGATGGAGCGGGGCGACCTGTCCATCTCTTCGCCGCCCGTCGTCATCGGCAATGCCATTGTTGTGAATGGCCGACTTACCGACAATATGCGGGTCGACATGCCCGCGGGTGCAATCCGTGCCTTCGACATCCATTCCGGCAAGCCCTTATGGTCATGGAACGGCCTGCCGCCGGGGATGAGCGATGCCAAGGATGCGCCCGAGGGTGAGCAGTTCGTCCGGCGCACGCCCAATAGCTGGGCACCGATGGCGGTCGATCCGAAGCTGAACCTCGTCTATGTGCCGATGGGCAACGCACCGCCCGACCATTATGCCGCCAACCGGCGTGGCCTGGACTATTATGCAAGTTCGGTCGTAGCGCTTGACGGAACGACCGGCGAAGTCAAATGGCGTTTCCAGACGGTCCATAACGATGTGTGGGACTATGATCTTCCCGCGCAGCCGGTGCTGTTCGACTTGCCCACGGGCAGGGGGTCCATCCCCGCGCTCGCGCAGACCACGAAGGTCGGGCATATCTTCATTCTCGACCGGCGCACCGGCAAGCCGATTTTCCCCGTCGTCGAACGGCCCGTCCCGCAAGAGGGCAAGGTGCCGGGCGAAAAGCTGTCGCCTACCCAGCCATTCCCCGCCAATCCCGCGTTCATCATTCGTGACCCGGACCTGCGCGAAGAGGATATGTGGGGCTTCACCCCCTATGACAAATATAAGTGCCGGGAACTGTTCCGATCGGTGAACTATAAGGGCGTCTTCACGCCTCCCTCGACAAGAGGGTGGCTGCAATGGCCAAGCTTCGAGGGCGCTTCCAACTGGGGTGGGGTAACCGTCGATCCGCAGCGCGGCATCCTGATCGCCAACACGACGCAGGTGGGCGCGATCATGAAGCTGATCCCGCAGGCAGAGGTCGCGTCCCGCACCGCCGCGGGCGAGCCCATCCTTCCCACCAAGGGCGCGCCCTATGGTCTGCAGATGAAGCCGATGCTGTCGCCATTCGGCGCGCCATGCAACCGTCCGCCCTGGGGCCGCCTGACCGCGATCGATTTGAAAGCAGGCAAGACGCTGTGGAATGTGCCGCTCGGCACCACGCGCGACCAGGCGCCGCCGCCCATGTGGCTGAAACTTGGCGTGCCGAATCTTGGCGGCAGTATCGCTACGGCTTCGGGGCTGGTGTTCCTTGGCGCGACTACGGACAATTATCTGCGGGCCTATGACATCGCTTCCGGCAAGGTCGTGTGGCGCGTTCGCCTTCCTGCCGGGGGACAGGCTACGCCCATGACCTACCGCCTGAAAGAGGATGGCCGCCAATATGTGGTGATCGCTGCGGGCGGGCACAAATTCCTTGGCACAAAGCTTGGGGATTCACTGGTCGCTTATGCCTTGCCCAAATGAGCTGTCCGGCGGCGGCTGATCAATCTTGTCGCCGCCGCCGCGTCTTTCCAATAAGAGAGGGGAAAGACTCAGCCCGCATATGGCGCGGCGGATGGAGAGCGCGGCAGTGCACGAATATGTCAGCTGGACGGAGGAACGGCTTGCGACATCGCGCCTTCCGGGTGTGCTCGTCCGGCTCAACCTTCCTCATGGCGGGCATCTGCCGCACCATTTGGCGGGACGCGTAGCAACTCATCAAGTGGGGCTTTGGACGTCCAGCATCCACCGGCCACGCGGGCGTTTCCGTTATGCCAACCAGCGCGATTATCATGAGATGAAGCAGGCCACGTTCGTCCCTGCCGAAATCGACTGGGTCGCCGAAGTCGAGGAGTCAGGTCCGCTGAAGCCTGCGATCTTTTGCGACTTTGAAAATGACTATATTCACGAGACGACCGGCATCGATCCACATCATTGCACTGAGCAGTTGATGGCGTGCGAAAATGGCGATGTGTCTCAACAGGCTTTGAGGTTGCTGGCGGATGAGCTTCGCGCGCCGGGCTTTTCCCATGCCGTGAAGGTGGACTCGCTGTGCCGGTTGATCCTGGTGGAACTGGCGCGGCAACTCGACGGCGTGGGCCCTAATGTAGTTGGAGGCGTGAAAGGCAAGCTTGCCGCATGGCAGCTTCGCCGTATTCGCGATCTTGTGGAGACCGTTGAGGGGCGTCCGTTGACCGTGTGTCGACTGGCCGAGGAATGCGGCATCAGCGCGTCCCATCTGCGCCGCCTGTTCAGGGCAACGATGGGGACGTCCGTCAGCACCTATGTCGAAGGCATTCGGCTGGAACGCGCAAAGGCGATGCTCGCCGACAGGACGCTGCCGCTGAAGGGGATCGCCCACCGTCTGGGCTTTGCCAACGCCAGCGCCTTTTCCGCCGCGTTCAGGCGCGAGGCGGGGACCAGCCCTAACAAATACCGGCAGCAGATTATCGCCTGACACTCCCGTGCCGACCGGGCTTGTGTGGTCTGCCTGAACGCCGGGCGAGCAAGACCAAGGAACGGCTTCATCAAAGGCGCGTTTGCGGTCTTGAAATACAGGGAGATGAAAAAATGCGCATCACATTGATGATCGTCGGCGCCGGGCTTACGCTCGCGGCCTGTAATCAGGCGAGTGAACAACGCACTGCCGACGCATTGGACTCCGCTTCCAATACAGCAGAGCGTGCGGGCGACCGCATCGAAAATGTGGCGGACAATGCGCTTAACTCCTTGAAACCGGCACCGAACGCGCAGGAATTCGTGAACCTCGCCGCCAAGAGCGATGCGTTCGAAATCGCCGCTGCGAAACTCGCTGCGACCAATGCCGCGTCGCCCGAGGTCAAGGCGTTCGCACAGCAGATGATCAAGGCGCATTCGGAATCCACCGCGAAGATCAAGGCGGCTGCTGGCAAGTCACGCCCGACCGTGACGCCCGACCCGGCGCTGACGGCTGATCAGAAAGAAGAGCTGGACGAGCTGCGGCAAAAGAAGGGCGCGGCCTTTGACGAGGAATATGTCGATGGGCAGGTGGATGCGCATGAGGATGCGCTGGCGCTGATGCGATCCTACGCATCCGGCGGCACGCATGCGGCGCTGAAGGCGGTAGCGGGCGAGATCGCGCCGGTTGTCGAAGGTCATTTGAAGATGGCGCGTGATCTGGAGGCGAAGACTGATAAATAACGGTCCGGCAGCGGCAGCCTGCACGGAGCCGCTGTTCCGGTCTCTGCCTTGTCCTGAACGCATAAAATGAACCTGTTTGACCTCGATCTCGCTCTGCCAATCCTTGGTGCTATCGTCGCCGGTGGTATCGTTGGTGCCGAGCGGGAATATCGCGCCAGCCCTGCCGGGTTTCGCACGCATATTCTGGTCAGCCTGTCCTGCGCGCTGCTGATGCTGGCGGCCGTGCACCAGGTTCGGTGGCTCAGCGACACGCCGGACGATATTATCCGGATCGACCCCGTGCGCATGGCGCATGGCGTGCTGACCGGTATCGGCTTTCTGTGTGGTGGCGTGATATTTCGCGAAGGGTTCAACGTCCGGGGCCTCACCACCGCTGCATCGCTATGGTCCACATCCTCGCTGGGAGTGCTGTTCGGCGTCGGCTTTTACAGCCTCGCCATCGGGGGAACGGTGGCGACTTTGCTCGTCCTCACGGCGGTGAATATCTCCGACCGCTTCCTGCCGCAGCGCCGCCATGCCCTCGTCAAGGTGCGCTATGATCGTGGTTCGCCGGTTTCGCAGAAAGCGTTCCGCTCTCTTCTTGCGGACGCTCATCTGCATCCCAGTTCGATACGGCAGCAGCTGAAGGACGATTATCTGGAGTTCAGCACGACGGTCGCGGGTGATAATGAGGAGAGGATGGAGCTCCTGACCAGCGCGCTGAGGCAAGATGCGCATGTCGTGGGCTTCGACTATGTGCCCCATGGGGCATAACCCAATGGTTATCGATCCTGTCAACTAGACTGGAGCGGCTGGCGAAGGGGCTCTCCCGAGGATCATGTCGGAAGCCTTCTCGGCAATCATGATCGTCGGCGCATTGGTGTTGCCGGAAACCACCTGCGGCATGATGGAAGCGTCCACAACGCGCAGTTTCTCGGTCCCGTGCACCCGCAGGGTGGCGTCCACGACCGCGTCATCTCCGCTGCCCATCTTGCACGTTCCGGCAGCATGATGATCGTTGGTCAGGGTCGCGCGGATATAAGCGTCGAGCGCCGTATCATCGTCCAAGTCGCGAACGGGAATGTCTGCCTGCACGCCAAATTCCTGGAAGGCTGGCTGGCGGTAAATCTCGATCGCCGTACGCAAGGCCGCTCGCAAACGCTTCCGGTCCCCTTCTTCCCCCAGATAATTGGCGTCGAGGATCGGCAAGGCCGACGGATCTGCGGAGGCGAGGCGCAACTCGCCCCGGCTTTCCGGCACGGTAAGCTCCATCCGGTTGACCATGCCATGTTCGGGCAAGGGATCGCCCGTCATATGATCGAGCCTGATGGGGACGAACTGATATTTGATGTCCGGCACCGCCTGTTCCTGCACCGATCGGATCATGCCCACCGCCTCGATCGAACATTCCGCCATGAAGCCACTTCGGCCAAAGACCCCCCGCATCAACTCTTTTCCGGCATAGAGCGGGCTCAGCAGCCTAGCTTGCGACAAGGGCGCGGTGCAGGTCGCGTGGGCAGTGATGCTGGCATGATCGTGCAGATTGCGGCCCACGCCCTTCAGGTCCGCATGAGCGGCAATGCCGTGGGAGGCCAGTTGGTCGCCATCGCCGATGCCGGAAAGCAGAAGCAGATGTGGAGACTGGAACGCACCGGCGGACAGGATCACTTCGCCCGCCGCGAAGCGATGCAGGTTCCTGCCTTGCCGCAGTTCGATGCCGGTGGCCCTTTGCTTCTCCAATATGATGCGGGTGACGTGGGCACCCGTCATCACCGTCAGGTTCGGCCGATGGCGGGCAGGACGGAGATAGGCCGACGCCGTACTCCAGCGCCGCCCGCGCCAGATCGTGGACTCGGCAGGCCCGAAGCCTTCCCTGCGCGCCCCGTTTATATCTTCATTATAGGGATAGCCCTCCTGTACCCCCGCCTGGATGAAGGCCTTCGCCAGCGGGTTGTTCACCGGCGACCGCTGCACATGCAGTGGTCCTCCCGTGCCATGATAGGCGTCCTCACCGCATGCATGATCTTCCGCGCGCTTGAAGTAGGGCAGCACCTCCCGATAGCTCCAGCCATCATTCCCCATCGCGGCCCAACCATCATAGTCCTGCGCCGCGCCACGGCAGTAAAGCATGCCGTTGGTGGAGCTTGACCCGCCCAGCACCTTGCCGCGCACATCGCGCATGACCCGGCCGTCGACATGGGCCTGCGGCGCGGTGGGATAGACCCAGGCGAACTTGCCGGGCCGGTACATGGCGGTGAAGAAGCCGGGCATATGGATCAGGGGGCTGCGATCGGCAGGGCCAGCCTCCAGCAGCAGCACGTGCAATCCCGTGCCATCCGTCAGGCGATTGGCCAAAACGCAACCGGCGGACCCGGCGCCGACGATGATGATGTCAAAATGCTTTCGCGCCACTGCCCACGTCTCTCCTGCCGGGCATTGATGCAGCGGAGGAGCGTCTCTTCCTCCCGATGCTCATGCCTCTTGTGGAGGAGTGGTACTCAACTGTTCGGTTGCCGTAAAGGAGGATGCATGCCCTCTTAGACGACGCCATTTCCTAACCTGAGATGGCGGCTGTTTCGATCGGCGGAACCCGGCCCCCATGAAAGGAGTCGCTTGTAGACCTGGCGCATCATGCGCGCTGGCAAGGAGGTTCTCATGGCTCAAAAAGGTGCAGGCGGTAATCCGGGGGCGATCACGAAGAAGGGCGGCGATGGCGCCAGCGGAAGCACGGGCACGGGACGCGGCGGCGGCAACAATGCCCGGGGGTCGCAGTCCGCCTCGAAGGGCAAGGACAAGCAGATGCAAGCGCAGGAGAATGCCGCTCAAAAGCGCAAGGACGAAGGCGGCTATCAGTAACCACCAGGGTTTGAGCCGTTCATCCCGGCGAGGAAGGCGCGAAACTGACGTCCAGAAAGTCCTTCAGCGCCTTCCATGACAGGATATGCGCGGCGCGATCATAGCGCATGCGGGGGTCGCCGAGCGAACCGACATCTTCATTGGTGAAGCTGTGGAAGGCTGGGCCGTAGTTCGTCAGCTGCCAGACCGCCTCCGCATGCCGCATCTCTTCCTCGAAAGCGGCCACATCTTCCGGCGGCACGAGCGGGTCACGATCGCCGGTGAACACAGCGATCCGCGCCATCTTCTGATCAGGGCGTGCCGGTGCGTTCGTCGTCAAGAGGCCGTGGAAGCTGCCGACAGCGGCGACCGGCGCACCCGACCGCGCCAGTTCCAGCACGGTGAATCCGCCAAAGCAGAAGCCGATCGCCGCACATTGCGTAGCATCGACGCCGGAGATCGCCAGCAGTTCGTCAAACCCCGACCGCACTCGTTGCCGCAGCAGCGGAGGATCGTCCTTGAACCGCTGAAGAGCCGCGAACATCGCCTCGCCTTGCAGCACATGGCCGCCGCCATGCATGTCCGCCGCCAGCACGAAATAGCCGTCCTCTGCGAGCATGGCGCAATGACGCCGGACATTGCCGCCGATTCCATCTGCTTCATGGACGACCAGCATCGCCCTGCCATTAGGCTGACCCGAAGGGCGGTAGATCTCGCCGATCAATTCGACATCGCCGTCGCGATAGACATGCGGTTGGCCAGCGGCGATCGAGTTCATGCGCGTCTCCCAAGCGGTTTGCAGGCTCAACCTTGTGGGTAGGAAATCGATCCCGCCTCAATGCAGCCCGATGGCGTGTAATGCGGCCTTCAGGCCTTGGCCCGCGCATGTTCCAGATGGGAGTCGATCAACGCCGCGCAGGTGTCTTCCAGCGCCTGTGCCGGACCCTGGCTGCCGAAGACATGATGCGTCGCCATCGCGCCCTCGATGACCAGGATCAGCCCGTCAGCCAGCTTCTCCGGCTCGGCCACGCCCAGATCCCGGCTGAGATCGCAAAACAGCGCACGGAAATCCGATTTACAGCTTTCCACGATCAGGCGGCCCGGATGACCGGGCTCGGGCAGTTCGACCGCGACATTGCTGATCAGGCAGCCGCGAAAATCGGCCCGGCGCATCTTTTCCGCCTTGTGCCGGATCACGGCATCCAACCGATCGCGCGGGTCCGGACCGGCCGCGTTCAGCGCCGCGTAAATACCCGCAACGCCAGCCTCCACATCTTCCCGCAGGCAGGCGGCGACAAGTTCGTCCTTTGACCGGTATGCGCGGTACAGGCTGGGTTTGGTGACGCCTGCCTCGCAGACGATCTCATCCACCCCCACGGCCCTGATTCCGCGCCTGTAGAAGAGATCCTTGGCCGTCTCGAATATCTTCGAAGCTGCTGTTTTCTTTGGCGTTCCTTCCGCGCAGCCGCAATCGGAACCAAATGTCAGGCCCATAAACAAAAATTCCGCATCCTCTCGCTTGACGGCCATGTAACAGATCGGTACGTACCGCGCAAGAGACGTACCGGTCAGTAACATAACCGTAAGATAAGTGTGGGGCAGACGATGTATCTTTCCAAAGTCAAAGCCGACTCGGAAATCCAACAGGATGCGCCTGAAGGACGGCGTTGGAAGCCTGCCTACCTTCTGCTTCCGGCGGCAGGAGTGCTCGCCATATGGGCGGGCATGAGCTGGTGGAACGGCACGCCCGCACCCGCCGCACCGCCTCCGGCGGTGGTAACCGTCGCCACGCCGCTATCCCGGATGGTCGTCGATTGGGACGATTATGTCGGCCGGTTCGAGGCAAGCAAGGCAGTGGAGGTCCGGCCCCGCGTGTCAGGCCAGCTTGTCGGCATCCACTTCCGCGATGGCGATGTGGTGAAGAAGGGGCAGCTGCTCTTCACCATTGACCCGCGACCCTTCACAGCCGCGTTGCAGGAATCGCAGGCACAGGTCGCCAGTGCATCGACCGCATTGGGGCTTGCCCGGGCTGAGCTTGGCCGTGCCACGCGGCTGATCGCTGACGAAGCCGTCAGCGCGGAGGAAGTCGATTCCCTTCGCGCCCGGGTGCGATCGGCGCAGGCGCAGCTTGCCGCCGCCCAGGCAGGTGTACGGGCGCGCCGCCTCAATGTCGAGTTCGCCTATATTCGCGCGCCGATCACCGGGCGGATTTCCGACCGCCAGGTGGATGTCGGCAATCTGGTGGCGGGCGATACGGCCGCTGGGGCAACGGTGTTGACGACGATCAACGCGCTCGACCCGATCTACTTCTCCTTTAACGGCTCCGAAGCGCTCTACCTGAAGCATCGCCGCCAGGCGGATGCGAGCCAGCAGGTGGAGATCCGGCTCCAGGACGAAACCGGCTACAAGTGGAAGGGCAGGGTCGACTTCACCGACAATGCGATCGATCGCGGGTCGGGCACCATCCGGGGCAGGGCGGTCGTTTCCAATCCTGAATCCTTCCTGGTGCCCGGCATGTTCGGCAATATGCGCCTGGGCTCTGGCGCGCCGCATCGCGCGTTGCTGGTCCCGGATGGGGCCGTCATGACCGATCAGGCGCGCAAGCTGGTATATGTCGTCAACAAGGATGGCAGCACCACGGCCAAGCCGGTCCAGATCGGCGCGCTCGCCAATGGCCTGCGGGTCATCCGGTCGGGCCTGTCGCCATCCGATCAGGTAGTCATTCAGGGCAGCCAGTTCATCCAGCCCGGCAAGAAGGTCAAACCCGTCGCGGGGCGTATCGAAGCAGCACCGTCATCGACCAGCGAACCGGTTTCCGCGCCGGTCGCGTCGCAGGCCACGCTGGCCGACTGACCATAGGGCCGGCATGGGAGCCGCAGCGCCGGACGGCGCCACGGCGGCCCCTGCCCGGGAAAGGGAATAAGGGAAGAGATCATGCGTCTCAGCCACGTCTTCATCAAACGGCCGATCTTCGCCGGCGTCATCGCAGTGATCATCACCATCGTCGGCGCGCTTGCCTATTTCGGCTTGCCCGTCGCGCAATATCCCGACGTCGTGCCCCCCACGGTCACGGTCAGCGCCAACTATCCGGGCGCGTCGTCCGAAACGATCGCCGACACCGTGGCCGCGCCGCTGGAGCAGGAAATCAACGGCGTCGACGACATGCTCTACATGTCGAGCCAGTCGACCGGCGACGGACGGCTGACCATCACGGTCACCTTCAAGCAGGGCACCGACCTGGATGAAGCGCAGGTGCTGGTGCAGAACCGGGTCGCGCTCGCCGAACCCCGGCTGCCCGAGGATGTGCGGCGGCAGGGCGTGGTGACGCGCAAGACCACACCCGACTTCCTGCTGGTCGCGAACTTGATTTCGCCCGGCAACACGCTCGATCGCGCTTACCTTTCCAACTATGCGCTGACCCAGATGAAGGACCGGCTCGCGCGCATCGACGGCGTGGGTGAGGTTCGCATCTTCGGCGCGCGTGACTATGCGATGCGCGTGTGGATCGATCCCGGCCGGGCGGCTGCGCGCAACATGACGGCGGGCGAGATTGTCGAGGCGCTTCGGTCCCAGAATGTACAGGTCGCCGCCGGCGCCATCGGCAAGCCGCCGGAAAGCAGCGCGCCCGCCTATGAGGTGAACCTGGAAACGCAGGGCCGCTTCACCGCGCCCGATCAGTTCGCCAACATCGTCATCAAGAGCGATGGCGATGGCCGCCTGACCCGTCTGTCCGACGTTGCCCGAGTGGAGCTTGGCGCGGAGGATTACGGCATCAACACCTATTTGTCCGGCCAGCCTTCGGTCGGCATCGGCATCTTCCAGCGTCCGGGCAGCAATGCCCTGGCATCCGCGGACGCCGTGCTTGCCGAGCTGAAGACGATGTCCGCCAAATTCCCGGCGGGCATGGAATATCGCGTCATCTACAATCCCACCGACTTCATCCGGGAATCCGTGAGCGCGGTCCAGCACACGCTGCTGGAGGCGGTGGTGCTGGTCGTCATCGTCATCCTCGTCTTCCTGCAAAGCTGGCGTGCGGCGATCATTCCCGTCCTTGCCATCCCCGTATCGCTGGTCGGGACCTTCGCGGTGTTGGCGGGACTTGGCTATTCGCTCAACAACCTGTCGCTGTTCGGGCTGGTGCTCGCCATCGGCATCGTCGTCGATGACGCCATCGTCGTCGTCGAAAATGTCGAGCGCAATCTGGAACATGGCATGACCCCGCGCGAGGCGTCGCATCGATCGATGGACGAAGTGTCGACCGCGCTGGTCGCCATCGTGCTGGTGCTGTGCGCGGTGTTCATCCCGACGATGTTCCTGACTGGCCTGACGGGTGAATTCTACCGCCAGTTCGCCGTCACCATCTCGGCGGCGACGATCATCTCGCTCATCCTGTCGCTGACCTTGTCGCCCGCGCTCGCCGCCTTGCTGCTGCGTCCGAAGGCGGAGGATGAGCCCGAAGGCCGGTGGAAGCGCATGGCCTATCGCGGGGGCAAGCGGTTCAACGCCGCCTTTGATCGGCTCAGCCACTGGTATGCCACCGTCACCCGCGCGATGCTGGGGCGGTTGAAGCTGGTGCTGCTCATCTATGTCGGGCTGGTCGGCCTGACGGCACTGGTGTTCATGTCCACCAAGGCAGGGTTCGTGCCCGCGCAGGACCAGGGCTATGCCATCACGGCGGTGTTCACGCCGTCCGGCACGTCGCTCGCCCAGACCGACAAGGTGCTGCGCGAAACAGCGGCCAAGATGGGCAAGATCCCGGGCGTCAGGGGAACCGTCATGCTGACCGGCTATCATGCGCCGAGCGGCACCGTCGCCCCCAACGCCGCTGCGGCGTTCCTCGTCTTCGACAGCTTTGAAGAGCGCGGCAAGCATGGCTGGACAGAACAGTCCATCATGGCCGAGGCGCGCAAGATCGCGGCGCAAGTCAATGAAGGCCGGGTATTCGTCATCCCGCCGCCGCTGATCCGCGGCATCAGCACCGGCGGCGGCTTCAAGATGATGATCCAGGATCGATCGGGGCGCGGCTATGCGGAACTGAACAAGATCATCGGCGGGCTGCTTGCCGAAGCGAACAAGGATCCCAACCTCTTCTTCGTACACACGAAGTTCGAGGCGTCGGCTCCCCGCATCTTCGCCGATGTCGATCGTGCCAAGGCGGACATGATCGGCGTGTCGCCTGCCCGCGTGTTCGAAGCGATGCAGGTCTATCTTGGCTCGGCTTATGTGAACGACTTCAACCTGCTCGGCCGCACCTATCGCGTGATCGCGCAGGCCGACCTGCCGTTCCGGGATGATGCGGGCGACGTCGCGCAGCTGAAGACGCGCTCGGCCTCGGGCGAGATGGTGCCGGTGGGCGCCGTCGCCACCCTGCATGACAAGACGGGCCCCTATCGCGCCGTTCGCTACAATCTCTATCCCGCGATCGATGTGGAGGGCGATGTCGCGCCCGGCCATTCCTCGGGTCAGGCGATGGCGGCGATGGAGCGTCTGGCGGCCAAGCTTCCGACCGGGGTCACCAGCGAATGGACGGAGGTCGCCTATCTTCAGAAGGTGGCGGGCAATGCGGCGATACTGGTGTTCGCCGCGGCAACGCTCTTCGTCTTCCTGGTGCTGGCGGCGCAGTTTGAAAGCCTGATGCTGCCGCTGGCGATCATCCTGATCGTGCCGATGACGCTGCTCGCTGCCATGATCGGGGTCAATCTGCGCGGCATGGACAATAATATCCTGACGCAGATCGGGCTTGTCGTGTTGATCGGCCTCGCCGCCAAAAATGCGATCCTGATCGTCGAGTTCGCCAAGCAGGCGGAAGAAGAAGGCATGGGTCCGATCGACGCCGTGGTTCGCGCGGCGCAAAACCGGCTGCGGCCGATCCTGATGACCAGCTTCGCCTTCATCCTTGGCGTTGTGCCGCTCGTCATCGCAAGCGGTCCCGGTGCGGAGTTGCGGCAGGCGCTGGGAACGGCGGTCTTCTCCGGTATGCTCGGCGTCACCTTCTTCGGCCTTGTCTTCACGCCAGCCTTCTACGTGGTCACTCGCGCGCTGTCGGAACGGATGCAGCGTTGGCGGGAGCGGAAGGGGCCACGTCATGCGGTGCCCGTGCTGGGCCCAGCGGAATGAGAAAAATGATGACGACACGATATCTGCTGATCGGCGCAGCCTCCCTGACGCTCGCCGCCTGTGCTGCGGGGCCAGACTATGTCCGTCCGCAGCCGGGGGCCAGCGCGCAGGGCCAGTTCGTCGCCGCACGCCCCGCGATCACCACGCCTGATGCGCCGCAGGACGGCTGGTGGCGCCTGTATCAGGACCCGGTGCTTGACGGCCTCGTCGGCAACGCCCTGGCCGCCAATACCGACCTGCGGGTAGCGATCGCCAATCTGGAACGAGCGCAGGCGTCGCTGCGGGAAAGCCGCACGCAATTGCTGCCCCAGACCACCGTTTCGGCACAGCCTACCTATGGCCGCACCTCCGCGCTCCAGCGGGCGCCCGGCTTGCCAGCGGAAGACTGGCGCATCGATGCGGGCCTGAACGTCAATTATGAGGTCGATCTGTTCGGCCGCGTTCGCCGCGCGCTCGAAGCGTCACGCGCCGATGTGGGTGCCGCTGTCGCCGCCGCCGATGCCGTGCGCGTCACCGTGGTTGCCGAGACGGTCAGGGCCTATGCCGAGGCATCGTCGGCGGCCGAGCGGATCGCGGTGGCAGAGCGCACGCTGGACCTGCTCGATCGCACCGTCGATCTCAGCGCCAAGCGCTTCGCCGCCGGGCGCACCAGCCGCCTCGACGTCGCGCGCGTGACTGCGCTGCGGAGCCAGCAGCAGGCGACCATTCCACCCCTTCGCGCCCAGCGCGACGCAGCGCTGTTCCGGTTGGCCCTCCTCACCGGAAGAGCGCCGGCTGACCTCCCCCCCGAGGTCGGCCAGCGCGCGGTCACCCTCAGACTGGATCGCCCCATTCCGGTCGGGGATGGCCGCGCGCTACTTGCCCGGCGGCCGGACGTGCGGGAGGCGGAGCGCAGACTTGCGGCTGAGACCGCCCGGATCGGCGTGGCAACGGCTGATCTGTATCCGCGCATCACCCTGGGCGGGTCGATCGGATCGACCAGCAACACGATAAGCGACATGTTCGGGGCCGGACCGCTGCGCTGGCTTGCCGGGCCACTGCTCAGCTGGGCCTTCCCCAATATGGAAGGAGGCCGCGCGCGCGTGGCGCAGGCGGAAGCGGCCACCCGATCGGCGCTCGCGACTTTCGACGGGGCGGTGTTGAAGGCGCTTCAGGAAACGGAAACGGCGCTGTCTGCCTATGCGCACAGGCTGGAACAGCGGCAGGCACTACTATCTGCCGTAGAGCAGGCGCGCGTCGCGGCGCGGATCAGCCGGGCGCAGCTTCGCGAAGGGCGCGCGGACTCGCTCACCGTCCTTGATGCGGAGCGGACTCTGGCCGGAGCGGAGGCTGATCTTGCCAATGCCGATGCGCAGGTCGCCGCCAGCCAGATCGACCTGTTCCGGGCGCTCGGCGGCGGTTGGCAGACGGACGCGGCTCCGACGGCTCAAGCTGCCAGCAGCGTCCAGTGATGAGGGGGTGGGCCGCAGCCCACCCCGCACATCTTATAGGCCGTCCAGGCCCTTACTGACCAGAATGTTCACCGCGACACGGCGGTTCTGGGCCTTGCCTTCAGGCGTATCGTTGCTCGCGACCGGATCGGCTTCGGACATGCCGGTCGGCGTCAGCATGCGGTAGGGCTTCCACTTGCAGGCCTGCTGCAGATAGTTGACGACCCGGCCAGCGCGCTTCTCGCTAAGCTCCTGGTTATATTCCTCGTCACCCACCGAATCGGTGTAGCCCACGACCAGCAGCAGGGCGTTGTTCATGCCCTCGGCGGTGCTCGCCGCTGCGCACAGGTCATTCTTGGCCTGCGGCGACAGCACGGCCTTGCCAGTGTCGAAATTCACGTTGGTCGTGGCTTTGACATTATACTGGTCGATCTCGCTCATGCGTCCGCGCAGCGCATCGGTCGCCGCCGTCTGCTCGGCGAAGCGCTGGTCCGTGCCGTTGTAGATCATCGACGCGGTCTTCAGATCCTTGTTCTGAAGCTTGATCGCGCTCGCCACCAGGCCATCGCCTGACTGAAGCGTCTGGACGGTCACCGGCACGCCGTTCAGCAGCGAGGTTGCAGCCAGCCGCGCGCGACCAAGGCCCAGGAAGCCCTTGACGGCGCTGATCTTCGTCGCGTCGTTGATGGTGATCACCGACTTGGTGCCGTCTTCCGCCGTCACCTGCATCCTGTCACCGCTGCGCGCGGAGATGATTCCCTTGACCTCGGGGCCCTTGACGGCCTCGGCCGAAGGAACATAGGCAGTTGCCGAGACATCCGCTGCAGGCTGTTCCTGGGTCTGCTCCTGCGTCTGCGCCAGGCTGGCCGAAGACACCCCGCCAAGCAGGGTCAGCATTAAGAGACAATTATATCCCTTTGAAAAGACAGTCATCACGCTACTCCTTTTAAGATCCGGACAGTCGGGCCTGCTTCATTGCAGCTTTTCGTCCGACCGCCGATCGCGTGATGGCGTATTCAGCTGTCAGAACCCCCTCCATTACTTCACAAGATATGCCGCATGGCGCCAAGAATAGCGCCACGTGCGCCTTGCCTGTTCTTGCCAACCTTTCTCTTACATGAACGCGCGGTTGTTGCCCTGACATGTTCGGCCATTGGAGCGTCTCGTGCGCCGGATGGATGCGCGCCGATATGCGCTTGATGCGTTCAGGGCGTTCGCTCACTCATCATGTCGGACTTAGTCCATTTGTGGGTGGTCGCCACGAATCTGGCAGCGAATAATGCCGCTCGCCACCCGCTAAGTGGGGGTATGAGCCTTCTCAAGGGCCGGTAAGGAGAGACGATGACTGCCGACGATTATTTCGCCATTCAGAATGTGCTGTTCAGCTATCCCTTCGCGCTCGATGCCGGTGATTTCGATGCGGTGGGTGAATTGCTGGGCGATGCCGTGGTGCGCAGTGGTGGCGCGATCATGGCGGACCGTGATGCCGCAGCGGTCGCAAAGTCATTTCGCGACTGGGTGCTGACCTATGCCGATGGATCGCCGCGCACGCGCCACATGCTGGCCAATGTGATGATCGTGCCCGAAGGCGAGGGGAGGGCGAAAGTCAGTTCCTACGTCATGGTCTTCCAACAGGCGGATGGCGGCCCGCTTCAGCCGGTCATCGGCGGCGACTATCTCGACCGGATGGAAAAGATCGACGGGCGGTGGCGCATTGTCGAACGGACCATGGGCAATGACCTGATCGGCGACCTGTCCCGTCATGGGCGCGACTTCGGCATCATCCGGCCGACGCGCGCAAATGGCGCGCGGCCGCTGTCAGAATAGCGCAGCGCCGCCTTCACTCCCCAAGGAGAACAGCCAACCTCGCGGCTTGTGCTCTGACTGCGCTTAGAGATGCCACGGGCATGTCGGCTACATTCATCCTGGCTCTCCTTCTGCTATGCGCGGGAGAGCGCGGCCACGGCGAGCATCCGGGAGACCTACAAATTGACTAGATGAAGCAGAAACTCTTGGCCAACCTCCCATCTGGGAAGCGGTAGCACCGGGGCAGCTGCTAGAATCGTCGCCATAAAAAGGAGAGACATGATGAGCGACGATCCGGTGACAAACGGCCATGCGTGGCGCGCCTTTTGTAACGAACTGGCGGACCTGGGGGACCTTGTCCTCGATCCCGGCAATCCCGCCTCGCCGCTCGACCGGGCGGAGGGCTACCGCTACCTCACACGCCTCCTGCGCCTAGGGCTGGAGCAGCATGTGGAGGCGCGCGATACCAGCTTTCCCTTCTTCTACCAGCTCAGCCATACGACCGGGAAAATTGGTGCGGACAATCCCGACAATGTCTATTGGAATGCCCGGATCGACGGCCGGTTCGACTATCGACTGACGGTGAAGCGCGGCACGATGGCTTACCTTTCGATCGTCGCCAACGCCTTCCGCTATCATGAGGATGGCACGAACAAGGCGACGGGCGCGCTCGTCGACAGCGAGATCATATGGGATGAGAATGGCGTCGCCGAGATCATCGCCAGCACGACGCCCCAGCCGAAGAACTGGCTGCGGCTGGAGCCTGATGCGAGCATGATCATCGTCCGGCAAAGCTATCTCGATCGGTCCAGCGAGAAGCCCGGCGAGTTCAGGATCGAACGCATCGATGGCCCCGCGACGCCCACGCCGCTCGACGCTGCTGCACTGGGCGCGGGGCTGAAGGAAACGACCGCCTTCATCCGTGGCATTGTCAGCACCTTCATCGACTGGTCGAAGCTGTTCCGCGAAACGCCCAATCAGTTTCCCGACATCGACCAGTCGATGTTCCAGAAGGGCGGCGGGGCCAAGGATATCTTTTATGCTCATGCCTATTGGAAACTGGCACCCGATGAAGCCTGGGTGATCGAAGTCACCCCGCCGGACTGCTATTACTGGAATTTCCAGATCGACAATTGGTGGATGGAATCGCTCGACTATCGTTTCCTCAAAGTCACGGTGAACCAGAGCAGCGCGCATCTGGAGCCGGGCGGACGCCTCATCATGGTTGTCGCCGCTCAGGACCCGGGCTTTGGCAACTGGCTCGACACTGCCGGTCATGAGGAAGGAACGGCACTGCTTCGCTGGGCAGGGGCGACTGATCATCCCTTGCCGACGGCAAAGGTCGTGAAGCTGAGCGACATCAGGCGATGATTTCATGACCAACATATCACCCCGTCACAGCAGGCGGGGCGATATGTTGCTTCAATCTTCGCGCGTGAAGTTGTCCGGCCCCCAATAGGCGACCATTTCCGTGATCAGTCCCGCGTCATCAAAGGTCATGACGTCGAGCGTTTCGACACGGTACACAGGGCGGCTGCGAAGGGTCCGGACGATGAAGGCGGCCGCTGCCTGATTGCCCGCGATGCGCACGGCGCCTTCCAGCTTCATGTCATTCGCGCCGCCCGATGCGGCAAAGCCCGCCTCGAAAAAGGACCGCAATGCAGCCTTGCCGTGATGGGAAGGCGCATTGGCGGGATCACGCACTACCGCCTCCTCCGCGAACAGCGCAAGGATGCCCTCGACATCGCCCGCGCTTTGCCGTTCCGCATAAGCTCCGAAAACGGACCTTATATGGTCGGCAGGCGGCCCTTTGCTCTCCTGCGGGGCCATGTCACTCGCGATGCTGGGCAGTTCTGCCATCCCATGTTCTCCGTTGTGTCAGGCGGATAGCCAAAGCAGGACGGGAGCCATGCCGCCTCCCCCATTTGGACTAATCGCGGATCAATGCGCGAGCGAAGGCATGGTCCGGGCGCTGGAACTCTATCAGCGGTTCGAACAATCAAGGTCGGAACGGGCCGTGATGATTGAGGCTGTCGAGCAGTTCGCCGTCGGCACGATCCTGCTCGATGCCGCCCGTTCGCGCTCGCCCCCACCGAAGGCGCGATCGCGGCAGCGCTTGCCAACGGCGCGTCCCTCTGGGAAGCCGCCCGACGACCGCGCACGGCGGAAAATACCGTCCGTGCGCATCTGCACTCGATCTTCTCCAAGCTCGGGATAAACCGGCAGTTGCAGCTGGTTCACCTGATCCACACCAGCTTCCCGGAAATCCTCTAATTCAGCCCGATACCGGCCGCATCAGCTCGATCCGCACCCCATCGGGATCAGCGCCATGCAGCAATTCGATCTGCGGCGTCTTCACATGCGCCTCTTCCACAAAATAGCCGCCCCGCTCGCTGAGCGCTGCTGATGTCTTTTCCGGCTCATCATCCCAGAAAGCCAGATGCGTCAGGCCAAAGCGATTGAGCGGCTGGCGCTCACGCGATCCGAAGCTGTCCGGTTCGAACACTTTCAAAAGCTCGACCGTGTTGCCCTGCGCGTCGCGCACCATCTGCGCGCGCAGCTTGATGCCGGGCACCTCGTTGATCACGCCCAGCCAATCAAGCCCCTGATCCAGAACATAATTCTCCGCCGCCGTGAAGCCCAGCGCCTCATAATAGCGGAGCGAAACGTCGATATCCTGCACGCAGATGCCGCTGTGCGAGAAGCGTTCCGCCTCGCCCGGTGCTTTCATCAACTCGACACGCACCCCATCGGGATCGGTGCAATAGAGCATCGTCGTGTCGTTCCCGGCAAAATAAGCGCGCGTTTCTTCATAGACCTTGCCTCCCGCCTCACGGATCCGCGCGGCCCAGGCATCGATGTCGTCCACGTAAAAGGAAATGTGCACCAGCCCATATTGCAGCGTCGACCGCTTTTCCCGTGGGCCGGTCGCCGCAGGTGCCAGAAACTGGAGCAGTTCGATCACCGGCCCATCGGCCCGCTTCAGCATCACCGCCCGCAACCGCACGCCGGGCAGTTGCATGGTCTTTTCCATGTCGGCGCCTTCGATGACGCCATGGTCCTGATAGGGTTCGAAACCAAGCGCATCCTGATAGAAGCGCGACGATGTTTCGATGTCGCTCACGCAAATGCCGCGATGTGATAATGTGACCATAGCTCTCTCCTGGATAGAGGCCGCAGTCTGGGTGCCCCAGCCCGGTCCTTCTTTCGAAAATTCGCTTATGAATCACTCGTAGACGAGCAAGGCCGACGCGGCCACAAAGAATTACGCAGATGCACTCTTTTTGCCTGGCTTATCCCTGAAGATAGGTCGACCTCAGCGCTTCGATCTCCGCATCTCCCAAGCCCAGCCCCTCGCGAACATAGGCGTCAAAGCTGCCATAGCGCTTCGCCACTTCATCGAACGCGGCCTCCAGATAGCTGGCCCGCACAGTCATCACCGGGTCCAGATGGGCAGGATCGATCGGGCTGTTCGACTTGGCCAGCATCTCCTTCGCCCGCTCATTCTTTGCCTTGAGGTAGACATTGCTCGCCAGATAATCCGCCATCACCGTCTCGCGCGGCACGCCAAGCAGCGTCAATATGACCGCGCTTGCCCAGCCGGTCCTGTCCTTCCCCGCCGTGCAGTGATAGAGGATAGGCGCGCCGTTCAGCTCATCCAGCAAGCCGGCATAGGCCCGCCGCGCGCTTCCCAGCGACACGAAATCGCGGTTCGCCGCCGTCAGCAGCTCCGCGCCCTTGCCCGCCGCGATCGCCGCCATCGCCTTGCGCACGTCACCGCCCAGCGATCCCTCGCTGTCCCCTGCAACATCCAGGATCAGGGGCTGGCTTCCGCGCGGCAGCCGGTCGGGCTCCCTCGTCCTTTCGCTTTCGGTGCGCAGGTCCGCGACCAGCCGCAGCCCCAGCCCCTCCATGGCCTTGAGGTCGGCATCGCTCACCCGGTCGAGTTGGTCCGACCGAAACAGCAGGCCCATCTTCACCCACCGCCCATCGGTGGTGCGATAGCCGCCAATATCCCGCAGATTGGCGATGCTCGGCAAATGCAGCGCCCGATCTGCGATGACCAGCGGCGCGCCACGGTCTGGCACCAAAGTGAAATAAGGCCGCGCGCCCGCCGCTGGCATGCTGACCGTGATGCTGTCCTTCCCGGGCCCACGGGCCACGGGCTCGCCTGTCAGCACGGGGAAGGGCGTTGACTCCGCATAAATGGTGACATGGTCCACCCCCGCTGCGTCCCACGCGATCTGATAGTCGTCGCTCGTCCCAAGCTTCGCCGCCGTCGCGGTCAGGAACGGTATGGCCCCGCCGCGCGCTTCGTAAGCAGGGGTGGCGCAACCCGCCAATCCGGCAACAGAAACGGCCAGAGCAGCAGTGACGAAGGCACGGCGGTCGAGCAGCAAAGCGGTCATCCTGCGATCACCCTCTCTGGGAAGAAATATTGCCGCCATCTACGACGATTTCAGACGCGGTGATATAGCTTGCCTCATCGGACAGGAGGAAGCGCACGACCCGCCCCACTTCTTCCGGCGCGCCCAGGCGGCCAAGCAATATGCGCTTTTCGAAATAGCCTTCGGGCATGGCCTCAACCGCCGGGCGCATCATGGGTGTCAGGATCTGGCCGGGCGATACCGAATTGATGCGGATGCCATCTGTCGACAGCCGGTCGGCCATTGACCGGACCAGCGACAATATCCCGCCCTTGGCGGCGCTGTAGATCGGGTTGAGCGCATTGCCGAGCGTCGCATTGATCGACGCGATCGCGACGATGGCCGAACCCGGCTGCGCGGCGAGGTCTTGCCGGATCGCCTGGACGATGAAGGCAAGCGAACGGAGATGGATCGCGATCCCGCTGTCCCAGCTTTCGGCCGTCAGCCCGTCGATCGACGCCGTATCCACGACGCCTGCGGCATGGACCAGCCCGCCCGGCGCGCCAATCGCCTCGCGCGTTGCCGCAAGCGCCGCTTCGATGCCGCCCAGGTCGCGCAGGTCGATAGCTATGTTGGTCGCCGCCGTGCCATGCTCCGCCGTGATGGCGCGGGCCGCTTCAGCGCCCTTGCTGTCATCGATGTCCCATAGGGCGACCGGGCGCCCCACGGCGGCCAGCGCATGGGCGGACGCCAGGCCTATGCCAGATGCACCGCCGGTTATGATGACGGGCGAAGACGGCGATGCGAGAGCAGGGTTGAGCGACATGAAACCGTTCCTTCACTTGGGCGATGGGCCTTGTTTGTCGAAAAAGCCGTCGAGGCGGATGTTGCTGATCTGCGGTGCGCCATCGGCCAGCGACACCCACATGATATGATCCTGGGCCGCAGGATCGTCCGCCTTGGCTCCGGGCATTCCGCCGGTGACGCCCAGCTGGATATAATCCTGCTCCTTCCGGCGCTCATAGGCATATTTGTGAAAATGCCCCGCCAGCATGGTATAGGGACGGCCTTTCAGCATCGCCTCTATGCGTTCGAAGGCTGGCGACGCGACCTTCCACGCGGGCCGGTGCATCAACACGAAGGTCCAACGCGGGCGCGGGTTGTCCGCCAGCGCCTTGCGCACCATCTCAATCTGTGTCGTGCTGATCGCGACACTTTCGGACGCGGGCAGCTTGGTGGCGAGTTTGCCCAGCTCAGGCTCCCGGGCAAACAGCGCCTCGGCCAGTGCAGCATCGCCCTGCAACGCGCCCATCACTTTGCCCATCGCCTTAACGCCATAAGCTTCCAGCAATTTCTTGCGCGCGATCTTGGGCTGTGGTGGATCCTCGGTGTTGAGGATGATGAACAATGCGCCCTTGTAGCGGAAATGATAATAGTCCGCGCCCAGCTTCGCGCGCCAGATCTGCTGCTGCACGTCGTTGGTCAGGTCATGATTGCCCGGCACATAGAAGAATGGGGTGTGGAGCTGGTCGATCGCACCGTTGACCTCCTTCCACTCCGCCTCGATCTGTGCTCGGTCTTCCGTATTCCCCTCGATCAGGTCGCCGATATTGATGACGAAGTCGGGGTGAAGCCGATCCACCTGCGCCAGCGCCTTCTCGAATATGCCGGGCCGGTGCTGTCCCGTGCGATCGCCGATGACGACGAAGCGCAGGCTGTCCGCCCCGGCAAAGGGGCGCGCTGTCCGCGCGACATCCTTCGCTCCCGGCTGATAATCTCCGGCAGCGACACCGGCCGCCGAACAGGCAAGCGCCAGGACTGGCAGAGCAAGGCGGATCAGCTTCACTGTCCTTCCCCCCTTAAAATTCGACGTTCAGGTCGATGCCATAGGTGCGCGGTTCGCCGAACAATGCGCCGGGGCGGCCGACATTGAACTGCATGATGTAATAATTCTTGTCCGTCAGGTTGCGGCCCCACAGGCTCGCGCGGACGCCCTTCACGCCGGGGATGTCGCCCAGCGTCAGGCGGGCGTTCAGCAGGCCATAGTCGCCGATGATATATTTGCCGCTGCTGATCGTGCTGTTGGTGAACTTGTCGCTTTGCGCGGTATAGTTGACGTTCGCGCTCAACTGGCCGATCGGCAGGCGGGGCAGGTCATAGGTCAGGTCCAGCGCGATCGTATGTTTGGGCGCGTTGGTGAAGCGGTAATTGTCCGCGATATTCGTGCCGGTTGCGTCCAGGATCTCGTCATAGCGCGCGTCCAGATACCCATAGTTCACCGACAGGCGCAGGTCGCGCACCGGCGCCAGGGTAAGGTCGATCTCCACGCCCTTTACGGTCGCCTTGCCCGCATTCAGCACGTCGGTCAGGCGGATATTGGTCGGGTCCGACTGAACATTGACCTGAATGTCGGAATATTTTGATATGAACGCCGCCGCGTTGAAGCGCAGCCGATTGTCCAGCCACTGGCTCTTGATGCCTGCCTCATAGGACCAGAGCGTCTCCGGCCCGAAGCCTTCGTTGAACCGCCCGATTGAACTGGCGCGGACGTTGAAGCCGCCGCTCTTGTAGCCCTTCACCGCCTTGGCATAGACATTGACGTCCTCCGACGCGTCGAAGGCGACGACGAAGCTGGGGCTGAAATCCTTGAACGTCTGGCTGCCATCGCCAAAGCCCGGCACCGTCGTGATCGGGCCGCCATTGACCTGGGTCTGGCGGGAAAGCGTCGCCTCGCGCTTGTCCCAGCTTTGCCGCAGCCCGACAGTCAGGTGCAGCCGGTTGTCCAGCCATTGCGGCGTATAGGTCGCCTGGCCGAACAGCGCGTAGGAACGGTTTTCGATGGTCGCGGTGGTGAAGCTGCGCGTCAGTGTCGGCGGGCTGTAGCTGTTGCTGAAATTGTCGCCGCTCTCGGTGAAGTAATAGAAGCCCGCGACATATTGCAGCCCACCGTCCAGCGCGTCGCCGATCAGCTGCACTTCCTCGCTCCACTGGTCCTGCTTGGCGCGGCTGCTGTTCTTTTGCAGCGGATTGGGGCCAAGGGCGCCGGTCAGATAATCCTGGTTCTGGAAATTATCGAGCTTGCGATAGCCGGTGATCGACCGCAGCGTCAGCGCGTCGCTGGCTTCCCATTCCGCCGTCAGGCTGTGGCCTAGCGCGGTGATGTCGTTGGGCAGGACGTCGCGCACCAGCGGGCTTCCCGCTTCGGGCCGTTCGAGCACCCGCGGATGAAGCGGCGACAGCGCGACATAATAGGGCGTGTCGCCGATCTCCGTGCGATCATAACTGTAGCGCAGGTTGAACCGGTCGAAGGCTGCCACAGCAGGTCAGCGCGCATCGCTTCCCGATCCTTGTCGCCCCACCGTTCGATGCCCGTGCCAGGATTGCGGATGAAGCCATCCTGCCGCTGGTTCACATAGGACAGTCGGGCCGCGAAGGTCTCGCCCAGCGGAATGTTGACCGCCGCCTTGAAGCGCCGGTTGTCATAATTGCCGATCGTCACCTGACCCTTGAAGCCGAAGGCGCCAAGGTCGGGCTTGCGTGTGATGAAGTTGATCGCGCCGCCCGTTGCGTTACGGCCATAAAGCGTGCCTTGCGGGCCTCGCAGCACTTCGATGCGCTCCAGATCGGCGACTTCCATCGCCAGGCCCTGGCTGCGCGCGACATAGACGCCGTCCATATAGACCGCGACGCCGCCATCCTGGGTGATCTGGTCATCGGACAGGCCCACGCCGCGCATGAAGATCTGCGTCGTCGCGGCATTGTTGGGGAAGGGGGTCAGCTGAAGGTTGGGGACTTGGGCGCGCAGGTCTGTCAGCCCGCTTATGCCCTTATTTTCCAGGTCCTGCGCGCTGAATGCGGCGATCGAAATCGGCGTATCCTGCAGTGATTCCTCGCGCTTCTGCGCGGTGACGACGATCTCCTCGATCGCGCTGCCTGCCTGATCCTGTGCCAGTGCGGGCAGGGCGGTCGAACTCATGAGCAGCGTGACGACGGAACGGGCAATCAGGTGATTCGGCATATATCCTCCCCGGGAAACTCCATGCTTCGGTGGGCCATCCGGCCGCATTCTCATCGAGCATGTGCGAATCTACCTACTAGTTCGTAGATAGTTGTGCAACTCCATTCTTGTCGCTACTTCATTCATGCAATCCGCGTTGCCACCGTCCCGCTCCACCGCATAAGAACTTGATCATGACAGCAACCAGACAGACAGTCCGCCAGGCCAAGGGCGACGCCACCCGGCAACAGATACTCGACGCCGCCGAACGCATCTTCGCCGAAATCGGCTTCGCCGCCGCACGCCTCGATCATGTCGCGGAAAGCGTCGGCATCCGCCGTCCGTCGATCCTCTATTATTTCCCCGGCAAGCAGCAGCTTTACGACGAAGTCGAAGCGGACATCTTCGCGTCGATGCACGCCTTCGTCCTCAACCGGACCGAAGACGTCACCGAACCGATGGAGCGACTGCTCGCCCTGCTGGACGCCTGGCTGGATTTCCTCGTCAGCCGCCCCACCGCCGCGCGGATAATCCAGCGCCTGATCGCGGACTCGGCCGCCTACGGCAACAATCCGGTGCGCTTCTCCGAATCCGCGCTTCAGGATCTGGAGGATGTCGTCGCGGCAGGCGTCGCCAGCGGGCAATTTCATCCCGTTTCGGCGATGGTTCTACTCAACAGCGTCGCGGGCAGCGCATTGCATTATGTCTGCAACGCGCATCAGCTTGGTCGCTCACGTTCCTATGACCCGGCGGATCCCGCCCAACTGGCGCAGTTCCGCTCGATGATGCACCGCCTCGCCCGGGTGGCAGTGGCTCCGCAGGACTGACGGCGGCGTCCCGCGTCACTCCCGATCCGCCACCTCGCGTAGACGACCGCTGTCGGTGAGTTCGATCCAGCCATAACCAAGCCGGATCAGCCCCGCTCGCTCGAAAGCGGTAAGATGCAGGTTCACGGTCTTGCGGCTGAAGCCGATCATTTCCGCGAATGTCTGTTGGCTCAGACTGACGATCAGCCCGCGCTCCGACGAAGTAGCCGAAGCCAGTAGGCGTGCAGCGATCCTCTGCCGTGGCGGCAGGGCCATCAGTTCCGCCAGCATGTGCAGGGTTCTGCGCATGTTCGTGTAGGCAAAGTCGGCAATGGCTCGCCAGATTTCCGGCCGGTTCTCGGCAATCTGTTCGAGCGCCGCCTCGCTGATCTCCAGCAGGATACTCGGCCGCACCGATATGGCCGTCACCAAGCGGGGACCGCCGCTGAACTTCGTTGCGTGGCCCAGGACCGATCCGGGGCCGGAAAGCCCGATCATCACCTGCCTGTCGCCCGGCGCGGTGCAGTAGGAATGGAACAGGCCGTCGATCACGATGAAAAGCCCGCCCCGCTCATCCCCTTGCGTCTGCGCCCATTGGCCCGTTCCAAGATGGATCAGCCGCCCGTGCGCGAGGAGTTCTTCCGCCAGCGCGGCGGGATAATCCCGCAGCCAGTCCGTGCCGCGCAAGAGACGCAGCGCCGATGTGCGCTCACTGATTTTCACCCGACTGAATGTAACAGAGGTGACATTCTTCCGCCAAAAACTTCTCTAGCCTCTGCGCAAAAATATGGAGAGAGTGCCATGACCGCCGCAACAGAGAAGGTCGTGAGGATCGGTGGGGCTACCGCATCCTTTTCCGACACGGCATTGTCGGTGCCGCAGCTGCTGGACGGCGGCAGGCTTGATTATCTTGTCTTCGATTATCTGGCCGAAGGATCCATGGGCCTTTTCGGGCGGATGCAGGGCGCTGATCCATCAGCGGGATATGGCACCGATTTTCTGACCGTCCATGTCGGACCTCATCTGCGCCAGATCGCAGCTCAAGGCGTGAAGGTCGTCGCCAATGCCGGCGGCGTCAATCCGGCAGGACTGGCGGCCGCGCTCGACCGCATGATCGCGGAGGCAGGGCTCTCTCTTACCGTCGCTTATGTCGAGGGCGACGATCTGCGCTCGCAAGTCGAGCAACTGAGGGCCGCTGGCCACCGCGACATGTTCACGGGCGCCGCTTTCCCCGACAATGTCATCAGCGCCAACGCCTATCTCGGCGCCTTTCCCATTGCGGTGGCGCTGGAGAAGGGCGCGGACATCGTCGTCACCGGGCGGGTGGTGGATAGCGCCATCGTCCTGGGGCCGCTGATCCACGAATTTGGCTGGGGCGAAGGGGATTTCGACTTGCTGGCGGCGGGGACGTTGGCGGGTCACTTGCTGGAGTGCGGCGCTCAGGTCACGGGCGGCACCTTCACCGACTGGCGCGATGTGCCGGATTGGGCAAATATCGGTTTTCCGATCGGGGAATGTCATGCGGACGGGACCATGATCCTGACCAAGCCCGAAGGGACGGGTGGCCTCGTTTCGATCGGCACCGTGGCCGAACAGCTGCTCTACGAAGTCAGCGATCCGGCGGACTATATCGTTGCCGACGTCTGCTGCGATTTCAGTGAGGTCAGGCTGGAGCAGCAAGGCAACGACCGGGTGAGGGTTTCCGGCGCGAAGGGCCGCCCGCCGACCGAAAGCTACAAGGTTTGCGTCACCTCGGACGGCGGATGGCGCGCCGTCGCCTACCAGCCGATCATCGGTGAGCAGGCTGCAGAAAAAGCAAGGCGGCAGTCCGAAGCGCTCTATGCGCGCAGCCGGGCGCTGCTGCGCGCCCATAATCTGGCCGACTTCACCGAAACCGACACCGTCATCATTGGTGAAGATGCAAGCTTTGGACCGCATGGCGGCGGGGCGGGCGCACGGGAAGTCATCTGCAAGATGGTCGTCGATCATCCCGACCGCCCGGGAGCGGATCTATTCGCCCGCGAACAATGGGCAGGCATCAGCGGCATGGCGGTGGGCACCACGATCAACCTCGCCACCACGGTACTGCCCAAGACCGAGATATTCCTGTTCGTGGTCAGCAAGAGCGGCATCGTGCCACAGGTGACCGTTCGTGGTGAGACCTGGCCGGTGCCAGTGCCTGTGGGCCAGCCTGCATCTGTCCTGGCGAGGGCACCGCAACCAGTTCCCGATACGCCACCCGGGGCGGTCGCCGTCGACCTGATCCGGCTCGCATGGGCGCGCAGCGGCGACAAGGGGCATCTGTTCAACGTCGCCGTCATCGCGCGTCAGCCGCAATATCTGCCTTGGCTCCGCCTGTCTCTAACCCCTCAAGCGGTGGCGGACTGGTATCGCCATTTGGCGTCGGGCGACGACCTTCCTCGGGTCGATCGCTATGAAGCGCCGGGGCTGCACGCTCTCAATTTCGTGGTTTACGACGCCCTGGCTGGCGGCATCAATGCCAGTACCCGGCTCGACCCCGCCGCCAAGGGGATGGCGCAAATGCTGCTTCGCTTTCCCGTCCTTGTTCCTCCCGATCTGGCCGCCACGATCGGCGGGCATGACTTCGCTAACGGAGATCGTTGAGATGGCCGATTATTCCTATTTGATGAGGGGCATCAAGACGGTGGAAACCGACAGCAGCGTGCTTGTCAGTTCCTCCCGCTATCTGAATGACGCACGCGTCCGCGATTGGGTGGCGACCCATTTGCTCCGGCGAAACGGACCTGACGTGCCCACCCCTTCGGATTCGATCCAGCTCGTGCAGATACTTCGTGAGGTTCAGGACATCGATCATATCAACGCCCTGTTCGCCGCGGAACGGCAGAAGAATCCTGCACTCGATGCATGGTTCCGCGAAGGTTTTGTTTCGACATTCGGGCGCGATGACCTCAAACATTATGGCCCGGACACGGTTGGGGGCATCTTCTATGCGCAGTTGACCGGCAATGATCTCCAGGTCGACATTGTCCCGCCATTCACACCGCGCAACGACTTCGAATATTTCCAGCTGCGCGCCGGGCAGACGCACGATCTTGAACATATCCTTGGCGGCGGCGGCTTTGATTTCATCGGCGAGCTGGTGCCCTGTTATATGCGGCTCACCAATTTGTTCGTACATATGAGCCCGGAACTGGCGGGGGAGCTTTCCGCCTTCTCCATTCTCGGCTCCACGCGCATCATCACCCGCGCGGTTCTCCATTACCCCCAGACCTGGCTGGTGGTTCAGGACGCGGTGGAAAGGGGCGCGAAGGTCGGCCGGGATTCCGATCCGCTTTACATGATGCGCTACGAAGACGTGTTCGATCTGACGCCGGATCAAGCCCGCGAACAGCTGGGGGTGAGGGGCGTACGAATGGCCGATACCGCCACCGCATCGGCGCAGTGGTGCTGATCACCATTATATGTCCAAAAGGCGGTCCAATTCCTCGATGTAGAGCTGATAGGCGGGCCCGACCTCCCCATGGCTCGCAATGTGTTGGTCCACTTGCGCGGCGGCTTCGCCCAGGCTGCTGAAGCCCAAGGTGCCCGCCAAGCCCGCAATCTTGTGGGCGGCCGCTCCGATCCGTTCGAGATCGCTTTCGCGCACGCTCTCAGGGGCCGGAAGCTGCGCGCGTTCCTCGCGGCAGCGGGCGACGAACTTGTCGCGCACCGCCATCATCCGCGTGCCTGCGTCCGCCGTCACGGCAGATAGTCCCGAACCGTGGCGCTGAGCGCCATCGAATCGAACGGCTTCGCGATCACGCCCGCCGCGCCCAACGAGATCAGATGCTCTACGTCCGCGCGCGCGCTCCGGGCCGTGACGAATACCACGGGAATATTGGCGGTCTCGGGATCTTCCCGCAACCGCGCCAAGGTGGCTGGCCCGTCCATGCCCGGCATCATGAAGTCGAGCAGGATGAGCGCGGGCCGCCAGCTTGCCGCCGCTTCCAAGGCAGCCTGACCGCCGTCGCACAGCCGCACCTCCAGCTCAGGGTCGAGGCTCAGCGCTATATCCACGACTTCGCGGATATCTTCTTCATCATCCACATAAAGGATGCGGACCATGGTCATTTCCCTCCTTCGGGGCTGGTCTGCCGCCACAAACGCTCGACCGTCGCCACCAGATGATCGATCGACGTCCGGGATTTGGTGAGGAAGGCCTGCACGCTGGCCGCAGCCTCATTGTCGGCATCCTGTGCGGAAAAGATGATGACCGGTATCTGTCCCGCCGCTTTCAGGTCGGGAAGCAGGAGCGATCCCGGTCCGTCGGTCAGGCCCAGGTCCAATATCGCGAGGTCGAATGGCTGGCGGCCAAGCGCCGCTCGCGCCTCGCGCAGGGTCGCGACCGATGTCAGTTCGACCTGATCCTCCAGCGCCGTGGCGATCAGGCGGAGGACGTCCGGATCATCATCGACATGCAGGATGCGCGGCTTCCCGTCGCGCTGCCCGCCGAACAGCGTGTGCTTGACCGCATCCAGCATCTGGTCCGTGGGCAAGGGCTTTTGCAGCCAATCGATGATCGGCAGCGCTTCTGCTTCTACAGAGCCCGCCCGGCTGTCGGCGGAGATCATCAGGATCGGCGGGTGGGACCCGTCCTCCAACGCCCGCAGCGAACGGACGAGCGAGATGCCGCCGCCCTCCGGCAGGTCGGAGTCGATGAGGATCAGCCGGTAACTGCGCGCGCGCGCCGCCGCCAATGCAGCGGAACCGTCATGCACCACGTCGCAGGGGAATCCGGCATTCGCCAATATCTCCTGCATGTCGGCGGAGGTCTGCCGATCCCCTTCGCAGATCAAGATGCGGCCTTCTTGCTCCGCCTTGTCCCGCGCCGTCGCTGGCAGATCGATGTGGAAACGGGTGCCGACGCCCGTCTCCGTGTCGAAGCTGACGCTGCCGCCGAGCCGGGTCACCATCTCTCGAACGATGCTGAGCCCCAGCCCGGTGCCGCCCTTGGCCCGACTGTCTGAACTGTCGGCCTGCGCGAAACGGCTGAAAACCCGTTCCCGGAAGCCTTCGTCGATGCCGGGGCCATGATCGCAGATGCTGATCCTGTGCGCCGCGCCTGAAGGTTGCAGAACGACCTCTACCGCCGCGCCCGCCGGAGAGAATTTGACCGCGTTGGAAATCAGGTTGGTGATGATCTGCATCAGCCGGTCCGGATCAGCCCAGACATAGGCGCGCGGTCCGTCGATCTGCAGTTCCAGGCTGATCTGATACCGGTCGGCAAAGCCGCGATTGGCCTCGATCGCCTGTTTCAGAAAATCCGAAAGGTCGATCAGCTGGCTCTTGAAGACCATCCGCCCGCTGTCGATCTTCTCCAGGTCCAATATGTCATTGATCAGGCGGACGAGCCGCTCGGCGTTGCTGTGCGCGATTGTGATCAGCCGCTGCGCGCGGTCCCCCAGCTCCCCGCCCGCGCCCCCGGCCAGAAGGCTGAGGGACCCTGCGATGGATGTGAGCGGCGTCCGCAATTCATGGCTGACGCTTGCGACGAATTCCGACTTGATCCGCTCGACCCGCTTGCGCTCGCTGATGTCGCGAACCACGGCGACATAATGAGTGCCATCGTTCAACTCGACAGCGGTTATCGCGACGTCGGAGGGGAAGGTGCTGCCGTCCTTGCGGCGGCCAGGTATCTCCTGAATATGCCCCGGATGCCCTTCGCTCAGATTCATGCTGCGCAGATAGGCTGCGACCTGTCCTCGCGGAGGCTGGTTGGCGAACAGCATGCCGACGTCCCGCCGCAGCATGTCGCTATCTTCATAGCCGAAAATCCTCGCACCCGCCCGGTTCACGCCCTCGATGCTGCCGCTTGGATTGAGGATGAGGATGCCGTCCATCGCCGCGTCGAGAATGGCTTTGCGGCGGCGGGACACATCGTCCAGGCGCGCGAGGGCGGCCCCCCTTGCCTTCAGCGTCCGGAGAATGACGATTCCCGCGGCACAGAGCAGGATGGCCAGAAAGCTGAGGAGGGAAAAGGCACGGCCACGCAGCTGCTTCTGCGCCCTGTCTGCCAGTGCGGATGTTTGCGCCAGCTGCTTGGCCTCGACCGCTTGCTGCCGACCAATCTCGGCGCGAAGGCGATCCATCAGCAGCTTGCCGCGCCCGCTGACCACCATGGCCAGCGCCTGATCCCTGCCGCCACGGGCGTTGGAGGATATCGCCTCCTGCACGAAGGCCAGCTTTTCACGCGACAGCTTGCGGAGCGTGTCGAGGCCCTTCTGCTGCTCCGCCGACGCCGAAAGCGCCTGCATCCGATTGAAGCTGTCCGGAATTGCGTGGAGAGCGGCTTCGTAGGGCTCGAGAAACTCACGCCGATTGGTCATCAGATAGCCGCGCTGCCCTGTCTCCGCATCCTGATGCTGGGACAGCATGTCCTGCATCAGCGACCGGCGGTCATAGGAGCGGATGACCTCAAGGCGCAGCTGGGCCGCATTGTCCGCCTGCGCCACAAGGATGAGGCCGACAGCCAATATAATGACCGGAATGGCGACCGCCACCACCCACAGCATGGTTTGTCGAAGACCAGGCATGGTCATCGGCGGCGTTCTCCGGCAAACAGCGCTTAAAAGACCTGGCTGAGCCCTATGGATAGATAAGGCCGGGCATCGCGGCCCTTCTGTTCAGTCGCGCCCGCTGAAAGCTGTCCCGTCCAGCCGCCGCCGATCGCGGTCGAAATATAGGCGCCCAGACCGCCGCGCTTATAGGTGGGATCGCCCTGCAAAGTCGCTTCCAGGCCCAGCCGCTTATCGCTCTGCCGGTTGACAGCTTGGGTGAGGCGGAGCTGCGCCATGTAGCTTTCATTGCGGATGCCCCAGCTTCCGAACCAGCCGAGGCGCAAGCGATCACCCAACACGCCATCCGTTTGGACGCCCACGTCCCATTGTGAACCCTGCAGCTTGTTGCCCGGATCATTGGGGTCGAGATCGGTCTTCGTGAAGCGCGGCCCCGCACCGATATTCGCCCAGCCCCAGGACCCGGACGTTTGGTAGACGAGGGCGGCTTCCGCGCCGATATAGGTGGCCTCGATCCGTTCGGTGGTGCGATAGCGATACGTCCCGCCATTCACCCCGGCGCGGACGGCAAGGCCGTGGCCGAGCGAATTTCCGGGAAGTGAGATCAAGCCGCCGCCATATCCTCCCGCGCCGTCGCCGACAGAACCGCCCGCGTAGATCACGCCCCGGTCCTGCGCCAGCGCCGCCTGCCCCGAAAGCGCTGAAATGGCAAGGAGGGCCAGAAAGCGAAGTGAAATCATTCGATTGTTTCCCGACGGCGGATTGTTGCCGCTGCATAACGTGCGATGGGGTGGAAGGGACAGCCCAAAAACGGCGTTAACGCTCGATTTACCGTATTTTCGGAAAATCTTTGCCATTCAAAGCCTTCCTGTCCGGCGGCTTGGCCGTTAGATGGGGAGGGTGGGGCAGGCTTGTTTTTGGAGAAACGCAGGAATCTCATGACGGCGGAGCCGCTCCCCATTACCAGCCTCAACATACTCATCGTCGACGACGATGACCTGTTCCTTGAGGTGCTGGCGCTGGAGATGGAGGCGCTCAACTGCTCGGTGCAGGTCGCGGGCGATGGGGCGGCCGCTCTTGCGCATGTGCAATTGGCGCCGGTCGATGTCCTCATCACCGATTGGCAGATGCCGGGCATGGATGGTCTTGAGCTCGTGCGGCAGGTGAGGGCGGCGGCGGTGCAGAACCGCTTTCTCCACATCGTCATGATGACCGCGCGCGGCGACAGCAACACGATCCGGGCCGCCACGCTTGCGGGCGTCGACGATTTCCTGTTCAAGCCGCTCGATCCGCTGCAACTGGAACTGACGGTCGCCTCGGCCCGGCGCAATGTGCGCCTGCATCGCAGCCTGGAGCGGCGGAACCGCCATTTGGCGCAGGCGCATGATCGTATCCGCGCGGCCTATCGCCATGTGCGGGCTGACCTGGATGCGGCGGCTGCGCTGCATCACAAGCTGTTGCCCAATGACAAGGAAATGAACGGCGTGCGCATCGCGTGGGCGCATCAGCCAGCGATGAACATGAGCGGCGATACGCTGGGCGTGTCGCGGCAGGACGACAAGATTCTTTTTTTCCTCGCCGATGTTCAGGGGCATGGCGTGCCCGCCGCGCTCGCATCCTTTCACCTGCATCATCGGCTGGTCCAGCTTGCTCCCGGCGATCCGGCGGCGCTGGCGTCCGCGATCGAGCAGCTCAATCGGGAGATCGAGGGGCAGCCCAATGAAAATTATGCGACGCTGATCTGCGGCCTGTTCTCGCCGCATGAAGGGCGCGCCTGGATCATCCGTGCTGGCCATCCAGATCCGCTGATCGTCGGGTCAGGCGGCGTGTCCACCCTGCGCCTGGACGGTGGTTTTCCGCTCGGCTGGTTCAGTGATGCTACGTTCATCCCTGAAGAAGTCACGTTGGAACCCCGGACGCGGCTGATACTCTTTTCCGACGGCGTCACCGAATGCGCCGATCGCGAAGGCACGCAATTGGAGGTCGCGGGGCTCAGCGAGTTGCTGCGCGAGGGGGCCGACGAGCCGCTGGAACTGATGGTCGAACGGGTGAAGGCCGCCGTCGCGATGCGGCGGGGCACGCGCGGTTTTGACGATGATATCTCGCTTCTCGCGATTGAAATGGCATAGATAGACAAGGGTGAAGGAATGACGGCGATCATCACTATGGATGGGGATGTGGCCCTGGTAGAGGTGCAGGCGACGCGGTTCGATGCCGCCGAAGCCCCGGCGTTCAAGGCGGACCTCGCCAAGGGCATCGATGGTGGTCCGCGCAAGGTCGTGCTGGACCTCACGCGCGTCGCTTTCATGGACAGCACGGCGCTCGGCGCGCTGGTGTCGCTCCTCAAGATGCTGGGCAAGGACGGCTCGCTCGCGATCGCGGGGGCGCAGCCTGCGGTGCGCCGCCTGTTCGAACTGACGCGCCTCGACGCTGTGTTCCGGCTTGCCGAGACGGTCCCGGATGCAAGAGCGCTCGTGCGTGGCTGACGAGGGCGCTATCCGCCTGTACCCCGCCCGGCTGGAAGAAGTCGGTCAATTGAGCGAGCATGTCCGCGCCCTCTGCGAAGCCGCCGCTGTTCCACCCGAAGCGATGATCGACATCGAGTTGGCGCTTGCAGAGGCCGCCAACAACATCATCATCCATGGCTATCGCGGCCGGGACGACGGCATGATCGGCGTGGGGGTGCAGATCGTGCCCGGCTCCGTATCGCTCGAACTCCAGGATGAGGGCGAAGCGGTTCCCGAAGGATTGTTTTCCAGATGCCGCACCATCTCCGCTGATGCGGAAAGCGGGCGCGGTCTCGGGATCATCCAGTCGTGCATCGACCAGATCGATTATTGGAGCGAAGGCGGCACGAACCGGCTGCGTCTCACAAAGCGCCTGCGCGGCTGACCGGCGCGCCATCCGCTAACACCGGTCGCCCTAAGCTTGTCGGAGGGCTCCCGCGGCAATCGCCCGCCGTCACTTCAAACTAGCAGGCAACTTGTCCGTCATGGATTGAGGCGGAGCTTTCCCGGTCTCCTGGCGAAGCGCATCATCCTCCATCCTAACGACGATGCTCCCGGCGATGGCCAGAATGGCTGCCATCAGCAAATGGCTCCGCCCTCTTCTAAAACCTTCTTTCCAGTTCATCCTGCCTCTTCCTCGGTGGGTTGCCACAGGGCCGCACGGACCATGATCGACATGCCCAGAATGTTGTTGAGACCCCACAGGCCGTTGGCGATCAGGCCGCCGAGCGTGTAATTGCCAAAGCCCAGCCACAGCGCTGCCGCCGCCCAGCAAAAGGCGGCAAAGGTTCCGATCATCAAAGCCAGCTGAGGCCAGACCAGGTGCAGATAATGGCCGTCCTGCCGATCCTTGGGCGTGACCGGGAACTTGATCTTCTGCTTTCGCACCACCGCCCAGAGCGCCTGGAGCGAGATCGGGAAGGACGCCATATAGCTGACCTTCCCCTTATAGCCCGAAATGCCCCAGGTCCCGAACATGATGGCAAGCTCGGTCACGATCAGGAACGGCAGCGCCCGATCGAAAAAGTCGCCCGTATAGGCGGAAACCGGCGCGACCGACGTCATCAGATAGACGATCGGCGCCAGCAGGAACACAAGGTTCCAGAGCGCGCCCATATAGGACCAGAATGTCGTCAAATACATGAGCCGCTGGCCGAGCGACAAACCCTTGGCCGTCACCGGATTGTCGTGGAAGAAGATGTCGAGGCTTCCACCTGCATATTTGAACCGCTGGATGCTCCAGCTGAGCAGGTCCTGCGGCGAGAGCATCTTCGATTCCACATGCGGGTGAAGCACGGATTTCCACCGCCGTTCGCGGTCCTGATGCAGCACGATCGTGGTGTAGATGTCTTCCGACACATGGAATTTATAGGGCGTCAGCTCCTCGGCCTGCGCGGCTTGCCAGCGGGCGAGCGCTTGCGCTGCCGGATCGGCGCGGCGGCGGACGAGCTTGGCGATGCGCGATTTCGCGTCGCCCGATGCGTGGGCGATGGCATCGGCATAGGCACGCAGCGCGACGAACATCACGGCCTCGCGCCGGTGGATCGATCCCGCCCCGCAGCAGAAGGCGGCGTTATAGGCGTTGCGGCGGCGCTGGATCACGTCGAAGAATAGTTGCGGGTCATTGACGAACGGGTCCTCGCCGATGCGTATCTCGCCAAAGATCCGTTCTACCGCTCCGCCGATAGCGCGGCCCAGCCCGCCGAGTTTGCGGCCCATCCAGTCCTTCAGCCGCTCGCCTTCGGGCAGATCATAAAACCAGTGCGGCGTCTGGACGAAAGCCACGTCAGGATCGCGGAAATAGCCGAGCGTCCGCTCCAGCATCGTGGGGAATGGCCGCGTGTCAGCATCGCAGATCACGATGAAGTCGCCGCTCGTCTGCTCCATGGCGTTGCGCAGATTGCCGGCCTTGAACCCGACATTATTGTCGCGGCTGATATAGTTGACGCCTTCCTCCTCCGCGACAGCCCGCATCGTGTCGCGGCGTCCATCGTCGAGTATATGCACCTTCACGTCGATGGGATGAGGGTAGCGCACCGCCTTGGCGTCGCGGATGCTCAGCCGCACCAATTCCTCATCCTCATTATAGGTGGCGATGAAGATATCGACCGAGATGGGCCGATCATCCTCGCTGCCCGCCGATCCCACGCATTCGCTGGTCCGCGCTGGGGGTGCGCGCAGCGGATAGTCCTTCACCTTCCACAGGTTGAGCGTGAAGAGAATGAGCCCGAAATAGGCGCAAGTCTCCGCGATCACCAAAGGGATAGCGAACCACAAGGCGTCCCAGTTCAGCGAATCCGTCCAGCGCCACAACAGATAGCGCGCGCCCAGCAACAGCATCAGCAGCGCCAATGTCTGCCAGATCAACTCGATCAATCGCGAATGAGGCAGCGGCTCTGGCGGTCGTCGATCCTCAAAGCGATTGAAATAGAAATCCACGGGCGTCCTTCCGGCTTCTCGGGTCGATTCCAACGCCCCCTTGCTGGCCGCAATGGAGCGGGAGGAAGGCTAGGTCTTCAAGATTAATCTTGCAACACAAGAGGTTGGCGCTAGCGCCTCCTCATAGGGCAACTAACTGCGCCCGTCCGCCCGCAGACCTTCTAGAAACAGGAGCGCACATTCCCGGGCGTAAATCTCGCGATCCTTCTCCGCAGGCGGCGTGCTCGCCGTGAAGAAACGGACCGCGAATGTCGCGAGAGTGTAGAAGATGCGCGTCGCCATATGGCTCGGGCGTGGCAGCCCCAGGGCATGCAGATGCGTCTCCAGCGCATCGCCGAGCCGCCGCACGCGGCCTTCATAAAATAGCTGAGCGAGATCGGGAAGGAAATCAGCCTCCACTACCAACAGCCGGTGCATGCGCAAGTTCGCCGGTTCAAGATGCCGGTCCAGCGCTTCCCTTGCGAGCGCGGCAAGCGCCGCTTCGGGCTTGTCACTCACGGGGATCTGCGTAAACGGGCGCTGGCTCGCCTCGAAAATGTCGCGCTGGACGATGTAGCGCAGCAGATTTTCCTTGTTGCCGAACTGCCGGTAGATCGTAGCCTTGCTCACCCGCACCGCAGCGGCGATCCGGTCGATGCTGGCCCGCCGATAGCCATGTTCCAGAAATTCGCTCGTCGCCGCGTCCAGCAGCGCGAGCAACTTGTCCGCAGAAAGCCGCATCGCCGGACCACCCTCGCGTGCAGGCGGCTCGATCGCGGGGGCAGGGACAGCGTCGCGCGGAACATCCGCCACGCTGCGATAGCCGTCCAGGAACAGATGCACGGCACAATCCACGATGCGTTTCTGCGCGGCCTTGCCGGGCAGTTCGGTGCCCAGAAAATAGCGCGCGCCTTCCACCGCCATGCCGCCAAAGCGAATGGCCATGGCCATCGTGTCGCAGGCTATGATGACGCCATCGGCGATAAGCTGGTCAAGATGATCGGCGAGTGGTTGCGACGATGCCAGACGCTTCTCGTGCAGCTCCGCGGCCAATTCCGGAACATGGTTCGCGGCCGCGATATTGGCGCGGAACAGGCCGAAATTCACCGGCTCGGCAAAACCCTCGAACAGCCGCATGGCATAGCGCGTCAGCGTGTCTTCCGCATTCGCCCCGCGATCGATGGCCCTGAGGTTGAGCCACGCACCGTTCAATTTGCTGCGGACGGCGGCCTCGAACAAAGCGAGCTTGCTTGGATAAAGCTCGTAGATGCTCTGCTTGCTCATATGGGCGACGGCGGCGATCCGATCGACGCTCGTTCGCTCAAAGCCATCGGCCAGGAATACTTGGCCCGCGGCGTTCAGGATCTGGGTCCGGTTATCGCGCTCGGCATGCACGGGTTGAGAAGTGATTTCGACCATCTGGGCCTATCTTAACCGCCGGACGGGGCGCGCCGTCAACGGGCAAAGCCGAAAAGCGTCTCCTGATGCCTGCGGCGCATGTCCGCAGGCATCAGGATTGTTCCGTTCAGGGCGCCTTGCCGGGCGCGCCGGGCTTACCCACCGAAATGTCGACTTTCTCAATCCCACCAGGGAAGTGACCGCCATCCTTATAATCGGACGTGACCGGCGTATCGGCGTCGAAACCGATATCCAGCGTGTCGCTCATTTCCGGCAGTTTCGATATGGTCCGCGCGATGCGGCCCTGTGCCACCTTGGTGCCGTTGGCGCTGATGATCATGTCGCCCCCGGCATTCACGCCGCCATCATAGTGAAAATCAAAGACCAGCCTGTTCTTCCCCGCTGGGAGAGGCTGGGTCGCCGCCACCTGTGACTGGTCGCCCGCCAGTTGCGATGCCGCGATCATCGCAACAGGTCGTCCATCCTTCAGATAGAAGCTCCAGCCCCCGAACTTGCTGCCCAGCGCGACGAGCGCGCCGGTCGCGGGCTCCTTCGGCATGTCGACATCAGCGGTGATGCGGAAACTGCGCGCCAGCAGTGGCGCGGCACTGACCGACGGTATGCTGATCCCTGCGCCCCAATAGCTGTAGGTCGAACGATGGGGCCGTTGCCCTTCGGCCGCACGGAACCGGGCAAGCGTCAGGCGGTCGTCCAGCGGCAGCACCTGGTTCCGCTCGGCCTCCTTGCGGAAAAGGGCCTGCATCTCCTTCAGCTTCGCGCCTTGGCTGGCGGCCAGGTCGCGCGACTGGGAAAAGTCCTTGCGCAGGTCATATAGCTCCCACTTATACTGATTGGGTAGGATAGAGCCGTCGCCGCGCTTCCATGGCAGGTTGACTGGCGTGGTGCTTGCCAGCCAGCCTTGATGATAAATGGCATGATTCCCCATCATCTCGAAATATTGGGTGTCGTGCCGCTCTGGCGCGCGGGGCGCGGCAAAGCTGTAGGCGAAGCTGACGCCATCCGTCCGCTGCTGTGCGACACCATTGACGTTGTCGGGCGCTGGCAGGCCCGCAGCCTCCAATATGGTCGGCATCACATCGACCACATGGGTGAATTGTGACCGGATGCCGCGTTCCTTGATATGATCCGGCCAGGATACGACCAGCCCGTTGCGCGTCCCGCCCAGGTGAGAGGCATATTGCTTGAACCAGGGAAAGGGCGCGTTGGTCGCCCATGCCCAGCCATAGCCCCAATTGCCCACCGCATCGGGCCCGCCGATCTTGTCAAGATTGGCGAGCAGCATCCTGTCATCCTCCTGCATCGCATTGGCGAAGGATGACATGGGGTTCGAACTGCCATTCTCTCCGCCCTCGGCCGCCGCGCCATTGTCCCCTTCGATGAACATGATCAACGTGTTGCCGCTCTCGCCCATACGGTCGAGTTCGTCGAGGACACGGCCGATCTGTGCGTCCTGATAGGCGAGCATGGCTGCATAGACTTCCATGAAGCGCGCATTGATCCGGCGCTGATCGGGGGTGAGCGCGCTCCAGGCAGTCAAGCCTTCGGGCCGTGCTGAATCCTTGGTGGCAGAAGGAATGATGCCCAGCTGCTTCTGCCGCTTCACCGTGTCGGCGCGAACGGCGTCCCATCCCTTGTCGAACTGCCCCTTGAACTTGGCGATCCAGTCTGCGGGCGCCTGCAGCGGGGCATGCGCCGATCCGGTCGCATAATAGAGGAAGAAGGGTTTGTCGGGCGCAGCTGCTTTCTGATTGTGGATCCACTGGATGGCCTCGTCGGCCAGCGCCTTGTCCAGCACTCCTTCCTTGAGGGTCGGAATGGCGGTGGTGCCGCGATAGAGGGCGGGGGTGAACTGGTTGGTTTCGGCCGCCATGAAGCCGTAGAAATGTTCGAAACCCAGTCCGGTCGGCCACATGTCGAATGGACCGGCCGGCGATACATCGGCTTCGGGCGCATTATGATGCTTGCCCACCATCGCCGTATTGTAGCCGCTCTGGCGCAACACTTCCGCTACCGTCGCCGCGCTCTTGGGCAGGATATTGGTATAGCCGGGAAAGCCCGTGGACAGGTTCGCGACGATGCCGTTGCCGACCGCATGATGATTTCGCCCGGTCAGCAGAGAGGCGCGGGTCGGCGAACACATAGCCGTCGTGTGGAAACGGTTGTAGACCAGCCCGCGCGCTGCCAGCCGGTCCAGATTGGGCGTGGGTATCGGACCGCCGAACGTAGACGCCGCGCCGAAACCGACGTCGTCCGTCAGGATCAGCAGCACATTGGGTGCGCCAGCAGGGGCGGTGACCGCTTTGGGAAAGGCCGGGACCGAATCGGCATAGGTTTCGCCGATCTTGCCCGCAAAGGGTTCTGCTGCTCGCGGGAGCACATTCTGCGCCGTGAGCGGCGCCGCGCTTCCCATGATAAGGGCCACAAATCCAGCTTTATAGTTCAGTCCTGAGCGCTTTCTCATCTTTCATCCACTCCCTATGCTTTGGTATCTTGTACGGATGAGTTTCGTACAGTACAAGCGGCCATAACGAACAATATATCTGTGTAGGAGAGGATATGACCGTGGAGGTCCTTGACCGCGGCGCGCGTCGGCGCGTCGCTCGCAGGCTGCATTTGATGGGTGGCGCAGCTCTCATGCGCGGGCTCTCGGCGCTTGTGCTGGCGGGCATGGCCGCACCGGCGATCGCTCATGCGCCGGATCTCAACGTGCCTTTTTCCGCTCCATCCAACTATACCGCCCACGCCCGGTTGTTCCAGGAACGCGTCACCCGCGTAGGAAAGACGCCGGTCTGGCAAATCGAATTTCAGGGCATGAACCTCGTCGTGGTCGAGGGCAGCGACGGGCTCGTCCTGCTCGATACCGGCATGAACCGCGATGTTGCGACTGCCGCTCTCGCCAAGATCAGGACGCAGATTTCCACCAAGCCGATCAAGGCCATCATCTACACCCACCATCATCCTGATCATGTGAACGGGGCAGGGGTGTTCGTACCGCCAGCCGATGTCGCCAGAGGCAAGGTGCCGATCTTCGCCGCCTCGAATTTCCTGAAGGAGCTTTCCGACGAAGGGGTCGCCACGCTGCCCATCGTCGCCGCGCGCTCGGCCTACATGTTCGGCTTCAGCCTTGCAGGAAAGGAAGCAGAGGATTTTCATGTCGGCTGCTGCGGCGCTTTGGGTAAGGCGGGGAAGAATGAGTCCGCCTACATCCCGCCCACTCAGTTCGTCGATGTGGATGGCGGGCGCGACATTGAAATCGCCGGGGTGAAGCTGCACCTGTTCCACACCGGGGGAGAGGCCGCGTCGCACATCGCGGCATGGCTCCCCGACTATCAGGTGTTGATTTCGGGCGATGAGGTGCAGGGACCGACATTTCCCAATCTCCATTCGATGCGCGGTACGAAGATGCGCGACGCCAACCGCTGGATCGAGGCGCTGCGCAGGATGGAACGCTATGGCGCGGCCTGGATGGTGCCGATGCACGGCCCCGTCGTGGAAGGTGCGCCGCAGATCAAGGCGCTCCTGACCCGTTATGAAGATGCGATCCAATATACCCATGACCAGACGATCCGTCTGATCAACAAGGGCATGACGCAGGACGACTTGCCTGATGCTCTCGGGCCGTTGCCCGACTGGCTGCGCTCGGAACCCTATACCACCGAATATTATGGCACTGCCGCCGACGCGGCGCGCAGCTATTATGTCGGCTATATCAGTTGGTTCTCCGGCGATGCGACCGACCTTGCGCCCACGCCACGCGTGGAGCGGGCCCGGCGGGAGGTCACGTTGATGGGTGGGCGGACACCCGTGCTCGCCGCCGCCAACCGCGCTTTCGAACAGGGGGACGCGCAATGGGCGGCGGAGCTTGCGACGCTGCTGATCGCCATGGATCATCAGGATATGGAGGCACGACGGCTGAAGGCCGCCGCTTTCCGCAAACTCGGCTACGCTACTTATAACAGCAACCGGCGCGGCTTCTACCTGATGGGCGCGCTGGAACTGGAAGGAAAGCTGCAACAGGCAGGCCTGACCGCGCGCTACATGAACCCGGATAATATCCGCAAGATGCCAGTCGCGCTGATGCTTGAGCAAATCCGCTACAAAGTTGATCCCAAGCGCGCCGGAGCTGCCGCTCATGCCGTCGCCCTGACCATCGCCGGGGAAAGCGACCCATGGCTGCTTGAACTGCGCAACAGCACGCTGAAATTCCGCCGCGGTGAGGCGGACGGCGCGCCGGTCGTCCGGCTCGATCGCAATGCGTTGGGGGAACTGGTTTCCGGCAACCAGACGGTGGACGCACTGGCGAAAGCAGGCGCAATCACGGGCCCGGGTTCGGCAGCGCTGAAGCAGATTTTCAGCTCTCTCGACCTGACCGTCCAACCGATCAATCTCGTCATACGCTAGATAGTACGAAACAACTTCGTACAGCCATGCGCTTTCACGCGTTAAAGGGGAGTAATTAACATGAACAGCTTCATCTCACACGGCGCTTTGGCAATGTGCCTCGCCGCAGCCACGTCACCCGCCTTCGCGCAGGACGATGCCTCCGTCCAAAGCGGGGGTATCGAGGAGATCGTCGTTACTGCACAGAAACGATCTGAATCCCTCCAGAAAACGCCCATCTCGATGATGGCGATGACCGGCGCCGACATCGAAAAGAAGGGCATCGCCGACATCACCGACCTGCGGACCCTTGTCCCCAGCCTTGCCGTCACTCCCCATCCGAACAGCGCGACAACGGCTCGCGTATTCATTCGCGGAATCGGCAACAATGACGACCAGATCACCGTCGATCCCAGCGTTGCCGTCTATCTTGACGGCATCTACATCGCCCGCAACCAGGGACTGTCCGCAGAAGTCGCCGAGGTCGAAAGGATCGAAGTGCTGCGCGGACCGCAAGGCTCGCTCTATGGACGCAACGCGACAGGCGGCGCCATCAACTATATCACGCGCGCTGCCGAACTGGGGGAGTTCTCTGCCAAGCAGACTCTTGCCATCGGCAATTACGACCAGTTCCGATCCCGCACACGCGTCAATATTCCCGTCGGAGAAGCGCTTGCGGTAGAACTGGGCTATCTGCACAGCCAGAAAGACGGCTTCGTCGGCAACCCCGGCACTGGCGTCGACCGCTGGGGTGATCAGCGCCGCGACGCATATCGCGCGGCCGTGCTGTGGCAACCGACAGACGCCCTGCAATTGCGGTACACCTATGATCGTTCCGACATCAACGACACGCCCGTCTTCATGGTTGCCGCGCCCTTCTACCCCCGCATGGCGGATCGGCCGACAGCAGGGTCGCCGCTCGTCCGAAACCTCATGCCCAATGATGCCACATCGCAGGGGCATAATCTGACCATCAGCTGGGAAGTCGCTGACGATGTGACGCTCAGGTCGCTGACCGGCTACCGGAAGCTCTCCAGCATCACCAATCAGAATTATCTGACCGGGGTGGCGGGGCCATTTCCCTTGATCCTGACTGGTTTTGATCAAAAGCAGGATCAGTGGAGCGAGGAACTGCAACTTGTCGGCTCCGCCTTTGACCGCCGCCTGGACTATGTCCTCGGCGCCTATTATTTCGATGAGGACGGCGAAAGCTCGGATTATTCCGCGATCACCGGCCGTCCCCGCATGGATCGGGTCGCAACGATCCACAACCGGGCTTATGCGCTGTATGGCCAGGCCACATTGCGTCCGGCCTTCATGGAGGGGCTGTATCTGACCGGCGGCTTGCGATGGTCTCGGGACGAACGCAAGGCGACGCTCGATCAGACCATCGTCCCTGCGACGGGCTCACCCACCGTGCTGCCTCGCGGAGCAGGCGACAATCATTTCTCGAACATCAGCCCCAGCCTCGTCATCGGCTACAACGCCAATGCAAACCTCAATATCTACGCCAAATATGCGCGAGGATATAAGACGGGCGGCTACAATATCCGCGCAAGCAGCATCGCACGCTTCAACGAAGGATTCGGCCCCGAAACACTCGATTCCTTCGAGCTGGGTATCAAATCGAGCTGGCTCGACAATCACTTGCAGGCCAACCTCGCCCTGTTCCGGTCGAACTACAAGGATATTCAAACGAATATCCAGTCGGACCCGACGAACGTCGCCATTACCGATGTCTTCAATGCGGGTAAGGCGCGCATCCAGGGCTTCGAACTGGATTTGATCGCCAAGCCGATCGATGCACTCACCCTTTCGGTCAACTATGCCTATCTGGACGCCAAGTTCCAGCAAATCCTCGATCAAGCTGGCAATGACATCACGTCGCGCTACACCTTCGTGGAGGCTCCAAAACATACGCTGACCACGTCTCTTGAATATCGCTTCCCTGACACGCCCATCGGCGTGCTCACCGCCAACATCGACTATTTCCTCAAGAGCAAGGTTTCGACGTCAACCGCCGATCCCCGCTATGTCATCGGCGACTATGGCCTGCTCAATGCCCGGCTTACATTGTCGGACATACCGGTTGGCTTCGGTAGCTGGCGCCTGTCGGCTTTCGGCAAAAACCTGACCGACAAGGAATATTATATCGCCCATTTCAATGGAGGGCTGCCAAGCGCGATCTTTGGCGACCCCCGAACCTATGGTCTTGAACTGACATTTGAATATTAAACCCAGCTTCTGTTCGAAAATATGCGCCAGATGGCGTATAGGGTCTTTTGACCGCCTATGTTCATCAAGGGCAGGCGAAGCTTTGTTGACTTAAGGGGAGGCAAGCATGCGTTTCTGGCTATCGATGATGGCGGTGCCTGAGCTTGATCAGATGATCGCACTGGCGCAGCACGCGGAAAGTTGCGGATTTTACGGTGTTACCTATGCCGATCATCTGATCATGCCAGCCTCGATCAAGACGCCATATCCCTATACCGAGTCCGGTGAGATCTTCTGGCCCATGGATGCGCCATGGCCCGACCCCTGGATCACGCTGACGCTGCTGGGGGCTGAAACGCGCGAGTTGAGGCTGGCGACGAACATCTATCTGGCCGCTCTACGCGACCCATTCACGGTCGCCCGTGCGGTCGCCACCGCGTCCGCCTACACGTCCGGCCGCGTGATCTGCGGCGTATCCGCCGGCTGGCTGAAGGAAGAATATGACGCCGCGGGTGTCGACTTCAAATCGCGTGGTCGGCGCCTGGACGAAATACTGGCGATTTGCCGCAGGCTGTGGGCGGGCGAGACGGTCAGCCATGACGGCGAATTCTTCCAGTTCGACGCTGTGCTGCTCCGTCCCCTGCCTCCCGGCCCGGTGCCTATCTGGGTCGGGGGAAAGTCGGCACCAGCGCTGCGGCGAGCGGCGGCCAATGACGGTTGGCTGGGATTGCCCGCCACGGTGGACGACACGATCGCCATTGTCCAACATCTCCAGGCGCTTCGGGCAGAGATGGGATTGCCGGCATCCGGCTTTTCGCCTGTCATATCCCTCATCGAACCACTGCTCGAAAGTAGCGAAGAGCGTCTCGCCAGGCATGGGATCAACGATATGGTTGTGATCCCGTGGATGCCGACGCCGTGGGAAATGGAGAGCTATGTCGCGGAAGGATCGGACATCAGCCAGCTTTCCGTGAAAAAGGACGCGATCAGCCGCTTTGCCGACCGCGTTATCCACAGACGACACTGAAGAGATCAGATTGGCCTAGTTGTCACACCCAGGGAAATAATCGGCATCACCCACGAAGATAGTTGACGAAAACCGCATTTGGTACGAATCTGCAACCATAATCAGACATGGCCTGCCGATGTGCAGGGTAAAAAAGCTATAAAATAGCGTGTCATGACAGGGAGGATGAGGAAATGGGCGGAATCAATCGATCATTTATATCCGGTGTGCTGGCGATGGTGCTGGCTTCACCGGCTCTTGCTCAGGAAACGGCAGTTCCTGGTAGTCAGGGCGCGGAAGCTCAGGCGCAGCCAACTGGGACCGGGCTTTCCGACATCATCGTTACGGCGCGTCGCACCCAGGAAAGACTGCAAACGGTCCCGGTTTCGGTCACGGCTCTATCCGGCGAATTCTTGGAGCAGCAGAATGTGCTCGACGTTACAAGCGTCCCGCGCTTCACGCCCAACCTTTCGCTTCTGCAACAATCAACCAGCCTGACGGCCGTTTCTTTGTTCATCCGTGGCGTCGGCAATCAGCAGCCTGATGCGGCGACCGACCAGGCGGTGGGCGTCTATCTGGACGGCGTCTATATTGCGCGCGCGGCGGGCGCGATCTTCGACCTTGTCGATCTGGAGCGGATTGAAGTGTTGCGCGGCCCTCAGGGCACATTGTTCGGCCGCAACACCATCGGCGGTGCTATCCAGCTTGTCACCAAAAAGCCAACAGATGAGATGCATCTGGAAGCAAAGGCCGGCTATGCGAGCTATGACGACTGGTTCGTCCGTGGCCGTGTCGATACCGGCTTCATCGGCGGGTCGCCGATCAAGATTTCGCTCGCGGCCATGCATCGTGAACGTGACGGTTATATTGACAATCTTTACACCCCGGACAGCCGTGATCCCGGCGCACTGCGCAGTGATGCTATATATGCAGGCGTCGAAGCCGACCTCGGCAATGTGACGATAAATTACAATTTCGACTTCAACTATCGGTCGGGCACCGCACCTTATTTCCAATTGCTGGCCGCGACGCCGAGCGTCTTCAATTATTTCAGCCAGTCCCCCAATTTCGGAGGCGATCCATTTCTCATCAGCCCGGACCGCATCAATCCGGGGCTGCAGGACGGCTTCGTCGATCGCTTTGGCAATCTGCGCTATGGTGCCAAGTCGCGCATTTACGGCCATTCGCTGACCATAGCCTATGAGCCGATCGATGAACTGACGCTGAAGTCGATCACCGGCTACCGCCGCTTCTGGCAGGACACCATCCTGACGCTTGATGGCAACGGCTATCTTCGCGGGCCGGTCGTCGATTTCGATCCGGCTTCTCCAACTGGCGTGACCGTGGCCGATGTCGGCCTCTACAACGGCAACAACGCGCCGCAGAAACAATGGCAGTTCAGCCAGGAATTTCAGGCGCTCGGCTCATCGGGCGACCTGAATTATGTGGCAGGCGTCTATTATTTCTACGAAAAGGCGTCGCAGAACAACCGCCAGGCACTGACGCTTGTCGCGCCCACGGCCTTCCTGGAAGCCTTCGGTGTTCCTGCGACGACGGCGGCCAACATCCTGGCCAACCCGCAACTCACGCCCGGCGGCCTCATCGGCATCAACCTGACGCCCACCCTGGGCTTCCGGGCGACCTCGGAGTCCGCCGCCATATTCGGCCAGGCGAGCTGGAAACCCTCGGCGCTCGACGGCAAGCTAGAAATCACGGGTGGCGCACGCTACACGCAGGATCGCAAGACCTTGCAGCGCACTGACCTGCCGACGTTGACCGCGGCCACTGTGGTCAACAACGACAATATTTCCTGGCTGGGTTCGGTCAACTATCGCTTCACGCCGGATATCATGGCTTATGCGCGCGTATCGACCGGGTATCGTTCAGGCGGCATCGATCCGCAAAACCCTCAAGGACAGTTGACGACCTACAAGCCGGAAAAGGTGACGGCCTACGAACTTGGCCTGAAGTCGGAACTGTTCGACCGTCATCTCAGGCTCAACCTGTCCGTCTACCAAACCGATTATTCCAACCTGCAGATTCAGCAGTTCCAGAGCGGAAGCGGCGGCGCCACATCCGTCGTTTCAAATGCAGGTTCAGCGCGGTTCCGCGGGTTCGAGGCGGAAGCGACGGCCATTCCCTTCACCGGGCTGCAAATCGACGGTTCGGTCGGCTATGTCCACCCGGACTTCAAGGAATATCTGTACCGCGATCCGGACTTCACCTCCCCGACGTTCAACCAGCTGATCAACGTGGGGGATGAAGCGCACTTGTCGCAAACGCCCAAGTGGAACGCGCGCATCGGCGGCCAATATTCGGTAGATGTGGGCATCGGCACGCTGATGCTGCGCAGCGACCTTGCCTATCGCAGCCGCATCTATTTCTTTGCGCTCGACCGGGTCAATCCCTTCAACCGCGAAGTCAGCTCGCGGCCCGACTATGATCTGAGCGCTCGCATCTCGTTGTCCGATATTCAGGCTGGGAACGCCAAGATCGATGTTGGTCTCTGGGGCGCAAACCTGACCAATCAGCGCAATCTTGATTTCGGCATCGATTTCGGCGGGCTCGGCTTCGGCGCGGGCTCCTACAAGAAACCGCGCACCTTTGGCGGTGACGTCAAGGTCAGCTTCTGATCATGGCCATGGGCGGCCCGGTGAATTTTACCGGGCCGCCCTGCATATGCAAGCTGTTCAGAGGGCATAATCCAGCTGTGCCCAGAACTTCCTGGTGTCAGCATCACCGGCAAAGCTGCTGATCCCCTTCCTCCGATAATCCGCATATTTGACGAGTCCGCTGAGATGCTTGTCGATCTTCAACGTAAGCTGGGCATTATATTCGTCGCCATAATGGATCGACAACCGGTCACTGCTGAAATGATGGTAGATGAAGGACGCGACCAGCGGACGTCCACCGCCAGTTCTGCCGCGGGTCCGGAACCTACCCATCAGCCAGCGCATTCTCCGCCGCCAATTTCTCTTCGATGATGCGCCGCCCCAATGCTAAACCATTGTCGGCCATGATGAAGGCCATCTCATCCCCGGTGCTACGGTTGACCTCGTCCTGTTGCGCCTCGATCATGATCCGGTCCTCTTCGAAGCCCTCCGCGATGCGCGCGGCCAGTTTTGCGGTGAAATCCGGGTCGCCGATGTTGAAATTATGGGCATAGCTCCAAAAGAAATGGCTGTTCTGCTCGTCTTCGGGCGTGACGATCTGGGTCGCGCGGAACTGCATCGCTTCAGGAACCCGTTGTCCTTCCGGCGCGCCGCTGCCCGCTGGAGCACTGCCTGAATCCATCAGGAACACATTGCCTGGGATGTGCAATTCGTAAATGTGCCAGCGGTCGACGGGGCCTTCGAATGTGTTGAAGCCCTTGAGATAAGGCGCAATGCAGGGTTCACCAAGATACCACCGGGTCAACCGTACCTTGTCGCCCAGCCGCTCTACCTTTGGCCGTATATGCGCGATGGTTGCTGAGCCTCCCAGCGTATTTTCATGTACGTATGTCAAATGAGAAAAGTCGAGAAGATTGTCGAGGATCAGACGATAGTCGGCTTTGTAATGGATATAGGCGGGAATTGATGCCCAAGCAGGATCATCCTGATAATGACAATCGGGAATGAGGTTGGGATCGGCCTTCGCCGGGTCGCCCATCCATATCCAGACCTGCTTGTACCGTTCGACAGTGGGATAGCTTCGAACGTTGGTTTTGGGACTGACGCCTTTACGACCTGGTTCTTCGATACACTTGCCATCCGCATCAAATAACAGTCCGTGATACATACAGCGCACGCAATCACCTTCCCGCCGTCCCATCGACAGCGGCGCGAACCGATGACTACATCGGTCGCGAATGGCGGCCACTTGGCCGCTGGTGGTGCGAAAGAACAATATATTGTCGCCGAGGAGCCTTCTCGCCTTCATGGGCGTCGCGTCAAGTTCGTGACTCCAGGCGCCCACATACCAGGCATCGCGAATGAACATCATCCTCTCCTTTTCCATTGGCCCCATCATGGCCGTAAAGGAGAGGGATGGCTTTAGCGGCATGCGAAAAGCTTTGGCCATTTACTCAAAAGTCGATAGCATTTCGGCGATGCGTTCCGCGGCTGTGCCCCCTTATTATTTTATCTACGGACAGCATATCCGCGATCTCGATCCACGCTTCATCCATGTCGAGCGGATCAGCGATCGCGGGACTTTGCATCATGGCAATGTCGAACCGCATGTGCATCCGCATCTGCACCAGCTTTCCTACTGGTTGCAGGGGGAAGGGCGCTTCACCGCCGATGGCGCGGAGCATGACCTCGCGCCTGGCACCTTGACATGGATGCCCGCCAGCGTCGTTCATGGGTTCACGGTGGACGCGGCCGCAGACGCCATCGTGCTCAGCTTGTCGCATGATTTTTTGTCCAATGTCCTGGCCCATGTCGATGCCGCGCCCGTCGAAACGTTGGCGCGAACTCCCTTGGTCGCGAAAATACCAGTGGAACTGGTTGACCGAGTAAGGGAGACGTTTCTGGATCTGGAGCGGGAACACCAGTTCCCCTCCTGGGCGCTTAAACATGTTGTGAGTGCGCATGTGCAGATCGTCATGATCATGCTCGCCCGCCTTTTCGAGGCCGACCGGCTGGCACAGGGTTCCCCGCCAAAAGCGGCAGCCTTGTTTTCCAGCTTCCTCAGCCTGCTCGACCGGCGGTTTCGGGAATGCCGCACGGTCGATGCCTATGTCGCGCTGCTGGGAACGACGCCCTATCTCCTCAACCGCGCCTGCCGCGAAGGAGCGGGGCGGAACGCGTCCGAAGTGATCCGGGGCCGCATCCTTCTAGAGGCAAAGCGGCTGCTCCATTATACCGCGCTCAGTTCAGGCGACGTCGCCTTTGCATTGGGATTCAGCGATCCGGCGCATTTCGGCCGGGCATTCCGCGCGGAAACCGGCCTGTCCCCCGCCCGGTGGCGGGCACAACAGCGCGCACTGGCCGAGGTGGATAGGAACTGAAGCCGCTCATTCCGCTCCGCTATGGACGAATATCAATTATCATGATAAATATAATGAGAGCGGGCAAGGAGATGCGCTGCAATGAATGACGATGACCATTCTCTGTTGCAAAGACGCAGGCAGGTGCTGGGGACGGGCGCACCGCTTTTCTATGAGCAGCCCCTGCATCTTGTCCGTGGCGAAGGGGCGTGGGTGTTCGATGCCGATGGCCGCCGCTATCTGGACGTTTACAACAATGTGCCGCATGTCGGCCACTGCCATCCCCATGTGGTGAAGGCGGCGTCGCGGCAGCTTGCGACACTCAACATCAATACACGTTACCTGCACGGCAATGTCGTCGATTATGCCGAACGGTTGGCCGCCACCACCGATTATGATCATGCGGGTGTCTTCTTCACATGCACCGGCACCGAATCGAACGAGTTGGCGTTACGCATCGCCCGGCATGTGACTGGCGGTACGGGCATCATCGCCAGCAGCGTCAATTATCACGGAAATTCGGCTGTGCTCGCGTCACTCTGCACCGCCTTTCCAGTGCCGGAGCCCTTTCCGGACTTTGCCCGGCTGGTGCAGGTGCCCGACCCTTACCGTCACCGGCAGGGCCGGTCCGACGCGGAGTTGGCGAGCCATTATCTGGATGAGGCACGCGGGGCGATCGCGTCGCTGGAGGAGAGTGGCGTCAAGCTAGCGGCGCTGCTGATCGATCCTTCCCTGGCCAATGAAGGCCTGCCCGAATTCGTGCCGGGCTATCTCACCGGCTTGGTTGAATTGGTTCGAGCGGCGGGCGGCCTAGTCATTGCCGATGAGGTGCAGTCAGGCTTTGGCCGGACCGGCGCCGCGATGTGGGCCCACCAATATCATGGCATCACCCCCGACATCATCACTACCGGCAAGCCGATGGGCAACGGCTTTCCGATCGGCAGCGTCATATCGTCCTACGATGTGGTCGACGAGTTCGGCCGGAGCGCGAACTATTTCAATACATTCGGTGGAAATCCCGTAGCCACCGCCGCCGCCGCCGCCGTTCTCGAAGTGATCGAAAATGAAAATCTGATCGCAAACGCCGCCACGGTTGGAGCTTATGTCCAGAACCGGCTGACGGAGTTGATGACGCGCCACGAGATCATCGGCAATGTGCGCTGCCGCGGCATGTTTTTCGGGCTCGAACTGGTTGCGGACAGGGTGAGCAAGAACCCTTCTCCCCTTGCGGGCAGGATCGTCAACCGGATGAAGGACAGGGGCGTGCTGCTCAGCCGCATCGGTCCCTTCGACAACATACTCAAGATGCGTCCGTCGATGATCTTCACCTTCGAGCAGGCAGACATTCTGCTCGCCGCGCTTGACGAAACGCTGGAAGAGGCGGCCCGCTGATGCCTGCACCGATCGATACATTCTATTCGCGCACGCCGGACGAACAGATCGCTGCGCTTCAGTTGCTGGCCGAGGCGGCGTTAAAGCAGTGGCCGGGGCGCTTCACCCGACTGACGCCCGTGAAATATCGCGAGAATGCGGTGTTTTCCGTGTTTCGGGACGATGGCCGCCGCTTTGCCGTCCGCATCCACCGACATGGCTATCACAGCAGCGATGCGTTGCGTTCGGAACTGGCATGGATGCGATCATTGTCCGATGCGGGCGTGGGCGCACCCTTGTCCGCGCTCAGCCATGGCGGTGATGCGCTTGTCGGCATTACCCATCCCGCCGTCCCTGAGCCGCGCCAGGTCGATTTCCTGGAGTGGTTGCCCGGAACGCCGATCGGATCGGCTGACGAAGGCCTTGCGCTGACTGGCTCCGACGCGATCGCGGCGATGGAGAAGGTCGGGGCGCTTGCGGCGCGGGTTCATGGCCATTCGCGGACATGGAGGGGTGCTGGGACCATGGTGCGCCATGCATGGGACGAACATGGCTTGATCGGGCCTGAGCCATTTTGGGGGCAGTTCTGGAACATGCCGGGGCTCACCCCGGCACAGCTTACGCTGCTGCAGCAGGCGCGGGAGCGGGCCGCGCATGATCTAGCTGCCTTTGGCAAGGGCAGCGATCGCTATGGCCTTATCCACGCTGATTTCGTACCCGAAAATTTGCTGTTCGATGGTGAGCGGATCAATCTGATCGATTTCGACGATTGCGGCTTTGGTTGGCATATGTTCGAACTTGCCACTGCGCTGTTCTTCCTGGAGCACCAGAATGACAATGCGCAGCTGACCCACGCGTTGCTGCGCGGCTATCGGCATGAGGCGACGTTGCCGAGGGAGCATGAAGCGATGCTGCCGCTCTTTCTCTTCCTGCGCGGCACCACCTATATGGGATGGACGCAGACGCGTTACGAGACCGAAACGGCGCAGACACAAGGGCCCATGATCATCGAGCGGACGTGTGAATTGGCCGATCGATATTTGGCGGACGCGCGGAAACATCCTCTGGGCAGTTGAGGATCAGCAGAAGGGGAGTGTCCCGATGTCGACGATGCCGCCGCCGCCATCGACGCTGATGGCCGTTCCCGTCATGAAGGACGCGTCGCTGGACGCCAGGAAAGCCACGACGGCCGCAATCTCATCGGGCGTTGCCATGCGGCGCAGAGGGTAGGCGCGGGTCAGTTCCTCCTGAAGCTGCACGGCCTCCATGCCCTTTTCGCGCGCCATATCCTCGATCTCTCGCCGCGCCATTTCGGTTAGCGTCCAGCCCGGGCACACCGCGTTGCAGCGGATATTTTCCGGCCCATAGTCGAAAGCGATGGATCGATTGAGCCCTAGGACCCCTGCCTTTGATGCGCAGTAGGCGGCGTAGGACGGCGCCCCCGCGAGCGCCGCAACCGAGGATATCAGCACGATGGCCCCGCCTCCGCGGGTGCGCATCGCTGGAATGACGGCGCGCGCGGCCAGCATCGCGCCGTCCAGATTGACCTCGAACGTATGGCGCCAGTCCGGAAGGGAAATGCTTTCCACCGACCCCAGCTGTTCGATGCCTGCACTGACCACCAGAATGTCGATGCCGCCCAGTTCCTCAATTGCCTTGTCGATGGCCCGTTGGATGTCGTCCGGGTTGGTGGTGTCGCCCACGATCGCCAGACCGCCGCACTGCATTGCAACCTGCGTCAGTGTCTCGCGCCGCCGCCCGAGCAAGACCACCCGGCCGCCGTCGCTCACGATGCGGCGCGCCGCCGCAGCGCCGATTCCACTGCCGCCGCCGGTTATCAACGCGACCTTCCCGTCGAATCTCATGACGATCTGTCCCATTCATAAAGCAACACCACTGCGCTATTGAATAAATTATCATGATAAGTTATCCAAGGGCAATGGAGGCTGATGCCTTCGCAGCTCGTCGGACGGTTCGCCGAACGGCCCTGCCACGATCCATGACAATGATGGACGCGGCGGTGACAAAAAGGGGAGATTGATGATGACTTGGTCTGCTCCATGGTTAAGCGCGGTTTCCTTGATGGCGGTGTCGCTGGGCAGTCATCCTGCTTTCGCGCAGGATGCTTCCGCAACGCCTCAGATCGATCCGGCGCCTGCGCCTTCCAGCCCCTTTGGCGAAATCACGGTCACGGCCCAGAAACGCGAACAGAGCTTGCGCGACGTACCGGTATCGATCTCCGCCTATTCCGGCGATCAGTTGAAAAGCCTCGGGATCACCAACACGACTGACATCACGCAGCAAATCCCGGCGATGCACATCAATGCCTGGTCACCCAATGTGACGATCTTCAATCTGCGGGGTATTTCGCAGAACAACTTCACCGATTATCTGGAAGCACCCGTCGCGGTCTATACCGACAATGCCTATATGGGATCGATCAATGGCATAAGCGGCCAATTGTTCGATATCGAGCGGGTGGAGGTGCTGCGGGGACCGCAGGGGACGCTGTTCGGCCGTAATGCGACGGGCGGCGTCGTCCATTATCTGAGCCGCGCCGCGACCGACCGCGACTTCAACGGCCATGTCGAAGGCAGCTATGGCTGGTTCGACCAGCGATCACTGGAGGGCGCTGTGGGCGGCCAGATCGTCGAAGGCTGGCGCGCGCGCCTGTCGATGCGCCGGGCGCTTGGCGGCAACTATATCAAGGCCAAGGATACGGACGCCGCCAGCGGCCTTGTCAGTTCAGGCCAGGATGTCGGCGGCCAGAACGCCTTTTCGTTGCGGGCGACGACCCAGATCGACGTCACGCCCGACCTGATGGTCGAACTATGGTATAAATATTCGCGCGATCATGACGTGCCGACGGGCGCCTATACATACGAAAATTGCGTCTTCGAAGCCAATAGCTATTGCCGCGTCAATCCGGCGGGCCTTACCAACGGACCCGGCGGCGTCATCAATGGCATCACGGGCGCCAAGGCGTCGCCCTATGACAATTTTTCCGGAACGGCAGGCTTTCTCAATCGCCATGTCCATATCGGACAGGCCAATATCAGCTGGAAACTGGGCGGCGTCGAACTGACATCGATCACCAACTATACTGCGCTCAACAAAAATTATCTGGAAGATGGCGACGGGCTTCCGGTCGAAGTCATCGTCTTCGGCACGACTGCCAAATATGATCAATTCTCGCAGGAACTGCGCCTCGCGGGCGATGCGGGACCTTTGAAATGGCAGGTCGGCGCCTATTATCTTGACATGCGGACCAAGGGCACGATGACCACTATCGGCGCCCCCGTCATCGGCAACGCGATCGACCTTAACGGCTCCGCCAATGATCCGCGCGTCCTGGAACGTTATGACCTGGTTTCGAAGAACTGGTCGGTCTTTGGCCAGGGCGAATATCAGCTCACGCCCTCCCTGTCGCTGATCGCCGGGCTGCGCTATTCCAAGGATACAAAGTCCATGGATTATGTATCGACACTGAGTGACACTGGCTTTCCCGACAGAACCCTGGCGACCGACGAAAGCTTCGCCAGCCAGCGGCCCGGAGCGGATCGTATCAGCCGAGGTGACTATGCAGCGCGTCTGTCGGTGAACTTCAAGCCCAATCGCGACACGTTGATCTTCGCATCCTATAATCGTGGCATAAAGGGCGGCAACTGGACGCTCAGCCCGACCGTCACGGCGGAGTTGTTCCAGCACAAGCCGGAAACCCTGCACAGTTTCGAGCTGGGCGCGAAACTGTCGACGCCGGACCAGAAGCTTCGCGTGAACGGTACGCTGTTCCACTATATTTACGAGGATTATCAGGCCTTCGCCATGATCGGCGGCACGCCGCAAGTGTCGAACAGCGACGCCATCGCCACCGGTGCTGAACTGGAGCTCACCTGGCAGCCGGTGCGGCACCTGAACGTGATGCTGGGCGGTAGCTGGGAAACATCCAAGGTGAAGACCGTGCGCGCAGCGGGCGAGCAGATCGGGCCTGAACTCTTCCCCGGTGCGCCCGACGCGCAATATTGCACCAATATCGGCGGCGCATTTCGGTGTGTCTTTCCCGAAACGACCGTCAAGAACGCGGAATTTCCCAACGCGCCGCGTTTCAGTCTGAACTATCTTGCCCGCTATGATTTCGACCTTGGCGGCGGGATTGGTGCGGTGCAGGTCGACGGAGCCTGGTACGACAAGCAGTTTCTGGAAGTCACCAACGCACCATCCTCCGTGCAACCCGCCTATAATGTGACGAACCTGTCATTGAGCTGGACCGATCCCAGCAATACGTTCGACGTCACCCTGTGGGGCAAGAATGTTTTCGGCGAAGAATATCGCGCCTACACGCTGAACCTCGGCATATTGGGCACGACATCCTATTACGCGCCGCCCGCCACCTATGGCGCGACGGCACGGATTTCCTGGTGATGACCCGCATGCTCAACATATGTCCGGCGGGGGAGGCTTCGGTATGATGCAGCAGCATGCGGACGGGACACGGGCAAGGTCGCATCCTGATCATCCGCTGGCCATCGCCAGCTTCGTGCTGCTCGGAACGATCGGCGTCCTGTCCTTCATCGTCCAGCCAGCTTTGGTGCAGGGGTTCGTCACCCAGCTCCGCCTCACGGAAACGCAGGCGGTCGATCTGGCCGGCATAGAAATGTCAGGCGTCGCGCTGATGACGGTGGTGCTGGCGTTCCTCGGCAACCGCCTGGACTGGCGCAAGCTGACAGTCGCGTTCCTGCTGGTAGCCGCGGCGGGCAATGTCGCGTCCGCGATCACGGCGGGCGGCGGATGGTTCGGGGCCGCGCGCTTTTTGGCCGGGCTGGGCGAAGGCGGCATCATCAGCCTCAGCTTCAGCTTCGTCGGCCTCACCCGCCGCACGGACCGGAACCTCGCTTATTATCTCGTCGTCCTGCTGACCTATGGTGCGATTGGAATATGGCAGGCGCCGATGCTGTTCGCGACGATTGGGCTTCAGGGCATATTTCTCGCCTTTGCCGTAGCGACGCTGCTCTCCATGATGTGCGCGCCTTTCCTGCCGCGATCGTCCGACGACCGGCATGTCGAGGAAAGCCATGCGGCCTCCAGTCCAGCGATCCCGATCATGATCGCCGCGCTGGCCGGGGTTCTGGTCTATAATCTGGCGCAGGGCATCGCCTGGGCAAACCTGTTCCTGATCGGCATTGCCGCCGGCCTTGGCGAGCAGAAGATCGCCGACGCGCTCTTCATTTCTCAGGTCGTGGCCGTCGGCGGCGCGCTGGCCGCGATCATCCTCGCCGAGAGGATCGGGCGGATGTCCGTGTTCGTGGTGGGGATATGGGGGGGTGTCGCCTGCATCGGCATGCTCATCGGTAAGCCCGGCTCCGCCACGTTCCTGATCGCGGTGTGCGGGTTCAACTTCCTCTGGAACATGGTTCAGCCCTTCATCCTGGGCGCCGTCAACGAGATGGACGGCAAGGGCCTGATGATGCGCGCCGCCATCGCGGTGCAGATGATCGGTCTGGGCGGCGGGCCGATCCTGTCCGGCCGCCTGATCGGCAGTGGGGACTTCACTCTTGTGGAGGCGGTGTGCATCGGCTGCTTCCTGCTAAGCTTCGTCCTGCTGATCCTGCCGCTGCGCAAGCGGCACGTCACGGCGATCCACCCCCATGGCGCCTTTGCCGACGCTGGCTGATCTCAGCGAATATGGGCGCCTGCCTGCGCCGGAGTCCATGAACGGTTCAGCACGTCACACCGGGAAGATGGCGTTGATCTGGCCCGTGCCCGACGATGGGAAATAAGGCGTCACCACTTCCGCCTTGCCGCTATATTCCGCGCCGCCCAGCACGCCCATCATCATCGCCGTGTCGTGCATGAAGCCTTCGCCATGGCATTTGCTGGCATAGTCCTGCAGCATCCCTGCAAAGCTGCGCCATTCGCCCTGCTCCCACATTTCCACCGCGCGGCGGTCGACGGCCTCCAGCAGAGGGCTCCAGATCTTGTTCATATATTCCTCGGACTCGCCATTTTGCGCGAAGCGGTGGGACAGGGATCCGCTGGCGAGAAAGGCGACATTGCCGTCATAGTCGCGCTCCACAGCTTCCCGCATGGCGCGGCCGAGCGTCATCGAATCTTCAAGGTGGTGCACCATGCAGAGTGCGGACACGGACACGGCGCGAAAATGCTGGTCCGGGTTCATGTAGCGCAGCGGCACCAGCGTGCCATATTCGGGCTCCAGCGATGCCAACTGGTGCGCGCGCGTATGCACTCCGGCCTGTGTCGCGGCGGCCGCCAGCAATTCGCCCAAAGCTGGATTGCCGTCGCAGGCATAGGGCATGTCCTTGATGAAATGCGGCAGCTCGCCGGATGTGTAGATACCCTCCCATCGCGGGGCGCAGTTCACATGATAGCCGGAATTGACCAGCCAGTGCGTGTCGAATACCACTAGCGTGTCGACGCCCAACTCCCGGCATCGGCGGCTGATGATACGATGCCCTTCTATCGCGGCCTCGCGGCAGCCCTTGTGCGGGCCATCAAGGTCCGAAAGATACATGGACGGCACATGGGTGATCTTCGCCACCAGTGAAACCTTGCCCATCGTGGCACTCCTTTTTCCTCAAAACCTATGCGCCGCGAGCGTCGCCCGCGCTACGGCTGTTCTTCCCTGACCGCATCGATCAGCGCCTTGCCGCCCTTGACCAGCAGCCCGATGTCCGTTCCCGCCGCGACGAAGGCATAGCCCTCCGTGCAACACAGGCGTGCATGGTCCGGCGACAGCGCGAATATGCCCGCAGGCTTGCCCGCAGCGCGGATAGCCTCCAGCGCCTGCCGGGCTGCGGCCTGCACCTGCGCATGTCCCGCATCGCCAAGATGATCCATCGACGCGGCCAGGTCGCCAGGGCCGACGAACACGGCATCGACCCCCGGCGTGGCGGCGATCGCTCCGGCATTGGCCAGCGCTTCGCGGCTTTCGATCTGGACGATGACCGTCAGCCCCTCAGCTGCCCTGTTGAGATAGCCCGGATCAAGGCCGAACCCGGCGGCGCGGCTGGTCCCGCTCGCAACACCCCGGATGCCATCAGGCGGATAGCGGGTGGCTGCTGCTGCTGCTGCGGCTTGCTCGGCCGTGTCGACCATTGGGACGAGCAGGGTGCGAAAGCCGATGTCGAGATATTGCTTGATGATCACCGGATCGTTCCCGGGCACCCGCGCGATCGGCTCCGGTCCGTGCCGCTCGACCGCCTGCAACTGGCCAAGCAGCGTCTGGGCGGTGTTGGGCGAATGTTCCCCGTCGAACAACAGCCAGTCGAAGCCCAGCCGCGCGCAGATGTCGGCGGTATAATTGTTCGCCAGTGCTTGCCACAGCCCGATCAGCGGACGTCCTTGTGCCAGCCTTTCCTTGAAGGGGATCATGCGAACCTCACCGATATGCTGCCCAACGGGCCGTAATCGACATGGAAGCTGTCCCCCGGCCGCGCAAAAACGGGCGCGGTGAAGCTTCCACCCAGGATGATCTGGCCCGGTTCCAGCCATTCGCCATGAGGCGCGATCTTGTTGGCGAGCCACGCGGGGCCATTGGCGGGATGATTAAGCACCGCCGCCGCGACGCCGGATTCCTCGATCACGCCATTGCGGTAGAGCAAGGCTGAAATCCAGCGCAGGTCGACCGCGTCAGGCTTAACCGGCCGCCCGCCCAGTACGATGCCCGCATTGGCGGCATTGTCGGAAATCGTGTCGAACACCTTGCGCGTGACGCCTGTCGCCCGGTCGATCCGTTCGATGCGCGCATCGATGATCTCGATCGCCGGGGTGACGTAATCGGTAGCGTTCAGCACATCGTACAGCGTGACGCCGGGCCCTTTGAGAGGGTGCTTCAGGATGAAGGCCAGTTCGACTTCCACGCGCGGTTCGATGAAGCGGTCGATCGGGATGTCATGGCCGTCCAGGAACAACATGTCGTCCAATAGGGTGCCGAAATCGGGCTCCGTCACGTTGGACGACCGCTGCATCGCACGGCTGGTGAGCCCGATCTTGTGGCCGATCACCTTGCGTCCGCCCGCCAGCTTCTTCGCAACCCAGGCGCGGCTGACGGCATAACCATCCTCCAGCGTCATGCCGGGATGTTCCAGAGAGAACTGGCTGACCTGAACGCACTGCCGTTCTGCCTCAGCAAGGCGTGCGGCCAGGGTTTCGACGATTTCGGGAGAAAGTGGCATCAGTCCGCTTTTTGCAGTCGTTGGTGGATGGTGTTGGCCTTCCAGCCCTCCGCTTCCTCCACATACATCGACAGCGCCAAAGGGCGCAACGTGAAGAGGGGCTCGAAAAAACTGTGAATGGCGGCGAAAAGGGCATCGAAATAGTTCTGGCGGAACTCGGCCGGGCGTCCCGCGCCCATCTTGACGTCGATATTGACGAAGGCGTCGTCCATCCCTTTCCCGTCTGCGATGACATAATGGTCCAGCCTGATGGCGCGCACGCGGATGCCGCCGACCGGGAACACGCCGCCCGCCTCCTCACGCATATGGCGCGCGATCAGGGCGAGCAGCGCGTCAAGCTCGAATGCGCCCTCGATATTGGCGGTATATTCAACGGTTGCATGCGCCATGTCTTTCCCCTTCAGGCCGCAACCAGATGATTGACGAGCCGGCCGACGCCTTCCACCTGCGTCACCACTATGTCGCCGGGCGCGCAGAAATGGACGCCCTGCGGCGTGCCGGTCAGGATCATGTCGCCGGGCATCAATCTTGTGTGGCGGGAAAGATAGGCGACCAGTTCCGCCACGGACATGATCATGTCGCCGGTCGTGCCGTCCTGAACCAACTCGCCATTCACATGGGTCCTCAGCTTCAGCGCCTGCGGATCGGGCACTTCGGCGGCATCGACGATCCACGGGCCGATCGGCGTCGTCGCGTCGCGGTTCTTCACGCGGGCATTGGGCCGGTAGTAATTTTCCAGATATTCGCGGATCGCATAGTCGTTAGCGACGGTATAGCCGCTGACACAGGCCAGCGCCTCTGCCTCCGTCATGTTGTGCGCGGGACGACCGATTACCGCCACCAGCTCGCATTCGGGGTGCATCTGGTTGCCGTCGGCGGGCCGGGGCGTGTCGCCTTCATGCCCGACAAAGCAATTGCCGCCCTTCATGAAGATCAGCGGCGTGGCCAGTTTTGGCGCGAACCCCAGTTCCTTATTGTGATCGGCGAAGTTGAGGCCCAGCGCGTAGACTGCCGCTCCGTTGACGACCGGCGGCAGCCACTGCGCGGCCGTGGCGGGGATGGACGATCCATTGGGCAGGATCAGGCTCTGTTCGTCCTGCGACACCCGGACCCATATGTCCCGGCCACGATGATAGATGCGCGCCCTCTTCATTGCGCATACTCCTCAATCAAGGCAATGGCGGGTTCGAACCCGTCAGCCTCCACGCGCAAATCCACGCCCGGCTGGACGTCTGGAGCATCGCCCGGCAGCCCGGCCAGCAGCACATCGCCCGCGCGCAACGTCAGAAAAGCGGATATGTCCGCGATAAGCTGGCCAGGCGTACGGACGAGCCGGTCCAGCGGCCAGTCATGCGCCACCCTGCCGTCTACAAAGGTCCTGATTTGTTCGGGCAATGCGGGCGCGCGCCACTGCCCCATCACCAGAAAGCCGTCAGCGTTGCGCTGCGTAATTGCGGGCCGATAATAGTCCGCCTGCTCATAGGCGATGTCGATGGCGAGCGAGGCCGCGCCCACGCACTCCATCGCCTCCTGCGCGCTGACGCCGGTCGTATCCCGCGCGATCAGCAGCGCGACGGTCGCGCCCGCCACGGCGCTCCGCCCGGGTTCCAGCCGCACGGGGCCGCGCGACAGAGTCACGGCAGGCTTCATGTAGACCACCGGGGCAGCAGGCGGCGCGAGATAAGGCTTTTCCTGAAAAGCCTGGGCGAGCCGGACACGTTCCTCCCGGTCGTTCAATATCACCCCATAGATGTGCCCTTTGCAAATCATCGTCTTGTCCTCTCGCTGGCACAGGGTAACAGGGTAAGCGGTCGCACCCGAATCACCCGGGGCTGCCGCCGAAGGGGGTGAGCATGGCGAAGGCAAAGGCCGGACTGACCAGATATTCCGAATCGCTGGCGGGAACCTTGCTGGCGGCTCGCGAAGCGGTGATGGCGCCGATCCGCCCGATCTTGCGGGAAGCGAATGTGACCGAACAGCAATGGCGCGTGCTGCGCGTGCTGACGGAGGTTGATGAGCTGGACGCGAGCAGCATCGCCAAGGAAGCCTTGCTCTACGCGCCTACCGTCACGCGCATCCTGCGGGAACTGACCGAGCGCCAGTGGGTCATGCGCAGCACCGATCCCAACGATGGCCGCCGGTCGGTGATTTCCATTTCCGATGAAGGGCGGCGGCTGGTGCAGGGGACCGCGACCTATACGGTGCCGATGCTGTCCGCCTATGCCGAAGCCTTTGGCGAACAGCGGCTGCGCGATTTCATCGCCGAAGCGCGGGAACTCGCCAAGGCGCTCGAACGCTTTTCCCCCGACCGGTGACCGCTGCCCCCTCATAGCGCGACCGTCATGGTCTTGAGTTCCAGATAATCGTCCAGCCCGTGGCGCGATCCTTCGCGGCCTAGGCCTGACATCTTGATGCCGCCAAAGGGCGCGACCTCGGTGGAGATCGCTCCGGTATTGACGCCCACCATCCCGGCTTCCAGCGCTTCGCCCACGCGCCAGCTGCGCGCCAGATCACGGGTATAGACATAGGCGGCAAGGCCATCGGGCACCGCATTCGCCAGACGGATGGCCTCTGCCTCATCGGCAAAGCGCATGACGGGTGCGACGGGGCCGAATATCTCTTCCTCCAGCAGGCGCATACCGGGAGCAGCATTGGCTAGAATGACAGGCGGTACGAACCGGCCCTCGATTGGTCTTTCCGCCCCTACCGGCATCGCGCCTTTCGCCTTCGCGTCGGCGATCAGCGCCGTCACCTTTGCGACCGCCGCATCATCGACCAGCGGACCGATCGCCGTGCCAGGCGCATCGCCGGGTCCGACCGTCAGCGCGTCGGCGGCGGCGGCAAAGGCCTCGACGAAGCGATCATAGATGCCGTCCTGAACGTAGAAGCGATTGGCGCACACGCAGGTTTGGCCGCCATTGCGGAACTTGGCGATCATCGCCCCTTCCACGGCCGCGTCGATATCGGCATCGTCGAATAACAGGAACGGGGCGTTGCCGCCCAGTTCGAGGCTGAGCTTCTTCACCGTGGGCGCGCATTGCGCATAGAGAAGCGCACCGGTTCGCGTCGATCCGGTAAAGCTCAGCTTCCGCACCACATGGTTGGCCGTCAACGCTCCGCCGATCGTGACGGGATCGCCGGTGACGATGTTGACCACGCCCGGGGGAATGCCCGCCGCCTGTGCCAGGACGCCTAGCGCAAAGGCGGTGAGCGGCGTCTGTTCGGCAGGCTTGATCACGATGGAGCATCCGGCCGCCAGAGCGGGGGCGAGCTTGCGGGTGATCATCGCCGCCGGGAAGTTCCAGGGCGTGATCGCGGCCGCCACGCCCACGGGCTGCTTGATCACCATGATGCGGCGGTCCGCCTGCGTTGCCGGAATGACTTCGCCATAGGCGCGCATGGCTTCGGCCGCGAACCAGCTGAGAAAGCTTGCGGCATAGGCGATCTCGCCGCGCGCTTCGGCCAGCGGCTTTCCTTGTTCTGCGGTCAGGATGCGCGCCAGCTCTTCCTGATGGTCCATGACCAGCTGATGGTAACGGCGAAGCGCATCGGCGCGCGCGGATGCGGGAAGAGCGGCCCAGCCGGGAAATGCCGCCGCCGCCGCCGCGATCGCATCCTGCGTCTCCTGCGCGCCCATTGCGGGCACGCGGGCGATCAGGCCGCCGTCCGCGGGATTGCGGACTTCCAGCCATTCGCTCCCGCTACGCCACTCCCCACCGATCAGGCAGGCGTCAGGCCTCAGGTCCAATGTCACCGGACCCCCATTCGCGGCGTCTTGTGCGTGCCGCGCGCCAGGGCGACATTCTTCGTCTCCATGTAGAAGTCGAAGCTCCAATCGCCCCCGTCGCGACCAATGCCGCTTGCCTTTACCCCGCCGAATGGGGTGGGGAGGTGGCGGACATTTTCGCTGTTCACCCACACCATGCCGACGTCCAATGCCTCCGACACGCGCAGCGACCGGGCGAGATCGCGGGTCCACACATAGCCTGCCAAGCCGTAATCGACGTCATTGGCCTTGGCGATCGCGTCGGCTTCATCGTCGAACGGGATTGCCGTCAGCACAGGACCAAATATTTCCTCGCGCGCGATCCGCATCGACTGTTCGGCCTGGGTGAACAAGGTCGGCTGGAAGAAAAAGCCGTTCGTCCCGCCCACGGGCGCCCCACCGGCAGCGATGATCGCGCCTTCCCCGGCAGCGATGCCGGCATAGCTTGCGACCTTGTCGAAATGGCGCGGGTGGATCAGCGGACCGACTTCCGTCGCCGGGTCGAAGGGGTCGCCAACCTTGAGAGCCTTTACCCGCTCGGCTGCCTTCGCCACGAAGGCGTCGTAGATGTTGCGCTGGACGAGCAAGCGGGATGAGGACGTGCAGCGCTGGCCATTCAGCGAATAGATCATGAATATCGCCGCATCCAGCGCCGCATCCAGATCGGCATCGTCGAACACGATGCAGGGATTCTTGCCCCCCAGTTCGAAATGCACGCGCTTCAGGCTTTGCGCGCCCTGGCGCATGATCGCGCTGCCGGTGGAGGATTCACCGACGAAGGCGATTGCCTTGATGCCCGGATGCTCGGTCAGGCGGCGGCCGGTGGTTTCGCCCAGGCCGTTGACCGCATTGAAGACGCCTGCGGGCAGCCCGGCTTCCGCCCCGATCTCCACCAGCAGCCGCGCTGAATAGGGCGACCATTCGGCAGGCTTGTGCACCACCGTGCATCCCGCGGCCAGCGCGGGTGCGATCTTCCATGTGGACAGCATGAAGGGCGTATTCCACGGGGTGATGACCGCGACCGGGCCAATCGGCTTGCGGGTGGTGTAATTCAGATGATCGGGCGCCGACAGTGCCTGCCCATCGGCGGCGGCTGGCGAACGATCAGCGAAGAAGCGGAAATTTTCCGCCCCGCGCAGCGCCGCCTTGGACATGAAGCGCCAACATTGCCCGGCATCCAGGCACTCGACCGCCGCGATCTCGTCCGCATGGGCGACGATCAGGTCCGCCATGCGGTTGAGTATCCTGCGCCGTTCATCGGCCGGGGTCGCCGCCCAGATGGGAAAGGCCTCGCTCGCGGCGGCGACTGCCGCCTCCAGCTGCGCTTCGGTAGCGTCGGCGCATTGGCCCAGCACATCGCCGGTGCCCGGTTCCAGCACGTCGAACAGCGTTCCCTCGCCTGCAACCGGCTTGCCACCGATGAAATGGCCCAATGGGGCAGCGGTGAAACGGTCGATCGCCGCCATGGCAAGGGCGCGCTTGTCGGTCATCGGCAAACTCCGGGATGAAAGGGCCGCATCAGTCATGCAGCACCTGAAGGGATAGAAATTCACTCAGGCCGTGCGGCCCGAACTCGACGCCGAAGCCGGATGCCTTGACCCCGCCAAAGGGCGTGTCAGGCCGGATGGCGCCATGTTTGTTGACCCAGGCGGTCCCGCATTCCAGCTGCAATGCAAGGTCTCGGGCGAGATCGATGTCAGAGGACCACACCGATCCGCCCAGGCCTACATCCGCTGCATTGGCTGCGGCGATTGCTTCCCCGACATCGGAATAGCGGATGATCGGCAGAGCGGGACCGAACTGCTCTTCGTCCACCAGCGCCATTCCGGGCTTTGCATCGGCGACCAGAGTGACGGGATAGAAAAGGCCAGCGCCCGCCGTCGGGCTGCCACCGGTCAGGACGCGCGCGCCATCCGCCCGCGCTTCATCGACCAACCGGGCGACCTTGCGGAACTGCATCTCATTCTGCAGCGGGCCGAGAGCGCTGTCCTCCTCGGTTCCGGGACCGGTCTTGACCGACGCGGCATAAGCGACAAGCGCGTCGCACACGGCATCATAGATGCTGTCATGGACGAACAACCGCTTCAACGCGGCGCAAGTCTGCCCATTGTTGATGAACGCGCCCCAGAACAGGCCTTCGGCGATGGCTTGCGGGTCGGCATCTGGCAGGACGATACCCGCATCGTTGCCGCCCAGTTCCAGCGTCAGGCGCTTCAGTGTCGGCGCGGCGCTCGCCATCACCTTGCGCCCCGTAGCGGTGGACCCTGTGAAGCAGACCTTGGCGATATCGGGATGGCTGGTCAGCAGGCTGCCAAGCTCATCGGGTCCGGCGACGGCGTTGAGCACGCCGGGCGGTAGCGCCGCCTGCAACAGTTCGACAAGCTTCAGCGTGGACAGCGGGGTGAAGGGCGACGGCTTGATCACCACTGTGTTCCCGGCGCGGATCGCGGGCATGATCTGCCAGATGGCGATCATCAGCGGCCAGTTCCACGGCGTGATCGCCGCGACCACACCCAGTGGGCGGCGGTGGATCGCAATATGCGCGGCATCGTCATCCTGCACATATTCGACCGGCAGGACCAGGCCCGCCGTATGCCGCGTCCACGCCGCCGCGCCGCCTACTTCGAACCGCGATCCCGTGCCGTTCATCGGCTTGCCCTGTTCGGCAGTCAGCAGGCGGGCGAGTTCTTCCGCATGTTCTTCGATGATGTCGGCGCATCGGGCGACGGCGGCCTGCCGCTGCGCATCGGGCTTTGCGGCCCAGCCAGGAAAGGCGGCGCGCGCCGCCGCGATTGCTCGCTCGCAGGCTGCGGCGTCGATGGTGGCAATCTCGCCCGCAGCGTCCCCTGTAGCAGGATTGGCTATAATGGACAGCGTTTCGCCATATTCAGGCGATCCGGCTATGATAGCGCCAGCATAGGTCATTCGTGGCGATCCTTCTCCTCAGATTTCGTCCCGTATAACTTATCATGATAAATTATTCAAGCGGTCGATCGGCGTCTGGCCTTTTGTTTCGACTGCTGTCATTTCCATGGTCGAAAGACGCGAGCCGCGTCGCAAAAAGGCGAGGGCACGACAATGCCGCAGCGAAAGCGAGCAGGCGCACCACAGGTCCCCACCATCAGGGCGGTCAGCGTCCAACGGCTGCTTGAGCGGATCGACAACGATGACGAAAAGGTCGCCGCGCTTCTCGCCCGGCACGATGTTGCCCTTGCAGGATTAATTGATCCTTACGCGATCATGCCGCTTGCGCATTATATAGCGCTGCTTGAGGATGCCGCTGATCTGCTTGACGCGCCGCACCTTGGCGCGGAGATGGGCAGCTGTTTCCGGCCCGCCGATATCGGCCCGACCGGACTGCTATTTTCCCTTTCCGGCACGCTTGGCGACGCATTCGCGCGCATGGGCCGCTATTTGCCGGCCTTTCAGACTTCGACATCTTCCGGTCTGCTGAATGCCGGCGACCATATGTTGTGGGCGTACCGGATTCACGATCCGCGAATCTGGCCTCGGCGGCAGGATGCGGAATATGCGGTCATGGCAACCTGCGAATTGATCCGCAGCTGCTTGACGTCGCCATGGTGGCCGGTCGAGGTGCATTTCGAACATGCCGCACCGGCGGATGTGGGTCCGCTGCGCCGTTTGTTCCGTGCGCCGATCTTGTTCGATCAGCCCACGAACGGACTGCTGCTGTCCAGGCAGGATGTAGAGCGAGTGAACCGCGTCGAAGACCGCGACCTCATGCATATCCTTGAAAGGCACGTTACCGAACTGCTCCAGGTCCATCTGGCAGAGGATAGCTTTACCGGGCGGGTCGAATGGCTGATTGCCATGTATCTCGACAAACGGCCGATCACGCTGGAGGGCATGGCCGCCGCGCTTGGCCTTCCTCAAAGAAGCCTGCAACGCCGTCTTGCAGAGGAGGGGACGTCATTGCGCCAGTTGCTGCGCGATCACCGCACGCGATTGGCCGATGCGCGGCTTGGCGAAGGGCGCGGCGATGTGGCCGGGTTGGTGCAAGCGCTCGGCTATTCGGAACGGTCAGTGCTGTCCCGCGCTTACCGGGGATGGACCGGGCGTTCGTTGATCCGTGGGCGTAAGCCGGTCCGCGCCAGCTGACATCCGCAGCGCGCCAGATCGTGGCGCACTTTGTCTCTTTCTTGTCGTGATCTGCCATATCCTTGTGATGATTCCCCCGCCAGATTTGCCTCTGAATTTTGGGAGAGGCTCGATGCGGGAAGTGATGCGGCGGATCGACGCCCTCAATTATTATACCGCCACGAAAAGATATGACGTCCAATATCCCCGCCTGACGCAGGACATCGACGTAGATGTAGTCGTCGTCGGGGGCGGCTTTTCAGGCATCAACACAGCATTGGAACTTGCGGAAAAGGGCATCACCAATATCGCCGTCCTGGAGGCACGCCATCTGGGATATGGCGGCACGGGCCGGAACGGTGGCCAAGTGATGGCGGGGATCGGCCACGATATCAACAAGGTGGCCCGACATGTCGGCAAGGAGGGCCTCGAAACCCTGTTCGAGATTGCGAGCCTGGGCGCCGGCATCCTGCGCGGCCGGGCGGAAAAATATGGCATCGATGCCGATGTCCGGCGCGGCTACGCCTATCTCGCCTATAATCAGCGGCAGCTCAACACGCTGCGAACCTGGGTCGATGAATTTCGCGCGGCCAGTCCCGATGAGGACATCGAGTTGCTGGTGGGCAAGGATGTCCAACAGGTTATCGGATCGGAAGTGTTCGCAGGCGCGATCAGGCATATGGGCGGCGGCCATGTTCATCCGCTGAACTTGTTGCTCGGCGAAGCCATGGCCCTCGTCGGCCATGGAGCGCGGATCTTTGAAAACAGTCCCGTGATCAGCGTCGAATATGGCGGCCGCATCACCGTTCGCACCAATGCAGGCAGCGTTCGCGCATCCAAGCTGCTCTGGGCGTGCGACAGCTTTCTGGCGGGCCTGGAACCGGAAATATATGGGAAGACGATCAACACCTATGCCTATCAGATCGCGACCGAACCCCTATCCGACGAACTGATCCAGCGTATCAGCCCGATCCGGGGCGCCTACAGCGACATCCGGCCGGTGATCGATTATTATCGGGTCACGGCTGACAACAGGCTGCTTTATGGCTCGGCCACGCAGATGCTCGAATATTTTCCGTCCGACATCGCGGCCTGGACCCGGCCATTGATGCTGAAGACCTTCCCTTATCTCAAAGAGGTGAAGATAGACTATGCCTGGGGCGGGCCGATGGCGTGCAGCGCCAATCTCTTTCCCCAGATCGGTACGCTGTCCGGCCGTCCGAACGCCTTTTACGTTCAGGGTTATTCGGGCTTCGGCGTCACGCCGTCGCATATCGTCTGCAAGGTGTTGGCAGAGGGCATGAGCGAAGGTTCGGCACGCTACGACCTCATGAGTTCGATCTCGCATATGCGGGTGCTGGGCAAGGATTCGCTGCGCCGTGGCATGTTGTCGGCTGCGAAGACCTGGCACCAGATTTCCGGTTTTTTCAATGGCCGCCGCTGATCGGTGAAGTCAAAGGAGGTTAGTCAATGTTCGCCATATATCAGAATCATATTCCTGAACTCGATAGCTGGGGCACCGTCGCCGATCTGGGATCGGAGATAGTGGAAGGAGAGGGACTGTGCTTCGGCAAGATCGTCCATGGCTCCCCGGACATGCCGCTGTCATGCGGTTATTTCGCGGCCGTCAAGGGCAAGTTCCGGATGACTTACCCTTTTTCCGAACATTCCATCGTGGTCGAAGGCAGCGTGACGCTGACTGACGAGGGCACCGGTAAGAGTACGACCTATGGCCCTGGAGACGGTTGGTTCGTCGAAAAGGGCACTTCAGTCCTGTGGGAAATTCACAGCGATCGCTTCACCAAAAATTATGTCGCCATAGCCTGATCGTCATGGCCGTGCATGTCCGGCAATTGAAGGGGTTCTAAGTTCGCCAAACAGTCAGTGGAGCGCCCGCTGCCGATATTGAGCCCCATCGCTTCATCACTGATCCACTCTTTGCGCGGTCAGGGCGAAACTTACCGCGACCTTTGCGGCGATCGTTTCGTCAGTGGCCGAACCGACACCGAACAGATTACGGTCGATCTCCGCTCCGCCTTCCGCCCGTGCGATGTGGCCATTCTGCCGCAGGGTAAAGCGTAGCGTCACCGGGTGGCTGCGTCCGTTCAGATCCAGCGTGCCCCGTGTCTCGTAACGATCATCGCCCTTCGGCCGGAAACCCTTGGCGCGGAACACGGCCTCGGGATGGGCTGACACGCCGAAATAATCGGGGCCTTGCAGCGTTTCGTCCCGCTGGCTGTCGCCCGTGACGGTAGAGGCCAAGTCGATCATCACCGTGATCGCGCTGCCAGGCAAATCGTCGGGACTGTAGCTGATCTCCGATGTCCAGCGACGGAAGGATCCGTTCACGGCCGCGCCGTTCCACATGGCTGTGAAACCGAGTTTCCCCGGCCCGGTCAGGCGCCACTGCGACAGGGGAATGGCAGCCGCCTCGGCCTTGACCTCCGGCGTCTGGGCTTCGGGTGCCGCAGCAGATGGCTGCGCTGGCGAAGAGGGCGGCAGAGAGTCTGCTGCCTTCATGGACGGGGGAACAAGCTGCTGTTGCGGGACGGCTGTCGCGGTCTTTCCGGTCAGAAGGAAGGAGGCCGAAGCCGCAAGCGTCATAATGGCAAGCGCGCCCGCCATCGCGACGCCCGGTGCCAGGCGCGGGGCCATACGGGTCAGCAGATTTTCACCTTTGAAAAATTGATGACGAATGGCGCCCGCGACGTGCAGCACGATCAATCCGGCGAGCAGATAAGCCGTCAACAGATGCGCGTCATAAGCGATCCCGTTGAAGCTGCGCGTGATCGGCAGGTGCGGCCAGGGGATCGTCCCGAACAACAATGTCGGCACCTGCAACCTGCTGGTGGACACCAGCGCCCAGCCGCTCAATGGACCAAGCAGCATGACGGCATAGAGAAGCCGATGCGTCGCCTTGGCCGCGAATGCCGCCAAGCGGTCGTCCGTCAGGGCGTCAGGCCTCGGATGAAAAATACGGATCGCCACCCTCGCCAGTGTGAGCAGCAGGATGACGATCCCGACCGACTTGTGCAGCTGATAGGCGGCGAACTGCCCCGCACCTGGTGAAATGTCCGATAGCTGCCATCCCAGCGACAGTTGAAAGGCAAGGGCGGCGGCGATCGACCAATGGAGTGCGATCGCCGCAATGGAGTAACGTTGGGGTGACATGGTCCGTGTTTTTCCCTGTGGAGACGTCGAAGAAAAGCGGCGCCATGACCAAATTGCAACTGGGTCACATGCTCCCATGATCTCCGCGGACGCCGCCTCGGATGATCGATCATCGGATCGTATATCAGACCCTTTGACAGCCGACAGCGCTCACGTTGTGACCTGGATGCTACTCCGCCGCGCCAGCAGCAGTATCAAGGCACAGGCGGCGATCAGCGAGCCTGATGCCATGACGATCGCGACGGCCTGCAACTTGAAGTCTAGCGTGAAAAGAAAACCCGCGACTATCGGGCCCAAAGCGGCTCCTCCACGGCCGACGCCTATGACTATGCCTGTACCCCCCGCCCGGACCGCTGTTGGGAAAGCGTGGGCGATAATGGCATAGAGGCCGACGACAGCAGCGTTGGTGAAAAATCCTGCAGCCGCCGCCACCAGCGCCAAGCCGGAAAGGCCGGCCTGACCCTGACCGAAAACGGTCACCATGGCCGTCGAGAACAGCAGCGCGCCGATCACCAGTGCGCGAACATCCAGGCGCCAGCTGAGCGCACTGAGCGAAAGCGCGCCCAACAGACCGCCGACATTGGCCCATACCAGCACGCCGCCAGCGGACGAAGGCGCATAACCCATGTCCACGACGATCTTCGGCACCCATTTCAGGATGAAGTAGAATGTCATGATGTGGAAGAAATAGGCGGCCGTCAGAAGCACCGTCGTGCGCGCCAGGCCGGGACTGAGCAGCGCTGCGAATGACGCCTTGGGAGCCACCGGGTCCGGAGCGGGCAAAGCGGCAAGGGGATTGCGCCCCATCCGCGCCATCAATCTATTGATCCGTTCCAGCGCGTTGGCCGGACGCCTTTGCAGCAGGAAGCCGATCGATTCAGGCAGCAGCATGAACGTCAAAGGCAGGAAGATCGCGGTGACGACACCTCCCAGCAGGAAGATGTCGCGCCATCCTCCCGAAACCAGCAGCATGGATGCGACCGAACCGCCAAGGATCGCGCCGATCGGATAGCCCGCCGCCATCAGGGCGACGGCCAGGCTCCTGGAACGGGCGTTGGCAAGTTCCGCAACGATGGCATTGGTGCAGGCCAGCATTCCGCCAATGCCCAGGCCGGTGACTAGCCGCACTGCCGATAGTGATACGACGCTGAAGGAGAAGGTCGCCGCCAACATACCGGCGGCCATGACCATAAGGCAGAGGAGGATGGTCGGGCGGCGGCCTATGCGGTCGGCCAGGCCGCCGAGCAGCACTGATCCCACGGCCATGCCGATCAGTTCCATCGACAGCACGATGCCGAGCGCGCCGCGATCAATGCCCCATTCCGCGGCAATGCCCGGGGACGCAAAGCTGATGGCCAACACGTCGAAACCGTCTAGGGCGTTCAGCATGACACACAGGGCGACCGCCATGATTTGCAGGCGCCCCATCGGAGCTTCATCCAGCATTCGCCGGATATCCGTTCCACTCTGCACCATCCCTGCCTCCCCTGAATGATTATTGATCTGGAAATTCGTGGCCGCGTCAGCCCTCTTTCGGCGCTGTCAGCATGAGTGCGTCGAGAGCGATGGCACCTTGACCCCGAGGATAGACGATGACCGGGTTGAGATCGATTTCCCGGATCGACGGTTCGGCCAGCAGGATGCGGCCGAGCGTGTGGATAATCTGCGACGCCGCCTCCACATCCAGCGCTGGCGACCCGCGAAAGCCGCGGAGCAGAGGGGCTTGCTTGAGCTTGTCCAGTTCAGCGGCGATGGCGCCGACCGTGAGGTCGGGGGTGATCAGGCGGACGTCCTGCAGGATTTCCGCTGTGACGCCGCCAAATCCGCACAGGATGACCGGACCCCAATCGGGATCGTTTTTCGCGCCGATGATGAGTTCGACGCCGCGCTCGCCCATGCCTTCGATTAGGACTCCCTCGAGAGCGATGGCCGCGTCATAGGCCGCGACATTGGCATGTAACCGGTCCCATCCCGCGCGCAGTGCGTCCGCGTTCGACAGGTTGAGGACGACGCCACCCGCATCGCTCTTGTGGCTGAGGCTCGCGGCCTGCGCCTTGATCGCCACCGGATAGCCGATCGCTTCGGCCGCGTTCAGCGCTTCGCCGATGCTGGTGCAAAATGCGCCCTTGGGAAAGGGGATGCCCAAGGGCGCGAGGATCGCCTTCGAACGATATTCCGGGATGACGCCGCTTCGTCCGGCCAGCGCCGGGGCGGGCAGGGGAGCGGCGGACCCCTCGCTGAAGTCGCGACGCGCATGATCGTTGAGCCGCTTCAAGGCACGGAATGCCCGCTCGGTCGAAGGGAAATAGGGAATACCGAGCGCGCGCAACTGATCGATCTGATGGGGCGGAACCGGAGCGCCTTCGTCCAGTCCAGCAAAGATGATCGGCTTGTCCGGCCTCAACTCGCGGACGGCGCGCAGGATCGGCGGCAGTTTGATGCCGACCGTCACGGGATCGGTCTGGATGATCCCCGTGACGATGCTGCCGAACCGGTCGTCGGTGAACAACGCAGCCAGCGTCCGGCGATAGAGGTCGGGATCGACAAGCCCTTGCGCGGTCAGGTCCAGCGGATTGGAGACGGGAACGAAATCGGGCAGCGCCGCCCGCAGGGCAGGGGCGCTGCCATCATTGACCTGCGGCAGGTCGAGGCCGATCGCTTCGCACAGATCGAGGGTAAGCGCCTTGAACGCGCCGCTTTCGCCCAGCACTGCAACGCCGCCAGCCGGAATGGTGGGGCAGCGCACAGCGATCTCGGCGATGTCGCCCAATTCCTCAAGCGTTTCGGCGAGGATGACGCCCGCGCGTTCCACCTTGACGCGCATCACCTGATAGTCGCCCGCCATCGCACCGGTGTGGGTGGCAGCGGATTCACGCGCAGCGGCCGAGCGGCCAGGGTGTAGGAGGACGATCGTCTTGCCCAGCGCGCGGGCGCGGCGGGCGGCGGCGAGGAAGCGCTGCGGCTTGCGGAATTGCTCCACGATCATCGCGATCACCTGGGTGGCGCTGTCTTCCAGCAGGTAGTCGACATAATCCTCGACGCCCGATGCGGCTTCGTTGCCGGTCGAGATCGAGAAGGACAGGCCGAGATCGCGCGAAGCGAGCGTGGTGCACAGGACGCAAGCCATCGCGCCGCTTTGCGACACGACGCCGATGCCGGGACGGTCGCCCAGAGGCTTGACGTCGGTTTCCACGAAGGTGAGCGGCACGCGATCGATGAAGTTGGTCATGCCAAGGCAATTTGGCCCTTCGACAACCATCCCGGTTTCAGCGGCGATCCGGCCGATCTCCCGTTGTTCCGCCAGGCCCTCTTCACCGCCCTCGGCAAATCCTGCGGAAAAGATGACGGCAGCGCCGACATTGCGCGCGGCCAGTGCCTTTACTGTATCGAGCACTGCGGCGCGCGGGATGGCGAGAACGGCGGCATCCACGCCGTCGGGCAACGCATCGACCGACGGCAGGCATGGCCGTCCACCGATTTCCGCGCGCTTGGGGTTGATGAGGTGGATGTCGCCTGAAAAGCCATTGCGCGTCAGGTTGTACAGGACGGATGCGCCCAGTGCGCCCGGCTTGTCCGATGCGCCGACGATCGCCACCGATCGCGGGCGGAGCAGCCGGTCGAGCGCGTTGCCGGTGCGGGCAGCGGTGGCGACGGGCGGATTGAGGGTGTCGGCCGTCATGGGTCCGTCTCTCCAAAACTCTGGGGGGCAGGCCGCCTTTCGGGCGATCCTGCCAGTCTGTCGCGGTTCAGGCCTGCTGTTTCGACTTGTCGTAAGCGCCAAGGCCCGGCTTGTAGCTCTTGTCGTCGATGAACTGTTTGATGCCTTCCTTGCGGCCCTCATTGTCGAAGCTGTTGGCCGCTTCCTGCGCGCGGATCAGATAATCCTCGGCATTGTCATAGGTCATTTCGCGCACGCGCCGGATGGCGTCCTTGGTCGCCTTGAGCGCGACGGGGTTCTTCGTCAGCAATGTCTGCGCGACCTGCGACACACGGTCCCTGAGCGCCCCAACCGGCAGCGCTTCGTTGACGAAGCCCCATTCCGCCGCCGTCCTACCGTCCACATTCTCGCCCATCAGCGCGTGATACATCGCGTTGCGGAAGCTGGTCAGCTCCGTCGCCACCTTGGCCGCGCCGCCGCCGGGCAGGATGCCCCAGTTGATTTCGCTGAGGCCGAATTGCGCCTCTTCCGCCGCGAAGGCGAGGTCGCAGGCGAAGAGCGGACCGTAGCCGCCGCCAAAGCACCAGCCGTTGACCATCGCGATCGTCGGTTTTTGATACCAGCGAAGGCGGCGCCACCAGCCATAGCTTTCCCGTTGTGCCCCCCGCGTGCCCTTCAGGCCCTGCGCCTCGGTCTCCCGGAAATATTCCTTAAGGTCCATGCCAGCGCTCCACGCCGTGCCTTCACCGGTCAGGACGAGGACGCCGACATCCTCGCGAAACTCAAGTTCATCGAGCACGCGCATCATCTGGCGGTTAAGACGCGGCGACATGCAATTGCGCTTGTCCGGCCGGTTGAGGCTGACCCAGGCGACCCCTTCGGCCACCGTGAAGGCGACGGTTTCGATTTCGGCTTGCTCGACGCCGTCGGCATGCAGGAAGTTCGTCATAGTGAAGTCCTTGTTCTGGTCGTCATGCCAGCGGAAGCTGGCATCTCGGGCGGCCAAGTCGCGCCTCTCCGCCTGAGATCCCAGCTTCCGCTGGGATGGCGAGGGAAGTGAATATCAAATCGGATAATGGCCGGGCTGGGTCTCCATCGTGATCCAGCGCAGTTCGGTGAAGCTGTCGATGCCGGCGCGGCCGCCGAACTTGCCATAGCCAGACGCCTTGACGCCGCCGAAAGGCATCTGCGCTTCGTCATGGACGGTCGGGCCGTTCACATGGCAGATGCCGGACTGTATCTGCCGCGCGACCCTGAGCCCGCGCGCCGTGTCGCGGGTGAAGACCGATGCGGACAGGCCATATTCCGTGTCATTGGCGAGCTCGATCGCATGAGCTTCGTCGCGGGCGCGGACGATACCGACAACCGGCCCGAAACTTTCATCGCGGAACAGCTTCATCTGTGGCGTCACGCGGTCGATGACATGGGCGGGCATCAGGACGCCACCCCCTTCGCTCAACACATCGCCACCGTTCAACTGGGTCGCGCCCGCCGCCAGCGCATCATCGATGAGCGAACGGACATGGGATACCGTCCTGCTGTCCACCACCGCGCCCAGTGGCGTCTCGCCCTCACGCGGATCGCCCACCGCCATGGTGCCGACCTTGGCCTGGAACTTGTCGGCAAAGGCGTCGGCGATGGCGTCGACCACGATGATCCGTTCGGTCGACATGCAGATCTGGCCCTGGTTCATGAAGGCGCCGAACGCAGCGGCCTTCACTGCCTCGTCGAGGTCAGCATCCTCCAGCACGATCAGCGGCGCCTTGCCGCCCAGTTCCAGCACGACGGGCTTCAGATGTTCCGCGCAGCGCTTCGCGATGATCCGACCAACGGGCGTCGATCCGGTAAAGTTCACCCGGCGCACCGCCGGATGGTCGATCATCGCGCCGACCACATCGGCCGCATCCTGCGGTGCGTTGGTGACGAGGTTGACGACGCCGCCGGTAAGGCCCGCTTCCACAAAGGCCTGGACGATCAGGCCATGGGTGCGCGGACATTGTTCCGACGCCTTCAGCACCACGCTGTTGCCGCAGGCGAGCGGTACGGCGATGGCGCGGGTCGCGAGGATGATCGGCGCATTCCACGGTGCCATTGACAGCACAACGCCTGCCGGTTCGCGGATCGCCATGGCGATGCAACCGGGCTTGTCGGACGGGATCACCTCGCCGCCGATCTGGGTGGTGAGCGCCGCCGCCTCTCGTACCATGGAGCTTGAGAGCATCAGATTGAAGCGAGCCCACCCTTCGGTCGCGCCGATTTCCTCCATCATTGCATTGATGAAATCGTCAACTCGGGCGTCGAGCGCGTCGGCGGCCTTCATCAGCAGGGCGCGGCGGGCATTGGGGCCCGTCTGCGACCAGGCGGGGAATGCGGCCTGGGCTGCTTCGACCGCAGCAACGGCGTCTTTGACGCTGGCGGCGGGGGCGCGGGTGGCGACGGTGCCGGTAACCGGGTTCATTCGTTCGAAAAGCTGATCGGCGGTGCGCGATTCGCCACCGATAATCAGGGAAATTTGCGATGCGGACATTGGTCAGGTCCTCTCCTAATGTTATGTTTCATATCAATGTTGATTGTTCTGGGCAATAACATTATGAATAAGACATGAGCATGAGTCCCTCCGGCCAAAGATTGATCAATCCTGTCGCCTCGCGTTTGGGATACCGGCTGCGGCGGACATCCTCGGCAATGATGGCGACTTTGGGGGCGTCGTTGGAACTGGTGGGGCTGCGGCCGGTGGAAGCGACCATCCTCTTGACTATCGGAGCCAATCCGGGCTGCATCCAAAGCGACATCGGCCGCATGTTGGGGATCAAGCGGGCCAACATGGTGCCGCTGATTGCCGCCTTGATCCAGAAGGACCTGGTGCAGAAGTCGCCCGTCGATGGGCGCTCCTTCGCCCTGTTCCTCAGTCCGGCGGGCGAAGACGCGCGGAGCGAGGCGGACGCGATCATGACCGCGCATGAACGCCGTTATGCGCGCCTGCTGACGCCTGAATATCAGGATGCGCTGCGGACGGTGCTGGACATCCTGGAGCAGGAAGAAAATGCCACGCATGAGGAGAGGGAAGCGGCAGTCATGTAGGCCGCGCCATCTCCGCAGTGCGTATGTCACTTGGGAGCCTAACGCCGCAGTAAAAATATGCGCGGCAAGCAGGGAGGGATTCAATGGAGGCCAATCTCAGCGCGCGGATACTGCCCGCCCTCTACGGATGCTGCGACCGTCCGGAAAATTGGCGGCCGCTGCTGGACCAGATCTGTGCCAGCCTTGGCGTCCGCAGCGCGGCGGTGCAGATCTACCGGCAGGACGGCGGCCATTTGATACAGCGGTGGCAGGAGCGGGACAGCTATTCTCACGCGAACGCCGCCCAGCATGACCGGTGGATCAACAATCCCGACAATCCCCGGCTCGCCATCGTCCCGCGCGATCGGCTGGAAGCACAGCTTGCCGTGCGCACCGATGAGCAGCGTTTCGATTCCACATCGCCGCAATTGCAAGAAACGCGGCATCGTCTGGCGCAGATCGGCCTAAGGGGTGGATCGGGCGTGCTGTTCGAATTCGAACCCTCGCGCTGGTTCAGCCTGATCCTGCACCGGCAGATCAGCGACACGGCGGACGGGGATGGGAAGGACGCGGCCTTCCTGTCGGACATCGCACCGCATCTTCTGGCACTGTCGCGTCTGTCAGCAACAGTGCAGGCAGCCTATTCTGCGCAGGCGACATTGGCGTCGATCGTGGATCGCCTGCGCCCGGGCGTCATCTTCTGCACCGGCAGCGGGGAGGTCCGCTGGCATAATCGTGCGGCTGCCGCGATGCTGGCGAACGGCGCGCCGCTGACGCTGGGGCATGGCCAACTTCGCGGGGTCTCGGCCGAAAGCCGTCAGCGGCTGGCACGGCTCCTGTCGCCTGCCCGTGATGATGACATGGTTACGGCGGCGTTCGGGGATCTGGACGACAGCATGGTGCAGGCCATTGCGCTGCCCAACGGCGCGTTCAAGGCGGATGTGGCGGAGGGATGGGATGATGACCGGGACGGCGTTGCGCTGATCCTGATCGATCCGTCACAGGCGCCTATGTTGTCGGTCGGGCACGTCACCTCGCTCTTCGGCCTGACGCCTGCGGAGGCGCAACTGGCGGTCGCCCTTTCTCAGGGCGTATCTTTGAACGCCTATGCCGATCGCCGCGGCATATCGGTTGGCACCGTGCGCATACAGATGAAGCGCATTCTGGAAAAGACCGACAGCCGCCGCCAGGCAGACCTTGTCGGCAAGCTGTACGGCTCCGTCATCGCCCAGCTGCATGGCAGCATGCATTGAGTGAACGACCGTGCGGCGTATCCCATTTGGGAGCCGCGCTCGCCACGCCGTCGGTTCACAACAGTCTTGAAGAACCGGCGATCATCAGCCGGCCCGAAAGTAGAGGGTGTGCGTGTGCGCAAAGCATCAGGATTTCTTGTGAGTTTCGCGGCTGGCGCGATGTGCGCAGCCGTTCAGCCTGCGTCGGCGCAGCAGACATTGCCCGCAGTGCTCGCCGACGGACCACCGTCTGCCGTACCGGTCGCCGTTCAGATCGCACGCTGGCACATGCTGGATGGCGACATCAATTCACTGACCTTTCGCAGCATGGATCGCCTGTTCACCACGCGCACCGTCGCTCATGCAGGGACGCCCTGGCGCCTTCCGCGCGCCGACGCGCCGTTGGATGTCAGCTATACCTTCGGAGGCAAGCGCTACACGGCGCAGGACTTCCTCGACCGCACCTACACCAACGCGCTGCTGGTGATGAAGGACGGGAAGATCGTCAGCGAGATCTATCGCAACAACAGCGATGAAAACAGCCGCTTCATCGGCTGGTCCATGACCAAGTCGGTCACTTCGCTGCTGGTCGGCTGTGCGCTGGCGGAGGGGCGGATCAAGTCGCTGGACGACAATATCACCACTTATCTGCCCGAACTGAAGGGCGGCGGCTATGATGGCGCGACTATCCGTCAGATCCTGCAGATGCGGTCTGGCGTTGATTATGAGGAACGGTACGACTTCGCCAATCCGGGCATCGCGGCGCGAAATCATATCGACGCGTTGGTCAAGAATGTCGCGCGCTTTGCTGATGCGGCGCGGACGGTGAAGCGGCTGCACGAGCCGGGCAGCGTGTTCCAGTACAAGACACTGGATACCGCCGTGCTTGGCTGGCTGATCGAACGTGTCAGCGGGACCACCGTCGCGGCCTATACCGCGCAGAAATTGTGGGAGCCGCTGGGCGCTGAACAGGACGGTTTCTACATCATGGATGGACAGCCTGGTACGGGCCGCGAATTCAGCGGCGCTGGTTTTAACGCCACGCTGCGCGACTATGGACGGATCGGCCAGATGATGCTCGACGGCGGCCGCGCCAACGGGCGTCAGGTGGTGCCCGCCGATTGGGTCCGCACATCGACCGCGCCGTCCACGCCTGCCGATCCAAAGGCTCCGGGCATGCCGACCGGCTATGCGATGCAATGGTGGCTGCTCGACAATAGCGGCGCCTACTCGGCGGTGGGGCTGCAGGGTCAGTTCATCTACGTCGATCCGCGATCCCGCACTGTAGTCGTCAAGATCAGCTATTTCCCGCCGGGCGATGAAAAGCCGACGGCGGAAACCGGCGCTTTCCTGAAGGCGGTGTCGGCTTGGTCACCGAAATGATCGCGAAAAATAGCAAAATGAGGGAGGGAAGAATGAAGCGCATATTGCTGACGGGCTCAACCGCCATAATGACCCTGTGGACAGCGTCTGCCTGGGCGCAGGATGCTGCTCCGCAGGCCGAAACATCCGGCACGCTGGGCGAAATCGTCGTGACGGCCCAGCGCCGGACGGAAAATCTGCAAAAGGTGCCGGTTGCCGCCAGCGCGCTTGATGCAAGCGACCTCAAGGCGAATGCCGTCGTCCGGCTGAACGATCTTCAGAATGCGACGCCTGCACTGTCGATTTCCGACGCGGGCATTACCTCGGCCGTCAACATTCGCGGCATCGGCCTTGCCAGTAACTCGCCCAATGTGACGGCAGGTGTTGCAACCTATGTCGACGGCCTGTTCCAGCCGCCGATCGTCCAGGCCAACAGCTTCTACGATCTGGCGAGCGTCGAAGTCTTGCGCGGGCCGCAGGGCACGCTCGTTGGCAGCAACTCGACCGGCGGCGCGATCTTCATCAATTCGCGCAATCCCGATCTGAACGACATCAATGGCTATGCCGAGGGCAGCGCTGGAAATCGCGGCAATTTCGGGCTGGAAGGGGCGGTCAACGTGCCGCTGTCCTCGACCCTGGCGGTGCGCGGCGCTGGCTTCTACCGGGGACATGACAGCTATTTCGACGACGTCGGTCCCTTCAACAACAAGGCAGGCAAGCTCGACGAAAAGGGCGGGCGTGTGGGCGTTCTGTGGCAACCCGGAGACTTTCGCGCGCTGCTGAAGGTCCAGTATAATGATCGGGACATTGGCGGCTATGCCTATCGCCCGATCCGCGGAACCCAATATGCGCCCTACCGCGTCGGCGACATCTATACGCTGAATTACGACACGCCCGTGGCGATCCGGGAAAAGGCGTTCATCTCCAGCCTTGAGCTGCGGCAGGAATTCGCCAGCGGCATCGTGCTACGGTCGATCAGCGGTTATCAGAGCAAGAAGATCGAAGGCGTCAACGATGTCGACGCCTCGCCAGCGCCCGACGGCGTCACGCAGGACTATTATGCCCGCGAACGTCAGTATAGTCAGGAGATCAACCTGATCTCTCCTACCGGCGAAACGCTGGAGTGGATATTAGGCGGTTATTTCCAGCGTAACGAGATCAAGGTGCGCATCCGCGAGTTGCGGTTCGGATTTCCGACGGACATCGACCCCGACAATACCCGCACGACGCTGGGCGTTTTCGCGCAGGGCAGCTACCGCGTGACGCCTGATGTCCAATTGCAGCTGGGCGCGCGCTATTCGCACTATAAGGCGAGCGGCGTCGGCGATGTGCGCATTGGAGCTGGCATCCCAACCTTCCCGCCCGGCGGCTTTCCAGTGGCGAGCCTTGACGGATCGCACCAGGATGGCCGTGTTACTGGCAAGGCGGCGATCAACTGGACGGTCAATGATGACCATCTGCTCTACGCCTTCGTCGCTCGCGGCTATAAGCCCGGCGGCTTCAACGCGGTAGAGTCCGAGTTCCGGCCGGAAATGGTGTGGAACTATGAAATCGGCTGGAAGGCGAGCCTGTTCGACAAGCATGTCCGTACGCAGATTTCGGCTTTCTACAATGATTATTCCGATTTCCAGTTCGAAGTGATCGAACCGACGACCGGCTTCAACGGCGTCCAGAATATCTCGCAAGGCAAGATCAAGGGCATTGAAGCCCAGTTGCAGAGCAAGTTCGGCGGCTTCAGTATCGACGCCAATGTCGCCTATGTTCATTCGAAGCTTGCCGGGCTGACCTTCATCAACACCCGGGCCATTCCGCCGGGAAACCTTGGTCCCCAATGTGTTCCAGGTCAGACCTCCGGTTGTTTTGACTATAATCCTTACATCACCACGACCGATGGCGGCCCCAACCTCTATTCGCCCAAATGGACCTATGGCGGCACAGCGGCCTATGAATTCCAACTTGGAGGTGACGTCACTCTGACGCCGCGCGTGAGTTATTCCTATGTGGGCCCACGCTTCACCTATCTAGCCTATTCGCCGGTGTCGGATCGGATCGCGGGCTATGGCCTGTTGTCCGGCCTCGTCACCCTGCGCACCGGCCAGTTCCATATTGAGGCTTATGGCACCAACCTGACCGGCAAGCGCTATGTCAGCGGCCAGTTCGGCCTCAATGAGTTTTACGGCGCGCCGCGCGAATATGGCATACGCGCCGGGTTCACCTTCTGAACTTTGGGAAACCTGCTGGCTCCCGCCACAGGTCTCAAAAGAAATCTTTGGAGCATGTTCGATCATGCACAGCTCGAACATGCTCCAATCAAGCTGCCCAATAACCAATCATCCATATTTTTATCGGCATGGATTGTTGTATAGAAACATCTCATGCAAACCCGCTTCATCGAATATTTCCTCGCGCTAGAGCGGGAGAGGCATTTCGCGCGAGCGGCCGAATATTGCAACGTGTCACAGCCCACTCTGTCTGCGGGCATCGCCACTCTTGAAGGACAATTGGGCAAGAGGCTGATCCAGCGCGACCGCCGGTTTGTGGGATTGACGCCGGAAGGTGAGGCCATCCTTCCATGGGCCCGGCAGATCGTTGCTGCGGTCGAAGCATTGGAGCAAAGTTCGGCTACAGCGCGCGGCGCTCTGAAAGGTGAGTTGCGGTTGGGCGCGATACCTGCTGCCATGCCGGTCATCGGTCATTTGGCAGGAGCCATGCTGGCGCGCCATCCCGGCCTAAACATCGCGGTCCGTGCGCTGACTTCGCGGCAGATCGAACGCGATCTTGCCGCCTTCGAACTGGATGCAGGTCTTACCTACCTGGATTTCGAACCGCCCGCTCATGCTTTGACCGTTCCGCTCTATGCCGAACGGGCAATGTTGATCAGCGCCGTCGATGGCGTCCATGTTCCAGATCCGCTTGACTGGTCCGATCTCGCCGAGTTGCCATTATGCCTGTTGCATCAGGGCATGCAGAACAGGCGCATTCTCGACGCGCGTTTGGCTGAGCGCGGGCTGGCGCTTCGCCCAATCATCACCGCTGACAGCTATGTGGCGCTGTTGGGATTGGTTCAGCAAGGCCGCCTCTGCTCCATCATACCGGATAGCCACACCAGATTGCTGGAAGGGTTGCAATGGATACGGCTGCACGCGCTGCCCGATCCGCAGGAAGTAAGCCGCATTGGCATCATCGTGTCCGACAGCGCGCCGATGAGCCCGCTCGCCCAAGCGGTCCTGAGCGTCGCGCGGGAACTGCACCTGCCGAGAAGCCCTTAGGTGCTCGTCGATAGACAATGACTATCGATCATCATGGGGTTCGATTTGACTGGAACCCCGGCGATCCACACCCTTCCGCCCAGAATAGAAATGGATGGATGGGATGGACGAGTTCATCGGCGCCTGGGTTGCGCGTCACTCTGCAACGCGGGACCAGCTTCTGCCTCTGCTCCACGCGATTCAGAAAGAGGCCGGTTATATCGACGATGCATGGGTGCCGTCCGTTGCGAAGGCCTTGAACCTCAGCCGTGCGGATGTGCACGGCGTCATCACTTTCTATCACGACTACCGCCGCGCGCCCGCTGGCCGTCACGTGGTGAAGCTGTGCCGGGCGGAAAGTTGCCAGGCGCGGGGCGGTGCGGCGATTGAGGCGGCGGCGGTGCGCCGCCTTGGCGTGCCGCTTGGCCAGACACGCGCGGATGGGCAGGTCAGCCTGGAACCGGTCTATTGCCTCGGCCTATGTGCCATTGGCCCCAACGCTCTGGTCGATGGTCGGCCGGTGGCGCGGATCGACAACGCCGTGTTGGACCGGATCGCGGCAGAGATCGCGGCATGACGCGGGTCTACATCAGCCGCGATATGGCGTCGGTGGCCTTGGGCGCGGACGCTGTCGCGCATGCGTTCGAACAGGTCGGGTGCGACGTGATCCGCACTGGATCACGCGGGCTCTTTTCGATCGAACCGCTGGTGGAGGTGGAAACGGACGAAGGGCGCATCGGCTATGGTCCGGTAGAAGCGGGCGGCGTCGCCACCGTACTGGACGGGACGCATCCGGGAAGGCTGGGCAAGGTCGAGGATCTGCCCTTCTTCGCCAGCCAACAGCGTTTCACCTTCGCCCGCTGCGGCATCATCGATCCGCTCAGCCTGAAGGATTATGCCGCGCGTGGCGGATGGAAGGGGTTGGAGGCCGCACGAGAGCAGACGCCGCAAGCCGTGGTCGATACTGTCAAGGCATCAGGCCTGCGCGGGCGGGGCGGGGCTGGTTTTCCGACCGGGATCAAGTGGCAGACCGTGCTGGACGCTCCTGCCTCCACCAAATTCATCGTCTGCAACGCCGATGAAGGCGACAGCGGCACTTTCGCCGACCGCATGTTGATGGAGGGCGACCCCTTTTGCCTGATCGAGGGCATGGCGATCGCCGCCTATGCCGTGGGTGCGGGCCACGGCTATATCTATATCCGCTCGGAATATCCCTTCGCTTGCCAAACCATGCGCGCGGCCATCGACGCGTCGGCGCATCTGGTCGCGCCCTTCAAACTGGAGGTGCGCGAAGGGGCGGGCGCCTATGTCTGCGGCGAAGAGACGGCGCTGCTCGACAGTATAGAGGGCAAGCGTGGACAGGTGCGTGCCAAGCCGCCGCTGCCCGCGCTTTACGGGCTGTTCGGCCAGCCAACGGTCATCAACAATGTGCTGTCCCTCGCGGCGGTGCCCTTCATCCTTGCCAAAGGCGCCGATGCCTATGCTGCCGTGGGTTTTGGCCGCTCACGCGGCACCATGCCGGTGCAGCTTGCAGGCAATGTGAAGCATGGCGGTCTGTACGAGATCGGCTTTGGCATCACGCTGGGCGAATTGGTGAACGGCATTGGCGGCGGCACGGCGAGTGGCCGCCCGGTTCGCGCGGTGCAGGTCGGCGGACCGCTCGGCGCCTACTTCCCGCCGTCCATGTTCCACCTGCCGTTCGACTATGAGGCATTCGCGCAAGCGGGTGGACTCATCGGCCACGCCGGGATCACGGTTTTTGACGACAGCGTCGACATGGCGCACATGGCCCGCTTCGCCATGGAATTCTGTACAGTGGAAAGCTGCGGCAAATGCACACCTTGCCGCATTGGCTCGACGCGCGGGGTGGAGATCATCGACCGGATCATCGGAACGCGTGACTCCCTTCGATCCGTTCGGGCTGAGCCTGTCGCAGAGCGAACGGTGGAGGGGTTTCTCGATAGTGCTCTTTACTCCCGCTCTCCCGATCGCATCGACGTATCCATCGAAGCGCAGACTAGCCTTCTCCGTGATCTCGCCGACACCATGAAATATGGCTCGCTCTGCGCCTTGGGCGGCTTTACCCCCTATCCAGTGCTGAGCGCGCTCGATCATTTCCCCGAAGATTTCGGTGCAGCGGCACCGACGAAAGAGGCAGCGGAATGACCTTTTCCCGCGAAACCGACCATGGCACGCCGCCTGCGCTGGCGACTGGCAAGTCCGTCACACTCACGATCGATGGCCAAAGCGTCACCATGCCCGAAGGCACCAGCATCATGCGCGCCGCGTCGCTGCTGGGCGGGTCCATTCCAAAGCTGTGTGCGACGGACAATGTCGAAAGCTTCGGCTCCTGTCGCCTCTGCCTGGTCGAAGTGGAGGGGCGCAGCGGTTATCCCGCATCCTGCACCACACCGGTCGCGGAGGGTATGGTGGTGCGCACCCAGACCGAACGGCTGAAAAAGCTGCGGCGCGGGGTGATGGAGCTCTACATCTCAGACCATCCTCTCGACTGCCTGACCTGCGCCGCGAATGGAGACTGCGAATTGCAGGTTCAAGCGGGCGCGGTCGGCCTGCGCGACGTGCGCTATGGCTATGATGGCGCGACCAACATGGGTCAGGCGAAGGACCAGTCGAACCCCTATTTCGACTTTGATCCGAGCAAGTGCATCGTCTGTTCCCGCTGTGTGCGCGCCTGTGAGGAAGTGCAGGGAACATTCGCGCTGACTATCGAGAACAAGGGCTTTGAATCAAAGGTAGCGCCGTCGCAGGGCGAGGATTTTCTCGGCTCCGAATGCGTGTCCTGCGGGGCCTGCGTTCAGGCCTGCCCGACAGCGTCGCTGATCGAGAAGAAGGTGGTGGAAACCGGCACGCCTGATCGCGCGGTCGTCACCACCTGTGCCTATTGCGGCGTCGGCTGCACCTTCCGTGCAGAGATGCGCGGCGAGGAACTGGTCCGCATGGTGCCGTGGAAGGACGGCAAGGCGAACCGTGGCCACAGCTGCGTCAAGGGGCGGTTCGCCTGGGGCTATGCCCAGCACAAGGACCGTATCCTGAAACCCATGATCCGCGCGTCGGTGGACGAACCCTGGCGCGAAGTCAGCTGGGAAGAGGCGATCGCCCACACCGCGTCGGAGTTCCGCCGCATACAGGCGAAATATGGCACTCGGTCTATCGGCGGCATCACATCTAGCCGCTGCACCAATGAAGAGACATTCCTGGTGCAGAAGCTTATCCGCCAGGGCTTCGGCAACAATAATGTCGATACTTGCGCGCGCGTCTGTCACTCCCCGACCGGCTATGGCCTGAAAACGACATTCGGCACGTCGGCGGGGACGCAGGATTTCGACAGCGTGATGGAGGCGGACGTGATCCTGGTGATCGGGGCGAACCCGACGGACGGGCATCCCGTCTTCGCAAGCCGTCTGAAGAAGCGGCTGCGGCAGGGCGCCAAGCTGATCGTCATCGACCCGCGCCGGATCGATCTTGTGAGGTCGCCCCATGTGGAGGCAGAACATCATCTGCCTCTGCGCCCCGGCACCAACGTCGCCATGCTGACGGCGCTTGCGCATGTGATCGTAACGGAGAAGCTCTATGACGAGAGCTTCATCCGCGAACGCTGCGACTGGGACGAGTTTGCCGACTGGGCAGAGTTCGTTTCCGACCCCAGCCGGTCGCCCGAAGCGATCGAACCGCTGACTGGCGTCATGCCGGATGAGGTACGCGCCGCCGCCCGCCTCTACGCGACCGGCGGCAACGCAGCCATCTATTACGGTCTCGGCGTCACCGAACATAGCCAGGGCAGCTCGACCGTGATGGCGATCGCCAATCTGGCGATGGCGACCGGCAATATCGGGCGCGAGGGTGTTGGCGTAAACCCGCTGCGGGGGCAGAATAATGTGCAGGGCGCCTGCGACATGGGCAGCTTCCCGCACGAATATAGCGGCTACCGTCATGTCTCGGACGACGACACCCGGCGCCTGTTCGAACAGGCCTGGGGCGTGGCGCTGGACCCGGAGCCCGGCCTGCGCATCCCCAACATGCTGGATGCAGCGACCGACGGTGTGTTCAAGGGCATCTTCATCCAGGGCGAGGATATCTTGCAGTCGGACCCGAACACGCATCATGTCGCGGCGGGGCTGTCGGCGATGGAGTGCGTGGTCGTGCAGGATCTTTTCCTGAATGAAACCGCGAATTACGCTCATATTTTCTTGCCGGGTTCCACCTTCCTTGAGAAGGACGGGACCTTCACCAATGCGGAGCGGCGGGTTCAGCGGGTGCGCAAGGTGATGGCGCCGCTCAACGGCTATGCCGATTGGGAGATCGTGCAACTGGTCGCGAACGCCATGGGGCTGGGCTGGAAATATAAGCATCCTTCTGAAATCATGGAAGAAATTTCGGCGCTCACCCCCACCTTTGCCGGGGTGCGTTATGACAGGCTGGACGCGGAAGGATCGCTGCAATGGCCCGCCAACGACAGCGCGCCGCAGGGCACGCCGACAATGCATATCGACGGCTTCGTGCGCGGCAAGGGCAAGTTCGTCGTCACCAGCTATATCCCGACGGACGAGAAGACGGGCCCGCGCTTTCCCTTGCTGCTGACGACCGGACGCATCCTTAGCCACTATAATGTCGGCGCGCAGACGCGGCGCACCGCCAATACCGCCTGGCATCCGGAAGACCGGCTGGAGATCCATCCGAGCGACGCGGAAAACCGGGGTCTGAAAGATGGCGAATGGGTGACGCTGCGCAGCCGTGCGGGAGAGACGACGCTGAGGGCGCTGATCACTGACCGGGTGGCGCCGGGCGTCGTATACACGACGTTCCATCATCCCGAGACACAGGCCAATGTCGTCACCACCGACTTTTCCGATTGGGCCACCAACTGCCCCGAATATAAGGTCACGGCGGTGCAGGTTTCCGCATCCAACGGCCCCAGCGACTGGCAGCAAAGCTATGAGGAGCAGGCGCGCCACAGCCGCCGGATCGACGTGGCGCATGCGGCGGAGTGACGGAAGATGAGCGGCGGCGATAGCGTGATGATGTCGAACCAGGCCCGCCTGGTCTACATGGCCAACCAGATCGCCCGCAATCTGGAAGGCACCGGCCATGACGATGCGGCAAAGGCGGTTGCCGATCACATTGCCAGTTTCTGGGACCCCCGCATGCGGGCGCAGATCTCCGCGCTGCAGGAGGCAGGCGACGCGGGTTTGAGTCCGGCGGCCGACGCGGCCATCACCTTGTTGCGTGAGCGCGGCGCGCCGCCGCCGCAGAGCCGTGCGACACTGTTCAACAGCGTGGATGGGGCAGGTCATTCTGACGCGGGCTGACGGACTTCCGCTCATTCTCCAGTATGGGACAGCATGGCTCGGTAAAGTCCCTATCCCAGGAACCGCGCTTTTGTCAGACATTCTTTCCACTCCGCCAGCGGATCGGAATCAGCGACGATTCCAGAGCCGAGGCCGATCGTCAGCCGCGCATCCTTTGGAGCGAAAGTGAGTGTGCGGATCGCCACGTTGAAGCTGGCGTCGCCATTCGGGGCGAAATGGCCGATCGATCCAGTGTAGACGCCGCGCGGCCTGTCCTCCAACTGTGCGATCACTTGCGCCGCGCGGATCTTGGGCGCTCCGGTGATCGATCCGCAGGGAAACAGCGCGGCCAGGATATCGAAGGCATCCACATCATCGCGCCGCCGCGCCGTCACGGCAGAAACCATCTGGTGCACGGTCGGGTAGGTTTCGACCGCGAAAAGCTGCGGCACCTGCACCGATCCGGCTGCCGCCACCCGTGAAAGGTCATTGCGCATCAGGTCGACGATCATCAGATTTTCGGCCCGCTGCTTGGGATCAGCCGCGAGCGACCTTGCCGCTTCGGCATCCGCATCCGGATCCAGATGCCTTTCCGCCGTGCCCTTCATCGGACGGCAGGCAATGTCGCGCCCCTTGAGCGTAAAGAACAGTTCGGGCGAGAAGGAGAAGATGAGCCCGGTGCCGGTGGAAAGGATCGCGCCATAGGGCGCCCGCTGCCGCTGCCGCAGCCGGGCATAGAGCGCCAGCGGATCGCCATGAAACTGCATGTTGGCGGCAAAAGTCAGGTTTGCCTGATACAGATCGCCTGCCTGGATGAGGTCGAGCAGGGCAGCGATCCGCTCTGCATGCTGTCCTTCTGTCGTTCCGGGGAGGAGCGGTCCCAGGTCGAATGCCGCGTCCCCGCCCGGCAGCAATTCCGCGAACCTGTGTGAGGGCAGTGTGCGCGGAGCTTCGAATATTCCGAACCAGAGAAGCGGCCCTTGCGAGGGAGTGACCGGCATGGCGGGATCAAAGGCCGCCCCGGCATCATAGCTGACGAACCCCGCCGCGTGAGCACCTGCTCTTGTCGCCTCGCGCACGGCATCCAAAGCCGGAACGACATCAGCCAGAGTCTCGGCTTCGATCATTTGCAACGGATCGGAAAAAAGCGTGACCTGGCCGCTCGGCGAGGATGCATCGTCCAGCATCACGAAGGGCCGGTCCAGATCCGGAAGGAATGCCATGGCCCGCTTTGGCCGCACACCGCGGAAGGACGTTCATTCGAACTGATCCCATCATATAAGTTTATTCTAATTATCATGGCGAAACAAAGTGGCCGCGCTAACCAGGGGTTAGCCTATATCTTTGACTATCAATGGCTTGGCTTTTGGGATCGTCTTCACCGCACAGTGATGAAAGCCGATCTGGAGCGTGCCGTGTCAAAGCGTGAGCTATTCCCTTTTCCTGATTTATGTGAAAAGTTCCGATCAGGAGAGCGGTGAATGATCGAGCATTTCTCGACGCGCGATGTCGCCAGGCGTGAACGCCTGGCCTATTGGAACAGCGTTGCCTCTGGCCGGTCCGCCGGGCTGATGATCGACAGTTCCAACCACGAATTTCTGGGGCAGCTGGGCTGCTGGACGCTGGGCAACCTCACCATATTCAAGGCGCGGGCAGAATCGTCGATCGTGTCGCGTAGCGCCCGCTATCATGGCGAGGAAAGGTTGCTGGTGCACCTTCAGACCCTGGGTCTCAGCGAACAGCGGCAATCGGGCCGCGAATGCCTGCTGCGTCCGGGAGATCTATCCATCTGCACCACAGCGGCACCGATGCGGATGGAGGTTGCATCCCACGAAATGATGGTTGTCGATGTCGCCCGCCATGAACTTGAACGGCGGGTGCCGCAGTTGGACCTCCACATCGGCAGCCCGACGCCGGGTAATTCGCCGACCGTCCACAGCTTCCATCAACTGGCGCTCGCCTTATGGCGGGAAGCCAAGAGCCGTGCCGTTGCGCCTGATCCGAGCTGGGCGGAAGGGGCTGAAACGCTCATGCTCGACCTGCTCGGCCTGGCTCTGCGCAGCGCTGTTCGGGGCGGGCCCAATGTCGATGGACGGGGGCTGGCCCGCGTCAAGGCTATCGTGGAAGCGCGGCTGGGCGATCCTGAACTCGACACCGAATCCATTGCACGGGAAGTAGGCATTTCCCCCCGCACGATCCAGACCTGGTTCGCCGCTGAAAGCACGACACTGCGCGCCTATATATTGGACAGGCGGATGGAGCGGGCGCTGGAAATTCTGGCCGCTGACCGGGCGCCGAATATCACCGCGATCGCGCTTGAGCTTGGTTTCAATGATCCTGCCTATTTCGCACGCTGCTTCCGCAAGCGGCACGGCTTTTCGCCTCGCGAAGGCCGCCAGATCGCGCGCGCCTGACAGAGCCAATTCCACAAAGATCGTCCATCGGCCGTTCCTGTCGCTGGAGCGCGCTTACCATCAGCATATAGGAGTGACGCGGATGACGAACGGACTGCTTACCGGAAAGACGGGTTTCGTGACCGGCGCGGCCAGCGGGATCGGGTGCGGCATCGCCAAGGTGCTGGCGGCGGAGGGAGCGAATGTCGTGTTGAGCGATCTTTCCTCATCCACGGAGGAAGGCGCCCATGCGGTTGCCGAGATCAAGGGGGCAGGCGGCGTTGCGCGCTTTATCGCGGCCGACGTGACCAGCGGCGCTGATGTCGAAACGCTGATCGCGCAGACATGCGCGATAAACGGGCGGATCGATTTTGCCGTGAACAATGCAGGCATCGGCCTGAAATCCATGCTGGCGGACAGCAGCGAGGATTTGTGGGACCGGATGAATGACGTGAACCTCAAAAGCTGTTTCCGCATCATGCGTGCCGTGCTTCCAATCATGCGAAGGCAGAAGGGCGGCAGTATCGTCAACATATCATCCATTGCCGGAGCCGTGGGATTACGGGAAGCGGGCATATATTCAGCGACGAAGCATGCGATGCTTGGCCTGACCCGAACGGCGGCGGGAGAGAATGGCGACGTCAACGTGCGCATCAATGCCATCCTGCCCAACGCGATCCGCTCCAGGCTGCTGGACGGCACATCGCCGGAGTTCCTGGAAGCCTTGCTGGCGCCCCAGGCGATCAAGCGGCTCGGGGAACCAGAGGAGTGCGGCCATCTCACGGCATTCCTGTTGTCGGAAAGGGCCGCGTTCATCACCGGCGCGTGTATCCCCATCGATGGCGGCTATCTGGCGAACTGAGGGATGCTGTTTCGCATTCATGAAATTTCGTGAAAATGAATCAAATTGCGCTGGAATCCTGATCGGCCGCGCTCCAGTGCAAGCCGGGAGGAGCGGTTTCTGTCATGTCGTCAGTGGAGCGCGAAATGCGTCCATTGCCGAGGGGAGGAACCATGATCAAGATGATTGCCGCATTGCCCGTTGCGTCGGTGCTGGCTGTAGCAGCCGGGACTTTGGCGCCCGCTTACGCCCAGGAGGCGGCGCCCGCGCCCGCCGCGCAAGACGCGCCACAGAGCGGCGGCATTCAGGACATCGTCGTCACTGCCCAGCGCCGGTCGGAAAATGTGCAGAAGGTGCCGATCGCCATTTCGGCCTTCACCAATGACGCGTTGCAGGAACGCGCGGTGCAGAGTGTCGCCGCGCTTTCGGGGCTTGCTCCCAACGTCACCTTCGACGCCGGTACGCCCTTTTCAGGGTCGTCGTCGGTGCTTGCCGCCTATGTCCGTGGAATCGGGTCCAACGATTTCGCCTTCAACATCGATCCGGGCGTCGGCGTCTATCTGGACGGCGTCTATCTGGCGCGATCGGTCGGCGCGAACCAGGAACTGGGCGATGTCGAGCGGATCGAAGTGCTTAAAGGTCCGCAGGGCACGCTGTTCGGCCGCAATACCATCGGCGGCGCGATTTCCATCGTGACCCATGATCCGGGCGATACATTCCGTTTCATCGGCGATGCGACGGTGGGCAGCTATAAGCTGTTCCAGGCGCGCGGCACGGCGGACATTCCGATCGCGGATACGCTGTCGAGTTCGGTGTCCTTTTCGGTCAAGACGCGCGACGGCTATTTCAAGCGCAGGCCCTTTCCGGGCGCGCAGCCGGGCACCTATGATGTCGAGCCTTCTACGGCCTATGCCGGAGCCGGTTATGAAAATACCGGGATAGGCCGCGAAGGTGGCGAAGACGCGTGGAGCCTGCGCACCAAGCTGCGCTGGGAGCCGAGCGACGCGGTGCGCGTGACGCTGACCGGCGATTATAGCAGCAGCAGGCAGGAACAGCTTCCCAACACGCTGCTCGCCACAACGCCCAATGTCGCGGGTGGCGCTTTCGATGTTTTCGCGGGCAGCTATAATTGCGCCATTGCGGGGCAGTCGACCGGATGCGGCAACGGTCCGCCGTCCTTCGCCTATGCCTATCGTCGCGCTGGCCGTACCGGCCTGTTCGATCTGCCGGCGATCTTCGGCGTCAATGCCGATGCGAACCCCGACAATAATCGCCTGCCTTATGATAATCGCTTTGTCACCGGAGACAAGGACAGCAGCTATGCGACGGGGCTTAACTTCGCACGCATGCAATCTTACGGCGGCGCAGGTACGATCGAATATGACCTGTCCGACAGCCTGACGCTCAAGTCCATCACTTCCTATCGCGAACTGCACTGGAAGGTGGGGATGGACAATGACGGGTCGCCGCTCAACATGCTTCAGATCAGCTTCGAGATGAACCAGAAGCAGTTCAGCCAGGAATTCCAACTTCTGGGTAAAGCGCTGGATGATCGCCTGAAATATGTGCTGGGTGCCTATTATTTCAAGGAATCGGGTAATCTTCACGATTATGTGACCTTCGCCGAAGGATTGCTGCAGGTCGACGGCAACAATATCCTGAGCACCAAGAATGGCGCTCTTTTCGGCCAGCTGGACTTCAAGCCCATCGACCTGATCGGCATCACGGTCGGTGCGCGCTATACCAAGGAAAAGAAGGCTTTCGAAGGGTTCCAGTCCGATCGCAATGGCTTGACTTACAAGATACTGAACGGCTTTGGCGTGCCGCCCTGCGCGTCGCTGACGCCGATCAGCGACGATTGCCGCGTTGCTGCGGGCTTTCCCAATGCCGACGCGCCCTTGCAGCTTTATCCTGGTGGCGTGAACCGCAAGACGTTCGACAATTTCTCGCCCAAGATCGGCGTGCAACTCTACCCCACCGACGATTTCATGGCCTACGCGTCCTGGTCGAAGGGGTACAAGACCGGCGGATGGACGACGCGCTTGTCCAACCCACTGCCCGATGCGCCGAGCTTTGACGAAGAAAAGGCGACGACTTGGGAAATTGGTTTCAAGTCGAAGCTGCTCGATCGGCGTCTGCAGCTGAACTTCGCGGCGTTCACCACAAACTATAAGGGCATCCAGCTGAACTTCCAGCAGGGTGTGTCGCCGACGATCCAGAATGCCGGTGACGCCCGGATCAAGGGCTTCGAAGCCGAGGCGGTGTTCGCACCCGTTCGCGCCTTCACCCTGACGTCTTCGGTCGGCTACATCGACGCCAAATATACCGACGTGCTGCCGGGTGCGGTGGTCGCGCCCAGCGTGATCCAGGGCGGCGTGTTCGTCGGTGCCGAACTGCCCAAGACGCCGCACTGGAAAGTCAATGTAAGCCCGCGCATCGAGCTGGACGTCGGCAGCAGCGGCGCGAAGCTCATCATGCTGGCCGACTGGACCTACACGTCCCGGATGCGCAACGATACCGAAGGCACGTTCCTGCTCGACCGCAAGGCGTCGAACGTCGTCAATGCCAATGTGACGCTGCGACTGCCCGACGACCGCTACAGCGTCACCGTGGGCGGCACGAATATCTTTGACGAACGCTTCCTGACCACCGGTCAGGCGCAGATTGCCGGGGGGCAATTCTACGGCACCTATAACCGTCCGGCCGAATGGTACGCCAGGCTGGGCGTGAAGTTCTGATCAACCTTCCATAACGCAAGCAGGATCGCATCATCATGTCCACTACAATGACTGCCCCGCCATCGACCGCCTTCAAGATCGTCGATGTTCCCGAAAATCTGTCCCATGTGATCGACGCGCGCGGCGTGAAAGGCAGCTTCGTCGGGCCGTCGGAGGCGGAAAGCCCCTGGGTGCCCTTTGGCGACAATGCCGCCATCCGTCACCTGGCCTTCGACGTCCGCCAAAACATCTATTGCAACGTGCTCTGGCTGAAGGGGCCCGGCGTGCTCGGCACCCACAAGCATCGCGGGCGGCTGGTCATGATGTGCCTGGAGGGCAGCCTGCGCTATCTGGAACATGACTGGGTGGCGGGTCCAGGAGATTTCTTCCTGGAAGTGCCGGGCGAACGCCACACGCTGGTCAGCGAACATCCCCAGGGCGGCAAGCTGTGGGGATGGATGCAAGGTCCGATCGAATTCTACGACGAGGAAGGCCAGTTCGTGGAAACCGCCGACGTGTGGTGGTTCATCAACCATTATGAGAGCTACTGCCGGGAAAACAACTTGCCCATCAACCCGCAACTCTATCTCTGAGAGGGGGCATCCGCCGGGGGCTGGCCCTCCCCCGGCGGATGATTACGTTTTGCTGGGAAGGTCATTCACGGAATGGCTTGTGCGCATCGGTGATGATTGGCACTTTCAGGAGCGCAGCGGATCGCTCATCTTTTCCGCGTGAGGCTATCCCATTTCATTCCTGATGCTACAGTCGCGTCATGAACGAACAAACGCTTTCGCCCACCGTCAAATCCGCCATGCGCACGATCGACATCATCGAATATGTCGTATCATGCCGCCGCCCGCTGGTGGCGCAGGAGATCGCGCAGGCGTTGTCGATCCCGGTCAGCAGCCTGTCCTACCTGCTCGCGACCCTGACGGAGCGCGGCTATCTGCAACGCGAAGGGCGGCGTTATAGCGCCGGGCCGGGGCTGGCCCGGCTGCAAGGGCCGACGCCCGCCTTTTCGCTGGCCGAACGGGCCGCACCGCTGGTCAGGTCGCTACGCGTCCAGTTGAACGAAACCAGCTCCTTCTTCGTGCGCCAGGGGTGGGAGATGGAGGCGCTCGTCACCGAAACCAGCGACCATGCCTTGCGCTATGCCGTGCAGACCGGCCGCCGCACGCCGCTGCATTGCTTTTCGGCGGGCAAGGCGCTGCTCGCCGCGATGCCGGATTACGAGTTCGAACGCTATCTGAAGGAAAGCCGTCGCGAGGCGCTGACCCCGACGACGATCACCGACGCGGATGCGCTGCGGGAAGAGATCGGGCTGGTCCGGCAGACGGGCGTGGCGCGCACGCGGGAAGAAAGCACGCCGGGCATTTACGGCCTTGCCTATGCCGCGCAGGTGGACGGTGAAGTGGCTGGCGCCTTCAGCGTCGCCGTGCCGGTGGTCCGGTTCGATGAAGAACTCGACCGCCGCGTCGTTTCCGCGCTGACACGGACGGCGGCGTTGTTCGATATCGCCTGAAGGGCGTGCCATTGCAGCAGCACCATGGCGCGTTTCCGCTCCCGAAAAAAATCCGGCGGGGCGTCAGGGAGAAAACGCCCCGCCGGTCGATGATCAGGCGGTCTTGCGGGTCCGCCATCCATCCGCATAGCTGTCACGCGCGACTTCGGAATAGGGCGCGGGGCTGACAGTGGCGTGGATTTCGACCTGGATGTGCGGCTCGACCGTCGGCTTGCTGGTGCCGCCATCGGGTTCGCCCCACAGCAGCGTCACCTTCGTGCCCGGTTCCGCATATTCCGCGTCTACCATGGCGAGGGTCAGCATCCGGCCTTCATTGGCGCTGTAGCCGACCCAGGTGGACAGGCCGACCTGCTTGCCGTCGACCAGTACCGAGTCATAGGGATGCATCGAATATACCGCCGAGGGAAACTCGAAATATTTCGCGCGGTCGCCCTTCTGGAAGGCGGAGCTGATGACGCGGGCGACGTCCTCGCTGTCGAGCGCCAGCGTCACCTTCTTGCGGTGCGGTCCGGCCGCGATTTTCTCCAGCGCTTCCCGGCCGATAAAGTCATGGTCGAACTTGACGAAGGGACCATAGCCAAGATCCCATGGCGTCAGATAATAGCCTTCGATGCTGTCGGGGACATAGCTGCCGCCGATCGACGCCTTGGCTTCATAGGAGTTGGCGGTCAGCCATTCGCGATAGGGCTTGAGCGCTTCGCCGCTGTAAACGGCGGGCAGCGGAGAGGGGATCCAGCCCGACTCCAGCGTGTTGGAAGAATAGGTACGCCCACCGACCAGCGTCAGGCCGAAAGCTTCTCCGGCCTTGATCAGCGCCTGACGTACGGTTTCGCGTTCCGCCCAGGGGCCGAACAGCTCATAGCCCGGCTGGCCCGCCATGCCATGGCGCAACGCACGGACCTTGCAGCCTGCAATGTCGAGCGTGGTCATGTGGAAGAATTTGAGGTCGGGCGGGGTCTGGCCCATCGCCGCCCCGAGCGTCTGCATCGCGTTCGGTCCCTGCAACTGATAGCGATAGGATTTGCGGTTTTCCGGATCGGGACGAACGGCGGTGCGCTCGTCGCGTTCGACGGTGACGTTCCACTCGCCGGTCTGGGCATGATATTCGACCCATTCGATCGCGGGCGCGCGGCCGACCAGGTTGAAGCGGTTTTCCTCAAGGTAGAAGAGGATGACATCGCCGATGACATAGCCGTCGGGCGTCACAGGCACCCACTGCTTGGCGCGGTCGGGAATGAATCCCTTGAAGCTGTTGATGCCGAGATGGTTCAGCATCGCGAAGGCGTCCGGCCCGCTGACTTCCAGATCGACCATATGATAGGATTGGTTGAACAGCACCGCAGTCTGCGCCCAAGCGGTCTGTTCGTTGCGCCAATTGGAATATTCGGCCGGAACGCCGGGATAGGCGTTGGGGCCGGTCTGCTGGTTGCGCAGGAAGTGAACCAGGTCACCCTTGCCCTCGATCAGATTTTGCAGGCTGTCAGTCATTCATCTTCTCCCATCATGGTTTCGGAACCGGCGGGCATTTCCAGCCAGCCGGCTATGGCTTCGTTAAGGGCATCAGGCGCTTCGGCGGGCAGCATGTGACCCGCCCCGGCGATGATCTTGAGCTGCGCCGCGGGAATGCCCGCGGCGATCAAGCGGTGCTGTTCGGGCGGGCTCCATTGGTCATACTCGCCCACCCCGACCAGCGTCGGGCAGGCGATGCGGGGCAACAGCGATTCGACCTCCGGACGGCCAAGAAGCGCGGTGATCTGCGCTGCATAGACGTCGATGCCCGCCTGGACCGCCATTTGGTGCAGCGGCTCGATCAACTGTCGATCGGCGTGGCGGCCGGGCGCGACCATGGGAGGAAGCCAGCGGTCTACGAGCGCCGCCATGCCCTGTTCACGGCCTAGCGCCAGCAGCGCGTAGCGCTTTTCCGCTTCACCAGCACGCACCGGGTGGACGCCGGTGCTGACCAGCGCCAGCCGTTCGACGCGCTCGGGCGCAAGCCGCGTGACCTCCAGGGCAACGCGCGCACCCATGGAATGGCCGAGCAGCGACATAGTCTGCGGCCCGGAGGCGAGAACGCGCCGCGCCATTTCAGCGATGCTGTCAGAGGTCCCGAAACCATCGACTGCAAAAGCGTCCGGGAAGCGCTCCATCTGCGCCGCGAACATGCGGGAATCGCAGAGAAGGCCGGGTAGCAGGACGAGCTTTGAGGAAGACAGCGGCACGAGCCAAATCGCTTTCAATTCGTATTCATGAAATTTCCTATATACGAATTATGAGAATGACGCTAGAGAAGAAATGGCAAAAAGATCGAGCGGCAGAGGCTGCCCGGCAAAAGCTGGAATATACAGGAGAGCGGTCATGGCGGGCGCGGCGACGATCCACCCGAACTGGGAACAGCATATCCCCAAGCGGATCACCGATGGCTATTCGATCGAGATGACGGCCAAGGATTGCGATGCCCTGCGCACCGCCGCCTTGATGCTGGCACCCGAAACGCCGATCGCCATCACTTTCCTGCCCGGTGAGACGATCGACGCGCGGATCGCTGCGGCGAAGCTGGTCCGCGACCTTGGCTTTGAACCCATGTCGCACCTGTCGGCGCGGCGGATCGGCTCCTATGAGGAGTTGGAGCAGACGGTGCGCCGATCCACGCAAGAGGCTGGCGTCCGGCGCATGTTCTTGGTGGCGGGTGATCCCCCCGTCCCGGCGGGGCCGTTCGAGGATGCGCTGTCCTTGTTGCGGACGGGCCTGTTTGAAAAGCATGGCGTGAAGGCGATTGGCATTGCCGGGCACCCGGAAGGCCATCCCGTGATGGATGAAGAAGCGCGGTGGACCGCACTTCTGGCCAAATGTGCGGAGGTGTCGGATCGCGGCATGGCCCCGTTGATCGTCACCCAGTTCGGCTTTGATGCCGCGCCGGTGCTGGATTGGCTGATCGAATTGCGGAGGAGGGGGATCGATGCGCCGGTGCGGATCGGCGTGCCGGGGCCAGCGGGTATCAAGACGCTGCTGCGCTTTGCCGCCCATTGCGGCGTCGGCGCGTCCGCGTCTGTGCTTGCGAAATATGGCATTTCCCTGTCGCGCCTGCTGGGCGCTGCCGGGCCCGACCGGCTGGTGGGCGACATCGCCGCTGGCCTTCACCCCGGCCATGGCCCGGTGCGGCTGCACTTCTATCCATTCGGGGGCTTGGCGCGCACGGCAGAGTGGATCGGGCAGCACCGGTCGAACCAGAATTGACGCATATCATCCATAGGGGGATCGATTGACCCAGACATGCATCCTGACCCTGTCCTGCGCCGACCGGCCGGGCCTGGTCGCCACCGTGGCCGCTTTCCTCGCTTCGCACGGTGGCAATATCCTCGAAGCGCAGCAGTTCGACGACCGGGAAAGCGGCCTGTTCTTCATGCGGGTCGTGGCGGAGCTGGCTGAGCCGTGGAACGACATCGACAAGCTAAGCGCGGCTTTCCGGATGGTGGCGGACGATCATGGGATGATCTGGAGCCTGCGCGACGCGGCGGAACGGCGGCGCGTGCTGTTGCTGGTGTCGAAGTTCGACCACTGCCTCGGCGATCTGCTTTATCGGCATCGCATCGGCGAACTGCCGATGGATGTCGTCGGCATCGTGTCCAATCATCCGATGGCGGCCCTCAACACGACGATGATCGGGGACATCCCCTATCATCATCTGCCCGTGACGAAGGAAACGAAGGCGCAACAGGAAGCGCAGATCAAGGCGGTGGTCGAGGAAACCGGCGCGGAGCTGATCGTACTGGCGCGCTACATGCAGATATTGTCGGACGACCTCGCCGCCTATCTTTCCGGCCGCTGCATCAACATCCATCACAGCTTCCTGCCCGGCTTCAAGGGCGCCAAGCCCTATCACCAGGCGCATGCGCGCGGCGTCAAGATGATCGGCGCGACTGCGCATTACGTCACCGCCGACCTGGATGAGGGGCCGATCATCCATCAGGATGTCGAGCGGATCAGCCATGCCGACAGTCCCGACGATCTCGTCCGCAAGGGCCGGGACATCGAACGGCGCGTGCTGGCGGCGGCGGTCGCCTATCATCTGGAAGACAGGGTATTGGTAAATGACGGCCGCACAGTCGTTTTCCGCAACTGACCTGCGCGTGGCCCGGACCATCGACGGCAGGGCGCTCGCCCGCGCGATCGGCGTGGAGACCGCACGCCGGGCGGCGGAGCTGCATGCGCGCACCGGGGTGCTGCCAACGCTTGCCGTCGTGCTGGTGGGCGAGGACCCCGCAAGCCAGGTCTATGTGCGCCGCAAGGTCAAGGAAACCAGGGCAGCGGGCATGCGGTCGATAGAGCATCGGCTGGACGCATCGATAGCCGAAGGCGAGTTGCTGGCGCTGATAGCCTCGCTGAATGCCGATCCCGCCGTCCATGGCATATTGGTGCAGCTGCCGCTTCCCAGGCAGATCGACGCGACGCGGGTGCTGGACGCGATCGATCCGGCCAAGGATGTGGACGGGTTCCACCCGGTCAATGTCGGGCGGCTATCGACCGGGATCGGCGGGCTGGTGCCGTGCACGCCGCTTGGTTGCATGCGGCTGCTCGATACGGTGGTGGAGGACTATCGCGGCCTCAACGCCGTAGTGATCGGCAAGTCCAACATCGTCGGCAAGCCTGTCGCCATGCTGCTGCTGGAACGCGAATGCACGGTCACCGTCACTCATATCGCCACCAAGGGCCTGGCCCGCATCGTGCGAACCGCCGACATCGTCGTCGCCGCCGCCGGCAGCCCGCGCCTGGTGCGAGGGGATTGGGTGAAGCCCGGCGCGATCGTGATCGACGTCGGCATCACCCGCGTGACGGATGAGGATGGAAAGGAACGGCTGGTGGGCGATTGCGCCTTTGACGAACTCGGCCATGCCGGTGCGGTGACGCCGGTGCCGGGCGGCGTAGGGCCGATGACCATCGCCTGCCTGCTTGCCAATACGGTGCAGGCGGCCAGGCGGGCGGCGGCCCTTGGCTGAGTCCTGCTCCTCGACGCGGGTCGCCGTGCGCGACCTGCCGCTGATGGCGGACATCGGCATCAATCCCGACGAGATCGGCACGCTGCAACCGCTGGTGGTCAGCGTGACGCTGCTGGTCGATCCGGTGACGCAGGACATGCTGGGCGCGACGATCGACTATCGCCGCGTCCACGAACTGGCGCTGACCTTGGCCGAAAAGCGCATCGGCCTTATCGAGACCTTCGGCGCGGAACTGGCGCGATCCTGCCTCGCCTTCGACCGAGTGCGTCAGGCGGAGGTCACGATCGACAAGCCCCGCGCGCTGCCGTCGGGGATGGCGTCAGTGACCATATCGATGTCGAGGTGAGGCGCGGCCGGGGCGGGACGCGTCGTCACCCGTTCCTGAAAGAGGTCGGCGGCCGCCCGAATTCCTGCGCGAAGCAGCGGGCGAGATAGCCCGGATCGTTGAAGCCGCAGGCATAGGCGATCTCGCTCACGGTCAGGTTGCGGCATCCGCTATCCTCCAGCATCGCGCGGACGCGCGCCAGGCGGATCATGCGCAGCTCTCGCCCGGCGCTGCTGCCTGTTGCGGCGAACAGGCTGTGGAGATAGCGGACGGATATGCCATGCTGCGCCGCGATGGCTGCGGGCGTCAGGTCAGGGTCCGCAAAGCGGCTGGACAGCGTCCGGCGGATCTGGTGCAACAGACGGCGACGATGGGTCGTTTCCTCGCCCGCCAGCCCATCACACATCAGCGCCAGGCAGCCGCCCAACTGGTCGGCGATCAGATGAGCGGGCAGGGGCCGCCCTTCCTCCACGGCATGGGCGACACTGTGCAGCAGCCCGTCGATCGCAGCGCCCCACGGCGAAGTCCCGACCAGCGGGCGTATGGTGCAGGCATAAGGGTCAGGGAGCCAGCGTTCGACCCAGGCGCTGGGGAGCGCCACCAGATAGGCCTCGGAAAATGCCGAGGTGACGAAGCTGAAATTGTCGAGATGGCTGAACAGTAGCGCCTCACCCGCGCCCAGCGTGGCTTCCCGCCCGTTCTGGCGCAGGGTGATGCCGCCGCTGCGCATGTAGACGAGGTCGAAGCGTGGCGACGCGCCATGGCGTCCGCTGGCGTCGTGCACCCCCTGCTGACTGGCTGCGCTGATGACGGAAAATTGCACGTCACCGATATGCTGCTTGCGCAATTCGCCGCGGAATGCCGCCCGATCCGGCACGCGAATGTCGATCGGCGTCACATGCGCCTGAACCTCTGCGTGCCAATGAACAAAGGCGGGTGCGCCGTCCAGAGTGGCGGTCGATACATGATAGCCGGGGCCATTCACCCGCAGTCCGTCTCCTTCCCGCGCCTTTGGCCGCGCGTTCGGTGGCGATGATAGCGGCAAATGACCCCATGCGCCACAAGGACCTCGGGTCAGAGGTCCAGCAGCAACAGCGCCGATCGCGCGCGCGAACAGCAGGGGGTGAAAAGCTTGCCCTCATCCCGTTCCTCATCCGTCAGATAGCTGTCGCGATGGTCCGGCGCGCCCTCCAACAGGCCAGTGAGACAGGTGCCGCACACGCCTTGTTCGCAACTGACAGCTATGTCGATGCCCGCCTCGATCAGGACGCTTGCCGCCGATCGGCCCGGCGGAATCGTGAAGGTCTTGCCGGTGCTGGCGATGCGCACGTCGAAGTGCCGGTCGCCTTCCTGCATCAGCGGCTCAGCCGCTTCGAACAGTTCGCGATGGATATTGGCCTCCGCCCAGCCGAGCCGAAGCGCTTCTTCCCGCACGGCGCTCATGAAGCCTGCGGGGCCGCATATATAGACATGCGTGCCCGCGCCGGGCGGGCCGAGCGCTGCCGCCGGATCGAAACGGGCCTGCCGGTCATGCTGGCTGAAATAGCTACGCCCGCCCACGGCCTCGACAGCATCGCCAAATGCAGCATTTTCCGGCGTCCTGCAGCAATAATGCAGATCGAACGGACTCGCTTGCCCGGCCAGCGTCGCCGCCATCGACATGATCGGCGTGATGCCGATCCCTCCGCCGATCAGGATGTGGCGGTTGCCCCCTTGGGCGAGCGCGAACAGGTTGCGCGGCGCGCCGACGCTGACCTGCCGCCCAGGATGGAAAGCGTCATGCACCCGCGCCGATCCGCCCCGTGATTGCCGCTCGCGCAGTACCGCGATCTGGTAGCGGTGCCGCTCAGCCGGATCATTGCAGAGCGAATATTGCCGCACCAGTCCATCATCGATCAAAATGTCGATATGCGCGCCCGCCGTGAAGCGCGGCAGGTCCTCGCCGTCCGCACGCGCCAGATCCAGGCGCACGATGTCGGGAGCCAGCAGTGTTCGACTTGTGATTTCGAGCGCTAACCCGTCAGCCATCCTGGCCATCACCGGCCTCAGACTACCGGCTCGACAGGCAGCCGCGTGCCAGCCTTGCGCCTTAACAGGTCAAGCGGAGCCTCCGCGCCCGGCTGCGGCAGCGCTCCTGCGGCTTCATCGGCAATCAGCTTCTTCATGATGCGGCGCGCACGGGTCGCGGCGACGTCTGCGGACGCCATCACCGGGCCCATCTCATCCAACGTGCGGGTGCCCATCATGCGCTGCTGCTGTTCCAAGATCGGCTTGTCCTGCCCGACGAACGCGATCTCGATCGCGGCACGCCACATCTCGTCCACCGACAGGTCATCCATCTTGTAGTTGCGGGCGAAGGACCAGAAATACCAACTGGAGGTCGCGTCCTTGGGCGTCAGGAGGTCGCAGCCATAGAGCCAGACGCCATCGTCGCGGGTCTTGCCCACGGGCGTCACGCCGACGTCAAGCAGCAGGTTGCCCGGCGGGTCCCAGCGCATATAGGCCCAGTGATCGACATTTTCGGCATAGTTATCGAACGCGGCGGCCCAGGCAGGCGGCGCTGCCCCATCGTGCGCCCAACGGTTCGACCAGACTGTCGTACCGCTTTGCAGCGTCTCAAGCTTGCTGCGGGTCAGCGCCTCGCTGTTCAAAACGCCTTCATGGACAAATTCCGCATGGGTCAGGTCGAGCAGGTTGTCGCTGATCAGCTCGTAATTGGCGGCGACCTCCATCATCCCTTCGATCCGGCGAAAGGACGGATCGTTGTTGCAGGAAAAGTCGGGGATCGTGCTTTCGTCGGCATGGTCAGGATCGCCCAGCCACAGCCAGATCATGTCGTACCGGTCGACCACGGCATAGCGTTTAACCCGCATCTTCGCGGGGATGATGCCATCGATCAGCGGCGTCCGGGTGCAGCCGCCCGACGTGCCGAAACGGAAGCCGTGATAGCCGCACTGGATGTCGTCGCCGATCAGTTTTCCCGCGCTCAGTGGCGCGAAACGGTGCGGGCAGACATTGCCGAGCGCGACCGGATCGCCATTTTCGGTACGGTAGAGAACAATGGATTCATTGCAGATCTGCCGTTCCAGCAAGGTGCGGCCGATCTCGCTGCTCCAGGCGGCGACATACCAGCAATTTTTGAGGAACATGTTCCTCTCCCTTTAGATCGCGAGCCACTGCGGGGCCCTTCGCGCATCAAGGATAGATCGGCGCGCATGATCTTGCGTGGACAGGAGAGCATAAAAGCTGGGACAGGAAAGCAGTGCCGGAAAAAGGCGGCAGCCCAGATGCAAAAATCTCCGCCGCTCTTCGTCGTGCTCTCCCGGCCTTGGGTTATCGCTACATCATTCGCCGGATGACAACCTTGCCCCTGGCCCGGCCGGATGCTGAGCGCTCCAAGGCTGCCGGCGTCTCGTCGAACGAGAAGCCCTGGTCGATCACGGGGCGCAATATGCCTGCCTCGATCAGCTTGCCGATCCGCGCCAGTTGGCTCCCGTCGGGATGCATGAAAAGAAAGCTGTAGTCGATGTCGCGTGCCCGCGCCTTGCGGCGGATGGACGCGCTGCCTAACCGGATGAGTTGACGGACGATCCAGCCCGCCCCGACCATGCGCGCAAAGGCCGGATCGGGTGGCCCGGCGATCGAGATCAGCTGGCCGCCGGGTCTAAGCACATTCAGCGACTTTGCCGTCACCTCGCCACCCAGCGTGTCCAACACCATGTCATAGCCGCTCAGCAGTTCTTCGAACGCCTGGTTTTGATAATCGATCACCTCGTCTGCGCCGAGATCGCGGGCCAGCGCGATATTGGACGTGCCGACCGTGGTCGCGACATGTGCGCCCAAATGCCTGGCAAGCTGAATGGCGACCGTGCCGACGCCGCCTGATCCTGCGTGGATCAGCACCCGCTGCCCCGCTTGTACCTTCGCCCGCTCGACCAGCACCTGCCATGCAGCCAGCGCTACCAGGGGAAATGATGCCGCAGCAGCCGGATCGAGGCCAACCGGCATCGGGGCGAGATCGCCCGTAGCGACCGCTATACGTTCCGCGAAGGTGCCGATACGGTCGCCGCCGACGCAGGCGAACACATGATCGCCGACCCGCCAATCTCGCACCCCTTCGCCAACGGCAACGACTATTCCTGCGAGGTCATGGCCCAGGACCAGCGGCATCTTGTAATGCAGGATCGCCTTGAACGCGCCTTTGCGAAGTTTCTCGTCAAGCGGATTTACGCTGCTCGCCATGATGTTGACGACGACCTCGCCCGGGCCTGCCACCGGTTCGGGCAGGTCATGACGCTTCAGCAGCGCGCCATAATGATCGATGGCATAGGCCTTCATCGGCTGCCTCCCGATGGCGACCGGGCGTCCAGCGTGCCGCGTGCCCCTGCTTCTGCGTCGAAGATCAGCAGCGTCGACGTCGCTGTGGCGCACAGCCGCCCCGAACCATCGTGCAGGCTCGCCTCGGTGAAAGCGACGCGCCGTCCGGAAGAAAGGACGCGCCCGGTCGCGCGCACCGTGCCGCTGTCGACGTTCAGCCCACGCAGATAGGATATCTTCAGCTCCAGCGTCGTGTAGCCGCGCCCTGCATCCAGCATGGTATGAAGCGCGACGCCGCATGCGCTGTCCAGCAGGGTCGCAAAATAGCCGCCATGCACCGTGCCAAGCGGGTTATAGACGCTGCGGTCGGGCGTGCCCTCGAAAACGGCAAGGCCCCGGTCCACCTCTACCAGGTGAAAGTTCAGCGTCTCGCCGATCGGTGCCTGCTGGCCGTTCGCGATCATCGCCCGGATTTGCGCCAGCCCATCCGGCAGTGCTTCGCTGGCCTCGCTCATCGGCGCCGTCCTTTTCACCATGGCTCGTGGAAAGGCCGCACCTCGGCCAGGAACGACCATGCGTCTCGCGGCTGGTGGGCCAGGTGGAACAATTCGGCCGCGATCGATGTCGGCGAGATGAAGAAGTCGTCCGGCTTGTCGGGTTGCAGCTCGCGCTGCCACGGCACGTCGATCGCCGCGTCGATGACGAGGTAGGCGACATGAACGCCCTTGGGACCCAGATCACGCGCCAGCGATTCTGCCAGGATACGCTGGGCCGCCTTGGTCGGGGCAAAGCCTGCAAAGGCCGCCTTGCCGCGTTGCGAAGATCCATTGCCGGTGACCAGGATCACGCCTTCGCCAGCGTCGACCATCGCAGGCGCCGTCAGCCGGGCGAGATGGAACAGCGCCAGCGCGTTGATCTCGAAATTGCGGGCGAGTGTTTCCGCCTCGACCTGTTCGAAGGTGCCGAACGCGCCCCCGACCGCATTGTGCACCACTACCTTGGGCGGCCCCACCCGCTCGATCGCCCGCGCCAGCGCTTGCTGATCGGTCACATCGCACGGCACCGCGATCGTATCGGGAATCTCGTTCGCCAGCGCCTCCAGCCGGGCCGCGTCGCGGGCGAGCATCGCCACGCGATACCCCCCGTCCACGAAGCGGCGAACCGTGGCGGTTCCCGTTCCCGGCCCGACCCCCGTCACCAGCGCGAGCGGCTTTGCAGGATCAGTCATGGCGGCCCTCCAGACGCGCAATTTCCTCGCGCAGGAATTCGATGCGGTCATTGCCGAAGAACATGGCATCGCCCACGATCATGGTTGGCGATCCGAACACGCCGCGCGCCGCCGCCTCTTCGGTGAAGCGGTCGAGCTGCGCCGCCGTCTCGGCCGCATCGATCCGCTCTGCGATCTTGGCCGTGTCGATGCCCGCGTCGGAAAGTTCGGCCAGCACCGCCGCGCTGTTGCCCAGCGTACGCCCCTCGCTCCAAATCGCGCGATACAGGGCCAATGTCACCGCATCCCGCTGTTCCGGCGCGGCTGCGATCACGGCGCGGGCCATCGCCGCCCCGTCATTGGCCTTCATGTCCGACGGGTTGATCGCGACGGCATAGCGCTGCGCCCAGCGGCCAAGGTCGATGCGCGCATAGGCGCCCTTTGCCTCGCAGGTGAGGGTGGTCGGCACATTGCCGACCTTTTCCATGAGGGCCAGAACCTTCATCGGCTTGAAATCGATCTCCGCGCCCAGCTGCCGCAGCTGCGTGAAGGCCAGATAGGAATAGGGACTGCGGAAATCGTAGAAAAATTCGATCGTCACGGGCATCAGTCGTCTCCTTTTGTATCGAAGAGCCGGCGGATGGCCTCGTCCGCGCCGGGGCCGGGCCGCAGCCGCGCCCGTTGGAGCGGCACCACCTCGCTCGTTTCCGCGTCGATCAGCGCCAGGGTGAGGGGGTGTCCGCTCTGCCGGTCGACCATCTCGATCGCGGGCTCGCCAAATCCGCTCGCGTCCCACCGGTCGCCCCATTCGCGCAGCGCCACACTGACCTTCCACAGGTCGCGGCCCTTGGGCGTCAGGCGATACTCATCGCGCGGCGGATGATCCTGATATCGCACGCGCTCGACGATGCCCGATGCGGCGAGATGCTTGAGCCGCGCCGCCAGCGTCGCGGCGGGAATGCCCGTGCTCGCCCGCAGATCGTCATAGCGCGCAAGGCCCAGCGACAGGTCGCGGATCACCAGCAACGCCCACCTGTCCCCGATCAACTCCAGCGCCCCGGCAATCGAACAGCGCATCCCCGAAAAGGATTTGGTCTTCATTCCACCGCTCCTGCAACCCAGGCCAAGCCACCGCCGATCGAGTCACTTCATTGATTGAAGTAACATAGCGCGGCCTCCCGGCGATACAAGTCCCCCGCGTCTCCACGTGTCAGCCTGCCCTGTCTGGCCCTGCTTTAGGTTAACCCGTCGATTATGCCGCGACGGGCGGGAGCCAATCCTCTTCCCCATTGTTTCCCTTCTGCTCACGCATAGCTTAAGGCACTATCCGTGTTTCTCGTTCGGGGAGGAAAGGCGGCGGGCGTTATTGGAGGTCAGCGGCATGCGGACCGGCATTTCCGAAAGGTGCGCTCATCCGTTGCAGGCGGAAAGCGGCCTGCCCAGCCCCTTGCCGCGCATCTGGGGCGCTGACTCTTCGCCAAGGCGCGATATTCCTTGGCTTGTTAACATGGATGATAGTGCCGATCCCATTCTCGACCTTAGATGGCGGGAACGGGGAATACCGGCAGTTCCGGTCAGACCAGCGCTAGAAGGGTTCGGACGGGAATTGATCGAGGAAGCTTTGCCCCGCCGGCTCGGTGCCACCACCAGTCCGCAATTTTCAGGCGGCGGCATTTGCTGCCGCATCACCATGCCGCTCGACATCCATGACGATGACAGCGGCTTCCCCATCCTGGAAGAGGAGGACGGCCGATGACCGAAGGTCTCACTGGCAAGCGCATCCTCATCATCGAGGATGAATATCTGATCGCTACCGATCTCAAGCGGGCGCTTACCGAAGCAGGAGCGATCGTCGTCGGCCCGGCGGGCACGCTGGAGGCCGCGCAAATGCTGGCCGAGGAAGATATCGACCTTGCCCTCCTGGACGTCAATCTGGACGGCGAACACAGCTATCCGCTGGCAAACAGGCTGCGCGATCGTTCGGTGCCCTTCGCCTTTCTGACCGGCTATGACGAATGGGCTCTCCCGCCCGCCTATCGGGAGGTGCCCCGGCTCGGGAAGCCGTTTGCAATGGCGCAGTTGATCAATGAATTGACGGCCCTCAGTCCGGCCGATCAGACATGACCGCCTTCTCCCGCCTTGCCGACCCGGCGCATCCGGCGATCCGCAGGCTGGCCGCGCTGGCTCCACTCGATCCGTCCGCACGAACTGCCCTTGCCGATGCCGCCCTGCGCAGCCGCGCGCTCAGGCCTGCGCGCGAACTGCTCGCCGAAGGTGCGCCGATCGCCAATCCGCTGCTGATCCTTAGCGGCTGGGCCGCTCGCGTCCGCTTCCTCACCGATGGGCGGCGGCAGATCATGAGCCTCCTGCTGCCCGGAGACCTCATCGGCAATTGCCGCCACAGCCGCCCCTTGTCGGTATCGACCATCGTGGCGCTGAGCCCGCTGACCGTTTGCGCGGCGCCGTCCCCCGGTTCCCCGTCGCTCGAAGAAGCCTATCATGTCAGCCACGCGCTCGATGAAGCCTATCTGCTCGCACAGATTACGCGCCTGGGACGCTTCAGCGCGGAAGAGCGGGTAGTCGATCTCATGCTGGAACTGCGTGACCGGCTGACGCTGTGCGGTCTTGTTAGCGATGGCGGCTTCGCATGGCCCCTGACGCAAAGCGCCCTTGCCGACACGCTCGGCCTTACCCCGGTCCACGTCAACCGCACGCTTCAGCAATTACGGCGCCGCGGTGAAGTCGTCCTGCGCGCGGGTCGGCTCCAGTTGACCGATCCCGCCGAACTGATCCATCGCGTCGGCCATATCACGGCGCACGTTACCGCTACGCAGAGTTGAGTCCGGGAAAAGCAGATCAGGACTGCGGCATTGGCTGCGATGATAAGTCTTCAAACCAAGAGAATAATTGTCGGCATCACGATCGTCGCGGACAAATCACCTGAACTGGTTGAGTTCAGCCAAAGGCTTAAATTCCTTCAGCAATAAATTGCGCTGCTCGATATTTATCATGATGTTCAATTATACGAACAACATGAATGACGGCAGAGCACCTCACTTCTCCTCTCCCCTTCAGGGGAGAGGATAGGATGCCTTGCTGCGCCAGCAGCTAGGCGAACTTGGAGAGGGGGGAGGGGGCGAAAAAGGCGGCGTGGAAGAGAGAGGATATGCGGCTCCTTCCCCCTCATCCAACTCCACCTAAGCGGCTCCGCCGCCAAGGCTCCATATCCTTCTCCCCAGAGGAGAGAAGGGACATGTGCAAACGCTCTGATTCCAGTTCCTCGCCGCACCGGCCGAGCCCGTCGCTACCCAAATTCGAACAACGCTGACCCACCCCCATCGATCGCCAAGAAAAAAGGCGCGATGCTCATCAGCACCGCGCCTCATATCCATTTCTTTCAACCTCCCGCCAGCACCTTAAAGGCACCGGCTGGAAGATTTGAACGACGCTATCTCAGCTGTTGGTTTCGGCCGGAGCCGGAGCTGCCTTGGCACGTGCCTTGCGCGGCGCCTTGGCGGCCTTGGGCTCTGCGCCACCGGCGGCGTCGGCCGCCTTAGCGGGCGAAGCCTTGGCGGCAGGCTTTGCCGCTGCCTTTGCGGGCTTGGCAGGCTTGGCCGCCTTGCGCGCGGGAGCCTTGTCGCCAGCGTCTGCGGCTGCAGCCTTGGGAGCGGCCTTTGCGGCGTCTGCCTGCTTGGGCGCTGCGGCCTTCTCTCCACCGTTGGCGGCGGCAGGCTTGCGGCCAAGGCCCAGACGCGTGGCAACCGCGCGGCGGGCTTCGGAATAGCTCGGCGCGACCAGCGGGTAGGATTTGGGCAGGTTATAGCGCTCGCGATATTCATCGGGCGACAGGCCATGCGTCGCCAGATGACGCTTCAGCGTCTTGTAAGGCTTGCCATCGATCATGCTCAGGATGTGATCAGGCGAAGACAGGCTTTTGCGGACGGAAACCGCAGGCGTGTAAGTCGCCGCCTGCGCTTCGTTAGCATCCGCCGCCGGATCTTCAGTCAAGGCGATCCGCGTCGTACGGATAAGCTCGGCCAGCCCTTCGCTCGTAACCGAATTGTTGGAGACAAACGCACTCAAAAGCTGAACTGTGAGCGTCGTGATGTCGGGCTGCGATTCTTCAGACATTGGTACGCTTCTCCACACCGAATAACTGGGGCGACCTTCTGCGCGCTTTCAATTCAAATGTAAATAAGCTTTGCTCTTTTAGTCTCACGATATCTGTCCCTATGATGGACGATTCAGATGTTTTGCGCCCATGGCCGCCTCACTAGACTGCTCATCTTGGCCCGCCGAATTGTTGACGCGGCAAGCAAGCATAGTGATTGAACATGCTTCAGCTTAGAATTGGGCCTGTAATCATCCTATGCATTGCTGCACCGGAAGCGCCTCTGATTTCCGGCTGCGCGGAATGGTTTACGGCCTGCAATAACTTGGGCGAGCGTCCCCCAGGATCGAACAGCGGACGCGTGACGCGGTGTCGTTCGGTTTATCGCGGCTAAACCCTATTGGCGGGACAATGATCCCGCTTTTCCCCAAGACGGCAAAAAAAAAGGGCCGATCCCGAAGGACCGGCCTAATGAGTTTTTAGGAGAGGATGCCTGAAAGGCAGGGCGGCATTTGCCGCCGCGGCCCCCTCCTGACAATTGTTTAGATCGGCAGTTCGATTGCACGTCATGCAATCGTAACATATCGGCACTCGTCCTACTCGGACGAATGCCTGGCCTTTTAGCCGTTCAGCTGATCCTTGACCGCCTTGGCGGGGGTGAAGGTCAGCTTCTTCGACGCTGCGATCTGGATGGTCGCGCCAGTCGAAGGATTGCGGCCTTCACGCGCCGGCTGGTCCTTGACCTTGAACTTCCCAAAGCCGCTCAGCGAAACTTCGTCACCCTTGGCAGCAGCGCCAGCGATAGCGGCAAACACGCCGTCCACATATTTGCGGGCGTCGGCCTTGGTCAGGCCATGCTCGGCTGCAACTGCTTCGGCGAGTTCGGTATTGTTCATCGATCGTCTCCCTTTCGTGGACGACGGGTCTTAACCTGTCTTATCGCCCGCAACTAGAGGGGTTTTTGCCGATTAACCGACATTTTCATGCCGGATTCGACCTAATCCGGGGGTTAAAGAGCGCTCCTGGCCTGTTCGGACCTTCCGATCCTCTCTCCGCCATGGTGATTCCCGGGCGTCCCGGACGACTCCTGATCGCCTCAAGCCGGGTCAAACGCTCCGCCGCTGCCACAGCCGGCCACCCAGCGCCTTGTCCTTCAGCACCGCGCGCGCCGCATTATGTCCCGGCGCGCCGCTCACGCCTCCGCCCGGATGCGTGCCCGCGCCGCACATGTAAAGGCCCTCAACAGGTCCGCGATATGCGCCCTGGCCCAGCACGGGCCTTGCCGCCCACAACTGGTCCAGCGTCATGGCGCCGTGCATGATGTCGCCGCCGACCATGCCGAACTTCCGCTCAAGGTCGAGCGGCGACAATATGTCCCGCGCGATCACCGATGCGGCAAAGCCCGGCGCATAAGCATCGACCGTCGCGATGACATCGTCCGCCGCTGCTTGCCCAGCACCGTCCCAGCTTCGTCCATCCGGCAATTGCGGCGCAAATTGCTGGCAGAACAGGCTTGCGACATGACATCCCGGCGGGGCAAGGCTGTCGTCGATGATCGACGGGATCAGCATTTCGACGATCGGCGCGCGAGACCATCCTTCTGTCTTCGCGTCCGAAAAGGCGCGGTCCATATAGTTCATGTCCGGCGCGATGATGATCCCGGCTTCCAGATGTTCGCCCTTGCCCGGCAGGCAGGAAAAATCCGGCAGTGCCGACAGGGCGACATTCATGCGGAAACTGCCCGATCCCACTTTGAAGTTCCGCATGCGCTTGCGGAAGTCTTGCGGCAGGTCGGCGGGGTCCATCATCTGTTCGTACAACAGCCTGGGTCCGACATTGGCGATCACCGCCGTGCCCATGACCTCTTCGCCGCTTTCCAGGCGCACGCCCACGGCGCGCCCGCCGTCCACCAGCACATGCTCGACCGGCGCTTCCAGGCTGATCTCGACGCCCATCGCTCTTACGACCCGCGCCATCGCCTGCGTGATCGCGCCCATGCCGCCGACGCTATGGCCCCACGCACCCTTCTTGCCGTTCACCTGTCCCATGACATGGTGCAGCAGGACATAGGCACTGCCGGGCGTGTCGGGGGACGCGTAGTTGCCGACCACGGCGTCGAAGGCGAAGACCGCCTTGACCGGATCGCTTTCGAACCAGCCATCCAGGAACGCGCGGGCGGATTTCAGGAACAGGTCCAGCAGGTCGCGCCGTGCCTCCAGCGGCAGTGCCGCCACCCGCTTGCCCTGCGACAGGGCCGCGATCAGCATCGGCAGCCCGTCGCCCGCATTGGGCGGCGTCTCCAGCATCAGCCCGCGCAGCACGTCCGCGATCCTCTCCAGCGTTGCCTGGTAATGGGGAAGGGCGGCCGCATCCTTCTTGCTGAACTTGGCGAACTCTCCTTGCGTCCTTTCCAGCCCGCCGCCCACTTTCAGATAGCGTCCGTCGGGCAGCGGCAGGAAATTGGCGATCGGCCGCTCGATCACGCGATAGCCGTGATCGGCGAGCGCCATGTCCTTGATCACCTTGGGATGCAGCAAGCTGACGGTGTAGCTCGCGACGGAATTGCGGAAGCCGGGGTGGAACTCTTCCGTCACCGCAGCGCCGCCGATTATGCCGCGCCGCTCCAGTATCCGCACCTTGTACCCCGCCCGCGCCAGGTAGAATGCGCAGACCAGCCCGTTATGCCCACCCCCGATAATGACCGCGTCATATTTATACATATGTACAACAACTCGGTTGGCGGGGGGAGGGTTCTCCTCAAAACTCTTTTAATTCACTACTTCCTTCACGACTTCCATACCGCCGCGCCAATCCCGCGCAAACCATCAACTGAATCTGATGGAACAGCATGACCGGCAATAATATCGGTCCCACCGCACTTGCCGGAAAAAGAACCCCCGCAATTGGCACCCCCGTCGCCAGACTCTTCTTCGACCCGCAAAACTGCAACACCACCGCATCTTCCCGCGACAGTCCCAGCAGTTTTCCCAGTCCCCAGGTAAACAGCAGCACCACTGCCAGAATAGCGATCGACAACAGCGCCATCAGCATCAATTCACCACGCGAAACCTTGTGCCACAGTCCCTCGACCACGGCCGCGCTGAATGCGGAGTAGACGATCAGCAGGATCGATCCCCGATCCACCCGTCCCAGCATAGCCTTGTGCCGCGACACGAAGCCGCCAATCCACGGCCGCGCCAGATGACCGAGCAGGAAGGGCAGGAGCAATTGCAGCACGATCCCCTCGATCGCCGACAGGGAGATCAGACTGCCTGCGCCTCCCGCCGCCTTCTGCATCAACAGCGCCACCAGCAACGGCGTCAGCACGATGCCCAAAAGGTTGGAAAAGGACGCACTCACCACCGCCGCCGCGACATTCCCGCGGGCAATCGCCGTGAAAGCGATCGACGACTGCACCGTCGATGGCAGCAGCGTCAGGAACAGCAATCCCGCCCGCATCTGAACTGGGATCGCCTCCACCTGCTGCGTCGCCAGCCCGATCAGCGGGAACAGCGCAAATGTCGTTCCCAGCGTCGCCAGATGCAGCTTCCACGCCTTCGCGCCGTTCCAGATCGCGTCACGTGACAGCTTCGCGCCGTGCAGGAAGAACAGGAGTACGATACCCGCGTCCGCAAATATCCCGACGACATGCGCGCCCTCTCCCCGCGCGGGCATGAAGGAGGCAAGCGCCACCATCGCAATCAGCAGCATGAGGAATGGGTCGGCAATTTCCCGAAGACGGCTCATCCCTGCGGCTGTAGGCAGTCTGGCGGGAAAAGAATAGACGCCGGGCCAATTCGCCGATTAGTGGACAGTCTGGAAATGGAGACTGACATGAGCGACGAGATCGGTATCATCGAACGGGACGGCGTCCTGGAAATCCATATCGATCGCCCGGACAAGAAGAATGCGCTGACCGCGGCCATGTACAACAGCATGACAGCCGCCCTTGCCGATGCGTCGGCGCGGAAGGATATCGGCGCGGTCCTGATCGCGGGAAAGGGAGACGCCTTCTGCGCGGGCAATGACCTTAAAGACTTCACGCAAGGCCCGCAGGGCGGCGCCGCGGCATTCGCCTTCATCCGCGCGATCGCAAGCTTCGACAAGCCGCTGGTCGCCGCCGTCCAGGGACTGGCGGTGGGCGTGGGCACGACGATGCTGTTCCACTGCGACCTTGTCTATGCAGCGCCCGACGCTCGTTTCATCATGCCTTTCGTCAATCTCGGCATCGTGCCGGAAGCAGGCTCAAGCCTGCTCGCGCCTGCCACCCTGGGCTATGCGAAGGCGGCGGCGATGTTGTTGTTGGGCGAACCGATGGACGCCGAAACGGCAGATCGCGCGGGCTTGGTAACGGCTGTCATAAACGGCAGCGAACTGGTCGAGCATGCTCGCGCAAAGGCATCCGCTCTCATGCAAAAGCCGCCTTTGGCCTTGGCCGCCACTCGGCGTCTGTTGAAGGGTGATCAGGCGCTGTTGCTTGATCGCATCGACGAGGAAGCGCGGCTTTTCGAGCAGATGCTGGAGTCGGAAGAAGCTCAGGAAGCCTTCGCCGCTTTCTTCGAAAAACGCCCACCCAAGTTCCGCCGGACCTGATAGCGAAGATGCAGGACGCGCGCCGCGCTAGAAAAGTCCAGGACGGTCAGCGCGATTTCGTTCAAGCAGCCATGCGAACCGGGTTCAGCACAGGAAACGGGAATAGGGATGAGCGACAAGGCCGGAACCATGGCTGATACAGTGCCAACCCCGGCAGGGCGCTTCACCCTGCTGGAACCACTGCGGCAGCGGACCTATCGCACCATCTGGATCGCCAGCCTCTTTTCGAATTTCGGCCAGTTGATCCAAGGCGTCGGTGCTGCCTGGCTGATGACGCGGCTCAGTGCATCGCCACAGATGGTGGCGCTGGTGCAGACCGCCCTCATGCTGCCCCTGATGCTGGTGGCGCTCCCCGCTGGGGCGATCGCGGATATGTTCGACCGGCGCAAGGTGGCGCTGGCCGGGCTCATATTCGCGTCCTTGATGGCCGTGGGACTGACGCTGCTTGCGGGCGCCGGGTTGCTCTCTCCTTGGACATTGCTGCTCTTCTGTTTTCTGATCGGGGCAGGGGTCGCTCTGTTCGGGCCTGCATGGCAGGCATCGATCGGCGAGCAGGTGAGCGGCGAACATCTTCCTGCAGCCATTGCCCTGGGAACGATCAGCTACAATGTTGCCCGCAGCTTCGGTCCGGCGATCGGCGGCATCATCGTGGCTGCCTTTGGAGCGATGGCCGCCTTCGCGGCCAATGCCGTCTTCTACCTCCCCTTGATCATCGCCTTCCTGCTTTGGCAGCGAGAGCATAAGCCTTCGCGCTTGCCGCCGGAGCGGATCGACCGGGCGATCATATCGGGCGTCCGCTACGCACTTCACGCACCATCCATCCGCGTGGTGCTCATCCGCACCCATGTCGTAGGGCTTGCCGGGGCATCCGTGTCGGCTCTGACGCCGCTCATCGCAAAGGACCTGCTGCAGGGCACGGCGAGCACCTATGGACTGCTGCTGGGCGCCTATGGCGTAGGCGCTGTGTTGGGGGCTGCCGGACTTGATTTTGTCCGTCAAAGATTGCGGCCGGAAAAGGCTGCCCGGTCTCTGTCCCTGCTGCTCGGCGCCATGATCCTCCTCGCGGGAGTCAGCGGCAATACGCTTCTCACCTGCACTGCATTGATGATCGCCGGAGCAGCCTGGATGATCCTGGTCGCGCAGTTCAACGTCGCGGTTCAAATGTCTGCACCTCGCTGGGTCACGGCGCGCGCGCTTGCCTGCTACGGCTCGGCATTGACGGGCGGGCTCGCGCTGGGGGCGTGGATTTGGGGATCGGTCGCCAGTGCATTCGGCACTGGCGAAGCGATGATGTTGTCGGGAGCGGCGATGATGTTGAGCGCGCTGCTGGGCCTCATCATTCCACTTGCCCCATCGCTGCCTGACGGCCTGGAAGAAAGCATCCTCACCCATCAACCTCAGGTCGGGTTGGCGCTGACGCCGCGAAGTGGGCCGATCATCGTGGAGATCGATTACAGGGTCGATATTGACAAGGCTCGCGATTTCTACGCGGCCGTGCAGAAGCTGCGCAGTGCTCGCCTGCGTAGCGGTGCCTTTGGCTGGTCAGTGGCGCGCGACATCGCCGATCCTGCGCTTTGGACGGAACATTATCACTGTCCGACTTGGGGCGACTATCTGCGCCAGCGCGACCGCATGACCATTAGCGACCGGCAGGTGGAAGACGCGGTCAACATATTTCATGAGGGCAGTAATGAAGGTCGGGTGCGGCGGCGGCTTGAACGGCCGACCGGTTCTGTGCGATGGCGTGCGGACACGCCAGACCGGCGGGATGAAGCCATCGATATAATCTATCCTTAGATCAACCGGTTCGGTCTGGGCCGACGGGAAGCGTTGTCAATATCGGCAGGAGCGTTAGAATCGCTCTGAAATGGAGTTGGAGAGCGGCATGCCTAGGCAGTCGAAACGGACGGTAGGGCGTCCCCGAAGACTGACGCTGGAAGCGATTGTCGATGCCGCTTGCGAAGTCGGCATCGCCAAGCTGGAAATGAGTCTGGTCGCTGAAAAGCTGAATACCGGCGTCGCAACATTATATGGCTATGTCCGTGGCCGCGAGCATCTGCTTGAACTCGTGGCGCAGCGCCTTGTCGGGCAGGCACTGATTAAGGATGAAGGGCAGAGCTGGCAAGAAATATTGCGTGAGCATGCCACGATTACCTATCGGCTGTTTCAATCTCTGCCTCAACTCATCACTAACCTGATGGCCAAAGAACCTGAGCAGCATTCGTTCGACTATTCAGCAAGGGTGCTCATGATGCTGGAAAACAGAGGCCTTCCTGCGAATTTGGCAGTCGACGCATATATCGAAGTCAACCAGGTCGTGATTGGCGCTGCGATCAGCATGATGCGGAGAGAAGGACTCGCTCAACTGATCGCTGAAGACGAGAATGAATGGGATCCGCTGCCAGCGATCCTCGGTGATTACCGGATTACATTGGAACGTATCATTTCGGGCTACGAGGCGGATCTGCAATCCCTGGGGCCAAAAGCGCGCCGGGCCTGACTTTCGCGAGAGAAAATGAAGCTCTCCCATTTGGGAGGTTTGATGATTCGCACCTTCTGTCATCTGGATCGGCGAAAGGCTGGAAAAGACGATGACAGACAATAACACGCTCACCCACCTGGCGCGCCTGGAAGCGGAGAGCATTCATATTTTGAGAGAGGTTGTGGCTGAGGCTGAAAAGCCGGTCATGCTATATTCCGTGGGCAAGGACAGCGCCGTGATGCTGCATCTCGCCCGCAAGGCATTTTATCCTTCGCCGCCGCCATTTCCCTTGCTCCACGTCGATACGACCTGGAAGTTCAAGGCGATGTACGACCTGCGCGACCGCATGGCGCGGGAGAGCGGCATGGAACTGCTGGTCTATCAAAATCCTGAGGCGAAAGAGCGGGGGATCAACCCGTTCGACCACGGCCCGCTGCACACCGACATGTGGAAGACCGAAGGTCTGAAGCAGGCGCTCGACCTCTATGGCTTCGACGCAGCTTTCGGCGGCGCCCGCCGCGACGAGGAAAAGAGCCGCGCGAAGGAGCGCATCTTCTCCTTCCGCACTGCTTCCCATGGCTGGGACCCAAAGAACCAGCGCCCGGAGTTGTGGAACCTCTACAATGCCAAGAAGAACAAGGGCGAGAGCATCCGCGTCTTCCCGATCAGCAACTGGACCGAACTGGATATCTGGCAGTATATCCACCTCAACAATGTGCCGATCGTGCCGCTTTACTTCGCGCAGGAACGGCCCACGGTCGAGCGTGACGGCATGCTGCTGATGGTGGACGACGAGCGCTTCCCGCTGAAGCCGGGCGAAGAGCCGGTGATGCGCTCGATCCGCTTCCGGACGCTCGGCTGCTATCCGCTGACCGGCGCGGTGGAGAGCAACGCGCAGACGCTGCCGGAAGTCATTCAGGAAACGCTGCTGACCACCACATCCGAACGCCAGGGCCGCGCCATCGACAAGGACGCGGGCGGCGCGGGCATGGAGAAGAAGAAGCAGGAAGGCTACTTCTGATGGCGGCGGTGCGCCCATCTTTGCTCACGCGGAGACGCGAAGACGCGGAGGGGCTGCATCAAGCCGCAGGCTTTCTCCTTTTGACCATGGTGCGGCCTGATGCTGCGACTTGTCCGACAATGCGGCTTCGCCGCGTGCGCGGCCTCTCTGCGTCTCTGCGGCTCCGCGTGAACCCTCTTAACCAGATCAACGAGATCCCAGCTTGCACTGGGATGACGGGACAGATGACATGACCGACACTCTCGACGAACCCATTTACAAGACCGACGCCCTCATTGCCGAGGATATCGACGAATATCTGAAGGTGCATGAGCACAAGACGATGCTGCGTTTCATCACCTGCGGGTCGGTGGACGATGGCAAGTCCACGCTGATCGGCCGCCTGCTCTACGACAGCAAGATGATCTTCGAAGATCAGCTGGCGGCGCTGGAGGCGGACAGCAAGCGTGTGGGCACGCAGGGTCAGGAGATCGACTTCGCCCTTCTGGTCGACGGCCTCGCCGCCGAGCGTGAACAGGGCATCACGATCGACGTCGCCTATCGCTTCTTCGCGACCGAAAAGCGCAAGTTCATCGTCGCCGACACCCCCGGCCACGAACAATATACGCGCAACATGGTGACGGGCGCATCGACCGCGGACCTCGCCGTCATCCTGATCGACGCGCGCAAGGGCGTGCTGACGCAGACCAAGCGTCACAGCTATCTGGCGCACCTTATCGGCATCCGGAATATCGTGCTGGCGGTGAACAAGATGGATCTGGTCGATTATGACCAGGCGGTCTTCGACGGCATCGTCAAGGATTATACCGAGTTCGCGCGGTCGATCGGCATCCAGCATTTCGTGCCCATGCCGATTTCGGGCTTCAAGGGCGACAATATCACTGGCCCCTCGGAAAACACGCCCTGGTACAAAGGTCCGTCGCTCATCACGCATCTGGAGACCGTTGAGGTCAACAGCGCGACCGATGCGGAAAAGCCATTCCGCATGCCGGTGCAATGGGTGAACCGCCCGAACCTCGACTTCCGCGGCTTTTCCGGCCTGATCGCGACCGGCACGGTGAAGCCGGGCGACGCCGTGCGCGTGCTGCCCTCGGGGAAGACCAGCACCGTCACCCGCATCGTCACGCTGGATGGCGATCTTGAGGAAGCAGTGGCGGGCCAGTCCGTGACCATCTGCTTCGCCGATGAAATCGACTGCTCGCGCGGCGACGTCATCGCACTCGCCGACAATCCGCCACAGGCCGCCGACCAGTTCGAAGCGACCATCGTCTGGATGGCGGACGAGGAAATGCTGCCGGGCCGTCCCTACTGGCTGAAGGTGGGGACGCAGACCGTCACCGCGACGGTGCAGCAGCCCAAATATCAGGTTAACGTCAACACGATGGAGCATCTGGCGGCCAAGACGCTGGACCTGAACGCCATCGGTGTCGCGAACCTGTCGACCGACAAGCAGATCGTGTTCGAGCCTTATGAGCAGAATCGGACGCTCGGCGGCTTCATCCTGATCGACAAGATCACCAACGCCACCGTGGCTGCCGGCATGCTGCACTTCTCGCTGCGGCGGGCGCAGAATGTCCACTGGCAGGCGACCGACGTCACCCGCGAATTCCATGCGGGCCTCAAGAACCAGAAGCCTGCCGTGCTGTGGTTCACGGGTCTGTCGGGCGCTGGCAAATCGACCATCGCCAACCTTGTCGAAAAGAAGCTGGCGCGGATGAACCGCCACACCTTCTTGCTCGACGGGGACAATGTCCGCCATGGCCTCAACAAGGACCTTGGCTTCACCGATGCCGACCGCGTGGAAAATATCCGCCGCGTTGGCGAGGTTGCAAAGCTCATGACCGACGCGGGTCTGATCGTCATCACCGCCTTCATCTCACCCTTCCGTTCGGAGCGCGAAATGGTGCGCCAGATGATGCAGCCGGGCGAGTTCGTCGAAGTGCATATCGACACGCCACTGGCGGAAGCAGAGGCGCGCGACGTCAAGGGCCTCTACAAGAAGGCGCGGTCGGGTGAACTCAAGAACTTCACCGGCATCGACAGCCCCTATGAGCCGCCAGAGGATCCGGAAATCCGCATCGACACCACGTCCCTGACGGCGGACGAGGCGGCCGACCTCATCATCGCGAGGCTGATCCCATGAGCGAGGCGATGAGCGATGGCGATCTTGCCGCGCACCTCGCCGAGGTCGCGGGCCGGATTCTGATCAACGTGCGGGCTTCGGGGCTGTTCAGCCCCAAGGCGCTGGGCAAGGCGGGCGATCAGACCGCCAACCAGTTCCTGGTCCACGCCCTGCGGGAAGTCCGTCCCGAAGACGGCCTCCTGTCGGAGGAGGAGAAGGACAATCCCGAACGGCTCGCCAAGAGCCGCGTCTGGATCGTCGATCCGGTCGATGGCACCCGCGAATATGGCGAAGAGCGGTCCGACTGGGCGGTTCATGTCGGCATGGCTGTCGATGGCGAAGCCGTGCTGGGCGCGGTCGCGCTGCCGGGCCTCGACCTCACCGGCACCGGTGGCGGCACCGTGTTGCGGTCCGATCAGCCGCGCCCGCTGCCGCCCGCGCCCGAAAAGCTGCGCATGGTCGTGTCGCGCACCCGCCCCGCCAAGGAAGCGGTGGCGGTCGCCGAACGGCTCGACGCGGAACTGGTGCCGATGGGTTCGGCAGGCGCGAAGGCGATGGCCGTGATCCTGGGTCAGGCGGACATCTACCTCCATTCCGGCGGCCAATATGAATGGGACAGCATGGCCCCGGTCGCGGTGGCGCAGGCGCACGGCCTGCACTGCTCGCGCATCGATGGCAGTCCGCTGATCTATAATCAGGAAGATGTGTATTTGCCCGACCTGCTGATCTGCCGGAAGGAACATGCCGAGCAGGTGCTGACCCTAATAAGCGAAGTACAGGTCAGCGCCTGATATCTGCATGAACTGAATTGAGCCACGCCGCGAGCGCGCAGCGTGGCTCAAACTTCATCTGGTTAAGGCGAACTGGACCGAGACCGTCGCACCCAAAGTCAATTCGCCAGGCGCTACAGGACTGGGTGGAGGCGGGGGAGGGGGCGCTCCTGCCATGCGACCCGTCACCATGATGGGTTGAACCGGATAGTAGCCGCCGCCCTCGCTGATGGAGATGGTTCGCGAAATCCTGAGGCCTGCCGCGCGGGCGTACAGCTCGCCGCGAGCGCGAGCATCCTTGACAGCGGCGACCCGTGCTTCGTCCAATGCGGCCTTTGGATCGTCCAGCGTGAAGGAAGGACCATCCACCTGGTTGGCGCCTGCCGATACCAGCGTGTCGATGATGCGCCCCATCTCGCCCAGTTTGCGCACACGCACCTGAACATTGTTGCGCGCTTCATAGCCGATTATGCGCGGAGCCTCTGGCTGAACGGGCGCGACATAGGGTTCCCGCGCCATTCGCGCCCTCAGCTGCGCTTCCTGTTCAGGATTGGAATATTGCGGCTGAAGCGAGAGCGCCGAGGTTTGAATATCCCTGTCTCCGATACCCGCACGTTTGAGCGCTTTGATCACCTCATCCATGCGCGTGGCATTGGCCGCCAGAGCCTCGCCTCCAGTCTTTCCCTGCGTGACCACGCCTGCCGAAAAGACGGCAAGATCGGGCACCTGCCGGCTCTGCCCTTCGCCGCTTACGACGAGTAGCGTTTCATCCGGTGTAAGAACCGGCGTTGCCGCTGGAAGTTGAGCCTGCACCACCGAAGCTCCTCCCGCCACGGCGATCAGAAAGGCAAGGTATTTCATCGGCATCTCCTGACCCGTTGCTTTAGCGCAACGTATGTTCGAGCATCCGGTTGCATGATCGATGTCATGAGCGCAGCAACTTCGGCGGCTCCCCTGCGTTGCGGCGGAAGGAGATGCTGATGAAAATGATGAGAGAAGATCCCGCTGGCTGGCTGACCATGTTGGCGCGGCTTGGCTTTGCCGCGCGCGGTATAGTGTATCTGTTGATCGGCGTGTTCGCCATGGACGCTGCGCTCAATGGAGGTCGTCCTAGTGACAATCAGGGCGTGATGGGCACGATCGCGGAAGCGCCGATGGGACGACTTCTCCTTGTTCTTTGCGCCCTGGGCTTTGCTGGCTATGCCTTCTGGCGGCTTACAGAGGCTGCCTTGGACCCCGAACATAGGGGCGAGAACATGAAAGGCCGGTTTGAGCGAGCGGGCTACGCCGTGAGCGGGATCATCCATGTCGGGCTGGCTGCCGCAGCTGCAAAGCTTGCCATGCGACAGGCCGCGCCTGCGAGCGGAAGCCCCGGCGACCAGGCAGCGCAAAGCTGGTCCGCGTGGCTGCTCGAACAGCCCGCCGGGCCGGTTTTGCTGGCTCTGGTGGCGATAGCATTCTTCGCGACAGCGGCCGCTCAGGCGCTCAAGGCCTACAAGGCCAGCTTCGATGACTTGGCAGGCGACGTACCAGCCCCGGTGCAAGTGCGCTGGCTCGGCCGGATCGGATATGCTGCGCGGGCATTGGTCTTTGCTATGATCGGATGGTTCCTGATCAACGTCGTGCTTCATCGCAATCCTGATGAGGCTGGCGGACTAGGCGCGGCGCTCAGGCAATTGCGCGAACAGGATCAGGGTCCAATCCTGCTGCTGATCGTTGCCGCCGGACTCGCGCTATTTGGGTTGTTCAGTTTGGTGGAAGCCCGATACCGGCGGCTGCGTGTCGTCACCCCTCGAAGGCCTTAGCAGCGTAAGCCGTCCCAACGATCGAAGGCATCAGCTGCCGCGATTACCGCGCGGCACCCGACTGGGCGAGCCAAAGCGCCACGATCCATCCCGCGACGGCACAACCGCCGAACCAGATCAACCACATTGCGGCATCGCCTGTGTAGGCGATGATCACTCCGGGCACGATAGCGCCAACTACATAGAGATGGCGCATTGGCTGACCATGGCCACCGTGCAATCCCGCAGCCCGCCTCCGCTTGGGATCACCAAGGCCCAGCATGGTCAGCAGGCCAACGGAAAATGCCGTTGCGGCGAGCACAAGCCAGATCATCATTCGGCCGCCTGAAGTGTAAGTTCGCCTGAACGCGGGGCGCGCCGCGGGAAATGGCGGGCAAGCATCCAGACGCCTGCGATCAGAAGTGCGATATCGACCGCGGCTATAATGGGCTGACCTGCTTTCATGGCGATGACCCATCCCGGACCGCCCATGAACAGGCGGAGGGAAGGCAGGATGAGCATCAATATGCCCATGCCGCATTCAAGAAGGATACTGAGCTTTATCCGGTCCCTGATGAATGCTCCGCCTATGATCACCAGAGCGGACGCCATCAGGAAACCTGCCGGTGTCCAGAAAAGGGCGCTTCCGGACGAGGTGGCGCACAGGAATGCGACAGCGGTACAAAGCAGTGCAAAGGGCAGGCCGAGACCGACGATTGTAACCATCCGATCAAGCCAGCCCAATGACCTCGTCTCGTTTGCGCGGCGAACGACCCAAAGGCGCAGACCGGTCAAGGTCACATAGCACATCGCAAAACCAAGCCCGAACCAGACCGCTTTCGACAATATGCCAGCAAAATTGCCAAAGTGCAGTGGCGACATGATCCCTGCCAGGGCGCCCCCGGCTGACGGCTTTGTCCCAATCAGCGGCTTCACCTGTTCGAAACGGCCGTCCGCACCGTCATAGAGCAGGCTGATGGGCAGGACGCCGCCTTTCTCCGGCGGGTGAAAAGTCGTGACCTTGGCATCTGCGCGGCCGAAATTCTCTATCGTCACGAAGGTCGGGATTTCGCCGGTCCGCTGGATGGCGTCGCGCGTGATCCTATCAATGCCGCTGGTGGGGGCCGGGCGGGGGTCCGCTTGCCCCGGATTTCCGAATACGCTGCTGTTAAGAGCCTGAACGTCGCCGCCAAACGCGGCCATGGCGACGATCGGAACGCCTACCGTGCCAAAGAAGGAGAAAAAGCTTCCCGTGAAAGCGAGGATGAAGGCGAAGGGCAAGCTCCATGTGCCTGCGACACTGTGCCGGTCGCGATTGAAAAGCACCGGATTTGCCTTCCGCCGCAGGGTGAATATGTCCTTGAACAGGTGCCGGTGTATCATCAGGCCGGACACCGCCGCCACCAGCATCGCCAGTCCGAGTATGCCGGTCAGCAGCAGGCCCCAAGGATTGGGCAAATGTAGACGGACATGTGTGTCGACAAGAAAATGGCTGAGCGCGTCGTCGTTGCGTGGACCAAATACTTCCTCGCTGGTGCCGGCTTGACGATCGATGACTTGGCCATTGCTGTTGACCCTGTAGAAGATGCCCCTGCTTACCAGTTCACCGTCCGGGTCAATCTCATGCCGGTGGAAGAAGGCGCCAAGATCATGGTCGCCAACCTCGAAGAGATCGACGCCTTCATGATATTTGGTTGGGGTCTGGCTTCCCAGTGCCTGGACATTCTGCCCGACCGGGCGCTCGAACGCTGATGTACTGGACATATGGCCCGAAGACCAAATGCCAATTTCCTCCGCGAACACGGCAGCCGTGCCAGTCAGGACCACGGCATAGAGGACAAGGCCGAGCAATATTCCCGACCAGCCATGAACGGCCACCATCAGCTTCGTTTCATTTTTCGGGAGATGGATCATCTGCCACCCTCCTTGGCTGTGGATGGCCAATTGGCCCATTTATGCGCGAGCAGCCCGCCATGTGTCAGCAGCAGCACCAGCGCAATGAGCGCGACACGGCCGACGCTGCGATCAAGGCATGCGTGAAAGAAAAGCACAGCCCAGATCAATGGCGCGAGCACGAGCGGCAAGACCAGATTGTCGATTCCCGCCCGTCCTCCGGGCAACCACAAGGTCATGCCCGCCATCACGATGACGGTGACGCAGATCGCTCCTGGTCCTGCCAAAAGGATGCGGCTCCAGCGCTTTGGAGCAGGGGGTCCAGCCTTCGCTTTCATGCCCCCTTCATACTGCGATGGGGGTATGATGCAAGTCATTAGCAATTAAGTGACTTCAGCTTTTAGTCCGGGAGGAGACTATCAACCGCCTACTAAAAATCGGCCCCGATCACGCGATAGAGGGCGATCCGGTTTTGCAGCAGTTCAAGATCCGTGGCGATCGCGCTTCGCCGCGCCGAATAGAGCGATCGCTGATTGACGAGTGTCGTCAGGAACGGGTCAATGCCCGCGCGATATCGCTGCTCGGATAGAGCATAGGCGTTCTCGTTGGAAACAACCAAGGCTCGCTGAGCCCGCTGTTGTTCCCCTATGGTGCCAGCGCGGGCCAAGGCATCGGCTACTTCGCGAAAAGCGCTCTGGATGGCATTTTCGTAATTGGCGACCGCTGCCTGCTGCTGCGCCTTGCTGAACTCGACATTGGCCCTGACGCCGCCACCGAATATGGGAAGGCTGGCAGAGGGCGCTGCTGACCAGGTGAAGGCATTGCCTGTAAAAAGAGACGATAGGGCAGAACTCGCCACGCCGATTGCTGAGGTCAGGCTGATGCGCGGGAACATCGCGGCGCGCGCTGCGCCGATGTCGGCATTGGCAGCTTGCAGTTGGTGCTCAGCCTGGAGCACATCCGGCCGTCGCAGCAGGACGTCCGATGAAGTCCCTGCGGGCACCTGCGCGGTCGTTCCGATCAATGACGAGAGGGAGAGGGGCAGGAGTGCTTCTTCGACCGGGGCTCCGGCGAGCAGGTCCAGTGCATTGCGGTCCTGCGCCACCTGTGTGACAGCGGCCGCGACATCGGAACGCGACTGCTCTACCACGGTCTCGGCCTGGTGAACGTCGAGCTTACCGGAAAGGCCTACGCCGTTGAGCGATCTGGTGAGCGCCAGCGTTCGTTCTGCACTGGCAAGCGTGTCGCGCGCGACAGCAAGCAATTGTTGATCGGCAGCGAGCACCGCATAGGCACTGGCCGTTTCTGCGACGAGTGCGATGCGGGCTACCCTCGCTCCCTCTTCGGTCGCCAGATAGGATTGGAGCGCGGATTCACTCAAGTTGCGCAATCGGCCGAACAGATCGATTTCGAAAGCGCTGAACCCGATGTCGGCGCTGTAGCTATCCTGCCGTTGATCATTGCGGCGCGAGAAGGTAGCGCCTGCATCCGCCGTGACTGTGGGCAACTGCGCCGCTCTCTGGATGCGATACTGCGCTCTTGCGGCGAGTAGATTTGCCAGCGTGACGCGCAGATCCCGGTTGTTCGCGAGCGCTCGCCCGATGATGGTTCGCAGCCGCTGATCGCCCAGCAGGGCCGTCCATGGCAGCCCTGCTTCTTCCGTGGAGATCGCCGCAGGATAGGCTGCTCCAGCAGGCCAGGCTGGCGGGACGGGTGCGGCAGGCCGCTCATAGGTTGGCGCGAGATTGCAGGCAGTCAAGGCGGCGGTAAGGCCAAGGAGGACGAGGCGCTTCATGCTGGCACCTCCGAACCGGTCGCAGGCGAGGCACGCTTTCGGGTGAACAGGCGCACGATGGTGAAGAAGAACAAAGGCACATAGAAGATGGCCAGCACCGTGCCGGTCAGCATGCCCCCCGCCACTGCTGTGCCGATAGCGACCCGGCTCTGCGCGCCTGCGCCATGGGCGAGCGCCAACGGGAGAACGCCCGCAATGAACGCCAGTGACGTCATTATGATCGGGCGGAAACGAAGCTTGGCGGCCTCGATCGCGGCGCTCATGGCGTCCTTGCCCTCCCGATACGCGAATTCGGCGAACTCGACGATCAGGATCGCATTTTTCGCGGCGAGCCCCATGGTGGTGAGCAGCCCAACCTGGAAAAACACATTATTCTCCAGACCGCGCCCCCATACCGCAACGACTGCACCGATGAGACCAAGCGGAATAACGAACAGCACGGCGAGCGGCACTGACCAGCTTTCGTACAGCGCGGCGAGGCAGAGAAACACGACGAGCACCGAAAGGGAATAGAGCAATGGCGCCTGCCCACCCGACAATTGTTCCTGATAGGAAAGGCCGCTCCACGCGTAGCTCGTGCCGGCGGGTAGTTGCTTTTGCAACCTCACCATTTCATCCATGGCTTCGCCGGAACTTGCCCCAGGCGCGGCCTGACCCTGTATTTCATAGGAGGACTGACCATTGAAGCGAGCCACAGTCGTAGGACCCATCTCCCAATGCGTCGTCGCGAAGGCTGAGAAAGGAACCATTTCTCCTGTCGCCGCCGAACGGACCTGCCAGTTGTCGATGTCGGTCGGCAAAGCTCTGTATGGCGCATCAGCCTGCATGTAGACCCGCTTCACACGGCCGCGGTCGATGAAGTCGTTGATATAGGTGCTTCCCCAGGCAGAACTCAGTACGTCATCGACGTCACTCTGCGTAAGTCCAAGTACCGCAAGCTTCTCACTATCGATATTGACCTTGAGCTGTGGCGTGTCCTCCAGCGTCGCCGCGCGGACACCGGCAAGAAGGGCGCTTTCCTCAGCCGCAGCAAGCAATTGATTCCTCAAGGCCAGGAACTCGTCGCGGCTGAGACCGCCCGTGTTGAGCAACTCGAAGGTGAAGCCATTTGATTGCCCCAGGCCGCGGATGGCAGGCGGCGTCATCGCGAGGATTTTTGCGTCACGCACCGCTGCCAGTTGCTTAGTGGCGCGGCTCGCGATCTCGCTCGCACTGTTCGCCTTGCCCGATCGATCTTCCCAAGGCTTCAGATTGATGAAGCCTTGTGCGGTATTCTCGCCTTGCCCAGCGAAACTGAAACCTTGTGCGATGAAGACGCTCCCGACGTTTTCGCTTTCCTCGCTTTGAAAATAGTTGCGGACGCTGTCGATCGCCTGCCTTGTCCGGGTTGACTTAGCGCCTGCGGGAAGCGTCATCTGCACCATGACCTGTCCCTGGTCCTCGACAGGCAGGAAGCTGGTCGGAAGGCGAACGAACAACAGGGCAAGGATGCCAAGGATCAGCACATAAACACCCCAGAAGAGGGCACGCCGATGCATGACCTTTTCCAACCGGCGCATGTAGCCGCCGGTTACACGTTCGAACCAGCGGTTGAATTTGCCAGCCCAACCCTGCTGGCGGCGCTCCTCGCTCGTCGGTTTCAGTAGCGTGGCGCACAGGGCAGGCGAAAGAATGAGCGCCACGACCACGGACAAGAGCATGGAAGAGACGATGGTGATGGAGAATTGCCGGTAGATCACGCCGGTCGATCCGCCAAAGAACGCCATCGGCAACAGGACGGCCGACAGGACGAGCGCAATGCCGACCAGGGCGCTGCCAATTTCTTCCATCGACTTAATCGTCGCGGATCGCGCATCCAGCCCCTCGTCGTGCATCAAGCGTTCGACATTTTCGACGACGACGATGGCATCATCGACCAACAGGCCGATCGACAGCACCATTCCGAACAGGGTGAGTGTGTTTATGGAATAGCCGAAGAGCGCAAGCACACCGAAGGTCCCGAGCAGGACCACGGGCACTGCGACTGCGGGGATGAGGGTCGCGCGCCAGCTTTGCAGAAAGACGAACATGACGACGACGACCAGCCCGACCGCTTCGATGAGCGTCTTGATGACCTCGTTCACCGAAAGCCGGATGAAAGGTGTCGTGTCGCGGGGAAATGCGATGCTGTAGCCATAGGGCAGTCCGGTGGACAATTCTTCCACCTTGGCCTTTACAAGTTCGGCAGTTTTCAGCGCATCCGCGCCGGGGGCAAGCTGCAGCGCGATGCCTGAACCCGGATGCCCATTCAGCGTCGCGGAAGACGTGTAGCTTTCATTGCCAAGTTCAACCCGGGCGACATCGGAGAGATGAACGACCGAACCGTCATTCTGCGTCTTGACGATGATGTTGCGAAATTGCTCTGGCGTCTGGAGGCGGGAGCGGGCCCGCACGGTAGCATTGAGCTGCTGCCCGGCAGGCGCTGGATCAGCGCCGATCTGCCCAGCGGAGACCTCGATATTCTGCGACCGGATGGCGCTTTCCACGTCCGACGGCATCAATTTGACGGTGGCGAGCTTATAGGGGTCCAGCCATATGCGCATGGCATATTGCGAACCAAAGATCTGAACGTCGCCGATGCCTTCCAGGCGGGAAATGGGATCCTGGAAATTATTGACGAGGTAATCCGAAATGTCGGCCTGAGTGGATCGATCGGTGCGGTCGTACAGCGCGACCAACATCAGGAAGTCGGTTTGCGACTTGGTGACCGTCAGGCCTTGCTGTTGAACCGCATTCGGCAAGCGGCTTAGCGCCTGCTGCACCTTGTTCTGAACTTGCACCTGCGCGGTGTCGGGGTCCGTTCCCTTGTTGAAGGTGACGTTGATGCGCGACTGGCCGTTGGCCGTGGAGGTCGAGGAGAAATACATCAGGCCATCGATGCCGGTCAGCTGCTGCTCGATAACCTGGGTAACGCTGGTTTCGACAGTATCCGCCGAAGCGCCCGGGTAATTCGCACGGATATTGACGGCGGGCGGGGCAATGTCGGGATATTGTGCGATCGGCAGTGACAGCATAGCGCCCAGACCGGCGAGCATGATGCCGATGGCGATAACCCATGCGAAAATCGGGCGATCGATGAAGAAGCGGCTGATCATTTCGAGGTCCTAGCGCCCCTGGCTGATCGTGGCGGCGCGGACTGTGTCGCCCGGCTTTACCTTGTCGGTTCCTTCGACGATCAGCCGCTCGCCAGCCTTGAGGCCTGAGGTGATCAGCCACTTGTCGCCTATGGCTTGAGCCGCGGTGACTGTCCGGCGCTCGACCTTGTTCGCGCGATTGACGATCAATGCCGTGGCATTTCCCTTCGGATCACGGCTGATGCCTTGCTGGGGCGCAAGTATGCCTCCCGGGATAACGGCTTGAGGCGCCACGACGCGCACGAACATGCCGGGAAGAAGAAGGCGGTCGGGATTGGGGAAGCGCGCGCGCAGGGTGATCGTTCCGCTGTTCGGGTCCACGATGGGCTCTGCAAATTCGACGCGCCCTTCGAGCGGGTATTCGCTGCCATCGTCCAGCTTCAGACGGATGGTCGCGCTTGCCGGCAGCGTCTTGCCGGCAGCCAGGCTGCGCCGGAGTGCAAGCAGCTGGGCGCTCGATTGCGTGATGTCGACGAAAATGGGGTCGAGTTGCTGGATGGTGGCGAGCGGGCTCGCCTGGCTGGCAGTCACCAGCGCGCCTGGCGTGAACAAGGATCGGCCGATCCGACCGCTGATCGGTGCCCTGACTTCCGTGAAACGCAAGTTGATGTTTGCGGTCTGAAGCGAAGCACGGGCCTGCTGGATCGCCGCTCCCGCTTGCCGGGCAGCGGCGACCACATCGTCACGTTCCTGAGCGCTTACAGCCTCGGTTTTCCCGAGAGCCTGATAACGGCGCGCTTTGGCTTGAGCCGCAACCGCCGTAGCCTGCGCGTTGGCGAGGGCTGCCTGCGCCTCGTCACGGGACGCGCGATAGAGCGACGGATCGATCTGATAGAGCGGCTGACCCGCGCGGACGTATGAGCCTTCGGTGAAAAGGCGCTTTTGGACGACACCTGCCACCTGTGGGCGTACTTCCGACATCATCGTTGAAACTGTGCGGCCGGGGAGTTCGGTCGAAACGGTCACATCCTGAGCGCGGAGCGTGACTACGCCGACCTCGACCTGTTTCTTCTCCGGCGGCTTGTTCTGGCTGCAGGCGGTCGCGAGCATGCATAGCGCTAGGCTCAATTGAACGCCGGGGAATGATGAGGGAGCGAGGCGCAGCGGCATGGCGGCGGGCAAATCCAATAAGGAAATCAACAATTGCGAGAACTTCACCCGGCGCAGGGGGAGGGGGGGAGCGCCGGGTGAAGGACGGGCCGACCTTGATGACGAGCGTCACGGGCCATGCTCCGACGCTTCCTATTCGCTCTTCGGCAGGTCCATTAAAAGGCCGATGATGTTCCATTGTGCATCGCAATATGTCGGAATGTATCAGCACGTATCAGCCCCTTGGAGATGGGCAGACTTTTCCTGCCTAAAGCCTTAGAAGGCGGCCATGCCTGACCAGATGAACAGCCGCCCAGCACGCCTGATCGTTGTTGATGATGACCCTGATATTCGCGACCTGATCGTCCGGCAGCTTCAGCAGGAACATTATGATGTCGTGCCTGCCGGTAGCCTGGCGGAGCTTCAGGACGCGCTTGCCGTGCACTCTGCCGACCTTATCGTGCTGGACCTCAACCTGCCCGATGGAGATGGCCTAAACCTGTGCCGGGAATTGCGGGCGCAAGGCAGCGACGTTCGCATCATCATGGTGTCAGCGCGCGGCAGCGCGATCGATCGGGTGCTTGGGCTGGAACTGGGGGCCGATGACTATCTCACCAAACCGTTCGAGCCGCGCGAATTGCTGGTGAGGATCCGCAACCTGCTTCGCCGCGCGCATATCGACGATCCGGAGCGGCAGCGCGACAAGAGCGCGCGAACGGCCAGCTTCGGGCCCTGGCGGCTCGACCTGTTTCAGCGCAGGTTGATCGCAGAGGATGGCCGCCTCGTCATGCTGTCGTCCGCTGAATTCCGGTTGCTGTCGCGCTTCATCGACGAACCCAACGTCGTTCTCTCCCGCGAGAACCTCGTCCCCGAGCGCCGCGCCACGGCCGCCTTCGATCGGTCCATCGATCTTCAGGTCAGCCGGTTGAGACAGAAGCTTGCGGCGATGCCGGGGGGCGAAGAGCTCATCCTGACGGTGCGGGGTGAAGGCTATGTGCTTGCCAGTCCGGTATCCTTCGAATGATCAGGCCGCTGTGGCATCGCGTTCGGAGCTTTTTGCGGTCGCTGACCGGGCGCATATTCCTGTTGTTGACGATCGGCATGTCCCTGGCCGCGATGCTCGCCTTGCTGGTCGCCGAACATAGCCGCAGCCGGGATTTTCAAAGCTGGCGCATCCAGCGCGTCGTCGCGAGCGCAGAGGATATCGCGCATCGCCTGCAACGCGATCCCAAAAGGGTGGAGGCCATGCTGGCGTCCCAGCAGATCATGGGCGCAGCTCTGGCGCCCGAAGGGATCGCCGTGGCCGAGCCGGATGCGGCCTTGGCCAAAGCGCTCAGGGTAAGGTTTGGACGAGGATCTAACCCGGAGGCCAGTCAGGTCCCCGCAGGCCTCTGCTTCCCCCGCCAACGCTATGATCCTTCGGTAGGTGCGGCAGGCGTCGTGGACGCGCCACGCCCTTCCTGCTGGATCGTGCGCTTCACCGACAGGACAGGTGCGCGAAGGTCCATGGCGCTCAACCTGCCGCGCATGGAGCGGCCAGCCAGCATGATGGCCAACCCGCTCTACATGCTGCTGATCGTCATCGCCTCTGCTGGCCTCGCCATCGTCGTGGCGCGGATCGTGGCCGAGCCCTTGCGCCGGCTCAAACATGCAGCCGAGTCCTTTTCATTGTCGCTCGATCCGGAGGAAATTCCAGAAAGCGGTCCCGAGGAAGTGCGGGCGGCGCTATCGACATTCAATGTCATGCAAAGGCGCGCCCGTGCGGGTTTTGCCGAGCGTACACAGTTGCTGGCGGCGATCAGCCATGATCTGCAGACGCCGCTCACCCGGTTGAGGCTGCGGCTCGAACTTGTCGAGAATGACGACCTTCGCGCGCGGCTGTTGCAGGACCATCAGGCGATGCAGACGCTGGTCAAGGAAGGATTGGACCTGGCTGCCAGCACGGAAACACAGGAAGAATGGTCAGTCGTCGATATAGATTCCCTACTGGAGAGCATGGTTGAGGATGCGCAGGACTTGGGCGCTCCCTTGCGGTTCTCAGGCGGATGCGGAGGCACCATTCGTGTGAAGCCCAATGCCCTGAGCCGGTGCATCAGCAATCTGGTCAGCAACGCCATCAAATATGGCGGCGAGGCAGAGGTCGGCTGTTCCCGGCAAGGCGGGCGCGTCCTTATCCACATCAGGGATAAAGGCCCCGGCATTCCGCCGGATCAACTCGACCAGATGTTCGAACCCTTCACCCGTGGTGCTTCAGGGCAACCGGGGGGGCGGCCGGGAACGGGCATTGGCCTCACCATCGCTCGGTCGCTGGCCCTGACTTTCGATGCGTCGGTTCGGCTGATGAATGCCGAAGATGGAGGCTTGATCGCGACTATCGAGATGAAGGCATAAGCTCGATCTTCCGCGTCGCCAACCGGTCCGCTTCCACCGCATTATGCGTGACATAGACGATCGGGAGCGCAAGCTCATCACGAATGCGCAGGATGACGTCCATGATGCCTTCCCGGCGGGCGGGATCGATCGACGCCAGGGGCTCGTCCATGAGGAGGGCCCTGGCACCGGACAGAAGCGCCCGGCCGATGGCTACCCGCTGCGCCTCGCCGCCCGACAGGGTGCCAGGCCAGCGACCGAGCAGATGTTCGATGCCGAGGAAGTCGATGACCGCCTGCAATGACATCCACCGGTTTTCCGGAGCCGCGAGGCGATGGCCATAGAGCAGGTTCGCGCGCACCCGAAGGTGGGGGAAAAGACGTCCGTCCTGAAAGACATAGCCGATGCGGCGGCGATGCGGAGGAAGGTCGATCGCTGCGCTGTCATCGAACAGCATCTGTCCGTCGATGCTGACATGGCCTTGATCGGGGCGCATCAAGCCGGCGATCATGTTCAGGACTGACGTCTTCCCGACGCCAGATGGACCCCAGAGCAGCGTGATGCCGTCGGACGCCACGAAGCGCGCGGCCACGACATGATCGCCAAGGGTTTTGCGGACATCGACGTCAAAGGACATGGCGCGTTCCCCTTGCGCTCGTCTGTCGGGCCAGAGCTTCCGAGAGGAGAAGCGCGCCCAAGGAAAGGCCGATCGAAATCAGCGCCAATCGCCAGACGGCCGCGTCCGCGCCCGGCACCTGAAGGGCGCTATAGATGGCGAGCGACAGGGTGCGCGTTTCCCCCGGGATATTGGAGACAAAGGTGATGGTCGCGCCAAATTCCCCCAGCGACCGGGCAAAGCCGAGGATGAAGGCTGCTGCGACGCCTGGCAGCGACAGAGGCAGGAGGATCGTGAAAAAGCACCGGGCAGGACTGGCGCCAAGGGTCTGGGCCGCTTCTTCCAACCGGTGGTCGACGGCTTCGATCGAAAGCCGGATCGCGCGCACCATCAGCGGGAGCGCCATGATGCCAGCAGCGATGGCAGCGCCCGTCCAGCGGAACATGACCGACAGGCCGAGCCAGCGCTCCAACATGCCGCCCACTGGACCCGCGGGCCCGAAGGTCAGGAGCAACATCCACCCGATGACTACGGGGGGCAGTACCAGCGGCAGATGCACGGCCGCATCCAGCAGAAGCTTGCCGGGAAAGCGCCAACGCGCGAGAACCCAGGCGAGGGCGAACGCGAGGGGCAGGGTTATGAGCATAGCCGCGAGGCTGACCTTCAGGGAGAGCATAACGATCTCCCATTCTTCCGGGCCGAGCGCTGCTACCGTCACCGCGTGCCGAAGCCATAGCGGCGGAAGATCGCCTTGGCGCGCGCGGAAAGAAGGAAGCGATGAAATCCAGCCGCTTCCCTGTGGGTCGATCGGCTGAGTAGCGCTAAGGGATAGGTGATCGGCGGGTGACTGGCCTCCGGAAAGACGCCGACGATCCTCACCGCCTTGCTGGCGCGCGCATCGGTTGCGTAGACGATGCCCAAGGGCACCTGCCGCCGCTCCACCATAGCGAGCGCGGCCCGCACATTTTCCGCCGCAGCGATCTTCGCGGCTATCGCAGGCCAGACGCCGAGAGCGGTGAGCGATGCCTTGCCATATTTGCCAGCGGGAACGCTGCCGGGGTCGGCCATCGCCAAACGGCCATTGCCGAGCGCGCGGGCGAGCGGGAAGCCGCGCCGGATTTGCATCGCTTTCATCGTCCCCGCGGGCGCGATCAGGACGAGCTTGTTGGTGAGTAGCGTGGCACGTGTCCCTCGGCGTAGTAGCCCCTTTTTGGCGACTGCATCCATCCAGGGTTCGTCGGCTGACAGAAACAGGTCGGCGGGCGCTCCGGCTTCGATTTGCCGGGCCAAGGCCGAAGACGCGGCGAAGGACAGAATTGGCCTCTCATACCCCTGTGCGGTCCATGCGTCGGCCGCGGCGGTCAACGATTCCTGAAGGCTGGCCGCAGCCAGTACAAGAGGGCCGCGCTCACGGGCTTCGGCGGATCGCCCTGCAAAAACCGACAGAATGAGAAGGAGAAAGAGGAGACGACGCATATGCTGTCCAAAGCCGGAGATATATATGCCGCTATACAGCGCTTCCCAGCCATGGCGATGGGGAAATTGGAGTTGTACGTGCCTGGGGTCGGATCAGCGGGGCAGGGGAAGCCGGTTGCGCTGCGCTTCAAGTGCGTCACCCGTCAGTGGCCGCCGTTCGCTGGCGGCCTTGCCCTTGCGCAAGCGCTTGCGATCTTTCTCGCTTGGATCGACCAGGCGTACGCGCACGGCGCTTTGGCCCGCAGCGCGTATCCCCAGTGCTTGGGCAGCCCCGCGAGACAGGTCGATGATCCGCCCCCGTGAGAAAGGCCCGCGATCATTGATGCGGACCAGCAGGGTGCGTCCACTGCCAAGCTCAGTCACTTCGACATAAGAGGGCAGCGGCAATGTGGGGTGAGCGGCGCTGATCCCCTTGGCCCGGAATTTCTCTCCCCGCGCGGTCCGGTTGCCGGATTCATTGCCATACCAGCTGGCGTAGCCGACCTCGTCATAGCCTGGCTGCTGGGCCGGGACATAGGTGACGCCGCGCACCGTGTAGGCAGGCCCGATGCGGACCGGGGTGTCGGATACGGGTTGGTAGGATGCGCAGGCGGTCAGGAGCAGAGGCAGCACGGCCATGGCACGATGAAGAGATAACATTTTATCGTCATAATGGCACTGCGGAGGCGATCTCAAGCGCGGCGGCTACCCGGATTGCTAGTCACGATTCCATGGGGATAGCGCGGCTCCTGTTCAATTCTCCTAAAGGAGACACGGCTTCGTCCCTAATCGTCGGCCGGGCAGCATTAAGCGTCAGTGCCTGCTGGTCTTGTCGATTGTACAATGCCCTCAGTCGCTGGTGCTCGGGGAGCCTGCGGCGTCCGCAAGATACCCCCAAGCTTGCGGAACCGGGCCCGGCTGCCCCGACCATGATGAAGGTCGACGATTTACAGCCGGGCCCAATTCAGCCGCGACGTGATCATGAGATGCTGATGAGCGATCAGGGTTTTGAACGCTGCTCCCGCTCTCGATCCGCTTCGTCGATCGCTTTTATCAAATCCTCGAACGCGCCATCGCGCGGTAGCGGAAAGAGGCGGGAAAAACTGTCACCGAGCCGCTGAATATCATTCTGCGTCAAAAGGCCTATTGCGACAATGTCGTCACGGGTGTCCATTCAAGACCCCTCCTGACTGTCGATAACGATGCAAAGCGCGTCTGGTGCCAAGCTATTGTGCCGGAATGGCAAAAATCCGTCACATCCCACTGAAAGATGACTGGTCATGAGGCGCGCCAGCGTTCGAGGGCTGCATCATATTTGCGGCGTTCGGCGGCGGCGCGGCGTTCGAGCTGGTCATTCGCTTTCTCCTGCCTTTTACGCAGGCTTTCGATCTGCGCGCGCAGCCGGGCCTGTTCCTCCTCGAGCGGTTTCAGTTCGGCCTTGGCCTCGACCGCCTGCCGGGCGAGCGCCTCTTCTGCTGCGTTCAGGGCATCGCGACTGGGCCGTGGGCGAGGGGGAGGGGTGCGCTTATGCGCTTGCTGCCTGGTTTGGGCGGGCGTCTTGCTGCGGGGCGCCTTTCGTCCTTGCGCCTGCTGAGATTTGGAAAGGGAGGCGAGATGTTCCGCTTCGCTACCCCGTGGCCGCTTGATGACGGTGCCGGGGTGCGCCATCGGCTCCCGGATCAGGTCCGGCTGGGTGACCTGCTCTGCTGACCCGCGAGCGAAAAGATTGGCGTCAGTGCCCCAGGCTTCGAGCGCGGCCTTTTGGCTCGCGGCCGCGACATAGGCGTCATGGAACCCGATCGGAGTGCGATAAACCTTTAGCGCGCGTGCCATTGGAGCTGAACGCTCCTGATGGCCGGGGGTGCCATGTCGACGGGCTCATCCATGTTAGCGGCAGGCTCGGCGAATGGAAACCTGCGGCCACGGCAGCGTTGGACCAAGATAGCAACCGAGGAAATTTTCATGCAGCAGGACAGGCAACGCGGCCAATCGCCAGATGAACCAGCAGAGGGCAGCAACGACATCCCGCCGCCCGAACGGGGATCGCCCGAGGACGGCAGCGATCGGCAAAGCGGCGAGGCTGAGGAAAAGATCGAGAAAGGCGAAGTCGATGACGCCAATCCGCTCGCGCCACCGGTGAATACGCAAGCTGGAAGCTGAGGCGCGACCCTCTTCTGTCAATCGCTGATCGCCGCTTCTTCCGGCCAATAGAGGCGCATCGGGTTGTCGACCAGCAGCTTGCGCTGAAGTTCGGCCGAAGGCGCGATGCGGGGGATCATGTCGACCAATGGGCCATCGTCGGGGATCGCCTTCTCCATGTTCGGGTGAGGCCAATCCGTGCCCCATAGGACACGGTCCTGATAGTCCGCGACCAACGGCGCTACGCAGCGAGCGAAGTCGTTCCAGGGTGGACCTTTCGGATCAAGCCGATCGGGACAAGTAACCTTGGTCCAGATATCGTCGCGGCTGTCCAACAGGGCGCGGAAGGCCATCATGTCGCGCCCCGCCGGGCCCTGAGAGATATCGGGGCGGCCCATATGATCTACGACCACCAAGGTCGGGATCGCGTCTATGAAAGGCCGCAATTCCTCCAATATGTCGGCTTCGAAATAGATCACCACATGCCAGCTCAGCGGCTGTATGCGGCGGGCGATTTCGAGGAACCGGTCCTTGGGCGCGTCATCGACCAGGCGCTTGAGGAAGTTGAAGCGGATGCCGCGGATGCCGCCTTGGTGCAGCGTCTCAAGCTCGGCGTCGCTGATTGCCGGGTCGATGACGGCGACCCCGCGCGCCTTGCCTTCCGACTGGGCGATGGCGTGCAGCGTCGCGCCATTGTCCGTGCCATGGCAACTGGCCTGCACGATGACATTGCGGGAAAAGCCGAGTTGGTCGCGCAGGGCGAAGAGCTTGTCCGGCCCGGCGTCCTGGGGAAGATATTTCGCCTTCGGGCTGAATGGGAATTGAGCCATGGGCCCGAAGACGTGACAATGCGCATCCACCGCGCCGGGGGGAGGCGTGAATCGGGGAACGGAGGGGTCGTTCGTCCAGCTGATGATGCGTTCGCTCACCCGAAAATCTCTCCATCCATCAGCTTGCGTGCCGTGCGGAGCATGGCCGCGCTGATCACACTGCCTTGTTCGTCGACTTCCATGACGCATGTGGTTTCGCCGCTGGGATGCTCGACCGAAATGACCTTTCGCTCGCCGTTCGGGATGGCGGCCATGTCAGCGGCGGGGGAGCCGGGAAGAAGGCAGGCGGTGGCGACGCTGACCGCGCCGAGTACGCCGATCGACGCATGAGCGCGGTGGGGAATGAAACTGCGCACGGTGATTGCGCCGCCGTCGCGTGGCGGTGCTACCAGCATCATCTTGGGGACGGACTTTTCCTTCACGTCACCCAGGTTCATGCGCTCGCCGACGGCGAGGCGGATTTTTTCGATGCGGGCTTTCAGCACGGCGTCCTGATCCAGAGTTTCGCGATCCTCATAGCCGCTGATGCCGACATCCTGCGCCTTTATGATGACGCAGGGCATGCCGTTGTCGATCAAGGTGACGCGAACGCCACCGACATCATCGAAGACGTTGCCGGTCGGCAGCAATGCGCCGCAGGAAGAGCCGGCGGTGTCGCGGAATTCCAGCGGCACCGGGGCAGCGGTGCCCGGAACGCCATCGATCTTGGCGCTGCCGTCATATCGGACGATGCCGCCCGGCGTTTGCACGGTGGCGATCGCGGTCTGGCCGGTATTTTCCATGTAGATGGCCACGCGGGTTTCGCCGTCCTGCGCTTCCACAAGGCCGCGTTCGATGGCGAAGGGGCCGACGCCAGCGAGGATGTTGCCGCAATTCTGGGCATCGGTGACGATGGCCTGGTCCACGAAGACCTGGAGAAAGAGATAGTCGACATCGGCGCCGGGCCGCGCTGACTTCTTGACGATGGCAACCTTGCTGGCCAGCGGGTCGGCGCCGCCCATGCCGTCGATCTGCCGAGGATCGGGGGAGCCCATGATGCGCAGGAGGAAGCTGTCGCGGGCTGCGGTATCGGCGGGGAGGTCCCCGGCGAGGAAATAGCCGCCCTTCGACGTGCCGCCGCGCATCCACATGACGCGGGCCGAGTCAGACATATTTGAGGCCCATTTCTTCGAGCCGGGGACGCATGTCGTAAATGTCGAGACCGAGTTCTCCCGCGGCGAGGCGCTGGCGCTTGGCTTCTTCGGCGGCTTCGCGGGCCTGCGCTTTTTCGAGGACAGCGGCGGCGTTCGCGCGCGGGACGATGCAGACGCCGTCATCGTCGGCGATGATGATGTCGCCCGGGTTGACGAGGGCGTTCGCGCAGACGACCGGGACGTTCACGCTGCCGAGCGTCGCCTTTATCGTACCCTGGGCGTGGACTGCCTTTGACCAGACGGGGAAGTTCATTTGCGTGAGGTCGAGGATGTCGCGCACGCCTGCGTCGATGACAAGGCCGCGGCAGCCGCGCGCTTGTGCTGAGGTGGCGAGGAGGTCGCCGAAATAGCCGTCGGTGCAGGGGCTGGTCGGCGCGAGGAGGAGGATGTCGCCTTCGCGCAATTGTTCGATCGCGACGTGGATCATCCAGTTGTCGCCGGGAGGAGCGGAGATGGTGACCGCGCTGCCTGCGATGCGGGCACCGGGATAGATGGGGCGCATGTAGGGAGCGAGGAGTCCGGTGCGGCCCTGGGATTCGTGGACGGTGGCGACGCCGCAATGGGCGAGGGCGTCGATGATGGAAAGATCCGCCCGGTCGATATTCTGGACGACGATGCCGGACATGCGGTTTGTTCCTTTGGCGAAAGCAAGAAGGAATTGGCGAGAAAAAGCGGATTGAACAAATTTGATCTGTGCGGCGGGAATTAGTTTTTGCTAAGTGTAGATGATGCAGGCCGATCAGTTCAATATCCGCCACCTGTCCGCCGCCGCCGCCGTGGTCGCGCATGGGAGCGCCAGCCTGGCCGCGCGGGCGGTGAATTTGACGCAGCCTGCGGTGACGCAGGGAATCGCCAAGCTGGAGGCGCAACTGGGCCTGCCTTTGTTCGAGCGGCACCCGGGCGGCATGACGCCCACGGCGGCGGCGGCAAGGCTTGCTCCCCGGCTGGAGGCGGCCTTGCGGCTGATCGGCAGCAACCGGGCGACGGCGGCGCAGATCCGGGCCTTCGTCGCGCTGGCGCGGGCGGGCAGCTATGCGGCGGCCGCAGGGGAGGCAGGCGTTACCGAGCCGTCGCTGCACCGGGCGGTCGGGGACCTGGGGCTGGCCATGGGATACAGGCTGGCGGAGCGGCGCGGGCGAGGGGTGACGCTGACCAGCGCAGGGGCGGCGCTGGCACGGCGGTTGAGGCTGGCGCTGGCGGAATTGCGATCCGGGCTGGAAGAGATAGAGGCGTTGAAAGGGCAGGAGAGCGGACGCGTCGTGGTGGGGGCGATGCCGCTGTCGCGCGCGCGGCTGTTGCCCCGGGTGATCAGCCGGTTCCGGCGGGAGTTTCCGCACGTGCATATCAGCGTCCATGAAGGGTCGCATGCCGAACTGGTGGGGCCGCTGCGGGACGGCGAAGTGGACATGATGATCGGCGCGCTGCGCGACGCGCCGATGGGGCAGGATCTGGTACAAAAACCCCTGTTCGAGGACCGGCCGACGATCATGGCCCGCGCAGGGCACCCGCTGGCGGGAGGATGGGACGCGGATGCGCTGCGGCGTTACCCGTGGATATTGCCGCCGGAAGGCACGCCGCTGCGGCATTTGTGGCGGCGAATGGTGGAGGCGCTGGGTGGTGGCCTGCCTGCGGTGCCGATCGAATGCGGGTCGGTGATGACGATCCGCGAACTGCTGGTGAATGGCGATTATCTGACGATGCTGTCGCTGGATCAGCTGGCGCTGGAGTTGAGCGCGGGCATGGTGATCGACATCGGCCCCGCGCCCGGCGCGATCAGTCGCACGATTGGACTGACGACCAGGGCGGATTGGCGGCCGACGCGCTTGCAGCAATGTTTCATGGACGTGATAGAGCGAGAGACCGGCGTCATAAGTTCGTAAAATCTTATGGAGAGGACATGGATTCGATTGGCTGCAGGGATTTCGATGAGCCATGGCTTTCCCCATGGAGCAGGAAGTCGGTCTGATCGGATTTGGCGAGGCGGGGTCAACCTTTGCATTGGCGGGGGGCTGGGCCGCGCGGGCGCATGTGTTCGACTGCAAGACAGACGATGCGGCGGCGCGCGACGCGATGATCGCGGCCTATGCCCGGGCTCATGTGCCTGGCGCTCGCTTCCTGGAAGATGCGCTGTCGGGCGTGGAACTGGTCATTTCCCTGGTGACGGCGGATCAGGCATTGGCCGCGGCTGAAGCAGCGGCGGAGTGCATCGCGCCCGGGGCCATTTATTGCGACATGAACAGCGTTGCGCCGCAGACCAAGCAGGAAGCGGCGCGCGCGATAGAGGCGGCGGGCGGCCATTATGTCGACGTTGCCGTCATGGCTCCGGTCAATCCGGCGCGGTTGTCGGTGCCGTTGCTGCTGAGCGGTGGCCAGGCGAATGAGGCGGCGGCCCGGCTTGTCGCGCTTGGCTTTGCCAACATGCGGGTCGTGGGTGAAGCAGTGGGGCGTGCCTCGTCGATCAAGATGATCCGGTCCGTAATGGTGAAGGGTATCGAGGCGCTGACCGCCGAATGCGTGCTGGCGGCCGAGGCTGCGGGCGTGCGGGACGAAGTGCTGGCGTCGCTGGATGCGAGCGAGAAGGTGCGGCCATGGGGCGAGCGGGCGGAGTATAATCTGGAACGGATGCTGGTGCATGGACTGCGCCGGGCCGCCGAGATGGAAGAGGTGGTGAAGACGCTTGAGGCGCTTGGCACCGGCGCCGCGATGACGCGCGGCACGGTGGAGCGGCACCGGGAGATCGGGGCTTTGGGGGTGAAGATTGTGCCGGAGGGGTTGGCGGGGAAGGTTGCGGCCATCAACCGTCGCGTCGTCCCAGCGGAAGCTGGGATCTCTTCGGGTGAGGTTGTTGCTTAGTGGACGGAGAAGCCAGTCTCCGTTGGCATGACGGGTTGTGTGGGCGTGTCTGCGCTTTGATCGAGACTTGGACGGGGAGAAGGAGTGGGCTTCGACAAGCTCAGCCCGAACGGGGGAGAGAGTGAGCCGTTTTGAGTGATGTGCTCCTGCGAAGGCAGGAGCCTAGGCCTGCCGTTTGAGCTGGGCTCTCACGAGCCACTCGTTTCGTTCGAATGGGTTCGCAGGGGCGGGTTGAGGGTTGGGCTGGCGGTGCGCCGTGCCGCCTGAGATCCCAGCGTTCGCTGGGATGACGGTAAGGATGGGTGGTGTGAGAAGGATGAGGGTAGGAACGCAATGAGCCTGATTATCGACTGCCATGGTCATTATACCGTGCTCCCCAAGGGGCATGATGCCTGGCGGGAGGAGCAGAAGGCGGCGTTCAAGGCGGGCGTCGTTGCGCCGCCTTATCCGGACATCAGTGATGATGAAATTCGCGACACGATCGAGTCCAACCAGTTGCGGCTCATCAAGGAGCGGGGCGCGGACCTGACGATCTTTTCACCGCGCGCTTCGGCGATGGCGCCGCATGTCGGGGATGCCGAGGTCGCCAGGGAATGGGCGATGCGTTGCAATGACCTGATCGCGCGGGTGGTGGGCCTGTATCCTGAGACGTTCGCCGGTGTGTGCATGTTGCCGCAGTCGCCCAAGGCCGACATGAGCAACAGCATCGCCGAACTGGAACGCTGCGTTACGCAGCTGGGCTTTATCGGGTGCAACCTTAATCCTGATCCCGGCGGCGGGCATTTCCAGCATCCGCCGCTGACCGATCGTTACTGGTATCCCTTTTACGAGAAGATGGTCGAGCTGGACGTTCCGGCGATGATCCATGTGTCGGGCAGTTGCAACCCGGCGATGCATGCGACGGGGGGCTATTATATCGCGGCGGACACGATCGCCTTCATGCAGTTGCTGGAAGGCGACCTGTTCGCCGATTTTCCGACATTGCGCTTCATCATTCCGCATGGCGGCGGTGCGGTGCCCTATCATTGGGGGCGGTATCGCGGGCTGGCCGACATGCTGAAGAAGCCGAGCCTCGACACGCATCTGATGAACAACATCTTTTTCGATACCTGCGTCTACCATCAGCCGGGCATCGATCTGCTGGCCGATGTGATCGACAACAAGAATATCCTGTTCGGATCGGAAATGGTCGGCGCGGTGCGCGGGATCGATCCGACGACCGGCCATTATTTCGATGATACCAAGCGCTATGTCGACGCGCTGGATATCAGCGATGCGGAAAGGCACGCGATATTCGAGGGCAATGCCCGCTATGTCTTCCCCCGTCTGGACGCGCAGTTGAAGGCGCGCGGGCTGTGAGTTTCTGCACCCCCCATTTATCCCTGTGGGGGGTGGTTCCATCTCCCGTCCTTGCTGTGGAAGGACGGGGCGGGAGATGGATTTTCCATTTGTCTGGAGAACCGCCGATGAGCGTTGATATTCATGAATATCTGGCTGAATTCGACGATATCCCCGGCACGCGCGTCTATACCGGCAGTCGCGCGCGGCAGGGATATTGGATGAACCAGTTCGCGATGAGCCTGATGAAGGCGGACAATCGCGAAAGGTGGAAGGCGGACGAGCGTGCCTATCTGAACGAATGGCCGATGACGGAGGAGCAGCGGCAGGCGATCCTTGACCGCGACTATAATCGCTGCCTGGACCTGGGCGGGAACATCTATTTCCTGGCCAAGGTATTTTCGACCGACGGCATGTCATTCTTGCAGGCGGTCGGCACGATGACGGGCATGAGCACCGAAGACTATCAGGCCATGATGATCGCCGGGGGGCGATCACCCGAAGGCCAGCGTTCGATCAGGGAGAAACGTTGATGGCCCGCATTACCGCTGGTGTGGGGACCAGCCACGTGCCCGCGATCGGCGCGGCGATGGACAATGGGAAAGTGGGCGAGCCCTATTGGGCGCCTCTGTTCGCCGGATATGACTGGTCGCGCCAATGGATCGCCCAGGAAAAGCCGGACGTCGTGATATTGGTCTATAACGATCATGCGTCCGCTTTCGACATGAAGATCATCCCGACCTTCGCGATCGGTTGTGCAGACCGCTACGGCATTTGCGATGAAGGTTGGGGACCGCGTCCGGTGCCCGATGTGGAAGGGCATGCCGACCTGGCCTGGCATATCGCGCAGAGCCTGATCCTGGACGAGTTCGACATGACCATCATCAACGAGATGGATGTCGACCATGGGCTGACGGTGCCGATGAGCCTGCTGTTCAATCAGCCTGACAGATGGCCGGTGAAGGTCATTCCGCTGGCGGTCAATGTCGTCACTTACCCGCCGCCTTCCGGCAATCGTTGCTGGATGCTGGGCGAGGCGATTGCGCGGGCGGTGGAAAGCTATGGCGAGGACCTGAACGTGCAGATCTGGGGCACGGGCGGCATGAGCCACCAGTTGCAGGGGCCGCGCGCCGGGCTGATCAATGCGGAGTGGGACAATCACTTCCTGGACCTGTTGAGTGCCGAAGATGACGGAAAGTTGCGCGCGATCCCCCATATCGAATATCTACGGGAAACCGGATCGGAGGGGATCGAGATGGTGATGTGGCTGATCATGCGCGGCGCGCTGGGCAGGAAGGTCACGCCGCTCCATCGTCATTACCATGTTCCCGCATCCAATACGGCCGTCGGGCATCTGGTGTTGAGGCCCGACGATTCATAACGAGGATCGAGGGGATGGGTCATGGGTCGCGCTGATATCGAGGATGCACTGGCCAAGCTGGAACAGGTGCATAAGCAACTGGCGGTCTTGTCGACTGGTGCGGAGGCCGGTTGGGAAAAGGAATATCTGCAGAGGCGGCGAATGTTGCAGGAGCAGATCAACCGATTGTGCCAGGCGGATGCTCAATTGAACCTGGGCGATGAGGACAGCCGCCGGTTCAGGGATGCTTTCAGCAAGTTCCGGACGGCGACAGCGCTGCACCAGGCGGATTGGCCAGTGGTCGATATCAACCGGCAAGACCCGGCATATGGTCAGTCCGCCGCCAACGTCGGACAGACATATCAGAATTTCATGACGGTGATGCGCACGCTGATGCAGCGATAGCAGGGCGCCAGCTCGCGCAGCCAGGACGATGAGGAGTGAGTTATGAGGATCGCGCTGGCTGGTGCGGGAGCTTTTGGTGAAAAGCATCTGGATGGCCTGAAGAATATCGACGGCGTGACCGTCACGTCGCTGGTGGGGCGTGAATTGGCGCCGACGCAGGCGGTTGCCGCGAAATATGGCATCGGTCATGCGACGACCGAGCTGGCCGACACGCTGGCGCGCGATGATGTGGACGCGGTGATCCTGTGCACGCCGACGCAGATGCATGCGGAACAGGCGATCGCCTGCATGGATGCGGGCAAGCACGTGCAGGTCGAGATACCGCTTGCCGACAGCTGGGCCGATGCGCAGGCGGTGCTGGCCAAGAGCCAGCAGACGGGGCTGACCTGCATGGTCGGGCATACGCGGCGGTTCAACCCGAGCCACCAATGGGTGCATCAACAGGTGAAGGCTGGCGCGTTCAACGTCCAGCAGATGGACGTCCAGACCTATTTTTTCCGCCGCAAGAACATCAATGCCAAAGGCGAGCCGCGGTCGTGGACGGACCATCTGCTGTGGCACCATGCGGCGCATACGGTGGACCTGTTCGCCTATCAGGCGGGGCGGATCGTGGACGCACATGCGATGCAGGGGCCGATCCATCCCGAATTGGGAATCGCGATGGACATGTCGATCCAGCTGAAGAGCGAGAGCGGCGCGATCTGTACTCTGTCGCTGAGCTTCAACAATGACGGGCCGCTGGGCACCTTCTTCCGCTATATCGGCGACACGGGCACCTATATCGCGCGCTATGACGACCTGGTGAACGGCAAGGAAGAGCCGATCGATGTGTCGAAGGTGGACGTGTCGATGAACGGGATCGAGTTGCAGGACCGGGAATTTGTGAGCGCCATTCGCGCGGGGCGGGAGCCGAACTCCAGCGTGGCGAAGGTGTTCGACTGCTATCGGGTGCTGGGGGAGCTGGAGAAACAGCTGGGGTGAATTGACGCTGGTTTGTTCGGGCCAGCCTGCGCGCGCCCCCTCGACAGGCTGAGGGCGGACGGGGCGGATCAGGCGGTTAGCAGTGGATGCCGCATGCGCAGGTCGTCCATCAGGCTCTCGATCACCGAGATCTCCTGATTGGTGCCGGTGGGCGTGATCGTCCAGTTGCAATGAGGATGGGTGTCGCGGCTGTAGAGGCGGACGGCGCCCAGCACCTTGCGCCAGTGATGCTTGCTGCGGCCATGGTCGCGGACGAGGCGGGCGACCAGCAGGTCGATGATCTTGTCAGACGTCATCTTCGGCTTTCTCTCCGCCGATCCAGCGGCCGGGCAGTTCGATATAGGCTTCCAGCTCGCGCCAGTGCCGGTCCCAGCCGGGGCCTCGGCGATCTTCCGGCACATAAGCCTCGACCATGCGGCGGGCGCGGGCGACGGGGTTGCCGGGCGGCGTGCGCAGGCGATCGAGAATGTGGCGGATATCCTCGCTCATGACGGGCTGATAGCCTGTCCCCTGGCGGCGCGCCAGTCGCGCGGCGAGCGGCCGGTGTGGCGGGCGAAGAAGCGGGAGAAATAGGCGGGATCGTCGAACCCCACCGCATAGCCGACTTCCGCAACGGAAAGGTTGGAATAGAGGAGCAGGCGGCGGGCTTCGAGCACGGCGCGTTCGTCCAGCATGGCGGCGGGGGAGAGGCCTGCGGCACGGGCGCAGGCGTGGCGGAGCGCGGTTTCGCTGACGCCGAGCGCGCGGGCATGATCGGCGACAGGCTCGCGATGCCGGAAGCGTTGCTCGATCCGCTCACGCAAGCGAGCGACGAGGCGGGCCTGGCGGTCGCTGCTGCTGGCGCTGGCACCGGAGAGGGTGGCATGTCGCAGCGCCTGGACCATCAGCCAGAGGAGAAGCGCGTCGACGGCGGCGCGCTGGCCGGGGCCGGCCCAGGCCAGTTCCCGCGCGAGCGCGCCTATGCGGGTTTCCACTTCGGCCGCGCCCGGCAAGGCCACTGCGCGGGGCGCGCGGAAGAGCGGCTGGAGATCGGCGTCGCGCTCAAGAAGATGGTGGAGATAGCTGTCCGCGACAGTGATGACCCAGCCCCGGGAGTCGCGATGCCAGGAAAAGCCGTGGATGATCCCGGCGGGCACCAGCAGCAGGCAAGGGGCGTCGAAGCCGACACTGTCGCCATCGGCACGCATCGATCCGCCGCCTTCGGCGATCAGGATGATATGGTTGAGATCGCGGTGAAGATGCGGCTGGATCGTCCATTCGCTGGGGCGGGATCGGTCGTCCAGGCTCTCGACATGGACGAAGCCCTCCGCAACGCTGCGCTGCGGCTCACCATAAAGGTAGAAGCTGGGAACGGGAGCGGTCATGGGTGGGCGCAATTAGCTGCTGGATCGTCCAAGTCATAAGCCAGTTCACCCATGTCCCGCAAGCGCCGTCGCGGGCATCATGCGCGGCATAGAAAAGCTGCGAAGAGGATGCCATGAAGACGCAAGTCGCCATTATCGGCGCGGGGCCTGCCGGGCTGTTGCTGGGCCATCTGCTGCGGGCAGAGGGGCTGGACGTGGCCGTGGTGGAGCGGGCATCCCCGGACTATGTGCTGGGGCGCATCCGCGCTGGGGTGCTTGAACGGACCACGACGGATTTGATGGACCGGCTGGGCCTGGGCGAGCGGATGCATCGCGAGGGATTACCGCATGACGGATTTCATCTGGCCGATGGCGAGCGGCTGATCCGCATCGACATCGCAGCGCTGACCGGGCGGCAGGTCATGGTCTATGGCCAGACCGAACTGACCCGCGACCTGATGGAGGCGGCGGCGGGTCGTGGGCTGGAGATCGTCTATGAGGCTGGGGACGTCGCATTGCACGAGGTGGAAGGCGATACGCCTTATCTCACCTACAGGAAGGACGGGCGACTGGAGCGGATCGACGCGGAGTTCATCTGCGGCTGCGATGGATTTCATGGACCCTCGCGGCGGGCGATCCCGGCGGGCGTCGCTACGGCTTACGAGAAAATCTATCCCTTCGGATGGCTCGGCATATTGGCCGATGTGCCGCCATGCGAGCATGAGCTGATCTACGCCAATCATGAACGCGGCTTTGCGCTGGCGTCGATGCGGTCGGAGCAGCGCAGCCGCTATTATATCCAGGTGCCGCTGGACGAGCGGATCGAGGATTGGCCGGACAATCGGTTGTGGGATGAGCTGGCGACAAGGCTTGGCCCGCAAGCAGCGGCGCAGATCGTGCGCGGCCCGGCGCTGGAAAAATCGATTGCCCCGCTGCGGTCGTTCGTTTTCGAACCGATGCGGCATGGACGGTTGATGCTGGCAGGGGACAGCGCCCATATCGTGCCGCCGACCGGGGCGAAGGGCCTCAACCTGGCGGCGTCCGATGTGTTCTACCTGTCGGAAGCGCTGACCGGATGGTTCCGGCGGCGCGATGGCGACGCGGTGGCGGGCTATTCGCGGCGAGCGTTGGCGCGCATCTGGAAAGCGGAGCGCTTTTCCTGGCAGCTGACGCGGCTGATGCACCGCTTTCCGGAAAATGATGCGTTCGACCGGCGGATGCAGATTGCCGAGCTGGATTATATCGCATCGTCGGAAGCGGCGCAGTCGGCGATCGCGGAGAATTATGTGGGACTGCCCTTGTGACGCGGGGTTGGCTTGGACAGAGTATCCCCATCTAAAAGACCAGCGGCTCTGCTGAGCGCTGATGTTGGACAAGGGGACAGGAATGAGCCAGAAATCGACCATTGCCGTCATCGGCGCGACCGGTAAGACGGGCCGCCGCGTGGCGGATCGGCTGACGGGCCTGGGTCATGAGGTCCGCATCGGGTCGCGGCAGGCGGAGCCGCCTTTCGTCTGGGAGGAAGAGGCCAGCTGGCAACCCCTGTTGGAGGGTGTGGACGGCGTCTACATCGCTCATCCCGACAACACGCATCCTGACGCGGGTACGCAGATCGGCCGGTTGGCGAAGGTGGCGCGGGATGGCGGCGCGAGGCGGCAGGTGCTGCTGTCCGGGCGCGCCGATGAAGGCTTCATGGATGCGGTCGAGGCTGGGTTCAGGGCCAGCGGGGCTGACTGGACCATCCTGCGCCCGGCCTGGTTCATGCAGAATTTTTCCGAGATGTTCTTTGTCGACGGCGTGTTGGCGGGCGAACTGGTTTTGCCCGTGGGGGACGCGACGGAGCCGTTCATCGATGTCGAAGATGTCGCCGCCGTAGCGGTGGCGGCTTTGTTGGACGGGCGGCATGCCGGGCAGATTTATGAGCTGACCGGCCCTGAGCTGTTGGGCTTTGAGGAGGCTGCGAGGGCGCTTTCAGAAGCAACGGGGCGGAAGATCAGCTTTGTCCCGATCAGCCTGGATGCCTATCGCGAGGGCATAGTGGCGAGCGGGTTGCCCGAGGAATATGCCTATACCTATTCCGGTATCGCGAATGGCAAGCTTGCTTATTTGACCGATGACGTCGAGCGGGTGCTGGGACGGAAGCCGCGGCGGTTTGTAGATTATGCGCGGGATGCAGCGGCGAGTGGGGTTTGGGCGGTTTGATCAAGCTCGCGGCTCTGATCCTTCAGACGAGTTACGTGCCTTGTTTGAACGTTTGCGAGGGAGATGAAGGTGGTCCCCTCTCCCGCCTTCTCCGCGCTCCGCACCTTGGCCAGAGTTACGTGCCTCTGGCCGATCCCTGAAGGGGAGAGGGAAAGTGGTGCGAAGCCGAGGCGCCTACCTTCATCGGTTTGGATCAATGCGTTGGCGTCGCGGAGGATTTCAGCCAGCCATGCATGCGCATCCAGTCGGCGAACTGGGGCAGCAGCCCGGTTGTGGTGGTGCCGGGGCGTCCCGCGCCGAAGCCGTGCTCGCCACGTTCATAAGCGTGCAGTTCGACAGGGCGGCGGGCGTTGCGCCATGCGTCGGCAATGGCGAAGCCCTGCTTCTTGAAAAGGCTGTCGTCCATGGCGATGGCGGCGAACATCGGCGGGGCGTCGGCGGGAACCGTGACGGCGGTCATGGGGCCGTAGATATAGCCGATGAAGGCGGGGCGCGCGTCGCCCTGTCCCTCCAGCGCGGCACTGAGCGCCGTCATGGCACCGGCGGAAAATCCGATCATTCCGAGGCGGGCGGGATCGACGCGAAATTCCTTGGCGCGGTTGCGGATCATTGCGAGTGCCGTCAATGCGTCCTGCGTCGCGCGGGGTTCCTTGATCTTGTCGACGGCGCCCGGCTGGGTCGCCTGGGCCATGCGCTGGCCCATGAATTTGCTGTACGCCTTCGCATCGCGCGGCGATTCATTCAGGCGATATTTGAGGACGAAGGCGGCGATGCCCTGGCTGGCGAGCCAGCGAGCGATCTCTTCGCCTTCGCTGACCATGGAAAGCTGAAGGAAGGCGCCGCCGGGCGCCACCACAACGCCCGCGCCTGTCGCCTTTGCCGGGTCGGGGAGATAGGGCGTGACCGTCGGCCGCGTGACATTGCGGACAATGTCATTTTCCATGTTCAGCTGACCATAATGGATGCTGTAATGCTCCCATTGTTCGTTGTCCGCATCCTTCGAGGCTGGATAGAGCGGGATTTCGGCGAGCTTGGGCTTGGCGATCGGCGTGATCTGCATCTGGGCGGCGGCGGGGGCGGCAATCGCCAGGGCCAGGGTGATCAGGGCAAGACGCTTCATCGAATGGGTCTCCTCTCCATCTATTTTGTATCAATCGCATGGACGCGTGCGATTGCACCTTAGACGCCCGTATTCAGTTCGGGAAGCGGCGTCCACTCCCTGTCCGCTGGCAGGGGGGCAAAGAGGCTGTCGAGGAGTGTGTCCGTGACCTCTTCGGGAGTCGCGGGGTTCCATCGCGGCGCATTATCCTTGTCGAATATGACGGCGCGGACACCTTCGATGAAATCGGGGCGGCGGATGACATGGCAGGCGATGCGATATTCATTGCGCATGTTCGCCGCAAAGTCCGTGAAGCCAGCGCCCTCGGCCATTTGCCGCAAGGCGACCTTGATCGTCTGCGGCGATTTGGTCGCGAGCACCGCCAGTTGATCGGCGCCCCATTGTGAGCCGTCTGCACGCAAGGCGGCGAGGATATCTTCATAGCGGCGGGCGGCAAAAAGCCGGTCTATGTCGGCGCGCTGTGCTTCCCAAGGGGAGGGAGGCGGCGGGTCGCTCATTTCATCCAGAATCTCGCCGATGCCATCCGGGTCGGCGATGATCCGTGCCTTGACGGCGTCGAGCTTTTCGGAGGCCATATAATGGGTGGCGATGCCGATCGCCGCGCAATCGGCTCCATTGATCCGCGCTCCGGTGGTGGCAAGCCAGGTGCCGGTTCGGCCCGGCATGCGCGGCAGGAACCAGCCGCCGCCTACATCGGGGAAAAGGCCGATGCCCGTTTCCGGCATGGCATAGATGGTGCGTTCCGTGGCGACGCGGAAACGCGCGGGATCCGATATGCCGACGCCGCCGCCCATCACTATGCCGTCGATGAACGCTATGACGGGCTTTTCATATATGAAGAGCAGATGGTTCAGCCGATATTCGGTGTGGAAGAAGCGCTCCGCTTCCGAACAGTCACCCTTCGCGCTGTTGGCTATCATGGCGATATCACCGCCCGCGCAGAAGCCCCGCGATAATTTGGGATCGCCATCGGGGGAAGCGGCATGGTCGAGCATGACAGCGGACACGTTTTCATCGTGACGCCAGGCGAGCAGCGCATCGATCATGGCAGCGCACATTTCGGTCGTCAGCGCATGGAGAGCCCTGGGGCGGTTAAGGCGGATGCGGCCGACGCCATTTTGCACGAAGATGATCAATTGATCAGTCATTTCTCATCCTGCCTGCCGTCCGAGCTTCTTATCTAGATTATCCGAACAGCTGTTATCGGTTCAGATCGTTCCGGGGAAGGGGCCCGGCAGGGAACGGCGGCGCCGCCCGTGTCGTTGAAAAAGCGAATGTCCATTAGAGGGAGGAAAGGATGAACGGCGATCCGAATGGCGGCGGGCCTGCTGAAACCCTGTCCCCTGCTCTGCCGAACGCGACGGAAGAGGCCGCCGAAGCCTTGCTGAAACTCTGTTGCGACGCCGACCTGAAAATCGCAACGGCGGAGAGTTGCACGGGCGGACTGCTGGCGTCGCTGTTGACCGATGTGGAAGGCGCGAGCCATGCGTTCGAGCGCGGGTTCGTCGTGTATAGCGAGGATGCCAAATGCGAACTGCTGGGCATAGCGCGGGAGAAGATCGATTCGTGCGGCGCGGTGAGCCGCGATGTCGCGATCGCGATGGCAGAGGGTGCTATAGCCAAGTCGAGTGCCGACATCGCCTTGGCGGTGACGGGCTATGCGGGCTCTGCGCCGCCGGGAGATGAGCCGGGCTTGGTGCACTTCGGGTGCGCCCGTCGCGGCGGGGAAACACGGCATCGAGAGGAGCATTTCGGTGACGTGGGACGCGGCCCGATCCGGTTGAAAACGATCGCGGTCGCCTTGGACATGATGAGGGAGGCGGTGCATGGGGGCTGAACGGTTTGAGGCGATTGAAACCCATGGGCTGGTGCGGCTGGCTGCCGCGACACCCGAAGCGAGCGTTGCCGATGTCGGCGCCAATGCAGCGGCGATCCTGCGTTTGGCGCGTGAGGCGGCTGGCAATGGGGCGGACATCATCCTGTTTCCGGAACTGTCCCTGTCCTCCTACGCCATCGATGACCTGCATCTGCAGGACGCGCTGCTCGATAGGGTGGAGGCGGAGATCGGGCGGCTGGTTGAGGAGAGCGCTGATCTGCCGGTGCTGCTGGTGGGCGCGCCGGTTCGACGGGCGGGGCGGCTTTACAATGCCGCATTGGTGATTGCGGGGGGGAAGCTGCTGGGCATCGTCCCCAAAAGCTACCTGCCCAATTACCGGGAATATTATGAAAAGCGCTGGTTTGCGTCGGGAGCTGGGCTGGCCGGGCTGGACATCGACCTCGCAGGGCATCGGGCGCCGTTCGGGCCGGACCTGATCTTCGAGGCCGAGGGACGCGGCGACTTCATATTCCATGTCGAGATTTGCGAGGATTATTGGGCGCCGCTGCCGCCGTCCACCTTTGGCGCCCTGGCGGGCGCGCTGATCCTGTGCAACCTGTCGGCGTCCAACATCATCGTGGGCAAGGCGCGGGACCGCGACCTTTTGTCCGCAGCGCAATCCATGCGGTGCATCGCTGCCTACGCCTATTCGGCGGCGGGCTATGGCGAGAGCACGACGGACATGGCCTGGGACGGGCAGGCTATGGTGCATGAGATGGGCGACCTGCTGGCGGAATCGGCACGCTTCGGCGATGCGCCGGAGATCATCTATGCCGATATCGATGCGCAAAGGCTGCGGCTGGAGCGGATGCGCAACGGCACGTTCAACGATACGGCCGAGGCGATGGGGCATCCCGAGCAGCGGTTCCGGAAAGTGGCGTTCGAGGCTGTGGCCGCTGGGAAGCGGGAAGGGCTTTACCGGCCCGTGCGCCGCTTCCCCTTCGTCCCGGCTGATCCGGCGCGGCTGGATGCGGACTGTTATGAGGCGTTCAACATTCAGGTGGAGGGGCTGGTCACCCGTTTCCGCGCGACGTCCGGCAAGCATCTGGTGATCGGCGTTTCGGGCGGTCTGGATTCTACCCATGCGCTGATCGTCGCGGCCAAGGCGTGCGACCGGCTGGGGCTGCCGCGATCGGCGATCCTTGGCTACACGATGCCCGGCTTTGCCACGGGTGAGACGACCAAGGCCAATGCCTGGGCGCTGATGAAAGCGCTGGGCGTGACCGGCGAAGAGATCGATATCCGTCCGGCGGCGCGGCAGATGCTGGCCGACATGAACCATCCCTTTGCGCGAGGCGAGGCGGTGTATGACGTGACGTTCGAGAATGTCCAGGCGGGGTTAAGGACCGATTATCTGTTCCGCCTGGCCAACCGGCATGGTGGTTTCGTCGTCGGGACGGGCGACCTTTCCGAACTGGCGCTCGGCTGGTGCACCTATGGCGTCGGCGACCAGATGAGCCATTATGCGGTCAACAGCGGCGTGCCCAAGACGCTGATCCAATATCTGATCCGCTGGTGCATCGCGACGAACCAGTTCGATGCGGAGACGGACGGGATATTGCAGGCGATCGTCGATCAGGAAATCTCGCCCGAACTGGTGCCCGCCGATGCGTCGGGTGCGATGCAGAGCACGGAGAGCAGGGTCGGGCCTTATGCGCTCAACGACTTTTTCCTGCACCATATCGTGCGCTGGGGACAGCCGCCGTCCAAGGTGGCCTTCCTCGCCTGGCATGCGTGGCGCGACATGAAGGAGGGCAGCTGGCCGCCGGGATATCCCGACAGCGCAAAGCAGGCCTATGACTTGCCCACGATCCGGCACTGGCTCGACAATTTCCTCTACCGCTTCTTCACGATCAGCCAGTTCAAGCGGTCCGCGCTGCCGAACGGGCCAAAGGTTTCGGGAGGAGGCGCGCTGTCGCCGCGGGGGGATTGGCGAGCGCCTTCGGACGGCACGGCGACGCTATGGCTTGAAGAATTGGAGCGGCGCATCGGGCCTGCCGACGAGCGGTGAACAAATACAGGTGGATCGATGGCATAGTTTCCACGACGCATCTTTTTTCCGCCACAAATCATTGACCCGAGGGCATAATTGGGTTAAGCAATTGCTAAGGCAGAAAAGCGCGCGATAGCGAGAGATCTGACCGAAAAGGCAAACTGCCGGTGACGGCAAGACGCAAAGCTTCCGGTCTCATGATTGAGACAGCGGGGTTACCGAAGCAGGACATGACGCAATGCAGTCGCTTAGCCTCTTTTCTTCATTCATGATCTTCGGGCCGGCCGGGCGCGCAACATGGCGTCGGCCTTAAACTCGCTATTCGCTCTGGATGGCGCGGGCCTTGATCAGGCTAGCTCGCCACCAGCCAGATTGCAGCATTTCTTGACCGGTCCTGCCCGGCACCATCTCCTTTAACTCCCTCGGGTCGCACTATGGGAGAGAAGCACAGCGTCCCAAAGACCCATCTCCCCACTCGGGGCGCTGTGCTTCATTTTTTACCGGCGAAGGCATGAGAGCTTCTTCATGATCGCTGCAAATCCTGACGGATGAAACAGACTGGCGGCTTGATCGCGCGGCCAAATTGAACCACTGCTGGTGCAGCCCCACATTCGAGATGAGGAACGCTGCATGAAGACCCGCGCCGCCGTCGCATTTGAAGCGAAGAAGCCCCTGGAGATCGTAGAGGTCGATCTGGAAGGCCCGAAGGCAGGCGAGGTTCTGGTCGAGATCATGGCGACCGGCATCTGCCATACCGACGCCTACACGCTCGACGGGTTCGACAGCGAGGGCATATTCCCGTCGATCCTTGGCCATGAGGGCGCAGGTGTAGTGCGTGAGGTCGGGCCGGGCGTGACTTCGGTCAGGGCGGGCGATCATGTGATCCCGCTCTACACGCCCGAATGCCGCCAGTGCAAAAGCTGCCTGTCGGGCAAGACCAACCTGTGCACGGCGATCCGCGCGACCCAGGGTCAGGGGCTGATGCCGGATGGGACGAGCCGGTTCAGCTACAAGGGGCAGACGATCTTCCATTATATGGGCTGCTCGACCTTTTCGAACTTCACGGTGCTGCCAGAGATCGCCGTGGCGAAGATCCGCGAGGACGCGCCGTTCGACAAGAGTTGCTATGTCGGTTGCGGCGTGACGACCGGCGTGGGCGCGGTCATCAATACGGCGAAGGTGACGCCCGGCAGCAATGTCATCGTCTTCGGCCTGGGCGGCATCGGCCTCAATGTCCTGCAGGCGGCGCGCATGGTGGGGGCGGACCGCATCATCGGTGTCGATGTGAATGACGGCAAGGCCGAGTGGGGCAAGCGCTTCGGCATGACCCATTTCTACAACCCCAGGGGCAAGAGCACGGCGGAAGTGGTTGCTGATCTGGTCGCATTGACCGACGGCGGGGCGGATTACACGTTCGATTGCACCGGCAATACGGAAGTGATGCGGCAGGCGCTGGAAGCATGCCATCGCGGTTGGGGCGTTTCGACCGTGATCGGCGTGGCGGAAGCGGGCAAGGAAATCTCCACCCGGCCTTTCCAGCTGGTTACTGGCCGCGTGTGGAAGGGGAGCGCTTTCGGCGGCGCGAAGGGCCGCACGGACGTTCCCAAGATCGTCGACTGGTACATGAACGGCAAGATCGAGATCGACCCGATGATCACCCATGTGCTGACGCTGGAGGAGATCAACAAGGGTTTCGACCTGATGCATGCGGGCGAGAGCATCCGCAGCGTTGTCGTGTTTTGAGCAGCGGCATGGAACAGGTCAGCGCCAACAAGGCCTTTGGCGGCGTGCAGGGCGTCTATCGTCATGCCTCCGCTGAAACCGCGACGGACATGAGCTTTTCGGTCTATGTGCCGCCGCATGAAGAGGGCGCGAAGCTGCCCGTGGTCTGGTATCTGTCGGGCCTGACCTGCACGCATGCGAATGTGACGGAAAAGGGCGAGTTCAGGAAAGCCTGTGCGGAATTGGGGCTGATCTTCGTTGCGCCGGACACGTCGCCGCGCGGAGAGGGCGTGCCCGATGATCCTGCGGGCGCCTATGATTTCGGTCTTGGCGCCGGCTTTTATGTCGATGCCACTCAGGCGCCCTTCGACCGCAATTATCGCATGTGGTCTTATGTGACGGAGGAACTGCCTGCCCTGATCGCGGAGCATTTTCCGGCCGACATGAGCCGCCAGTCGATCATGGGACATTCGATGGGCGGCCATGGCGCGCTGACCATCGGCTTGCGTCATCCGGACCGGTTCAAGGCGGTGTCGGCTTTCGCGCCGATCGTCGCGCCCGGCCAGGTGGCCTGGGGCGAGAAGGCGTTGGGCGGCTATCTGGGGGACGACCGGGCCACGTGGCGCAAGCATGACGCCGTCGCCCTGATCGAGGATGGCGCGCGCGTGCCCGAATTATTGGTGGATCAGGGGACGGCCGACCAGTTTCTGGAGCAGCAGTTGCGCCCGGAATTGTTGCAGGCGGCTTGCGATGCGGCGGGGATCGGGCTGACGCTCAACATGCGTGAGGGCTATGACCATAGCTATTATTTCATATCGAGCTTCATGACGGATCATCTGCGCTGGCATGCTGCGCGGCTTGGCTCGCAGTGAGGCAAGAATAGGATGGCGGATTTGTCCGCACCACTGGCCCCGTTCGCCCTGAGCTTGTCGAAGGGCTCTCCTTCTTTTTAAAAGAGGAAGGCTTCGACAGGCTCAGCCTGAACGGATGTGGGGTGGGCACTGGATTTCGGGATGGCGCACTATCGTCGCGCTTCCGAGACCTGGAGGCGGCGGGGCTGCTTCAGTTTGACGAAGGTGCCGAGTTCCCGGCGGAGCATGGCCAGCATCCAGCTGCGGTGGTTTGCGATGAATTCGGGAAACCCGTCTGCTCTGGATGGATCGAAGACCGGCACCTGCCAGTCCGATGGCTGTTCCTCGTAATTTGCTTCGATCCGGGCTGATCCGTCGTCCGGGGCATCGACATGGCTGCCGAAATAACTGTTGCCCTTGAACCGGAAAGACTCCGCAGGGTCGAATCCAGCCTTGATCAGATAGTCGGGGCCTTTCCGTCCGATCTCGCTGCCGTAACGGGCAGTGCCCGCGACCTTGAAGACATTGTCGCGAAATCGGATGTCGCTTGCCCATCCGTCCCATTGGGTCGCGACGACCATCTGAACGTCCATCGCCTTGCCGACATGGACGACATTCCTTTCGACCAATGCTCCTGTCACATTGCCTGCGATCTGGAAGATGCGCGTGCCGTCATTGCGGCTGACGTTGAAGCGGGCGACCGTTCCATGATTGCCGATATTGCCGCTGTCATCATGCCGGGGCGAGCAGATGAGCAGAAAGCCACCAGCATTGTCATGGCTGTAATTGTAGAGGAATGTCGTACGGCGGGAGTTGAAGTCTGAATCGAAGCCCTGACCATCATAGCGGGTGCGGGTATAGGCGGCTTCGTTGAGCTGGATGAGGCTGTTGTCGGTGCTCCATTGCCAGATGCCCGCATTATAGCCGGGCGCGCGGCTGCCTGCATGGCGAACGATATTATGTTCGATGAGCGCCCCGTTGGTTCCGCGCGGCACGATGCCGTCGCCGCCCACATCCTCCACATAATTGTCGCGGATGACGACCTTCTCGCTCGGGAACCAGTTGGCGGACGTTACCTGGTCGCTGATGCCTGCAATGCCCGAACGGTCCACGTTCCAGACGATGTTCCGTTCGATGATGAGGTCTTCAAACCTTGTCGGTGTCTTCTGCCCTGCCACGCGGAAGACTATGCCGCCATTGTCCTTGCGATCGTTCGTCCCGCGCACATCATGGATATACATGTCGTGTATGCGGATGCCGCGCGTGATGCCTCGATCTTCGGCCGATATGAGGACGCCGGTGCGGGCGGCGGGCGTCATGCTGTCGTTCGTGACTTCCAGGCCACTGACCGTCACATAATCGGCGTTCACGATCGCGACGCCGTAGGGAGAAATGCCGCCCGCGTCGATGCGCGGAAGGGATCCTATGCCTTCGGCCGTGACGAGGATGGGTGCATTTTCGCTACCTGATCGGGTGAGAGTGAGCGGTTCGCGCCACAACGATCCGGCCATCAGCTTGACTTCATCACCGGGCTGCAAAGGGAAGGCGGCTACGCGGGAGAGCGACGCCCATGGCTGTGTGGGGGACGTACCTGTGGATCGGTCATCGCCAATTGTCGAGCTGACATAATAGGTTTCGGCATGGGCGACGGTAGCCGCCAATGACAGGGCAAGAAGCGAAGCAGCACCCAATGATTTCAGCAACTTTACCCTCTCACTTTGCTATTAACCTCAGGCAGTTTTTAGCGCCGCCGGGCTGAATGCGAAGTGAAATGGGCAGCCGAAACCAGCAAAAAAAGCCCCGCCTCCAAAAAGGAGACGGGGCATGGGGAGGGAGGCACGAATGCCCCGAAAGCTTGTTAGAGCGCGCTGCGTTTAATCGGACGCAGGTCGCGCGCTCCAGTTGTCTGTTGTCACATCGTTACAAGCGCAAAACCGGTTCCCACTTTTGCGCACGATGCTTTAGAATTTGACGCCCACGGTCATGCCGTAGGTGCGCGGTTCGGCATAATAGCCGCCTGCAAAGCCGAGCTGACCATAGTCGATGCCGCGGACGAAATCCTTCGCATTGGTGAGGTTCTTGACCCACAGGCGGACTTCGCCTTCGCCCGAGCCAAGCGCGAAGCCGTCGATGCCGATCTGGGCATCGATCAGGTCGATATCGTCGCCCTTGATCTGCTCATTGAACGGCGATCCCAGCGGACTGCTGAAATTATATTTGCCGTCTTCATGCGTGTAGCCGATCCGTGCGCGCAGGGTGGCGTTGCGCCAGTTCAACGGGAACTGCGCGTTTAGCGCCACATTGGCGGTGAGCGGAGACGTGTAGCCGGGCGTGGCGATCGACGCGATGTTGACCGGCGGTTCCCCGGCTACGGGCGACTGGCCTGCGAGGAACTCCTTATATTTTATGTCGATATAGCCAATGCTGCCGTCGAGCGAGAAATTGTCCGAAAGGACAGCCTGCGCCTCTGCTTCAACGCCGTTGTAAACCACCTTGCCCGCATTGATGATGCGCGTGGCGAACGTCCCGACGGGGGCGTTGGTGACGGGGCCGATGACGGCAAGATTGTCGTAGATATTGTGATAGGCTGCAAGGTTCAGGCGCAGGCGGCGATCCAGAAGCTCGGTCTTCACTCCAACTTCATAGGAGGTCACCTTTTCCGGTTCGAAGCTGCCGAGCTGGCTCGTGCCAGTGATTGCCGGATCCTGGGAATTGAAGCCACCCGAGCGATAGCCGGTGGCCGCGCGGGCATACAGGTTGATGCCGTCGGCGACATCATAGCCTGCCATCAGGTTCCAGGTGAACTTGCTGAACTTGGCTTTGCCATATTCCGGCACGGCGGGTGCGACTGCGCCGTTCTGAAGGCGGAGCATCTTCTTTTCGTCCCAGGTGTAGCGGCCGCCCGCGGTCAGGCGGATGCCGCTGTCACGGCCACCCGGATAGAAGGTAAACTGGCCATAAACTGCGGTGCTTTCGCTCCATGCCGTGTATCTCAGCCGGGCGAGCGTCTGGACGAGGCGGTAGCGCGCCGGATTTGCAGCAACAAAGCTGGGGCCAAGCGGGCCGAAGTTTCCGAGGAAGACGGAATTGGTGTCGAGGATGAAGCCGCTATTCTGACGGCCATTTTCCGTGCCCTTTTCCCAGAAATAGAAGCCGCCGACGACCCAGTCCAGTGAACTGCTGTCACCGGAGATTTCGACTTCCTGGCTGAACTGCTTGTGCCGCCGGCTATTTTCAACGGAGAACAGATCCTGCGTGATCGTCGGCACTGGTGCAGCGGAGATGAACGGAATGGCTGCTGCCGGGATGGTTGGAATGAACTGCAACAGCGATGCGGGCATGCCGTTGAACAGGGTCGCGTTGGAGAAGGCCGGGCCGCTGAACGCGCCGAGGCCGTCCAGGTCGGTCACATTGTCACTGTTCCAGAAACGGTAGCCGGTGGTCGACTTGACCTTGAAGCCGCCAAAATCATTCTGAACCTGAAGATTGTGACCCCAGGTCTTGTCGACGGCGCGGCTGAGGATGTTGTTGCAGACTTCATGACGGTATCTGCGCTCCGGCGTTGCGAGCGCTGCGCATTCCGGATCGGCGAAGGTTGCGCCCGCCAGATACTGTGCCACCGGGGCCTGCTGCGTGACCAAGGCCTGGCGGCCATCGACCGTGATCGGCGCGTTGGGCGTGCCATCCCACACATTGGTCAGGATGAAGGGGAGGGGCGTGCCCTTGATCCGGTTCCAGTCGAAAATATACTGGATGCTGCCGGTTCCGCCGAGATCAATGCGGGCAGCGCCGCGGAACGCGTCGGACGTGCGGGCGCCCGGATCGCGAGAGTCGCGTGGTTGGAGGATGTTGTTGATGACGCCGTCGCGTTCGCTGTGGCTGTAGGAAAAGCTGGTTGATATGCCCGCAATCTCACCCGGATCGATCGACAGCTTGCCGTTCCAGGCGTTGAAATTGCCATAGCCAGCCTCGGCCTTCAGCCGGAAGGTGGATGAAGGCGCGCGGGTGATGAAATGGATCGCGCCGCCAGTCGTGTTGCGGCCGAACAAGGTGCCCTGCGGCCCGCGAAGCACTTCGACGCGTTCAATGTCAGTGACGCCAAGGCCCAGGGCGCCACCGCGAGCAATATACACGCCGTCCACATACAGGCCGTTGGCAGCGTCGATGCCGAAGCTTTCGCTGCCACCGTTGGAGATGCCGCGAATGGAGAAGACGGCGGCGGCGTTGCTGGTCGTCCCCTGGGTCACGACGACGTTGGGCGCCAGGCCGCTCAAGTCGCGGCTGTCGCGGATGCCGAGCTGCTCCACCTTTTCAGAACTGATCGCGCTGATGGCGATGGGAACGTCCTGAAGATTCTGGGCGCGCTTCTGGGCGGTGACGACGATTTCCTCGAGACCGGACGTTGCCGGTTCGGCGTCGGTCTGCGCCATCGACTGACTGGCAAGTGCGAGGCCGCTGACCCCCATGATCAGTTGTAGCGCAGCATATCTATATGTCTTGGCCATGAATATCTCTCCCTTGGATATTATGAAGATGGTGATGAGGATGAACGTGGGCGCACGAAATCTTCGTGCATGCGCCGATCAGGCAGTGTTGATCTGATCCTGGAAGGTATCAGCCGGGCATATACAGTTGAGCGGCCTTTCCGCCGTCTACAGGCAATGCCGTTCCCGTGATGTAACTTGCAGCGTCGGAAAGCATGAAGACGATGGCGTGCGCCAGTTCTTCAGGCTGGCCGCCACGCTGCATCGGTATGGCGGCCGTCGTGCGAGCGGCGGTGTCGGACGCGCGCGCGGAAAACAGTTCCGTGGGGGCTGTCTGAACCTGCCCTGGAATGATGGCATTGATCCGGATGCCAAGGGGTGCGGCTTCCATCGCGGCGGCGGCCGTGAAATGCACCAGCGCGGCCTTCGAAGCGGAGTAGCTGGCCATGTTCACGGTCGCGCGGATGCCGCAGGTCGAGGCGATATTGACGATCGACCCCTTGCCCGCCGCAGCCATCACTTTCAGCGCGGCCTTGGTGCTGACGAATGCGGCGTCGCTGTTGACGGCGAAATCCTTGCGCCAATGTTCGAGCGTCAACTTGCTGATCGGCGCATAATGGGTCGACATGGCATTGTTCACCAGCATGTCGAGCCGGCCATATTTCTGGGCTACGCCCTCGATCATCGCCGTCAGCGCGTCCGTGTCGGCGACGTCCAACTGGATCGCCTCGATCAGGCCGCCTTGCGCCGAAATGCTGTCGCGCGCGCTGTCCAGCAGCGCCTGCCTGCGCCCACAGATGACGACATGCGCGCCGCGCTGCGCCAGCAAGCTGGCAGTGGCGAGGCCGATGCCATCGCTGCCGCCCGTGATGATGGCGACGCGGCCTTGAAAATCCTCGCTCATGTCGACGTCCAGAACCTCACCTAACAGAATCGCACTCTGCTCCGAGTGTGGGTGCGATGCGACTCAAGATTCCCAAAAATACGGAATTTGTAAATCGATAAATTCCGAACTTGAATGTTCTGGAGGTGATATGGAAGGGGCCTTGCAGGCAAATGAGCCATTTATAGATCGTGATATGGGCAGCTCCCGGCTTAGAGAAAATCTAGTAAATACAGGGGCAATCACGTTGTTGGCCTAGAAAATGCTGGCATCAATCAAGTGCACTGATCATGCGGAAAAAAAATGTTGTTGAATTACGCGGGCGGCGGAATAGAGTCGTGTTCAAGCAGAACGGCGATGAGTCGAGGATAGAGGATGCCGGAATCGAACCGGGGCCAAGGCTCCGGCGCAATTCCCCGTCGGACGATCCCTGCGGCGGTGAGGTGATCCCCAAGGATAGCATGAGCAAGATCGATCCCATTTTCGCGGCCGTCACCGCACCCGGCACGCCTTTCGAAATCGGCGAGCAGGATGGCCTCCGCTTCTTCGTAAACGCGCCTTCGGACCTCAACCAGTTAATCGAAGGGGCGCGGCGCTTCGGCGACCAGACATGCATCGTCGATTTTGACGGCGCAGAGGGCGAGCGGCGGGTGAGTTTCACCCAGTTGTTCGCCTGGCGCGACCATTTGGCGGCTCGGCTCGGCATCACGCGGGGGCAGAGGGTTGCGATTTGCATGCGCAACCGTGCCGAATGGATGGTCGCCTTTCTCGCCGTTGTGAAGCAGGGCGGCGTTGCAGCGCTGCTCAATAGCCGGGGATCGCCCGCCGAGCTGAACGCGATGGTCGAAGAGGTGACGCCGGAGCTTGTGCTGGCGGATACCGACAGAGCCGCGCTTCTGCGCGATGGCGGTTATGCGGGCCGGTTGATCGATGTAACGCGGCCTTTGGGAGATGCGCCCACTGCCGTAGAACCCGATAAGACCGCAGCGCCGAATGATCCCTGCGCCATTCTGTTTACATCAGGCACGACAGGACGGGTGAAGGGCGCGGTTCTGTCCCATCGCAGCCTGATCACCGGATTGCTGGGCACGCAGCTGACCGGAACGATGGTGCTGCATAATATGGCTGAGCAATATGGGGTTTCGGTCGATGCCATTGCGTCGCAGGTGCCGCCCCAGGCCATTTTGCTCGTCTATCCGCTTTTCCATATTTCCGGGTTAGGCTCCGGTTTCCTCGCGCCATTCCTGTCAGGCGGCAAGATCGTCATCATGCGCCGCTGGGATGCGGAAGAGGCTGTCCGGCTGATCGAGCGGGAGCGAGTGACGCAGCTTTCGACCGTCCCAACGATGCTGTGGGACATGGTGCATCGGGCGCGCACCAAGGATGCCGACCTCAGTTCGGTGCGGAACATCGGATCGGGCGGCCAGGCGCTGCCGCTCAACCTGCTGGAGGAGGTGCAGAAGCTGTGCCCCCATTCGATGATCGGGACCGGCTATGGCATGACCGAGACATCCGGCGCGATCGCTCAGGCCGTGGGAGCGGACTTCCTGGCAGCCCGTGCTTCGGCGGGACGGGTGCTGCCGCTGGTCGACCTGCGGATCGAGCGGGAGGACGGCACGGTCTGCGGTCCCAACGAAACCGGCGAGATCATCGTGCGCAGCGCCATGATCATGAGCGGATATTGGAACCGGCCGGAGGATACGGCGAAGACCTTCACGCCTGACGGTTGGCTGCGTACCGGCGACATCGGCTATCAGGATGAGGAAGGCTATATCTTCATCGTCGATCGCGCCAAGGACATGGTCATTTCAGGCGGCGAGAATATCTATTGCGCCGAAGTCGAGCGCGTCCTCAGCGAAATGCCGCAGATCACCGAATGCGCGACATTCGGGATAGCGGATGAGCGATTGGGCGAGGCGCTGGTCGCGGTGGTTCAGGCGGATGGCCTGGACGAACGCAGCGTCATCGATTGGGTGGCGGGCAGGCTTGCGCCCTACAAGGCGCCGGTGCGCGTCGCCTTTTCCGCCGAGCCCCTGCCGCGCAACCAATCGCAGAAAATCAACAAGATCGCGCTTCGTGCGCTGTGGCCTGAACTGGCCGGCAACAACTGAACAGGAGAGTTCCGCATGGGCATGCCCAAGGACATAAAGATAATCGACTGCATGCTGGGCATTCCGGAGGCGGAAGACCGCTCCGCATGGTTCGATCCCTTTCGTCCGCTGATCAAGGACCAGCAGACGCTCCAGCAGTTCGCTATGCCCGCGCAATATATGTTCAAGGACATTCCGCAGACCGGCAAGGTTGATGACTTCGTATCATGGACCGTCGAGCAGATGGACCAATATGGTATCGACAAGGCGCTGGTCGGATGGAACGACAATGCGACATCCTACCGCGCCAAGGAAATGTATGGCGACCGCTTCTTCTTCGACCTGCCCTGTGATCCCAACCGGGGCATGGAGGAAGTAAAGCGGATCAAGCGCATCCATGCGGAAGTCGGACTGTCGGCGATCAGCGTCTTTCCGGCGGGCACGCTGCCGCAAGTGGCGATCAATCACAAATATATGTTCCCACTCTATACCTGTGCGGCGGAACTGGGGCTGCCGGTGTTGCTGAATGCGGGCATTCCGGGTCCGCGTATCCCGATGGAAACGCAGAAGGTCGAGCATCTGGACGAGGTCTGCTGGTTCTTCCCGGACCTGAAGGTCGTCATGCGTCATGGCGCGGAGCCGTGGGAAGCTTTGGCGGTCAAGCTGATGCTGAAATGGCCGAACCTCTATTATTCGACCAGCGCCTTTGCGCCCAAGCATTATCCCAAGGCGATCATCGACTACGCCAATACGCGCGGCGCGGACAAGATCATCTATGCGGGCTACTTTCCCATGGGCCTCAGCCTGGAGCGGATCTTCAGCGACATGCAGAACGTCCCCTTCAAGGACGAGGTATGGCCGAAGTTCCTGCGTGAAAACGCCATCAAGGTCTTTGACCTCAAATAATCTGACGGAGCCTTTTCCATGTCTAACCCCGAAATCGCCGCCGCATCCGATGCGCGCACGCCGCCGGTTGCCGTATGGCAGATCCTTGAGAAGCTCAAAGGGCAGGACTTGCTCGACTGGCGGCTGGCCGAAGTGAAGGACCGCGCTTCGATCAAGGAGCGCAACCTCGATATCGGCATTCCTTTTGGCTGGTATCCGATCCTCCTGTCTTCGGAACTGCAGGTCGGAGAAGTGAAGCCGCTGCGCTATTTCTCGCAGGACCTGGCGATCTGGCGCGGCGAGGACGGCAAGGTCCGCATGCTCGACGCCTATTGCAAGCATCTGGGCGCGCATATGGGGCATGGCGGCAAGGTGCACGGCAATCTGCTGGAGTGCCCCTTCCATGCCTGGCGCTATGATGGCGATGAGGCGGTGGTCAAGGACGTGCCCTATGCCCGCAATATCCCGCCGCAGGTGAAGCGCAAGTGCACGCGCAACTGGCACATCACCGAAGCCAATCGTTTCATCTGGGCCTGGTATCACCCGCAGGATGTCGCGCCGCTGTTCGAAGTCGCGGTGCTGCCCGAGGCGAGCGATCCTGAATGGACCGACTATGAGGTTCACGAATGGAATGTCTGGGGTTCGCTCCAGAACATGGCGGAAAATGGCGTCGACGTCGCGCATTTCCGTTTCATCCATGGCACCGCCAACGTGCCGCTGGGCGAACTGCGTTGGGGAGACTGGGGCCGCGGCGCTGACGTGAAGGCGAAAATGGGCACGCCATGGGGCGAGGTGGATGGCTGCATCAGCTATGACACGATGGGGCCGGGACAAAGCTGGACGCGCTTTACCGGCATTTCGGAGACGCTGCTGGTTGCCTGCCTCGCGCCGGTGGAGCTGGACCATGTGCATGTCCGCTTCTGCTTTACCCAGCCCAAGGCCCAGGCCGAAGGCGAGCGGGCGGGTGTCGCCAAGGCGATCATCCGCGACATCTGCAAGCAGTTCGACCAGGATAAGGTCGTGTGGGATCGGCAGAAGTTCGAGCCCAACCCGATCATCTGCGATGGTGATGGCCCCATCCCGCAGTTCCGCAAATATTATGCGCGCTACTATGCGGATCAGAGCGCGGCGGCCGCGGAATAAAGCGGATTACGAGCAGCTGCACCGCCACCCCCGTTCTAGCTAAGCCCTTCGACAAGCTCAGGGCGAGCGGGGCGGGGGATAGATGATCTCCTATGGCTGTCACGCCAAAAGAAGCTCTTGGAGAGATAGGAATGGACATGACACGCCGGGAAACGATAGCGGGCGGTGCGGCGCTTGTGGGGCTGGCGGGCACTGCCAAGGCTGCGACGCCGCGCTCCACTCCGCTCGACACGCATGATGCGCTCGGGCTGGCCGAACTGGTCGCCAAGCGCAAGGTTTCGCCAAGCGAATTGCTGGAATCGGCAATTGGCAAGGCGGAGGCGCTGAACCCACGGTTCAACTTCCTTGCGCAGAAACATTATGACTATGGCCGCGCGGCAATCGCCAAGGGGTTGCCGCAAGGGCCGTTCAGCGGCGTTCCATGGCTGCTGAAGGACCTGAACACTTATATCGCGGGCCTGCCGACCGAGAATGGCAGCCGTTTCTACAAGGGCTACAGGCCTGAGGTAACCTCCGAGCTGGTCCGGCGCATCGAGAAGGCTGGCTTTGTCATCTTCGGCAAGACGACAGTGCCCGAACTGGGCCTGACCGGCACGACTGAAAACAAGCTGACCGGTGACACGCGCAATCCTTGGGACAGAACCCGGATCACAGGCGGATCGTCAGGCGGCGCTGCCGCGGCAGTGGCGGCGGGCGTGCTCCCTGCCGCGCACGCTACCGACGGTGGCGGGTCGATCCGCATTCCGGCTTCCTGCTGCGGGCTCTTCGGCCTGAAGCCGAGCCGGGGGCGCGTGCCGATGGGACCGCCGCGCACCGAAGGGTGGGGCGGATTGTCGGTGCATCATGCCGTCACCCGCAGCGTCAGGGACTCCGCCGCGATATTGGATGCAACGCAGGGGCCGGAGCCCGGCGCCCGCTATGCCGCGCCGACGCCGGGCGAGACTTTCCTGTCGCAGGTCGGCAAGGCTCCGGGCCGGTTGCGGATAGCATTGATGCTGAATGCGCCTGCGGGATCGCCCGTCGACCCGGAATGCGTCGAAGCGGCGCGCAAGGCGGCACGGCTGTGCGAAAGCCTGGGTCATCATGTCGAGGAAGCTGCGCCGAAGCTGGACGTCGCGGCGATGGGCGCAGCAAGTTTCGTGCTGATCGGTTCATCGGTCGCAGCGGATATGATGGATCGCGCCAAGGCGACCGGCATGGCGATAGGGCCGGATGTGCTGGAACCGATCACGCTTGGCTTTGTCGGTTATGGGCAGAAGGCGACCGGCATGGACTTCGCCCGCGCGAACAACACGCTTCAGGCTGCGGCTATCAGCATGGCGCAGTTCATGGCGAATTATGATGTGATCCTGTCGCCGACACTGGCCGCTCCGCCGTTGAAGCTGGGTCAGATCAACCTCACTCCCGACGTCGATTTCGCGGCATGGGGACAGCGGGCGGCGGTCTTCTCGCCCTTTACGCAGGTCGCGAACATGACCGGCCAGCCCGCCATGTCTGTGCCGCTCGCCATGTCATCGGCGGGTCTGCCGATCGGCGTGATGTTCACGGGCCGTTATGGCGACGAGGCGACGCTGTTCCGCCTGGCCGGTCAGTTGGAAAGCGCTGCGCCCTGGAAGAACAGGCGTCCGGCGGTTTAAGATATTGGAGAGAATGATGCGCGGATTGGAAGGCAAGGCAGGGATCGTCGCGGGCGGCGGGCGCGGTATCGGCGCGGCCACGGCGCGGCGGCTGGTCGCCGAAGGCGCATCGGTCGTAATCGGCGACATCGTTGGCGACTGGGCCGAGGAAACGGCGCGCGCGATCCGTGAGGAAGGCGGGCGGGCGATCGGCGTCGTACTCGATGGGACCAAGGCAGCGTCGCAGGGCGCGATCGTGGAGGCGGCCTTGTCCGAGTTCGGGCGGCTCGACTTCTACCACAGCAATCTGGCGGGTGGGACCGAGGGCGACATCGACGTGCTGAACTGCACGGAAGAGGTGCTGGACCGGTCCTTCGCGATCAATGCCAAGAGCCATTTCCTGGCGACGCAGGCCGCTCTTCCAGTGCTGCTGGAGCGGGGCGGCGGCGCGATGATCTACACCTCCTCTGGCGCGGCGATTTCAGGCAACCCGTTGCAGGTCGCCTATCCGATGACCAAGAATGCGCTGCATGCCCTTGTCCGCCACGTCGCGCGAAAATTCGGGAAGCAGGGCATTCGCGCCAACGGCATCTGCCCTGGCGTGGTACTGACAGAAGCGGTCGCACAGCATCTGACACAGGACTATGTGGACAGGATGCTGGAAAATCTGCCTCACCGCCGCCTCGGCAAGCCGGACGATATTGCAGGCGCGGTCGCTTTCCTGGCCTCCGATGATGGGGAATGGGTCAACGGGCAACTCTGGCACGTCAATGGCGGCTCGCTCTTGCGAGATTGAAAGACATGCGCCCTGCTTCCAACCCCTGGGTCGTGCTGGCGGTGCTGCTGGCGATCTACATCGTCAACTATGCCGACCGCTACCTGATCACAGGATTGATCGGCCCGATCAAGGCCGAGTTCGGCATCGGCGATGCGATGATGGGCATGTTGATGGGCCCCGCCTTCGTGCTGCTATATGTGGTGCTCGGCGTGCCCTTCGCGCGGCTGGCGGATCGCACGTCGCGCGTGCGGATCATCGCGGCTGGCTGCATCCTCTGGAGCGCGGCGACGGTCGCCACCGGTCTTGCGAGCGGCCCGGTCAGTCTGACCCTCGCCCGGGTTGGCGTGGGCGTAGGGGAAGCGGCCTTCGTAGCGCCGGCCTATTCGCTGCTATCCGACTATTTCAGGCCGGAGAGGCGCGGGCTCGCCTTTGCGATATTGGGACTTGCAGCCTATGTCGGCCAGATCGCGGGACAGGCGGGAGGGCCAGCGATTGCGGCTGCGCATGATTGGCGCATGGCCTTTCACAGCATGGGCCTTGTCGGGGTCCTTCTGGGCCTTGGCGCGCTCCTGCTGATCCGCGAGCCGCGGCGTAGCGGTACGGGTGGAGAGCAGGTGGAAGCGTTGCCGCTTGGCCAGTTGATTGGATGCCTCGTCCGCAGTCCCGCCTATCTGCTGATGATGTTCGCCTTTGGCTTTGGTGTTTTGTCCGGCGTGTCCTTCGGCTTTTGGGGTCCGGAACTCTTCACCCGGGCTTATGGGCTTGATCCGGTGGCGGCCAAGTCGGCCTTCGCGATCAACTTCGGTCTGTCTGGGCTGATCGGCATGCTGTTGTTTGGCGCGCTGTCCGACCGGCTCGCCAGGCGCAGCATGATCTGGCCGTCGCGCCTTTCCGCATTGGCGCTGGGCGCCGCCACCTGCGCGATCTTGATGTCCAGCTGGGCTGGCAGCTTCGATATGGCGAAGCTGGCGGCCATCCCTGCTGGGCTGCTGGGTGGAGGCTGGTCCGTCGGGTTTATCGCGACACTGCAATATATGCTGCCTGCGCGCATCAGGGCGGCGTCGACGGCTCTGTTTCTGGCGGTTACGACGCTGCTGGGTTTCTTCGTGGGACCATGGGCGACCGGAGCGATCAGCCAGATGCTGGGCCATGACGCGGCATCGCTCCGCATGGCGCTGACCCTCATCATTCCCTTCGGCTTCCTGTCAGCGCTGCTCGGTTGGGGGGCGGCGAGCCGGGTGGAGCAGGACCGTGCGCGACTGAATGATGCTCTTTCGATTCGACCTTCTGACCCTTTGCTGGCAAGAGTGGCGGCAGAAAGAGGTTGAGCGAGTATATGAGTGAGACTTTTGCGTTCGATGAGACGGACCGGAAGATTGTCGAACAGCTGCGGCAAAATGGCCGAGCCACCAATCAACAGATCGCGGAATCCCTCAACCTGATTGCTTCCACCGTTTCGACGCGCATCCGGCGGATGGAGGATGCGGGGATGCTGCGCGTCGTGGCAGTGTCCGATTTCGCGGTGCACGGATATCATGTCCTCATTCACCTGGCGGTGCAGGTGAGTGGCCGGTCGGCATTGGACGTAGCGGAAGAACTCGCTGTATTTCCTGAAGTCTTCGCCGCGCATCTGGTGACGGGTAGTTATGAGATCAGCCTGCTTCTGACGCTCCATGACATTGACGAGCTTCCCTCTTTGATAACGGATCGTTTATCGAAGGTGCCGGGAATAAGATCGATGATACCCGCGATCGGGCTCGATATCGTCCGCTATGGCTTGGACACCGCTCCGATCGATCGCAGGAGGCTTGCATGAGGAGGCCGGACCTGGACGAGCTGGACCACCAGCTGATCGCCATCTTGGCGCAGGATGCGCGCGTTTCCAACCGCAAGATCGCAGCGGATCTTGGCGTGAATGAAGGCACCGTCAGGGGCCGCATCAAGCGGCTGCAGCAGGAAAAGCTGATCGCCTTCACGGCGCTGACAGGGTTGAAGCTTGAGAAGGCGACCAATGTGGCCTTCATCGCGGTACAGGCCGATGTCAGTCATGTCCGGCATATCGCACGTGACATCGCGCATATCCCACTGGTCAAGGCCGTGATGATCACATTGGGGCCGTGCAACATCATGGCGACATGCCTTTATGATGACCTCGACAATCTTCACAGGATGGCGTCGGGACAGATCCTGGCGATGGAGGGGGTTAATCACGTCGAAACCTCGCTGGCGGTCAGGACTGTCAAGTTCAGCAATCGGGTGGTACGGATCACGGACGCGCAAACCGTCAGCAGCTTGTGAGGCTAGGTCGAACAAATAAATTCGGAATTTAAATATTTCAAAATTCCGCATATGAGTGCTTGAAAAGAAAATTAAGCTCATATAGCACTATCTGAACGGCGCTTGCGGCATATTGCCGTCGACCGCCGATGGCAGGAGAGAGCGGCCGGTCTACCGGGCGGCTGACGTGCGACCCCGACGAGTGCCGGGGCGAGAAGCTCCGCCAACATATTTAAAGGCGGTCGAGATGGAATTCGCATTTACCGACGAACAACAGATGATCGCGGAGACGGCGCGCAGCTTCTTCGCGGAGAATGCCACAAGCGAGCGCACGCGCAAGGCTATGGCGGGCGACGGCGTTGACCGGGCGCTTTGGCAGGCTTTCTGCCAGGAGCTGGGCCTGTCCGGCATCGGGCTGCCGGAAAGCGCTGGCGGCGCGGGTCTGGGCATGGTGGAACTGGCGATCATCGCGGAAGCGGCAGGCGCTCAGGTGGCGGCATTGCCCATGCTCAGCAGTCTTGTGCAAGCGGCTCAGGCGATTGCGGCGGGCGGCGATGCCGAGCAGCAGGATCAATGGCTGCCGCGCCTGATCTCTGGCGAGGTGATCGGCGGTTATTTCTATGGTGCGGACATCCAGTCGGATGGCGATCGGCTGACGGGCGGATCGCGTTTCGTTGCCCATGGTGCCTCTGCCGACATGTTCGTGGTTACCGACATGCGGCAGGTCTGGATTGTCCCCGCGAATGCGCCCGGCGTTAGTGTGACGATCCAGACGAGCATGGACCAGACCCGTCCCTTGGCTCATGTGCAGCTGGACAATGTGACGGGCGAGCGGCTTGCCGATCCGCAGGCGGCTCTGGCTGCTGTTCATCGCGCGGCCTTTATTGCTACGGCCGCAGAAGCGTTGGGCGGCGCGCAGGCGTGCCTGGATCGGACCGTCGATTATTCCAAGGAGCGCATCCAGTTCGGTCGGCCGATCGGGTCCTTCCAGGCCTATAAGCACAGGCTGGCCGACATGATGATCGAGATTGAACAGGCCCGGTCGGCGGTTTACTGGGCTGCCTGCGCCGTGGACGAGGGCGCGGAGGAAGCTGAGATGGCCATTCACGCGGCCAAATCCTTTGCGACCGACACATTTTTCCGCTGCGCCGGTGACATGATCCAGCTGCACGGCGGCATCGGCTTCACGTGGGAGCATGACGCGCATCTGTATTTCAAGCGCGCCCGTGCGCTTCAGACGATGCTTGGCACCAATGTTTGGCATCGTGAAAAGATTGCCACGATGATCCTGGGAGAAGCGGCATGAAACTCGGATTTTCCCCGGAAGAGGAACTGTTCCGGCAGGAGTGCGCGGACTGGTTGAACGGCCAGATGGCGGGCGAATTTCGCGACATCAAGGGCATCACCAAGCTGACCGGCAGCCCCGAACGGCGCAAGGAGTGGGAGCAGCAGCTCGCCGAGCACCGCTGGTCCTGCATCGGTTGGCCGTCACAATGGGGCGGGCGCGACGCGACATTGGCGCAGCAGGTGATCTTTGCCGAGGAATATGCCCGCGCTGGCGTTCCAGGGCGGGTGAACCATATCGGCATCGAGCTTGCCGGTCCTACGATCCTGACATTCGGCACCGAGGAGCAGAAGCAGCGCTTCCTGCCGGGGATCGCAGGCGGCAAGACCATTTTCTGCCAGGGCTTTTCCGAACCCAATGCCGGTTCGGACCTGGCGAGCGTGCGGACGAAAGCGCGGCTTGAAGACGGCGAATGGGTTGTGAACGGCCAGAAGATCTGGACCAGCCTTGCCCATATCTCCGACTGGATTTTTGTCGTGACTCGCACGGAGGAAGGGTCGCAGGGGCCTAAGGGTCTGACCTTCCTGATGATGCCGATCGACCAGCCCGGAATCGAGATACGCGGTATCCGCCAGATCAACGGCGACGCGGAGTTCAACGAAACCTTCTTCACCGATGCGCGGTGCCCGGCTGACAGCCTGATCGGCGCAGTGGGCGATGGGTGGCGCATCGCCATGGGCCTGCTGGCATTCGAGCGTGGCGTGTCGACGTTGGGCCAGCAAATGGGTTTCCGCAATGAACTGGATGAGATCATCGCGGCGGCCAAGGCCAATGGCGCGGCGAATGACCCGCTGATCCGCCAGCGCCTCGCCAAGGCCGAAGTGGGCCTGCGTCTGATGCGGTATGGGGCCTTGCGCATGCTGTCGCAAACGGATCATGCCAAGATCGATGGCGCTGCCCTTACCTACAAGATTCAGTGGGCGAGCTGGCGCCGCAGCCTTGGGGAACTGGCCATGGACGTACTTGGCCAAGGCGGTGAGATCAGCGATCATGCCGAATATGAATGGGATACGCTGCCCAACCTGTTCCTCTTCTCTCGCGCTGACACGATTTACGGCGGCACCAACCAGATCCAGCGCAACCTGATCGCGGAGCGGGGACTGGGCCTGCCGCGAGAGCCGCGCGGGAACGCCTGAACGGTGGACGAGGAAGATGCCTTTGAGCGATTGAAGAACCTGCCGCCGCGGGGGCATCATGCGTTGCTAGGCATCTACAATGTCGATCACGGACCGGATTGGGCGGAACTGGCTTGTCCTTTCGCTCCCGGATTTCTGATGGATGCGGACGCGGGCCTGGTATCTTCCGGGCCGATCATATCGCTGGTCGATGCGGCGGCCGGTTCCGCCATCATCGCGCGCACGCGCCAGTGGCGGCCCATGGCCACGCTCGACCTGCATATCGACTATTTGCGGCCCGCAAGGGCAGGGCACAGCCTGCATGCGCGTGCTCATTGCCATCATATCACGCGCAAGGTCGCGTTCACCCGTTGCGATGTGCATGATGGCGACCCGCAGGCGCCGATCGCAACGGCAACCGCCAGCTTCTTCTTCACGGACGAGTCATGATCGTTCGCACACCCTATGCGCAGATGCTGGGCATCCGAAGCGTTGGGCTGGATGGCGACACCGTCCTGATGATGCCAGCTGCCGCGTCGCTCGAAGGACGGTCGGGGTTCCTTTATGGCGGCGTCATCGCCAGCCTTCTGGAACTCGCATGTCTTGAGGCTGTCGCCCAGGATCGGGGGGAGCCTTGGCCCAAGCCGATAAACATGTCGTTCGATTTCCTGCGCGGTGGCCGGATGGTCGATAGCTATGCGCAGGCGCGGCTCGTTCGCGTGGGGCGCCGGGTGGTGAATGCCGATGCGATTTGCTGGCAGGCTGATCGGGACAAGCCCATCGCCACGGGTCGGATGCATCTGCTGCTGGACTGAGAACGAAAAGGGAGAGAGCCATGGCGCTGTTGGATGGACGGGTCGCGATCATCACCGGTGCCAGTCGGGGGATCGGCGCCGCCATTGCACGACGCTTCGCCGCTGAGGGAGCGAGGGTCGCCATTGTCGCACGGACGGTAGAGGCTGGAGGCAGCAGCCTGCCGGGTTCATTAGCCGAAACAGCCGCGCTGATCCGCGCAGCCGGAGGCGAGTGCCTCTCCATCGGCGCCAATCTTGTCGATGCGGACGATCGGTCCCGTATCGTCGCTGAAGCCGTGGGGCATTTCGGCAGGTTGGACATTTTGGTGAACAATGCCGCCTGGTCGCGGTTCGTGCCGATCTGGGAGGCTCAGCCCAAGCATTTTCAGCTGGCGTTCCAGATGAATGTCCATGCGCCGCAGGAGTTATCGCAGCAGGCGCTGCCCTATTTCCGCGATCAGGGCCAAGGATGGATCCTGAACATTTCCAGTGCGACTGCGGACGTGCCGCCGCCTGCGCCCTATGATCCCGAAGATCGCTACACCCGGTTCAATCGCGATGGTCACGCCACGCTCTACGGAACGACCAAGGCGGCGCTCGACCGATTAACAGCAGGATGGGCGGTGGAGCTGTCGCGCGAGAATATCGCCGTCAATTCGCTTGCCCCTGTCGGGGCAGTCGCGAGCGAGGGGGCTTTGTCGGTCGGTGGATGGGATGAACGCGATCATCTGGAACCAGTCGAGGCGATGGCGGAAGCCGCGCTTCAGCTTTGCCATCGGCCCGCGAGTGAACTCAGCGGCAATATCGTCCGCAGCCTCCGCCTCCTTGAGCGGCTGAACGTGCCCGTGCGAGCGCTGGACGGGACGGCTTTTGCGTGACCGCGATGGTTTGAGGAGAGGTCGCGGGATCGGTAGGCGATAATCAACTCCCACCAATCACTGGATCAGTCTCGCCCCTCAGTTGTTTGCTCCCCAACACAGGAGGGAGTTAAGATGTCAGATACCGATAGCGCTCGAGGCCGGACGGCGACGAGCCCACGGGAAATGCCCAAGGCCGCTTGGCGGGACATTCTGATCCGGACGTGGAATGAAAGTGGCAGCGACAATATCGGACTGATCTCCGCAGGGGTGGCGTTTTACGGCTTCCTCGCCTTTGTCCCTACCTTGGCAGCGCTGGTATTATGCTATGGCCTGTTCGCTGACCCGGCGGCGATCGCCGGACATCTGCAATCCCTGTTCCGGCTGCTCCCGGAAGAAGCTGCTCGGCTGATCGGGGAGCAGCTTCTGTCGGTGGTCAACACGGGCAACGGAAAGAAGGGGTTTGGGCTCGTTCTTTCGCTGGCGCTTTCCATCTACGGTGCGATGAACGGCGCGAGCGCGATCGTCACGGCGGTGAACATCGCCTATGATGAGGAAGAGACCCGCAGCTTCATCAGGCTGACGGCCCTGGCCTGTCTGATGACGCTCGGACTGTTATTGGCAGGGATCATCGCCATTTTTGCGATCGCTGCGCTCGCTTTCCTGGAGCAGCTGATGCCTGGCGCACCTGCCATCCTCATCACGGCGATACGCATCGGCTTCTGGATATTGGCCGCGCTGGCCGCGAGCATGTTGCTCAGCACCATTTACCGCTTCGCTCCGGATCGTAAGCGAGCGCGCTGGCGCTGGCTGACGCCCGGGTCCCTGCTGGCGACCGTGGGCTGGCTGGCGGTGAGCCTGGGCTTTGGCCTCTATGCGTCGAACTTCGGGAATTACGGCGCTACTTACGGTGCGCTGAGCGCGGTGGTGGTGACGTTGATGTGGCTGTATCTGTCCGCCTATATCCTGATCCTTGGCGCTGAACTGAACAGCGAGATAGAACATCAGACGGCGGAGGACACGACAGTCGGCCGCCCGAAGCCGATGGGCGAGCGGGACGCCTATGTCGCCGACACGGTTGGAAAGGTGCCTTGATCAGCGATTATTACAGGAGAGGCAACTTTTTCGCTGCTCATGACTTAGCGTGATCATGGACCCGCGAGCGATCAGCAAGGGAGAATTTCATGGCGCGGACTCGTGAGCAACGTGGCGAACAGGAGACGAAGGCGGCAGTCGCCAAGGTGAAGAAGACCGGCAAGGCGACGGGCGGCGCGCGTGGCGGCATTACGGCTCCGGTCACGCCGTCGCCGGAACTCGCGGACATCATCGGCGACAAGAAGATCCCGCGTAGTGAGGTGGTCAAGAAGATCTGGGACTATATCAAGGCCAATGATCTTCAAAACCCGAAGGACAAGCGGGAAATATTGGCGGACGACAAGCTGGAGAAAATCTTCGGCGGCAAGAAGGCCAGCATGTTCGAAATGAACAAGCACCTGGCGAAGCATCTCAAAGCCTGACCGGCCGGTCATGCGTAGAAAAAAGCCTCTCCTCGCATATGCAAGGAGAGGTTTTTTAATGTCCTTCAAAAGATTTGGCTCGGCCTCAGGCCCGGCCAAACTGAGCGATAAGCCACCATGTCCCGCCCGCGACCAGCAGGAAGATGACGAGCGCTGTCCAGGATGACGCGAAATGCAGGGTGGGATGGTCTCCCATCCATTTTCGCCGTCCGCTGATCATCGGACCGACCAGATTGTCGCGCCTGTGAAGCAGGTAGAAGAGGATCGCGACGACGTGCAGGGCCGTCAAGGCAAGGATGATGTTGAAGATGAAGGCGTGCCATTCTGCGGCAACCCTGCCTATTTCGAACTCGACCAGATAGGAGAAGGGGCCGGATTCCATGCCGTCAATATCGACGGAAAAGAAGCCGAGGCCCACCTGAACCGCCAATATGGCGATCATCGCGATCACACTCCATCCACCCACGGGATTGTGCCCCGGCGCTGGAGCGGCGGACCGGTTGAACATATGGCCGCGGATATAATGGAACAGCCTGGAGGGGCCACCCACGAAGTTGGCGAAGCGAGCCGTGCTGCTGCCCGCGACGCCCCAGATGATGCGGAACAGCAGCAGGGTGAAGATGCTGTAGCCAGCCAGCCGGTGCCAGTCGAGCATGCGCTCTTCAGCAGTCCACCAGGCAAAGGCCAGCAGCGGCACAAGCGTCCAGTGGAAGAGGCGGGTCGGCAAATCCCAGATGCGCAGGCGCACAGCCCCGCTGCTCGCGTCCGCCTTCACCATCAGAGCTCCGCGCGGAAGCGGTCGTGGCAGCTTTTGCAGGTGCCGCCCAGGCTGTTGCGGGCGGCAGTAAGGCCCGCGACATTGCCGCTGGCGGCGGCCGCATCAAGCGCCTTTGCAGCGGTGATCATGTCGCCCTGAAGCTTCACGAAGGCGGCATTGTCCTTCCAGATTTCAGCCTTGGCGCGGGTCTTCACGCCCGATTCCGGGCCGCTGCCCTTCGGGAAATATTTGGGCAGCAGCGCTGCGCGCGTGGCGAGATCGCGCGCGAGCGGGCGGACGCTGTTCATGTCGGGCGATCCGGACTTGATTTCGTCATTGACGCTTTTGAACGCTCCGCCGATTTCCTTGTAGCTGGCCTGGCGCGCCTTGATCGCGTTGGTGACCGCGGGCGTGGCGGCATAAGCAGCATAGCTTGCGGCCAAACCGGCGGTCGCCAAGGCCAGGGAGTAGGGGAGCTTCATCATCTGCCTCATTCTTTCTGTGATCGTCACGCCAATATTTCGCTGATGGGCCGTTTGGTGTTCATCGCATCGATACCCCAGCTATCCACCGAAATTCCCATGACTTGTTGAAGAGTCAAGCCGACGCGGCTGATCGTTTCACCATTGCCCTGGATATGCAGGCCGGTCTTCACCTTTCCGCCAGCGCGCCCGGCGAGCATCACCGGGATACCCAGCACATCATGGTTCTTCGCATAGGAAACGTCGGAATGAGCGAAAACCAGTGTATTGTCGAGCAGGGTGCCGTCGCCTTCCTTGATGGCCGCGAGTGCCGACACGAAATCGGCCCATGCCTCCATGTTGCGGATGGCGAAGAAATCGACCGTCGGTTGATAGCCGATGGAGCGGTCGATCAGCTCTTCATGCGTGTTCTGGTGGTATCCGGTCGTCTGCCCCGCCTGGCGCAGATCGGACGCTGCCGTCGAGAAACTCATGTTGAATACGCGGGTCTGATTGCAGGCGAGCGCCATAGCCAGCATCTGCGCCATCAGCCGGTGATTGGTCTTGCGCTGCTCCACATCGGTCGTGTCTCCGGATACGGCAGGAGCGTCCGCCGGCACGACGCAAGCTTCGGCCGGGGGCGGCTTTTGCAGTTGCAGGGCCAGCTTTCCTTCCATCTCGCGGACGGAGGTGAAATATTGATCGAGACGCGCCTTGTCGGTCGCGCCGAGGCTGCTTTCCAAGGCGCGCCGCTGCTCCGTCACGCCGGAGAGGACGCTGCGCCGAACCATGATGCGGGGGTCCGGCTTGAAGTCAGCCTTGTTGGGATCGTTGAAGTCGGGGCCGAAAATCTTGCGGTAGAATTCGACAGCGTTGGGCGTCGCCGAATTCATGCTGCGGCCGTCGCGGAAGGAATAGCTCGTCCGTGGATTGCCATCCGCCGACAGTTCGAGCGAGCGGAAGAAGGAGCCGCCGCCAATTGCGTCGGCGATCAGCACGTCGATCGTGGGCGCGCGGATCGCGAGCCAGTCGTCGGTGGGAGCGCCCGTGCGCACGCCGGTATTGCCGGTCAGGTGCGGCAGATTGCCTTTGCCGTCCAGCACCACGTCGAAACCGGTCAGGACGCTGACATGCTGCTTCACATTGACGATCGGCGCGAGTTGCGGCGGCAGATCGTAATCCGCGCCGGTCTTTTTCGGTTGCCAGCGATCCGGGATCATCCCGCAGCCCCAGAACCAGGTGCCAAAGCGGACGGGCAGGCGCCCACCGCCAAGCGTCGCGGCAAAGGCAGTGCCGTTATTGTCGAGAAATGCGTCGAGCAGGGGCAGGCCAAGCGTCACCGCGCCGCCGCCCATAATGCCGCGCAGCAGGAAACCGCGCCGCGTCGTTCCATGCATCAGCATCAGCCAGTCTCCTTCATTCTGCGAACAGTAGCCACGCGGCGCTCCGGTCCAAGGCGCGGCATCGTGTAAAAGGCGGGATCAAGAGCGATAGCGCGCATCAGCAACGGGAAGCGATGGCCGCCTGCCGCAAAGCTCTGGTCCAGCTTGGCGATTTCCGCCCCATCCGTGCCGGACGGATTGCGGCCATTGGCGTAGCGCCATGCGGACTGAACGAGGCAGCTACTGACGCGCGGATTGTTGCGGAACAGCTGGCCGAGCGCTGCTGCACCATTGAACGCCTGCTTTTCGAAATCGCCGCTGACGTCGATCACCTCGTCATGTTCGACCTTGCGGAACTGTCCCGCACCGTCAAATTGTTCGAGGCCCAGACCAATAGGATCAGTGCGCCGGTGGCAGCTTGCGCATTCCTCGTCATCCAGATGCGCCTGCAGCCGTGCCCGTGTGGTCTTTAACGTCGGGTTATCGACATTCTGCACCACCGCGAAATTCACGTTCGCTGGGGGAGCGGGAATCTTCTCGCACAGGAATATCTCGCGCAGCGCCACCCCGCGCAGCGTGGGCGATGTACGGCCTGGGTGGGAATGTTGCGCCAACATGCTGGCGTGGGTGAGCAGCCCGCTGCGGGGATCACCCTGCGGGAATTCATACATGAACCAGTCGGCCTTGCTGACCGGTATGTCGTAGATCGGGCCGAGCGAGCGGTTCATGGCGATCGACCGGGCCGTGAACAGGTCGCGATAGTCGCCCTTGCGCTCCACCAGAAACCAGCTGATGGTGCGGAGCGTCTGTTCGCGCAGCGATGTGCTGATCGCCTGCGAAAAGGCGGGATAGATAAGCGAGTCCTTTGCCAGCTCGTCCATTCCGTCGAGGCGGAGATAGTCGGTGAAGAAGGCGCGGACGCCCTGTTCGAAACGCGGAGAGGCGATCAGGCGATCGACTGCTTTCGTGAGCCCCGCCTGCGTATCGAGCGCTCCGCTGCGCGCTTCGTCAAGCAGCGTCTGGTCAGGCATGCTGTTCCAGAACAGGAAGGATAGGCGGCTTGCTTTCGACCAGGCATCGATATTGCGGCGGGACGGCGCGGGCCGATCGATGCGGAACAGGAATTCGGGGCTGGTCAGCATGCCGCTGAGCGTCGCAGCAAGCCCCGCATGGAAGTCGCCGAGCGTCGTTGTCGCGTCAGTCGTGGCTTTCGTGAGAGCCGTGACCTCCGCATCGCTCAGTGGCCGCCTGTAGAGTTGCAAGCCCACGCGTTGGAAGAACTGGCGAGCACAGGCAGCGCCATTCTGATCGGCGGGAGTGGGCGCGCAACCGACCAGTTTCGCGCGATGTTGTTCGTCCGTCACCTGCGCCGAAATGCTGCGCGCGAGATTTTCATATTGTTCAAGCCCGGCGGCAGTTACCGAAACGGCGCTGGTCCCGACGGCCTGAAGTCCATCTATCCGCAGATCGGGTTCGAACCGGCCGACAATCTTGATGTCCGGTCCGAAAACATCCGCGATGACGTTGCGATATTGGCTTTCGGTCAGGCGGCGGATCTGGCTGGGCGGCGTATCGGCGTGGCTTTCGTCGGCGCGCGCTCCACTGAAAGCGATACTGAGGCCGAGGGTCAGGCAAGCTCCTGCAAGTGCCAGCGACGGCAGTGCCCTGATCTTCATGGCAATGTCTCTCTTTGCGCGACCTGATCGGGTTTGGCGAGGAACGCCCTGACGCCGACAAAGTCATAAGCGGATGATATGGCGGTGAACCGGCCGGTGCGGGGATCGCGATAGCCGTCCGCGAAATGATCGATGGCCCTGCGAATGCCGGGGCAGGACACGTGCGACAGGTTAGCGCCATTCTGCGTCATCTGCTCGATCGAGTCATAGAAGCTGTCGAGCGTGTAATAGCCGAATATGCTGCCGTCGATGGAGCCATCGGCACCAAACTTCGCCTTTATCCGCGCGCCCCGGATGTGGCGCGGCGTGTCCAATATCTGTTCCTTGTAATTCAGCGTCAGATCGACCGGATCGGTCGTCAGCACCCCGCCTGTGATGCGCCCTTTCACCGATGCGCGAAGCTGCGGGTTGGGATCGGGCGTAAAGGTTGCTCGGGCGAGAGGCTCTCCGCGGCCGTCGCGGGTCAGCGGTTCGTTGACGGCCAAGACAGTCACGGTCACGTCAGGATCATCCTGAAGACTATCGACGCCCCTCAATTCTATCACGGTAGGCGCCCGCATGGACATCATCGTCTTGCGCGCAAGCTCTTCCTTGCTGCTCTCGCGAAATGCAGAAACGCACCCGACAGCGCGCCACAGCCGATTGTCGATTCCCTTTTCACCATCTGGCCCTTCAAAGTCGGATTTCCCGACTTTGCCGTCGAGGTTCATGCCTGCGGCGATCTTGCCTTCGTAGGTCTTGAAGCCTTTCCCCAGCATCGGAAAGTCAGCAGGGTTCGAGCAGGCGCTATAGACTACCTCGCGCTTCTGGAACGCGAGGCGGCCGGCGCCTTTGGGCAGGCCATTCAGCGCGCCGATCGCTGCCGCAAGTTCCTGTGTCGGTTCTGCCTTAGGATCATAGTTCGGCGGGAATTTCACGGAAGAGGCGCGTTCGCCCCGGATGAATATGCGGCGGAACTTGAAATATTCATTCATCCGCTCTTCAAGTGCTTGCCGCTTTTCCTTGCCCGCATATTTGGCCTGCTCCGCGGGCGAGAGCATGGCGTAGAAACGATCAAGATCACCGATGTCGGGGCTGGGACAACTGTCCTTTTCGCCCCCCTGCGCAAGATAGACATTGCTGAGGACAAAGGCGTGCACGCCCTCTTCGCCGCCTGTCGGCGCGTCGGCGCCGACCAGGGATGCAGCGATCAGGGGTAAGGCCCAATATGCCTTGGCCGGCATATGGCCGGTTAAGTCCTCTCTGCCCTTCATGTCGTCCTTTCATGCCGCTTCAACGGGCATTGCTATTTTCATGACTCTTCCCGCAACTGGCCACCACCCCAAAAACGATCATCCGACGCGGCAATTTCGCGCATGGGAAGCTGAGCGGTGTAGGAAAGCGAAAGATTTATCTTGCACGCGTCATATAATAGACTGATCGAAAATAACGGGAGGCGGTGATGCGGTCAGCACAGGCGGAATCAAGCAAATGGCACTTGGCCGAAAGCGTCGCCGAACGTGTTTTCGCGATCTATTCCGAAGCTTTTGGATCGATTGAACCCCTCTTCGAACATGTGGGGCAGAGGCCTGACGGCCGACGTACGCTGAGCAGCCTGCCCGTGGCAGATCTTGCCCGCATGACCAGCTTCGCCATCAATCAACTGGCTCGTCGCGACGCGGTGATGGCGGGCCGCCAAGGTTTACGCGGTTGCGACTGGCGCGTGGTGATGTACAGCCTGACGAGCGCACGCACTCTGCGTGAAGCAATCGTGCGATGTTGCGAATGTTTCGAGGCGATCGACTGGCGATGCGGCAAGATGGCGCTTCGCACCCATGGCGACACGGCTCAGCTTGAACTTGAAGCGGTGCGGGCGGGCGGATCGACTTCGACGGGCTGTTTGATCGACCTGTTCGGGGTGATGGAAATTCATGGTCTTCTTGGCTGGCTAATCGACCATCCGATCGGTGTCCGGAGTGCTTGGCTCAATCATCCGCCGGGAGTCTTCGCTTCGCTCGATTTGCCCGCTTTGCCGTTTCCGGTCCGGCTCGCCGAGGGTTGGAGCGGTTTTGATTTCAGCGCCTCTCTTCTTGATTATCCCGTCATGCGCAGTTGGGAAGACCAACAGCGGCGGCCGCTCAGCAATCTGCTGTTCGTCTCCAGCGTCAGAGAGACGGATCGCATGCCGACTGAAACACGCGTTCGTGGCATCGCCATGGCGGCGCTGAAGAGCGAGGGGCGGCTGCCCGCATTCGGGGAACTCGTCAACGCTCTGGGAGGAAGCGAGGCGACGCTGCGGCGTCAGTTGGCGCGCGAGGGCACCAGTTACCGGCAAGTACGCGAAAGCTGCCGTCGCGAGTTGGCGCTGCACCTGCTACGCCGCACGGGCATGTCGATCGAAGATATTGCAGGGCGGCTCGACTATTGCGACTCCGACGCCTTTCGTCAGGCATTTCGAGCGTGGACGGGACATTCGCCGACAGCTTACCGTCATGATAGTGGCGGGGGAGTGGGAATCCAGAAGCTTGCTGGATGAGCCCGCTTCTTCATCGACATTGGCGCATGCCTGATGCCGAGTTCGCAAGATCAGGAGATTGCGCCCGTTGCAGCCGAATAAGTGCAAGCGCAGGGGGCACATTAGCAAAAGGATGCCAGCCTTCGCCTCCCGTAGGAGGCGGAGGCTGGCAATTCTTTACCACTTCACGTTAGCGGTGATACCAAATTCCCGCGGAACCGTGACATTTACCGAGCGGTAGCCCGAGTTGAACGTGCTTCCAAGCAGGGCATTCACCTGACCCTCGCCACCGGCGATGTTGCTGATCCGCTTCTGATTAAGCAGATTGCGGACGAAGCCGGTCAGTTCCCACTTGGATTCCGGACCACGCAAGCCGACGAACAGGTTGATCTGCTCACGGCTGCGATAATCATATTGCACGCGCTCCGAATAGAACCCCGGACGATAGGCCAACAAGCCGCGGATAAATGGCGTGTAGTCGCCCATCGGGAACCGCAGTTCCGTGTTGGCGGTCAGGCCAAAATCGGGGGTTTCCGCCAGTCGGCCATTGGTGCGGCAGAAGCTGACATTGCCTGTTCCGGTGATACGCGGCGTGCCGTCCTGGTTCGGCGTACCGGTGCCTGCAAAGTCATTGCAGGGAACCAGTGCGTTGCTGAACCGTGCACGCGCGTAGGATGCGGCAATGTTCAGGTCCCAGTTAGGCGTAGGCCTCGCGTCGATGGTGACTTCGATGCCTTTTACCTTGGCAGGAGCATTGTAGTTAAAGTCGAAACCGCCATTTGTTGCAGGCACGTCAGTCGCATTGTCGATCGGTGGCGCGCCGAGGGCGCACGTACCGTCTCCGAAATCAGGGCAGTTATAGAATATGCCCGTGAACCGGCTGAGGAAGCCGTCGAACTTCTGATAGAAGGCCGCGACGGTGAAGTTTACCTTTCGATCAAATACCGATCCCTTCAAGCCGACCTCATAGGAGTCGGTCTTTTCCGGATCGGTCCGGATCAGATCGTTCGAAACGCCAGCGGGAACAGAGACGCCGGTGCTGCCCGAACGGAATGAATGGCCATAGGCCGCATAGACGTTCAGGTCATCGGTAAGTGCATAATTGACGCTGAGGCCGCCTGTGAGTGGCTTGTCAGTGCTGCGCCGCAACGAAGCCGGGATTATTTCCTCCGGACCGCTGTTCACGTCCCCGACCAAGGTCAATATAGTTGAGTCGACCTGCTTCCTGATGGTGTAGCGCAGGCCGCCTTCTACGGTCAGGCCGCCGCCCTTGTAGCGCAGGTTAGCGCTAAACGATGCGGTTTTGACATTGACCGGTACATCGACCAGCGTCCTGATGGCCAAAGTGTTGGGGATCGGGAAGGGCGTAAGTGTATCGCAAGGCGCCGTGGGATCAAGGATGCAACCCGGCACCGGATTAAACGACCCTGGCGCGGCCGCATACCAGAATTGCGATGCATCCTGATTAACGGTGGTGGTTCCAGTCTGTCGTGAATAGAAAGCGCCCACGCCCCAGCCAAGACCTTCGTCATTATTTGACTGCAGGCGCAATTCACCAGTGTCGACCTTATAAGGGGTCACAACATTGGAATATTGTATATAGCCCGGGATCGCATTGGTGGTATCCAGGTCGCGATTGGTTTGGAGCTTGCTGTACTGGTGGGCGCCGACGAAGGACAGGGTGGACCAACCCAAATCCAGATCCGCGGCAAGATTGATGAGGTGGGTCCGGTTGCGTGTGCGGAAACCGCCTTCTTGAACCGACGCATAATCGGTCGCAGACAAAGGTGGGCCGGAACGAACCGTGGTATCGGGGATGAAGATACCGGCCAGAGTTGCCACTGGAACGGCGGAGAACGGCGTGTTGCCGGGACCGAACGACTGAGTGTACTGGTTATTGTCTGCCTGCAGATACTGATAGGTTAGATAGGTCGTCAGATTTTCCGTAGGCCGCCAGCCCAAGGTGACGCGGGCGCTCTGGGTTTGGCCGTACGACCTTTTGTCACGCGGAATATTGTAGACGTGGTTGATGCGGTTCCCGTCAACAAGGCCTGCGACCCGTAGCGACAGGTTTTCATTGAATGGCAGGGTCGTCCCGAGCTGAACGTTATAGCCGCCACGATCTGTTGCGGTCGCCTGGCCATAGCCCTCGATCTGATCGAAATTCGGACGGCGGGTGCGGATTGTGATCGAGCCTGCCGGCGCTGATATACCACGCAGCAAACCCTGCGGCCCGCGAAGAACTTCGATCTGTTCGATGTCGTAGATGGCCGTGAAGGCAGTCTGCGCATCGGTTGGGATTTCGTTGTAATAGAGCTGGACTGCCGGATCGGTGCCCTGGTCTGGATCGAACGTGATGCCGCGAAGGGTCGTCGTGTTGTTACGGCCAGTCGTGTTGGTCAGTTCAAGGCCAGGCGCGAGTTGCTGAACATCCTTGACGTCGAAGATATTGAACTTCTCAAGCTGCTCGCCTGTCGCGACGTTGACCGACATAGCCACGTCTTTGAGGTTCTCAGCGCGGCGCGTGGCCGTGACGACGATGTCGCTCGTCGAATTTTCGGAACCAGCCTGGGCGTAAGCCAGTGCGGGTACAGCAAAAGCAGAAACGCCAGCGCACAGGAGCGCTGCGCGTGTGGCACGCTTCATTCGCATCGATAATCCTCCCCAGAGGTGTTGTTGATAAAACGGCTCTTATGAATTGGCCGTTTGCGTGCACTATATCGGAGGGAAAAACGCAGGCAATAGTTTTTCTGAACGGCTACGTGCGAAATGAACCTCATGCGCAAGATTCCGCAACGCGTTAGGAGTGGTCCAGGCTACGCCTGCCACTTGATCAATGAACGGCCCCCGGCGCAAAAACGCCGCCGCAGAAAAGGCCTGTCAGGCGGCGTGCGTGCGCATTCAGATGGACCGGATCAATGATATTGTCCGCTTCCCCGGTGAAAAAGCGCCGGTGGGATTCCGACAGGATCAGGCTGGTGAGGGACTCCGCTGCGAAGGCGACATCCTGTTCGGGGATCGTCCCCTGATCCACCAATGACTGGAGGAAAGCGATCAGCGGGTCGAGATAACGACGCACGACCACCTGCTCGATATGCGGCCGCGCTTCTTCCATGAAGGACGGGTTCAACATGAGGAGGCGGCGCATGCTGGTGGCATAGGGTTCGCAGACTTCGACCAGGCAGGCTTCGACGAAGGCGAGGAGACTTTCCCGCCAGTCGGGGCGCGGGGGAATGGTGACGGGGCTGAGCGCGTAACCGAGCATTTGCCGGACGACAGCAGCGAAAAGCGCGGTTTTGTTGGGATAATAAGCGTACACGGTTTTACGCGACAAACCGGAGGCGGTGATGATGGAGTTCATCGTCAGGCTGGGACCATGTTCGGCGAGCATTTGCATCGCGGTGTCGACCAGGCGCTGTTCGACGTCGCCGCTTTCTTCGCGGCGGGGGCGGCCCGGACGGCGGATGGGGGGAGGGGAAGTCATGAAGGAAAGCATTGGCAAAAAAAGATTGGGATGAAAATAAACAATCTTGTTTCTTTTTTTCGGTCCGCTATTCGAGAGGCCGTTGATCGAGATTGGAGGTCATCCACTTGCCGCACCTGCCGGGTTCGCGCCCCCTGTCCCTCTTCCTGGGTGTGCTGCTGTGCGGCTGTGCGCCGTCGGTCAAGCTGGCGCGTCCGAACATCAGCTTGCCAGAGCGCTACGAGGCCGCGCCCTCAGCGGTGGCCGACGAAAAGCTGGACCGATGGTGGGAGCGTTTCAGCGATCCGCAACTTTCCGCACTTGTGGAACAGGCGCTGGCGCAGAATACCGATGCGCGGTCAGCCTATTTCCGGTTGCGCGAGGCGCGGGCGATACGCGACCAGTCGCTGTCGCAGCGGTTGCCCACGGGCGCGATCAGCGGATCGGCGCAGCTGCAGAATGGCCGCCAATTGTCCGGCGTGGACCTGTTCGGCTCCACGGCACAGAGCGATAGCCAGTCGCTCGCCTTCAGCCCAAGTTGGGAGATCGACCTGTTCGGCAGGCTGGGTGCAATCGGGGAAGGGGCGCGAGCCACCTATGTCGCGGCAGCCTATGATTATCACGCCGCGCGGTTGAGCCTGGCCGCTGACGTCGCCAGCGCATTGTTCGAGGCGCGCGGCCTGGCGGTACAGCGCGACGATGCGCAGGAAGGTTTGCGGATCGCGCGCGATCTGGCGCGCGCGTCGAAACTCGGGCGCGATCGCGGGCTGATCGCAGCGTCGGAAACCGCGCGGCTGGAAGGCGACGAGGCGACAGCGCAGGCAGAGCTTACCCGAATCGAGACAGCGCTGCGGAACGCCAAGCGATCGCTGCTGGTCCTGATCGGATCGCCGGACGCGCCGACGAGCAGCCTCGCCATCGACGCGCGGCTCGACGCGCCGCCGCAGGTCCCCGCTTTGATGCCCGCCATGCTGCTGGCGCGTCGTCCAGACATATTGGCCGCCGAGGCGCGGGTCGCGGCAGCCACGAGCGCAGTCAAGGTCGACAGGCTGGCCCTGTTCCCGCGCTTCACCCTTCAAGGCAATGGCAATATCAGTCGCACCGCCGGCCCGGCCGTGGGCATTTCGAGCATCTGGTCGATCGCAGCCGGATTGAGCCTGCCGGTACTGGACCGCACGCGGCTGATGGCACAGCTGCGCGCCACGCAGGCACAGGGTGAGCGCGCCGTGGTGAGCTATGAGGCGGCTGTGCAGGCAGGCTTTCGCGATGCCGACATCGCGCTTGCGCTGGTTGCAGCCGATCGGGCGCGATTGGCTGACCTCAGCCGTGCAGAGGAGCGGGCACGCTTCGCGTTCGATGCTGGGCGCAAGGGCTTTGCCGCAGGCCTGACCGACCTCACCACCTTGGTCCAGTCCGAACAGACCTGGCGCGCCGCGCGCCGGGCGCTTACCAATGCGCGGACGCAAGCGCTGACCAATGTCGTTGGCGCTTTCCGGGCGCTGGGCGGCGGATGGAATCCCGATGATCCCGCGACGGCGCCTGAACAGCCCGCCGTCGCCCTGCCTATCCAATCCAAGGAACTGCCGTGATCTTCAAGCCGCGTCCCCTTGCCATGACGCTTTCCCTGACGCTGCTGCTCGCCGCTTGCGGGGGGAGCACGGACGGGGCCAAGGAGCCGCCGCCGCCGACCGTCAGTGTCGCGCTGGTCGGCGAACGGGGATTGGCAGGAGGGCTCAGCGCTTCGGGGCGGTTGATCCCGCGCGAGGAAGTGGCGGTCGCGCCCGAGCTTTCCGGCTATCGCATTGCGCGCGTCATGGTGGAGGAGGATGCCCGCGTAGGCGCTGGACAGGTGCTGGCGGTGCTGGACGACACACTCCTGCGGTCGCAGATCGATCAGGCGCGCGCGCAATTGAGCCAGCAGCAGGTGGCCTATGAACGAGCGCGCATGGAAGCAGGACGCGTCGCGGGGCTCGATAATCAGGGGGTGCTTTCACAGGAGGCCATTTACCAGCGCCGCATCGCTGCCCGGTCGGCACAAGCCGCCGTCGGCGTGGCAAAGGCGCAGTTGGACGACCTGCTGACGCGTCAGCGCAGGCTGATCGTGCGGTCGCCCGTCGCGGGACGCGTGCTCCAGCGGTCGGCACGGCCGGGCGAACCATCGGCCTCGGGCACGATACTCTTCACCATCGCGCGGGACGATCTGGTCGAACTGGAGGCTGAAGTCCCCGAAGCGGCGATGGGCACATTGTCGATCGGCGATCCGGTCGCGGTGACTTTGGCGTCGGGCACGAAGCTGACCGGCAAGGTCCGGCTGCTGGGCGCGCGGGTGGATAATCAGACGGGCTTGTCACGCGCGCGCATCGCGCTGCCGGTAAATCCCGAACTGCGCCCTGGCGGTTTTGCCAAGGCGGATTTCGTGAAGGCCACCGGATCGGTGCTGAGCGCGCCCGAACGCGCTGTCCATTATGATGCCGATGGCGCCTATATGCTGCTGCTCGACAAGCAGGACCGCGTGCATCGCGCATCGGTGCGCACGGGACGGCGCGCGGCAGGGATGGTGGAGATAGTGAGCGGCGCGAAGCCCGGTGTTCGGGCTGTATTGGGCGGCGGCGCTTTCCTGCTTGAAGGCGACCGCGTGCGGATCGCGCCAAGCGGGAGGCCATAGACATGCGCATTTCCGCCTGGGCGATCCGGAATCCGATTCCCGTCGTCTCGCTGTTCATATTGCTGACGATCGCGGGGATCGTGGCCTATGTGGGACTGCCCATCAAGCAGTTCCCCAATGTGAACTTTCCCGTCGTCAGCGTGACGGTCACGCAAAATGGCGCGGCGCCGAGCGAAGTCGAAAACCAGATCACCCGGCCGATCGAAAATGCCCTGAGCAGCGTCGCGGGGGTCAAGCACATCAGTTCGACGGCGGTGCTGGGATCATCGACCACGACGGTCGAGTTCGAACTGCACAGCGACATGCAGAAGGCGACGGACGATGTCCGCACCGCTGTCGAGAGGGCGCGCATCGATCTGCCGCCGGGCATCGACCCGCCGCTGGTGCAACGGTTGGACATCGATAGCGCGCCGATCCTGACTTATGCCGTGAGTGCGCCGGGAATGGGCGACACGGAACTGTCGCGCTTCATCGACAAGGTGGCGACGCGCGCGTTGCAGGCGCAGGCCGGCGTCGCGCAGGTTCACCGCATTGGCGGGGCCGACCGCGAAATCAACATCGTGCTGGATGCGCAGCGCATGGCGGCATTGGGCGTTACGGCGCCGCAGGTGAACAATGCCCTGGCCGCGTTCCACAGCGATGATCCGGGCGGCCGCGCCGATGTGGGCGCGGTGGAACAGACGATCCGTGTTCTTGGATCGTCCATGACCATCGACCGGCTGCGCGAACTCGCCATTCCGGTGCAGGGCCGCTACGTCCGCCTGGCCGACATCGCGGAGATTGGCGACGGATCGGCCGAGCAGCGCGGCTTTGCGCGTCTGGACGGCAGGCCGGTTACGGCGATCCAGGTCAGCAAGACGCGCGAAGCAAGCGACATCAGCGTCGAGGACCGGGCGATCAAGGTGATTGCCCAGCTTCAGGCCGATCATCCCGGCGTCACCTTCACCAAGCTTGTGTCGACGGTGGATTCGACGCGGCGGACCTTTGCATCGACCCAGCACGTGCTGATCGAGGGCATCTTCCTGGCGGTGATCGTCGTCTACATTTTCCTGCGCAACTGGCGCGCGACGATCATTGCGGCAGTGGCCATGCCCCTGTCGCTAATCCCGACCTTCGTCCTGATGTCGGCCATGGGGTTCAGCCTCAACAGCATCACTTTGCTGGCACTGACGTTGGTCATCGGCATTCTGGTAGATGACGCGATCGTGGAGGTCGAGAATATCGAGAAGCGGATCGAGACGGGAGAGACGCCCTATCGTGCAGCCCTGATCGGTGCCGATGCCATCGGGCTTGCGGTGATCGCCACCACCGCGACGATTATCGCGGTGTTCGCGCCGGTGTCGCTTATCCCTGGACAGGCGGGGCAGTTTTTCCGCGAGTTCGGCCTGACGGTCGCGGTGGCGGTGCTCTTCTCGCTGGTGGTCGCGCGTCTGTTGACACCGCTGATGGCTGCCTATTTCCTCGTTCCGTTGAAGGATCGCGCGCATCGGGAGAAGCGGCCGGTCAACCCGATCTATGGCCGCATATTGGATTGGGCGCTGGCGCATCGCTGGAAGACGATGGGAATCGGCGCGGGAATTTTCGCCCTGTCGCTTCTGCTCGCAAGCTTCGCTCCGGTAGGTTTCCAGCCAGTCGGCAATCCGGGTTATCTTTACATCGCCGTGCAGGGACCGCCGGGCGCGACGCGGGACGACATGGCGCGGGCGGTCAATGATGCGACCCGCATGTTGTCGGCAGAGCCCGCCGTGGAGCGCGTCTTCGCCCAGGTGGGATCGACATCGGGCGGCTTCAGCGCTGGCGACGACATGCGCACCGGCACGTTGACGGTGGTGTTGAAGCATGATCGCGATGTGACGACCGACGAATTCCGATCGATCATCCGGCCGAAATTGCGCGACATTCCGGACGTTCGTCTGTCGAACCAGGGTACATTCGGATCGGCATCGGTGAACATCGTCCTTGCCGGTGAGGACGGTCAGGCGCTGGAGCGCACGCAGACCGAATTGCTGCGACAGATGCGCAAGGTGCCGTCCATTTCCGACCCGCGCCCAGCGCCTCCGCCTGCCGGGCCCGAGCTGATCGTGACGCCTCGGGCAGAGGAAGCGGCGCGGCTGAACGTGGACAGCCGGACGCTTGCCCAGGTACTGCGCATCGCGACCATCGGCGACATCGACGCCAGCGTGGCCAAATATTCGGATGGCGACGAACGCGTGCCGATTCGCGTGCGCCTGCCCGAAGGCGCGCGTAAGGATCTGGACACGATCGCGAACCTGCGCGTGCCCACGCTCGATGGGCAGACGACGCCCTTGTCGGCTGTCGCGGACATTCAGTTCAAGGCGGGACCGGGCAAGATCGTGCGTTATGACCGGGAACGGCGCGTGTCGGTAGAGGCTGACCTTGTGGCCGGGCGAACGCTTGGCCAGGCGCTGCAGGAGGTCGCGGCGCTTCCCGTCATGCGGAACCTGCCCCAGGGTGTTCAAGAGGCCAAGGTTGGCGATTCGGAGGCGATGTCGGAGCTGTTCGGCGGCTTCATGCTGGCGATCGTCGCGGGTATCGGGCTGACATTTTCGGTGCTGGTGCTGCTGTTCAAGGGCTTCTTCAAACCGGCGGTCATTCTGGCGGCGCTTCCGCTGTCGCTGCTTGGCGCCTTTGCCGCGCTGGTGCTGTTCGGCAAGACACTGGACCTGCCAGCGATGATCGGCTTGCTGATGCTGTTGGGGCTGTGCGCGAAGAACTCCATCCTGCTGGTGGAATTCGCGATCGAGGAGGAGCGGGCGGGAACGCCAATGACGCAGGCGCTGCGCAATGCCTGCCGTGAGCGCGCGCGGCCGATCGTCATGACGACAGTCGCGATGGCCGCGGGCATGTTGCCCACTGCGCTGGGGATAGGCGAGGGCGCGGAGTTCCGTCAGCCGATGGCGCTGGCGGTGATCGGGGGGCTGATCACCTCGACGGCCCTGTCGCTCATCTTCGTTCCTGTGATTTATGAGATTGTCGATAGCATCGAAAGATGGATCGCGCCGCGTGCCGCTCGCCTCGTGACGCCGCGTCAAGCGGGGGACGACGATCCATTTCCTACATGATGAAATTGTTGACAGGCGATCACTAATTGCTTGACCTATCATACAAGCATGTTCAATTAGAGATGCCTTTTAGGCACTCTCCTACACCTACTTGGGCCGGCCAAAAGCCGGCCTTTTCTTTGCCTGTTGCACTGGGACGCAAGAGGAGCGAGCACAAAAAAGGGCGCTTTCGCGCCCTTTTCTTTTCATTGCTGTAGGCTGTCTGGTTCAGGGCAGCTTGGCAAGGTCCGCATCGATCGCGGCAAGGCGCGCGTCGGTGACATCGTCAGGCGCATATTGCTGGATCGACTTCAGCGTCATGGCGCGGGCCATGTCGACCTGATCATTGGCCGTCATACCCGGGATATGCTTTTCAATGATCGCCTTGGCAGCGGGGTTGTCCAGCAGAACGCCGAGTTCGGTGTCGGTCGTGTTAAGCTTGGCATGGGCCGCATGTGCGGGGGCCGGGGTGGCAGCCGTCTGCGCGAGCGCGGGGGTGGCAACCGACAGAGCAGCAGCGGCAAGAATCAAAAGACGCATAAACAGGATCCTCCATTATGACCGGGCCTATATCGCACGGCTACGTTCTAAATTCAAGTCACCAACTTGCGCGGCCCGCCATAAAAAGTTCGACGGTCTGGCGCGCAGCTTTGATGAACTCCGCTTCCTTGATGGGGCCTGCGCTGCTTTCCTGCAATTCCCACCCGGTGATGGCGGACACGAACATCCGCGCGACCGCGGAGGGATCGCGCGCAGGAATGCCATCACGCTTCGCGGCTTCGCTGATGTCGTTGCTGATCAGGCGGACGATGTAGAGATAGCCTGCCTCATACATCGCGCGGGCCAGTTCAGGGAATCGCTCCCGGTTGGCGAGCGTCAGGAGTTGAAACGCATGAACCTCCGTCTGGAGGACGGACCTGGCGATGGTCTGGGCATGATGGTGGAGCCGCTCGGCAATGTCGTCGGTGAGCAGGTGATCCTCCCGCGCCGAGGCGAGGGACCATTGACTGACCCGGTCCTGGATGACCGTGGTGAACAGCGCCTCCTTTGAAGGGTAGCGCGCGTAGAGCGTGCCCTTGGACACGCCGGTTTCCGTCGCGATATTTTCCATCGCGACGCCGTCATAGCCCAATTCCAGGAACATGCGCGTCGCCGTCGCGAGGATGGCTTTGTCGATCGCCGCAACCTGTTTTGCGTCGGGGCGGCCCCGCTTGGGGGTAAAGGTTTTTTCCATCTTGGTAGCTGGCATGATCACTTCTCTGACTCAAGCCATCGGCGGAAGCAATGGCCTGTCCCAAATCAATCGAACGCCCCCGATCGAATATTGACGCCCGTCGTTTCAGCCCATAGTATGAAAACTGCCGACATGCTCAAAATGTCCCACCAGCGGAGAGGGCTGAACATCCATGAAGAATTCCTCATCAATCCTGTTGCTCGCAATAGCCGGGACGATGCTGACGCCGCTTGCGGGACATGCCCGTGATACCAAGACCGCTGCAGAGCGCCGGGCGGCGGAAACGCTCGCGAAAATGACGGATGAAGAAAAGATCCGGCTGATCCACGGGCCGATGACCGCGCTGGTGCCTGTAGCCAAGAGGCCGAAGGACGTGCCCATCAGCGCGGGATATATCGAGGGCGTCGAGCGGCTCGGCGTTCCGATGCTGGTCGAAAGCGATGCGAGCCTGGGCGTGTCCAATCTGATGGAACAGCGCAAGGGTGACGTGGCCACGGCTCTGCCATCGGGACTTTCGCTGGCTTCCACCTGGGACCCGGAAATTGCGCGCGCGGGCGGGGCGATGATTGGTGCCGAAGCGCGCGCCAAGGGCTTCAACGTGATGCTGGTTGGCGGCGTCAATCTGGTCCGCGATCCGCGTGCGGGCCGCAATTTCGAATATCTGGGCGAAGATCCCCTGCTGGCGGGTGAACTGGTCGGCAATCAGATCAGTGGCGTGCAGTCCAACAACATCATCGGCACGATCAAGCATTTCGCGCTCAACGATCAGGAAACCGGACGCAATATCGCGTCGGTGAACATGGATGAGCAGGCTATGCGCGAAAGCGATCTGCTGGCCTTCCAGATCGGTATGGAACGCGGCAATCCGGGGTCGGTCATGTGCGGATATAATCGCGTTGGCGGCACTTATGCATGTGAGCACCCCTTCCTGCTGAACGACGTGCTGCGGCGCGACTGGGGGTTCAAGGGCTATGTGATGTCGGATTGGGGCGCGGTGCACTCGACCGAAGCGATCGTCGCGGGGCTCGACCAGCAATCAGGCGAGCAGATCGATGGAAAGCCCTATTTCTCCAGTCTGATGGTCGAAGCGGTGAAGGCTGGCAAGGTGCCGCAGTCGGCTGTCGACAAGGCAGCAGGACGCGTACTTTACGCGATTTATGCCTATGGGGTGGCCGACAATCCGCTGAAGGCAGGGCAGCCGATCGACTATGACGCCAATGGCGACATCGCACAGCGGGCCGCCGAACAAGGCATCGTCCTGCTGCGCAATGAAGGCGGCATCCTGCCCCTGGCCGCAACGGCGAAGAAGATATTGGTCGTCGGGGGCAATGCCGATGTCGGCGTCCCAAGCGGTGGCGGATCGAGCCAGGTCAATCCCGTGGGTGGGTTGAAGCGCGTCTCCAAGCCTGCCGAGGGTGGTCCGGCCGCCGGATTTGCGCGGCGCGGCTATGGCGGCACACCGCCGCTCGACGGACTGCGCGCGGAATTCCCCAATGCGGCGATCACCTATCTGGACGGTAAGGACGTCGCTGCCGCCGTTCAGGCCGCGAAGGCTGCGGACATCGTCATCGCCTTTGCCGAGAAATATGCGACCGAGGCAATGGACCATAAGGACATGTCGCTGGGCGAAGGCCAGGACGAACTGATCGATGCAATCGCAAGCGCGAACGGCAAGACGATCGTCGTCCTGGAAACCGGCAATCCCGTGCTGATGCCCTGGCAGGCCAAGGTGCCTGCGATCCTTTCGGCCTGGTATGGCGGTCAGCGCGGCGGCGCAGCCATCGCGCGCGTCATCAGCGGCAAGGTGAACCCGTCCGGCCACTTGCCCGTGACTTTCCCGGCCTCTGTCGATCAGTTGCCAAATCCGGTGCTGCCGGGATCCGACGCGCCGCCAGCGGACAAGGAAACCCGCGCCATTTATGGCCTGCAAGCCGGTCTGAAGCCATTCGACATCGTATATCCCGAAGGATCGGACGCCGGGTATCGCTGGTTCGACAAAAAGGGGTTGAAGCCGCTTTATCCATTCGGCCACGGCCTCAGCTACACGCAGTTCCGCTATGAAGGGTTGAAGGTGACCGGCGGCAAGACGCTGTCGGTGCGCTTTACCGTTGCCAACAGCGGCCAGCGGGAAGGCGCAGACGTGCCGCAGGTCTACGTGACCCGGCCCGGCAAGGCCAAGCGGCTGATCGGGTGGGCGAAACCGAACCTGAAGCCTGGCGAGAGCAAGGAAGTTACGGTGACCGCTGACATGCGCGTTCTGGCTGATTATGATGCGAAGGCGAAGCGCTGGGTTGTCCCTGCGGGCGACGTCAAGGTGGAGGTGGGCACATCTGCCGCCGATCCGGTGTTGACCGGCACGGCTCGGTTGAACCGCATGACCCGGAGGCCCTGAGCCATGATGTCCAAGCATTTGATGAAAACCTGCCTGCTGGCAGCCACCGCGATACTTGCGCTTGCGGAGGCTCCGGCTTTTGCAGCTCCACTCGACGATCATTTTCAGCACCCCCCCATGGAGGCGCGGCCCCGGCTGCGCTGGTGGTGGCCGGGCGATGCCGTGACGGACGAAGAATTGCGGCGTGAGATCAAGTTGATGGCGGACACGGGCTTTGCCGGTGCCGAAATCCAGTCCTTCACGCCCAATTTCGTGACGCTGACGCCGGACGAGAAGCTGCGCGTCAATCAATATGCCGAACCCTCCTTCTTCGCGCATGTCCGCACCGCTGCGGATGCCGCAAGGCAGGCTGGTTTGACGCTGGACTATACGCTTGGGTCATCCTGGCCATCGGGCGGCGGCTTTGCCATCACCCCGGAACTGGCCTTTACCGAGCTTGCCATGGCGAGTACGGAGGTGAAGGGTGGCGAGGCAGGACCGATCAAGCTGAATATCCCCAAGCGCACCCGCCGCCTGGGTGCGCTGAGTTTCCTGGATGCGCGCGTCAAGGACCCGAAGGTTGCCGATTGGGGCAAGCGGATGGACGCCCGCGCCCGCACGGTGGCTGTGGTTGCCGTGAAGGGGAAGGCGCCCGTGCTTCAGCCGTCCGCGCCCGGCGCGATGGGCCTTACACTGACGCCATGGCGGGACGTGGTGACGGCGGGAACGCTGGACCCGTCCTCCAGCATCCTGCTTACGGACAAGATGAGCGATGACGGCACGCTGAACTGGACCCCGCCGCCGGGCGATTGGCAGATTTTCGTGTTCCGCCAATATGCGTCCGATGTCGGCGTGCTGGGTGCAGCGGGACAGGGGCCGCAGCTGATCCTGGATCATATGAACCCGCAAGCCTTTGCCACGCATGCCGCGAGGGTCGGAGATCCATTGGGCAAGAACCCGGCCGGCATCCGGTCGACATTCGTCGACAGCCTGGAATTGATGCAGGATATTCAGTGGGGACCTGAATTGCTGCAGCAGTTCAGGAAGCGGCGCGGCTATGACCTGACGCCCTATCTGCCTTTCGTCGTGCAGCCGGGGTGGATGCAGGCCTGGGCCGAACATTGGTCACCCCCCTATTTCGATACGCCGAACAGCGATCTGGCAGAGCGGGTGCGCGCCGACTATCGCCGCACGGTGTCCGACATGATGATCGAGGGGTTCATCCAACCTTTCGTCGCATGGAACCATGCGCGAGGGCTCAAGGCCAAGTTCCAGGCGCATGGCGGCGCGTTCGACACGATCCGGGGATATGGGCTGGCCGATATCCCGGAAACAGAAGATCTACCGCATGAGGGCGATCCCTTCTTCATGCGGATGGCGCGGTCGGGCGCGCATCTTTATGGGCGGCCCATCGTGTCGGCAGAGAGCCTGGCATGGCCGAACCGCCCCTATGAGGTAACGCCGGACGAGATGCGCCGCAGGATCGATGCGCTGATCTCGGGCGGGGTCAATTCGATGATCCTGCACGGCTATAATTACCGTTTCCATGCCGAAGACTGGCCTGGCTGGCATGCTTTTCAGCCGAGCCCCTTTGCGGGCGGCTTTTCCAGCATGTTGAACGAGACCAACCCGGTGTGGCCCGCGATGAAGCCGATGGCGGCCTATATCGGCCGCTTGCAGGCCGTGATGCAGGCGGGCGAGGCGGTTGTACCGGTCGCCTATTTCTACGGCCGCTACGGCTATTATATCGGCATCGAGGATGATGGCGCGGGCAAGCAGGCAGCCGAGAAGGCGTTCCTGGCGGGTGGCTATGATTTCGACCGGATCAATCCCGATTCGATCGCGCACGCCCGGATCGAAGGAAAGCAACTCGTTTCGCAGGGCGGCCAGCGCTATCCGGTGCTGGTGCTGCCGCCGATCGACGGCATCCAGGCAGAGACGGCGGAGGCAATCGCGCGTTTCGCAAAGGCGGGGCTGCCGATATTCTTCACCGACCGCGCTCCATCACGTGACGAGGGGTTGGCCCAGGCGCGCCAACGCGATGCGCGGGTGAAAAAAGCGATCGCGGCCGCTTTGAAGGCGGGGGCAAAGGTGGTGCCCGCTGCCGGGTTGACGGATAGTCTGCGCGCGGCGGCGATCCCGGCCAATCTGCGCTTCACCGGCGATGCAGCCGACCTGTATTTCGTGCAGCGGCGCGTCGATGGACGGACGGCGACCTTCGTTTATAATCGGGGGCAAGCCGACCGTCAGGTGACGGTGACGCTGCCGGGCGCTGGCGGCGTCACACGGTGGAATGCGATGGATGGGACGGCGACGCCCGTTTCCGCGCAAGCCGGGGGACAAGGCACGGACGTGCCGCTTAGCCTAAAGGCGGGGGAAAGCGCTTTGCTGATGCTTGATCCGCAGACCAAGGCTGTCACCATCCCGGCTGCGGCGATTGTGGGCAGCGTGGCATTGCCGGTGGAGGGCTGGCGGCTTAAGGCCAATGGTCATGTGCAGCGCAAGCCCTATGCGCATGATTTCGCTTCGGTCAGCTTGAAGGATTGGGCGGAGGTGCCGGAACTGTCGCGCTTTGCGGGAACGGCGACCTATAGCCGAGCGATCAGCGTCGATGCCGGCTGGCTGACCATGGGTACGCGCGTCATCCTCGACCTTGGCAAGGTGCATGATGTCGCGACGGTCACGGTCAACGGGCAGAGCCTGCCCACGCTGTTCAGCGCTCCGTTCCGCGTCGATGTGACGAAGCTGGTTCGCGCTGGCAAGAACGACATCAGTGTCGCGATCGCCAACGTTCCGCAAAATGCGATGATCGATCCCAAGGACACGATCTACAAGAAGCTGAAGCCCGTTGCGGCGGGATGGGTTGGACCGGCGAAACTGGAGGCACAGCGTTGAGAGGGCGGCGCTTCGCTGCCGCGCTCGCTTCCTGCCTGCTGATAGCGGCTGCCCCGGCCGCCCCTTCGCCAGAGACGGAACTGAAGTCGGTCAACCCGGAGTTGCGGCCGATCGCGCGCGGCATCATGCAGGCGCAGCGGAAAGGAGCGACGTACAAGCCTTGGAAGCCCGGCCGTCTTCCTGCGGGGGTTGAGGAGCGGCAAGCGCCGGGATTGCGCGGGCATCCACCCGTGCCGGTCTATGTCGTGAACGCCGGTGCGGAGCAGGGGCCGCCGCGCGGGGCGATCTTCTTCGTCCATGGCGGTGGCTTCATCGGCGGCGACGCGCGGGAGAATCTGCCTGCGCTCAAGAGCCTGGCCGAGCGGCTAAACTGCGTGATCGTATCGGTGCAATACCGGTTGGCGCCGGGGACACGCTTTCCCGGGCCGCTGGAGGATGCCTATGCGGGCCTGAAATGGCTGCATGGCAGTGCCGCTACGCTGGGCGTCGATCCGCGCCGGATCGTGGTCATGGGCGAAAGCGCGGGCGGTGGCCTGGCCGCCATGCTGACGATCGCCGCGCGGGACAGGGGCGAGGTGCCGGTCGCGTTCCAGGCGCTTGTCTATCCCATGCTGGACGATCGGACGGGATCGTCGCGTCCGGTGCCGCCGCATATCGGCCAGCTGATCTGGACGGCGGAGTCGAACCGCAAGGGCTGGCAGGCGCTGTTGGGGCGGCGTCCCGGTGCTGCCACCCAGCCTGAAGGATCGGTGCCCGCGCGCGTGAAGAACCTCAAGGCTCTTCCGCCGACCTTCATCGGCGTCGGGTCGATCGACCTGTTCGTCGACGAGGATGTGGAGTTCGCCCGCCGCCTCATCGATGCGGAGGTGCCTACCGAATTGCTGGTGATACCGGGCGCCTTCCATGGGTTTCAGATGATCGCGCCGCGCGCGGCCATATCCCAGCAGTTCAATGCCGCGCTGGAAACAGCGCTTGCCCGTGCCTTATCGCCGGAGAAGAAATGATGAAAATGCGCACCTTGCTGGCCGCTTCGCTGATGATGGGCGCTGCGCCCGCCGCTATCGCTCAGCCCGGTGGAGCCGAGGGCTGGATCAGTCATGCGGAGGCGGGGCCAGCGGTGCGTCCGATCGTCCTGCATTTCCGCCGCACCGTCACGCTGCCCGGCAAACCCCGCGCCTACAAGGTCCGAGTGACAGCCGATAACCGCTTCATATTGTTCGTGAACGGCGCTCGCGTTGCGACTGGTCCTTCGACAGGTGACATCCTTCACTGGCGAGAGGAAAGCATCGACCTCGCCCCCTATATGAAGCGCGGCGTCAATGTCGTTGCGGCGACGGTGTGGAACGGCGTGCAGCCGCTGAAGCTGCCCGCCAACCCAACGCCTGCGCAAGTTTCGGCGGCGCAGGGAAATTCGCTGTTCACCAACACCGCGCCGTTGTTTCAACAGAGCGTCGCGACCGGCTTTCGCCTGATCGGTGAAGGCGATGCGGCGGAGTTGTCCACAGATCGTGCGGGCTGGCGGGTGAAGCGCGACGAGGGCCGCGGCTTTGCCAATGGCTGGGGGCAAGTGAAGCGATGGTATTATGTCGCCGGAAACCCCGAAAAGATCGACGCGGCAAAGGCCGACTTCGACGCCGCCGGGCCGCAGGAGAAAGGCGAGGGCTGGCAGGACGCGGTTCCCGCTCCCGCTGCGGCGAAGCGGACGTTGGTGCCCGACCGGCTGCCGCAGCAATCCTATACCCCGGTCGCAGCGGGCAAGGTGGTGCGGACGGACCTGCCCGCTGCCATGAGCTTCCCCGCGCGGGCGGTGACGATCCCCGCCAACAGCAAGGCGACATTGCTTATCCAGCGCGACGCGATGGTCTCGGCTTATCCGCAACTCGATGTGTCGGGCGGCAAGGGTGCGTCGATCAAGCTGCTGTGGGCAGAGGCGCTGTATGATGCGAAGAGCCGCAAGGGCGACCGGAACCTGATCGAGGACCGCAAGCCGATCGGCATATGGGACAGCTTCATAGCCGATGGGGAAAAGCGCAGCTTCGCGCCGCTCTGGTGGCGGACCTGGCGCTATGCGGAGATCACGGTCGAAACCAAGGATCAGCCGCTGGTGCTGGAGGGATTGCGCGCCTACGAAACCGGCTATCCGTTTCAACAGGTTGGTAAGTTCGCGAGTGATGATCCTGAACTTGCACGGATTTTCGACATAGGCTGGCGCACAGCGCGGATCGACGCGCATGAAACCTATATGGACACGGCCTATTGGGAACAGCTGCAATATGCGGGCGACACGCGCCTCCAGATGCTGATTTCCTATGCCGTTTCGGGCGATCCGCGCCTGGCCGAGCAGGCGGTCGACGCCTTCGCCGCGTCGGATGCCGAAGGCGGCCTGATGGAAGGCGCATGGCCGACGCGCGGCAACAATGTGATCGCGCCCTTCGCGCTGATGTGGGTAGGCATGCTGGACGATTGGCGATTGCGCCAGCCTGACGCCGCACCGATCGTCCGCAATATCCCGCGCATGCGCCGGGTGTTGGACTGGTTCGAAACCTACCGCCGCCCGAGCGGCCTGCTCGGCAAGAACCCGCAGTGGAATTTCATCGATTGGGTGGGCCAGCCGGCGACCGACCGCACCATCTTCCCGTCCTACGGAAAGACGGATGAAAGCTGTTTGATGAGCGTCAGCTGGCTTGGCGCGCTTCAGCAGGGGGCGGCGATCGAGACGGCCTTTGGCGACAGCAGCGTGGCAAAGCGCTACGCGGCGCGTGCCGACACCGTCAAGGCCGCGATCCGCAACCGCTGCTGGGTTCCCGCGCGGGGTCTCTACGCGGACAATCCCGATGGCGACCGGTTCAGCCAGCATATGAATGCGCTGGCCATCCTCTATGATGTCGCCACCCGCGACGAAGCCGGGGCGATCATCGACCGGATCATGGTGCCGGGCAAAGGCATAGATGCGCCGGAAGGGATCACCAGCGTCAGCTATTATTTCTCATGGTATCTGGCTCAGGCTCTGGTCCATGCCGGGAAGAACGACCGCTATCTCGACATGCTCAAGACGTGGCGCGATCTGCTGGCAATGCACTATACGACCTGGCCGGAAGAGCGCGACGATGCGGGCCAAGGCGGGAAGGGCCAGTCGACCCGTTCCGACAGCCACGCGTGGAGCGCGCATCCAAGCGCCGATCTACTCGGCATCGTGGCAGGCATCGGCCCCGCCGCGCCGGGCTATGCGCGGCTGAAGGTCGAGCCTGCACTAGGTTCGCTCAAGAACTTGTCCGCGACCGCTGCCACGCCGCAGGGGCCGGTCAGCGTTCGCTATCGGGTTTCCGGCAGCACCCTGAATGCGCAAATCACCCGGCCAGCCGCATTGCCGGGGGATTTCATTTGGAACGGCAAGCGATATCCGCTCACTCGCACGACGACAAAGCTCAAGGTGCCGCTCCGCTAGAGGGGAACGCACTCAGCGCTTCGGGGCGTCCTTCGCCCCGAAGCCATTGAGGTCGATTTAACGGAACAACGCGCCGTCCACTCCTGGGTGATCGCACCCTGCTGGCGTTACGCGGATCGTCAATTGCGCTCCGACGGAACGGCCGATCACCCCGGCCCTGCCCAGCTTAACCGGCTGCGTCGCCCCATACCTGCGCGAAGAAGGGATTGCGCGCGGCCTCCGCTTCATAGGCTGCGGGATCCAGCATGGTGACCGGGCACCAATGGCCGCCCTGGAGATAAAGGCGCGGCGTCATGGTGAAACGATGGCCTGCCGCCGACTGCCATTCCACCGGCGCATCCGGGCCGTCGAACGAGCTGCCGAGATATTTGCCGCCGCGATATTCCGCCGCTGCCTTAAGGTCGTCGGCGCGCCAATCGTCGGGCGAGCGGCTCTCGTCATAGCCATGGTCGAGCAAGGCCGGTTCCCGCGACGGCTGCGCGAAGCGGAAGTCGTCCCAGTTGCGGGGAATGGCCTCCCACGCTGCCCGCGATCCGAAATAAGCGCGGATCTTGGCTTCGTTGTTGGTGGTGAACCAGTTGAGACTGCCGTCCGGCCCGTTCGCCAGCTTTTCGATCTGCTTCGACACGACGCCGGGCATCAGCTTTGGCACTGTGCGCGCGATCCATGGAATGTGGCGGGGCGCTTCGCGGAAATAGTCATCCAGCGATTGTTCCCGGAACGGCACCAAGGCTTCGAGCCGATCGGAATCCGAGTACCACTGGCCGTGGAAGTTCCGCGTGGCGAACCAGTGCGGCTTCAGCACCTTGCGGTAGTTGGGCATGGATTTCTCCATGAACTCATGGTTCACCACCCGCGAAGAAGCACCGCCGCCCAGATTGTAGAAGTTGCGCCAGAACGTGCCGGGCACATCATCGCCGCAGAGCGCGGCCATTAGGCGGCCGCTGTCATTGGCGGTGGACCATTCGAACACGCCGTTGAGCGGATTGTGGAACATGATGGGGTCGAAAATCTTCCACATCTCGAAATGCGCCATGCCGCTTTGGCGTATCGAGGCCCAATGGGTGATCCCGCTCTGCGCGACGATCGCTTCGGCTTGCGTCTTCGTCACCGCATAATGATCGTACGCGCTGATCTTGATCGGATCGCCGGTCCTGCCCCAATGGACAGGCGCATTGCGGCTGCCGGTTTCGGCGACCGTCCCGATATATATCAGCCGGGTCTGCTTGGGATCGCCCACGGTGTGGATCGCGTCGACGATGTTCTGGGCGCCGCCCACATTGACGCGGGTCACCAGATCGGCGGGGAGGCGGTCTGCGAGCGGCGAGACCAGCGCGCCCACGTGCAGAACGATGTCGGCGCCCTTCACGCCTTCGCGGATGGATGCCGGATCGGTAAGATCCCCCCAGATGATCTCCGCCAGGCCCCGGCGCTGAACATCCTTTACCACAGGATGCGCCTTTTCTTCCGGCCGCACCAATATTCGCAAGTGCAGCGAATCCGCCTTCGCGGCGATACGCTTCACCGTCTCGCGGCCCATATTGCCGGTGGCCCCGGTAAGGAAAACTGTCTTGCGGGTGTCGATCATTTTGCTCCCCTCGAATAATTTCGACACAATCGCACGTCGTCGTATCAATAACAAGGGGAGAGGTTTCAGGCGCGGATCAGCCCCCGAAGCGACAAGAGCGGCATATCACGATTTCCACGATGATATTGGTGATATTCCATAGAAATGCGCATACCTTGTCGGATTTATGCGCGTAGATCGCGGCTGCGGAATTAAGGGATGTTGCTCGCACAGCACGCGGACTTCGAAAAATTTACAAAAAAATGACTGCGTGGATTGCGGGGTGCCTGCACGATGGTTAGCAACTGTCAACATTGTGGACTTGGCCCTGCTAGATAGAAGGAAGCAGTCATGAAAAAGGGGAATTATGTTTCTGCGTTGTTGTGCGGTGCAGCGCTGATCGTGCCTGCCGCCGCCTGGGCGCAGGATGCTGCCGATGGCGGTGGCGAGATCGTCGTTACGGCGACGCGCGAAGCCCGCTCGCTCCAGTCCGTGCCCATGAGCGTCAATGTGGCCACTGGAGAACAATTGCAGAAACTGAACATTTTCGATGCCAAGGACGTGCAGCAGCTCGCCCCGGGCCTGGAAATGACCAACACCACGGGACGCAACAACACAACGACGCTGCGCGGCATTTCATTCGATCCCGATCAGGCCACCGACCCGGCGGTTCAGGTCTATTTCAATGAAATTCCGACCGACGCGCAGACGGTCTACACCGCGCTTTACGACATCAAGCAGATCGAGGTCTTGCGCGGTCCGCAGGGCTTGCTGCGCGGCATCTCCGCCCCGGCCGGTGCAATCACCATTTCCACGGCGCGCCCGAGCTTCGATGAGATCGAAGGCTATGCACAAGCCACCGCGACGACGCGCGATGGCTTCAACGTCCAGGGCGGCGTCTCCCTGCCTTTTTCGGACAAGGTTGCGCTGCGGGTCGCGGCGCTGGTGGATGGCAATCGCCTGAACAATGTCCGCAACATCACGAACGGCGATCGTTCGCGCAGCCGGACCCAGAGCGCGCGTCTGACGCTCGGCCTGCGTCCGACCGACAACATCACCGCCTATCTGAGCTACCAATATCTGTATGCTGACAACATTCAGGCGCTGCAGGTCGTCGGGAGCGGCAATAATTCGACTTTCGAAGCGGGACCGTTCTTCGGCGGCGTCCTCGTGCCGAACACGTCAGTGCGCTCGGGTCCTCCGCTTGAAGCCGACGACTATGCCGCAGTAAGTGAGGGGCGGGCCCGCTATCAGAATGAGGGCCACATCGTAAACCTAGCCGTGGATTGGGATCTGGGCCCGGCGACATTGTCCTTTGTCGGTGCACATCAATATACGCGGCTGAAGACCCAGCGCGACCTTGACGCTGGAAATGCCGTCCCCAACTATATCTCCAACTCGATCGGTTTCGTTCCTTTCAAATATGACACCGTCGAAATGCGCCTCGCGACGAACAACAAGGAAGGTTTCGGCGGCGGCATCGGTGTTTTCTACAACAAGATGGCCGGGACGACGCGGGTCGATCAGCCGGGTGACAGCTTCTTCTTCCCGCTCGAGCCGAATGACAGCCTGGCTAATCTGGGCGCATTGCCTTATCTGCCTGTCGGGACCTCCACTGCCGTGCCGGTCGATCGGAGCATCTGGTCTTTCAATGCCTATGCGAACTTCCGCAGGGATGGCCTTTCGATCGAAGGCGGCGTGCGCTATTCGATCATCAAATCTTATAATACGACCCAACTCGCCCTGAGCACGCCCGGCAACATTCTAGCGTGCACCGGCGACCCGGTGGTGGATGCCGTGTCCTTTGGATGCCTGCCTGCATCCTATCCTGCGGCCGAGATCATTCCCGATCGCCTGCAGCACCTGAAGGACACGCCGCTCACTGGCGGCCTGACCATCAGCTATCAGTTGATGCCATCGCTGAATGTCTTTGCCTCTTACGGTCACTCATTCCGCGCACCTGCGGTCGGTGTAGGCCTGCCGGACGGGCTAACAGATGACCTGATCGTAGGGCAGCCGGAGAAAACCGATGCAATCGAAGCTGGCGTCAAGGGCAGCTTCGCTGGCCGCCGTCTGCATTATGCGGTGTCCGTCTATTATCAGAAGCTCAACAACTTCCTCAATCGTTTCACCGGCATCTACTATGATTCCGCGGACGCTTCCCCGCCGACCGGATTCTTCGACTTCAACTATAATGCCGATGCACGGATCAAGGGTATCGAAGGGTCCCTGGACGGCCGCATCACGAAGGATTGGGACTTCGGGATCAGCGCGGCTTACACCCGTGCCCGCTTCCGCAACGCGCTGGTGCCCTGCAACGACTTCGCGGGCACCGGCACACCCAACCAGGATGGACCGGCGACCGTCAGGGGGCCGGGCAATGTCAGCTATTGCGTCAGCAATGGCCGTCTGGCCGATACTCCGGACTTCAGCCTGACCGCGAATACGGAAATCCGGTTCCCGATGGACAATGTCACGCCGTTCCTGCGCGGATTGTTCACCTATCGTCCGGGCTTCTATTCGGATCGGGTGGATTACAACTATCGCAGCCGCGAACTGCTGAACCTGTTTATCGGTGTCCGCGCCCCGGACAGCAGTTGGGAGTTCACGCTGTTCGCTAAGAACGCCTTGAACCAGAAGCGGATTGCCAACATCAGCCTTGGCAATGCGACCGTTGGCACAGCTACGCCCGGACTGGATTATGACTCCGGCTATCGCCTGGTCAACGTGACCAACCCACGAGAGTTTGGCTTGACGGGCAACTTCAAGTTCTAAAGATAAAGGCAGGGGCCGGTTGGATCACCAACCGGCCCTTTCTTCATAAGCATGACCAAGGGTAGGATGAATGACGTCACATTTCGGTTTCACGAAGCTTGTTGTGCAGGACCTCGAAGCCATGGGCGCCTTCTACAAGGAAGTCGCAGGCCTGGTCGAAATGGCGCGCGTGCAGGATGCGGTCGGCGATCGGCAGATCGATGAAATCCTGTTCAATGCCACGGGTGAGGGCGGGGCGACCTTCGTGCTGTTCAAGTTCCTCGACCGTGACGCTCCCGCGAAAGATGAGGTCATTCTGGGTTTCCAGACCACCGATCTCGTATCCTTTGTGGAACGGGTCGAGAAAGCTGGCGGCAGCGTGGTGCAGCCGATCGAGGTCAAGGAAGCGCATGGCGTAAAGGTCGCCTTCGTGACCGATCCCGAAGGTCATCTGATCGAGGTCGTCGAGCTTCTGGCCAAATAATGTGAGTGGCGGCATGGGTGAAGCCCGCGCCGCCAACTCCCAACCAGGTCCGCTGGTCGTCAGATCTTGGGCGCTCCGAAATCCCGGGCGCTTCCCTGATCATGTTGGGCGTGGAAGGCGTCTCCCGTCGATTGGTTGCCGGGCTGGTTTCCCGTGTTGTCGCCCTGTTGCAGCTTGTCATCGACGCGGCCGACCAGATCGTCCTTCTTTTCACGCAATGTGTCTGTCAGGCCTTGCTTCTGCTCGCTGGCCATCGTGCGCGCCTTTTCGCCCAGGGAGCCGAGCTTTTCCTGCTCGACCCGGCTGATCGGCAGGGCTGAACCAAGGGCAGCGCCGACAGCCGCGGCGATCAGGCCGCCGACCAGCGGATTGCTTTCGTACAGATCCTGCGCTCTGCTTGCCGCCTGGCTCGCACCGCGCGCCGTTGCCTGCCCAGCCCTGCTGGAGCTTTCCGCCCAGGCATGGCGCTTCTCCCTGAACCGGTCGGTCAGTTCGTCTAGCCGCTGGCGGAAGCTGCTGTCATCTTCATCGGCACGCCGTTCCAGCATCAGGTAATTGGCGCGCGCCTGATCGCGGCGGCGCTGGTAGGCGGCGAAATCTTCGCCATCCCGCATCTCGACCGCCGACATGTGGCTGACATAATCGCGGTGATGCACGTCAAGGTCGTGGGGCTGCTGCTCACGCCCTCCACTTCGGGAGGGAAGGCTGGGGAATTTGGAGTCCTTGTCGCTGATCAGCCAGATCGTGCCTGCCGCAATCAATCCCAAGGCAATGGGATTGCGGCGCGCGCCGTCGAGCAGCATGCGGGCATCGACATTATTTTCGTCCGCCTTGTCCAGCAAAGCGTCGAAAATCTTGCGGGGAGTAAGCTGATCGCCGATCTTGTCGATCGTCCGGCTCATATCCTCCTGCGTGCGGCGGATGTCGCGCTCGATCGCATCGGGGTCCCGTTCGAGAGTGTCGGTCATCTTTTATGCTCCGGGTGAAGGTCTCCGCGAAGGGCCGCGGGCGTTCTTTCAAGGCTGTGCTGGGTGCGTTCGGGGGCCAGATCGACATCACGCATCTTCGCCGCGCCGCCCCTGTAAAGAAGGTAGGCGACGATCAGCGTCACGACCCCTACGATCAAGGTCGCAAGGCCGAGATGGTCGATCGCGTCGGCAAGAAGATAAGCGAAGGCCATCAACAGGACGCCAAGGCCCGCAATGCCGACGACCGCCGCGCCTGCCATCGCACCGATCGCCTTCTTCATGTCATTGCCGGTCTCGCGCACTTCGGCCTTGATCAGCGCGAGTTGCTGTTCGGCAAGATGAGACCCCTGACTGGTCAAGTCCCTAAGAAGCGAGACGATATTGTCGTCCCGTCCCGATGGCGCACCGCCCTCGACCGGCGGGCCTGCCGTTCTGTTCATCGTGTCTGCCATCAGATCGCCCCTACGCTTGGACTTGGAGGCTCGGACCAACCACCCTGTGGCGCTGAAAAGCTTTGACTGCTTGGCACGGTGGGTTCTGACCGAAGCACGCGGCTTGCGGCGAACCCGGCAGCGGCGCAGGCTGCAAGGAAGGTCGTGGGATTATCGCGCGCGACCTGACGAAGATCGCTCATCAATTGGCGGGAATCCTTTTGTTCCACTGTATCGGCAAGGCGCTGGATCTGCTGTGCGCCTTGTTCGAACAGCGATTTGAGCCAGCCGGGACTTTGCCCGCTACCCAGGTCTTCGGCGGCCTTGTTCAGGGCCGAGGCTACCGAGCGGGCCTGTTCTACCGCAGGACCCTTGCGGGCATCCGCCTCGCTTTGCAGGCGCTCAGCGGCGGTGCTGGTGAGTTTTTGGGCGTCCCCGCGCAATTCTTCGCGCAGATCGCCCGATGTTTCGGGGGGCTGCTGCATATATGATCCTTCCTGTCCAACTCCAGCAAGTGAACAGGAAGGATCATGTGGAGTTCCGCTTCCTCCGGGCTATTGCGGCAAATTGTTAATCCATGCTGTTGGCCAGGGGATTTTCATGACGTGACAATTAGCATGCGGTATAAGGAAGCATTCTCAGGATTGGCGCTCAAGCGCTTCTGATCACGCTCAGTGCTGCATCAATCGGGCGAGATCTGATGATCTTCAAAGAAGTCGGGCGCATTATGCAGTTGCGCCCCTGCGAAGCGCACCGCTTCGGGGTTGGTCGCCAACCACACCACCGTGTCGGCCGTTTCCTGCGGATCATGGGCCTTCGTGCCAAGACCCACCTCCGCCTCGGCATCTGCCCATGCGGATCGCAACGTGTCCGTCATGGTGAAGGCAGGCTCGATCAGGAATGCACTGATGCCGTCGGCGCGATGTTCGAAATTGATATAGTCGGGGATGTGGTTGAAGGCCGCTTTTGGGCCGGTATAGAAAAGCGCGCCGCCAGTCTCGGTCGGGTCGACAGAGGAGCGCGTCGACATGAAGATCATGCGGCCGCCGCCCTGCTTGATCATCGCCTTCAGCACAAGGCGGCTGAGATGAAATTGGTTGATGAAATTGCCGGCGGTGGCGCGCTCGGCATCGGCCAGGTCGATATCCAGGACCTTCTGCATGATGGAAGGGCCCTGATAGATGCCGTTGTTGACCAACAGGTCTATTCGTCCGGACCGCTGGAGCACCGTTTCCACCGCGGCGTCGATGGACGCCCGATCGGCCAGGTCGAGCCGCACGCCATAGGCGGCCCCGCCCGCTGCTTCGATCTCGGCGACCGTTTCCTCGATGCTGCCTGGGATCGGGACGCCGCCCATTGCGTCATGATGACCGGTTCCGGCGGTCAGCGTACGGCCGGTCACGACAACCTCAAATCCCGCGCGGGCGAGAGCCAGGGCGATCACGCGGCCGATCCCACGCGTGGCGCCTGTCACCAATGCGGTCTTGTGCATCATCTTCCTCAACGTCTTTTTTGCTTGCATGGGCTGTGCCAGCCCGACCATGTTAATACAATAGGCGTTGCTTTAATGACGGCTGTGCCGAGCCGTTTCAGGGAGAGAGATATGACTGATGCTCTACTAGCTGGCCGGGCGGCCGTCATCACTGGCTCAGGCGACGGCATCGGCGAAGGCATCGCCCGCCGCTTCGCCGCCGCAGGGGCTGCCGTGCTGGTTGCGGATATTAATGAAGAGAAAGGCGAAGCGGTAGCCGCGAGCCTCCGGGACATGGGCGCGCGGGCAGCCTTCCGGCGGTGCGACGTCAGGAACCGCGAGATGATCGTGAGCATCGTCGGCGCCTGTGTCGAGGAGTTCGGCTCCATCGATATATTGGTCAACAATGCCTATCGCGGCGACCAAATGACCCGCATCGAGACGAAGAGCGACGACATCTTCGCGGACAGCCTGGAATTCAACCTGTACGCCGTCAAATGGTCGATGGAGGCGGCATTCCCGCATATGCGCCAGCGGGGCTGGGGAAGGGTGATCAACATCGGATCGCTGAACGGCGTCAACGCCCATATCGGCACTGCGGAATATAATGTCGGGAAGGAAGCGCTTCGCGCCTATACGCGCTCGGCTGCGCGCGAATGGGCTCAACATGGGATTTGCGCGAACATCATCTGCCCGGCCGCCGCTTCCGCCAGTTTCCGCCATTTTGCAGAGCTTCAGCCGGAGCAGGCTTCGCAGGCCGCCGCCGCCAACCCGATGGGGCGCATGGGCGATCCGGAAAAGGATATCGGTGGCGTCGCCCTGTTCCTGGCGAGCGAGGATGCCCGCTATGTCACGGGCAACACCCTGTTCGTGGACGGCGGGGCTCATATCAACGGGGTCGCATGGGCGCCCGATCTTGGCCCTGAACAGTAAGTCGGGCTGAAAAGCCTGCCCGGCTTCGGTCCAAGAACAGATTATCTTGTCAGGAGACTGCGGTTGAAACGCGTCAGCATGTTGAAGAGCCTAGCCATCTCGTCACTATCGTTGCTCTTGGCGCCGCCCGTGCTGGCGCAGACTGCCCCCACTCCGGGCAAGGCGGCGATCGATGCGGTTCTGGACAAGAATATCGCCGCGCTGGAAACGCTCTACAAGGATCTTCACCAGCATCCCGAACTCGGCTTCCAGGAACAGCGGACGGCCAAGCTGCTGGCGGCAAGGATGCGCGCGCTGGGGTTCGAGGTCACTGAGAAGGTCGGCACGACCGGGGTCGTCGCGGTGTACCGCAATGGCCCCGGTCCCGTCACGCTGGTGCGCGCCGACATGGACGCGCTGCCCATGGAGGAGAAGACAGGCCTTCCCTATGCCAGCAAGGCGCAGGCGGTGGTCGACGGAAAGCCGACCTTCGTCGCCCATAGCTGCGGCCATGATGCGCATATGGCCTGGTGGGTGGGAACGGCGCAGACGCTGCTGTCATTGAAGGAGCGATGGAAGGGCACGCTGGTCTTCGTCGCGCAACCGGCCGAGGAAGTGCTGGGCGGGGCGAGTGCCATGGTGAAGGATGGATTGTTCACCCGTTTCCCCAAGCCCGACTATGCGCTCGCCGCCCACATCGCCGGGGCTATGCCACTGGGCACGGTGGTGATGAAGGAAGGCGTGATTCTGTCGGCGTCCGACGCGCTGGAGGTCATTTTCCATGGCAAGGGCGCGCATGGTTCGGCGCCAAGCTCGTCGATCGATCCCATCGTCATGGGCGCGCATTTCGTATCCGACGTGCAAAGCGTGGTCAGCCGCCAAAAAGATGCAGCCACCTTTGGCGTGATCACGGTCGGCGCCTTTCAATCCGGCACGGTCGGCAACATCATTCCTGATGAAGCGCGTCTGAAGCTTAGCCTGCGGTCCTTCACGCCGGAGGTGCGCAAGCTGCTGCTGAACGGCGTGGAGAAAACCGCTCAGGCCGCCTCGATGATGGCTGGCGCCCCCGAACCGACGATCACGCGCCTGAATGGCGCGGCCGCCACCCTCAATGATCCGGCGCTGCTTGCCCGGATCACGCCTGCGCTCAAATCCGCATTCGGGCCGGGCGTGGTCTCCATTCCCGCGAGTGCACCCGGCTTTTCCGGAAGCGAGGATTTTTCGGAGTTCGGAGCCGCCGGTATTCCGTCGGCCTATCTGATGATCGGTGGCGACACGCCCGAAAAGCTGGCCGACTACAAGGCGAAGGGTGTCGCGCCGCCGACCAACCACTCTCCGCTTTATGCACCGGCCGCCGCGCCCGCGATCCGCAGCGGGACCATGGCTCTTGCCCTGTCGGTGCTGGCGATCAACGGAATCACGGAGCGCTGAGCTTCTCGGGCAGGATGGGAGCTTGAACAGCGGAGGGGGATCGCCCAATTAGGCAACTCTTCAGTCCTTCGGGACACCTCAGCCAAGAGTAGCCATGACCTCCCCCAATCCCCTCCTTGCCGACACCGACCTGCCCGACTTCGCCGCCATCAAGGCGGCCCATGTGGTTCCCGCGATTGAAGAGGCGATAGAGCAGCATCGCGCTGCGATCGCGCAGATCACCGAAGGGCAGGCGGACGATTTCGGCAGCGTCATTCTGGCGGCGGAGCGGGCCGACTTCCTGCTGTCGCGGACATGGTCGCCCGTCGGCCACCTCGCAGGGGTTGCGGACACACCCGAACTGCGGGAAGCCCACGCGTCGGCGCAGGCGCTGATGACCAGTTACCTGATGGAAGCAGGGCAGAACCGCGCGCATCATGATGCCGTCGCGCGCGTGGCTGCACGGCCGGACTTTGCCGGCCTGCCGCCTGCGCAGAAGCGTGCCGTCGATCTGGCGCTGAGGGCTTTCCGCCTGGCGGGTGTGGCCTTGGAAGGCGAAGCCCGCCAGCGCTTCCTCGACATCGGCGTGGCGCTGAGCGACCTTAGCACCCGCTTCGGCAACGCCGTGCTCGACGCGACGGAAGCATGGAGCGAGCATGTCACTGACGAAGCGGCACTCGCCGGGGTGCCGGAAAGCGACAAGGCGATACTGGCCGCCTATGCGCAGGAAAAGGGCCTGCCCGGCTGGCTGATTACCCTCCGCCAGCCAAGCGTGCTGGCGATCCTGCTGCATGCCGATGATCGCGCGCTGCGGGAACGTGTCTATCGCGCCCATAATACGCGCGCGTCCGATCAGTCGGACGACCGCAGCCATGATAATAGCGATCGGATCGAACAGATCATGGCGCTGCGGCATGAAGCCGCGCAGATATTGGGCTTCAACGATTCCGCCGCGCATTCGCTGGAAACCAAGATGGCGGCGGATGCGGATGAAGCGCTGGCCTTTCTTGACGACCTTGCCAGGCGCGCCCGCCCGGTCGGCGAGAAGGAGCTGGAAGAGGCGCGTGCTTTTGCCGCTGAACATTTCGGCCTGACCGAACTCTATCCCTGGGATCTTTCCTATGTGGCAGAAGCGACGCGGCGGACCTTGCACGGCGTCGATCAGGAAGCGCTGAAGGCCTATTTCCCGCTGCCACGCGTGCTTGCGGGTACGCAGAAGCTGATCGAGCGACTTTTCGATGTACGCCTGGTCGAGCGGAGCGGTGTTTCGACCTGGCATCCCGATGTCCTGTTCTATGATGTGCAGGATGCGAGCGGCGAGGTCGTCGCGGGCGTGTATCTCGATCTGTTCGCTCGGGCGGGCAAGCGGGGCGGCGCCTGGATGGATGTGTGCCGGGCGCGGTTCCGGGACGCGGACGCTTTCCACCGGCCGATCGCCTATCTGACCACCAATTTCGCGCCGCCTGCGGGGGATCGTCCCTCGCTTGTCACCCATAATGACGTGGTGACGCTGTTCCACGAGTTCGGTCATGTGCTGCATCATTTGCTGACGGAGGTCGATCTGCCTTCGGTTGGCGGAATTTCCGGCGTCGAATGGGACGCGGTCGAGCTGCCCAGCCAATTCATGGAGAATTTCGCGTGGGAAAAGGACACGCTGATCGGTCTGTCCGGACATGTGGACACAGGCGAGCCTCTGCCTGAACCACTGTTCGATCGTCTGCTCGCCGCGCGTCAGTTTCAGGCCGGGCTCGCAATCTTGCGCCAGATCGAGTTCGCGACCTTCGACCTGACGCTGCATCGCGACTATCATCCCGCTCAGGGAGCGCGTGTAATCGAGACGCTGGACCGGGTGCGTGCGGCGGTGGCCGTCGTCCGTCCGCCTGAGTGGAATCGCTTCGCTCATGCTTTCAGTCACATATTCGCGGGCGGATATGCGGCGGGCTATTATTCCTATCTCTGGGCTGAGCTGTTGTCGGCAGATGCTTTCGAGATTTTCTCGCACGCCGATCTGCCAGGGGGCGGGGCGAGCGCGTTCCGCCGGGAAATCCTGGCGGCGGGTGCCAGCCGCCCGGCCGCGGACAACTTCCGCGCCTTTGCGGGCCGCGCACCGGAGGTCGACGCCCTGCTCCGCTCGCGCGGGCTGGCAGCGTAACGGAAAGGCTGTCCAGCATGACCAGCCCTCTCCTCGTCAGCTGCCCCTCCTGCGCCGCGCTCAATCGCGTGCCGAAGGAGCGGCTGGGGGAGGGGCGCTGTGGACGGTGCAAGCAGGCCTTGTTTCAAGGACGGCCGATCACGCTCACCAGCGGCAATTTCTCCCAGCATGCCGCAAGCAGCGACATTCCGCTTCTTATCGACTTCTGGGCTGGATGGTGCGGGCCGTGTCGCCAGATGGCGCCCGCGTTCGAAGCTGCCGCCGCGCAGCTGGAACCGCGCGTCCGGCTCGCAAAAGTCGATACGGAGGCGGAAGCCGATCTTGCCGCCCGTTATGCGATCCGCAGCATCCCGTCGCTCGTCATCGTGCACAAGGGGCGTGAAATTGCCCGCAACGCCGGGGCGATGCCCACGGCTGCCATTGTCAATTGGGCACGGCAGCATCTCCCGGCGTGATCAGGCCGGTTCCTTGACGCGCTGGACGATGCTGCTGGCGAGCTTTGGCGCCACTTCAGCGAGATGATCGAAATGCGTTTCGAAGGAAGCCATGCCCTGGCTCATGGATCGGACCTCCGCTTCGAGCCCTTGCAGCCCTGCTTCCGGCAATAGCACTTCGATCACGTCCCAAGCCGACCAGCCTTCCCGGCTCGTCATGCGCAGCATCTGGCCGCGCCGGCTTGCGATAGCGGAGGTGATGCGGGACGATGCCGAGCCGGGCGTCATGATCGTCACATGTGCGATCGGCTCCAGCAGATAGGGGGAGGCCGCGGCCAGCGCCTCGCTCATCGCGATACGCCCTGCCGTACGGAATGCGAGCTCGGAGCTATCGACACTGTGGAATGAGCCATCGACCAAGATAGCCGCGACATCCACCACCGGAAAGCCGAGGGGACCTTTGGCGATGGCGTCCTGGACGCCCTTTTCAACGGCGGGTATCCACTGTTTGGGAATGGCGCCGCCCGTGATCCGTTCTTCGAAGCGAATGCCCTCGCCGCGCTCCAGCGGACGCACCTCCAGCACCACATCGCCAAACTGGCCATGGCCGCCGGATTGCTTCTTGTGCCGTCCGCGCTGCGTGACGGGTTTGCGGATCGACTCCCGGTAGGCGATCGTCGGTGGCTGCGCCGTGACAGCCACGCCATAGCGGCGCCTGAGGCGAGCCAGCACGACGTTCAGATGCTCGTCGCTCACCCCATGCAGCAGCGTCTCGCGCGATGCCTCGTCCTGCGTCCAGTGAAGGGCGTGATCTTCCTCAGCCAGCCGATTGAGGGCGGTGGACAGGCGCACCTCATCCTTGTGATCCTTGGCGGCAATCGCGATGGCGCAATTGGTCGCCGGGCGATCGGCTTGGAGAGCGCTGCCGCCCGGCCTTGCTGAAATGCCGATCAGATCGCCCGCCTTTGCCGTATCGACTTTTGCAATGCCCAGCACGGCGCCGGGATCGGCGGAGGCGATCTTGGCGGTGGCACTGCCCTGAAGCGCGAACAGGCCGCCTGCGCGCAAGGTCTGGCCCGCGCTATCCTGCAACTCCGCGCCGTCTGTCAGCTTTCCGCCGAACAGTCGCGCGATCGCCAGCCGACCGACGGTGGCTGCATGGGAAATCTTCAGCACTTGCGCCGCCGCGCCGTCGATCCCAAGCCGTTCGGCGGTCCGCTCCGGTGAAGGCGTGTCGTGGCGCAGCATCTTGAGCAGCCTGCGGATGCCGAAGCCGTTGGCGGCGGAGCCGAACAGCACCGGCACGATCAGGCCGCTCGCCGTCTCCTGCGCCAGATCGGCGAAGATGGTCTGGAGGCTTGGCTGCTCATCCGAAAGAAGCTGTTCGAGCAGGATGTCGTCATGGTCGGCAAGCTGCTCCAGCATATGGAAGCGCGCGTCGCTTTCATCAGCCTTCAGTTCTTCGGTCAGGGCGATCTGTTGCGATGGCTTGCCTGCCTCATAATGATAGGCGCGTTCCAGCGCGAGATCGACGAACCCATCCACCCGGTCGCCCGACCTTATGGGGATCTGCCGCGCGACCAGGGCGGCGGCGCTCATTGGCGAGAGGGCGGAAAGCAATTCCTGGATGCTGCCCCGGGCCTGCTCGATCTTGTTGACGAATAGCGCGTGCGGGACGCCTGCACGTTCGAGCTTGCGCAGGACGGGCTCTGCCAGGGGCGCTCGCGCCGGGTCTGGATCGATGACGACGATGGCCAGATCGGCAGCGTTGAGCGCGATGGCCGCATCGTCCGCAAAGCTCGGGGAGCCGGGGATGTCGATAAGCGAGAAGGGATCGCCCATCCATTCGAACTGCATGAAGTTGATTTCGGTGGAGCTTCCCCGCTCGCGCGCTTCCGGACTCGCGTCGCCGACGCTGGTGCCTGCCTCTACCGATCCCTGTCGCGTGATAGCCCCGCTGATGTGCAACAATGCTTCAGCGAGGCTGGTTTTACCCGCGCCGGCGGGGCCGATCAGCGCAATGGAGCGCGATTGAGTGCCGCTCATCCTTGCTCTCCTCATCCATCTTTGTCGGGCAAGACGGTCTATGTAAGGGAGCGATGTTCTGCCTATCGCGCCGCGAAGGCAAGGGGGGTTCGGCCCGATTGCCGAACCGCCCGCCTAGCCGGACTTGGCTATTGTGGATGAGCCCGTCAGTCATCCTTTTCGGCGACGCCGTTGCGATTGTCGTCGTCGCCCGTATTGGTCGATCCGAGATGGCCGGGACCGTGATAGTCGATCTCGCTCTGCCCGCCATGGCCCATGATGCTGCCCGGATCATTGCCGGTCTTGCGGCGGCCGTGCGGGTAGGGGGCTCCGGCGCTTTCGCCACCCGGGCTGCTCCCCGCCATGCTGAGATCGCTGACGCCATCGCCGCCTTGCTCGCCCCGCGATCCTGATTCAGGCAAGGTCCGCTTTTCTTCCCCGTCCTCATCCTTGGGATCCTGATCGAGCCCCTGCGCCTCGGCAAAGGCGGTGCCGGAAATCTCCTCCACTTCGGGCCCTACGCCTGGGATATGGCGCCGTTGCGATTGCGCGCCCGCCACCTCATTGGCCGATCGTTCCCCGCGCCATCCCTGTTCGGGCGGCGCAGCATCGTCCTTGATCGGAGAGCCCTGCCCCTGAAGAAATGCGTTGCGGTCATTCATAATAGTCATCCTCATCAGCCGGGAACTGGTTCGCCCGTCGTTCGATTGAGGAAACGCGTGGGCAAAGCCGCTGATCCGCTTCGATCACTTACCCAGGTTAGGACATCAGGACCTTTCGCCCGATCATCCGCGCGCCGACGTATGGAAAGGTGAGACAATGCCCCGCGATCCAGAGCGACGACAAAGGCGCAGTGCCAAGCGATGGCTGTGGGCGATCGTGGCTGCGTGTCTGGCCCTCGTTGCGCTGATCGCCTATACCAGCCTCAGGGCGCCGGACCCGGCATCCCGAACGTCAGATGCCCAGGTTCCTCCCTCCGCGGCCGCCGATCCCGCAGATGCAAGCCGGAACGAACTGGCTGCTCGGTGATTGCAGTGTTTGCGATCCCGGCGAGCTGATCTTCCCACCTTAGGAGTGTGATCGATGTCGCTAACAGGTCTTACTGCCATCATCATCCTGATCGCCGCGGCCTTGCTGGGCCTGGTGCTCTACGCGCGCAACAGGGGCAGGGTGAATAGCGGCTTCGCGCTGATCGCGGCGCTGATCATCATAGCGGCGGCTTCGGTGACGCTGCTCTATCCTTCTTTTCTCACGACGACGCATGCAGACCGGCCGGTGCCCTGACCGGCATGATCGTCCCTGATCAACCGTCAGACACGGCCAGCGTCGCCCTTCATTATGACGAGCTAGACCTCGCCTATCGCCGCATCTGGGGAGACCATGTCCATCATGGCTATTGGCGCCGAGGCGACGAGACGCCGGAGCAGGCGGCTGGGCAGCTGGTGGCCGAAGTGGAGCGGAGGCTTGGCATCGAGCCTGGGCAAAGGCTCTGCGACATCGGCTGCGGCTATGGCGCGACCGCAGCCGATCTGTTGGCCCGCCATGACGTGTCGATCACCGGCCTGACCCTTTCGGCCGCGCAGCACAGGATCGGGAGCGCCCGCTCGCCCCGTTTCACTTGCCTGCTGCGGGACTGGCTCGACAACGGCCTCGATCCGGGATCATTCGACGGCGCCTATGCCATCGAAAGCTCGGAACATATGACGAGCAAGCCGCGCTTCTTCGGGCAAGCCCGGCGGATATTGCGCCCGGGCGGCCGACTGATCGTGTGCGCCTGGCTGGAAGGAGAGGCCGTTCCTGCCTGGCAAGTGCGGCACCTGCTGCTGCCGATCTGCCGCGAGGGCAGGCTGCCGAGCATGGGGAGCCGGCAAGACTATCTGGAGTGGGCCTCCGCCGCCGGATTTCGCCTGATGGATTATCAGGACATCAGCCGGGAGGTCCGGCGCACCTGGTCGATCTGCCTCGCGCTCTTTTCGCAGAGCCTGTTCAGCGACCGCCGCATCCGCCAGCTTGCGCTCAGCCGGGCCACCACCAGCCGCGACTTCATATTGAGCCTGCCGCGCCTCATCCTCGCCCTGCGAACGGGGGCGATGCGCTATGGGATATTTCAGTGGGAGGCGATCTAGCCGCCTCGCGTCCAGCGCCGCGATTCACAGATGAAAAGCACGCAGCCGGTGAGCTTCAGCGACCCGTCCGGGTTTCTCGCAAGCGACGAGCGATAGCTTTTCCCGCTCTTGGGATCATAGGCCCGCCCTCCTGTCCAGCCCGATCCCGACCGGGTGAAATCCCACAGCGTGAGCAGCCCCGCCAAAGGACGCGTGCGAAGGCGCGGATCAGGATTATGCACATCGGTCCTTGGGACATCAGGCCCTGTGTCCAGCACCTTGACGATCCTCCCGCACAGCTTTGCGCCGCAAGGCGCGATCCGGACGAGCCCTTTGCCATCGTCCGTCAGCCAAAGCCCGGTCACGTCGGCAGCAGGAGCCGCAGCCGAAGATGCCAGCATGAGCAGGGCAGCCGCCAACATCGTCATTCTCCCATCATCTCACCTTCGCGGTGATCCCAAAAGTCTGGCGCATCAACCCCGTTCCCGGTGTAGGAGGGTGAGGGGAGTGAATGAACCATGGCCGACCTAAGCACAAGATCGCGTCAGGAAGAGCAGATGGACGCGCCTGACCTTGACCCCGCCATATATGAGCGGGTGCTGCACGATCTCGCTCGGGTGAACCGCTGGACCTTCACGGCCTGGCCAAGCATCGCCTTCCTCCGGCGGGCGGTGGGAAGCGCCAGGCAGTTCCGCCTGCTTGATGTCGGGTTCGGCGATGGCGATGTCCTCCGCGCGATAGCGCGCTGGGCGCGCAAGCAGGGCATCGATGCCCTGCTTGTCGGCGTGGACCTCAACGAAAAGAGCTTGGCGGCGGCTCGGAGCGCGACGCCTCCCGAGCTATCCATCGACTATCGAGCAGGAGATTATCAGGACCAGCCTGAATCCTTCGACTTCATCATCTCCAGCCAGGTCACGCATCACATGACCGATGCACAGCTGATGACCTTTCTCCATCATATGGAAGCGAAGGCGCGGATGGGCTGGCTGATCTGTGATCTGCACCGCCATGGCTTTGCCCATTGGGGCTATCCCATCCTGGCCCGGCTGCTGCGCGTCCACCGGATCGTGCGTGAGGATGGCCAGCTTTCGATCGCCCGCTCCTTCCGCCGTGCCGACTGGATCGGATCGCTGGCGGAGGCGGGCATCACGGCCGATCAGGTGCGCATCGCGCGCCGCTTCGCCTTTCGCCTGTGTGTCGAGCGGGTGAGGGAAGAGCCGCTCACACTCTCCTGATCCGGGTGAATGCGGCTGCGCTCGTTCCTAGCGCTGGCGCGCGATTCAGCACCGTCATGAGCAGGCTTCGCGGAAGCGGCGCGGCGGCGCTGTGGCGCAGCGCTTCGGCGATGCCAACGGGCATGCCGCACTGCCTGCGCCACGCGCGCTGCCATGCCGGGGCGGCATCAGGTCCCCCCGTCACCATCGCCCGGGCGGCGCTCGTCCCGCTGGCCAATGCTATGGCGATGCCGTCGCCTGCGAGTGATGCGATGACGGCGCTCTGATCGCCGGTACGAAAGATGCCCTTGTGCGTCACGCTCGCACGCCAGCCATAGGGGACGCCCGCTACCGCGTCGAAGCGGGAGGACGCACCCTCCAACCGCGCCTTCAGCAGCGGTGCCTCCTGCCGTAATTGATCGATCAGCGCGGGAACGCTGCCCGCTTCGGTCAACCTCTCCCGGCTGACTGACAGACAGAGATTGGCCGATCCATCCTCCTGCAACAGCAGCCCCGCATAGCCCCGGTCGAACAGGTGCAATTCCACCATGCCCTCCAAAGCATCATGCAGGATGTGGGACGGGGGGAGGCTGGTTCGCAAACCGACGGACGAAGATGAAAAATCGCGTCCAACGCCCCGCAACTCATGCTTGCCCACGCTGATGAAAACAGCGTCGGCCGCGCTGCCCTGGCCATTGTCGAAGCGCACCGTGCGTGTGTCCGGATCGATGGCCCGTACGGTTCGGCCCCGGCTGACGAGAGCACCAGCATTTCCGGCAGCTTCGATCAATGCGTCGTCCAGGGTGCGGCGGGAAATTCCGGCAGCCGTTGCAGGCAGGGAGGCTTCAATGCAGCGTTTGGCCGTGGCCAGCCGGAACCGTGTGATAGGCCGCGCTCCAAGCTTCCAGGGATCGACTCCCAGTTCCTCCAGTCCCGCAATGGCATCCCAGCCCAGAAAGCCGCCGCACACGCCAGCCGGGGCCGTCCGGTGGCGCTCGATCAACTGCGGCCGCATGCCCGCCTGCGCCAGCGTGATGGCGGCTGCCGAGCCAGCAGGACCGCCGCCGATGATCAGCGTTTCCGGCATCAGCCTGCTCTGGAAAAGCGGAAACCCTCGGCAGCGACGCCGGGGCCAAAGGCAAGCGCGACGCCATTGCCGCGCCGCTCCTGCTGAAGCAGGTCATGGAGGATGAACATCAATGTGGCGGATGACATATTGCCGTTCCGGCCGAGTACCCCGCGCGAGACCGACAGGGCATCAGGCCCCAGATCCAGGCCATTCTGCACCGCATCCAATATCGATCGGCCTCCGGCATGAACCGCCCAGTTCCCGATCGACGCTGGATCGGACGAACCGCAGATCTTCTCTCTTATGCCATCGTCCCGCAGCGCTGCCTGAATACGCGACGGAACTTCGCCCGACAGGTGCATCACAAACCCAGTGTCGCCGATTTCCCAGCGAATGAGGTCGGCAGAGGCTTCCAGGTTGATCGCAAAGGGCGCATCCATGGCAAAACCATGATCTTCCGCGCTGACCAGGGCGGCCGCCGCGCCGTCGCCGAATTGCAGCATCATCAGCAATCTTTCGACCTGCTGCTCGGGCTGCAGATGAAGGGAGGATAGTTCGACCGTGACGACCAGCACGCGAGCTTGTGGCTCCGATCGGACGATATGCCGCGCCGTCCGCAACGCCGCGACTGCCGCGTAGCAGCCCATGAAGCCGACCAGCGTCCGCTCGACACCCGACAGGCCAAGCGCATCCGCGATGATCTGATCGATGCCGGGCGCTACGAAGCCGGTACAGCTTGCCACCACGAGATGAGTGATGCCGTCCAGCGCTGTCCTGGCGCGCAGGTCTTCGATCGCACGCAGGGCCAGCGGCGGCGCGAAGCGGTGGTAAAGTTGCATGCGCTTCGATGTCGAAGGCATGGCATCCGCATAGAAGCCGCCGGGATCGACCGGCGACCCACTCGCATCGACTGGCGGCAGGACCGACCAGCGATGGTTGATGCCGCTCCGTTCCGCCATCCGGGTGAAAAGGCTGCGCGCCCGTTCATCCGCGATCTGGCGGCTGGCCCAGTTGATGAAAGCGACGTGCACATCCTGATCAGGAACGGCGCAGCCGATGGCGTTTATGCAGGCACGTCTGTCGCTCATCGCGTTCCACTTTTTTGCTCAGACCCTTAACGCCGACGGTGCGTCAGATGATCCGGCCGTTTGCGGCAGTGTAGCGCGATCGTGATTGCTGCCAAATGAAACTGGCAGCTACATCAACCTTGGCGGACGGTGACGGGAACCGTCTCCTCCCAAAGCAGCTCCAGCTTGCGGCGCGTGAACCGCCAGTCCTCGCCGTCGCGGCGCCACTCATCCACATAGCGGATCGTCCAGCGCAGCAGTTGATCCGCGTCATTGAGGAGATGATCGGCGGTGCAATAGGTTTCTCCGCTCGCCCTGTCGCCTTCAATCATAACCATCTGATTATGGACCTTGTGAAAGGTCGATCGGAACATCTGCCCTAGCCCATCGATGGATTGCAGCGTCGCATCCAGCCCTTCGGTCACGAAGCCGGGGCCTTCGATCCGACAGTCTTCCGCCAGCACGGATCGCCACAATTGCTTGTCCTTGCGATCGGCTCCTTGGGCATAAAGACTGGCTGTGCGCCGCAGCGCCGCTTCATCCGCCAGTCTGTTCATGGCGCCGCTCACAGGTTCATGCCATTGCCGGTGACGATCGGCATGTTGGTCCAGACGCCTTTGACGTCGCGAATCCACCCCGCCGCCGCCAATGAACCGCCATCCACATGGATCGCCGTGCCCGTCACCCAGGACGCCAGCGGGCTGGCGAGGTAGAGGGCAGCGCCAGCGCAATCATCAGGATGGCCAAAGCGTCCGAGCGGGACCCATCTTTCGACATGCTCGCGATTTTCCGGCGGCACCATATAGTCGATCGGCGTCTGCGGCGTATTCGTGGTTTCAGGTGCGATGTCGTTGACCCGAATGCCGAGCGGCGCGAGTTCGAGGGCCAGGCTCTTGGTAAAGCCGGTGATGCCCGACTTGGCGGCAGCATAGACGGCGCAGTTGGGAATGCCGCGATAGGCCTCGATCGAGGTGATGTTGATAATCGAACCGCCCGGTGCCGCCGCTTTAAGCAGCGGCAGCAGGCGGTTGGTCACTTGCATGAGGCTGATCAGGTTGACGCCGATAATGTCCTGAATCTCATTCCCGCTGAGATCAGAAAACGGTCTGGAATGAAGGAAATGCCCGACATTGTTGACAAGAATATCGAGCTTCCCGCCTGTCTCCTGCTCCAATCTTCCGGCCAGCGCCTCAACTTGTTCCGGATTCGTAACATCGCACTGAATGGCCGTGCCCGCCGTGAAACCGGCACCGCGCTCCGGATCGATTTCCGCTATGAAAACCCGCGCACCCTGTCGCGCAAAAGCCTCGGCGCAGGCGCGCCCGATACCCGCTCCTCCTCCGGTCACCAAAACCGACTTGCCCGTAAAATCCAGCATCATCCAATCCTTGCTTTCATTCATGCGTTGATCACGCCGCGCCCAACAGATCGGGATTGCGCCGCAATTCCTGCCCGCCATCGACAGCGAAAGACTGGCCGGTGACCCAGGATGCAGCAGGGCTTGCGAGATAGGCCACCGCGGCTGCTATATCTTCCGGTTCTCCCGTCCGCTTCAGCGGCGTCTGCTCCAAAAAGCGGTCAATGACTGCTGGGCTGGCGAACATATCCCTGGTCGCGTCGCTGCGGGTCAGTCCCGGACGCACCGCATTGACACGAATTCCGAGCGCTCCCAGTTCATCCGCCACGGTGCGGATCAAGCCTTCGAGCCCCGCCTTGCTCGCGCAATAGGTCGCAAGCGCGGGGAAGGGGAGTGTCGCGGCGGTCGACGATATGCATATGATCGACCCTCGCTCTCGCATCAATTTCGCCCCGAGCTGCATAGCGATGAACGCGCTAGTGATGTTGAGGTCGAGATCCCGGCGCAAATCCGCGACGCTGCTCGACAGGAAGGGCGCAAAGCCGCCACCGCCGACAGCCGGAACCAATATGTCGAGCCGATCGGCCAGGGCATAGGCTTTCGCCAGAGCATCCCCGACATCCTTTTCGGATAAGGCATCGCCAGCGAAGACAGCGATCTGCGCATCGGGTAGGTCCGCGATGATCCGGCTGCGTGCTGCCTCAAGCGCCTCTTCCCTGCGGCCCATGATGAGCACGCGGGCGCCATCAGCCGCCAAGGCCCTGGCGCAGGCAGTACCGATCCCACCGCTGCCGCCAGTGACGACTGCTGTCATACCCGCAAGCGGAGCGGCGCTCATTTAACTGACCGAAACTGGTCAACAACTTCCTTCACCGCACGAGCGACATCATTGCGGCGATACGTCAGGTCAGCCATCGTTTGCGCGTCAGGCTCATATTGCACGACATTGCCGCGCCCGGTGAAGATCGCGACATCGGGAAGCATCGGATGTTCCTGGTCGAGCGAAGGTACATCGACGTCGTTACCAGCAGCCTGGAAGAACAGCTTGAAGTAATTGGCGAAGCTCAGATTTTCGTCACCGACGAGATAGGCCTTGCCATTTTCTCCTCGTTCCAGCGCGGCTTCGATCGCTTCAGACAAGGACTGGGTCGAAATGAAGTTGGTTACGCCAGCAGGGCCAAAGGGCGGAATGCCGAGTTGTCCTTCGGCATAGCGGGTATAGGCCTCGAACATCGGCAGGCTCATGCCGGGGACGGTGCCGACGACGAAGGGCGCATCCACACTGACGACATGGAAGCTTTCATTCGCCAGCGCGGCAATGCCGTCTGTCGCCATTTTGCGGGCACGAACATAGACGCTCCTTTCCACCAGTTCCGGCGCGACGTGGGGGTAGAAGCTGCCAACATGAATGAAGTGGCGCACCCCGGCCTGCTTGGCCAGCGCTGCGAACTGCGGCACGGCCTCTGCATTGGCGCGATAGACGTGGGCGTCATAATCAGTGCCTTCGGGAACATGACGAATATCATTGCCCGCTGCAAAGATGATTGCGTCAAATCCCGCTAGACCCTGCCCTGTGAAGCTGCCCTCCACATAATCGCCCTGAAGGAACGGCATGCGAGAAAGTTCTGTGCTTTGTTGGGGAGGCTTGCGGCCTGAAACCGTGACATCATGACCCTTGGAAGCAAGATGAAGGGCTGCATGACCACCGATCATACCGGTGCCGCCGACGACTAGAATTTTCATGATAGGTCCTCTCCATGGGCGCGCCGCGCCTCTTGATCCGGAGAGGTATCGATTCGAGTTTCGATTTGCAACAAGGCACCGATCGGGTATTAGGTATCTTATGGATACCAGAGTGAACCCCCAGACTGCCCTCGAGATTCTAGAGCTTGTCGGAAACAAATGGACAATGCTTGTCACTTATCGTTTGGGAGAGGGCGCGATGCGCTTTTCTGATCTCAAGCGATGCGCCGCACCGATCAGCTCCAAAATGCTGACGCAGACCCTGCGCGAACTTGAGCGCTTCGGAATGGTCTCACGCGAGGTGCTGCCGACGATGCCGCCAAGCGTGGAATATCGGCTGACGGATTTAGGCCGAAGCTTCCTGGGAACGGTAAGCGGGATCTGCGACTGGATCGGCGACAATCACGAAGCGCTGGAGGAGGCGCGTCGAAGAGAGACAATTGCTGCGTGAGGTATGAAAAGCCAGATCGTTTTACAAACGAGATCGATCGATAATATGGATTATGTTAAATAGCAGAGGGGGATAAGGGCGCTGACAATATTGCCAGCGCCCCAAATCTGCTTGAACTTAGACGATGCCTGCGCCGAGGCCTACAGGCTTGCGCTCCTGCGCCTTGCGCTCACGCCACAAGCTGGCCCGATAAGTCGACAGCACGTCGATCGCGCCGCCAGCTTCCAGTCGCGCCTTGGCGATGATCGGCGCCACATCGACATTATAAGCGCGACGCAGCGCCTGGAACGCCATCATCGTATCGTTGGTTTCCTGCGCCGCATGCAGCGCTTCGCGATCGACCAGCAGTGCCTTGGCAAAGCAGGCCGTGATCGTTTCCGCCGATGACAGCATGGATTCAATCGGGTCAGTCACATTGTGCGACTGGTCGATCATGTAACTGGGGTTGAACCCGTCGCGCGGGTGCAGTTCTGCCTCCACCAGTTCGTTGAAGACGAGGAAGAGCTGGTGCGGATTGATCGAACCGCTATCTAGATCGTCGTCGCCATATTTGCTATCGTTGAAGTGGAAGCCGCCCAGCTTGCCGAAGCGATGCAGGCGCGCCACGATCTGTTCGATATTGACGTTGGGCGCGTGGTGGCCAAGGTCAACGAGGCACTTCGCCTTGGGGCCAAGTTCCTGCGCGGCGAGGATCGATGAACCCCAGTCAGAGATGACCGTCGAGTAAAAGGCGGGCTCGAACATCTTATGTTCCAGCAGCATTCGCCAGTCGTCGGGCAGCGCGGCATAAACCTGTGCGGCAGCTTCCAGATAGCGGTCCAGGCTGCGGCCCAGATCCTGCTGACCCGGGAAGTTCGTGCCATCGCCGACCCAAACGGTCAGGTCAGTCGAACCCAACTGACGGCCGATCTCGATGCACTCGATATTATGCTCAACTGCCTGCTGGCGCGTCGCTTCCACGGTAGAGGACAGCGATCCGGTGGCGTAGGTCTGCGCCTGCCCGGCCTGATCCTGGAAGGTGTTGGAATTGACGGCATCGAAACCCAGGCCAAGGCTCTGAGCTTCCTCGCGCAAACCCTTGTAATCGCTCACCTTGTCCCAAGGGAAATGCGGCGACACGCGCGGTGTCACGCGGCTCAACTGGTTGATGACGGCGCAATCTTCCAGCTTCTCATGGATGTTGGTCGGCTCGCCAGCGATCGGGAACTTGGCGAAGCGCGTGCCGCCCCGTCCCGCGCCCCAGCTGGGCACGGCGACGGAAAAGCCCGCCACCCGATCCTTGATTGCTTCGATGTCGATGCCGGTGCGCGACAGCTTGCGGCCGAGCGCGGCATAATCTTCGTCCAGCGCGTCCGCATCGCGGGCGTTGGCTTCCGCGATCAGTTCCGCGGAAATGGGTAGGTTGCTCATGATAATAACCTCTCCGTTGCCGATCAGCGCGTGAACGCCTGGGCATTGCCCGCATCGACATTGATCATGTTGCCGGTCGACTTGGCCGACATGTCGCCAGCCAGGAAGTAAACCGCCTCGGCGATGTCGGACGGCAGCACGTCGCGCTTCAACATCGAGCGCTGGCGGTAATGTTCCTCCAGTTCCTTGCCGGAGTCGATCCCATGTGCGCCAGCGCGTTCCTTGCGCCAGTCGCCGTCCCAGATTTTGCTGCCCTTGATCACTGCGTCGGGGTTCACCGTGTTGACGCGGATGCCGAAGGGTGCGCCCTCCAGCGCCAGGCACCGCGCCAGATGGTTGGCGGCAGCCTTGGCCGATGCATAGGCCGACGCGTTGGTCGCGGCGGCAACGCCGTTCTTCGAGCCGATGAACACGATCGACGCGCCGCCCTGTTCCTTCATCCGCTTCATCAGCGGGAAGGCAGCGCGGGCGGTGAGGAAATAGCCTTCTGCCAGCACGTCGTAATTCTTGCGCCACAGCGCGACCGTGGTCTCCTCGATCGGAGCCGAGGAAGCGATGCCTGCATTGGCGACCAGAATATCGAGACCACCAAATTCGCGGGCGCAATCGTCGAATGCGGCCTGGACTTGCGCTTCATCGGTCACGTCGCAGACGGCGGCGCGGATAACATCCTTGCCGAACTGCTTGGCGAAACCTGAGCGAACCTCTTCGATCGCATTGGCATCGCGATCGGCGAGCATTACGCAAGCGCCATCCGCCAGCAGCCGCGCGGCGGTCGCGGCACCGATGCCGCCCGCGCCGCCCGTCACCAGTGCGATCTTGCCGACCAGCGGCTTGGGCTTTGGCATGCGCTGGAGCTTTGCTTCCTCCAGCAGCCAATATTCGATGTCGAATGCTTCCTGCTCATCGAGCGCGATATATTCGCCGATCGCCTCGGCGCCGCGCATCACGTTGATGGCGTTGCCGTAGAACTCTCCGGCCAGACGTGCAGTGGTTTTGTCACCGGCAAAGGTGATACGCCCGACGCCCGGCACGAGGATCACGATCGGGTTCGCGTCGCGCATGGCGGGCGAATTGGACCGCTTGCACCGCTCATAATAGGCGGCATAGAGATCGCGATAGGCCGCGATCTGGTCAGCGAGATAAGCGTCGTCCTGCAGCTTTGCGGGATCGAGCGGCAGCGGTGCGATCTTCGTGCGCAGGAAATGATCGGGACAGGACGTGCCCAGCGCGGCGAGGCGCAGGAAATCGGCTGAACCCACAAATTCCAAAGCTTCGGCGTCGTCGGAATAATGTCCGACCTTGACGCGCGCGCCGGTCATCAGGCCACGCAGACGCGGCATCAGGTCAGCGGCGATCGCTGCACGGTCCGTATTGGGCGCAACCACCTGACCACCGAAGGCTGGCTTTTCAGCCAACTTTGCGTTCAGATATTCGGCGGCGTCCGCGATCAGCTGAACGGTATGTTCGTAGCAGGACTTGGCGGTGTCGGCCCAGCAGATGATGCCGTGACCCGCAAGCATGACCCCTTCGACGCCGGGATTTGCCCTGACGAAGTCACGCAACTGGACGCCGAGCGTGTAGCCGGGACGCTTCCAGGGCAGCCAGCCGATCTTGCCGCCCCAGATTTCCTTGGTTGCGGCTTCGCCACCCGAAGAAGCTGCGAGCGCGATGATGGCGTCGGGGTGGACGTGATCGACATGTGCAAAAGGAAGTAGCGAATGCAGCGGAGTGTCGATCGACGCGGCGCGGGGATTGAGGTTGAACGTGCAGTGGGGCAGGTAGCCGACCATCTTGTCATCGTCGTCCGGGCCGCCATAATGCTTCTCAAGGCCTAGCAGCTTTTCCTGGTAGAGCGTTGAAAAGCCGTCGAGTTTCATTGATCCGATGTCGCCGCCCGAGCCCTTGACCCAGAGCACTTCCACCTTCTCACCCGTCAGGGGATCGGTTTCCACGATCTTGGCGGAGGTATTGCCGCCGCCGAAATTGGTCACAGTCAGGTCCGAACCGAGCAGATTCGACCGGTAAAGAAGCAGTTCGGCGGGGCTGAGAGTCGCGGCGACGCCGTCATCCCAGCGGCTGGAAGGAACGGCAAAGGGAAGTGCCGAGGACGAGACGGGATTTTGCATGTTCATGGCGCTCCTATTATCATTTGCGCTTTCCTCAATCAATCCTTTGCGTTATTAATCGATCATATTCGATCAAACAAGATGAGAAAATTTTCATGCGGGAGGACGAACTGAACCTCGGCTTTGCCATTATCGTCGATATCGGCAAGACGCTGAGCAAAGTGTCCCTATGGTCGCGCGACGGCCGGATTCTGGACCGTCAGGTGCGCCCGAACGAGGTGCGAACGCAGGACGGCATCCGCCGCCTCGACACGGACGGCATCGGCGGCTGGCTCGTCGAATCACTTTCACGCTACGCCTCCAGCAATGTCGAAGTGATCGTGCCCGTAGCCCATGGTGCAGGCGTCGCTGCCCTGACCGATGGCAAGCTGGCTTTTCCGCCGATCGATTATGAACAGTCCATTCCGGACGACATCATGAGCGCCTACCGCAAGGAGCGCGACGCCTTTGCGGTCACAGGTTCCCCCGCCCTGCCCGATGGCCTGAACATCGGATCTCAGCTGTTCTGGCTCGATCGCCTCTACCCGGCCGAAATGGCGGCAGCAACGTTGCTGCCCTGGGCGCAATATTGGGGCTGGTTCCTGTCAGGCACGGCGGCCACCGAGGTGACGAGCCTTGGTTGCCATAGCGATCTTTGGACGCCGGATACTGGCCGCTTCTCTCCGCTGGCCGAGCGGATGGGCTGGGCTGAACGCTTCGCACCGCTGGTGAAGGCGGCGGACAGCATCGGTACGCTGCGGCCCGATCTTGCGGTCCGCACCGGCCTTTCTGCCGACGTTCGCGTACTTGCCGGGCTGCATGATTCCAACGCGGCGCTGCTGGCGGCGCGCGGCTTTGATGAGATCGCGCAGGGCGATTCAACCATCCTCTCTACCGGCACCTGGTTCATCGCCATGCGCCTGCCCCAGGAAGCGCTGGCAACGAGCAGCCTTGCCGAAGGGCGGGATTGCCTGGTCAATGTCGACGCCTATGGCAGCGCCGTTCCATCAGCCCGCTTCATGGGCGGCCGGGAAATCGAGACGGTGATCGAATTTGACACGCGCCGGGTCGACATCAAGCCCGATCAGCCGGCCTTGATTGCGGCGGTTCCGGAAGTGCTGAAGTCCGGAGCGATGCTGCTGCCGACGCTCGCGCCCGGCTTTGGCCCCTACCCCGCCGGTTCCGGCAATTGGACGGAGCGCCCAGACGACTGGTATCAGCGGCGGGCGGCGGTTTGCCTCTACGCTGCGCTGGTTGCCGACACGATGCTGGACCTGATTGGATCGCGAGACCGGCTGCTGGTCGAGGGACGCTTTGCCGATGCCGAAGTGTTCGTGCGGGCGCTGGCTTCCTTGCGGCCCGATATGGAGGTCTATACCGCCAACGCCCATAATGACGTGTCCTTCGGCGCGCTCCGCCTGATCGATCCCAGCCTGAAGCCGCAAGGATCGTTGAGCCGGGTAGAGCCGCTTGACCAGGATCTTTCTTCCTACCGTTCCAGATGGTTAGCTGGAATTGGTGAGCTTGTTTCTTAAAAGGTTTCGTGCATGCCGATAGCCAGCGTCACCGATTTTCGTGAGGCCGCCCGACGCCGCCTGCCCCGTTTCCTGTTCGAATATATCGACGGCGGCTCTTATGCCGAGGTGACGCTGCGCAAGAATGTGAGCGAGTTGAGTGACATCGCGCTGCGCCAGCGTGTGTTGCGCGACGTGTCGGCCCTAGAACTATCCACCAGCCTGTTCGGCCGGAAGCAGGCTCTGCCGGTGGCGCTCGCCCCGATCGGCCTGGCCGGGTTGAATGCACGGCGCGGCGAGACGCAAGCGCTGCGCGCTGCCGAAGCGGCGGGCGTGCCCTTCACTCTTTCGACTGTGGGCGCCTGTTCTCTGGCCGAAGTCGCGCGCGCCGCGTCGCAGCCCTTCTGGTTCCAGCTGTACATGATCCGCGACCGCGCCTTCATGAAGGATTTGCTGGCGCAGGCGGCGGCCGCCCAATGCTCCGCCCTCGTCTTCACGGTCGATATGCCGGTGCCGGGGAGCCGCTATCGCGACTATCATAGCGGCCTTGCGGGCGCGGATGGGTTGAAGGGCGCGATCTGGCGCACGGCGCAAGCCGTGATAAGGCCGGGCTGGGCCTGGGACGTGGGCGTGCGCGGCCGTCCCCATACGCTGGGCAATGTCGCGCCGGTGTTGCAGGGCAAGACCGGGATCGAGGATTTCTTCGCCTGGATGCGCAATAATTTCGACCCGTCGATCCACTGGCGCGACCTGGATTTCATCCGGTCCGAATGGAAAGGACCGTTGATCATCAAGGGGCTGCTTGACCCCGAGGATGCGCGGGAAGCGGCTGCGCTGGGAGCGGACGGTATCGTCGTGTCCAACCATGGCGGGCGGCAGCTGGATGGCGTTCTGTCGACCGCGCGCGCCCTGCCCCCGATTGCGGACGCGGTCGGCGACAAGTTGACGGTGCTGGCCGATGGCGGCGTTCGTTCGGGATTGGACGTGGTGCGCATGCTGGCGCTGGGCGCGAAGGGCGTGCTGCTCGGCCGCGCCTGGGCCTATGCGCTGGCGGCGCAGGGTGAAGCCGGCGTCACGAAGATGTTGCAATTGATCGAAGCGGAGATGCGGGTGGCGATGGCGCTCACCGGCTGTTCCACTATCGCGGACATAAACCAGAGCATTTTGACCGGGAGGGACATGGTATGAGTGCGGGAGCACAGAAGGATAATTGGCGGGACACGATCCTTGCTGGACTTGCCAACTATATCGACGCGGGGTCTATCGTCGCTGGCTCTGCCGCACTCGCGCTCTGGCAGGAAAGCTATGGGCTGTCGAACGACTTCATCGGCCTGATCGGCGCGTTCGGGCCCAATGCGATCGGCGCGGGCGTGGGTGCCTATGTCGGCGGGCGGCTGTGCGACAAGCTGGGCCGCAAGAAGATCTACCAGTGGGACATGCTGGTCTATGCGATTGGCATGGCGATGCTGGTCTTTGCCTTCGCGCCGTGGATGATCGTGGTCGGCTTCCTGATCGTCGGCGTGGCCGTGGGCGCGGATATTCCGGCGTCCTGGTCGCTGATTGCCGAACAAGCACCCGATGACCGGCGCGGCAAGCATTCCGGCGTGGCGCAAGTGCTCTGGTATCTGGGGCCCGTCGTCGTGCTGTTGCTCAGCCTGGCGCTGACCAGCCTTGGCGAACTTGGCGCACGGATCGTCTTTGCCCATCTGCTGGTGATCGCGCTGGGCCTCACCTTCCTGCGTTCGCGGATGAAGGAATCCGAACGGTGGGAAGCTGCGCAGGCGGAAGGCGTGACCAAGCTGCCAGTATCCACGCTGTTCCAGCCCAAATATCTGGCGTCCATCCTTGGCCTGGTGGGCATGTACGGCTTCTGGAACCTGTGGGCGGGGACGAACGGCTTCTTCTTCCCCTACATCCTGCGCACGGTGGGCGCGGCGACGCAGGCGCAGTCGGTCGCCATTCAGGCGCTGTCCTTTGCGATTGGCATGGCTTCGATCGGCCTGGTCTTCATGCGCTATGCCGACAAGGTCAACCAGCGGACGCTGTTCGCGATTTCGGCGATCATCCAGGTGATCGGCATGGTCCTGCTGGCCATCTTCCCGCTGACCATCCCGATCGCGCTGCTGCACGTCTTCCTGCTTCAGTTCGGCGGCGGTTTCGGCGCACAGAGCTTCTTCCAGCTGTGGAGTTCGGAGATGTTCCCGACGATGCTGCGGTCGACCGCGCAGGGCCTGTGCTTTGCGATAGTTCGCATCAGCCTTGGCATATTCAGCTTCTTCGTTCCGATGCTGAGCGCTACGGGCTTCACGACGCTGGCGTGGATTCTGACAGGCTTCCTCGTCATAAGCGGCGTCATCGGCACCCTTTGGGCGCCGCGCAACGAAGGCAAGTCGCTGGAACAGCTTGAAGCTGAACGGGCGGCTGCCTGATCAAGGGGGTTCGGGGACAATGCACGCGGAGGAACGCGAAAGGCTGATCATCGAAGCAATGGGCCCTACCGGCTTCGTCAGCTATCGCGCCCTGGAATCGCGGCTTGCAGCGTCCCCGGCCACGATCCGCCGCGACCTTTCCCGGCTTGAGGACGAGGGTGTGATCCACCGCGTCCGTGGCGGGGCGCGGCTGACGGAAAGCCATGGCGGGAAGCCGGATGGCGGCGCACGGCTGGCGGGCACGCCTTTTGCCCAATCCATCACCGAAAATCTGGCGCAGAAGCGGTCGATCGGCCGGGCTGCTGCCGAATTGTGCCAGCATGGCGAAGGCATCATGATCGATGGCGGCACGACGACGTTGCAGATGTGCCCTCATATCGATGGGCTGGACCTGTCGGTGCTGACCAATTCGCTGCACATCGCCAACGCGCTGCTGCCCCAGTCGGGGACGCAGATACTCCTTCCTTCCGGCACCTTGTTCAGGGAGCAGAACATCATCCTGGCGCCTGCGGGCGAAGAATCGATGCCGCGATTTCACGCGCCCAAGCTCTTCATGGGCGCAGCGGCCGTGGGGCCTCAGGGCGTGATGCAGCAGGATGTCATTCTGGTCGCCGCCGAACGCCGCCTGATCGATCGGGCGGAGCAGGTCATATTGCTGGTCGACAGTTCCAAATTCACGTCGTCGTCAGGAGCGATCGTTTGCGGCCTGAACGAGGTGGATGTCGTGGTCACGGATCGGGGCGTCGAGCCGCGTGCCATCGCCATGCTGGAACATGCAGGCGCTGAGGTCATCATCGCGGACGCATGATACCGCGACGCTTTCGATTGAAATAAAAGCGGGTGAAACTCCGTGTCAGCCCTTTGATGCTGCCAAGGCGTTTCACCCGCTAAACTATTTCTCGGCTTCTTAGCGAGGATTATTCTTCGCCATTATCCTTCACGCCAACGGTCGGAACGTCGATGGTTTCCTTCTTCGAGCCAACGACGACCTCCTTCGAGTCGACGTCGACCTTGGGAAGGTCGCCGCCCTGGACGCTGACTTCCGGCATGTCGCCGCCCTTGACATCGGCCTTCCAGAAGCCCGTGGCGAACAGGATGCCGACAACTGCCAGGATCAGGATCAATACTATTGCAAGCGTGCGCCCGCCGCGGCTTTTGTGAACGACCGTCCGGTCTCCGGTATAGGGATCTCTGTGAACTTCGGCCATCTCTATCCTCCTCTTGGTGGATAGTGAACAGATGGAGCTTCAGCTTGTTCCGTAAGAGTATCAAAGGGTGGCGAGAGACGGGCTGGTAGCTGCCGGGTCTCTCGCCATCTCTTCCCTGAACATCTTCCTTCTAGGCCAGCGGAAACAGGGGTGCGCGTACATAGGTTAGGGCTTCGATAATGTTCGCGATCACCCCACCTTGTTGAGATCCACCCCGCGCGTTTCGGGTGCCGCCGCAACGGCGATGAGGGTGATAAGCAGGCCGCCGATCACATAGGCGGCGACCATGCCGGTGCCCCCGCTCGCCTTGTAGAGCGACAGGGCGATGATCGGGGCGAGCGAGCCTGCGACGATGGATGTCGCCTGATAGGCTATGCTGGCGGCCGAATAGCGCAGGCGCGTGGGGAAAAGCTCGGTGATCATCGCGCCCTGCGGGGCGTACATGGCGCCATGAGCCACCATCGCGACGGTTATGGCGATGCCCACGCTCCAGATCGTGCCGCCGTCAAGCAGCGTGAAGAAGATGAGGAACCAGGCGGCTACGCACAGCGCGCCCGCGCCATAGACGAGCCTGCGCCCGATACGGTCGGACAAGGCGGCGAACAGGGGCATGGTGAGAGATTCGAGCGCGGAGCCGATCAGCACGGCGTTGAGGACGAGCGAGCGATCGCCGCCCTTGATTTCCGTCCAATAGGTGATCGCGAAAGTGGCGGCGACATAGTAGCAGATATTCTCGCCGAAGCGGAGCCCCGCTCCGATGAGGAGGGCGCGGCCCTTGCGGCGGAGCGCCTCGATCGCGGGGAAGCGCTCGACGCCGCCAGCGGCTGCTTCACGGGCGAAGACCATGCTTTCGGACACGGCGCGTCGGAGCCACCAGCCAACGAACACGAGCACGATCGACAGCAGGAAAGGTATGCGCCAGCCCCAGGCCACGAAGTCGGCTTCGGTGAGCAGGGCCGAAGACATGGCGAAAACGGCGGCGGCGAGCAGATTGCCCGCGGGCGCGCCGACTTGCGGCCAGCTGGTCCAGAAGCCGCGTTGCGAGGCGGGTGCGACCTCCGCCACGATCAGCACCGCGCCGCCCCACTCCCCACCAACGGCGAAGCCTTGTAGCAGGCGGAGCAGGACGAGCAGGATCGGCGCCCAGGTGCCGATCTGTTGATAGGTGGGCAGCAGGCCGATGGCGGTCGTCGAAAGGCCCATGGTGAGAAGGCTGATCATCAGCAATGTCTTGCGCCCGATGCGGTCGCCGAAATGGCCGAACACGATCCCACCCAAGGGCCGGGCGAGGAAGCCGAGCGCGTAGGTTGAAAAGGCGAGCAACGTGCCCGTCAACGGATCGAAGGACGGGAAGAACAGGCGGTTGAACACCAGAGCGGAGGCGACGCCATAGATGAAGAAGTCGAACCATTCGATCATCGTACCGATCAGGCTCGCGCCGACGACCGTCCTTAGTTCCCGCTTGCCGACTGCCCCATCGGCGGCATCCATTTGCGCGTTCATCCGCCCTCCCCCTTGTTCGCTATGGTCATCTGCATAGGGGCGAAGCGCTTCAAGGAACAAGCGCGAGTTGAGTGGGCGGCGAACTTTGTGAGGGAACCATTCGCCACTCCGGTCGTTGCAGCCCTTCAAGGCACGCCCGAAAACCCTTTTTAGGGGCTATTCGTGCATGTCGGGCGAAGGGCAAAAAGGGGGAAGTAGGCTTCCTGTGGCGCGGACTGCGCGACAGGGGCTTTTTTTAAACGGATGCAGCAGTCTAAATCGCCGATCACGCAGGCCTGGCTTTATGGTGCGCTGGCCGTTCTTCTCGCCCTGCCCTTCGCAGCCGACATCATCTTCCCGCTCGGGACGGCGGTATGGGTCGCCTATCTGCTTCCCATCGTTCTTTCCTATGTGGCGCGGCGGCAGCAGGTTCCGTTGATCGTTACCGCGCTGGCGACGCTGCTGACCATCGTCGGTTTCACCCTGGCGCCCCCGGGCGTCGATCCCCAGGTCGCGATCACCAACCGTGCGTTGGCAGGCGTTACCTGCTGGGTCCTGGCCATCATCGGCGTGCTGTTCATCCGCAACCGGCTGGCGATCGCGCGGGAGGAGTGGCTGCAAGGCGGACAGGTCGGCCTTGCAAAGGCGGTCGGCGGCGAACAGCCGCTCGATACGCTGGCGACGAGTGCGCTTACATTCCTGGCCGATTATCTAAAGGCGCAGGCGGGCGCGCTGTACATCGCCAATGGGGAAGGTTTTCGCCGCTATGCCACCTATGCGGTGCCTGCGGACGCGCCGCTGCCGGAGCGATTTTCGCTGAGCGACGGGCTGTTGGGCCAAGCGGTGCGCGACAAGCGCAGCTTTTTCCTCAAGGACGTGCCTGACGGTTATCTGTCCTACGGGTCGGCACTGGGCCAATCGAAGCCCGACAGCCTGCTTATCAGCACGACACAGGCCGACGGCACCATCAACGCCGTCATCGAACTGGGCCTGCCCAAGGACGCCGATAGCGAAGCACAGGCATTGCTGGACAGGATCGGTGCGCAGCTGGGCGTCGCCATTCGGTCAGGCAAATATCGTGCGCGCCTGCGTGAACTGCTGGAGGAGACGCAGCAGCAGGCCGAGGAATTGCAGGCGCAAAGCGAGGAGCTGCGCGCCAACAATGAAGAGCTGGAGCAGCAAAGCCGCCAGCTGCAGGAATCGGCCGCCAGGCTGGAAACCCAGCAGGCGGAGCTTGAACAGACCAATTCCCAGCTTGAAGAACAGGCGCGACAGTTGGAAATCCAGCGCGACGACCTGACGCGGACGCAGCGATCGCTGGAGAACCAGGCTGGCGAGCTGGAACAGGCGAGCCGCTACAAGTCCGAGTTCCTGGCGAATATGAGCCACGAACTGCGCACGCCGCTCAACTCGCTGCTGATCATGGCGCGATTGCTGGCGGAAAATCGCGGCGGCAACCTGTCGCCAGAGCAGGTGCGGCATGCCGAAACGATCGAGACGTCAGGCAATGACCTGCTGACGCTGATCAACGACATTCTCGACATTTCAAAGATCGAGGCGGGCAAGCTGGAACTGCATACCCGCCGCATGAGCATCCGTGCGCTCACCGAAAAGATGGAGGCGGTCTTTGCGCCTTCCGCAAAATCGAAGGGCCTTGCATTCAGCGTGAAGCAGGAGCCGGGCGCGCCTGCGGAAATGGACAGCGATCCCCAGCGGATCGAACAGGTGCTGAAGAATTTCCTGTCCAACGCCATCAAGTTCACCGAGACGGGATCAGTCACTCTGGCCGTGAACGCAGCCGCCGACGGCAGGATCGCCTTTACCGTGCGGGACACGGGCGTCGGTATCCCGCCCGAACAGCAGCAGGTGATATTCGAAGCCTTCCGCCAGGCCGATGGCACCGTCAGCCGCAAATATGGCGGCACCGGCCTTGGTCTTTCCATTTCGCGCGAACTCGCCCGCCTGCTTGGCGGCGAAGTGCAGGTGGAGAGTATCGCTGGCGAAGGCAGCGCCTTCACGCTGATCCTGCCCGAGCGCTATGATGATGCGGCAAGCAGTTCCGCAGAGATGTTGCGGCCGGTCGAACAGTTCCGCCCTGCCCCGTCCAACCCCAAGCCTGCCCGCCGCCGCAAAGGCCCGGCCGCGCAGGACGACCGGGAAACGCTGTCGGGCGATGCGCGCGTCATCCTGATCGTCGAGGATGATCCGGTGTTCGCCAAGATCCTCTGCGATGTCGCGCATGAGCTGAACTTTCAGTGCCTGATCGCCACCACCGCTGACGAAGGCGCGCTGATGGCGCGGCAATATGTGCCGAATGCCGTCATATTGGACATGAACCTGCCGGATCATACCGGCCTTTCGGTGCTCGACCGGATCAAGCGCGACGTGCGTACGCGCCATATCCCGGTGCATGTGGTATCCGTCGATGACGATAGTCAGGCGGCGCTGTCCAGCGGCGCCATCGGCTATCTGTTCAAGCCGGTGAAGCGCGACGCTCTGGTCGATATGCTGGAAGGGTTGGAAGCGCGCATGTCCCAGCGCCTGCGCCGCGTCTTGGTGGTGGAGGATGATGCGCAGCAGGCCGAGAGCGTGAAGCTGCTGCTCGCGTCGCGTGATGTCGAGACGGTCGAGGCGCATTCCGCCGCGCAATGTTTCGATCTGCTCGGCCGCGAAACATTCGATTGCATGGTGCTCGACCTCAACCTGCCCGACGCGTCCGGCCTCGATCTGCTGGAGCGGCTGAGCGCCGACGAGGCTGTCGGTTTCCCGCCCGTCATCGTTTATACCGGCCGCGACCTTGCTCCCGAAGAAGAAATGCGGCTGCGGCGCTACAGCAAGTCGATCATCGTCAAGGGCGCTAAATCGCCCGAGCGCTTGCTGGATGAGGTGACGCTGTTCCTGCATCAGGTGGTGTCCGACCTTCCCGAACCGCAGCAGGCGCTGATCGCCAAATCGTTGAACCGCGACGCCGCGTTGGACGGACGCGAAATCCTGGTGGTCGAGGACGACATCCGCAACGTCTATGCCCTCACCTCCATATTCGAGCCGCATGGGGCCAAGGTGCGGATCGCACGTAACGGGCGCGAGGCGCTCCAGACGCTGGACGAGGCGGCGCGCGGCCTTTCCGATCCTGTCGATCTGGTGCTGATGGACGTGATGATGCCGGAGATGGATGGCCTCACCGCCACGCGGGAAATCCGGTCCCAGCCATGGGGCAGGCAGATGCCCATCATCGCGCTCACCGCCAAGGCCATGGCGCGAGACCAGCAGGACTGCCTGGACGCTGGCGCGAACGACTATCTGGCCAAGCCGCTGGACGTGGACAAGCTGCTCAGCCTCACCCGCGTGTGGATGCCGCGATGAGCGAGGAGATATTCGCACCCCACGAGGAGTTGGAGCTTGACCTGCTGCTGGAGGCGCTCTGGCGGCATTATCATTACGACTTTCGCGGCTATTCGCGTGGGTCGCTGCACCGGCGGCTGGCGCGGGCACAGCAGCGGCATGGGTGCGAAAGCCTGTCGCAGCTTCAGCATCTCCTGCTGCGCGACCCGGCGGTGTTCGCCGACCTGATGGGCTTCCTGACCATCCAGGTGAGCGAGATGTTCCGCGACCCCGCCTATTTCCGGGCGTTGCGGGAATTGGTGGTGCCACACCTTCGCACCTATCCTTCGCTCAAGATCTGGATCGCAGGTTGCGCCAATGGCGAGGAATTTTATTCGCTGGCGATCCTGTTCCGGGAAGAAGGGTTGGAGGATCGAACCATCTTCTATTGCACGGACATCAGCCCCGCCGCGCTCAAGAAGGCGGAGGCCGGGATCTATGACCTCGACCGGATCGCACAGTTTACGGAAAATCACCGGCTGGCAGGCGGCAAGCAGTCGTTGTCCGATTATTATACCGCTGCCTATGGCGCGGCCGTGTTCGACAAGACGCTGCGCCGCCGCGCGGTGTTTGCCGAACATAATCTGGCCAGTGACCAGGTGTTCGCCGAAGTGCAACTGGTGTCGAGCCGCAATGTGCTGATCTATTTCGATCGCGAATTGCAGGACCGCGCGCTCGGGCTGTTCGGCGGATCGCTGGTGCGCGGCGGATTTCTGGGATTGGGGTCGAAGGAGACGCTCCGCTTCTCCCGCTATTCCGCAGCCTTTGCCGATTTCCATGAGGCGGAGAAAATCTACCGGCGCAATGTGAAGGACTTGGAGGATCTGCGCCATGCAGCATGAAAAGCCCAAGATCCTGGCGGTGGATGATGTCGAGGAGAATCTGCTCGCGCTGGAGGCTCTGTTCGCTGGAGAAGGCGTAGAGCTGCTGAGGGCGCGGTCCGGCGTGCAGGCGCTCGAACTGCTGCTGGTGCATGATGTCGCGCTGGCGCTGCTGGACGTGCAGATGCCGGGCATGGATGGATTCGAACTTGCCGAATTGATGCGCGGGACCGAGCGGACCCGGCGGGTGCCGATCATATTCCTGACGGCCGTCGCCACCGATGAAAGGCGGCGATTTCGGGGATATGAGGCGGGTGCCGTCGATTATCTGCTGAAGCCCGTCGATGCGCATATCCTGCGGAACAAGACCGCCGTCTTCGTCGAGCTTTTCCGGCAGCGGGAGGAACTGGCGCGCCAGCGTGACGAGATTGCCGCCGCCCTCGCCCGGCTGCACGCGCATAGCGACAATTCGCCGCTCGCGATCATCGAATTTGACGCGGCACGCCATATCATAGGCTGGTCCAATGGTGCCGAGCGGCTGTTCGGATGGCGATCGCCAGAAGTGGCTGGGTTCAAGACGAGCGAACTCAAATGGATCGACCCCGATGATGAGGCGGCGTTCGGTGCGTTGATGAGCGACCTGATCGCCGGGCGCAGCGTTCGCGCCGTCCAGCATTTGCGCATGCGCACGGCCGAAGGGCTGACACTGGAATGCGAATGCTATTGTTCGGCACTGCTCAATGGGCAGGGACGAATCGTGTCCGTCAATGTCCAGATTCTCGACGTGACCGAACGGAAGCGCGCGGAAGAGACGCAGCGCCTGCTGATCGGGGAACTGAACCACCGGGTCAAGAACACGCTGGCGTCGGTGCAGGCCATCGCCGTGCAGACCTTGCGCCATTCCTCGGGTCCGTCCGACTTTGCCCCAACCTTCACGGGGCGCATCCATGCCCTTGCGCGCGCGCACTCCTTGCTCAGCAGCACCACATGGCAGGGCGCGTCTTTGCGCGAACTGGTCAATGGTCAGATCGATATCGGAGCCATCGATCTTGGGCAGTTGCAGATCGAGGGGCCGGAACTGGAGCTGGCGCCCGAGTTGGCGCTGCATGTCGCTCTCATCCTGCACGAGCTTGTGACCAATGCCCATAAATATGGCGCGCTTTGCACACCAGCGGGCACCGTGTCGCTGTCGTGGAAGATGGAGCGTGAGCATCTGGCGATCCGTTGGGCCGAAAGCGGTGGTCCGCGCGTTGCCGAGCCCACGCGCAGAGGATTTGGCACGGCCCTTATCGAACGCAGCCTGAAGGCGGAAGGCGGACAGGCGCGCGTGAGCTATGAGGAAAGCGGCGTTTGCTGGACCATGACATTGCCCAGGGGGCCGCGCATCAGCCGGGTCAACATTGCAAGTCCGGGGATCAATCTCGGCGAAGAGCCGAATGCTGCTGAAGGCGGCGCGATCACCGGGCGCGCTTTCCTGGTGATTGAGGATGAACCGCTGGTGGCGATGGAGATTGCAAGCCTGTTGGAGGATGACGGGGCCGCAGGGGTGACGATCGCTGGCTCGGCTGAAGAAGCGCTGGCATTGATCAAGAGCGCCGACTTCGACGCCGCGCTGCTCGATGGCAATTTGCAGGGCATGTCCGTGGATCATGTTGGCGCGGCACTGGCGCAGAGGAACATCGCCTTCGCCTTTGTGACTGGATATGGCCGGGAAAGCCTGCCCGAGGACTTTCAGGACCGGATGTTGATAAGCAAACCCTTTGATCCCAAGGCATTATTGAATTGTGCGGCGAAGCTGTGCGAAGATGCCGACATCGTCCGCCTCGCAGCGCCCCCCATTGCTGCACAATAACGGCTTTCCTGTCCCGCCAGCGTCTTTTTCCTCATAGGTTGGTGGAAAGCGGCGCGAGCGGCCCCATCTAGGGGGCATGGCAAGTTTTTCGACCGTGAGTTTCCGGGAGCCGCGGGCTCCCTCCATTCTCGCCGCATCGGTGCTTCGATGAACGAGAGCATCGCCTATCTCGGGCTGCTGGCCGATGAGGAGATCGAACTCGACAGCGCCGCGCTGATGTTGAGTGCGCTCGATCATGACGGGATCGACGTTGAACCCTATCTGGAGCTGCTGCGCGGAATCGGCAAAGCCATCGATGCGGAGCGGTCCGGCGCCGGGGACGATGAGCTGCAATCGGGTGAGGCCCAAGGCGCCCTGCTCGCGCGCGTAATCGGCACGCAGTTCGGCTTCGCGGGTGATAGTGAGAGCTATGATGCACCGCTGAACGCGGACATGGTGCGGGTGCTGGACCGGCGGCTGGGGCTGCCGGTCAGCCTGTCCATCCTCTATGTCGCAGCCGCGCGGCGGGCGGGATGGCGTTCCCACGCCCTCAATACGCCTGGACATGTCCTGGTCAGCATCGGGCCTGAGGATGCTCCGGCGATCATCGATCCCTTCCGGCGTGGCGCACTGGTGCAGGCTGAACAATTGGCCGAGTTGTTGACGAGGGCCGCCATTTCCGGTCCCCAGGCCCAATCCGCCGTCGAGCCGATGTCGAACCGCATGACCCTCGTCCGCCTCCTCCTGAACCAAGCCACGCGAGCGGAGGATGCGGGTGATACATGGCGGGCATGCACCATATATGAGCGGATGACCGTGGTCGCGCCTGAACATGACGCCGGCTGGTGGGCACTTGCCCGCTTGCAGCTGGTGCATGGCGAGGTCGAGGCGGCGCGCGCGAGCCTATGCGCCATGCTGGAGATCAGCCGCGACCCTGAACGCCGCCGCTATGTCGCAGCGGCGCTTAGCCAGCTCTCCGGCCAATCTCAGGCCTAAAGTCCTGCCCGGTGCGGGTTCAATCTCGCCTGAGGTCATTCCCGGCGCGCTCCATAGCGGCGCCCGCGTCCTGCTTGGCTTCCCGTGCTTCGCGCCGCGCATCCTGAGCGGCATTGCGGCTAGCAGCCCCGACTTCATTTGCGCCCTCATCAAACGCCCGCCCGGCATCGTCGAGGCCGTTGTCGATTTTCTCGCCCGCCTGATCCACTGCCCGGCTGACATCATTACCGATCGCCGATCCCGCATTCTCAAGGCTGTCCGCTGCCTTTTCCGAGCAACCGGACAGGCTCATACCCGCCGAGATCGCCAGGCCAGCCAGAAGTGATAATCTCATGATGTTCCTCATCTTACCGTGGAGTGCCTGAGCTTAACCACCGCAAGACATTATGGTTGCTCGCCAGTCAGCGGCTGCGCAACCCGAAGACCATCGACCGGTCGACGTCCGGGATCAATCCTTCCAACACGCGCCAAAAGCCGGTGACGGAGCCCTGCCCCGCCTGCGCATAGGCCGCCGCCATCTTTTCACGCAGAGCGCGGAATAACTCAGCCTCCAGCGCCTTGCCCGAGGCACTGAGCCGAAGCAGTTTTTGTCGCCGGTCATTTGCCCCTTGCCGGGTTTCGATATAGCCGCGTTCCACAAGGTCGTTGAGTACGCGGCCGAGCGACTGTTTGGTGATGGACAGAAGGCGCAGCAATTCCTTTACCGTCAGGTCAGGCTGGCGCGAGATGAAATACAGCGCGCGGTGATGCGCGCGCCCCAGCCCCTGCGCCGCAAGCCCATCATCGATGGACCGCGTCAAGGCGGAGTAGCCAAAATACAGCATCTCGATCCCGCGCCTGATTTCGTCCTCCCGCAGGAACAGGGGAGAGGCAGGCGTGACCTGCGAAGCCGGTGCATTGGCGGGCGAACTATTTGCATTCATGCCGGGCGTTCCAGGAAGCGTTTGACGCCCGCATATTGGCGGAGCAAGTCTGTGATGACTAGGCTTTCCTTTCGCGCAAGAGACGCTATATGCCGTCCCCGCGCCCGGCACCTCCGCGCGCATGCTGGGGCGTAGCCAAGCGGTAAGGCAGCGGTTTTTGGTACCGCCATGCGCAGGTTCGAATCCTGCCGCCCCAGCCAAGGTTTTCTGCGGGTTTCAGCCATCTCCGCTGATTTTATCACAGGCATTCCGCACCAATCATGCCTTGCGAGCCTCCAATTTAGCGACCGCCGAGTTGCTCAAGGCCGCTGTCATCGCCTGATACACATCAAGCATTCTGTTCGCTGTCGTCACCGTCCAACCAAGCATCGCTGCGATCTCCGAAGGCGTCCCGCCAGCCTCCCAGCCCACAGGGCAGCGAAAGAGAGTCCGGGAAAACCGCTTCGCATTTTTTTTAGCTGGGACTAACGGGCTTTCCTGAGCCGTAGAGCGCGAAGAGGGGGAGCGCTGAAGGGTTGGATCCCACAGCTCTCCTTGCGTCATCTTGATGGCTTTTTCCGCATCACCGCTGCGGCTCAGGAAGACTCTCTGACCGGATGTAGCCCAGCATCTCCTGCTCGGCCTCGTTAGGGGCCATGCCGTCCTTGCGGTAATCAGCCAAGGCTCGGGCAGCCCCCCGGCTGGAGCAGTATTGAGCGTTGCGCTCCTCCAGCATCTGACAGGCGGGATCATTGAACTGGCGGATGGCATCAACCACCGTTCCTTCTTAGCCTCCTCTGCCATCCCTCCGAACTCCGCAGAGCCGAAGAGTTCACCTAAAGCCGCCCCCTTAGGCGGGGCTCAGTGGAGGCCGCTTCCGCCGCCTGCCAGTTCCTTGGCGATGGAGCCGACCATGTCCTTGG